>NZ_JAHTKP010000100.1 GCF_019192735.1 Kitasatospora aureofaciens
GACTGGGACAAGGCCATCGCGCACCCCCTGGTGAACTCGCCGTTCTACTCAGAGAGTTGCGCGATGGCTCTCCCATGACCAGGGGTTACTCCAAGATCCTTGCTACACCACTCCACGGGACGCCATCTGACGGATGCCGCCTTCGCCTACATCGACGACTCCGTGTGGGAGCCCATCGCCCCACCCACCCCCGCACAGGGTGACGGCCCGGCCGCGGACACGCCCGCCGACGCCCTGGCCGAACTGCTGACCGCCATCAGCCGCCGCCAGCACGAACACCGCGCCCACACCGCCCGCCGCCTGACCGCCGCCCTGGACAGCAACCTGCTCACCGACGAGCTGACCCAGCTCGCCGTGTACTACCGGGCCAAGGCCGACAAAGACCTCGGCCGCACCGCCGCCTCCCTCGAGGGCATGCGCCACGTCGCCGCCGCTGGCGGCCGCCTCGCCCCGCAGGCGCAGCGCGGCATCGCCAACCTCGCCCGCATCGCGGGTGACTTCCCCGCCGCGCTGGCCGCCGCCTCCACGCTGACGTGGAAGAGCCGCCGCCACCGTGTGAGGGGCGACATCCTGTGGCCGCAGGGCGCCTTCACCGCGGCCGCCCAGGCCCTGCGGGACGGGCAGGCGGAGGCCGAGCAGCACAATGCGCCCGGTGAGCGGGCCATCGCACAAACGCGCCTGGCCCTGGTCACGGCGTTCACCGACCCCGACCGGGCCGGCGAGGAGATCGACCTCGCCCGCCAGTACCTGGAGCCCCTCGACCAGCGGGCCACCGTGCTGCACGCCCGCGTGGCCGGTCTGGTCCGCGACGCCGGCACCGACAACCGCGAGATCGCCGACCGCGTCGCCGTCCTGCGGGCCCAGATCGACGTTGCCGGCCTGCCCTGGCTCATCCCGCTGCTGGAGACCGCCCTCGTCTTCCACCATGCCGTCCGCGGCGCCGAGGACGACCTGACCGCCGCCATCGCCCGGCTGCGCGAGGCCACCGCGGGCGGCGACTTCGCCTACTACCTGGACATCGCCCACTTCATGGCCGGCCGGCCGCTGCCTGCACCGTCCACGACGCTGTGGCTCGACGACGAGGAGACCGTCCGCAACCGCTGGCGCGCCCTCGTCGCCGTACGCCGGAACCACCTGGACACCCGGCGCTGAAGCCGAGAAGGCCGGCCCCAGTGGGGGCCGGCCTCCGTACCGATCGCGGACCGGCCTTCTACGTGGCGGTGTACGGGTTGACGATGGTGTGGTGCCGTTGGGCGGTTTCCAGGACCTCCTGGGGAAAGCGGGGCCCAGCAATGTAGTGACGGCCCTTCGTCTGCCCCACCGCTGTCAGCAGTTCCGCCTTGGTCAGGGCCTGCAGGTCCCTCGTCGCCTGTTGAGTGTTGATCGCTTCGGCTTTCTCGTAGCGCGAGCGGCGCACCCGCCCCACCATCGCCACTTCGTGCAGAGCGGTCGTCTGCCGCTCGGTGATCCCGTACCGGTCAGCCGCCTCGATGAGCTGTGTCCAGCAGTCGTTGGACCGGTCGACGCGGCGCTGGACCCGCTGCGTCTGCTGGTGGTACGCGAGGAGATTGAACTTGATCCACGGCAGGGTGTCCCGCTGGGGTGACCAGAACGGACCGCCGACCTCGCGCAGCACCTTGTAGTACTCCCAGGTGTTGCCGGGCATCCCCAGCCACTCCTCGATCGAGGAGAACTCGGGGGCGAGGACTCCGCCCCGGGCGATCAAAAGGGTCTGCAGAGAGCGGGACATCCGGCCGTTGCCGTCCGACCAGGGGTGGATCTTCACCAGGTTGAGGTGCGCCATCGCGGCCCGCACGAGGACGTGGCTTTCGAGGTCGCCCTCGTTGAGCCAGTCGACGAGCTCACTCATCAAACCGGGCAGCAGCTCCTGGTCCGGTCCCTCGTAGTCCGTGGCGAGCTCGTCACCGGGGGCCGTGATCCGGATGGCCGTCCTGCGCCACTGCCCGGCGGTCTTGAGCGGGTGGTGGTGGCCCTGGAGCATCCAGTGCAGGGCGTTGAGCAGTTCCTTGCTGTAGCGGAAGTCGCGGGCGTCGTGGAGGGACTGGATGTAGGTCATGGCCTGCTGGTAGGCCAGGGTCTCCGTCTTGTTCTCGTCGCTGGCCTCGACCTCGCGCTCGCCGTCCATCAGGTCGGCGACGTCCCTCGCATCGACTCGGTAGCCCTCGATGGTGTTCGAGGCTGCGATGGCACTGGCCGTGAGGGCCTTGCGCAGGTCGAGCGTCCATTTCATGGGGGCCTGCTGAACGGCGTGCCGCAGCTGGTCGCGCATGGAGTTGATCTGCTCCAGGACCTGATGGTCGACGGACTCAAGGCGGGGCGTCTGGTACAGCATGAATCAATGATACCCAACTCCTATCATTCAATCAATCTAGGCTGCCGGGCGCGAGGCCCATCCCGTCGTCCGCCACGCCTGCGGAAAGGAGCCGAGGACCACGGAGAGGAACCACCCCGCCTGCCGGGCGCACGGTCCTGGTCACGCAGCACCGCGGGCGGGGGCCGACTGCGGCGGGCGGGCGGTGCGCAGCGGGATGGTGTGGCCGCGGGCGACGGCGAGGGCGGCGTGGTGGCGGCGTCGGGTCCGACGATGGCGGCCCACCGGTCCTGGATGCTGCCGCCGGCTATGCCCAGGGCCCAGCCCTGGGAGGCGGCGAGTGCGGGGACGACCAGGTTGAGGCGGGCCGGTTCGCGGGCGTCGCGGCCTCGCCGGTCGGCCACTGCCAGGGGCCTCTTGTGCTTGGCGGGGGCGTTGCCCGCGTTGCGGGCGGTCCGGCGGGCGGCGCGCAGGGCGGTGCGGGCCAGGTCCGCGCCGCTGAGCTTGTCGTGCTGCTCGGTATCGGTCATCGCCGCACCCCCAGGATCACGTTCGGGTTGGCCTCCAGGCCGATCAGGCGGGCCGCGAGGTCGGCGCCGTAGCGGTCGAGCGCGGCGTCCACGTCGCCGCTGATCTCCTCCGCCACCGCGGCCGGGTAGTAGAACGCCTCCGCCCGCGCCGTGTCGGCGTCGGCCTGCTCGACCGGCTGCGGGACGGCCGCGAACAGGCGCTCCATCGCGGCCCGGGCCTCCATCTCCTCCCGCAGCTCGCGCATCGCTGCGTTCGACATCGGGTCCACCGCGGCCGCCCAAGCCCTCCGGGACGGGCGGGCCGAGGCCGAGCAACACGACATTCCCGGTGAGCGGGCCATCGCGCAGACCCGCCTGGCCCTGGTCACGGCGTTCACCAACCCAGGCCGGGCCGACGAGGAAATCGACCTCGCCCGCCAGTTCCTGGAGCCACTCGACCAGCGCGCGACGGTGCTGCTCACCCACGTGGCCGGCTTGGTCCGCGACGCCGGAACCGACCGCGAGATCGCCGACCGCGTCACCGTCCTGCGGAGCGCGCCGCCTGCCGCCCGACCCGCGCCAAGGGTTGCCCGACATGAGCAAGTACGACCGGCTGCTGAGCCCGGTCGCCGGCCGCGACAGCCAGACCCAGAAAGGCCACGGCGCATGAACCCGACCATCACCGTCACCGACCAGGACGACGAGCCGGACACTGGCGGCAAGGTGCCCGGCCGCCGGCTGTCGCTGCCCGGAGATCCGGAGGACATGCTCATCGACGAGGCATGCCGCGAGCTTCGCCTGCCGGCCTTCCGCGAGCGGTTCATCGACCTGGCCGCCGGCGCCCGGCGCGAGCAGGCCACCTACAAGCAGTTCCTGCTGGACATGCTGCAGGCCGAGCTCACCGACCGCGACCTCCGCCGCCAGCAGCGGCTGCTGCGGCTGGCCCGCTTCCCGCGGCCCAAGCGGCTGGAGGACTTCGACTTCTCGAAGAACCCGAACGTCACCCCCGAGGTCGTCGCGGACCTCAAGTCCCCGACCTGGGTGCGCGAGGGCCGGCCGCTGGTGCTGATCGGCGACTCCGGCACCGGCAAGTCCCACCTGCTGATCGGCATCGGCACCGCGATCGCCGAGACCGGCCTGTCGGTGCGCTACACCACCACCTCGGCGCTGGTGAACGAGCTCGCCGAGGCCGACGCGAACCGCCGCCTGTCCTCGGTGATCGCCCGCTACAGCAAGATCGATCTTTTGTGTCTGGACGAGTTCGGCTACCTCAACCTGGACCGCAAGGGCGCCAAGCTTCTGTTCCAGATCTTCACCGAGCGCGAGGAGCGCAAGGCCACCGCGGTCGCCACGAACTCGCCGTTCACCGAGTGGGACAAGACCTTCGGCGACGCCCGCCTCTGCGCGGCCATCGCCGACCGGATCACCTTCCGCTGCACGCTGATCCAGACCGGCACCGAGTCCTACCGCTACCAGGCCACCCAGGAATCCCTCTTCCCCACCCCGAACTGACTACCTGACGCTGTCGGGGATCTTGGTGGTCGTGCGTTTCGGGTGGACAGCAGACCTTGCGCAACACGTGAGCGTCCGCAGCTGTCATAGACTCCGTGATCATGTTCAAGGGCTGGTGGCATGTCGTGCCGGATGAAGAGCGGCAGCAGTGGCTGCTGGAGCCGCTCGTGAGTGTTGGGCCACTGCGCTTCGGTATGAGCCCCGGTGAGGTGGCGGACGCCATGAGCGGCCTCACTGCCGAGGTCGAGCGACACACCCGCCAGCGCGAGGTAGATGCGAACGTCTACACAGTCGTGGAAGGCAAGTACCCGGAGTTCGGCCTGCACCTCTACTACCGGGATGAACAGCTCGCGGGCATTGTGGTCGACGCTCTGTGCGGACCGCAGGTCTCCGCGGATGGTGCGGCACTCGTCGGCCGGGTGCCCTCCGTACTGGAGCAGTGGATGCTCGATCGAGCCGAGGCTCGCTCACCCGAAGAGGAGCTCTCCTACATGAGCGCGGGCGTTCCCGGCTCGGAGTCCCTGGGCGTGGTGATCAACGTGCAACGGGAAGGTGACCGCCTCCTCACCCGGCCGGTGTTCTTCCCCACCGAGGCGCTCAACGACCTCTCCCACTGGCTGCCGAGGGACACCTGGGAAATCCACGACTGAGCACTGCCACGGCGCCTTGGGGACAACCTACTGCGTGGGCTGGTTGGGGGTTTGTGGTTCGAACGGCCGTAGCCCTCCGGGCTGGTGTGACGATGTGATTCCGGACAGTGATGATCGTGATCGGGTCAGCCGCGGGCGATCATCGTCCTGGTTCCCCACTGTGCCGCCACCCTTGTCCCGGCACGGTCACGTGCCGCACTCACAGGGGGAGGGCAGTTGATGGGCACCGCCCGCCAAGTCGATCTTCTACGTGCCGAAGTGGGCAACGGTTTCACCGAGCTGCGGACCACCGGCGAGACCCTGCGCACCGAACTGCTGAAGGCCGTCACCGACGGCCTGCGCGACCACCGTGACGCGCTCATCACCGAGCTCACGAGGGAGCGGCAGGAGACGGAGCTGGCGCACCGGGACAACCGGAAGCTGCAGCGCCAGCTCACCGAGACCCGGGACGAACTGCACCGCATCCAGCTCCAGGCGGCGGAAGCCAAGAGCAGCACCGCCCCGAGCGAGGCCGAGGCGGTGGCGGATCCCATCGGGATCTCGGCGGATGTCGTTCCTCCCGCCGAAGTCCCGCCAGCCGTCCCCCAGGCCGGCGTGGCGGAGCCCGCAGACGCCGACGTCGGCACCGTTGCGCCGGAGCCCACCCACCTCTTCGTGAAGGAGACCGCCGTGCCCGAGACCGCCCCCGCCGAGGAGAGCAGCAGCACGCAGGCCGGCATCACCGCCGAGCAGGCCCACCAGCTCATCGAGCTGCTCGGCCGCCTCGCACCCGCCCCGGCGACCGTGACGGTCCCGGAGCAGCCAGCCGTCGAACAGGCCGCCTCAGTCCTGTCCGTCGAGGCCGGGGGTGTCGCCGATCTGATCCCCGCGGCTCTGGCGTGGCCCGCCCACGTGGCCACGCTGCTCAAGGCCGCGGCCGTCAACACCGTCGCCGTCTCCTGCAACCCGCACACCTGGGAGTTCCTCCAGCAGCGGGTCGAGGGCGCCGAACACTTCGACAAGCAGAAGACCGTTCCTCAGCCTCGCGGTGCCGTCCAGGACGACCAGGGCGACAACATCCTCTCGGGGCGCAGCGTGATCGCGCTGCTCAACGCCCTGCGCACCACCGTGTACGCGGGCACCGGGCAGGAGGTGGAGACCTGGGCGCTGGCGGTCACCTGCTATGAGCGGATCGCCGAGGTGGTCAACGCCACGCGGCCCGTCGGCGACGACCAGCAGCTCACCCGGCCCCGCATCGTCCTGGACGACCTCAGCATGAAGACGGTGGGCGGCGAGCACCACTGATCCGGGCCGGGTTGGGATCGCCCTGACTGCCCATGGGCGGGGCGCCGTACGCTGATGGCCGGGCCCTCACGTCGACGAGCGTGAGGGCCCGGCCACTTTTCCGGGCCAGCTGGCCTGCCCGCCAGCTTGTACCGCGATCTTCAGCGCACAAGTGCGCACTACTGCTATTTTCGGGGCATGGACACCTATCCGATCACCGAGGCCCGCAACAAGCTGGGGGCCCTGGCGCGGCAGGTCAGCGCCGAACAGAAGCACATCGCCCTCTCGGACCGGGGCCAGACCATGGCCGTCCTGATCAGCCCGGCCGAGCTGGAGGAACTCGAGTACCACCGGGCCACCGCGGACTACCTGGCGCGCAAGGCGCGCGGTGAGACCGGTCCGGGTGTTTCGCACGATGAGGCCCGCCGCCAGGTTCTCGGAGAGGCCTCGTGACCTACGGCATCGTGTGGGAGCCCGAGGCCCTGGCCGTGGCGCAGAAGTACGCCGCCGGCGACCGGGCCGGGATCCAGCAGGTCTTCCAGGCCGTCGACCTGCTCGCCGACAACCCCCGCCCGAAGGGTGCCTTCACGGTCGGCGCCAGCGGGATCTACCGCATCCAGGTCGGCTTCTACCGCGTCCAGTACGAGGTCCACGACCAGACGGTCACCGTCACCGTCTTCCACCTCGGCCGGGTCTGACCCACTCGACAGCCACCCATGACGATGCCGGTGGAGGCACAGTCTGTGCCTCCACCGGCATCGTTGCGCTGTGCTTGGGTGGCTCGGACGGCGGCGAGCGCTTGGTGGTAGCCGTGCGAGGCTATCCGCCCTGCTCATTGACGCTGTGGATGCTGATCCGCTCCTGGTCGAACGGCGTCCAGTCGCGACGCAGACGGAACACCTTGTGTCCGGGTGCGGTCTCGATGTCGATGCTTGCGCTGAAGTCGCCTTCGCTCAGGAGCAGGAGGGCAGCCTGGCGGGCGTCGTACTCTGACCCGTGGAGGTCCGCGCGAGCCTCCGCAGGCTGGTGGTGATCTCGTCGATCCGCCCCCCATCGGGCTCGAACAGGGCCATGATCTCGAAAGAATCCCCGACGTAGGCCCCGCCGATGGGCAGGATGGCTGGCTGCGGCTGCTGAGACTCGGTCACCGGTCGCTGCCGGCGGTGCGGAGCCGGGCGAAGGCGTCGGCGGCCGGGGTCCACTGCTGGCCGCCGATCGGCGCGGCGAGGGAGGCCATGGCCTCGGGGCTGGTGCGCAGGGCCAGGCGGTGGCGGTAGGTGGCGATGACCTCGGTGACGGCGGCGAGGTCGCCGATCGGGGAGGCGTCGAGGGCGGCGGCCAGGGCCTGCTCGAACTGCTCGCGGTCGCCGGGCAGGCCGTACCGGGAGAGCGCGGTGCGCAGCTCGTGCAGGGTGGCCGGCCTCGGCGCGGCCTGGGCGTGGTGGTCGGGCTGGGTGGTCACCTGGTCCTCCTCCTGCGCACCGCCGCCGCGGCGGTCAGGGCACACGGCGACGCCGAGGGCACCCGGGCGCTGATCGAGGTGCTGCTGCTGGGCCGTCACCTCCCGCACGAGCACATCGTCGCGGGCCTGGCCACCGCCCTGCGGGCCGGGGCACTGACCGCGGACGCGGTCGCCCTGGAGGCCCGCAAGGCCGCCCAGACCGAGGACGAGCCCGCCGTCGACGTCCCGGCGCCGCGGCCGGGTGCCGGATCGGGGACGGTGACGTTTCTGCACGAGTGGAAGCTCAACCATCTTCCGCCGGACACCAGGCCGCTGCCCTCGGTGACCCACTACGACCAGTTGCTCCGACACCGCCGCGCCGGCGGCGGTGACCTGCGAGAGGGAGAAGTGCCATGACCGCCATGCTGCCCCGTCAGCGGAACCTGACCGAGCAGGCCGCGACCACGGCCATCGACACCGCCTGCCGACTGCTGCGGCTGCCGTCGATCCGCAACGAGTTCGCCGACATCGCCGACCGGGCGGTCAAGGATCAGATGACCTACCGCGGCTTCCTCGCCGAGCTGCTGATGGCCGAGTGCGATGACCGGGCCCGCCGCCGCTCGGAGCGGCGGATCAAGGCCGCCGGGTTCCCCCGGGACAAGTCGCTGCGGACCTTCGACTTCGACGCCAACCCCAACATCGACCCCGCCGTGATCAATACCCTCGCCAGCTGCGAGTGGATCAAGAAGAGCCAGCCGCTCTGCCTGATCGGCGACTCCGGCACTGGCAAGTCCCACATGCTCATCGCCCTGGCACCGAGGCCGCCATGCAGGGCTACCGGGTCCGCTACACGCTCGCCACCAAGCTGGTGAACGAGCTGGTGGAGGCCGCCGACGAGAAGCAGCTGAACAAGACCATCGCCCGCTACGGCCGCGTCGACCTTCTCTGCATCGACGAGCTCGGCTACATGGAACTCGACCGCCGCGGCGCCGAACTGCTCTTCCAGGTCCTGACCGAGCGCGAGGAGAAGAACAGCGTCGCCATCGCCTCCAACGAGTCGTTCGGCGGCTGGACCAAGACCTTCACCGACCCCCGCCTCTGCGCGGCCATCGTCGACCGCCTCACCTTCAACGGAACCATCATCGAGACCGGCACCGACTCCTACAGGCTCGCCACCACCCGCGCCCGCACCGGACAAGCCGCCGCCAGCTGACCTGCCGCGGCCCGCCACCTCCCCGAGAGCGGGCCGCACCACTGGGATCGATTCTCAGCTGACCGTGAAGCCTCCACGGACCATCGTCTCGCGCAGCCACCCAAGCCAGTCACGCCAAAGCTCATCGGCCTCCGGCTCGGCACGCACGCTGGCCGGCGCCTCCTCATACCGGTCCAGAGCCTGCGCGATCTCCTGAGAACCGACCAACCACGGGCCGTTGCTCAGCAGCTTGAACTCCGGGATCCCGACCTGCCCAGGCACGGTCTGCGCCGAGGCGGCTCGCTCGGCGGCGACATACGCGTCCCTCCGGGCCTGGTCAGCTGACCGCCAGTCCTCGACGTCCTTGAACGGCCAGGCGGGGAAGGGATGATGCTCTGCCCGATAGGTCATACCAGAACGGCGCATCACGTCCCGGCACACCGCCATCCCCGCGACGTTCAGATGGAATTGAAACGGCTCCGCGAGCGAGAAGTACGACTCCGAGCACCTCGGAACGTGATCACACGGCAGACCAGAATCGGTGCACGACTCCCATCGACTCCGCGCCTCCGCCACGGCTTCGGGCAACTCCACCCACTCCAGGTCATAGCTCATGCGTTCCCCCATCGAACAGTCCAAGGCTGCCCGCACAGAATCCCACGCCACGACCTGCCGAGACGATCAAGAATCGAGCCTATGCCACGGCCCGCCACCGCGACGCTGCTGTCAAAACTCGTGAACATCCACTCGTCGAGTGATCACTAACCGCTGTCCGAACTCGCGGACAAACGCTGTCCCTAGAAGTGAACGAAGCCAGCCACGGTGACGGTCTTGCGCATGCAGTTCCCCCCGGTAGTCGGCGGCCGGCGCGGCCGGACCGCCGTCATCCACCCGATCCGGCACCGTGTGGATGCGCGCGAAGGTACCAGGGCAGTCGACGGCCTCCGGCCAGCCTGCCGTCCCCCTGCCCGCAGTGTCCCGGGAACACGGAAATCCAGCCGGTCCAGCCCGCGATCACGTGTCCTCGGCCCGGGACGCGCACGGCGTGGCCTTCTTCTTCCCGGCAGGCCCTGCGGCGCCGCCCCGGGATGTGGCAGGCTCCCTGACATCTCCGCCCGTCGAAGGGACCCGCCGTGCCTGCATCGGGAGCATTCCAACCGTGCGACCTCTGCCGTGAGCTGGCACAGGGATGGCGCCAGCCGCTGGCCGCCGCCCAGACTGCGGGACCGCTCGACGACGACGCCCTCGCCGCCGTCAGCACCGCCAGCGCGCAAGCGCTCTTCGGCGTGCACGTAGCGGCCGCTCACCCCGACACCACCGCGCCTGCCCCGCACCTTCAGACGTGCTCCGGCTGCCGGTCGATGCTGGCCTACACCGAGACCCACGGCGCCGAAGCGAGCACTCCCTGCGGACCGGCGGGCGACCTGTTGCGCCAGCACCTCCTCAGCCACCTGATCGGCACGGTCCCCGCCTGACCGGCTGAACGGCAGCCCGAGATCCGGCTCAGCGGCGCCCTGCAGGCCGCGCCGCGGCCCGGCCGGCTTCCGGCAGGCTGCCGGTGCCGCTCTGGAGTGCGAGGGCCTCGTCCTCGCGCACCGCCTGCGCGTACGCCTGCGGATCGGCCAGCACGGCGGCGGCCTCCCCGCCGTCCAGCCCGGCCCCGACGGCCAGCTCGACCAGCCGCTGCGTGTCGAACGCCGAGCGCTCCTCGGCGAAGTTGGCCCGGTACAGCGCGTCCAGCAGCTCGGCCTGCTGGCCATGCTCCTTGGCAAAGTGCAGCAGCCGGTGCATGTCGAAGGAGTTCGCCGCGTCCCGTCCGCCGTCCAGGTACGGCAGCCCCTGCGCGTGCGCGTTCTCGGTGATCCGGGCCTCGGCCGCCTCGGCCTGCTCCAGGCTCATCCCGTACTTCGCGGCGAGCAGCGGGATCACGGGACGGGCCGCGCGCGGCGCGTTCGGGTCCAGCTCGAACGAGCGGTGCACGACCTCCACCTCCTCGCGGTGCGGGAACACCGCCAGGGCCTGCTCGGGAGGCGGCTGCGGCTGGCGGGCAGTGCGCAAAGGGACGGCCTTGCCGCGGGCCACGGCGAGGGCGGCGTGGTGACGGGCGGGGAGCTCGCGAGCACGGGCCCGAGTCCAGCAGATCCGTCAGGCGTCGGTGCCGGAGGCTCAGTCGTCGGGGGTGATGTTGATGGCGTCGCACCAGTAGCAGGACCACTCCGCTGGCAGCTCGTAGTAGACCGTGATGAAGCCCTTCGACTCGCCGTAGACCGCGTTCGTCGACCCGCAGCGCCAGCAGTCGTACTCGAAGTCCATTGCCGCCTCCCTGTGTCCAATGATGGTGGTTCCCAGGGAGGTTGGGGTCCGAATCAGGTGGGAGAGGGGCTGCGGAGGCGGGCGGCCCGAGGCAGCGGTCGACGCGGGCACGGCTCGGGTGGTGTCAGCTGCCGCTCCGCCAGGCCCGGTGCTCGGTGCTTTCCCAGGGGCTCGGGTAGGGCATCCGGTGGGCCGTCTCGTCGGTCATCACGTACGTCAGGGCGCGGGCGAGGCCGGCCGGGTCGGAGACGACGGGGACGTCCAGCTCCATCGGCGGGAAGGCGCCAGGCTCGGCTTCGTGCTCGAGGGTGTAGGACCAGCCGGTGGTGTTGTCCCAGGCCACGGTGAGCCGGCAGTCGGCACCGGGGACGTCACGGTCCGCGTACGGGTTGTGGTTCCCGGTGTCCCAGCTCAGGACGGCTCGTAGCGCGGGGGCGTCGGCCGGACCTGCCTGCTCCAGCCACCAGGTGTCCGGGCCGTGCCGCAGTGCTTCCAGTTCGGCGACGACGCAGGCGATGTAGTCGCGGTGGGGCAGGTGGCCGCCGCGCTCCTCCAGGACCTTTGGCATGGTCTTCTCCTTCGTTGTCGTGGCGCGGACGCGGGATCGGCGTCGGTGGGTCAACGAGCGGGCTGCGGGCCGGGCACTGGGGTGGTGTCAGAGGTGCGGGCCGATGAGCAGCACGGTGACCACGGCACCGTCCTGGTTGTCGCCGTCGGCCGGTCCCCAGGTCCAGTGGATCCGCCAGGCGTCGGTGCCCCGGTTGATGTAGGACGTCCAGGCTGCGGTGTGTTCGTGGCCGGGCAGGGCGTGGTAGCGGTGGGTGCGCAGGCCGGGGTGGAGGGGATCGGCGGCGAGGTGGTCGAGGGCGCGGCGCACCCGGCGCAGGCGGCAGGGGTCGGCGCGGCGGCCGCGCTCCAGGCGGTGCAGGGTACGGGCGGCGGAGGGGGTGTAGTGGAGGGTCGGCACCGGGGTCTCCTTCGTCGGGGCATGCGAAAGGGCCCGCCCCTTCGAGGGGGCGGGCCCTTGGTGGATCCGGAGCGGTGGTGCGGGGTCAGGCGGGGATGGCCTCGGGGTGGTCGCCAGCGGCGAGGTAGTCGGCGGCGAGGTCGGCAGCGGCCATCCACAGGGCCACCGGCAGCGGGAGGGCGGGGTTGCGGGCGGCGTCCTCGGCGGTGCCGGGGTCACGGAGCAGGGCGGCCAGGGTCGCAGCGGGCAGCGCCGGGTGACGGGCGGCGACCCGACGGACCGTCGGGTCGGGGTCGTCGAGCAGGGCGAGGGCCGAGGCCGACGGCAGGCGCGGGTCCTCGGCGGCGCGTGCGCGGACCTCCGGGTCGGGGTCGGCGGCGAGGCGGACGGCCAGCATGGGCGGCGCGGCGGGGTCGTCCAGGGCGAGCAGCCGCACCCGGGGGCGGGGGTCGTCTGCGTGGCGGCGCAGGCCCTCACGCGGGAAGTTGGGGTGGTTGCGGGGCCGGCCGGGGAAGGAGAAGCTGCCGGACCACCAACTCCACACGTCCAGCAGGGTCTCGGCGGGGGCGTCCGCGCAGGACTCGCTGAGGAACAGTCGCACCACCCGGTCCTCGTCCCGTCCGAGCCGGGCGGCGACGTCGGCGGGCAGCCGGGGCGCGCGGGCCACGCTGCGGCGGACCCACCGGTTCGGGTGGGCCGCCAACTGCCTCATCGCGTCCGGGTCGTGGAACAGCGCGCCGACCCACCAGAGCCCGTACGTCCGGTCCTCTGCAGGGATCTCGGGGACGGTGTCGGCCAGCGCGGCGATGTCCGCGGGCGTTCGGGGCGGCACCGCGTCCGGACCGGGCGGGCGCTCCACCCCGACCGCGGTGCGCTCCCCGCGCGCGGCGAAGTCGTCCCGCATCTCGCGCAGTCCCGCAAGCAGGGCCCCGCTCGCCCCGCGCCCGGCGAGCGCGTCCAGCAGCCGCTCCCACTGCGCGGGCGACAGCGCCCCGGACTCGGCCACCCGCCCCCACACCCCCTTGGACGGGTGCACAACCGCCGCGTCCAGCACCGGCGCGGGCAGCCCACGCCGGTACAGGAAGTGCAGTTCGTCGCCCTCCAGCAAGGCGAGCAGCACCTCTGCGGACGCGTCCGGCCGACCCCCGAGTCCGGACCGCCACCGCCTGCGCAGCTCCGCCCCCGGCTCCGCCCCCGCCAAGAACATCTCCCATACCCCGTCGCTCATCGGGCCAGCCTAGGCTGCCCGCCGCATGAGAACGGGGTTGTAGCCGACGGGCCAGCCGTCGGCGAGGCCCGCCGGAACAGAGGCTAGAGGTGACCGGGCCAGCGAGGACCTGTGTTTGTCAGCACCACGAACCTGTGCTATCGGTCCGGCGGGGCGCAGCCGAGCGTCGATCCGGTCGCACGTACGATTCCCTGCCGTGGGCAAAGAGCAGAAGACCTTCGAGTACCCCGGCGAGCTGAAGGACGCGCAGCGCACGCTGATGGCCGTGCAGACGGAGCGCCGCGCGTTCCTTGCCACGCTGCCGTCGTGGAGCGGCGATCTGGGGGCCGCCCGGCAGGGGCTGAGCGAGGAGCAGTTGGCCGAGTCCGCGCGCCTGGAGGATGCCGAGCGGCGGGCTTCCCACGCGGTGTGGGCCGACGAGTACTGGGCCACGCTGTCCGGCGAGGACCGGACCACCGCCCGCAGCCGGCTCCACCACGTCGACGACCCCGCTGAGGAAGCGGCGGCGTAGCCGAGGGGTTTGGGCTGTTCCGCGGCCGGAGGGCGGTCCTGGCCGGGCGCCGGGCCGCCGGTACCAGCGGTAGCGACGTCGAGCAGAACGCGCCTGCGAACACCGTGGCCAGAGTCCCTCCGATCCGAACGTGCCCGGCGGCAGTGACGGCCTACGGGATCGCGCCGGTCGGATACGGCGTCGGCCGGCGTCCGCCGACCCTGGTCGGTCAGTCCAGGTCGGCGGACGCCAGGGCCACCGCGAGCACCAAGTACGGGACGGCTTCCAGGCACTGCTCGGCCTTCATGCTCGGGTCGGACGCCATGCCCGCGTCGGCCAGCGCCAGCAAGGCGGTGCCGATGGCCGCCTCCACCGCCGCGTCCAGGACCTCGGCCGCGTTGAACTCCCCGCCAGCCGCCAGCTCACGCACCAAGGCGGCGGCCTGTTCCGGGTCGGCGCGCCACAGCTCGGCGACCTGGTCGCCGGCGCCCGCCAGGTCGATAGCCGCGCTCTGCTGCGCGTTGGGCAGCGGCACGGGCCAGGACAGTTCGGGCTCCTCCACGATCTCCTGCGCCCGCGCCAGCGCCACCCGCGCGGCGCTCGTCCGCTGGGCCTGCTCCCGCTCCCGTGCGACGGCCGCCGACCACCGGGCGTCGTCCTCGGCCCGGGCCGCCTCCAACAGCGGGGCCGCTGTGTGGCCGAGGTAGACGACCGGCAGCGAGTCCACCACGACCCCCTCCTGCCCGGGCGAGGCGTCAGCGACGGGCTGGTACAGCGCCTGCCGCCGCCGAAGCGCAGGCCCCGACCATACTGGTCAGGGCGGCGATCAGACGGGCGTGGCGGCGTCGGCGTGCGGGCAGGTCCAGACGGGCGGGAGTCGCGGTCACCCCCGCACTATGCCGCGCCACACCTGCCCGCGATCCCCGTTCCCGTGAACACCGTGCGGGTAATCAGCGCCACTGATAGGACGCGCCGGTCATCGCCGGGAGCACCAGCGGCCCGCCGGTCGCGGCGGTGCCGGGCCAGACGGCCTGGGCGAGGACGGCGCCGACGTCCGGGTACAGGTGGAGGCCGGCCGCGTCGGCCACCAGCAGCCACACCACCGGCGCGCGGTCCGGGTCGTCCTGCTCGACTGCGGAGACGGCCGCCACCAGGTGGTCGGGCAGGTGGGCGGTGAAGACCAGGTACCGGCGCCGGAACGCCGTGCTCTCGCCCGGCCGCTCGGTCTCCTGGTCCTGGACGAAGCGCAGCACCGGCGGCGTTGCGCCGGAGGAGGCAGGCCGCGGGAGGCGCTTCGCCGTCGTGGTGGAGGGGGCACCACATAGCACTTGCGGGAGGTCGACCCCTCCGGGCCCGTTGCCCGGTCAGACGGTGGGCGCATTACGGTCAGCCGCAGTGGGCGTCAGGTCGATACCACGGTGGCACGGCGGAGTTCTGGCCAATGTCCGAACGAAGTCCTTCACTGGCCGACCGTGAACAGGCAAGCTGTTGTGCAGACGGGCAGCGGGCCTTCCCGACCACCACAGAGGGGGAACATTCCATGGTCAAAATCGGAACAGCCAAGCGTGGTATCGCCATGACTGCCGCTGCTGTTGCCCTCGCGGGCGTCGCGACGGTCGGCCTCGGCGGCACGGCCTACGCCGGTGTGTCGAACCCACCCGCATCCACCACGGATTGGTTCTCGCTCTACCTGGAAAACGGCCGGGACAGCGCCTATTTCCTGGTCTGCAACCATCAGTCGAGCGCCACCTCGGTAGTTGTGGAGGTCCTCGACGGAGCGGGTTACCGAATGACGCTGCAGGACGTCAACACCGGCTGGAATCCCGGAAACCGCGCCATCAACTTCAACCCCGGCGGCTGTGAGGAATTCAACGTCGTCGGCTATCAGAACAACAACACGATCGTCGGAGGGATCATATCGGGCAACTCGGGTTACTGGACGGGCTGGGTTTCCCGGGGCTGACCTCGTCTGCTTGTCCGAGCGGCGCAGCCGACTGTACTCGTCGCGGTCCTTCCGGTGGTGTCCCACCCGGCCGGGCCGGGGTCGACAGCCTCACCGTGCGGACCGGGGCGGCGGGGGCGAGCAGGGCGGGCACGGCCGGACGGCGGCGACGCCTGGTCATGAGTTTCGTCATGTCGCAGGCTCTGCCCACCACGCCACCGAGCCGAACCCTGCCCCCGGACGGAGCAGCGCAAGCCGTTCTCGCCAGCCGCTGACCTGTGACGACACCCGAAACTCACCGGGCCCGGGGCGAAACTCACCGCCCTCGGGGACGAAACTCCCCACCACAGGTCAGCGGGGTGCCCAAACTCCCCACCGCAGACATCGCACGTGGTTAAGCGTCAAGCGGAACGGGTCTTGTCAGCGGCCTGGAGTGGTGGGTTGCCAGGTGAGACCGAGTGCGTCGTCGATTGTGGCGGTGCTGGGCTCTTGGGAGCCGCCGAGGGCTGCGTGGCTCAGCAGCACCGGTGTCCCGGTCTCCAGCGCGTGGGTGATGTCCTGGAGCATCGAGGTCACCGAGGCCCACTGGGGAACGTCCAGGTTCCAGGTCTCGTGGTCCCAGAGGAGTACCGCGCCGTGGGTGTCACCGGGGCGCAGGTCGACGATCAGTCCGTCGCCGCCGGGGCTCAACGCGATCGGCATGAACTCCCGCTGGTAGCGGCTCTCGGGCTGACCGTTCTCGTCGAACGAGTCGCCTTCCTGCTCTGCGACCAGGAGCCTGTCAACGGTCATTGAGATGCCCAGGTGGGCGGTCGTCGGGTGTCCAGGCTGGTGGCCATCAGAAATCCATGCCTGTGGCCAGCGGTGTTCCTGGGGGTGGGGGTCAGTTCAACGGGACCACTCCCTTGCCGGCGAGGGCTTCGGCGAGGCGGTGCGAGTCGCCGGTGGTGGTCACGAGGTGAGCGTGGTGCATGAGGCGGTCGGTGCTGGCTCCGGCGAGGGTCTTGGGCATGATCGTGTCGAAGCCTGAGGGGTGGATGTTGCTGGTCACCGCGATGGAGCGGCGTTCGTAGGCGGCGTCGATGATGCGGTAGAACGCTTCGGCTGCGTCCTCGCCGACGGGCAGCAGGCCAATGTCGTCGATGACGATCAAATCGGCCCGGCAGATCCGGGCGACGGTGCGGGCGGTCGACCCGTCGACCTTCGATTTGCCGATCGCAGCGCTGAGGGTCTCCAGGGTGAACCAGGCCACCCGCAGGTCCTTCTCGATCGCGGCCTGGGCCAGACCCTCCGTGAAATGCGACTTTCCGGTCCCCGAGGGGCCCGCGATGACCAGGTTCTCCGCGCGGCCGATCCACTCCAGGGTGACCAGGGAGTTCTGGGTGGGCTCGGGGATGGTGGAGTCCTCGGCCCGCCAGGAGGCCAGGGTCTTGCCGGTGGGGAAGTTCGCCGAATGCCGTCGAAGGCGCCGGGTGGCCGCGTCGCGGCCGGTCACCTCCTCGGCTATCAGTAGCCGCAGGACCTCGGCGGGGTCCCAGCGTTGGGCGCGGGCGGTCGCCAGCACGTCGGGGGCGGCCTTGCGCATATAGGGCAGGCGCATGCGGCGCATGAGCTTGTCGAGTTCCTCGGGGATGGCGGGCGGATTGGGGAAGCTCACGAAAGCGCCGTTCTCTCGGTGACGTTCGGTCAGGATGGTTTGTTGGGGATGTCGGCGTTCTGGCAGGAACGCCTGTCGAAGTACTGGTGAACGAGCCCCGCAGGGGGCTGGGTGAGGAGCAAGGTTCCGTTCGTGCGACCCTCCTCGTATGGGCACTGGTGAGGACAGTCGCAGGCGGCGTTGGCTGATTCAGTTGCTGGCAGTGCTGTCCGCCGATCCAGCAGATCAGCTGGCCTGGGCGGCCGAGCACGAGGTGATGACGGAAGCGATCGTCCTCGACCTTGATCTTGTGCTCCGTCTGGCCGAGAGCCTGGACCCGGAGGCTGTTCCTGATCTTCGAGCTATCGATCTGGTCTTCGGTGAGATGAATGTCCGGGATCACCCCGACCGGTGGGTCGACACACTGGCTGCTGATTCTCGCTGGGACGAGGTTCGAACTACGGCCCGGCGGGCCCTCGTCCGGATGCGCGGCGAGTGGCGTCAACCGCTGCCGACCCGCGTGCTGCGGTAACGGTCACCGGCCCAGGGCCTGCCAGCCGATGGTGCCGCTCTGGACGGAGTGTGCCTCGTCCGCGCGGACAACCTGCCCGGCGGGCTTGCTGGCCGCGATGTGCTCCAGGATCGAGGGCGGCGCCCCGGTCGATGGCGGCGGCGGTGGGCCAGCTGAACCCGCGCGCCCGCCAGGAGGCCACGAACGCCTCGACGCACTCCGTCTGGAACTGCCACGGATCCGCCGTCAGCGGCCCCTGCGGGACGGCCCCACCCGCGATGACCTGCAGCCGACCCACCGGCACACCTTCCTCGCACCTGAACGGTCAAGGCAGCACCTGGAGAACCTGACCGCTGCCACGAGAACCAACGAGGACCGCAGGAGACGGATGCGGCCAGGTGGCAGCACCAACTCGTGTGAGGGAACAAGTGCCAGCCCCAGATGGCTGGACCAAGACCTTCACCGACCCCCGCCTCTGCGCGGCCATCGTCGACCGCCTCACCTTCAACGGAACCATCATCGAGACCGGCACCGACTCCTACAGGCTCGCCACCACCCGCGCCCGCACCGGACAAGCCGCCGCCAGCTGACCTGCCGCGGCCCGCCACCTCCCCGAGAGCGGGCCGCACCACTGGGATCGATTCTCAGCTGACCGTGAAGCCTCCACGGACCATCGTCTCGCGCAGCCACCCAAGCCAGTCACGCCAAAGCTCATCGGCCTCCGGCTCGGCACGCACGCTGGCCGGCGCCTCCTCATACCGGTCCAGAGCCTGCGCGATCTCCTGAGAACCGACCAACCACGGGCCGTTGCTCAGCAGCTTGAACTCCGGGATCCCGACCTGCCCAGGCACGGTCTGCGCCGAGGCGGCTCGCTCGGCGGCGACATACGCGTCCCTCCGGGCCTGGTCAGCTGACCGCCAGTCCTCGACGTCCTTGAACGGCCAGGCGGGGAAGGGATGATGCTCTGCCCGATAGGTCATACCAGAACGGCGCATCACGTCCCGGCACACCGCCATCCCCGCGACGTTCAGATGGAATTGAAACGATGGCGTCCCGTGGAGTGGTGTAGCAAGGATCTTGGAGTAACCCCTGGTCATGGGAGAGCCATCGCGCAACTCTCTGAGTAGAACGGCGAGTTCACCAGGGGGTGCGCGATGGCCTTGTCCCAGT
>NZ_JAHTKP010000101.1 GCF_019192735.1 Kitasatospora aureofaciens
GCCGCGGCCCCGGGCCCCTCCCCCTCCCGCCCCGTGTCCCCTACCCCGGTGATCCCGGTCCCCTGTTCCCCGTGTCCCCGCGCTCCCTCTCCGGGCTGCTCGGCGCCGGGCATGCCGGCGCCGAGCAGCCAACATCCCGCGCGATCCGCAACCAGGCCTCATCCCCTGCCCGCCGACTCCGCCGTGTGGGTGCGGCAACCTCGCCTCACTCGGGAGGCTTACTGGTGAGGGGAGTTGGACCGCATCGGGTGGTGCGCGGTGACCGACGCCCGGCGCGGCTCGTTGGGTGCAGCAGCGGGAGCGTGCGCTTCGGTGGCAAGGCGACAGGCACCCCCGCTGCGCGGGCCGAGCCACCGTCGGCCGCTACACGTCGCACCACCGATCCGAAGAGGTCCCCGTCATGTCCGAACCCTCGCAGCTCCCGAGCAGCCCGGCGGCTGCCGACGCGCCGGCCACGCCCACCCTTCCGAAGAGCCTGCTGGAGCAGATGCAGGAACTGCTCGCCTCGGTGACCGCGGACCTCGCCGAGCTGCAGTCCTCCGGCGCCCGGGGCGCCTATCCCGCCGGCACAGACACCTCCGGCGCCTCTGCCGCGCCCGGCACGCGGTAGTCGGGCGCCGGCGCCCTGCCTTCACCCGGCGGGCCGAGCCGGACCACCAGTAAGGGCGCCCCGCGCCCCACCGGCTCGGCCTCCTCCGCTCCGCCGAGCGCCGTACCTGCCGGTCCCCCGGCCCTGCCCGCCGCCTCGCACAGCCGCACCGCGAGGTCCTTGCACTCCGCCACTGCGTCGACGGCGTCGATGCACGTCCAGTACAGGCTCTCGGTGTCGGCCCCGCAGGCCAGCACCACCAGCGTCTCGCCGAGCTCCCGCAGCAGCCCGTCCAGCGCACCGAACGTCGGCTCCAGCTCGCCGAGTTCGGTGAGCCGACCGGAGCGCCCGCCGCTCAATACGGCGGCCTTGACGACGGACCGGTCCAGGCAGACCGAGGCGTGCGACCCCGCCTCGGACAGCTGCCGGCCCAGCCCCGCCAACTCCTCGTCGTCCAGCTCCGCCAGCCGGGCCCCCACCGCCTCGGTGAGCAGCGCCGCCTGCCGCGCCTCGGCCAGCACGTCCGGTACGTGCCTGGCCTCGGTCAGGGCGTGCCGGGCCGTCTTGATCATTCGCAGCGCCTCCATGGCCGCCACCTCTTTCCGCTCGCTGTCACCGTCCGGCCACGGCCGCCGCGGGGGCGGCTCGTGGTCACGGCGAAAGCGTGCGCCGGAGGGCGGGAGGTCCGCATCCACCCTTTCCGAAGCTGTGGACAACTCCGGGCCTGTGGACAACTCCCGTCCCCCGCAAGGGTTATTCGCCCAGGTCTCGCTTGACGTCCGGCTTGACGTTCGGCTTGACGTCCAGCGCGCCGCCCTCAGCCGCGCCCGGTGCCGGGAAGCGCTCCTCGTTCCGCTCGATCTTGGCCGCGAGCGCCGCCAGCGGGTCCACCCCCACCGCCGTGCAGAACTGCACCAGGTACGCGAGGACGTCGGCCACCTCGTCCCGCACCCGGTGGGCGCGCTCCGGGTCCGACATCACCGCGGCGGCCTGCTCGGGCGTCAGCCACTGGAAGATCTCCAGCAACTCGCCCGCCTCCACGCTCAGCGCCGCCGCCAGGTTCTTCGGCGTGTGGAAGGGCTCCCACTCCCGGGCCGCCGCGAACTCCACCAGCCGCTGCCGCAGGCCCTCCAACGTCGGCGCCACAGGTTCCGCAGGCCCCACAGGTTCCGCAGGCTCCAAAGGTTCCGTAGCTGCCACAGGTTCCACCGGTCGTTCGTTCACGCGTCCAGGTCTACCTCATCCGCGTCCGCCCCCGTGCCGGCCCCGTCCCCACGCCCGCACTGGGCGGGCACCCGGGCGCCCCCGGTCCACAGCACGGTGTGCCCCGAGTCCGGGTCGCGGCGGCATTCCACCAGCACGGCAGCACCGGGAATGCCGGCCCCACCGAACACCTCCCGCGCCGCCGCGGGCTCCTGCAACGCGGCGAGGACCCGCAGCTGGTTGCGCCCGGACATCTCCAGCGCCAGCCGCAGCAGCGAGGCGGTCTGCTCGGTGGACAGCCCGGCGCCGAGGTCCTCCGCGAGGACGGTGAGCTGCCGGTGCGCCCACGGCACCTCGGCGGCCACGTCCAGGTCGAGCACCCCGGCGCCGGTGAGCAGCACGGCGGCGAACGCGAGGTGGCGCAGCATGCCGTCGGAAGCCTGGTCGGCCCCGGTGCGCCCGAGGACGCCCTCGTCGAAGACGGCGAGGACGCGCCGGTCCGGCCCGGTGCCGCGGTGGGCGAGGTCGAGGCCGAGCAGCGGGTGCGGGGCGGCGGACTGGACGACCCGCAGCAGCTGGCCGTAGCGGCGCGGGCATTCGCCGGCGAGCCGGGCGATGACCGCGGAGATGTTGGCGGCGCTGGTCTGCAGGCGCGCCTGCGGGTCTGGCCGGGCCCAGTCGCGCATGAGCGACGGCACTGGGTGGACGGGGAAGACCTCGCGCAGCGCGGTGAGCAGGTGCTCAGTGGCGGCCAGGACCTTGCGCTCGCCCGGCGAGGAGCCGGCGACCCGGAGCGGGAGCTGCGCGGTGATCATGGTTCCGCTGGGGAAGGGCGCCCGGATGTCACCCTGGCGGGTGTCGTTGTGCCAGCAGACGTTGACGCGCCGGCCACGGAGGTCCTGCTCGCCGGTCTCGGCCAGCATCCGGCCGTCGAGGCTGAGCGACTCTCGGGCGATCCGGACCGCGCCGTCGGTGCGGATGACGACGTCGAGCCGGATCCGCCCCTCGGCGGACCGGACGGTGCAGCCGAGGATGATCGCGTCCCGCCCGTGCGGCACGCACCCGTCGAGGCCCCCGCGGACGGCCGTGGCGAGCGGGCCGGTCACGCCCGGGAGCCCGTCGAGGGAGTCGGCGATCTCCTCGCCGAGGGCGAGCCGGGACAGGACGGCGAGCGCGTCGAGCGCGTTGGACTTGCCGACGCCGGCTGGCCCGTGCAGGACGGTGAGCGGCGCGAGCGGCAGGGTGGCGCGCCGGTAGGACTTGAAGGAGGTGAGCCGGAGCTCCTCGACGGTGGGGCGGGGCACGGGCGTCCGATCGGGCCCCGGGGCGTCCGGTCGGGGGTGGGCCGGCACGGCGGGCCGGGTGGCGTCGCGGTTCACCCGTCGGACGTTAGCCGCAGGCCGCGCGGCAGAAACGTGCCTGCTCGGCAGATTCATCCCAACGGGGCACGCCCACCCGAGAACGCACCGGTCCACGCAGGTCGGCGCGGTCAGCGAGGGTCAGCGCCGGTACGCCGCGACCGTCACCGAGGCGGTCACCTCGACCGGCTCCGGCAGCCCGGCGAGTGCCGAGGCCAGCCGCTCCGGGTCGGTGTGCCAGGCGCTGGGCCCCATCCCGACGACCGTCCGCACGTCCTCCGCACCCAGCCGCATCGTGAATTCGACCTCCCGCTGCCCGCCCAGCGTCAGGTAGGGCCCGAGCTTCTCGTCGATCCGCCGCTGCTTCTCCTCGTCGACCGACAGCAGCCCCAGTGCGGCGACGAGTTCGCGCAGGTGGCGCGAGGTCGGCGAGACCAGCAGCAGGGTGCCGCCGGGGCGCAGCACCCGGCGGATCTCGGGCCCGTTGCGCGGGGCGAAGACGTTGAGCATCAGCCCGGCGGAGGCGTCGCGAAGCGGCAGCGGCCGCCAGGCGTCGCAGACGACGGCGCCGATCCGGGGGTGGGCCTTGGCGGCGCGGCGCAGCGCGTACTTGGAGATGTCGAGGGCGGCGCCGGGCCGTCCGGGCAGGGCGTCGAGGACGTGGGCCAGGTAGTGGCCGGTGCCGGCGCCGAGGTCGGCGACGAGGCCCTCGGGGTCGGCGGCCCCGGCGGCCTCGGCGAGGGCGTCGGCGATGGGCCGGTAGTGGCCGGCGGCGAGGAAGTCCGCCCGGGCGGCGACCATGTCGGCGGTGTCGCCGGTGCCCGTGTGGGCGTCGCCGGCGAGGAGGCTGACGTAGCCCTGCTTGGCGAGGTCGAAGCTGTGCCCGGCCGGGCAGCGCAGGGTGCGCTCGTGCCGGGTGAGGGCCTGCGCGCAGTGCGGGCAGGCCAGGTAGGGCTCGATGTCCTGCAGCAACGTTCCGTCTTCTCTCGCCGTACACCCCGTGGGCCGGTGGCCCTGGACGGAAAGCCTAACGACCCCCGTCCGCCGCGACGCGCAGGGCGAGGGCGGCCAGCGCTTCGGGGGCGCCGGCCCGGCCGCGGATGCCGGGGAAGGCGTTGACGTCGACGATGACGGGCTCGGCGGGCCCGTCGAGCAGGTCGACGCCGTACACGTCGAGGCCGAACACCTCGCCGACGCGCAGCGCGAGGGCGGCCCGGTCGGCGGGCGGCTCCCACTCCCCCGCGTGCCCCGTGCCGCCGTCGGTCGGCGCGAGTTCGGAGCGACGCCGGGCGGCGAACACCTGGCCGTCGACCACCCACAGTTTCTGGTCCCAGCCGGTCCCGTCGAGGAACGGCTGGGTGACGACGGCCTCGCCCGGCCAGCGCGCGGCGAGTTCGCGCAGCCGCGCCGCGCCGTCGACCCGGGCGACGAGGTCATGGCGCCGGCTGTGCCGGCTCTTCACCACGAACGGATAGACGGGGTCGACGAGTTGGCCCAACGCGCCGACCGTGCACGTGTCCGCGAACGGCAGCCCGGCGGCCCGGGCGAGCTCCGCCATCCGCATGCGGTCCTGGCAGAGCTCGGTCGCCGCCGCCGAGTTGACAACCGGCACGCCACGCGACTCCAACTCCCGGGCGAGCGCGAAGGCTTGCGGCGTATGGGTCTTGAGCAGACAGACGTCGACCGGCGGGCCGGGCACCAACCCCGCGCCCGGGTCGAAGTATTGCACCTCGTGTTCCCGCGCGAGCAGCTCAGCGGTGGCCGCCAGCACCGGATGCCCCGGGTCGGCGGCGATCAGGCCGACCCTCATATCGCCCCGCCGAACTCGCGCCGACCGAACTCACCACGACCGAACTCGCCACGCCCGTACCCCGGTTGCCCATAACCCCCCGCCGCCACCAACTCGGGCGTCGGAGCCGAAACCGCCGTCCCGCTGCGCGCGAGCCGCAGCACCGCCCGCGCGACCCGGGCCACCGCGTCCGGCACCTGCCGGAAGCTCGGGAAGTCGTTGACGTCCACGACCACCGGCCCGTCCGGCCCGAGCAGCACGTCCACGCCGTACAGGTCGAGCCCGAACACCTCCCCCACCTGCGCCGCGATACGCGCAACCTCCCCGGCGAGCGGCACCTGCCGCTCGCGCGCCCCCTGCCCGGGGTGCAGCGGGGAGCAGCGCTCGGTGGCGTAGAACTCGCCGTCGACGCAGTACACCTTGAGGTCGGTACCGGAGTTGGGCACGTACGGCTGGGCGATCAGCAGCCCCTCGCCGGCGAGTTCGGGGCCGAGCGCGAGCAGGTGGTCGGGCGTCGGAACCAGCCGCACGGCGCGCCCGGAGCTGCCGTCGGCCGGCTTGACGACCAGCGGGTACTCGACGGCGGGGATCTCGGCGAGCCGCTCCCAGCGGGCGGCGGCGTAGGTGACGGGCACGGGCAGGCCGCGGGTGCGGGCTATGACGGCGGCCAGCGCCTTGTCGCGCACGCCGCGGATCGAGCGGACGTCGTTGACCGTGGTGAGCCCGACGGCGGCCGCCGCGTCCAGCAGGGTGAGCCCGGGCCCGCCGGAGACGGTCTTCAGCACCCACGCGTCGTGGCTGCCGGCCCGCACCGCCTCGGAGATCGCCAGCAGCGAGTCGCCGGGGCGCAGCACGTCCACCCGGTGTCCCCACGCGGTGAGTTGGCGTGCCACGTCGAGCGGCATGCCGTCGTGCCGGTAGTGCTCCTCCACCAGAAAGCAGAGCCTCATGGGCCTGTCTTCCCCCCTTGCCGTGCCGAGTCCGGACGTTCCGCCGTCCCCCTCGGCAGAGCTGTAAAGGCATCAGCATGCCACGCGGTTCACGGCCAAGATCGCCGCGCCTGTAAGCGTTCGGCAACAATCGCACGACGGTCGGTGCGTATCCCGACGAATCCCGACGACCGTACGGAACCGCGGCCGCCGGCCCGCTCAAACCGGGTGGCGGGGCAGGCCCGCGCCCTGCTTGGATGCACGCCGTGACTTCAGCCGATCATGAACCCGCGCACCCCGACCACCAGCTCCTCGACGAGATCGAGCGCTACTACGACGCGGTGCCGCGCAGCGCCGCCCGCGCCGAGGACTTCGGTCCGCTGACCCTGTTCGTCCGCGAGGGCGCCGGCTGGCCGTACTACGCCCGGCCGACGCTCGGCCACGACGGCCCGGCCGCCACCGCCGAGGACGTCCGCCGAGTGCTGGCCCGGCAGCGGGAGTTGGGCCTTCCCGAGGCGTTCGAGTGGGTGGCCGAGCACGACCCGCGGCTGCGCGCCGCCATCGAGGAGGCCGGACTGGCGGTGCACGAGCACCCGCTCCTGGTACTGGGTCCGGCGGACGGTCCGGCCGAGGCCCCCGCCGAGCGGGGACAGCAGGTGAACGTGCGGATCCTGGCCGCGGACGCCCCCGAACTGGCGAGCGCGGTCGCCGTCCCGCACCTGGCGTTCGCCGAGCCGGGCACCGGCCTGGGCACCGCCGGGCCCGCCGAACTGGCCGAGACGGCAGCCAAGTTGGCCGCAGAGGGCGCAGTGGAGCGGATCACGCAGCGGATCACCGCCGGCACCACCGTGCTCGCGGCGGCGCTGGAGGACGGTACGGCGCTGTGCGCGGGCCAGCACAACCCGGTGGGCCCGGTCACCGAGGTGGCCGGGGTCGGCACACTGCCGACGGCGCGCCGGCGCGGCCTCGGCCTGGCGGTCACGGCGGCGCTGGTCGTACATGCTCGGGCGAACGGCGTGCGGACGGTGTTCCTGTCCGCCGCGGACGAGGACGTCGCCCGGATCTACCGCCGGGCCGGCTTCCGCCCGTTCGCGACGGCGCTGATCGCCGAACCGGCCCCGGACGACACCGCTTCCTGACGCCCCAAACCCCGGCTCCCCGAACAGACGGGAACGAGGACGCCCCGAACAGGCGGGGACGACGACGCCCCGACGGTCAGTCGTCGTCCTCGTCCTCGTCGTCCGCCCCGCTGACGCCCTCCCCCTCCGCCTCGTCCACCACCCACGCGGACAGCCGTTCGGCGACGCCCGACACCCCGAGCCGCCCCTCCCGGATGGCCCGGGCGAGGCTGCGCACCTCGCGCGCGGTGGTCGCGACCGTGCAGCCGCTGGCGACGAGGTAGGCGTAGGCGACGGCGGTCGCGTACAGCTCGTTGGTCTTCTCCAGGGCCGGCACCCGGATCAGCTGGTGCATCAGGGCGGCGGCGCGGTCCGGCGGCTCGGGGTAGACGGCGATGTCGAAGATCTCGGCCTGGTGCCGGGAGACCGCCGCGAGCAGCGATCCGTAGTCGGTGACCTGCGGGTCACCGGGCGTGTACTGCTCGGCGGTCATGAGCAGCCACGAGAGGTCGACCTCCAGTTTCAACGGCGCACGTCCTGAAGGTCGCCCGGCTCCCCGAACTCGGCCAGGAAGGCCGACTCGTACTCCTTCATGAACTGCGCGGCGGCGTCGACGAAGGCCCGCCCGGCCTCGCCCATGTCCTGCTGGACCAGGCGCTCGATGTACTGGTTCATGCTGATCCCCTGCTGCTCCGCCCGCTCCCGGGCCATCTCCGCGGTGGTCGCGTCCACCCGGACGTTCAGCTGCTTTTTACCCATAGGCCTCAAGCTAGCGCCGAAGTGCTAGCACAACAAGAGCGCAGACCCGCCGCCGCACGCACCCACCGCACGCCCCTGCGCGACCCGGGAGACCCATACCCACCGCCCGCCGAACCACCCCGCCACGACGCGGGAGACTTGAAGAGTCCTTCACCTTCCACGACTCTGAACACTCCTGAGCATTCCGCGGAGCGGCACCGACCGGTGTGGAGGCCGGCAATGACAGCCATGTTCGACCAAGAGCTGCGCGAGCAGCTCGCCCAGGCCCGCCGGGACCTCGCGGCGGCCCGGGCCGAAGGGGACGCCGACGGCGTCCAGGCGTACGAGGGCCGGATCGCCGGACTGCTCCGGCTCGCCGCCCAGCACGGGATCGACCTTCCGCACAGCGCCGACGAGGAGGAGCACAACGAGCCCTGACCGGCGCCCCGACACGACGAAGAGGCGGCACCCGGAAGACCCCGGGTGCCGCCTCTTCATCATTCCTGCCAAGGCAGTATTCCTGCCAAGGCAGTCCGCGGATCACTCCCCGGCCGGCTCCAGGATGGCCACGCACTCGAAGTGGTGCGTCATCGGGAACAGGTCGAACGCCCGCAGCGAGACCGGCCGGTAGCCGCCCTCGCGGAAGAAGGCCAGGTCCCGGGCGAGCGCCGCCGGGTCGCACGCGACGTAGGCGATGCGGCGCGCCTCCAGGCCCACCAGGTGCGCGACGGTCTCCCGCCCGGCGCCCGCGCGCGGCGGGTCCAGCACGATCAGGTCGGTGGCGGTGATGCCGGTGCGCGGCAGCAGCGTCTCCACCCGGTCGCACTCGATCCGGACGTTGTCCAGCGCGGCCAGGTTGTGCCGGGCGTCGACCACGGCCTGCTTGGCCGACTCGATGCCGAGCACCGCGCCGTCCTCGCCGACCCGGTCGGCCAGCGCGCCCGCGAACAGGCCGACGCCGCAGTACAGGTCGAGCGCGTTCTCGCCCCACTGCGGGTCCAGGCCGTCCAGGACGGCGTCCACCAGGGTGTCCGGCGCCTCGGGGTGGATCTGCCAGAAGCCGCCGTTGCTGACCCGCCAGGTGCGCCCGGCGGCCCGCTCGCGCACGAAAGAGCGGCCGTGCACGCGGTGGATGTCGCCCTGGTCGTCCACCCGGGCGATCGACACCGGCTTGTCCAGCTCGACCAGCGGCAGCTGAGCGCCGGGCTGCGGGGTGAGCACCACCTGGCGGTCCGAGGAACCGCTCGCGGCGACCACCTCGACGGTCGCGACGCCCGGCCAGTCGCGGGCCTCGATGCCCAGCTCGGTGACGCCCTCCGCGGCGATCAGGCAGTGGTCCACCGGCTGGATCTCGTGCGAACGGTGCTTGCGCAGGCCGACCTTGCCGGTCTCCGGGTCCACCGCGTACTGGACCCGGGTGCGCCAGGCCGGCACCTGCCCGGCCGGGAGCTTGCCGCCGACCGGCTCGACGCTGCCGTCCCAGCCCGCCTCGGCCGGGGTGAGCCCGGCCAGCTTCGCCAACTGCTCGGTCAGCACCGACGCCTTGAGCTTGCGCTGCCCGCCGGGGGTGACGTGCTGCCAGTCGCAGCCGCCGCACTTGCCGGGCCCGGCGAACGGGCACGGCGGGGCGATCCGCTCCTTCGCAGGCTCCAGGATCTCCACCGCGTCGGCCCGCAGGAACCGGGAGGTCGTGGTGCCATCGGTGACCAGCGCGATCACCTTCTCGCCCGGCAGCGCGTGCCGGACGAAGAGCACCCGACCCTCGTGCCGGGCCACGCAGTGCCCGCCGCCGTGCGCGACCGGGCCGACCTCGACCTCGTACCGCTCCCCGGCCAGCGGGTCGCCGGACGGCGTCTCGGGACGCGGCGCCCGGGGCGCGGTGCGCAGCGCCTTCGGCGGGCGGACGGCCTGCTTGCGCGGCGCCTTGCCCTTGCCCGCCCCGGACTTGCCCGCCCCGGACTTGCCCGCCCCGGACTTGCCCGCCCCGGACTTGCCGGTCGCGGACGCCGCAGCCTGCCCCGCCGAGCCCGTGCCCGCCGAGCCCGTGCCCGCCGAAGCCTTACCAGTCGCAGCCCTACCGGCCCCGGACTTGCCCGCCGAGCCCTTGCCCACCGCCGGCTTGGAGGGCGCAGCGCCCGAGCCCTGGTCCGAAGCCGCACCCGGCTCCGCCCGCTCGCCCGGGGCGAGCGGCGCGGTCCGCGCGGTGAGGCCGTCGCGGTCGGTGGCTTCCGGGCGGGCCGGCCGGCCCCAGCGCGGCCGGGCGACCTGCCCGGGCTGGGAGCCGCCCCGGCGGGCGCCCTTGCCGGAGTTGCCCCCGGACTTGCCCGAGGACTTGCCCGAGGAGCGGGGCGGAGTGTTGCGGGTCACTGGGAGGAGTCCTTGCTGCGGTCGGAGGTCGCACCGGCGGTCACGCCGGTCCGAACGGAATCCTTCGACTTTACGGCCTTCGGCGCCCTCGGCTCGCCACGCCGGACGGCCCCCGGCGCTGACCAGGACTTCTGCGGCCTGCGCCGCTCGGACGACTCCAGCTGCCACGGCACCGAGGTGACCATCACTCCGGGCTTGAACAGCAGCCGCCCCTTGAGCCGCAGCGCGCTCTGGTTGTGCAGCAGGTGCTCGTACCAGTGGCCGACCACGTACTCGGGGATGTAGACCGCCACCACGTCGCGCGGGCTGCTGCGCCGCAGGTTCTTGACGTAGTCCAGGACCGGCCCGGTGATCTCGCGGAACGGCGAGTCCAGCACCTTCAGCGGCACCTCGATGCCGCGCTCGTCCCACTCCCGGCGCAGCGCCGTGGTGTCCGCCGGGTCGACGTTGACGGTGATGGCCTCCAGCGTGTGGGCGCGCGCCAGCTGCGCGTACGCGAGGGCGCGCAGCGCCGGCTTGTGCAGCTTGGAGACCAGGACGATGGCGTGGACCCGGGTGGGCAGCATCACGTCGTCGATCTCCTCGGCGGCGGTCAGCTCCTCGGAGACCCGGTCGTAGTGGCGCCGGATGCCCTTCATCATCACGTACAGCACGACCATCGCGGCGATCGCGATCCAGGCATGGCTGATCTTGGTGACCAGGACGACGACCAGCACGGCCATGGTCATCACCAGGCCGAAGGTGTTGATCGCCCGGCTGCGCTGCATGTGCCGGCGCCTGGCCGGGTCGGTCTCGGTGCGCAGCAGCCGGGTCCAGTGCCGGATCATGCCGGACTGGCTCATGTTGAAGGACACGAAGACGCCGACGATGTACAGCTGGATCAGCCGGTTGGGGTCGGCGTCGAACGCGAAGATGAACAGGATCGCGGCGATCGCCAGCAGGATGATGCCGTTGGAGAAGGCGAGCCGGTCGCCGCGGGTGTGCAGCTGGCGGGGCAGGTAGCGGTCCTGGGCGAGGATCGAGCCGAGCACCGGGAAGCCGTTGAAGGCGGTGTTGGCGGCGAGCACCAGGATCAGGCCGGTGACGGCGGCGACGAAGTAGAAGCCGGGCGTGAAGTTCGCGAAGACGGCCTCGCTGATCTGGGCGAGCGCGGTCTTCTGGTGGTAGTCCGGCGAGGCGCCGACGAGCTGTTCGGCGGGGTTCTCGGCCATCTGGACGCCGGTGAGCCGGGCCAGCCAGATGATGCCCATGAACATCACCACGGCGATCGAAGCCATCATCAGCAGCGTGGTGGCCGCGTTCTTGCTCTTCGGCTTGCGGAAGGCCGGCACGCCGTTCGAGATGGCCTCCACGCCGGTGAGCGCGGCGCAGCCGGAGGAGAAGGACTTCAGCAGCAGGAACACCATCGCGAACCCGGCCGGCGACTGGTTGCCGGGGGTGGCGGCGAGGTGGAAGCCGGAGCTCTCGGCGGGCATGTCCTGGCCGAGCCCGAAGTGCCGGAAGAACCCGTAGCCGACCATGCCGACCACGCCGAGCATGAAGGCGTAGGTGGGGACGGCGAAGGCGGTGCCGGACTCGCGGACGCCGCGCAGGTTCATGCCCATCAGCACCACGACCACGACGACCGACAGGGTCAGCTCGTGGCCGCGCAAAGCGGGTACCGCGGAGACGACGTTGGCGACCCCGGACGTGGTGGACACCGCCACCGTGAGCACGTAGTCGACCATCAGGGCGCTCGCCACGACCAGGCCGGCGTTGGGCCCGTGGTTGACGGTCGCGACCTCGTAGTCGCCGCCACCGCTCGGGTAGGCGTGCACGTTCTGCCGGTACGAGGCGACCACCGCGAGCATCACGACGGCGACGACGACGCCGATCTGCCAGGAGAAGTGGATGGCCGAAGCGCCCGCCACGGACAGCGTGAGCAGGATCTCCTCGGGGGCGTACGCGACCGAGGAGAGCGCGTCCGAGGCGAACACGGGCAGGGCGATCCGCTTGGGGAGAAGCGTTTCGCCCAGTTTGTCGCTCCGCAGGGCGCGTCCGATCAGGATGCGTTTCGGAAGGTCTGTCGGCATAGGCACGTTAAGGAATCGTAGGGGTTTCCCAACAGGGCTTGCGCCGGTTGTCCCCCCCTTCGTCGCGACTGCGTTCGGCGGACCGGCTAGCGTGTCGGATACGAGCCGACGGGCAACACTCACGTTGTCGCGTCGGTGCCGGATCAGGACGCTCGCCCCGGAAAGCGGGGCGGGAGAGGGAGATGAACGGTGTTTGCGCAGGTCAATAACCCTACGGAACGGGTGAGGTAGCGCCAGTGCACATCGTCATCATGGGCTGCGGCCGCGTGGGCTCCGCCCTCGCGAGAGCGCTGGAGAAACAGGGCCACTCGGTGGCCGTCGTCGACCAGGACCCGACCGCGTTCCGCAGGCTGGGCGCCGGGTTCAACGGCCGCCGGGTGACCGGGGTCGGCTTCGACCAGGACACCCTGCGGGAGGCGGGCATCGAGGAGGCCGGCGCGTTCGCCGCCGTCTCCAGCGGTGACAACTCCAACATCATCGCCGCGCGGGTGGCCCGGGAGAACTTCGGCGTCGAGAACGTCGCCGCCCGGATCTACGACCCCCGGCGCGCCGAGGTCTACCAGCGCCTGGGCATCCCGACCGTGGCGACGGTCCGCTGGACCGCCGACCAGATGCTGCGCCGGCTGCTGCCGAGCGGCGCCGAGCCGCTGTGGCAGGACCCGAGCGGCAGCGTGCAGCTGGCCGAGGTCGCCTACGACCCGCGCTGGGTCGGCCACCGCGTCGGCGAGCTGGAAGAAACCTCGGGCGCCCGGGTCGCGTTCGTCACCCGGCTCGGCGAGGGCGTGCTGCCCACGCCGCAGATGGTGCTGCAGGAGGGCGACCTGGTGCAGGTGATGCTGCGCCGGGCCGACCTGAGGGCCGTCGAGGCCGCGTTCGCGCAGGGACCGAAGGAGGAGGGTCGCTGATGCGGGTCGCCATTGCCGGGGCCGGTGCCGTGGGCCGCTCGATCGCGGGCGAGCTGCTGGAGAACGGGCACGAGGTCCTGCTGATAGACAAGAACCCCAACTCCATCTCGGTGGAGCGGGTCCCGATGGCGGAGTGGCTGCTGGCCGACGCCTGCGAGATCACCTCGCTGGACGAGGCGGCGCTGCAGCGCTGCCACGTGGTGATCGCCGCGACCGGTGACGACAAGGTCAACCTCGTCGTCTCGCTGCTCGCCAAGACCGAGTACGCGGTGCCGCGCGTGGTCGCCCGGGTGAACAACCCGAAGAACGAGTGGCTCTTCAACGAGTCCTGGGGCGTGGACGTCGCCGTCTCCACCCCGCGTCTGATGTCCGCCCTGGTCGAGGAGGCGGTCAGCGTCGGCGACCTGGTCCGCCTGATGCGCTTCAGCCAGGGCAACGCCAACCTGGTCGAGCTGACCCTGGCCGCCGACACCGAGCTGGTCGGCACCCGGGTGGGCGACGTGGCCTGGCCGCAGGACACCGCTCTGGTGACCATCATCCGCGAGGGCCGGGTGCTCGTGCCGGGCAAGGACGACACCCTGGAGGGCGGCGACGAGCTGCTCTTCGTGGCCGCCCAGGAGCGCGAGGAGGAGCTGGAGGACCTGCTCTCCGCCACCTCCGGCGCCCAGTAGGGGCCGTACGAAAACGGGACGAGGGCCCGCGCCCAGATGGGTGCGGGCCCTCGTCCCGTTGCCTGTGCGGCTACGTCGTCGGTGTGGCTACTTCGCCGCCGGCTCCTCGTCGTCGTCCAGCGGCGCCTTGATCGGCGGCGGCGCCTTCAGCAGGATCTGCCAGGTCACGTACATCGCCAGCAGCAGCGGCGGGATGCCGAGCGCGACCTTCAGCCAGCCGAGCAGGTTGACGTTGTGGGTGAAGTACAGCGGGAAGAGGATCACCGGCTTGATACCCATGATCACCGCCCAGGCCCAGGTCGCCCTGGTGTAGGCGGCGAGCCGGCCCGGGTTCTCCTTGCGCCAGGTGAACATCTCGCCGGTGATCGGGCCGAGCATCAGGCCGATCAGCGGCCAGCGCACCAGGGCGGAGATCGCCATGGCGACGCAGTAGCCGACGTTCCAGAGCAGGCCGGGCAGGTAGAAGTCCTCGGCGCGGCCGCTCTTCATCGAGATCCAGACGCCGAGACCGACGCCGAACACCCCGCTGAAGGCGTGCTGGACGGTCTCCCGCCGGGCCAGCCGGACCACCACGAACACCGCGCACAGCGCGAGCGCGGCCCAGCCGGCCGCGCTCACCTGGTGGGTGATGTTGTAGGTGACGATGAAGACCAGGCCGGGCAGCGTCATGTCGATCATGCCGCGCACGCCGCCGAAGGCCTGCAGCACGGTGTCGGCGGCCTCCTTGGAGGCGGCGGCCTTGCGGGCGGCCTCGTCGGCGGCGTCCGCGGCGTCCTGCTCGGACTGCGACAGGGGCCGGGCGGCACCGCCGACGGCCTGCACGATGGTGCCCGCGGCCTCCTCGGAGGCGGCCGCCTGCCAGGCGGCCACGCCGGCGGCGTCCAGGTCGATCCGGGCGGCCTCGCCGCCGGGCTGGTTGCTCACGCTCATTCGCTCCCGTGTCCGACCGGACGCAGCTCATAGCGGGGGTTGAACAGCACGCGGCGCCCGCGTGCGTGGCTGATCCGGCCGCTGGCGACGAGCCGGCGGCCCGGCTCTATGCCCGCGATCGAGCGGCGGCCGAGCCAGACCATGTCCAGCGCCTCGGTGCCGTCGAAGAGCTCGGCCTCCAGGGCGGGCACCCCGGCCCGCGGGCGGAGCGTCACCGTGCGCAGCGTGCCCGCCACGGTGACCAGCTCGCGGTCCGCGCAGCCGGCGATCGGCGTGCAGCCCGACTCCGCCGCGCTCTCCTGCCGCAGCTCCTCGGCCTGCAGCTCCTCGGACGAGGAGGTCAGCCGGTTGAACATGCGGCGGAAGCGACCCTGCGGCTGGTCGCTGCTGTTGTCACCACTCATGCCCGAAGGGTACCGGTTTCCCGGCCCCCGACGGCAGGCCGCGAAGCCGCCGGGCGCCCGGTACTCAGCTCTCGAAGCGGTATCCCATGCCCGGTTCGGTGATGAAGTGACGCGGGTGCGAGGGGTCGCGCTCCAGCTTGCGGCGCAGCTGCGCGAGGTAGACCCGCAGGTAGTTGGTCTCGGTGCGGTAGGCGGGGCCCCAGACCTCCTGGAGCAGCTGGGTCTGGCTGACCAGCCGGCCGGCGTTGCGGACCAGCACCTCCAGCAGGTGCCACTCGGTCGGCGTAAGGCGTACGTCGGTGCCGTCCCGGTTGACCTTCTTGGCGGCGAGGTCGACGGTGAAGCTCTCGGTGACCACCAGCGAGTCGTCCTCGCCGGCCACCGGCTCGGCACGGCGCACGGCGGCGCGCATCCGGGCGAGCAGCTCGTCCATGCCGAACGGCTTGGTCACGTAGTCGTCGGCGCCGGCGTCCAGTGCCTCGACCTTCTCGTCGGAGGCGTGCCGGGCCGACAGCACGATGATCGGCACCCGGGTCCAGCCGCGCAGGCCGCGGATCACCTCGACGCCGTCCATGTCGGGCAGGCCGAGGTCGAGGACGACGACGTCGGGATGGCGGGCGGCGGCCAGCTCCAGGGCGCTCGCGCCGTCATGGGCCGCGTCGACCTCGTACTTGCGGGCCTTGAGGTTGATCACCAGCGCGCGGACGATCTGCGGTTCGTCGTCCACGACGAGGACCCGGGTCATACGGGCTCCGCCTTTCAGAGCTGTCGGACTTACAGGCTGTAGGACTTACGGACGGTAGTACGTGCGGGCGGACGGTGGGTCCGGATGTCACGTGATGAGCCGCGACAGGGGGTCCTGGCCGTCGCCGACCGGCTCGCCCGGTTCCGGGGGCCGCTCGGCGGCGGGCAGGGTGACGACCATGGTGAGGCCGCCGCCGGGGGTGTCCTCGGCCGTGACGGTACCGTCCATGGCCTCGACGAACCCGCGCGCCACCGCGAGCCCGAGGCCCACCCCGGCGCCGCGCGGCGCGTCCCCGTAGCGCTGGAACGGCGCGAAGATCCGCTCCTTGGCCTCCTCCGGCACGCCCGGGCCGCGGTCGACTATCCGCAGCTCGACCCGGCCCGGCCCGCCCGCCGGGTGCAGCGCATCGGCCTTGACCAGCACCTTGACGCCGTCCGGGCTGTACTTGACGGCGTTCTCGACCAGGTTGGCCAGCGAGCGCTCCAGCAGCCCGCCGTCGGCCCGGATCATCGGCAGCGTCTCCGGGACCTCCAGCCGGACGGACTCCGGCGGGACGCCGCCGAGCGCGAACGGCACCACCTCGTCCAGGTCGGTCTCCTGGATCAGCGGGGTGACCGTCCCGGTCTGCAACCGGCTCATGTCCAGCAGGTTGTTGATCAGATGGTCGAGCCGGTCGGCCCCGGCCTCGATCCCGGCCAGCAGCTCCGCCTCGTCCTCGGGATCCCAGTCGACGTCGGCCGAGCGCAGCGAGGTGACCGAGGCCTTGATGCCCGCCAGCGGCGTGCGCAGGTCGTGCGAGACGGCGGCGAGCAGCGCGGTGCGGATCCGGTTGCCCTCGGCCTCCCGGCGGGCCGCGGCGGCCTCCCGGGCCAGCCGGCGGCGCTCCAGCACCACGGCCGCCTGCGCGGCGAACGCCCCGAGCAGCCGGCGGTCCGCCGCCGGCAGCACCCGGCCGCGCAGCACCAGCGCCAGGCTCTCGCCGACCGGGACGTCCACGTCGGCCGCCTCGGGCCGCTCCGGCGGGTACGGCCCGGCGGAGGCGACCGGCACCCAGGCGCCGAGCGGCTCCGGGCGCTCCAGCAGCGCGGCGCTCTCCTGCCCGAAGGTCTCCCGCACCTGCTCCATCAGTGCGGTCAGCACGCCGTCCCCGTTCGGCGCACCGCGGAGCACCGTGCCGGCCAGCGCGCTGAGCGTCTGCGCCTCGGTCTGGCTGCGGGCCGCCTGGAGGGTGCGGCGCGCCGCCAGGTCCACCACGGAGGCCACCGAGATGCCGACGACGGTGAAGATGGCCACCGCCATGATGTTCTGCGGCTCGTTGATGGTGAACGTGTGGATCGGCGGCGTGAAGTAGTAGTTCAGCACCGAGGAGCCGACCAGCGCCGAGCCGATCGCCGGCAGCAGCCCGCCGACCAGCGCGGCGAGCACGGTCAGCGACAGGAACAGCAGCATGTCGGTGGACAGGCCCAGCCCGCCGATCGCGGTCAGCACCAGCGCCAGCAGCGGCGGACCGGCCAGGCCGATCAGCCAGCCCGCGACCGTCCGGGTGCGGCCCAGGTCGGTGATCCGGCGGATCGGTATCCGGCCGTGCCCGCTCCCGGCGTGCTCGTGGGTGACCATGTGGACGTCGATGTCCCCAGCCTCCCGGGTCACCGTCGTGCCGACGCCCGGCCCGTACACGTACTGCCAGGCGGGCCGGCGGCTGGTGCCCAGCACGATCTGGGTGGCGTTCACGCCCCGGGCGAAGTCCAGCAAGCCGACGGCGGGGTCGTCGCCCAGGACGGAGTGGAAGGTGCCACCCAGGCTCTCCACCAGGGCCCGCTGCTCGATCAGCGTCTGCGGCGACCCGTGGCCGGCGCCCGCGAGCCCGTCCGAGCGGGAGATGTGGACGGCCAGCAGTTCGCCGCCGGAGCCGCGGGCGGCGATCCGGGCCGCGCGGCGGATCAGCGTCGCCCCCTCGGGCCCGCCGGTCAGGCCCACCACAATCCGCTCCCGGGCCTGCCAGGTGCCCTCGATGCCCTGCTCGGCCCGGTACTTCTGCAGGTACTCGTCCACCCGGTCCGCGGTCCACAGCAGCGCGAGCTCACGCAGAGCGGTCAGGTTGCCCGGGCGAAAGTAGTTGGCGAGGGCGGCGTCGATCTTCTCGGGCGTGTACACGTTGCCGTGCGCCAGCCGGCGGCGCAGGGCCTGCGGGGACATGTCGACCAGCTCGATCTGGTCGGCCCGCCGGACCACCTCGTCCGGCACGGTCTCGCGCTGCCGGACCCCGGTGATGCCCTCGACGGTGTCGCCGAGCGACTCCAGGTGCTGGATGTTGACGGTCGAGATCACGTCGATCCCGGCCGCCAGCAGCTCCTCCACGTCCTGCCAGCGCTTGGCGTTGCGACAGCCGGGAATGTTGGTGTGCGGCAGCTCGTCCACCAGCGCCACCTGCGGGCGGCGGGCCAGCACGGCGTCCAGGTCCATCTCGGTGAAGACGGCGCCCCGGTGCATCAGCCGCTGGCGCGGCACCACCTCCAGCCCGTCGACCTGGTCCGCCGTGTGCCGCCGGCCGTAGTCCTCCACGAACGCCACCACGACGTCCGTGCCACGCGCCAGCCGCCGGTGCGCCTCGGCGAGCATGGCGTACGTCTTGCCGACCCCGGGGGCAGCCCCAAGGTAGATGCGCAGCCTGCCTCGTCCCATGAGCACCATTCTTGATCCGGCTCTGCCCGGGAGCCACCCCCGGACACCTGTTCCCCTCCCCTTCGAGACTACGGCGTGGGAGACGATATTCCACTGATCTGTGCACTGATCATGCGGTTTTAGCGGCATATTGACGGTGTCACGGCCGCCGGCTTGACGGTGTCACATCGGCCCGGCGACGGGCCGCCCCTCCCGGCGGGGAAATGCAAAGAACCCCCATCCGGAATCGGATGGGGGTTCTTCGGAATGATTGTTCGGCGGCGTCCTACTCTCCCACAGGGTCCCCCCTGCAGTACCATCGGCGCTGTGAGGCTTAGCTTCCGGGT
>NZ_JAHTKP010000102.1 GCF_019192735.1 Kitasatospora aureofaciens
CCCCGAGCACGCCGGCCGCCCCGAGCGCGCCGCCGCCCGCAGCCCCGGCCGCGCCGCCCACGGCCCCGCCGCCCCCGCCGGTGGAAATGCTGCCGCCCCCGCCCGTGATCCCCGAGACGCCCGAGGAGCGCGAGGCCCGCCTCGCCCTGCGCACCCGCCGGCGCAAGGCGGCGGTGCGCTGGGCCGCCGCCACCCTGGTGTTCGCCCTCGTCGGCACGGGCGCCGCCCTGGCCGTCACGGCCCCGGAGCGCACCGACATCCCCGGCCTGGAGACCCCGAGCGACGGCCGCTACACCTTCCCGGCACTGGCGCTGCCGCCGCTGCCGTCCGGGAAGAACGCGCCGTCCGCGAAGGACAAGACCCTCCACTACGCGGACCTGCGCTACCTGCTGCTGCCCGCGCCCAAGGAGGCCGGTGGCTCGCTGGCGCCGGTGGTCTTCCCGAGCCCGACCCCGACGCCGACCGCCTCGGCCACCTCGGCGAGCCCGTCGGCGTCCGCGAGTCCGTCGGCGTCCGCGAGCACGACGGCCTCCGGGACCCCCGCGTCCACGTCCCCGAAGGTCGGTCCGGCCCCGGCCGAGTGGGTCACCTGCGACGCGATCCTCGCCGAGCAGCAGAACCCGGCCAAGCTGCGCGAACTGCTGCTGCAGAACGCCTGCCGCGCCGCCACCGTCCGGGAGTGGACCGCCTCCGACGGCACCCGCACCCAGATCCGGTTGCTCCGCTTCGGCGGCTCCTCCGAGGCCTGGGACATCTTCTCCTCCCTCCGCGGGGACGGCCTGCCGAAGGACGTGCCCGGGGCGAAGACCGGCTCGCAGGACGGCTGGGACTCCGTTTCGGACGTCGACCTGTCGGTCAAGGAGACCACGGTGCTGGGCGACAAGGGCGCTCCGACGGCTCGGCTGGCGTACCTCTGCGCGTCCGACGTCGTCGCCGTCGTCACGATGACCAATCCCAAGGGCGTGCCGGTCGCGCCGTTCCGCCAGGTGGCCACCCTGCAGTCCGACCTCCTCGGCTGACGGATCATCAGCTCACCACTCGGGCCGGTCACTTCACCGTGGCCGGCCCGAGTGCTTTTCGCCGAACCCTTAGGGGAGCGGTCTGCCGACGTCATACCGCAGTATCATGCGCGGCTCGTCATTCCAGCTCATGGCCCTTGCGGCGCAAGCCCGTTACGTTGGGTGCGTGTCCACTGCTGTCATCAAGACGGACGGCCTCACCAAGAGGTTCCCCCGGGTCACCGCCCTCGACCGGCTCACCGTCGAGGTGCAGCCGGGGGTCGTCGGCCTGGTCGGGTCGAACGGGGCGGGCAAGTCCACCCTCATCAAGATCCTGCTCGGACTCGCCCCGGCGACCTCCGGCACCGGCCGGGTCCTGGGCCTGGACATTGGCACCCAGGGCCCGGAGATCCGCGAACGGGTCGGCTACATGCCCGAGCACGACTGCCTGCCACCGGACGTCTCGGCCACCGAGTTCGTGGTGCACATGGCCCGGATGGCGGGTCTGCCCGCCGCCGCGGCCCGCGAGCGGACGGCGGACACGCTTCGGCACGTCGGCCTCTACGAGGAGCGGTACCGGCCGATGGGCGGGTACTCGACCGGCATGAAGCAGCGGGTCAAGCTGGCCCAGGCGCTGGTGCACGACCCGAAGCTGGTGCTGCTGGACGAGCCGACCAACGGCCTCGACCCGGCCGGCCGGGACGAGATGCTGGCGCTGATCCGCCGCGTGCACACCGACTTCGGCATCTCGGTGCTGGTCACCACCCACCTGCTGGGCGAGCTGGAGCGCACCTGCGACCACCTGGTCGTCATCGACGGCGGCAAGCTGCTGCGTTCCTCCTCCACCGCCTCCTTCACCGAGGCGACGGCCCTCCTGGCGGTCGAGGTCACCGATCACCCGGAGGACACCGCCCTGGACTCCGGCACCGCCGTCCGCGAACGCCTGGCCGCCGCGGGCTTGTCCGTCACCCTGGACGGTTCGCGCGTGCTGCTCGTCCGCCTGGAGGGCGACGACACCTACGACGCCATCCGCGACACCGTCGCGGAGCTCGGCCTCGGCCTGGTCCGGCTGGAACAGCGCCGGCACCGGGTCGCCGAACTCTTCGGCACCGAGGCCACCGAGGCCACCGAGGCCGACGACGACACCGGCAGCACCGGCAGCACCGACGGCACCGACAGCGCCGACCACACCAAGGGAGGTGCGGAGGATGCCTCCTGAGACCAGGCCCGCCGACACCGGAGTCATCCACGACATCGGCTACCGCGGCTACGCCGGTCCTCGCCTCGGCCGGGCCTACGCGACCCGCTCGCTGTTCACCCAGAGCCTGCGCGCCGCCTACGGCCTCGGACGCTCCGGCAAGTCCAAGGTGCTGCCGATGCTGGTGCTCGGCGTGCTCACCGTGCCCGCCGTCATCATGGTGGCGATCGCGCTCGCCACCCACCGGTCCGAGCTGCCGCTGGACTACCCGCGCTACCTGTCGGCCTTCGGCCTGATCGTCTCGATCTTCCTGGCCTCGCAGGCGCCGGTGCTGCTCTCCCGGGATCTGCGGTACCACACCGTCCCGCTGTACTTCTCCCGCCCGATCACCCGCGGCGACTACGTCCGCGCCAAGTTCGCGGCCATGGTCAGCGCCCAGTTCCTGCTGATGGCGGTGCCGCTGCTGGTGCTCTACATCGGCGCGCTGCTCGGCCGGCTGGACTTCGGGCACAACACCGGGCACTTCCTGTTCGGCCTGGTGACGGCCCTGCTGTACGCGCTGGTGCCGACCTCGGTGGCGCTGGTGATCGCCGCCGCCACCCCGCGCCGCGGCTTCGGGGTCGCCGGGATCATGGGCTACCTGGCGATCAGTACGGTCGTGGTGGCGATCCTGACCCGGATCGGTACGGGCATCGAGCTCACCGTCCCGGACTCCGCCCAGTGGGCCGCCCTGCTGTCGCCGAACGACCTGGTGGAGAGCCTGACCAACCAGCTCTTCGACGTCGGTGGCGGCGGCGACCGCCTCCACGCGCCGGGCGCGTTCGGCGTGGCCGTCTTCATCGCCGCCGTCATCGCGATGGTGTCCGGCTCGTACGGGCTGCTGCTGCGCCGCTACAGCAGTGTCTGATCAACCGCAGAGCTTGAGAGGGCGACATGGCCACCATCACCATCGACAAGGTCTCCCGCTGGTTCGGCAACGTGGTCGCCGTCAACGACATCAGCATGGCGATCGGTCCGGGCATCACCGGCCTGCTCGGGCCGAACGGCGCGGGCAAGTCCACCCTCATCCACATGATGAGCGGCTTCCTCGCCCCCTCCACCGGCACGGTCACCCTGGACGGCGCGCCGATCTGGCGCAACCAGCAGGTGTACCGGCAGATCGGGCTCGTACCCGAGCGGGAGTCGATGTACGACTACCTGACCGGCTGGGAGTTCGTGCTCGCCAACGCCGAGCTCCACGGCCTCGCCGACCCGGGCGCGGCCGCCAGGCGGGCGCTCGGCCTGGTCGAGATGGAGTACGCCCAGGACCGCAAGACCGGGACGTACTCCAAGGGCATGAAGCAGCGGGTCAAGATGGCCTCCGCGCTCGTCCACGACCCGGCCGTGCTGCTGCTCGACGAACCGTTCAACGGCATGGACCCGCGCCAGCGGCTCCAGCTGATGGAGCTGCTGCGCCGCTTCGGCGCGGACGGCCGGACGGTGCTGTTCTCCTCGCACATCCTGGAGGAGGTCGAGCAACTCGCCCGCCACATCGAGGTCGTGGTGGCCGGCCGGCACGCCGCCTCGGGTGACTTCCGGAAGATCCGCCGACTGATGACCGACCGCCCGCACCGCTACCTGGTCCGCTCCAGCGACGACCGCCGGCTGGCCGCCGCACTGATCGCGGACGGCTCCACCGCGGGCATCGAGGTGGACGAGCGCGAACGGGCGCTGCGGATCCAGGCGGTGAACTTCCAGGGCTTCACCACGCTGCTGCCCCGGGTCGCCCGGCAGGCCGGCATCCGGCTGTACACCGTCGCCCCGGCGGACGAGTCGCTGGAGAGCGTGTTCTCCTACCTGGTCTCCGCCTGAGGCCCCCGGCCTCTCGAACTCCCGCACTCCCGAACCCTCGAAGTCCCGCACTCCGGAACCCTCGAACTCCCGAAACCAGGACCCCAGGAAAGGGCCGACCGCCATGAACCCGACCGTCGCCAGGCTGACGCTGCGCGGCCTGCTGGGCCGCCGCCGCGGTGCCCTGCTGCTGGTGGTCCCCGCCCTGCTGCTGCTCGTCTCGGCCCTCGCGAGCGGGTCGAGCGGGAACGAGCACGACCTGACCGTCAAGATCCTCGGCCAGCTGGGCCTCGGCACCCTGGTGCCGATCCTCGGCCTGGTCGTCGGCACCGGCGTGATCGCCACCGAGATCGACGACGGCTCGATCGTCTACCTGCTGGCCAAGCCGCTGCCGCGGTGGCAGATCGTCACCACCAAGCTGGCCGTCGCGATCGGCACCACCTGGGTGTTCGCGGCCGTCCCGACGCTGCTCGCCGGGCTGCTGCTGTACGGCACGAAGGACGGCGTCGCGCTCGGCTACACCGTCGCCACCCTGATCGCCGGGGCCGCGTACAGCGCGCTGTTCCTGCTGCTCGGCGTGGTCACCCGGCATGCGGTGGTCGCCGGGCTGGGGTACGCGCTGGTGTGGGAGTCGCTGGTCGGCAACTTCGTCGCCGGCGCCCGCACACTGAGCGTCCAGCAGTGGGGCCGCTCGGTCGCCGAGGCGGTGGCCGGGGACGCCGCGATCGGCGCGGACGTCTCGTTCGGGGTGGCCGTGCCGCTGCTGCTGGTGGTCACCGTCGCGGCGACCGTCCTCGCCTCGGTCAAGCTGGCCGGGCTGACCCTGGCCGGCGAGGAGTGACCCGGCGAGAAGCGACCGTCCAGAAGTGACCCGTCCAGGAGCGGCCCGGCGAGGAACGACCTGTCAGAGCGTCCGGTTGCGCCCCGCGCCCCAGCCGGCCGTGCCGACCACGGCCACCAGCGCCAGCATCAGTATCAGCGTCACGTCCCACCCGCCGGTCAGCTGGTGCAGCGCACCCGCGCCGACCGGACCGGCCGCCGCGACCAGATAGCCGATCGCCTGCGACATGCCGCCCAGCTGGGCGGCACCGGCCGCACTGCCGGTCCGCAGCACGATGAACGCGAGGCCGAGACCCAGCGAACCGCCCTGCGCGACACCGAGGATCGCCGCCGCCACCCAGGCCCCCGACACCGGCGCCACCAGCAGCAGGGCGATGCCCAGGCCGTTCAGCCCGGCCATGGCCACCGCCAGGCCGCGCTGGCGGGTCATCCGGCCGGCGATCAGCGGCACCAGGAAGGCGCCGGCCACCTGCACCAGGTTGGAGAAGGCGAAGACCAGCCCGGACTCGCCGCGGTCCATCCCGTGGTCGGCCAGGATCGTCGGCATCCACGCCACCAGGGTGTAGACGAGCAGCGACGAGATGCCCATGAACAGGCTGATCTGCCAGGCCAGCGGGGAAGTCCAGATCCCCTCGATCGGCTTGCTCGCAGCCGGCGCGGCCGCCACCGCGGCCCGCTCCTGCCGGGAGCGCAGCACCTGCGGCAGCCAGGCCGCCGCCGCCACCAGGGCGAGCACCGACCAGGCGCCCAGCGAGGCCTCCCAGCCGCCGCCCAGCGCGTGCTCCAGCGGCACCGACAGACCGGCCGCGAGGGTCGCGCCGACCAGCATCGTGGTCGAGTAGACGCCGGTCATCGCCGCCGCCCGGTCCGGGAACTCCCGCTTCACCAGGCCCGGCATCGACACGTTCAGCACCGCGATCGCCACGCCGATCACCACGCAGCCGGCGTACAGCGCCGCCACCGAGGGCAGCACCCGCAGCAGCACGCCCGCGCCCAGTACCAGCACCGCACCCAGCACCACCCGCTCGGTGCCGAACCGCCTGGTCAGCCGAGGGGTGAGCGGGGCCCCGACACCCTGGAACAGCACCGGCACGGTGGTGATCAGGCCGCTCGCGGTCGTCGACAGGCCGAAGGTGCGCTGGATCTCGCCGACCATCGGCGACACCGCAGCCAGGCAGGCGCGCATGTTCAGCGCGACCAGCACGATGCCGGTCAGCAGCAGGGCCGGGTGGGCCAGCCGGGAGCGGACGGGAAGCGGGGCGGAAGAGGTGACAACCGGCTGCTGGGCACGGGTGACGGCCATGGGTGTGCTGTTCTTTCGGGAATCGGGGAGGACGCGGACGGCGGAAGGGGGGCTCGCGCCGTCCTACTTCCGGGCCGCGATGGCCGCGAGGAGCTGCTCGACGGCCGCGGTGGGCTCGGCGAGCAGCGACCGACACGCCACCTCGGCGCGGTCCGGGTCGCCGCTCTCGATCGCGTCCACCAGCGCCGCGTGGGTGGCGACGGCCACCTCGGGCATCTCGTGGTCGCCGAAGGCCGACCGCATCGACTCGCGCACCGAGGCACCGAAGTAGCGGTACACCTCGGCCAGTGCCGGGTTGTGCGCGGCCTCGACGACCGCGGTGTGGAACTCCAGGTCGTGCTCGACGGTGGCCTCGCGGCCGGCCCGCTCCGGGTGCGCCGCGATCACCTCGGCCTCACGGGCCAGCGCGGCCCGCATCCGGGCGATGTCCTCGGGGGTGTGCCGCAGGGCGGCCAGCCGCGCGGCCTCGGCCTCCAGCGCGGCGCGGACCTCCAGCACGTCCCGGATCCCCGAACGCTGCACGCCGCGCAGGACGGCCGCCGGATCACTGGTGCTGCGCACGAAGGTGCCCTCACCCTGCCGGGAAACCAGCATTCCGGCGTGCACCAGCACCCGGATCGCCTCCCGTACGGTGTTCCGCCCGACCTGCAACCGCTCGGCCAGCTCGTGCTCGGTGGGAATCCGCGACCCCACCGGCCAGGCCCCGCCCGCGAGCTGCTCCCGCAGCTGGTCGATGGCGGTGTCCACGAGGGAACGCCGCCCGGCCGCCTGCAGACTGCTGCCGTCGCCGCCCATGCCGGACCTCCTCCGCTCACGCACCACCAGTCATCGGTCATCCTACAACCGCTTGCCCGGTCATCCTACAACTGGGGATGAACCCGCGCTGAATGTCGGGAAAGGGTGTCCCGGCGGAGCCGGCGGGGCGGCCTCAGCCGGCCGGGTAGAGGCGTTCGAGGACGAGGGCGACGCCGTCCTCGTCGTTGCCGGCGGTGACTTCGTCGGCGACGGCGAGGAGTTCCTCGTGGGCGTTGGCCATGGCGACGGTGTGGGCGGCCCAGGCGAACATCGGGACGTCGTTGGGCATGTCGCCGAAGGCGATGGTGTCGGCGGCGCGGACGCCGAGGCGGCGGGCGGCCACGGCCAGGCCGGTGGCCTTGGAGAGGCCGAGCGGGAGCAGCTCGACCACGCCGGCGCCGGCCATCACGACGCCGACCAGGTCTCCGGCGACGCGGCGGGCGGCCTCGGCGAGGGCGTCGTCGGTCAGGCCCGGGTGCTGGATGTAGAGCTTGCTGACCGGCGCGGCGAGCAGCTGGTCGCGGTCGACCCGGACGACCGGCAGGTCGGAGCCGATCAGCAGCTCGTAGCCGGGCCCGGCCAGGACCTCGCCGTCCAGACCGTCCTGGTTGGCGGCGACGGCCAGCGGGCCGGTCTCGGCCTCGATCTTGGCGATGGCGAGCGCGGCGAGCCGGCGGTCGAGGGTGAGCGAGGTGAGCAGCTTGTGCGCGCCGGCGTCGTAGACCTGGGCGCCCTGGCCGCAGACGGCTATCCCGGTGTAGCCGATCTCGTCGAAGACCGGGCGGGCCCACGCGGCCGAGCGGCCGGTGACGATGATGTGCAGCGCGCCCGCGCCGGTGGCCGTGGCCAGGGCGGCGCGGGTGCGCTCGGAGACGGTCTCGTCGCTGGTGAGCAGGGTGCCGTCGAGGTCGGTGGCGACCAGCCGGTAGGGCAGGTCGCCACCGTTCGGGCGATCACCGTTCGGGGAGACGGGGCTGGGGCTGGAGGTGCTCATGGGCCGTGCGTCTCCCGGGAGTTGCTGGTGGTGCGGGGTGGTGCGGCGTTACTTGGCGACCGGTTCGAGGACGGTCCGCCCGCCGAGGTACGGCCGCAGCGCCTCGGGCACGACGACCGAGCCGTCGGCCTGCTGGTGGTTCTCCAGGATCGCCACGATGGTGCGCGGGACGGCGACCAGGGTGCCGTTCAGGGTGGCGAGCGGGCGGGTCTTGCCCTCCTCGCGCATCCGGATGGCCAGCCGGCGGGACTGGTACTCGGTGGTGTTGGAGGTCGAGGTGACCTCGCGGTACTTGCCCTGGGTGGGGATCCAGGCCTCGATGTCGAACTTGCGGGCGGCCGAGGCGCCGAGGTCGCCGGAGGCGACGTCGATCACCCGATAGGGCAGCTCCAGCGCGTTGAGGAAGTCCTTCTCCCACTGGAGCAGGCGGCGGTGCTCGTTCTCGGCGTCCTCGGGAGTGGTGTAGACGAACATCTCCACCTTCTCGAACTGGTGGACGCGGATGATGCCGCGGGTGTCCTTGCCGTAGGTGCCGGCCTCGCGGCGGAAGCAGGACGAGTAGCCGGCGTAGCGCAGCGGCAGCTTGTCGGCCTCGATGATCTCGTCCATGTGGTACGCGGCGAGCGGGACCTCGCTGGTGCCGACGAGGTAACGGTCCTCCTCCTTGAGGTGGTACACGTTCTCGGCGGCCTGGCCGAGGAAGCCGGTGCCGTCCATGGCGGCCGGCCGGACCAGGGTCGGGGTGATCATCGGGATGAACCCGGCCGTGGTGGCCTGGGCGAAGGCCATGTTGACCAGGGCGAGCTCCAGCAGCGCGCCGACGCCGGTCAGGTAGTAGGAGCGGGCGCCGGCGACCTTGGCGCCGCGCTCGGTGTCGATCGCGCCGAGGATCTGGCCGAGCTCGACGTGGTCGCGCGGCTCGAAGCCCTCGGCGGCGAAGTCGCGCGGGGTGCCGATCTCCTCCAGGGTGACGAAGTCCTCCTCGCCGCCGACCGGGGCGGCCGGGTCGATGAGGTTCGCCAGCGAGCGGAGCAGGCGGTCGGCCTCCTCCTTGGCGGCGCTCTGCTCGGCGTCCGCGGCCTTGACCTCGGCGGCCAGCTCCTTGGTGCGCTGCAGCAGGGAGGTCTTCTCGTCGCCCTTGGCCTGGGCGACCTGCTTGCCGAGCAGGCGCTGCTCGTTGCGCAGTTCGTCGAAGCGACTGCCCGAGGCGCGGCGCCGCTCGTCGGCGGAGAGGAGGGCGTCGACCACGTCGACGTCCTCGCCACGGACGCGCTGCGAGGCGCGCACTCGGTCAGGGTCTTCACGAAGCAGGCGAAGGTCAATCACGGGGCCAAGCCTACCGGGCGGGGACTCTTCCACCGGTACGGGTTTTCCCCTGGGGATAACTCCCCCCGGCCTGTGGATAACTTCTGTGGGGAACCGCCCCGGGGCGGGTTATCCACAGGAGCGGGGCCGAGGCTGTGGATCGTCGGGGCCGGACGGCCTTCGGGAGCTCGAACCAGGGAATTGAGGTTTCAAACCTCATTCGACCTTCTCAGATGAGGGAATTGAAGCACTCAGGCGGGTGATTTGCTGGCACACGGGTGACTCTGGTCCGATTAGTCATCTCTGCGACGCAAACCGACGATCCGACCCTTGTGTGCAGTGGCTATACCGGTTTGTCGACTCATCCCCAGGTCTGTGGATAACTTTTGGCTGTGGACAGCGGAGAGGCCTGTGGACAGCCGGATCCGGCGGCGGACACCCCTGTGGACGACGGGTGCGGTCACCCGTCCCGCCTGGTGAGCCCGGTCGAAAACGGTCGGAAAAGGTCAGAAAGACAATGGGTGGCGCTCAGATGTCGGATGGCACTCGGATGGCACTCGGATGGCGCTCAGATGTCGCCGCGGCCGTCGAGGGCACGGGAGAGCCAGTCCGCCGCCGCCGCGAAATCCTCGTCCGAGGTCCCCGGCCGCCGGTGCGTGGACGTCTGCTGATCGGCGCGCGGATAGGAGCCGAGGAAACGCACCTGCGGGCAGATCCGCTTGAGCCCCATCAGCGCATCGCCCACCCGGCGCTCGGACAGGTGGCCCTCGCAGTCGATCAGGAAGCAGTAGCTGCCCAGCCCCTCGCCGGTCGGCCGGGACTCGATCCGCATCAGGTTGATCCCTCGCACCGCGAACTCCTGGAGCAGCTCCAGCAGCGCACCCGGGTGGTCGTCCGGCAGCCAGACCACCATCGAGGTCTTGTCCGCGCCGGTCGGCGAGGAGACCCGCCCGGGCTGGCCGACCAGGATGAACCGGGTGGTCGCGTTCTGCGCGTCGGCGATCTCCTTGACCAGCGGGTCCAGCCCGTAGATCGGCGCGGCGAACTCGCCCGCGAACGCGCCGTCGTACCGGCCCTCGGCGACCAGCCGGGCGCCGTCCGCGTTGGACGCGGCCGACTCCCACTCTGCGTCCGGCAGGTTGGCCGCCAGCCAGCGGCGCACCTGCGGCTGGGCCACCGGGTGGCTGGTCACCGTCCTGATCTCGGACAGCTCGGTGCCGGGGCGCACCAGCAGCGCGAAGGAGATCGGCAGCAGCACCTCGCGGTAGATCATCAGCGGTGCGCCGGAGGCCAGTTCGTCGTTGGTCGCGGTGACCGCGCCCTCGACCGAGTTCTCGATCGGCACGAAGGCTCCCGAGGCCTCACCGCCGCGCACCGCGTCCAGCACCAGCGGCACCGAGGCCAGCGGCACCAGCTCCCGGGTCGCCGCCTCGGGCAGGGTGCGCAGCGCCGCCTCGGTGAAGGTGCCCGCCGGGCCGAGGTAGGTGTAGCGGGTGGCCGACAATTCCGCCTCCGTGCGAAAAGGGGTGACCGGAGAAAGGTGACCGGGGTAAGGGGTACCGGAGCAGCCCACCATAACGACTCCGCGTCCCGTCCATGAACGCGTTTCAGTGGACGGGACACTTACTGCCATCACCCTTCCAGCAGCGTCTCGCCGACGTACCCTCCCTCGCGGACGCCCGGGGGGACGACGTACAGCCCGCTCGCCTCGTGCCGCAGGAAGCGGGAGAGGCCGTCGCCGCGGGACAGCTTGCGTTGCACCGGGGTGAAGCCCTTGCGCGGGTCGGCCTGGAAGGCGAGGAAGAGCAGCCCGGCGTCCGGCGAGCCGTCCGCCAACAGGCCGTCGTGGTAAGAGAATCCGCGCCGCAGCATGGCCGCGCCGCCGTTCGCGGCCGGGGCGGCGACCCTGATGTGCGCGTCGGAGGGGATCACCAGGGCGCCGTCCGGGCCCTGCGCGGACAGGTCGACCGGCGCGTGCTCGCCGGCCCCGGCGGGCGCGCCGAGCGGGGCGCCGTCCGACTTGCGCCGCCCGATCACCCGCTCCTGCCGGTCCGCCGGTAGCGCCTCCCAGTTGTCCAGCAGCATCCGGATCCGCCGGAACACCAGGTACGAACCGCCGGTCAGCCAGGCCGGCTGGTCGGCGCCGGCGGCGGCGAACACCTTGGCGGCGAAGCCGTCGTCGGCGGGCTCGGGGTTGTTGCTGCCGTCGATCTGGCCCATCAGGTTGCGGCCGGTCATCGGGTGCGGGGTGGCGCCGGGGGTGCGGGCGAAGCCGGCGGACTGCCAGCGCAGCGCCGCCGTCCCGGCCGCCCGGCGCTGGAGCACCCGCAGGGCGTGCACGGCGACCAGGGCGTCGTCGGCGCCGATCTGGACGAACAGGTCGCCGTCGCCGCGGGCCGGGTCGAGCGCGTCGCCGGGGAAGGCGGGCAGCGGTTCGAGGGCCGCCGGGCGGTGGTCGGCCAGCCCGGCCCTGTCGAACAGGGTGGCGCCGAAGCCGAAGGTGAGGGTGAGCGAGCAGGGGCCGGCGTCCAGCGCGACCTGGTTGTCGAACTCCTCGGCGGGCTCCCCGGCGGTCAGCCGGGCCGCCGTTCGCGACCAGCGCTGGAGCAGGCCGCGCAGCCCGTCCCGCCCGGCGCCGTCGGCCAGGTCGAAGGCGGCGAGCTGGACCCGGGCCTGCTGCGGTTCGAGGATGCCGGCCTGGTGCTCGCCGTGGAACGGCACCCGGGCCGCGCCGAGCGCCCCGCCGCTCCCGTCGGCGCGCGGGGCGGCCGGGCGGTCCAGGGCGACGGCGCCGGCGGCCCCGGCGCTCACGCCGGCCATCAGCCCGGCACCGGCGGTGCCGAGCAGCGCCCGCCGGGTGAAGCCGGTCCGTACGGAGTTGCTGTCGTTCATGGTCACCCGATCTTCAGCGACTGCGTCGGGGTGGTCTGGTCGATGTCCGAGGAGCGGATCTGCACCGACACCACCCAGTTCCCGGCCAGCGGCAGCTGCGCGGTGCCGCTCCAGCGGCCGGTGCCCTCGGGGGTCAGCGGCACCGGCAGCGGGCCGAGGTCGCGGTCCGGGAGGGTGAAGGCGAGCTGCACCTCGGGGACCTCGACCGGCTGCCCGTCCGCGCCGTCCAGCTCGAGGTGCACCTCGTTGGGGCCGGTCCGGGCCGGGTTGAGGGTGACCGTCGCGGTGCCCTTGGCGTTCGGGGTGCGGCCCTTGGTGTCGTACGGGAGCTTGAGTTCCAGGGTGCGGCCCGGCTCGGTCTGCGGGGCCGCGGGCCCGCCGGCCGCCGGCGCCCCGGCGGCGGGGGCGGCGCCCCCAGCCTTGACCTCGCTCGCGACCCGCCCGGGCGGGGAGTTGGTGAGCATCGTGGTGACCACCAGCACGGCCACCGCGACCACCGCCTCGACCAGCACCGAGCGGCGCAGCCCGGCCCGGGTCGGGGTGAGCCCGCGGTCCCGTCCGGCGTGCTCCCGGGCGGCCTGCTGGCGGGCCAGCTGCGCCTGCCGGACGGGGTCCTCGGAGTGCGCCGCGACGGCGACCGGCTCCGGCAGCTCGGCCGGCTCGACCTCGGCCGCCTCGACCGGGGCCGAGCGCAGCCGAGCCAGCCAGGAGCGGGAGATCCAGGCGACGCCGACCATCGCGACCACGCAGCCGGTCTTCACCAGCAGCAGCCGCCCGTACTCGGTGCCGGTCAGCGCGCCCCAGCTGCCGAGACCGCGCCAGGACTGGTAGACCCCGGTGGCGGTGAGCACCGCGACCGCGCCGAAGGCGATCTTCGAGAAGCGGTCGACGACCTCCGCGCCGACGCCCTCGCGCAGCGCCACCAGCAGCGCGGCGAGGCCGCCCAGCCAGAGGGCCATCGCGATCAGGTGCAGGATGCCGAACGGCAGCGCCAGCCAGACCTGGATGCCCACCGAGGCGTGGTCGGCGCCGACCCAGGTCGCCGCGAGGGCGACCGCCAGCACCAGCCCGGCGACGCCGAGGCCGAGCCGGGCCTCGCGCTGCGGCCGCTCGGCGGCGCGCTGCTCCAGCTCCCGCAGCTCGGCGTCCTCGTCCTCCCCCGCGTCCGCCTCACTTGTCTCGGACGCTGCTGCCGAAGGCTGCGCGGCGGGCTGCCCCAACTGCCCGACCAGCAGCGACAGGAACACCCCGCTCGCCGCGAGCAGCAGCAGCCGGGCGGCCAGCGCGGTGCCGATCCGCTCGTCCAGGGTGGCGCGCACCAGCGACAGGTCGAAGGCCTGCCCGATCCCCGAGCCGCGCTCGTACGGGCCGCGCAGCATCAGCACCGCGACGGTGGACACCAGCAGCGCCACCCAGCCGCTCATCAGCAGCCGCTGCACCGGGCGCCGGGCCGTCCCGGCGGGCCAGCAGATCAGGACGAACGCGGCGGCCCCGGCGAGCAGCGCGAACGCCGCGTACGCGACGGTGCGGCCGGTGCCGTACAGGGCGGCGACCACGCTGTCGGCCTTGGCGCCCTGCAGCGCGGTGGTGGACACCGAGGTGTCCGAGGGCGCGCCGATGGAGAAGGTGAACGCGCCGCCGACCGGGTGCGAGTCCTCCGAGACGGCCCGCCAGGCCACCGTGTAGGTGCCGTTGGCGAGCCCGCTGTTCAGCCCGACCCGGGCGGTGTCGGCCCGGCCGTCGGCGTGCCCGGGGTTGCCGGTGTCGACCGCCTTGCCGGCCGGGTCGAGCACCCGCACCGAGTCGCCGGAGAGCGACACGGACTCGCTGAAGGTCAGCGTGACCGCCTGCGGGGCGGTGGCGACCACCGAGTTCTGGTGCGGGTCGGTCGACTCCAGGGTGGCGTGCGCGGCGGCCGGTCCGGCGCCGGCGAACATCAGCGCGAGCAGGGCGCCGAGTGCTCCGAGCAGTCCGGCGATCCGGCGGTGGGAGGCCTTCTCCATGCTGACGGATCCCTAACTCTGGCCGGGTCGGTAGGTGAGCTCCTTGACCGGCACCTTGACCGAGATGGTGCCGGACTTCGCGAAGGTCAGGTCGAGCTCCAGCTCGTCCCCCAGGACGGGGGCCTTCTGCCATCCCATGATCATGAGGTGGGTACCGCCGCGGCTGAACTGCAACGCACCGTGCGCGGGCACGTCCAGGCTGCCGACCTGCTCCATTCTCGACGGGGTAGAGCGGTGCATGGTGATCGACTCCGCGCCCGGGCTGGTCACCTTGACGAGCTGGTCCTGCCCGCCGTCGTTGCGCACGGTCAGGTAGCCGGCCGCCATCCCGCCGGCCGGGGGCAGCGGGATGTAGGAGTCGGCGACGCTCAGGCGGGCGGGTCCGCCGGCGGCACCGTCCTGGCCGCCCGCCCCGCAGGCGGCCAGGAGGGCGCCGCCGCCCAGGGCCGTCGCCAGTACCGCGCCCGTGAGCGCCGTCCGCCGGAAGCCGAGCGTCGCGCGGCCGGCCGTGGCGCTCATGCAGCCACCTCGCTTCGCTCGGCGGGCGCTTCGCGCAACACGCACCTCATGATGATGAGCTCGCTTCGCTCGCTCATGCCGCGACCCCCTTGGCGAGCAGCGGCAGGTCGTGCTCGTAGGTCTTCACCTCGGTGCCGCTGAGGTAGAGCACGTGCGCCTTGTCGTCCGAGGGGAGGAAGGCCAATACCTGCGCGCCGTGGGTGGAGGTGACGGTGCCGTCGGGGTTCACGACCGGGTCCTCGATCATGATGCCGACCGACTTGGCAGCGGCCTTCACCTTCTCCAGGTCACCGGTGAGGCCTATGAAGTCGCTGCCCATCGAGTCGAGCCAGGTGCGCAGCACCTTCGGGGTGTCGCGCTGCGGGTCGGTGGAGACGAACACGACGTTGATCTTCTGCCGCTCCTCGGGGGAGAGCTTCTTCATCGCGACGCCGATGTCGCCCATGGTGGTCGGGCAGACGTCCGGGCAGCTGGTGTAGCCGAAGAAGAGCAGCGTGGTCTTGCCGTCGGTCTGCTTCCGCAGGTCGAAGGGCTGGCCGGAGGTGTCGGTCAGCTGGAGGTCCGGCTTCTCGAAGTTCCTGGTGAGCTTGGTGCCCTCGTACGGCGTGGCGTCCTTCTGCTGGGTCACCTTGGCGGCGCCGGAGCCGTCGCCGGAGGAGCCGCAGGCGCTCAGCGTCAGCGCGGCGGCCAGCGCGACGGCGACGGCGCCGACCAGGCGGGTGGTGCGGGTGGTGCGGGGCATGGGAGATCCGATCGTGCGCGGTGGGCCGCCGGCGGGCCGTACCCGGAGTGCGGGTACGGCCCGCCGGCGCGAGGGTCAGGAGGCGGAGCCGCTGCTCTTGCGGCGCAGGCCGAGGATGCCGACGGCGGTGCCGATCACGCCGACCACGATGCCGACCACGCCGAGCACCCGGGCGGTGGAGTCGCTGCTCTTCTTGTCGCCGTCCGAGGCCTGGGGGTCCGCGCTGTCGCCGTGGCCGTGGCCGTCGGCGGCTGGGGAGGCGGTGGCGGTGACGCCGTGGCCGTCGCCCGCGGCGGCCTTGGTGAGCTTCAGGACGGGGGCCGGGTGGGCCGGCTCGGGCTGGCCGTCCTTGGACTCGTCGATCCACCGGACGATGTCGCCGTTGTCGTAGGTCTGCAGGGTCTTGAATTCCATGCTGTCGGCGTCCGTCGGCAGCGGGCCGAGCGAGACGCGGAACTCCTGGAACTGGCCGGGGGCGATCTTGGTGCCCGCGTCGGCGGTCCAGGTGATCTTGGAGACGGCCTCGTTGACGTCGCTGCCGTGCACCTTGATCGGCTTGTCGAGCTTGGACTTCTCGACGGTCGCGGTCCACCCCGGCAGCGGGAGGGTCCGGACGGAGGCCAGCGGGTGGTCCAGCGGGAGGTTGACCTCCAGCTTCACGGTGCTCGCGGTGTCGCTCTCGTTCGGCACCCGGAAGTCGACGGCCGTGTAACCGCCCTGCGCGGCCGCGCCCGGGTTCACGGTGACGTGCGCGAACGCCGGGCCGGCCAGCACCACCACGGAGGTGGCGGCGGCGAGGGCGACGGCGGCGATTCGACGGGTGGGAAGGGAACGCATGATTCGGTGGTCTCCGTTCGGAGCTCGGCGGACCGCTCCGCTCCCGGGCCGACGGGTACGACCGTGCCTGGGCGGGGTCCGCGCGTGGGGACGTGTGGGGGTGGAGCTGCGGACGGACCGTCGCCGCGAAGGCGATCGCGGAACGCGGGTACGGCCCGGCGACTGCGCACGCCCTCGGCACCCAGCGCGAACGGGGACACCAAGGAGGATCAGTGCGCGAACGCCCCGACCGGCGGGCCACGCCGCACCACGCTGTGCCGCAGCGCGGCACCCGCCGGCAGCGGGCACTCCCCGCCCCGGCCACCGAACCGGCGGGCCGGCCCGGCCTCGCCGAACAGACCCCGCAGCAGTGCGGCGGCCAGCGCGAACGCCGTCCGCAGCGGCGCCGCCCAGTGCTCCCGGGCGGCCGTCGCGGCCACCCGCACCAGCCGCCACAGCGCCGCCTCGCCGCGCCGCAGCCACCAGCCGGCCACCAGGGCCGCGGCCAGGTGGCCCGCCAGCATCGACGGCGTCATGCCGAACACGCCGCCCTGCCACCACGGCACGTCCGGGTACGCGAGCGGGTCCAGCCCCGCCGCGGAGACCAGCTGCTCGGCCGACGGGCCGCCGGGAAGGCCGACCAGCGTGCCGGGGTGGGCCTCGTTGCAGATCAGCCGGCCGGCCACCCGCGGCAGGGTCAGCGGACCGGCAGCGCCGTGGTGCATCCCGGGCATGGCGCCCGCCACAGCCGCAGGGCCGCCGAAAGCATGGAAGAGGCAGTGCAGCCCCAGCTGCCCCGCGCCCAGCGCACCGGCGATGGCCACGAGCGAACGCTCCCGTCCGCCGAACGCCACCGCGAGCACCAGCACCGCCGCGAAGCCCGTCGCCAGGGCGGCCGGGGCGACGTTCCCGCCGCCCGTCAGGGCGTGCCCGGCCGCCGCTATCAGCGTGCAGACCAGCGCGAACGGGACGGCCCGGGCAAGCCGCAGATCCCACGCGGCGGCCCCCACCGGCGCGTCCGGTGCGAGGGCGCCCGGGTGCGGGGCGGCGGCGAGGGCAGTCATGGCCGGGCCATCATCTCATCGCCTACCACGCCCCCGAGGGCAGGGTGGGAAATCCCTACGAATGCCCCGTTCGGCCCGGCGCACAGGGCGCTGAACGCGCCGCTCGGCACAGACCACGGCCCCAGTCCATCCGCCGAACGGGCGGCAGCCGACCCAGGTCACGGTTCACCGCGGGAACACCGGGAGATACCTAGTTGTATGTGGAGCCGCAGCCAGGAGGGACCTCCCGTGGACATCTGGTGGACTCTGCACCTCAAACGCGACCCGGCCAGCGTGCCGCTGGCCCGCCGCATCCTGCTCGGCGCCATGGCGACCGCGGGCGTCGACCCGGAGATCGCCGACGACCTCGGCGTCGCCCTCAGCGAGGCCTGCGCCAACGCCGTCGAACACGGTGCGAGCGGACGGCCCGACGAGGGCTTCCAGGTCACCGCGTCGATCTGCGGCGACCGGCTGCGGATCGAGGTCACCGACTCCGGCCCCGGCCTGCCGGCGCCCGCGAGAG
>NZ_JAHTKP010000103.1 GCF_019192735.1 Kitasatospora aureofaciens
GCTCGGATACGCCCGTCTTTCCATGCGCCGCAGAACATCACCCGAACCCCGACTGGCACGCCAGTACGGCTGGCGTTCACACGAACGAGCGATCACGAACCGGGAGAAAAGGGACTTAACGTCCACTCAGACATGAACGGTGCGCGTAGCCTCGCCGGCACGCTGCAGGCCGCCGTTGAAGGCATGGTTCATGGTCTCGGGTTCAAAGCTGCCGCAGTCAGCCTCGCGCGTCCTGACGGAGACCTGACGGTGGCAGCGGTCTGGGAAGTCGAGGAGAACGCAGAATCCGGCCTCGCGGTTCTGCTTGGCCAGGTCGGTTCACGCGAGTCGTGGGAGCAGGCGCTCAGTCTCGGCGACGAATGGGGCACTCTTCGCTTCGTTCCGTATGACCGATACCGGCCAGACGACGTCGTCCTATCAAGCTGGACAGGGGACGGCCCACTCCCGGTTCATGCTGATGACTGGCACCCACATGACCTCCTGTTCGCCCCGATGTACAGCACCGGCGGTGATCTGCTCGGAGTGCTCCAAATGGACCAACCACGCAGCGGTAAACGGCCCGGCGTCTCCGCCCGTGCGACGTTGGAGATGTTCTCGCTGCAGGCGTCAATCGCGATTGGCAACGCGCAGCTACGGGCAGAGATGCAACGAGCGCTGGCCCGCCTGGAGAAGGAGCAGCAAGCGCTGCGGGCGAGCGAGGACAACTTTCGGCAAGCGTTCGAGTACTCCCCAAGCGGGATGGCTATTACCGAGCTGCAGGGCACCAGACGTGGTCAGCTGACCCAAGTTAACGACGCGTTGTGCCGACTGCTCGGTCGGCCTCGTGCGGTGCTACGTCTAAAGAGCTTCGCAGACCTCGTACATCCCGAGGACCGAGCGCTACTGGAGCATGTCAGTGCCGAAGCCATGCGGGCTGAGGTGCGGCTATCACATCACGACGGCGGCTACCTGTGGGTCCGCATTCGTAACTCGATCGTGGCGGACGCGGCCACGGGGCCGGCATACGTTCTGAGTACCGTCGACTACATCGGTGATCTGAAGGGCGAAGCGCTCGAAGGTCCGTCCGAGCCGCGTACGCCCAGCCTAGATACCCTTGCGATGGAGCCACCGCCCAGTAACGGCAACTAGGCACGCACCCACCTACCCCTCGATGTCTGAGCCTTCTTCTTCGCGGCGGCGGCCGAGTCCGGCCTTACCTGCTGGAGTCCCGTCCGGCACCGTTGGCGGGCGGTTGGGTGGGTTGGGCGTCACTCCCTGAAGCTCGTGTTCAGTAGGCCCAAGTCGAGCCCGTGCCGCGGTACTCCTCGACCGGGATCGGGTGGACGTCGGGGCGCATGCGGTCGGTGTAAAGCAGGCCGTCAAGGTGGTCGATCTCGTGGGCGATGAGGCGGGCGAGGCCGAACTCGTAAGTGACCGTGGTGATGACGCCGTCGAGGGTGGTGGCGGTGACGTCCATGCGGAGGGGGCGGGGGACCATGCCGCGGACGTCGAAGAAGCTGAGGCAGCCCTCGTACTGTTCGTCGGTCTCATCGGAGACGGCGGTGATCTTCGGGTTGAGCAGGATGATCGGTTCTGCGCCGGCCGTCGGGGGCAGGACGAGGGCGGCGGCGCGGGGGATGCCGATCTGTGGGGCGGCGAGGCCCATGCCCTTGGCGAAGGAGTGGACGCGGCCGATCCGCTCGATGGCGGTGAACAGTTCGTCGATGACGGCCTGGGCGGGGGCGCGTTCGGCCGGAAGGTCGAAGGGCTCGGCGGGGCAGTTGAGGATGGGGGTGCCCTGCTGGATCACGCCGAGGGACTGCATCTGCTGGCTGGGCCGCACCTCGATCACCTGGTCTCCTTGGTCTGTTGCTGGTTGTTCGCGGTGGCTCGGAAGCGCCATTCGAGGCGGAAGCGGGCGTGCAGTGGTGGGTTGTCGGTGGCCCAGGCGAACTGCCGGCGCTCGCCGTCGTCGTGGCGGCTGACGGCGGTGCGGAGCGGTACGGACTCGGCGGTCATAGAGGTCTCGGTGCCCCACACCACGGGGTCGAGGGCGGCCGGGAAGTCGAGGCGTACATCGAGGTGTTCGGTGGGCAGACGGACGGCGCGCTGAAACCAGTGGCCCCACTTGTCGGCGCCCACGCTGTAGGCGTACTCGATCCACGTGGCCTCGCCCGGGTAGAGCGGGAAGCGGCCGTGCTCGTTGTCGAACAGGAGCCAGACCTCCTTGAAGGCGTCCCGGTCGTGCTTGGCCTGCCATCGCATGTCCTCGCCCTGGCACGAGGCGGTGAGCGCCAGTTCGTCCCAGGTCAGTGGGTGCTCACGGTAGTGGGCGTTGGAGCGCTCGGGTTCGCCGGGGTAGCGGTCGACGGCGATGCGGATGAGGTAGCGGGTGATGGGCTCGGCGCCGGTGTTCTGTAGGCGGCGGCGCATGGTCAACCGGTAGGTGGAGCCGTCGAATTGGAGTGCGGCTTCGTCGTGTTCGACCACGATCGCGGCCCCGGAGGCGTACGGCTGCTCGGGACGGCGGGGTGCCGGCGGGGTGGTCGGGGTGCGGCTGCGGGAGCGGGCGGCGTCGTAGTCGAGCCAGCGTCGCCAGATGGCCTTCCCGGCGTTGAGAGTCTCGTCGGCGAGGCGGGCGAACTCCTCCGTCGGCTTGTGGCGGCCGGACTCGATGTGGCTGACGTACGAGGGGTCGAAGCCCATCTTCCCGGCCAGCGCCCGTTTGGAGAGGCCGCGTACCTCCCGCCAGTGGGCGACTTCGGCGGCGAACGCCTCCATGGTCTGGTCGACCGAGTCCTGGTCGGCCCTCGTCTCCATCCGCTCCGCCCCCAGTGAGTGGTGAATGAACCGTGAGTGACCTTAGCTCACCATCCCGTCACGATCCCACCTCCGGTTGTCATTACCCCATAGGACGCGAACTTCAAGCGCCCGGTCAGCAAACAGCTCTCCATCTGCCCTTCTGCCGCGAGGAGTTAGCCGTGTACGAGTCCCCGTCCCGACACCGAGGTCAGCACCGCGATCCGGACGGCGCGGTCCTCGGCGCCGTGTGGGCGGTCGGGAACGCCGTGGCGATCGCCCTGCTCGGCGTCATCGTGCACAACGACTTCGCCCCGGCCCGACTCGGTACTCGCCCGGCGGCCGACTCGGTGCCGGACAGCACCTACGTGTAGCGCCCTTCCACCCATCGCCCATCACGGGCTGGACTCCGAACTGGAGCGCACAGCATGGAAACCAGGAACGTGATCGTCCCCGTCCACGACGGCCCCATCGACCTCGCCCGCCCGCACTTCGTGGGTATCGGCGGCGCTGGCATGTCGGCCGTCGCCCGCCTGCTGCTGGAGAGCGGCAGCCGCATCTCCGGCTCCGACACCAGCGACACCGCCGCCCTGCGCGAGCTGGAGCAGGCCGGTGCCGCCGTCGCCATCGGCCACACCGCCGGCAACCTGCCCGCCGACGCCACCGTCCTCGTGTGGTCCAGCGCGGTGACCCCGAGCAACCCCGAGGTCGCCGCTGCCCGCCGAGCCGGTATCCCGGTGGTGCACCGCTCGGACGTGCTCGCTCACTTGATCGCCACCGCCGAGCGGTCGGTCGCGGTTGCGGGCACCCACGGCAAGACCATGACCACCGGCGTCCTCAGCGCCGCGCTGGCCCACCTCGACCCGTCGTACGCCATCGGCGGCACCCCCGTCGGCCGCCCGAACGCCCGCCAGGGCCTCGGCGGCCTCCTGGTCGCCGAGGCGGACGAGAGCGACCGGACGGCGGGCCGCTACCACCCGCAGGTCGCCGTCGTCCTGAACGTGGACGACGACCACCCCGAGCAGTACGTCGACCTGAACGAGGTCCTGGACGTCTTCGAGCGCTTGGCCCGCAACAGCTCCACGCTGGTCGTCTCCTCCGACGACCCGGGCGCCCGGCTGCTGATCGAGCGCCTTCAGGCGGCGCCCGGCCCGCGGGTCGTCACGGTCGGCGAGGCCAAGGACGCCGACGTGCGGGTGCTGCGCGTGCTGTGGGACGGGACGGCCAGCTACGTCACCGTGCAGGATGCGGACGGGTCGTGGCACGAGTTCACCGTGGCCGTCCCGGGGCGGCACAACGCGCTGAACGCCGCCGCCGCGTTCGCCGCCGGCCGCGTGCTCGGGGCCGAGCCCGCCGACCTTGTGGACGGCATCAGCGCGTTCCAGGGCATCAAGCGCAGGCTCACCACCACCGGCAGCCACGCCGGAGTGACGGTGCTGGACTCCTACGCCCACCACCCGAGCGAGATCACCGCCGACCTGGCCACCGCCCGGATGCTCACCGAGGGCCGGGTGATCGCGGTGTTCGAGCCCACCGGCTGGACCCGCACCGCCGCCCTCGGCGAGGAGATGGGCCGCCGACTCGCGGCGGCCGACGAGGTCGTCCTCCTCGACGTGCACGCCTCGGTCGAGTCCCCGCTCACCGGGATCAGCACCGCGCCGATGGCCTCCCAGGTCGTCGCCTGCGGCGGCCGGGCCCACACCGCTGGCGACGGACGCGACGTCGCGGACGTGGTCGCCGAGCTGGTCGAGCCCGGCGACCTGGTGGTGACGATGGGCACCGGGACCGCCGGGCGGGTCGGACGGGCGGTCCTGCTGCGGCTGGCGGAGGCCCCGGTCGTCGCCGGGTAGTCAGCGCGCGGCGTCAGCAGCGTCGGGCTTGGCGAGCCGCATCGCGGTGTCCTCCAGCCCGACGCTGTGGGAGCCCTTCACCAGCACCACATCTCCGGGCCTGAGGTAGGTCAGCAACAGGTCGAGGGCGGCGTCGCGGTCCGGCACCAGCGTGCCGTTGACGCCGCCCTCCACCGCCCAGGTGTGCACCAGCCGGGCCTCCCAGTCGCCGACCGCGATCAGGTCGGTGATCCCGCTGCGGGCGACGAGCCGTCCCAGTTCCGCGTGGTGGGCCTCGGACTCCTCACCCAGCTCCCGCATCTCGCCCAGCACCGCCACCGTCCTCCGCCCGCCGCGGGCCATGGCGGTGAGCGCGGACAGGGCGACGGCCATCGAATCGGGGTTCGCGTTGAACGCGTCGTTGATCACCGTCACGCCGTCCGGCCGCTCGGTGACGTCCATCCGGCCCGGCGTCAGCTGCCTGGCACCGGTCAGCGCATCCGCCGTCTGCCGCACGCTCGCGCCCAGGCCGATCGCCACCGCGGCAGCGGCCGTCGCGTTGGACACGTGGTGGGCACCGTGCAGCCCCAGCCTCACGGGGGTGCTCTCGCCCCGGTACGTCAGGTTGAACGACGGCCGGCCCGCGGCGTCCAGTTCAACGTCGACGGCGCGCACGTCCCCGGCCTGCACCCCGAACGTCAGGACCGGCGCGACCGTGCGCGGCGCCATCGACATGACGTACGGGTCGTCGGCGTTCAGCACCGCCAGGCCGTCGACGGGCAGGGCCTCGACGAGTTCCCCCTTCGCGGTGGCGATCGACTCCTTCCCGCCGCCGAACTCGCCCACGTGCGCGGTGCCGACGTTCAACACCAGGCCGACCTTCGGCGGGACGATCCCCGTCAGGTACTTGATGTGCCCGGCGCCGCGCGAGCCCATCTCCAGCACCAGCAGGCGAGTGTTCTCGTCCGCCCGGAAGACGGTCAGAGGCAGGCCGATCTCGCCGTTGTACGACAACGGCGTAGCCACCGTGGTGTCCATGGTCTCCAGCACCTGGGCCAGCAGGTCCTTGGTGCTGGTCTTCCCGGCCGACCCGGTCAGCCCGATCACGGTCGGCGCCTTCAGGCGGTCGAGCACCGCGCGGGCCAGCGCGCCCATCGCGTCCTGGACGTCGGGCACCACGATCGCCGGCACCCCAACGGGGCGGGCGGCCAGCACGCCCGTGGCCCCGGCCCGGACAGCGGCCTCGGCGAAGCGGTGGCCGTCGGTGTGCTCGCCCGGCAGAGCGATGAACAGAGACCCGGGCTCCACCAGCCGCGAGTCGATGACCCCGGGCCGGTCCACCACGGCGTCCGGATCGGGCGCGTCGTGCAGAGCGCCCCCGACAGCCTCGGCGATCTCTTGCAGGGTCATGGGGACCACGGTGGCTCCGATCCATCGACGCACCCGCCCCTTCGTCTCCGGGCGGCCTGCCCTCGACGCTAGCGACTCCCCAACGCCTCGCCTGCTATCCCGCGCATTCCGAACCAGACTGTGACAAAAGGAAGATGAGAATGTCTGCCGCACCCCGTATCGCCCTCGTCACCGGCGGCCGTTCCGGCGAACGCGACCGCTCGCTGATCTCCGGCGAGGCCGTGCGCGAGTCGCTGGTCCGCCAGGGCCTGCCGCACTTCGTCCTCGACCCCACCGACAAGGACTTCGCCGACCGCGTCCGCGAGGCCGACGTCGCGTTCCTCGCCATCGCCGGCCAGTGGGCCGAGGACGGCAAGCTCCAGGGACTCCTCGACAGCCTCGGCGTCCCCTACACCGGCTCCGGGGTCCTGGCCAGCGCGGTCGCGATGCACAAGCCCACCGCCAAGACCCTCGTCCGGGCCGGCGGCATCACCGTCCTGCCGCACATCCCGTTGCGGGGCCACGACGGCCCGGAGGAATCCGCCCGAGCGTGCGTGGAGGAACTGGGCCTGCCGGTCATCCTCAAGCCCGCCTCGGAGGGCGGCTCGATCGGCATGCGCGTCTTCAGGGACCTGAACTCGCTCACCACCACGCTCACCCACGACACCCGGGGCGGCGAGTGGTTCGTCGAGCCGTTCAAGGAGGGGACCGCCGTCACCTGCGGCGTCTTGGAGAAGGACGGCGCGATCATGACGCTTCCGCCGCTGGAGACCGTCCCCACCACCGCCGAGTTCTACGACTACAAGGCCAAGCGCAACCCCGCCGGCCACCGCTACCGCTGCCCCGCCCAGCTCCCGGACGCCGCCCTCGCCACCATCTCCCGCGCGGCCGTCCGCGCCCACCAGTCGCTGAACTGCTCGGGCTACTCGCGCTCGGACTTCCTCGTCTCTCCGGACAGCGAGGTCCACTGGCTGGAGATCAACACGCTGCCCGGCCTCTCCACCCATGGCAACCTCGCCACCATGGCCGCGGCCGCCGGGATCAGCTACGACACCCTGATCCAGATCATGCTCGCCACCGCCCGCACGGACGGATACCGGCCGTGAACGCCACCGACCTGCCGCTGTCCGCGGACGACATCTACGACGCCCAGCGCCGCTTGCGCGGAGTCGCAGCGTCCACCCCGGTGCTCTCCCACCCGGCGCTGGACGAGATCGCGGGACGGAGCGTGATCTGCAAGGCCGAAGCCCTCCAGCGGACCGGCTCCTTCAAGTTCCGCGGCGCCTACAACGCCGTGGCAGCCCTGAGCCCGCGCGAGTGCCGACGCGGAATCATCGGCGCCTCCTCCGGCAACCACGCCCAAGCACTCGCCCTCGCCGGCCACCTGCTGTCCGTCCCGGTGACCGTGGTCGTCCCGCACGATGCCCCCGAAGGCAAGGTGAACGGCGCCCGCACGCTGGGCGCCAACATCGTCGCCTACCACCGCCAGCGCGACGACCGTGACGCCATCGTCGCCCAGCTGGCCACCGACCAAGGACTCACCATCGTGCCGTCCGCCGACGCCCCAGCGGTGATCGCCGGGGCGGGCACGGTGGCGCTGGAACTGCTCTGGCAAGCCCCTGTGTTGACCGCGATCCTGGTACCCGTGGGCGGCGGCGGACTCGCCGCCGGCACCGCAGTCGCGGCCAAACACATCAACCCCCACATCAAGGTGATCGGCGTCGAGCCCGCCATGGCCGCCGACACCGCCGTCTCCCTCCGGGCCGGGCAGATCGCCGAGCTGCCCGCCGTACCCGACACCATTGCGGACGGCCTCCGCCACACCACCCCGGCCGCCATGCCCTGGGAGATCAACAAGGCCCTGCTCGACGACGTCATCACCGTGACGGACGCTCAGATCGTGCAGGCTATGGGATGGGCGTTCCAGCACCTCAAGGTGGTGACCGAACCCTCCGGAGCCGTCGCACTCGCGGCCCTGGCCAGCCTCGACTCGCAGCCCGGCCCCGTGGGCGTGATCCTCTCCGGCGGATCGGTCGGCCTGGACGCCTTCCACCGCCTCGTGGCCACCCCGCCACCCCGGAAGGAACCGGCCCTTGCCTGACCAGCCCGAGCGCCACCCGATCCCGCTCATCACCCAGTACGCCACCCCCGCCCTGATCAACGCCATCGCCTACGAAGGCCACCCGCCCGGCGACGACGACAACTGGGCCGCCACCGGAGCCCCCGACCGGGACACCTACGCCTACTGGTCCACCCGCCTCTGCGGCATGGCCTGCCTGCGGATGGCCCTGTTCGCCCGCGACGGCCAGGCGCCCACCCTGTTCGACCTGTTGGACGGCTGTCTCGCCTACGGAGGCTACGTCCAGCAGGAGGATGGGAGCGTCGGCGGCCTCTACTACCAGCCGTTCACCGAGTACGCCCTCGCCAACCACGGACTCCAGTCAGAGATCATCACCGACCTCACCCCGGACCGGCTGCTCGCTGAACTCGACCGCGGCCACCTCGTGATGGCCTCCGTCCATAAGGAGATCCGCCGCCCCGACCGCCCGGCACCAGCACGCGGTGGGCACCTCGTCCTTGTCACCAGCCACCAGGACGGCATGGTCTCGTTCCGCAATCCATCAGGCCATACGGCCAACGCCGTGAACGCTGCTCTCCACCTCGACCACTTCGATGACTTCGCGGCTAACAGAGGAATCGCTTTGCACGTCTGACGACGGACGATGGCCGGGATCGCCTGGATAAGGAGCTGTCCGCCTGGCCGTTCACCAGTGGTGAACGGCCAGCCGGACCGTTGGGCTTACGGCCACACAGCGCCTGCTAGCAGGCCATCGAACCCCAGCGCCCGCATGGCCGCACCGAAGTTGTCCCATTCGAGCTCGGGTGCGGTGAAGTGCTCGTCGAAGTAGGCGCGGGTGAGGTCGGGCTCGTGCCATTCGGCCGCGCAGCGGCAACGGACGAAGACCTGGTGGCGGACGTTGAGGAGGAGCCAATCGCGGCGGGCGCGGCAGTTGGGGCAAGTGATCGGGATTCCGCGGGCGTCGAGTTCGCCGGAGTGAGGGACGGCTCGGATGACGGTCCGGTGGGGGTCGTGGCAAGCGGGTTCGTAGTCGGTCAAGTGGTGCCCTTCCGTGTCGGCCCTCTCTGTCAGCCTTGGGTGAGACATCCCGCTTCGTCGGGTTAGCCTGAGAGGGCCCGAGTAGGAGTTCCACCCCTGATGACCAGCACCAATCCGTCCGCCGCCGACCCGGCTCCCAGGCCGAAGCGCCGCACGTTCAGCCCCGAGTACAAGCTGCGGATCGTCGCCGAGTACGACGCCGCGCCCGAGGGTGAGAAGGGTGCGGTCCTGCGCCGCGAGCGCCTGTATCACTCCCACGTCACCGAGTGGCGGACCGCGCGCGACGCCGGGGCCCTGGAGAACCTGGTCGACCGGCGTACCAGCCCGGCCCGCCCAAAGAAGTCCGCCGCCGAGGTCGAGAACGAGAAGCTGCGCCGGCAGGTGGAACGGCTGGAGAAGGAGCTCGCCCGGAACAAGGCCGCGTTGGAGGTCCTGGGAAAAGCGTCGGCGCTCTTGGAAATGATCTCCGAGAGCGCGGGCTGAGGCACGCCGCCGATCCCGTCGTGGACGAAGCCTTCACCGCTGTCGAACACGAGCTGGGCACCACGGCCGCGTGCCGGCTGACCGGCCGCTCCCGGGCCACCCACTACCGCCGACTGAAACCGCCGCCCGCGCGCGAGCCCAGAAAGCCACAGCTCCAGCCGTCGGCCCTGAAACCCGAAGAGCGTGATGCGGTACTGGAGTTGATGAACAGCCCCGAGTACGCCGAGCTGCCGCCCGCGCAAATCTGGGCCCGTGAGCTGGATACCGGGCGCTACCACTGCTCGGTCTCCACGATGTACCGGATCCTGCGCGAGCGGGGGCAGTCGGGTGAGCGCCGCCGCCAGGCCACCCACCCGGCCAAGACAGTGCCCGAACTGGTCGCCGACGGCCCCTACCAGGTCTTCACCTGGGACATCACCAAAGCGGCCGGCCCCACCAAGGGCATCTGGTACCACGCCTACGTCATCATCGACATCTTCAGCCGCTACATCGTCGGCCACACCGTCGAGTCGGTCGAATCAGCCGAACGGGCGGAGGAGTTGATCCGCGAGACCATCGCGCGCAACGGCATCGTCCCCGAGACCGTGCACGCCGACCGAGGCACCTCGATGACCTCCAAGAAGGTCTCCCAGCTGCTGATCGACCTCGGCGTCACCAGAAGTCACTCGCGCCCCAAGGTCTCCAACGACAACCCCTACAGCGAGGCCCAGTTCAAGACCACCAAGTACATGTCCGACTACCCCGAGCGATTCGACTCCCTGGCCCACGCCCGCGAATGGTTCGACGCCTTCATCTCGTACTACAACCACGAGCACAGGCACTCGGGCATCGGACTCCACACGCCCGCCAGCGTCCACTTCGGCACCGCGGAGGAGATCCGCGACCAGCGGGCCGTCACCCTCGCCGAGGCCTACGCACGGCACCCCGAACGCTTCGGCCGCCGCCCCAGACCACCCGAGATCCCGAAGACAGCGTGGATCAACGACCCCGCCAAGCGCAGGGAACCCGCACCACAAACCTCATAGCGTCACGACCGTCTCACTGGACTTGAAATCTTCCGCGGCGACGGTCGCAAGCACACAAGACGCACGGCGGCCGGGATGGTTCCCGACTGTCGGAATGGACATCACATCGGCACCTTGACCATGCAGTTGTCCGACCAAGACGCTGTGGGGGGCTATGGTGTGCCCGCCCGCGTGGGAAGTCGGCCCGGCCGACTTCCCACGCATTCCCATTCGTCGTCCGCTCGGAAGTTCGCGGCCTAGCCAGGGGCGTGCCAAGTGCCCGCGGTTCAGGGCAGCGGGGCCTCGGGATCCCCGGGACGGGCCTTGCGCCATGGCGTTCCGTCGAGGTCGATGACCGGTCCGGGTTCGCCGTCTGCGGGCACCAGCCGCAGGCCGACCCACTCGCCCGGAGCGGGTTCGGGGGCGCCCAGCCCCGTGAGTACCGACCGGTCCCCGAGGTGGCCCGCAGCCACCAGGATGCCTTCGCGGCGCAGCCGGGGCAGCATCTCGCGCAGTCGCCGCATGGGCTCCGGCGATCGGCACACGGTGGCCAGGTCGCTCCGGGTCAACCGCATGCCCTGCGCACGCCGGAACAGTTCGGTCAGCCGCCGCGCCCCAGTGTCGTGCCTGAGAACGGCCTCCCGGTCTTCCACGGTGAGTTGCTGCAGGACTCCGGTGCGGAGGATCCCGTCCATGCGGATCCAACGGATCGCCTCGCGGCCCTCGCGAGTGAGCGCGGACTTGAGGTCCCGGTTTGACGAATGCCTCAGGTACTCGGGTCGGACGCGGACAACGCCGTAGCTGTACTTCCCGGTGCGGTCGTCCGCCTCGGCGACGACACAGAGCTCCCCCATAAGCTCGGGTCCGAAGAGCCACATGCCGCCGAGCGTCCACTTCAGGTCGAAGCCGATCCCATCCAGGGTGAAGTCGAGGTGCCCCGCGCCGCCCGTCAGTCCGAACTCCCGTTGCATCAGCCGTCGTACGGTCGAGCCGAAGAGCACCTTCTCGGCCTTCTCTAGCTGTGTCCACTCGTAGCGGCCGGTCCGACCGCCGTCCAGCAGGTAGTCACCGGCACTCTCGATCACTCCGGCCATCCGTGCGCCGGTCGGATCAAGCCGAGTCAACTCCCGTACCAGTTGTTCGAGTTCCGGGTCGACAGGGTTCGGGGTCTCGATCTCGAACAGGGCCTCGGTGTCGCCGCCGCCAGCGGGCGCGGGCGGGTCGACGCGGTCGTCGGTTATGTCCGGTCCGTCCGCCCCGTCCGGTGCCGGCGTGTTCGGCGACCAGTCCCAGGGGGAGGCAGTCACCCAATCCCGCAGCCGGGCCGTCTCAGCCCGGGCAGCCTGCGCCTCGGCCAGGGCCTCGTCACTGCTCGCGGCGATGTACTGGATCCTTTCCAGCATCTCGCCGAGCAAATCGTCCCCGATCACCGCTCCACCGCCGCCTCCCGGGGCCAGTGAGGAGAGCAACCGCCTGGTCACGGCCACCTCGGCCGCCAATTGCAGGTTCTCCTGGTGCTTCTTCTGCAGTTCCGTCCGCAGGCGCTGGATCTCGGTGATCTGGTGGTCGCCCTCCGGCTCCCGGCCCGTTCCGCCCCGGCTGCCGTCCATCTCCTCGCGGGCGAGGGCGTAGAACTCCCGCACACGCTTCCGGGCGGCCTGCCGATCGCCCCGTGTCGCGTGAACACAGACATCGGCCACCGCCTCCGCCAGACGCGGCTTCGCGTGCAGGTTTGTTCCGCGGAGCAGCCGGTGCAGCGTCTGCTCCGCGGGAGGGTCCGCCGGCTCGTCGCGCATGGCCTCGACGAGCCGGCGACGGAGTTCTGCCACGTTCAGGCCAGCACTGTCGCGTAGGTCGCGCAGGTGCAGGACGAGCAGGTTCATCGCGGGACAGGCCCCGAGCGGGTCGCCCTGGCGGCGCCCGCTGCGAATCCGCTCCGGCGTCACCGGGCCCTCCAAGATCTCTCTACAGTTCCCGCATTCTATCCGAGAGAATGCGGGAGAACGGCGAGCTGCCCGCTCCCTCGTGCAACGGTTGGGGCCGACTCCCACGAAAGGTGCAGCATGACCCAACGCCCGGCCCGCCGCCGCACTCTGATCGACCTGGTGGCCTTCCTCGCCGTACTGGCGACCGGGATCACCCTGGTCGCGCTGGAGGCCACGGGGACGACGGTCGTCATGGTGGCCGGTGCGCTCTCCACCCTCTACGCCGCGTGGACGGTGGGCAGCCGACGGCAGCAGCCTCCGGACCGGCTCGACGCCGGGGAGGCCGACGGGCTTCCCGACCCCTCCTCCTCCGCGAACGGTGGACACGGCTCCTCACCCTTTCCGAGGTGAGCACTGGGTGGACCGCCACCCGGGACGCTCCGGCCAGCGCCCCGCCATTCGCAGCCGCCCCTCCGACCCGCAGCCACCGAAGTGCCAACCCGTCACGTCCTCGCCTCCCCCACGCGGGTAGTCGGCCAGGCCGACTACCCGCGTTCCCACTCAGGGGTCGGGGCGTGGCCAGGGCGTGTCTCGTGGATCGCTGCAGGGTGCGCGACGCTCCCCGGCCTCACGGCCGGGAGGTGCCCCAGGGCACGCACCTCGCCGCGTTGTCGTCGGTCGCCAATGGCCCCCGGCCTTCGGCCGGGAGGTGCCCCCACTTCCGCCTTGCGATGCAAGCACCCCAACGCCAGCGTGTCGGGACGGTAGATGAAGTCGGCGTCGTTCAGCAGGAGGAAGACGTCGAGGCGGCAGTCAGGCTGAGACAAGGGGGAAATCTCCGGAGGTGGGGTTGGTATTGGTGGCCGATGGCGGCTGGCTGGGGCCTGAGGCTGCTGGGCGGGGTGCGGGACAGTGGGGTCTCCGTTGTTGGGGTCAGCGTCGACGGGTGGGGTCGTTCGCGGCCAGGCCGGTGGCCGGTGCAGGGGTGGCGGTGGGCGTAGCGGTGGTCCGTGCCGTGGTGGTCTTGGTCCGGGCTGCGGTGGTGCGTTCGCCGATGGTGTTCTTGCGGGTGCGTGCTCGCACGGACCACAGGAGGTGCTGGGCTGGCGAGTTGGCGCCCACGAGGTTGTGCGGCTGAGCGGCCTGGTCGAGGGTCTCGCCCACGTCGTGGCCGGTCTGTTCGGCGTCGGCCAGGACGGTGGCGAGTGCGGGCCAGACAGGGTCGGTGGTGATGCTCTTGGCGTGGTCGGGCAGCACGGTCTGGACGGTGTGCTGGTAGCGGGTGAGGGCGCGGGTGTCGGGAGCGCGGTGGGCGAGGTCGGCCAACGGCTGGGCGGCGGTCTGCTGGTAGGCCGTGTTGAGGTGGCTGCTGGTCTGCCAGGCGGCTTCTGCCTGCTGCTGGTGGCCGCGCTGGGCATGCCATTCGGCTGCAGCGATCACCGCGGCGGCGATGACGAAGAGGACCAGGGCGAGTGTTTCGCCGTCCTTGGTGCCGCCGGTGTAGAGCAGTTCGCGGGTGACACGGTGCAGGGCGCCGGCCTTGCGGTGGTGTGGTGTGATGCGGGAACGGTTGGCGCGTTCGAACACCTCTGCAGTGGCTCGGAGTTGTGGGCCGAGCGGGGGTGGGCTGAGGGCGGCGGTGATGTCGAGGAGTTCGCCGAGGGCGGCGATGTGGGCCTGGCCAGCCTGGTCGTCGCTGGTGCGTAGGGTGTGGGGGACGGCCTCGGTGGTGTGGGCGGCGCGCTGCCAGACGGCGGTCCGGTCACCGGCGTCGGTGGCGGGTTCGATGCCGGCGAGGCGCTGGCGGATCTTGGGCAGGGACAGGTCGGGGGCGAGCTTGCTGCCGCTGAACCATGCTGTCTCGCCAGGCAGGGTCACGCTGTAGCCGCCGATGTCGCCGGACGGCAGCCGCCGCGGCTTGACCTGGACGCCGAACTGTTCGAGAGCGAGGAAGAACTGCTCCTCGCTGCTGGCGGTGGCAACCGCCAGCCTGACCTTCGTCCGGAGCTGTTCCCGGGCGGTGGTGGTGTGGCCGAGCCGCCTGGCGCGGTGCTGCTCGGCCTGGGTGGGGCGCTTAGCGGCGGTCCCATCGCCCGGTCGAACCCGCCGGAGACCGTAGTCGACTTCGATCTTGCGGGCCTCGCGTTGGGCGCGGGTGAAGTCGCGGCCGTTCTCCGGCGTGCGACCGTCCTGGCGCACCAGGGTGGCGACGATGTGGATGTGGTCGGCGTTGTGCCGCACCGCGACCCAGCGGCACGCTTTGGTGTCGCCCTTGGGGGCGATACCGGTGGTGCGCACGATGCGCTGGGCGATGGCAGCCCATTCGGCGTCGGAGAGGATGCGGTCTTCGGGTGCCGCCCGCACGGAGCAGTGCCATACGGTCTTGGACGGCCGGTTCCCGGGTGCGAGGGCGTTGACGGGCAGGTCGAGTTGGGCGGCGAGCTTGGCGATGGTGTCCCTGGGACCGCGCTCGCGCTCTGGGGCGGGATCGGGAGCGAAGCCGTTCCACGAAGCGATCATGTGCGGGTCCTCGTGCTCGTCGGCCCTGCCCGGCCCGTAGAGGTAGTGGATGAGGGCGTAGGTGCCGCCGGGGTTGTGGTCGATGCTGGGGATCAGCGCGTGTTCACCTTCCGATGATCGAGGCGGCGGCCGTGTCGATACCCTCCAGGGTCTCCACGACGCAGTCGAAGACGTGCTGGAGGTGGGGCGGTGGTGTGCCGCCGACCCACAGGTTGTGGGCGATCTGGTTGAGGTTGTTACCGATGGCAGCGGCCTGCCGGTCGGCCTCCATCAGCTCCTCCAGCAGGCGGCGGATGTCAGCGACGGCGGCCTCGGGGTTGTCGCTGCGGGCTGCGGCCACGGTGACGGCGGCAGCGTAGCCGCCGGGCTTGAGGCCGCTCGCTGAGGCAGCAGCCTGGACATCGGCCCATTCCTCGTCGCTGAAGACCGGATGGCAGCGGTTGCGGCGGCGAATCTTCAGATACTGGCGGTGCCGAATCCCGGGCAGGACGCCCGGATCGCGCTCGGCGCGGCTGACGGAACCGACCGGCTGCGACACATCTTCCACCGGCACCCCTGGGCCAGAACCGGTCGCCGCTTCCGCCACCCCCGAGGCGGAAGCGGCGACGGCCGACGCCCCCTCGGGGGCGGCGGCGCCGTGTGGACTCCACACGGCCCAACTTGCTGCCACGCGGCCCTCGGTTCCTTGCTGCGATGAGGCGTTGACGCCGATGGTCGTGTCGGTGTCAGGGTGCACGTGCAGGTGGCTCCTTGCGAGTCGGTGGTCGAGGTGGCGTGCCCCGGCCCGGATCGGGCCAGGGCGGAGGCATGTCGGCGGGTGCCGGGGAACTGGTGGCACTCGTCCCATCCGTACCGAGAGCGGTCGAGTAGGCGCATGGCGCGGGGAACAGCGCGGTCAGGGGAGCAGGCGGGTGGTCCGGGGCGCCGCCCTCGGCCCAACGGGCCGGGTCGTGTCCCATGAGGTGGTGTAGTGGTCGTGCGCCAACAGTCATGAAGTAGGCGGGAGTTCGTCGCGACCGGGGTCGGCGGGGTAGATCCTTTCCATGCTGGCCTCGGGCAGGTAGCGGCGGGG
>NZ_JAHTKP010000104.1 GCF_019192735.1 Kitasatospora aureofaciens
CGAGGGTGTGGCCGCGCATGCGCTGGCCGTGCGCGGAGGCGTGGTTGACGATCGAGTCGGCGGGGGCGAAGTTGAACGACCCGCGCGAGGGCTCGATGGTGTCCCACTTCATCTCGTTCTCCGGGGTCACCATGGTGAACTCCCGGTCGGCGATGGCGGAGTACGTCGGGTCGCCGAGCCTGCCCGAGGCCACGGCCGTACCGAAGTAGCGACCGCTGTCGGCGGCCGCCGCACCCAGCGTGGTCCCCCCGGCGGCGTGGGCCGCCGGGCTCGCGGTGGCGGCGGCCGTGACCGAGCTGGCGAGCAGGCAGGCGGCGGTCGTGAGGACCGTGCGGAGACCGGGTTTCTGCTTGAGCCATGGCATGACGGATCGTTCTCCTTGTGCGTGGGGGACTCCTGCGTACCGCTCGGGAACCGGCTGTGCGTCCTGACGCTGGTTCCGGAGCGGGCACTCGGCCGATCCGTTCCGTTCCGATCCGTGCTGATCCGGTCCGTTCCGGCCGAGCAGGGCGGGCGGTGTGCGTGCGGGGGTCGGGCCGACGGGGATCGGCCTGGCTGCGGGGCCCCGTTAACGCTCACAATCCACCGGGGGCAGACGTGCGGCTTGACCTGGCAGGTCGGTTCTGACGGGTCAGCTCTGACGGGTGGTGTCAGGGCTTCGCGCGACGGCGGGCCGTCAGGTCACACCGCAGGAGCTTGCGGGCGCGCCGGAGCACTCTCTGCGGGCGTCTCGCCAGGGGCGCTTTGTCGTACGGCTCTTGGGGGTGCGGAGAATTCACGACGGTGATCCGTCCTGCTGATGGGAGTGGGGGCATCCCTGCGGCACCGGCGGCCGTGGTGGGGTGGGTCGGCCGGACGGTGTCGCGCAGCGGTGCGGGTGGAACCGGCTTGGCATCGACACGGCCGCGCCCTCCGCCGGTCGGCGAAGACGGCCCCGGATCGATCCGGGGCCGTTGGGACGTGTCGACGGCGACAGTGTTGGCTGGGGCCCGACAAGCTGTCAACAGTTTCGACAAGCACATCGAAAGTCTCGCGACCCTCCGGTGGGCCGGGATGCCGATCAGGTGCTCGGCGGTCGGGGCACGTGCAGGAACTTGTCCGGGATCTCGCCGATTTCCGACGGTCACTCCGCAGCGCAGACCGCGATCTGCGCCGGCGAACGTGCTCGAAAGTTTCGGCGATCCCTCGGCCGCCGAGAAGAGCCCTCCGCATCGACAGGACGTGCCGCCGGCGGCCGACCGTCGGGTCCTGAGCCCGCCTCCGGGCGTATGTTAGCGCTAACATGCGCCGCGCGGCGAGGCGCGGGGCTGTGGCGCCGCCGCACGACGAGGTGGCGGACAGTCGGGATCGGGCCTGGGGGCTGCGCGTGGGAACTGAAGCGGACGGCACGGAGGCGAGACAACCCGTGATGGCGGACGTCGCGAGGCTGGCCGGCGTCTCCCACCAGACGGTGTCCCGGGTGCTCAACGGTGCCCCGCACGTGCGGCCCGGCACCCGGGCGAGGGTGCTCGCCGCGATCCGGGAGCTCGACTACCGGCCGAACTCGGCCGCCCGCGCCCTGGTCACCCGCCGCTCGCAGACCCTGGGCGTGGTCAGCTTCGACTCCACCCTGTACGGGCCCGCCTCGACGCTCGACGGCATCGAGCGCGCCGCCCGTACGGCCGGCTACTTCGTCAGCGTCGCCGGCCTGCGCTCCCTGGACAGCCGCTCGGTCCAGGAGGCCGTGGACCGGTTGCGCGACCAGGGCGTGGAGGGCGTCGCGGTGATCGCCCCGCAGATCTCGGCGGTCGGCGCGCTCGCCAAGCTCTCCAGCGCGGTACCGGTGGTCGCGGTCGGAGCCGGAAGCCGGTCCCGGTTGCCGATGGTGTCGTTCGACAACCGGGCCGGCGCCGAGGTCGCCACCCGCCATCTGCTCGACCTCGGCCACCGCACCGTGCACCACCTCGCGGGGCCCGTCGGGTGGACGGAGGGCCGCGACCGCCAGGACGGGTGGCGGCAGGCGCTGGAGGCCGGTGGCGCCCGGGTGTCGCGGATCGGCGGCGGTGACTGGAGCGCGCGTTCGGGATACGAGGCGGGCCGCCGGATCGCGCACGACCCGGAGGTCACGGCCGTGTTCTGCGCCAACGACCACATGGCCCTCGGCCTGCTGCGCGCCCTGCGCGAGGCGGGCCGTGCGGTACCGGGCGAGATCAGCGTGGTCGGCTTCGACGACATCCCCGAGGCCGCGTACTTCACCCCGCCGCTGACCACCGTCCGCCAGGACTTCGGCGAACTCGGCCGCCGCGCGCTCGAACTCCTCCTGGAGGAAATCGAGGGCGTCGACCGCCCCCGCCACCCCGTCCGGATCTCCCCGGAGACGGTCCTCCGCCGCAGCACCGGTCCCGCTCGCCGCACCTGATCCCGGCCCGCCCGGCCCGTCCGGCCTGTCCGGCCGTGCCGCCCGCTGGGCCCTGTCCGGGAGCCGTGCCCAGCAGTTGCGCAGGCACAGCGCACGCAGGGGGAAGCTCCGCACTCGACGGCGAGAGTGCCGCGGCATGCTCCTCCGGGTGGGCCAACTGCCCATGCCTCCGACGAGTTGACGGTGCTTCGGACCACCCCCGGTGACCCGGTCAAGATTGAGTAACGGGGCGCAAGAGCCTTGCCGGTGCCATTTGTGAACGCTAACAATCTGTTCCGAGCGAAACGGCGTCGATACCTCACGTTCACGTGACGGGTGCCGTTCGCGCGATCGACGATCCCGAGAGGAAGTCCCACCATGTCCAAGAAAGCTGCGGCGGCTCTGGTCGCCGGTGCGATGGTCACCGTCCTCACCGCGTGCGGTTCCGGCGGCGGTGGGGGCTCGGCCGACAAGGGGCCCGGCCACAAGCTCGTCGTGGGCTTCTCGCAGGTCGGCGCGGAGAGCGGATGGCGCACCGCGAACACCAAGTCGATCCAGGAGTCCGCGAAGAAGGCCGGCATCGAGCTGAAGTTCTCCGACGCGCAGCAGAAGCAGGAGAACCAGATCAAGGCGATCCGCTCGTTCATCCAGCAGAAGGTCGACGTGATCGCCTTCTCGCCGGTGGTGGAGTCGGGTTGGGACACCGTGCTGAAGGAGGCGAAGGACGCCAAGATCCCGGTGATCCTCACCGACCGCGCGGTGGACTCCAAGGACGACTCGCTCTACGTCTCCTTCCTCGGCTCGGACTTCGTCGAGGAGGGCAAGAAGGCCGGCGACTGGCTGGTGAAGGAGTACCAGGGCAAGTCCGACGTCGTGAACATCGTCGAACTGCAGGGCACCACCGGTTCGGCGCCGGCCAACGACCGCAAGGCGGGCTTCGGTGACGTGATCAAGGCGGACGCGAAGTTCAAGGTGGTGGCCTCGCAGACCGGCGACTTCACCCGCGCGAAGGGCAAGGAGGTCATGCAGGCCTTCCTGAAGGCCCAGCCGAAGATCGACGTGCTGTACGCGCACAACGACGACATGGCGCTCGGGGCGATCCAGGCGATCGAGGAGGCCGGCAAGAAGCCGGGCACCGACATCAAGATCATCTCGGTGGACGGGGTGAAGGACGCCTTCACCGCGATGAGCCAGGGCAAGATCAACGTCGACGTGGAGTGCAACCCGATCCTCGGCGACCAGCTGATGGACCTGGCCAAGAAGGTCAAGGCCGGCGAGCAGGTGCCGAAGCGGATCAAGACCGAGGAGGGTGTCTTCACCCAGGACCAGGCCGCCGCGGCGCTGCCCACCCGCCAGTACTGACCGGCCCGGCCGGCCCGGGGAGCGATCGGCGGATCGCTCCCCGCCGGGTCGGGTCGTACGAGGAGAGGAGAACCGGGGTGCGTCAGCAACCGGTCCTGGAAGTACGGGGGATCCGCAAGGAGTTCCCCGGGGTGGTGGCGTTGGACGGGGTCGACTTCCGGCTCTTCCCCGGCGAGGTGCACGCCCTGATGGGGGAGAACGGCGCCGGGAAGTCCACGCTGATCAAGGTGCTGACCGGGGTCTACCCGGCGGACGGCGGCGAGATGGTCCTGGCCGGGGAGCGGGTGCGGATCGCCGGACCGCTGCAGGCCCAGCAGGCGGGCATCAGCACCGTCTACCAGGAGGTGAACCTCTGCCCGAACCTGTCGGTCGCGGAGAACATCTTCATCGGCCGCGAGCCGCGCCGCCTCGGCCTGATCGCCTGGGCCGAAATGCGCCGCCGGGCCGCCGAGTTGGTGCGCACGCTGGATCTGGACATCGACGTCAGCGCGCCGCTGGACAGCTACTCCATCGCCGTCCAGCAGCTGGTCGCCATCGTCCGCGCGGTCGACGTCTCGGCCAAGGTGCTGATCCTGGACGAGCCGACCTCCAGCCTGGACCGCGACGAGGTGAGCCAACTCTTCACCGTGATGCGGCGGTTGCGCGACCAGGGGGTCGCGATCCTGTTCGTCTCGCACTTCCTCGACCAGATCTACGAGATCTGCGACCGGATGACCGTCCTGCGCAACGGCCGGCTGGAAGGCGAGTACCTGACCAGCGAGCTCAACCAGGTCGACCTGGTCTCCCGGATGATCGGCTCCGAACTCGCCGGACTCGACCAACTCGCGGGCGGCCAGCGGGGCGAGCGCTCCGCCCCGGCTGCCGGCCCGGCCTTCCTGGAGGCCGAGGGCCTGGCCCGACGGGGCGCCGTCGAGCCGTACGACCTCGCGATCCGCCCCGGCGAAGTGATCGGCCTGGCGGGCCTGTTGGGGTCCGGCCGGACCGAGGCGGCCCGACTGCTGTTCGGCGCCGACCACAAGGACGGCGGCGCCGTGCGGATCAACGGCACCGAGGCCGACCTGCGTACCCCGCGTGACGCGATCGCCCACGGCATCGCGTTCTGCTCGGAGAACCGCAAGACCGAGGGCCTGGTCGGCGAGTTGACCGTCCGCGAGAACATCGTGCTGGCGCTGCAGGCGGCCCGCGGCTGGACCCGTCCGCTGTCGCGCACCGCGCAGGACGCGTTGGCGGAGCGCTGGATCCGCACCCTCGACATCCGCCCGGGCGACTCGGAGGCGCTGGTCCGCAACCTCAGCGGCGGGAACCAGCAGAAGGTGCTGCTGGCCCGCTGGCTGATCACCGACCCCAAGCTGCTGATCCTGGACGAGCCCACCCGCGGCATCGACATCGGCGCCAAGGCCGAGATCCAGAAACTGGTCGCGGACCTCGCCGAGAAGGGCATGGCGGTGCTGTTCATCTCCGCCGAACTGGAGGAGGTGCTGCGGCTCAGCCACCGCGTCGGCGTGCTGCGCGACCGCCGGATGGTCGCCCAACTGCGCAACGACGGCGGGCTCACCCCGGAGCGCGTCCTGGCCACCATCGCGAGCGGAGCGGAACAATGACCACGGCCCTGACCACCCCATGGGCCAGGGCGGTGACCCGGTCCCGGCTGTTCTGGCCGGCCGTGGTGCTGGCCGCGCTGCTGCTCGGCAACCTCGCCTTCACCCCGGACTTCTTCGCGATCCACCTCAAGAACGGCCACCTGTACGGCAGTTCGATCGACATCCTGCACTTCGGTGCCCCGCTGATCCTGGTGTCGCTCGGCATGACCCTGGTGATCGCCACCGGCGGCATCGACCTCTCGGTCGGCTCCACCGTCGCCATCGCCGGTGCGCTGGCCTGTCAGCACATCAGCGAGGCCGCCGACCCGGCGAGCCTCGGCACGGTGTTCGGCGCGATCGGCATCGCGCTCGCGACGGCGGTGCTGCTGGGCACGGCGAACGGTGTGCTGGTGGCCCGGGTCGGGGTGCAGCCGATCATCGCGACCCTGATCCTGATGGTCGCCGGACGCGGCGTCGCCCAGCTGATCACCGACGGCCAGATCATCACGATCACCAGCGAGCCGTACAAGCTCATCGGCGGCGGCTATTGGCTGGCGATGCCGTTCGCGATCCTGCTCAGCGGGCTGGTCGCACTGCTGACGGCGCTGCTCACCCGCTCCACCGCGCTGGGCATGCTCCTGGAGTCGGTCGGCGGCAACCCGGTCGCCAGTCGGCTGGTCGGGATCCGGGCGATGCGCCTGGTCGGCCTGGTGTACGTGTTCAGCGCGCTGTGCGCGGCGGTCGCCGGACTGATGGTCTCCTCCAACGTCTCGGCGGCGGACGGCAACAACGCCGGCCTGTGGATCGAACTCGACGCCATCCTCGCGGTGGTGATCGGCGGGACCTCGCTCAACGGCGGCCGGTTCTCGATCGGCGGCACGGTCCTCGGCGCGCTGATCATCCAGACCCTCTCCACCACCGTCTACACGATCGGCATCCCGCCGGAGACCACGCTGGTGTTCAAGGCGTTCGTGGTAATCGCGGTCTGCCTGATCCAGTCGCCGAACTTCCGCGCCAAGGTCGCCAAGCGCGGCGCCGGACGCCACAGCGGAGCCCGGCCCGCTCCAGCCACCACCACCACCAACCGGGAGGTCGGCGCGTGAACGCCAACGCCCTGCTGGCCAGAGTGCGCGGACAGATCCCGCTGCTGGTCACCTCCGTCCTGCTGGTGTCGATGTTCACCGCCGGATCGGTGCAGTACGACGGATTCTTCTCCGGGCAGGTGCTGCTCAACCTGCTGATCGACAACGCCTTCCTGCTCGTGGTCGCGGTCGGCATGACCTTCGTCGTGCTGACCGGCGGCATCGACCTGTCGGTCGGCGCGGTGGTGGCACTGTCCACGATGGTCTCCGCCTGGCTGGTGGAGCAGCACGGCTGGCCGCCGCTGCTGGTCATCCCGCTGGTGCTGCTGATGGGTACGGCCGGCGGCTGGGTGATGGGGTGGGTGATCCACACCTTCGAGATCCAGCCGTTCATCGTGACGCTGGCGGGCATGTTCCTGGCCCGGGGCCTGTGCTACACGATCAGCATCGAGTCGATCTCGATCACCGACCCGTCGTACACCGCGATGGCGCAGACCCGGATCCCGCTCGGCGACCTGTTCATCTCGCCGAGCGTGCTGATCGCGCTGCTGGTGGTGGCGGCCGCGTTCGTCGTCCTGCACTACACCCGCTTCGGCCGGAACGTGTACGCGCTCGGCGGCAGCGAGCAGTCCGCCCTGCTGATGGGCCTGCCGGTGGCGCGGACCAAGACCACCGTGTACGCGATCAGCGGCTTCTGCTCGGCGCTCGGCGGCGTCCTGCTCACCTTCTACATGCTCTCCGGCTACGGCCTGCACGCGGTCGGCCTGGAACTGGACGCGATCGCCGCCGTGGTCATCGGCGGCACCCTGCTCACCGGCGGCTCCGGCTACCTGCTGGGCACCCTGCTGGGCGTGCTGGTGCTGGGCCTGATCCAGACCATCATCAGCTTCCAGGGCACCCTCAGCTCGTGGTGGACCAGGATCGTGATCGGCGGGCTGCTGTTCGTCTTCATCGTCCTGCAGCGCCTGATCACCGCCCGCCGCCGATAGCCGGAGCGGTCTTCAGCGGTCCGGGTCCGCAAGACCCGCGTCCCGGCCGGCGCTCCGCCCCGCTGGATCTCGTCCAGCGGGGCGGAGCGCTTGTGGGAATCAGCGGCCCTCTGCCCCGAGTTCAGTCCAACCCGCAGCGAGCGAGTGCCGCACGAACACGGTTGAGCCCCGCCGCTCTCCAGTGGTCTCGGTCAGGCATGGTCTTTGGCCTTCTCGGTGCTGATGGCGGCGCTCAGTCCGCTGAGTGTGCCGCTGAGGAGTTCCCGGTCGGACTCGTGGAGCGCGGGGGACTTCTCCCGGTCGTTCACCTCTGCGAGTGCCACGGCGACTCGATCGGTGAAATGCGGTGCGTCCAGATCGATCTGGCGCAGGGCGGCATGGTGTCGCAGGAGCGCGTCTGCGTACTCGGCCGGCGCGATCTCCCTGGATCATTCCGGCCCGACCCACAGCGGCGGGCGGCTCTTTCCCGGAGGGGGAGTCGCGTGGCCGGGCGCGGGTCACGGCCCGACGAGGCGCCGCTGGTCGAAGCCGTGGGTGGAGAACGCGGGCCCGCCGGCCAGGTACGCCTCCACCGCGGCCTTGGAGGTCGGGAACATCGGGCTGGGCAGGGCGTCGGTGGCGGGGTGCCAGCGCACGTCCAGGTGCTTGTCGGGTTCGGCGTTGACCAGCTCGCCGGTGAACTCGCGGGTCGCGAAGACGAACAGCAGGAATCCGCCGAGCCCGTCCCAGCCCTGCTTGGCCTGGATGGTGTGCACCAGGCGCAGGCCGGACGGCCGGGCGATGAGCCCGGATTCCTCGCGCAGCTCCCGGACGGCGGCGTCGGGGATCTCCTCTCCCGGCTCGACCTTCCCGCCGGGGATCGTCCAGGCGGGGCCCGGGCTCCAACTGCGCTGGGCGTAGTGGACGGTGGCGATCCGGTCGGTGGCCGGGTCGTGGGCGATGACGCCGACCGACAGCCTGCCCGTCTCGTGCATCAGAGGCTCCTGGCGAAGTAGGGGGAGGGTCAAAGGCGCGCACGCGGCGGCCTCATCTAGTCGTCGCGCGCGGGCAGTTGGGCGAGCCCGGTGGCGCGCATGATGCGCTCGACCGTGACGTGGAGGGTGCTGCCGCCACCGAGGGGACGTGCCCGACGACGGGCCGGGTCTGCGCGCTGCCTGCGGGCGCTGCGGCCGCCGGGCTGTTCATGCGGGCCATCCGGTGGTGGACAGGCGGTGTCCGGCGGTGATCTGTGCGAGGGCGTGCGCGGTGTAGGGCACGGTGTCGGCGGGGAGGCGGTCGAGCGGCCACCAACGCAGGTCCTCGCATTTGTGCGGCTCGGCGTTGCGGATCTGGCCGTCGTAGCGGGGGGTTCGGAAGAAGAGCTGGAGGCGGCTGCGGCCGTCGTCGGCGTCGAGGTGGTGCAGGGTGTGGACGAGCGAGAGGTCGTGCTCGGCGATGCTGATGCCGAGCTCCTCCTCGGCCTCGCGGGCCATGGAGCGGGTGACGGGTTCGCCCGGCAGCATGTGGCCGGCCGGGAGGTGCCACAGGCCGTTGGCGTAGGTGGTGTTGCGGCGGCGCCCGAGCAGCACCGTGGCCTCGTCGGCCTCGTCGGCCTCGTCGGCCTCGTCGGCCTCGTCGGCCTCGTCGGCCTCGTCGGCCTCGTCGGCCTCGTCGGCCTCGTCGGCCTCGTCGGCCTCGTCGGCCTCGTCGGCCTCGTCGAGGAGGACGAGGTGGACGCCGACGACCAGCGTCACCGGGTCCGTCCCGGGCGCGGCGGGTGCGGTACCGGCCGGGTGATCGGGGTGGTTCACGAGGTCCTCCCGGTGGGCCGGTCGGCCGCGGTGGTGAGCAGCGGCAGGTAGTGGTGCAGGTAGGGCGGGACCTTGAGGGCGGGGATCTCGTCGAGGGGGACCATGCGTACGGCCAGGCCCTCGTCGCCGAGGCGCAGGTCGCTGTCGGGGCCGTCCCAGTGGGCGCGCAGGACGCGGGTGAACGGGGAGACGAGGTCGTGCTGGGGGCCGGGGACGGGCCGTACCCGGGTGATCTCGATGCCCGCTTCCTCGCGGACCTCGCGGACGGCGGTCTCCTCGGGGGTCTCGTCGGCCTCGCGCCAGCCGCCGACCGGGGTCCAGTGGCCGGGCCAGGCGATGCCGGGCTTGTCGTCGCGGTGGTGCATCAGCAGGCGTCCGGCGGGATCGGTGACCAGGACCATGATGCCCTCGAAGTCGTCGGCGGGCTGCGGCCGTTCGAGGTAGAGGGGGTGCCGCAGCGGTGGGCGCGCAGGATCTGCAGGAGCCGCCGGTAGCGGTCCGGGTCCATGTGGGCGCGCCAGTCGTAGGCCGTCTCGAAGCGCCACTCGGTGTGCTCTGCCGGGTCGAGGCGGATGCGGGCCTGCTGCTCGGGGGTGAGGGTGCCGCCGTCGAACACGTAGCCGCAGACGGGGACGGGGTAGTCCTCGCTGCCGGCCTGCTGGTGGAGGACGGCGACGAGGCGGCGCCGGGCGACCGCCTCGGGGTTCTCGGCGGCGAGGTCGAGGCCGATCTCCTCCTTCGCCTCGCGCAGGGCGGTGGCGAAGGGGGTTTCGCCGTTCTCGACGTTGCCGCCGGGGAAGTTCCACACGTCCGGGTTGATGGTGGAGCGCATCCCGAGGGCGCGGCCCTGCGGATCGGTGACGAGGAAGCAGCCGTACGTGCTGGGGCGGGCGATGGTGGTGAGGTAGCCGCCGACCGGCCGCCACCCGGGGACGGCGAGGCGGCCGGTGAGCCACTCGATCACCGCGCGCTGCCCGTCATCGGTCTGCGGCAGCCTGCCGGGCCGGGCCCACTGGTGGGCGTCGTGCTCGGGGGAGAGGGCGACCGGGGTGCCGTCCGGTACGACGGTGGTGAAGACGAACTGCCGCACCGGCAGCCCGCGTTGACTGGTGTAGTCCAGGTGCCGTACGTAGTCGAGCGCCAGCCCGGTGAGACCGGTCTCCTCGGCCAGCTCCCGGGCCGCGCCCGCCGGGACGGGCTCGTCGTCCTCCAGGGCGCCGCCGGGGTACTCCCACAGGCCGGGCAGCACGTCGTGCGGGGCGCGGCGGATCATCAGGACCTGCCCGGAGGCGTTGCGGACCACGATGCCGACGCCGAGGTGCTCGATGCCCTTGTCGGCGGCCAGCCTGATCAGCACGTTGAAGTCGATCACTGAATGGGCTCCTCGCTGGCCTGGGCGGGTGCGGCCTGTCTGGCGGGGATGTGGGCGGACGCTGCGTGCGAGTGCGCGGGCAGGTGTCCCACCGTAGGCGCCCCGGGCGGGCCGCGTCGGCGTGTCGGCCCGGACGCCACACGATCCGGTGAACGGCACCAACTCGGCTTACCGTCAGGTCGGTTGAGGGGTCAACCGGGAGGTCGTGGTCCAGCAGGCCATCGACCGTCTGGTGACCGGCAAGACCGTCGTGGTCATCGCCCACCGGCTCTCCACCGTCGTCGGCGCCGACCAGATCCTGGTCCTCGACGCCGGCCGCATCACCCAGCGCGGCACCCACACCGAACTCCTCGCCGACCGCGACGGCCGTTACGCACGCATGTGGCAGGCGCAGTTGGCGGCGCGGGTGTGGCATCTCGGCGGGTCGGGGTCGGAGCCCACAGCCCCGTAGATGAAAACGACTTCCATTTCTGTATAGTGAAGCCATCGAACCAGCACGACCCAGGCGCGCCGACCCAGGCATGCCGGCCTGGGCCGTCGGCCCAAGGAGAAGCGCTCGTGGCCGAGCACCCCCCGCCCCCGCGTCTGCCCGTCACCGTGCTGTCCGGCTTCCTCGGCGCGGGCAAGACCACCCTGCTCAACCACCTCCTGCACAACCGCGACGGCCTGCGCGTCGCGGTCATCGTCAACGACATGAGCGAGATCAACATCGACGCGGCCCTGGTCCGCGAGGGCGGCGGCGCGCTCTCGCGCACCGAGGAGCGGCTGGTCGAGATGACCAACGGCTGCATTTGCTGCACCCTGCGCGACGACCTGCTGGAGGAGGTCGACAAGCTCGCCCGGGCCGGCCGCTTCGACTACCTGCTCATCGAGTCCAGCGGCATCTCCGAACCCATGCCGGTCGCGGCCACGTTCTCCTTCGCCCGCGACGACGGCGCCACCCTCGGCGACCTCGCCCGGCTGGACACCATGGTCACCGTCGTGGACGCCGCCAACTTCCTCCCGGAACTGCGCGCCGGCGACGAACTGGCCGAACGCGGCCTGGACCAGTACGAGGACGACGAACGGACCGTCAGCGACCTGCTCATGGACCAGGTCGAATTCGCCGACGTCATCGTCCTCAACAAGACCGACCTGATCACCCCCGAGGCGGCCGACCGGCTCTCGGCCACGCTCAGCCGCCTCAACCCGGCCGCCCGGATCGTCCGTTCGACGTTCGGACGGGTTCCGGCCGGCGAGGTGCTCGGCACCGGGCTCTTCGACGTCGCCCGCGCCCAGGAGGCGCCCGGCTGGATCGCCGAACTCAACGGCGACCACGTGCCCGAGACCGAGGAGTACGGCATCTCCAGCCTCGTCTACCGAGCCGACCGGCCCTTCCACCCCGAGCCGCTCTGGGACCTGGTCGGCCGTCGGCTCGACGGCGGCGAGTTCGGCTCGGTGCTGCGCTCCAAGGGCTTCTTCCAGTTGGCCACCCGTCCCACCGTGACCGGACTCTGGTCGCAGGCCGGCTCGGTGGCCCGCTTCGAGCCATCCGGCGTGCACGCCTCCCGGCCGCAGTCGCCGGATTCCCCGGACGAGACGGCGCGCGGCCAGGAACTGGTCTTCATCGGCACCGGGCTCCGCACGAACGAACTGTGCGCGGCTCTCGACGGCTGCCTGCTGACGGACCCCGAACTGGCTGCCGGCCCCGAGGCCTGGTCGGCCTACGACGACCAGTTCCCCGCCTGGGCAGAGTACTGCCCCACGGAACCGGCGCACGCGCACTGATGCCGGGAGACCAGCGGCTGGCTCACCCCGAGGCGCCGCAGCCCCGAGCCTTGTCGTGGGTGGTGGTCGCCGTGACAGAGGGAGTGACGTGAGCAAGGGCCTGTTGAGCGTGGTGTGCGGCAACACCCCTGGGATGCGGGGACACCTGGCGGATCTCTTGCTGCGCGGGCGGTCCGGCACGGTGGTGCTGGCGGTCTCCGTCACGGCCGACGACCGTCGGTACCCCACCGTGCAGCGGTTCGCCTCCGGCCTCGGGCCCGGCGAGCCGCCGAACCGGCCGTCCTGTCGGGCCGCCACCGGTGACCCGGCGGTGATCGTCCGTCAGGACCTGGCCGAGCTGGCCCGGCACCGGCCAGGCCGGCCGGTCGTCCTCGCGCCCAGCGGTGACCTCGATCTTCTGCCGTTCCTCGCCGACCTCTGGCACGCCCCGATCGGCGTCACACCGCTGGCCCGCCAGTACGACCTCGCGCCGGTCGCCGTGGGCATCGACCCGGCGCAGTTGCTGCGCGACCTGCGCTGCATCCACGACAGCGCCGCGATCCGCGTCGGCGACGCCGGCCGGGCGACCACCGCCGAAGCCGCCGCCCGGCTCGCCGAGGCCGCCGACGTCCTGCTCGTACCGGACGAACCGGACGAACCCGACGACGAGGGCGGCCTCGCCCGGGCCGGGCGCGCGGTCCTGGCCCACCTGAACCCGTCCGCGGCGCTCACGCCGATGCCGGTCGGGCTCGACAGTGCTGCCGCACGGGCGGCCCGGTCGGCGCTGCTCGCCCCTCTTCATCACGTCGTGGTCGCCTCGCGGCTGGCCGGGGCCTTCGAGCCGGTCGGCCTCCTGCCCCGGCAGGTCCCGGTTCTCGACGACGTGGCGTCCGTCCGGTGGCAGGCCAGACGGCCGTTCCATCCGCAGCGACTGGCCCGCGCACTGCCCACGGTGATGCGCTCGGTCGCCCGCAGCCGCGGACACCTGTGGCTGGCCAGTCGGCCCGGGTCCGTGGTGAGCTGGCGCTCGGCCGGACGTCATCTGGAGCTCCGGGAGGAGGATCGCTGGCTGGAGGAGGACACTGCCGACGCCTGGCACGCGGCCTCGCCCGAGCGTCGCACGCTCGCCGCCTGGCACTGGGACCCGTACTTCGGTGAGCGCCGCTCCGAGCTGGTCTTCGTCGGTGCCGGCCTCGACCGGGACCGCCTGTGCGCCACCTTGGACGCGGCCCTGCTCGACGACGGCGAACTCGCGGCCGGACCCGACGGCTGGCGGCACCTGACCGACCCCCTGCTCGGCGGCCCCGCCGTCCGCGGCCTCCTGGGACCCTGAGCAACCTCAGCGGTCGACCGGGAGGCCGCCCGGCTGTTTGATCGGCTTCATGATGATCTGCGAGTTGACGGCCGTGGCCCCCGGGAGGGCGGTGAGCTTCTCGGTCCAGAGCTTCTCGTAAGCCGCGAGGTCGGCGACCGCGACGCGGAGCAGACAGCCGGGGCTGCCCATCAGCCGGTACGCCTCGACCACCTCCGGGATCGTCAGCAACGCGGCCTCGAACTCCGCGACCGACCGGGTGTCGCGCTCGACCGACACGAGCACCTCGAAGCCGCGACCGACCGCAGCCGGGTTGACGACGGCCCGGTAGCCCTCGATCACGCCGTCCTGCTCCAGCTGCCGCACCCGCCGCATGCAGGGCGAGGACGTGAGGCCGACCCGGCCGGCGAGCTCCTGGATGGTCAGCCGACCGTCCTTCTGGAGCTCGCGCAAGATATCCCTGTCGATGTTGTCCATGGCGCGATTATCCACCACGCTGAGGGTCCAATTGGGCCTGAAGAAGCAATCAAATTGCGGTTGATTCGGCCTAAAGTTGCGGGTGCGGCGGCGGTGCGGTCCAAGCCCGATGCGGCGGTCCGCGCCAGTCAAACCCCCGTGGCCACCGAGCCCCGAATCCTCCTGATCGGAACCCCCATGCAGCCTGCCCCGAGCACCGTCGGCACGCCCGCGGTTCGTACCGAACACGATCTGCTCGGCGACCGGGACGTCCCGTCCACCGCCTACTACGGCGTCCACACGCTCCGGGCGGTGGAGAACTTCCCCATCACCGGTACCCCCGTCTCCACCTACCCGGAGCTGGTGACTGCGCTGGCCTGCGTCAAGCAGGCGGCCGCGCAGGCCAACCGCGACCTGGCCCTGCTCACCGACGACAAGGCGGCGGCGATCGTGGCGGCCTGCGAGGAGATCCGGGCCGGGCGCCTCCACGACCAGTTCGTCGTCGACGTGATCCAGGGCGGCGCCGGCACCTCCACCAACATGAACGCCAACGAGGTCGTCGCCAACCGGGCGCTGGAGATCCTCGGCCACGCCAAGGGGGCGTACGGGCACCTGCACCCGCTGGAGGACGTCAACTCCGGCCAGAGCACCAACGACGTCTACCCGACCGCCGTCAAGATCGCCCTGCACCTCGCCGCCCGTGAACTGTACGACGCCATGGGTGAGTTGAAGGACGCCTTCGCGGGCAAGGCGGAGGAGTTCGCGGACATCCTCAAGATGGGCCGCACCCAGCTCCAGGACGCCGTCCCCATGACGCTGGGCCAGGAGTTCACCGCCTTCGCGGTCATGCTGGAGGAGGACCGCGAGCGGCTGGCCGAGGCCTGCGAGCTGATCCAGGAGATCAACCTCGGTGGCACCGCCATCGGCACCGGCCTCAACGCCCACCCCGCCTACGCCGCCACCGCCTGCGCCCACCTGCGCGCCATCACCGGCATCCCCGTGACCGTCGCCGGCGACCTGGTCGAGGCGACCCAGGACGCGGGCGCGTTCGTCCAGCTGTCCGGCGTGCTCAAGCGGATCGCGGTCAAGCTCTCCAAGACCTGCAACGACCTGCGGCTGCTGTCCTCCGGCCCGCGCACCGGCCTCGGCGAGATCAACCTGCCCGCGGTGCAGGCGGGTTCGAGCATCATGCCGGGCAAGGTCAACCCGGTCATCCCCGAGGTGGTCAACCAGATCGCCTTCGAGGTCATCGGCAACGACCTGACCGTCACCTTCGCCGCCGAGGCCGGCCAGCTCCAGCTCAACGCCTTCGAACCGGTCATTGCCCACAGCCTGCTGAAGAGCCTGACCCACCTGCGCGCCGGCTGCCGGACCCTCGCCGAGCGCTGCGTGGCCGGCATCACCGCCAACCGCGACCACCTCGCCCACCTGGTCGGCCACTCCATCGGCCTGGTCACCGCCCTCAACCCGCACATCGGCTACGAGAACGCCACCACCATCGCCCAGGAGGCGCTGACCACCGGCGTCCCCGTCCACGACCTCGTGCTGCGCCGCGGACTGCTCACCGAGGCGCAGTTGGGCGAGATCCTCCACCCCGACAACCTCGCCCGCCCGCACGCCCACGCCGCCGCCCGCTGATACCGGCCCCGGCCCCGACAGGCAGGAGAAGGCCCGTGGCGACGGTGCCCAGTGTCTCGAACTCGATCACGGTACGGCTGGAGGTCCCGGCCCGGGGCAACGCCGTCAGTGCGATCACCACGGCCGTGGAGTCCTCCGGTGGTTCGGTGACCGGTCTCGACGTCACCGCCTCCGGCCTGGAGGCCCTGCGGATCGACGTGACCGTGGCCGCCTCCTCGGTGGCGCACGGCGAGGAGATCGTCGAGAAGCTGCGGGCGATCGACGGCGTGTCGATCGGCAAGG
>NZ_JAHTKP010000105.1 GCF_019192735.1 Kitasatospora aureofaciens
TCGGCATGCCCACCGACGAGGCGTCCGTCAACATCACCCGCAGCCGCCTCGGACGCCTCACTCGCCAAGGCTTCCTCACCCAACCCGGACGAGGCCGCTACCAGAAACGGACTTAACGTCCACTGAGGTCACGGGCGCCCGACCGGCGCGCGCATACGGCACCGCACAGAAGCCGACGATTCCGCAGAAGGCCAGCCGAAGCGTCAGTCAGAGCACGGGTCAAACTCCCGAGCGGTGCCGCCTACATCCTCACAGTCAGAGCACTAGCCATGACGGTTGGTCACGAGAAAAGCATAAGCTGCTCATCCTGGGGTGCCTGCGCGAGGCCAGGGTCCTCCGAGTGCTCCGGATCGAGCTCGCCCTCCGTTTCGGCCCCTTCCTCCAATTCCGTTTCCTCAGTCGCGGTAATTACACCCAGCGCCGCGACCAGGGCCCTGTCATGAGCTGCCTCTCTTGGCTTCGGTAGTGCAATGCCGGCATCGGGGACGTCCGGGATCTCCTCCTCCGATTCGGATTCGCTTTCGGCGACGGTGGGGAGCACGTAGTGCTGGGCGAGACTCGCCAGGTGCATTGGCAGCGGCAACGACAACGCGTCCAGATAGTCGGGGGCCTGGCGCAGCTGGTGCACCGCGAGGGCGAGGGCCTCTGGCGAGTCGCCGTCGTCGGGGTGGCATCCGAGGACGGCGATCTCCACGAGGCCGGGGTTCCAAGCAGGGATGTGGGTGTCGATCGTGGGTTCTCCCTTGTGGGGGCCCTGTCGCAGCGGACGCGGTGCGATCTTGTCGGCTTCGACTGCAGAGTCGCGGAATGTGCTGGCCTTGGGCGTAGTGCTGTAAAAGACCCGGCCTGACGCCTGCCCAGCGTCCTCGCCCTCGACCCACATGCCCTGGGGTAGTCCGTTGATCCCTCCCGGATCGGCGTTGCCCCACCACTGCGGGGTCTCCCGGCCAGCGGTACCGCGCACCCGGATCAGCCTGAGGTCGGCATCTAGGCCGGACGGGAGGGCGTGGCCGGGCTGGATCAGGTCCTGTTCGGTGCGGCCGTCCTGGAGCCAGGGCCAGTGCATTCGGCTGTTCTGGGAGTGGGTCAGCAGGACAGTCGGCTGTCCGCGCAGGGAGCGGATCATCTTCTGCAGGTAGCGGCCGGTCGCCTTCCGCTGTTCGTCCATGCTCTGCCGCCAGTAGCTGTAGCTGGACCGCTGCCGGGGCACGTTACCCGGGGCAGGGGGCGCTGCCTCGGTCTGGGTGGGCTCCAGCGCCTCGGTCACCTCCGGGATCTCAGCTGTCTTGACCAGGCCGAGCAGGAACCTGGGGTAGGGGATCCACTGTCCGGCCTTCTCATCCCAGCCCGTGACTGCCGCCAGGCCGCTGCCGGCCTCGATCGGGGTAACCATGACGGCGACGGGGGTGTGCCGGGGCACTCGGGTGGGGCCGTCCTTGCGACGCTTGACCATGTAGGTCGCGACGTAGCGCAGGCCCTCAGGGAGCGTGCCGCCGAGGGTGTGCTCGGGCAGCACGCGGACGCCGTACTGACGCAGGGCGTCCTGCCAGGCCGAATGGACCCGGTGGGACAGGTTCTTCTCGGAGTTGTAGCCCTTGGCTTTCTTTGGCACCAAGGCAAACTGGGTGAGCACGCCAGCGTCCGCGCAGCCCAAACGAATTGCGTACTTGGGGTCGTCCAGGCGGTGGGCGTAATCTTGGCGGCGGTCGATCTCAACGAGGGCAATCTCGGGGTGTTGCGGGTCGGCTCCATCGGCGGCGAGGAAGTCGGCGGCGGCCCTGCGTCGGCGGTGGATCCCACTTTCCAAGGCCTTGCCCTTGGGGCGAGCCTTGGGGTCGATGCCCAGAGTGTCGGCGATGCCGCCGGTAGTGCGCAGGCAGCGCAGCCGCACAGTGAGTTCGGAGGTCTGCCACTCGAGGACGACGGGGCTGCCCGGCTTGGCCAGGTCGTACGTCTCCTCAGCGGTGGCGGGCGCAGGTACCCCGCCATTGCCGTCGAGTCCCAGCACCTGAGCGAGTGCTCTGATCGCCGCGTCGCGCAGTGATGGTGTCTGCCACAGCAGTCGGGCCTCGACCACGGCGGGTTCGGTGGCGTAGGTCGCAAGGGCGGGGTCTTGGCCTGCGTTGATCCTGGCGGCCACCGCGAGGGCGGTCCTGCGGGCGAGTGCCTCGCGGACCTCCTCGGTCTTCTTCGCGACGGTGTCCTTCGGCTTGGGGCGGGCGTTGGAGGGAGCACTGGATCCGGCGCTGGTCCGGACGAGAGAGGGTACGCGGCGCAGTCCGTCGGGGAGTGCCTGCTCAGCCCATTCAGTGATCTGCGAGCGCTGGTGAGACATCAGCCCGGTGCCGATGCCGTGGGCGCCCATGTGGGTGCTGTGGACAACGGCCGCGCGAGTGCCAGGGCCGTCGGCGATCCACTGCTGCGGTGCAGTGAGCAGGCTTTCGGGGTCCGGGAAGGGACGGCTCAGAGTCAGTCGGCCGAGGATCTGTGCTGGGCCGTTGTGCTTCCAGACGTAGGTTCCCGTCCCGCGGTCGCGGGTGAGCCGGGCCACGGCGTAGCGGTCGCTCGTTGGTGCTCCGGGCAGCCAGGGGATGCCGGGAAGGAGGTAGACGGAGGTGTCACGGCTGTACGGCAGTCGCAGGTGCTGGGAGTTGGAGTCCGGGCGGGTCGCCCAGCGACGGACGCCAGTGTGGAGGTGCAGGCGCGGCATGGGGTCGAAGGGTACGGTGTGCAGGGAAATGTTGATCACGATGGAGAACCACCAGTCGCGACCCTTGACCGGGTGTTCCATCGGCTGTGAGAGCAGTTCCGCGCCCTGCTGCCGGGGTCCGCGTGGAACGGCGCGGAAGTACAGGCTGCCGGCGCTGTGCTGGTAGGGGCCGAGTGCGAGGATGCGCCGGGCAAGGGCGTCGGTGGCTAGCTGGTACTGGCGGTCCCTTGGGGCGGCGGTGCCACCGTCGCTGGTGGGGCAGCCGAGGAGGTCGACGGAGGTGTCCTGCCACTGCGGCGGGGTGGAGCGCAGTGCGGCGAGTGTGGCCAGGACATCGCCGTGATGTTCCGGCTTGGGACGCAGGTCGTGCAACCAGGCTCCGGTGAGCCGGTCCAGGGTATCTCCGGGCAGGGGATGAGGGGCATCGGTCGGGGCGTAGAGCCAGAAGTCCTCAGCCTGCTGCTTGCGGTCGCGCGGGCGGCCGCGGACGACTAGATCGGGGGCGAGGCTCTGCAATACGCCGTCGAGGCGGAACGTGGGCGCGGTGCGGAAGGGTTCCACTTCGGGATCGCGGCCGTGGTTGCACAGTGCCAGGACGCTCTCGTGCCACTGCTCGGGAAAAGCGAGGGCACGGTATTCGGCGGTCCAAGGGGCGGCGTCGGGTGCGAGGAGGTAGGCGGCGCGGCTGATGTCGTGGTATTTGGCGGCCATGGTGTTCTGACTCTCCTTCAGCTGCCAGTGCGGAGACCGCACAGGGCGTCGTAGAGGGGGTGGTAGAGCGTGCGGACCAGGGCGGGGTCAGCGGGGCTGGGAAATGATTCCAGGGCGACACCCTGGTCGAAGTAGGGTGCGAGGACTTCGCGTAGCTTGGTGAGCAATCCGTCATCGGTACGGCGGCGCCGGCCGCTGCCGCGGGTGGAGGCAGTGCCCGGAGCCCCCGCCTCGGCCAGGGCGGGGGCGAAGGCCGCGTCTACGAAAACCACCCGGGCGGGTACCCCGCCTCGGACGAGTCGGCCGATGACCTGCCACATGGTGACCAGTTGGTCCCAGGCGAAGGAGGTCTTCTCGGCCGGGCTGAGCTGGGAGTAGATGTAGCGCCTCGACAGCAGCCTGCGCCATTCTCTGCGGGCCTCGAGCCGGAAGGCGAGTCCGGCTGCGTCCAGGCTCCCGGCGTCAGCAACGAGTTTGCTGAATGTGCCGGCCTCCAGGCCAGGCTGATCGCGGACGAAGCGGGTGACCCAGTCGTTGACGGCGAAGACAGCTAGGGACAGGTCGTCGGGACGGGGGTGCGGGCGAGCGAGGAACAGGACCGTCCCGAAGGCGGCCTTGCGGCTGCTGTTCAGGATGTTGTGGCCGCGCTCGATGGCCATCAGGGGGGCGACCAGCACTTCGGCGTCCTCGTCCTCGGCGAATGCAGCAAGGTCTCCGCGACGTACGGCGGTGGCGTGGGCGAGACCGTCACGTGCAGCGGAATCACCGGGACCGGCGTGGTCGAGCTCGGCGTTGTCGGAGGCCAGGACCCGGACCTTTCCGCTCCAGCGGGGCATGGCCTCTAGCAGGTCGGCGGCTGCGGTCGCATCGCGGTAGCTGCCGACCAGGAGCAGCGCCCGGTGGCGCTCTCCGTCTTCGATAAGCCGCAACTCCCGTTCCAGTAGGGAGGGGTTGCCGGGGCTTGACTTGCCCAGTTGAGTGACCATCTGGCGCAGGACCAGAGCGCGGGCGTCGAGTTTTGACCCGGAAAGGGTCAGTGGGGATCCCTCGTTGTCGTAGAGGAACAGGGTGCTGAAACTAGTGCGGCGGATGGACTCGATCGCTTCCTGGTCCGGCTTGAGGACTGCTCGGACCGGGACCATGATGTGGGCGCGGGTGGACGTCCCGGCCCAACTGGTCCCGGACATCAACAGGACGTGTGGGCCGGGGCGACCGGCGGTGGGGTCCGCTCCCAAGGACGGCAGATTGAGCAGGAGTTCGCGGCCGACCCCAGCGCAGCGGAAGAAGCGAAGGGTGCCAGTGCGCTGTTCGTCTCCGTCGGGTCCCCGCTCGGGGTCCTCGGGCAGGTACTGGAAGCCGAGCACGTTGCCCATGGGCGCCTCGGGGACGAACGGCGCATAGTCGAGGGGCGGGCGGCGCGAAAGTTCGTTGTCGGCGGTGTCCAGGTGCAGGGCGGCCTCGACTTGTGGCCACAGAAAGGTGACGCGTTCCAGACGCTGGTGCAGTGCGGCCAGCAGCAGGGTGAACTCGAGTCGCACGGCGGTGCGGTCCAGCCATGGCTCGCTGCCCCAGGTGTCCACGGGGTCGCGGTCGGGCTGCCCGGGGCGGGGGTCGTCCTGGCGTAGGGAGCCGTCGAGTAGGGGTGATCCGTCGAGCAGGGTGTTCAGGGTGACACGGACGCGTTCCCTGGTGGCCTTCTCGTCGAGGGTGTGCAGGAGATCGTTGGCCGTGCGGACGAGTGCGTCGGTGTCCGCGCCGTGCGGACCACGGTCGCCGAGTGGGTCGTCACGGAAGGCATCAAGGGTGTCCGTGACCGCACGTCGGCGGTGCGCCCATGCCTCGGTGTTGGGGCCGGACGGCAAGGGTGCCGGGTCGTCCGGGTCCGCTTCCTCGTCCAGGTCGTAGACGTCCGCGTCGGAACGGATCCCGTCCGGTGAGGTGTTGTCGGTGCGGGGCCGGGGGTACCAGTCGGAGACGAGTTTTTCCTGGAGTGTCCAGGCGCTGAAGTACTCGATGTCGGCCCAGCTGCGCAGGTCCGCGTCGGTGATCAGCATCCGGTACAGGCGGTTGGCTGCGATGCCGACCAGGTCCAGGGACGCGGACCAGCGCTCGACGTCGCGTGCTGACAGGGGGAGGCGGCCCTGCCTGGCCAGCTCGTCGATCTTGTGGATGCCGAGTCGGTCCAGCCAGGACTCGGGGCCGCGCACGATTAGGGTCGCCGAGGGGGCGAAAGCGGTGTCGAGTTGCATCTGCACCCGGTCGGCCTCATCGACGATAATGATGTCGCTGCGCAGGCAGGCGAGTTCGAGTCGGCGCAGCCGTTCATCGTTGAGGTGATGCGGTACAGAGCTCTGTACCAGGCTGGCCGGGTTGGCCACCCAGATCAGTGCGTCCACCATGGCGCGATCGGTCGCGTGCCGGGGGCACACGCTCCACATCGGGCAGCCGCGGTTGCTCCGCAGCTCGTCACCATCCCCGGGACCCGTCGCCGCAGCTTTCCGGTCCGGATCCGCTTCCGGAGCCGAAAAGTGCCGGTACTCGGGTAGGGGGATGTCGCCGACGACCGTGCGTCGGGGCTGCTTAACGGGCCGCAGCTCGGTGCAGGGTGCGTCGACATAGCGCAGCGGTTCGGCGGCCTCCAGCCCTCGCAGAGCGTCCAGCGCGCATACCGTGCTGAGGTCGTCGAAGGCAGGGTCGTCATGGCTGAGCAGGGAATCCTGTCCACGGGCGGCAAGCCGGCGGTGCAGGCGGGACGCGTGCTGCTCGCGGGTGGTGGTGCCGAGCACAGGGGCGGCGCTCAGGCCCAGATCCCGGAACAGGCTGGTGAGGGTGAGCTGTTCGGCGACGTCGCCGACGACCAGGGTGGTGCGAAGCCCCTTGCGGGCACCCCAGGCGGCGATCAGCGTCATCAGGGTGCTCTTTCCGGCGCCGACCATGCCGACCAGGTGCAGCAGCCGGTCCAGGCGCAGGACCTGTGACTCTTCAAAGCAGAGGCCGTTGGCTGAAAGGACGTCAAGGCTCAAGTCCGCGAGACGCTTGGTCCAGGCTCCGGGTCGAAGGCCGAGCTCGAGCGCTGTCGCGTCCATCCAGCGCGCGGTTTCGGCGAGCTCGGTGAGGGGGACGTCCAGTGGACGTCCTGCTGTGCTCGGTACCTCGGTCAGATCATGGCCAGTAGCCGGCGGTAGGCAGAGCTGTTCGGGAATGGTCACCGCGGCCGGACGGCGGCGCTCGGTGAAGCGGGCGGGGCCCGCCGGGGCCAGGTTCAGAAAGCGTCTGTCGAAGCCGGGTAGTTGGGACAGTGCCCGGTCGTAGCGGGTGAACCGGTCGGCGGCGACCGTCGGTTCCACTCGACGTGCCGGGGCACCACCGTTCTCCGGCAGGCGGTAGCCGCACAGCCGTGGCGGCAACTGCAGGTAGGCGTCCAGGCACTGGAGCCACATTCGGCGGCGTCGCAGCTTCCATAGCAGGTGCCGGGCGGCGTCAAGTTGCACCTGCTGCGCCGGGGTCGTGGCGATGCCGGAGGCGGTGGCAAACGGATACCCGCCTAGGAGGGTGTAGACACCCTCGGCGTCACGGGTCGGGTCCAATCCCTCCAGCAGCCGCAGCCCTAGCTCGACCTGGCATAGCAGGGAGGGCTTGATGTCGGCGTGCTCCGCAGGCCAGACCCGTTCCAGGTCCTTCGCCAAGGGCTGGTACCACTCGCTACTGTTACGCACGGCGGGCTCCGTTCCTGGAGAGGGCGCTGTCGAGGCGGATGCCGGTCGCGCCGTTCAGGCGGGCTTCGGCGAGTTCGACGAGGCGGTTGTCGGTAAGCAGAGGTAGCCCTTCCGCAGCTGCGAGGCGGCTGCGCCGGTAGGTGCCCAGGTAGTCGTGGTGGGCGTCGGCCTGTTCCTGGGGCACCACCCAGCACGACTCGTCGTAGGGGGGCTCCGGACGGACGGGCTTCGCCGAGCGACCGAGCAGCCCGGGGTGCTTCCAGTCCTTGACGTCGACTGCCCAGACATGTCCGTCGGGGAAGGTGATGCGCAGATCGTAGGCATCGAAGCCGGGCCAGAGCTCGACTGCGAGCCCGAGCCTGTTAAGGCGTGCCTCGAGCTCGACCTCGGCCCGGCCAGGGCCGGTGACGAACTGCCTTAGCGGGCGCCGCAATTGGAGTAGCCCTCCCGAGTCCGCGTCGGTCAGTACCCGCCCGTGCGGGGGTGTGCCCCGGCGACGGCACCGGTCCCGCTCGCACCACCAGCCGCCGTCCGCAAGCGGGGTCAGCAGGGTGAGGCAGCGTCCGCAGGTGATGTAGACGCCCTGGTGTTGGTAGCTGACGGGTGCGGCAACGTAGCACTGGCCTACGAGCTCCAGGACCGGGGCGAGGAACAGGTCTGTGTCGATCTCGAACTTCTCGACGGTGGTGAGCACCGGGCGGTCCACCAGGAGGCGTCGGAAGGCCGTGTAGGACTCGGGCGACGACGCTTGACGGCACAGCCGCATCGCGGTGTAGACGACATCGCGGTCGAACTGCGCGGCCCCGGCGTCCTTGGCCCTGATCCACCACTCGTGGCACAGCTGAGTGGGCACCAGCGCGTCGGGATCCACCAGGTACTCGTCCGCTCCGAACGCATCCGGGGGCAGGTCCAGCGGCCAGTCCTCCAAGGGGCGACTGTGGCACCAGATGAGCAGGTCCGACAGACTACGTGGAATTTCCTCGACTCCGCGCAGCAGGCAGGCCAGTACCGTCCGGTCCAGTGCTCGCTGCGCCTCGGCGGGGTAGGGCAGTTTAAAGGAGGCGAGACTGCCGAGGTCGGCAAGCTGAATGACCGCTCCGGCGATGGTGTGCACGAGCTGGACGTCCGGGTAGTCAAGCCAGTCCGAGCGCTGGGCGGGACGCGTGGTGAGCATCAGGCTTCCTCGGTGGCGACGGTGGCGGCAAGGTGGTCGCTGCCGGGTCGGCACCAGTTGCGAGCTTCGCAGCTGCCGCAGGGCCGGCCAGGCGTGGCGGGGTAGAGCTGGTCGTCGGCCCAGGGCCGGGCAAGTGCGGCGATAACTTCTCGTGCTTCGGACACGACCTGGGAACGAGAGGGATCTAGCTCCAAGAACGTCAGGTCATCGGAGTGGAGCAGCTCGAACTCGACCCGTGAACGGGCGATGTCACCGCCGAGTACGCCGGCGGCCAGCAGCAGTACGCCCATGGCGAGTTGCGGGTAGCTGGCCATCAGCGGTTCGCCTTCGTAGAGGCGGCTGTTGGCAGTCTTCATCTCCCACCAGACCCAGCCGCCTCGGCGGGTGTAGAGCAGGTCGGGCGTGGCGATCAACACCAGATCCAGCTCCGGGTCGTAGCAGGTGACTTGGTGCTGGACGCGGACTAGTTCGCCGGGCGCGAGGCCGTTCAGGGGGCACACCTGAGCATGCTGTTCGAGCATGGATGCACCGTCCTCGGCCTCCTTGCCGACGAGGTGCAGGCCGGCCGAGATCCATGAGGACGGGTCCGCCGGTCCAGGCAACGTCCGGCAGCCGCCGTGCGGGTGGGTCCCGTGGCGCTCGTTCAACCAGCTGTCAACTGCGCGACCCCTGCGGATCTCCGGGCTTTCGGGCTGTGCCGTGCGCAGCTTGAGCTGCCTGGTGGCGTGGTACTTGGCGGGGCAGTCTCGGTAGCTGCGCAGGTCAGTGACCGAGACACTGCGGCGTGCCCGCTTGGGGCCAGCTGGCGTCATTTGCAGCAACCCCGGGCTGCGAACCAGCTCTCCGCACCCGGACAGTGCCTTGCAGTCGACGCAACTGGAGCCTGGCAGAACCCGCGTGTCGTCAACAGCCCGGGCCAGGGCCGGCCATGCGTCCGAGGCGAATCGCTGCTGCACCTTCGCCCGGTCCCAGTCGAGCAGCTCTGCACTGGTCCCCTCGCCGCAGCCGAACTCGATGACCCTTACACGCTCCGGCGCCGTGGTACGTCCAGGATGTAGTGCCCCGGCCGGCACCGGCGTGTGCCTTGCCTTCCACCCTCCCTTGGCAGGCATCCCCCGGGCAGCCACGAAGGCCGCTGCCGCCTTCTCGGCCTCGGGGCGGTCCTCCTTCGTCGCTCCGAAGGAAAGCAGCCACAGGTCCCGAGTTGAACCGTCTTGAGCCGCATAACGCCGTCCCCAGGCTGTCGCCTCGTAGGTGTCCGCTCCGCGAGAGTCGATCTGGCCCGGATCCTGGCCCACAACCCACTTGTCGGGCACGGGGTGAGTAGCCGGAAGTCCAGCCGCCTGCCGCATCTGCTGATCTGCCTTCCGGGCTGCAACGTAGCTCTGGACCGCCTCCACAGTCCACGCCAGCAGCACAGGATGCGCCCGACGCCGCCCATTAAGACCGAAGGTGCCTTCGGTGAGCCAAAGTTGCTCAATCGCCCACTCGGGCGCCATCCGGCCGTGTTCAATCAAGTCCATTGCGTCCATGAAGACCTTGAGGGTGAAGTCCTGTAATGCTTCCGCACGTTGGACCGCTTCGGGGTCTGCGCGCAGCATCGGACGTGCGTCGCTGCTGCGCTTGAGGGGGCAATCGCGAGGATCGAGCCGCGAGGCAGGGAGGTTAGTACGGATGAGGCTGATATCTCCGGTGGTGCCGGGTGGCACCGGCCAGCGGATCATGGTCTCCCCCAAGGCAGTACGCCAGGACACCCCGGGTGGCGTCCAGCGGGCAAGTCCAGCATGACACAGAATAGCTGTGAACTCAGTCCATAGACGGACTGATGTATGTTTCTTTCACGGAGTGCCAGTCGTCGCTTTCTGACTCGGTGGAACCAGACACACGCGTCATTCCGGTACGGTCCGTGGGCACGCGCGTCAGAGGTAGGGCAGGTATGGAGCCGGGAGACGTACTGGGCAACCGGTACAAACTGCTGAAGGTCAAGGGCCGGGGCGGCATGGCCGACGTTTGGGAAGCTGAGGATCTGCTCGAGCCGCGCCAGGTGGCCGTCAAATTCCTCCGCGCGGACCGCGGGCCCTCGGACTCCCTGGACGACACTGAATGGCAGGCCGAGCTCGAGCGGATGCGTGGCCGATTCCGACGCGAGGGTGCGCTCCTCGGGAAGCTGCACCACCAGGGCATCCCCGAGCTCTACGACCAGGGCAACCACCGCTCCGAGCCCTATATCGTGATGCGTCTGGTCAAGGGCAAGGACCTGCACCGCTTTCTCGACCAGTACACACCCACCATCGCCGTCGCGGCCGCCATCGGCTTCCAGATCGCCGACGCCCTCGCCTGCGCTCATGACCTACCCGTGGTACACCGCGACCTCAAGCCCTACAACCTGATCGTCGACGAGGACGGCATCATCATCCTCATCGACTTCGGCATCGCAAAACCGCTCTGGCCGGGCGTCACCGACTACACCCCCGATGGCAGCACGGTCGGCAGCAGAGGGTACGAAGCCCCAGAACAGATCCTGGAGCGCCAGATCACTCCGAAAACCGATCTCTACGCCCTCGGCTGCGTCCTTTACCGCCTGCTGACAGGCAGACCCCCGTTCTCCGGAGAGCGACTGCGTGACCAGCACGTGCATGACAAGCCGGTCCCGCCCACCCACCATGTCGAGCACATCCCGCCCGAGCTGGAAGCGCTCACCCTGAAACTGCTGGAGAAGGAACCGGACGACCGCCCAGAGAACGCTCACGCAGTCAAGGAGATTCTGCGCGCGTACGCGCCCCGGGCAGGCGATCCGGCACCCTCCCCTCGCTTGGAGCCGGATCCCACCGGCCTGCTGCGCACGCCTGACTCGTATCAGCTAGCCACCGCAACGGCAGCTCCCCAAGCCACCCCTGTGCGCCGCAGGCGACGAGACGTTGCCTTTCTCAGCAAACGCTCGTTCAAAGACCTCTGCGTCCAGGCCCGGACCGAGATCGACACCGGCGACCCAGGAGACGCCGTCGAACGCCTGGCGGACGTTCTTGCGACAGCGCGACGCGACTGGGGCCCCTCCGACCTGCACGTCCGCGAGGCCTACCGCCTGGCAGCGAACGGCATGCGCATCGCAGGACGATATACACAGGCGCTCTCGCTCTACGACGAGCTGGTACGACAGTCTCAAGGAAGCCTGGATCCAAGCGACGTGGCGGACTTCCTGGAAGGCACCCTCGGAGAAGCCGAGTGCCGCATCCCCTTCGGTGAGCTACTCCCGGCCTTACAGGCGCTGACAACAGTGGTGGCAGCCTTCCCCGGGCTCGCCCATGAACGCGCCATCGTCCTTGCCGAGCGCTGCCTCGAGGTCGGCCTCGAACTCACAGAGCTCGGCTTCGACGAACAGGTGGCCGAGCTGCTCCCTCATCTGAGCACGGACTGACCTTCACCCGGCGCCGGGGAAGGACGCCCTGTGGAGGCGACCCGCCACGAGCCCGTCACCGAGCCCTCGGATTACATCCGTGCCGACAGATCCCAGGGCAAGCAACGCGTCCTCAAATGCCAAGAGTTCGCGAAAGGCGGTGCCGTACGGGCGCTGCTCTGCCAGGGGTAGCTGAAGCACCTGCAGCTTACGGACATCGACGCGCGCCGAGCTGGAAGTATGGGAACTCGCCTGCCGCACGTTCGCTGGCGCGCGTAGACACCCGGCGAGAAACCAGGGGTCGACGACCTCCGGATCCGCGCGCAACGCGTACAACTGCGACCCCAGCACCAACGGACCGTCCACCTGGACCCACACTCGGAAGGCTCGCTCGACGCCGACCACGACCACGTCGCCGGGCTCAGCGATCGTCAATACGCCAGCCTGCAGCCCCGACTGCACGTCTGCCGCGCTCAACCAGCCTCCGGGACACCCGTCCAAGACCAGGTCGGAGACGGTCAAGACCGGCACCGCACCCTCGGGAGTGACGTCCCCCTTCAGTGGATCACCTGAGGGCACCTGCCCTGTTCTCAAGCTCAGGGCACGGGCACGATCCAGATCTCCCACGGTGACTGTCGTGACCGATTCGCCATCGGCAGACATATCGATACGCGAGAGCGCACGAGCGTACTCTCCGATGTTGTGCAGAAGGCCATCGAACCGGCTCCAGGACTCGTGCAACTTGAGTTGGGCCCCAGCGGCCGTCTCGGGAACATACCGGGCCGGGGTGAGATCCACTTGATCGTCCAATAGGTCCATCACCGGCAAGGCTAGGCAGCCCGCCGGCAGCTCTCCTGTTGCACTGTCACTCTCTTCCTCCCAGGAGAAGGCACGCACGGCGTCGAGGACCTGGCTCGACAAGCGCTCCCAATCAATCCCCTGCGCCCCTTTTGCGGCTCCCGCGGCGACTGCGGCAGCATCCAGCATGAACAACCGTTGCCTGGGGCCGACGCCTCCCTCCACCTCCGAAGCGCGCAGGATCCACAGGTGCAGGGAGACACTGTGCGGTTGCGCGGCACCGGCTGGCAGGGCAATCACGCCGCGAAGCGCACCTGCGCGGAGGAGTGCTCCTCGAATACGCCGCCCCGCCTTGCGGGACGCCACAGCGGGGGGGAGGAGCACGACTGCAACACCCCCCGGCTTGAGCCGGGCAAGAGCATGTTCGATCCAAGCCAGTTCGGGCTCGGTCCGCGGCGGCAAGCCGAACACCCAGCGCGGATCAGTGGCAAGCTCCTCATGGCCCCAGTCCCGTTCGTTGAACGGTGGATTACACAAGACGACGTCGGCTTGGGCGTCGCCATGCGGATCGCTCCGAAGTGAGTCTCCGTCTCGGACATCCACGGTCGGACGGTGGTGACCGATAGACGAGCCGATTCGCTCCGTTGCCGCGAAGCCCAACCGCACGGCTGCCAGTGCCATGAGGGTCGGATCGAGCTCGACGCCCAGGAGGATCGGAGGAGCACTGCTGGGACTTGTCACCATCCAGCGTCTACTCGCGGCCAGGAGTAGCCCGCCGGCGCCGCAAGCCGGATCCAGGATCGTGGTCGCCCCCAGGTGCTCTCCTCCGACCACAGCGGCGACGTCAGCCATCAACCGAGCCAACAGTGGAGGGGTGGCACTGATCTGACGCACATGAGCGTCAAGCCAACGCGCGAGGAGGAAGTCAAAGGTCTGACGACCTCCTTCTCGCCGAGCGGTCTCAACTGTCTGCTCCACGAGCCGGGATGTCGGACCTGACGGCGCAGCCTTCGGTGACCCTGCTCCGCCGGAGTACTCAGCCAGGACACGCTCCCCCGCATGAGCGATCGCGATGCCCATCACCGCACGGTCGCCCAGGGCTTCGAACTGCGGCCACAACCGTTCGCGTTGTCCAATCCGCTCAAGCTTCCCCTGTTCCCGAAGCCAGCACTCGACTTCTGCCAGTGAGAACTGCGGGCTCGTGTCCGTCCCACCAACCGGCGTTGGAAAATTGTCGTGCCGCCGACGCCAGTTACTCACCGCCGCCCGGCCGACACCCGCGAGACGCGCGATCTCCGCAAGGGTGACGGACACGTCAGCGGGCTCAGGCATCGGGTTCTCCGAACAGCTATGTAGGGGCAAGGTAGATCGCATGGTCGCTTGTGGCTGGCGTGCCGCCTGAGCCGTCTCCCGACAATTATACGCTGGAATCATCATTGACAGAGTTCACAGCGCCAATGGATTCACTGCTTTCGTTTCCGGCCATCGCCCCCGGTCGACGGCGCCGATCCGGAACTCGTAGCGATCGGCGAGCGCTGCTGCTCCTTGGCCGACTTCGCGGACGGCTGGGACTACTCAGAAGCGCGCGGCCGGAGTGGGGGGCGATAGTTGCCAGTCGCCGGTGCCCGCAGTGTTCAGAGCCCCTCAGACAGACCTCGCGAACGGCTCTCCAGTAGGTCATGAACGGCCAGAAACCCGCCTGTGTGGAGTGCACCGCATCGATCCTGGCTCAGGTGCTCCCCATCACTGACGGCACCGAAGGCGTTGTCAAGTCAGAGGAAGGTTACTGCTCGCCCTCTCTGGCAAAGTGAGACAAGTCAGGCATACTGGATGATTCATTGAGTCGAGGGACTCTGCTGGCAAAGTCAGTGCCCCGCCCCGTGGGAAGATGACGTCCAGTCATCTTGGATGTGGGGGTTGGGTGTTACGTCCTATCGGTGGCGTCGAAATTCCTGAGGCGACGGCTGTCTTGGTGC
>NZ_JAHTKP010000106.1 GCF_019192735.1 Kitasatospora aureofaciens
CCGCCGCTATCTGCCTGAGGGCAGCATGGACCAGCTCTACCCTGGCGAGCAGGCTCGCGACCAACTACCACCCACCGCATGACCGTTGGCAAACGACCACTACACCACTTCACGGGACATGACCTGCCACCGTCACCTGACCCGCACCAGGCCGGGCTGACTGCCGCGATGGGGCGTGAGGGTGCTGTCGCCCGGCTGATCGATCTGGATAGCCGCAGCGAGCTGACCACCGCTCATGTGCGGTTGGTCGCGTCCGCGTTGGGGGTGACGGAGCGGGCGGTCTGGTACTGGGTGACGGCTGCACGTACGGAGGGCCGGCTCAGTGCCAGGCCTCGCAGCCGTACGGTGATCACTCCTGAGGTCCGGCGCCTGCTGGCGTTCCGGGGCGGGAACATCGCGGCGGTTCATCGTGATCTCGCTGCCCGGGCCGCGGCCGATTCCTCGGTGGAGCTGCCGTCGTTGCGGGCGTTGCAGCGGGCGGTGCGCAGGGATCTGTCGGTGGGGGAGCGGGCCGGTCTGCGGGGCGGGGAGGCGGCCCGCCGGGCGCATGACGTGTTCGGGAAACGGCCGGCGTTGTGGAGGAACGCGTGCTGGGAGGGTGACCACAAGCACGTGCCGGTGCAGGTGGATGTCGGGGGCGAGTTGGCGTGTCCGTGGATCACGTGGTTCATCGACTGCGGGACCAGGTACGTCGCCGGGGTGGCGGTGACCCCGCACGCCCCTTCCCGCGACGCGGTGCTGGCGGCGCTGCGCACCTCGATCACCCGTACCGAGCCGTTCGGCCCGGCAGGTGGCCTGCCCGCCTTGGTGCGAGTCGACCGCGGGAAGGAGTTCCTGTGCGCCACGGTGACCTCGGCGCTGGGCGCGTTCGCTGTCCCCGTCCATGACCTGCCGGCCTACAGCCCGCATCTGAAGGGGACGATCGAGGCGCTGAACGACTCGGTGGAGGAGATGTTCCTCGTCTCTCTGCCGCGCTACACCCACCGCCCAAAGCTCACCGGCGGGCGGCTCGCCGATCCGGACGCGCCGCCGCTGACGTTCGCAGCGTTCGTCGCGCTGCTCCTGGACTGGGTGCGCTGGTGGAACACCGAGCACCGCCCGGCCGGCCTGGACGGCCGCACCCCCACCGAGGCGTGGAGCGCGGACCCGACGCCGCTGCGCGACGTCCCGCCCGAGCACCTCGCGTTCTTCGCCCTGGAGGACGACGGCCGCACCCGCACGATCACCACGAACGGCATCTCCTGGCGAAGGCGCCCCTACATCGCCCCCTGGATGGTCGGCCACACCGACACGAAGGTCCGCCTTCGCCATCTCCCGCACCACGTCGGCGAGATCGAGGTGTTTGACGCGTCCACCGGCCGCCACCTCGGCGCCGCCTATCTCGCCGAGCAGGCGAGCCCGGAACAGGTCCGCGCCCTGCGAGCGGCCCGCACCGCCGCTGCCCGCCGGCTGCGCGCGGACCTGAAGGCCGCGGAGAAGCTGCGCCGCTGACGGTTCGCCGCCGCGACCACCCCGGCCCCGCCGTAGCCGCTCGGCACCCTGACCGCGGCCGAGGCCGACGCCGAGCTCGCGGCAGCCGACGGTCGGGACCTCCGGGCAGTGGCCCTGCCCGGGTTGCTCCCGCACGCCCCGGTCCCGGACGGATGGGTCCTGCCCCGCGCCACAGCACCCGCCGGGCCCGAGCGCGCCGACGGCGGCCCAGCGGATTCCGCACCGCCGGCCTGAACCGCACCGCACGTCCGCGGTCCGCACACACCGCAGCCGCACCCGCGTCAACGACCCGTTTCAAGCCCCGCTCATCGTTGCGGCCCGGCCAGCCGGCCCGGTGACCTCACCCAGACCCGCCGGCCCCATCTGCCCGCTCGTTCCCATCTCTTGAGCCCCGTAGGAGCCCGCACCGTGACCACCGCACCCGCCGTCCGTCCCGGCATGCTGCCCCCCGAGCGCGCCGACCACTACCTGCACCTGGAAGGAGCGCGCACCGTCGCCACCGAGGCGCTGCGCACGGCCCGGGAGAACATCGCCGCCACCCTCGAGGCCAGGGCGATGATGTGTATCTCCGGCGCGGCGGGCAACGGCAAGTCCCTGTCGGTGAACGCCTCGCTGCGCCTGCTCGCGCCCCACAACTCCTACCGGATCGCGTTCCGGGCGCGCCCCACTCCGCGCGACATCCGCCACGAGCTCTTCCGCGCCCTGGGCCTGCCCGGCGAGCCTCCCGCACGGCCGATCGAGTTCGACGCCGTCCTCAAGGACGCCCTCGCCCGCGGCTTCCACGTCCTGGTCTGTGACGAGGCCCAGTGGATGTCGCGGGAATGCTTCGAGTACTGGCGCTACCTCTGGGATGACCCCGCCACCGACATCGCCGTCGTCTTCGCCGGCGGCGACGGCTGCGCCAAGGTGCTGCGCCGCGAGCCGATGCTCGCCTCCCGCGTCTACATCTGGCAACAGGCCCACCCGCTCACCCTGCCCGAGGTCCTGGCCACCATCCCCGCCTTCCACCCGCTGTGGGAGGGCGTGGACGCCGATCTGATCGCCCTGGTCGACAAGCAGGCCGCGCACGGCAACTTCCGCGAATGGGCCCGGATCACCAAACTCGCCACCGACGGCCTCACCGCCCGTGCGATGGGCTTCTCGCCGTCGGGTGCCGGGGGTGATCCCGTTCACCGACCTCGGGTAGCTACCCGGCGCGGTGGCTCCCCGTAGCGGCGCGACCTTACGGGTTTGCTTTTCGGCAGGTCACGGGCTTGTGGGTGCCCCCGGTGGCGTGTACTCAGTGCTTGAAGGCGTCCTTGATCTTCGCCCCGGCCTGCTTGGCGTTGCCCTTGACCTGGTCGCCTCGGCCTTCGACCTGGAGACGTCGACTGCCGGTAACGCGACCGACCTTCTTCTTGACTCCGCCCTTGACCGCTTCTGCCTTGTGCGCGATCTTCTTGGCGATACTCATGGCGAGCCGCCTTTCGTAGTCGATTGCCGGAGCGGGCCGGTCGCCGGCCTGCGCGGGATGGCGGCGGCTTACCGATGGGCGGCCCTGCGCCCGAACAGGTGGAGTCTCCCATGGTGGCCGTCATCCGCCTGTTGGTGGCGGTCGTCGTGGGGTGAGCTGCTCTCGCGCACGTTCGCCGTGTCCGTGCGGGCGGCATCGCGCTGGTCGATCAGGTCGTCTCGTTCCTGGATGGCAGCGGCCGTCTCGTGTCGGGACCTTTTGAGTCGGCGGCGGCTGGCGTGACCGCGGTGAGCGATGCGGCGGGCACCGCCCAGGAGGAGGCTCAGCCCGAACAGGGCGACGGCGCCGACCACGATGCCGTAGAGGAACAGCGTGCCGGTGGAGCCGGTCACGTGGTAGCCGAACACCGCGAACTCGTGCCCGAGTGTGTGGGCGCTGCCAGCGTTGCTGAGAACGCCGGCGACACCGACGATGACCGCAGCTACCAGGATGATGAGCCCGAGGAAGACGAACATGACGTCCTCCGGATATCCATGTTGTGCAACACCGCAACCGGCCTGACCACGTTCCAAGCATGCGCTGGATCAGCGGGCTGCGCGCCGGTGTTCCCGCGCGGCCTCGTAGACGAGGCTGGCTGTCGGGGTCAGTACACCGACAACGAGCAGGTGAAGCATGCCGTGAACCGCGACGCCGGCGATCCCCGGCACGATCGCGCTGCCACCGGACCACCGCGCACGCGCCGAACGCCCTACCAGTAGTGCCGCCGTCCGCCGACCGCGTGACCGACGGACCCCAGTAGCAAGAGGATCAGGCCGATAACGGCCACGATGATCCCGATGGTCCACAGGATGGCGATCTTGGCGACGAATCCGACGATGAGCAGAATCACTCCGATAAGAATCATGGCGACCTCCGGGCTAGATAGGCCCCTCCAAGCGGTCTGATTCCCGATGGTCACGCAGCCAAACGAGTCGCGAAGGGCCCCTGGAACCGGAGCCGTCGGCCGGGGGCTACCCGCTCCCGAACGGAAGCGGTCGCTGTCTCACAAGGCTTCGAGGGGATGGCGCCGGGCCGAGCAGGCGGTGCGCGCCCGGCCGGGCTGACCTGCCCCGCCTCGAGGCTGCCCGCGCAAGCCCTGATTTGTCCACCCACGCGTACCCGCCGTTCCAGCTCGGCCGGTTCCCCACCGGGCGGCTGGCGGTGGGACCATGAGAAAGCGGCCATCGTGCCGCCGACCATCGCATCTCAACGAGGGACGATCATGGTCAAGGTCCTTTTGGTGCTGTTGTGCCTGGTCCTGCCGTTCCTGGCAGTACTGATCAAGGACGGGCCGAGTATCAAGGTGCTCTGGGCCTTCCTCCTTCAGTTGTGCGGCCACGTGCCCGGAGTCATCTACGGCATCTACCAGGTGGTCAAGGACTGAGGCCCCACCCCCCAGAACAGGCACCCATACACGCCGGGTTGACACCCATGTCACGACACGAGAACGAACACCGGCACATAAACGCAGCCGACGAGACCAGGCCCGCCACCGGTGGCGCCGGTCCCACTGAGAGCCCGACCGACCTGCCCAAGAGGTCGTGGTGGGGCGTCCTGAAACGCACCACCAAGCAGTTCAAGGCCGACAGCCTCAGCGACGCGGCAGCCGCGCTCACCTACTACGGCCTGCTGGCGATCTTCCCCGCTCTGCTCGCGCTGGTGTCGATCCTGGGGCTGGTCGGCAGCTCCGCCACCAAGCCGCTGCTCGACCACCTTCGCGACCTCGGCCCCGGATCCGTCCGCCAGATCCTCACCACCGTGGTGCAGCAACTCCAAAACGCCCAGGGCAAGGCAGGCATCGCACTGGCCATCGGGATCATCCTCGCTCTGTGGTCCGCCTCCGGCTACATCGCGGCCTTCATGCGCGCCGCCAACAACGTCTACGGCATCGACGAAGGCCGCCCGCTCTGGAAGACCCTGCCCACCCGACTCGCCCTGACCATCGTCCTCGTCGCGCTCCTCGCCCTGACCGCCACCGGTGTCGTCTTCACCGGCACACTGGCCACCAAGACAGGGAAGATCCTCGGAGTCAGCGAAAACGCCGTACAGGTATGGGGCATCGCCAAATGGCCCATCCTCGTCATCATCGTCATTGCGATGGTCACCCTGCTCTACTGGGCCGCCCCCAACGCCAAACGACCGAAGCTGCGCTGGATCCTCCCCGGGAGCCTGGTCGCCGTAGCCCTCTGGATCATCGCATCCGGCGCGTTCGCCCTCTACGTCGCCAACTTCAGCAGCCTCAACAGCACCTACGGCAGCATCGGAGCCGTGATCCTCTTCCTCCTCTGGTTCTGGGTCTCCAACGTCGCGATCCTGCTGGGCCTCGAGTTCAACTTCGAGCTGGAACGCGGACGAGCCATCGAAGCCGGTCACCCACCCGAGGAAGAGCCCCACCCCGAACCCCGCGACACCCACAAACCACCGCCCGACACCCCACAAGATCACGACAGCCCCAGCCACTGACTCCCGTGCCTGCTCGCCACTTCGCCTATCGCCACATGAAGCGGCGCACCGGCCGGCCGCGCGCCGCCCCGACCTCGCTCCGGTTCCGTACCGAGCAGACCACCGGCATCCGGCCAAAGCGCCAGGTGCGGACCAGCGGTCACTCCGGCCTACCTCAAGGCTCAGCAAGTCCGTGTAGCGCTCGAAGCCAACACGGAGGCGGGAGAGTCCGCCGACGCCCCATTCGTCACCCTCTGCCACGACCTGATCGCGTAGGGTCGGTAGGTGGCGAAGATTCTTACGGGAAGGCGCGCTGTCGGTGCCGGTCAGGGTGTGGTGTCGGTCAGCTCCACCAAGGGCCCGGCCCGGCTTCGAGATCGGCAATCGACCACCACACGTCGGAGCTGGGTCCTTCGTCCTCCAGGTCCTCCAGCTTGGCGACCATGGCCGGGACGGTGCGCAGCATCTTGGCGACGTACCGGGTGCGGGCGATGAGTTCCAGGTCGTCGGCGCGGTGGGCGAAGCCGGCCTGTCCGGTGCCGGTGAGGACGAACAGCAGCCTGGGGAAGTGCACGTAGCGGCGTTCCCACAGCGGTACGCCGCCGCCCTGGGCCTCGGTGGTGCCCCGCACTCCGGCTGGCAGTGGCGCGGTGGCCCAGTAGCGGGCGTAGGCGTTCAGTTTGGCGGCCAGCCGGGGGCCGCCCATGGTGCCGCGGTCGACTTCGACGAACGCCAGGTTGGTGACCCGGGCGTCGTCCGCGCTCGTGCGGCAGTAGTAGAGCAGGCCGTCGGGACGGACCGTGCCCTCGCGGCCTTCGGCGAAGCGGTGGGTGATCTCGGGGATGAAGTCGAACGGCCCGTAGGCGTCGCCCCGCTTACGGGCGTCGGCGAGGAACACCAGGTGGGTTCGTACGACGGCGAGCTGGTGCCACAGCGTGTACTTGAAGGCGCTCTTGTCGCCGGGCGTCCGCGGGGCGGGGATGTCGGCCAGTTCGGGGAAGGCGCCGGCGATCCGGGCGCCGTGTTCGGTCAGGTACCAGCCCCTGGCCCGGCCGGACTGGGGCAGCACCAGTTCCTCGGCCAGGCCCTCCTCGCGCAGCCTCCGCAGCCGGGCCCGCATCTTCTCGATGCCCGCGCCCGGGGCGGTCAGCCGGCGCAGCTGCTCGGCGGTGGCGATCCGGAACTGGAACAGGGCGGCGAGCACGGCCCAGGTGATCTCCACCTCCCGCGTCTCGCTGTCGGGCTCCGCGCCCGTCCGCGCCCTGCTCCTCGTCCCAGTGCCGTCGTTCTTCGTCATCGCGGGGTTCCCCTTCGGCTGGGCGCGGAGCCGGGTGCTCCGCGTGGTCGCCGAAGGGAACCCCGCGAACCTTGGTGGATCCCTTGGTGAACGGCCCCCTCTGCCGCAACGATCACGTAACGGCCTCCACCAACGTTGGTGCCGCGCACGGCCACCAACCTTGGTGGATTCCTTGATGGAGCGACCGGATCCCTTGATGGCGGCCCGAAATACCTCGATGAAGCGGCCGGACACCTTGATGGCTGGGGCGGACACCTTGATGCCGCCCCGGCCCGGACCGCCCGCTGCGCCCTACAGCTCCCAGGCCCCGCACCGTGGCCGCTGGGGGTCGGCGAGGGTGTGCCACACCGCTCCGCCGGGCCCGTGCTGCTCCAGGTCGTCCAGTCGGGCCGCCCCGGCCCGAACGGTCGTCAGCATCTGTTCCACCATCGGGTGCAGTCCGGCGAGGGCCTGGAGGTCGCGGATCCGGTGCTGGGCGGCTTGCTCGCCGGTGTCGGCCAGGACGAACAGCAGCCTGGGGAACCGCGTGTAGTGCTGCTGCCAGGCCGGCCCCACGCTCTGCGCACCGACGGTGCGCCGCAGGTGAACCGGGACGGGGTGGTGCTCGTGGAAGCGGGCGTAGCCGATCAGCTTCGAGGCCAGCTTCTCGCTGCCCATCGTGCCGCGGTCGACCTCGACGAACGCCCGGTTGAGCGACCGACGGACCCCGCCAGTGGTGTAGTGCAGCAGGCCGTCGGGGATGACGGCGCCGTCGCGGCCTTCGCCGTAGCGGTGGTAGACCTCGGGCAGGAAGTCCAGCGGCGCGCACTCGTCCCCCGCCTTGCGGGCGCCGGCCACGAAGGCGGCGTGGGTGCGGGTGACGGCGAGGATGTGCCCGACCCGCAGCCTCGCCTCCGTCTTGTCCTCGGGCAGCGGCGGGGACGCAACGCCGCGCAGCTCCGGGAAGCGGGCGGCGATCCGCGCGCCCCGCTCCGTCAGGTACCAGACATGCAGCCGTCCGGCGTGCGGCAGCACGACGTCCTCGACCAGGCCCTCGGCCTTCAGCCGGCGAAGGCGTCGGCGCATCAGCTCCGGCTTGCTGTCGGGGGTGTGCAGGACGCGCAGCTGCTCGGCCGTGGCCATCCGGAACTGGTACAGCGCGGCGACCACGGCGTGGTCGATCTCGGGCGGCATCGCCATCACGGGATCCTCAAGGTCAGTGCCCGCCACCCCGGTGGCGGCGAGCACCGTATGGAAGCCCGCGCCTCTCACCACTTTTCTCCCCAAGACCGGCCTCTACGGTCACGATCCGACAACAGGTCCGCTAACCAGTCCGCCAACCGGTGGTGAGAACCGGTGCGCCAACCGGTCGCCGACCCTCCCGCCCGCTGCGCACGGATTCCGGGCGAACGCGCAGGTCAGATGCCATGGTGAGTGGCCGTCAAGGGGAAACTCACCACCCCGACAACCCTCTCCTTCCCCTTCCTGTCCTTGGCTTTGTGGGTGGTGGTTGGCTGGTTGGGTGGGGCGGTGGCGTTGAGGGTTCGTGCGCCTGCGGCGGGCCTCTTCTTCTCTCGCGTCCGGCTGGTGCCGGCCGCTCGCGGTGGGGGCGGGGGCCGGGGCGCGCGGGCGGCCCCGGAAGGCAGCCAGGCCGCCCCCGCCGGGCCCGGCCGCCGCGCGTTCCTGGGACACGGCGGCGCAGGCGGGCAGAGACGGCCTGGAGCGCTTCTCAGCGGGCCTCGGGCCCGGCCGGTCTCAGCGCCAGTCGAGGCCGAGCGCGGCGAGCCGCTCCAGCTGCTCGCCGGTCAGCTTCGCCCGGCGGCTCTTCGTGTTGGAGATCCACACCCCGAGCTTCACCTCCACCATCCCGCCGTCGCCGTCCGGGATCTCCTCGACGTGCTGGCGCGGCACGGTCACCGACCCGGCCCGCTCCCGGTACTGCCCGAGCGCGGCCAGGCCCCGGTCGAACGCGCTCACCTTCCCGCCGGCCTTGATCCGGCCGACGTCGAGCAGGTGCTCGCGCCCATGCCGGACGGCCGGTTGCTCCGTGCCCGACACCGGGGCGCCCGGGGGCAGGGCCTCGGGGAAGGTGGCCGTCACGGCGGAGCCGAGCGCGGTGAGTTTGCCGGTGGAGCGAAGCGGGGTGCCCTGCAGCAGCCGGTCGGCGGCGGCCTGGATGGTGGCCCGGTCGGCGTCAGTGGAGGGGGCCGCTGTCCTCTATCCGAGCGTGAGCATCGCCTCGGTGACCTCGCCGACCGCCGCGTGGGGGATCGCGGTGGCGGCATCCTTGAGGACGAGCAGCCGTGCCCTGGGGATCTCGCGCGCGATCGCCTCGCCGTTGCCGACGGGGAAGAACCGGTCGCGGTGGCCGTGGACGACGAGCGTGGGGACCTCGATCTCGGGCAGGCGCTCGCGCCAGCGGGGTTTGCAGTTGAGCCTGGAGAACACCAGGCCCACCTGGTTGGCCATCTGGACCGGGGGTGCGGTGCCGGGCGTGCGGTCCCAGATGCGCGCGGCGATTGCGCGCGCGGCGACGGGGTCGTCGCCGCGGATCTCCGCGCCGGTGGCGGCGAAGTCTGCAACCGCCTCGCGGTCGGTCCAGTCGGGCATCGGACGCGCGAACAGGCGGCTTATCGTCGCCTGGTCATGGTCGGGGAGGTCGTCGTCGGGCGGGCCGGGGGCGACCGCGCGGGTGCCGACCAGGGTGAGCGCGGAGAACGTGCCCGGATGGTCGAGCACGGCCACCTGGGCGACCATCCCGCCGACGCCGATCCCCGCGAGGTGCGCAGGTGCCCCGCCGAGCGCGTCGGCAAGGGCCGCCGCGTCGGCGGCGAGGCCGCGCAGGGTGTAGGCGGGCGCCTGCGGATCCGTCGTCGTCGACTCCCCGCTGTCGCGCAGGTCGTAGCGCACCACACGGCGCCCGCCGGCGGCGAGGCGCTCGCAGAGCGCGTCGGGCCAGGAGAGCATCGTCGTCCCGCCCGCGAGCAGGACCAGTGGCGCGTCGTCGTCACCGAACGACTCGATGCCCAAGGCGATCTCATTGGCGTTGACGGTGGTCATCGGATCACCGGGATCCGTCGTGCCCGAGACCGCGGTCGGGTGCGCTCATGTCGCCCGTCCTGGGCGTGCCGTCGGCGAGGCCGTAGCGCAGGTACACGGTGCCCGTGGGGCCGGCTACCGGCGGTTCGAGGAGTGTGAGGTTCGTGGGCACCGCGCCGCCGTCGAACACCTTCTTGCCGATGCCGAGCACGATCGGGTGCACCCAGAGGTCGAGACGGTCGAAGAGCTTCTCGCGCAGAAGGGTCTGAACCAGGTTCAGGCTCCCGACGACCTTCACGTGCTCGTGCCGGTCACGGATCTCGCGCACCGCGCCGGCCAGGTCCGGGCCGAGCCGTGTGGAGCCGGCCCACGAGAGGTCGGGCCTGCCGCGGGAGGCCACGTACTTCGGGACGCTGTTGAAGAGCTCGGCGATCTCGCCGTCCTTCTGGTGCGGCCAGTAGGCGGCGAAGATGTCGTAGGTGTGCCGGCCGAGCAGGAGGGCGTCCGTGCCCTCGTACGCGGCACCGATCTGTGCCCCGGTGACCTCGTTGATCAGGGGCGCCTGCCAGCCGCCGAACGGGAACCCCGCCGGGTCCTCGTCGGGGCCGCCGGGCGACTGCCCGACGAGGTCGAGGGTCGCGAACAGCTCGATGTGGATGAGGCCCATGTCTGTACTCCCGATGAGTTGGTCGTCCCGGTCGAGATGTAGACCTGCCGAGGCCGGAAAACTCATTGTCGCGCCGGCACCCGGTTTCCGTACAGCCGCGCCGCCTACGACCAGCGCCAGAAGGCCCGGGAGAAGAAGGCCAAGCAGGCCCACCGCGAGCCGATGCAGACCCTGGCCTGCGCCGACTGCGGCCAGGTCCCGAAGGAGGAGAGCACCTACGAGTACGGGATCCACGGCACCTGGACCCGCCGCCCCGGGGGCCGCTGCTACCCCTGCCACGAGAAGTACGAGGAACGGCAGGAGGAGGCCGCCGCCAAGGCCCTCAAGCGCCTGGAGAAGGCCCGGGAGGTGAACGCCTTGTTGCGCCCGTGTTGGTCGTGCCGGGGCTCGATCGGCGGGGAGGAGGGCTCACCGCTGGAACTCGATGAGAAGGCCGGCCCGGGTGCTCCGTCCCGACTGGGTTGATGGGGCTCATCAATTGATCATGTTTTGACCATGGGACTTGCAGGATCTGGGACTTTGGATCTTGGGCGCGCGACCTGGGATTTTGCTTCCTTGATCGTCTTTATATGACCTTTGACCTGCGACTTTGCAAAATCTGGGACGGATGTTCAGTTCCGTTGGGAAAACCTGCAGATGGAGGGTGAGGCCCGTGCTCCTCCAGTGTCTGGATCTTGATGTGGTGATCACCTGCGCGTCCCAGGGCATCATGCTGATCCTCTTTTAGGGTGAGGGTCTCGGTCCTGATCGGCCTCGTCCTCGGCCTGGTCGAACGCGGTGGGCGCCAACCTCTGCGACGCCCTTCACTACGGCTTCGTGTGGGGCGGCATCATCCTGACGGCGTGGTTCGCTGGCCTTGCGCTCCTGCGCCGTGGTGGGGGAGCGCAAGGCCGACCTCCGCCCGACTCGGTCGGCGGTCAGCTGCGCCCGAAGCCGGCGGCAACCTCGTGGTGACGCGCGAAGACGGTGTTCGGGCCGACACGGACGTAGAACTCGAGCCGCTGCCCGTTGCGGTAGGCGTGCATCTGGCCGCCGGCGGAGACCTCGACGGCCAACACCATGCGGCCGTCGTGGTCGATCACGCGTGTCGTGAATGGCGGCACCGGCACGATGGTGTCCCGGATCATGCTCACCACCGTCAGCGTCTGCTTGTCGACGCTCTCGGCGGTTGGCAGGCCGGTGATCTGCAGATCGTCCTGAACGCCGAACAGGACGGTCCCGCCGTCCTTGGACGCGAACGCCGCGATCGTCTTGAGCACCTTCCTGCGGTCTTCGTCCTTGGGCCCCGGGACCTCCCGCTTGCACTCCAGGTACTGACCCTCACCAGCGGCCAGCAGGATCTCGAGCTCGGGGCCGGGCTGCTCCCACACCACTGAGGCGTCGCGGGCGCGCCCGTAGGTGGGGGCCGGGAAGGTCCACAGGTCCAGCCACTGGTCCTTCTGGCACGGGCGTTGTGCCTCGGAGCCTCTGCGTCTCCCGGCACCGTGGGGTGGAGGTACCCGCTTGTGCTGGGGGATGATCCCCTGCGTGGCTGAAGAGGCAGGTGCAGGTACAGACGGCGCTTGTGCATGGGATGAGCGACTGGGCTGGGCGTTCGGACTGATAGCGGATGATCCGGTTGTGAGAGCTGCCGCGCTTGTCCATCTGACTGAGGCCCGGAGGAAGGTCGCGGACGCGCTCGATCGGTCCAATGAGATGTGGCGGCTGACGTTGCCCCTGGGAGCGGAGGAGCAGTACCGGGAGCCGGCCTTCTTGCAGGCGCGTCGGAGGTACCACCAAGCGCAGAGCTGTTCGCTACCTGACGGGCTGTGGGGCCACCCTGTGAGCCGGGGTCTGGCGACTTGGCCGGGGCTGCCGTATGCGTTGCTGTTCCTGGAGTGGGAGGCGAGGTACCCGCGGGAGTGGACGCAGCATGCGAAGTCGTGGGGTACGAAGCAGAGTCTGATCCGTGGCGTGGCCCTGGCTCACCAGGAGGAGGCGGTCAGGGCGAAGCTCACCGACCTGGTTGAGGTCGTCGTCCGTCGCGCACATCGCTGCAAGGACCGCGAGTACGTGCGGGTTGCCCGGGCTGTCGACAGCGCTGATCTGCGCGGCAGGCTCGATCGTGCCGTCGATTCGGATAGTCCGTGGGCCCGGTGCCAGGCCGGGTATGTGCGCTGGCTCCTTGACCGCCCTGACGTGCCGAACACACCTCATGTCTGGCGAACCTGGATGACTGGCTTTGTTCACGACTCGTGAAGTCAGTTGTTCACGGATTTGGGAGGCACCCGCGGACCGGACGAGTCGATGTTCACGAGAACGGGAGGCGCCCACCGGCGCTCGGCAACGACGCGCTGGTGGCTGCCACCTGCGCCCGTAGCCAGCGCTTTTGTCCTACGCCCCGAGCGGGCGGTAGCCGGCATCCTGCCGGTCACCCCCGAGGTGCTGCCCGTTCTCGTGAGCATCCGGCTCAGGTGCTGCCTCCCGAACTGCTGACGAAACGCTGCTCTGCGACGGGAACAGAGCCACTCTGGATGGTCGCTGCGGACTGCAGCATGCTGGCCGCATGCAGCGGCACTCTCAAACCGATGGGTGGGGTATGAATTCATCGCACGAAGGCCCGGCCGAAACCGGCCATGACGGTCAGTTGTTACTGCAGTCAGGCGACAGGATGCTTCACCCGACTCACCGACTAAACAAGTCCTTCGGGCGGGTGGCAGCAGTTCTCGGGTGCCTGGTTCTCGCGTGCACATCGTGCGCTGGCGGTGGCGGCGAAACAACCGTGATCAAGCAGGTCGATCTGGTTGGGGACTGGAGCAATGCAGCCGGCGCCAAAGTGCATGTGTTGGCCGACCACAGCTTGACAGCAAGTGGGATAAACTACGCGGTGCCCGACTACAGGTGCTCTACGAGCATGACGGCCGGTAAGTGGCGGTTCTGGGTGCAGGACGGCTCGTCGCAGAGCCTCACAGCTTCGGACTCGGCGACCGAAGGCAAGTCGTTCACGGTATCGGCGAACACCGGCGACTCGACCAGTCGGTGCGACCTCGAAGCCCAGGTCCAGCGTGATGACCGAGGCTTCAACATCTGTCTCGTCTTGGACCCTGACCAGACCTGCACTGCTGAAGAGCTCCTCCGCAAGGACTCAACACAGCCCCGGTGAGCGATGCTGACGCAACCCTCTCTGGCAAAGTGAGACAAGTCAGGCATACTGGATGATTCATTGAGTCGAGGGACTCTGCTGGCAAAGTCAGTGCCCCGCCCCGTGGGAAGATGACGTCCAGTCACGTGGTGAGGCCGCGGGCTTCGCAGAGGGTGCGAACGCGGGTGCCTGGCCGTGGAGCCTTTGGGTGGGGGTCGTACCAGTCGCCGAGGCGGGCGAGGTTGCAGGCCATGCC
>NZ_JAHTKP010000107.1 GCF_019192735.1 Kitasatospora aureofaciens
CGGCGAGGGCCGCGGTCAGCGCGGTGACGGCGTCCAGGCCGCGCCCGCCCGCGCCCTGGGTGGCGAGCGCCACGAGGGCGCCGAGCACGCCGACGCCGAGCCGGGCGTCGCCGCTGACGTGGGCGGCGCGCAGCCCGGCGACGAACGCCCGCTGGGCGGCGGCGTCGTGGCCGAGGTCGTACGCGGCCCAGCCGGCCAGCCGGGCGAGGCGGCTGGCCTGGCCGTAGAGGTCGCGGCCGAGCCGTTCGTCGTAGGCGCCGAGTTCCAGCAGCTTGGCCACCATGGCGAGTTCGGCCCGGGTGGGGCCGAGGACGAGGCCGCCGCCGCAGGAGCGTTCCAGCCGCTGCTTGCTGCGGTAGGAGAGGCCGAGTTCGCCGACCAGCCCGGCGTCGATCCGCAGGGCGCCCTCGCCGCCTCCGACGGGCGGGGGCGGGGAGGAGAGCCGGTCGGCGGCCTGGTCGAGGTCGGCGCTGCGGAAGAAGTCGGTGAGGCGGACGGGCCCGGCGTCGGTGGCCGCCTCGCGCAGTGCGGTCTGGGCGGTGTCGGCGGTCCACGGGTCGGTGAGCAGCCGGGGCGAGAGGATCTTGGCGCCGCGGTGGCCGCCCATCCGGCCCCAGAGCTGCTCGTAGGTGACGGCGATGCCGAGGGTGCGGCTGAGCACCTCGCAGACCGCCTGGTCGTGCGGGCTGCGCGGCACCATGCCGCGGTCGCGCCACTTGTAGGGAGCGGTGGAGCTGATCGCCAGGCCGGGCGGCAGGGCGAGGCTCACCTCTCGCGCGAGCCGTTCCGGACTCCAGCCGAGCTGGTGCAGTATCCGGGCCAGTTCCTCGTTCCGCCGTCGCTCCAGATCCGCCATGGCACGACGGTAGCGGTCCTTCCGGGTCCCGTGCCGGTGGCATGCACAGGCGATCGGACGGCGAAACGGCGAAGGGCCGCCTCCCGATTCGGGAGACGGCCCTCAACTTCTGTGGAGCTATGGGGAATTGAACCCCAGACCTCTTGCATGCCATGCAAGCGCTCTACCAACTGAGCTATAGCCCCTCGACCCGCGATGTCACCGGGGTTTCCGTCCGGTTTCCCTCGGCGACATCGACTACTTTACACGGTCACGGGGGTGCTCCACGAATCCGTATCCGGAGCAGCGCAGGTCCGGCCCGTCGGACCGCCCCGCGGGTGAAGGCCCGTCACGACCGCCGGCCTCCCGCCGCACCGGTACCGGTGGTTCGAGCCCGTCGATCCCGGCACCCCCGATCCCGGCACCCCCGATCCCGACGCCCTCGAACCCGGTGCCCGCGAAACGCGAGAGGCCGCCACCCAGTGGGTGGCGGCCTCTCGTCAGCTGTGGAGCTATGGGGAATTGAACCCCAGACCTCTTGCATGCCATGCAAGCGCTCTACCAACTGAGCTATAGCCCCGCGACACGTGCGACCCGTGAACAGGGCCGCTGGTGCGGAGTGGAGCTATGGGGAATTGAACCCCAGACCTCTTGCATGCCATGCAAGCGCTCTACCAACTGAGCTATAGCCCCGCACTCACCGGATCTCCCGCTTCCCTTCCGGGCCGCGTTCCCTCCGTGCGAACGAGGAAGACTCTAGCTGGTCAGGCCCGGAACTGCGAAATCCGCCCCTTCGGGGCCCGCACCGGGACCCCGCCGCTCAGGTGTCGCCGCCACCGCTCAGGTGTCATCGCCGATGACCGGCTGCGGGAGCGTACCCGCGTTGTGCTCCAGCAGACGCCAGCCGCGCGCCCCCCGGCCCAGCACCGACCAGCAGCAGTTGGACAGCCCGCCGAAGCACTCCCAGAGCGCCGGCTCCAGGCCGAGCAGCCGCCCGAGCATGGTGCGGATCGTCCCGCCGTGACTGACCACGACCAGCGTCCCGTCCTCCGCCAGCTTGTCGACGGCGTCCAGCACCACCGGCACCGAGCGGTCGGCGACCTCGCTGGACAGCTCGCCGCCGCCGCGGCGCACCGGCTCGCCGGCCGCCCAGGTCGCGTACTCCTCCGGGTAGCGAGCCCGGATCTCGGCGTTGGTCAGGCCCTGCCAGGAGCCCGCGTACGTCTCCCGCAGGCCCTCGTGGTGCTGCACGTCGAGGCCGGTGACCTTGGCCAGCTCCTCGGCGGTGCGCTTGGCACGCTTGAGGTCGGAGGAGATCAGCAGGTCGGGGCGGAGCCCCGAGAGCAGCCGGGCGGCCCGCTGCGCCTGCAGCACGCCCTGCCCGGTCAGCTCGATGTCGGTCGTGCCCTGGAAGCGCGATTCGAGGTTCCAGGAGGTCTGGCCGTGTCGCCAGAAGACGATGCGCGGGCCCCGCGCGTCCCGGCTCAGAACCGGTCCTCGGGCTTGCCGAAGTCGTCGGCGGGGGCGACGGCGTTGCCGGCCTCGTCGGCGTGGGCGTCCGGACGGTTGCGCGAGGCGAGGGCGTCCTCGGGCAGCGGCAGCTCGGGGCAGTCCTTCCAGAGCCGGTCCAGCGAGTAGAAGGAGCGCTCCTCGGAGTGCTGGACGTGCACGACGATGTCCAGGTAGTCGAGCAGGATCCAGCGGCCCTCGCGCTCGCCCTCGCGGCGCACCGGCTTGATGTCGAGCTGCTCGCGCAGCTGGTCCTCGATCTCCTCGGCGATCGCCCGGACCTGGCGGTCGTTGTTCGCGGAGGCGATCAGGAAGGCGTCGGTGATCGACAGCACCTCGCTGACGTCGAACGCGATGATGTTGTGCGCCAGCTTGTCGGCGGCCGCCTGCGCGGCGACGGTGATGAGCTGCTGGCTGTGGTCGGTGACGGTCACGGTGTTCTTCCGGCTCGGGGGCGTGGGGCGGCCCCGGCGCGCAGCCGGGATCGCCTTCCAGGATCTCACGCCGCCCGGGCGGCCCCGGAACGCTTTTCCGGGGCCGCTCAGCTCCTCGCGACCACACGGCGTTCCGGGGCCGTCCGGCCTGCGATCACCGTTACTGGCCCTTCGGCGGCTGGTAGTCCTTGCCCAGCACGACGACCAGGTCGGCGTTCTGGGCGTCGCCGACCTTCTTCACCGCCGTGTCCGGCAGCCCGAGGCTGGTCGCCAGCGACTTCGCCGCGGCCTGCCGGGCGTCGTCGGTGTAGCGGATCTCACTGGCCGGCTGCGCGGCGGTCTTGGCGCCGCCGGGGATGAAGGTCAGGCCCGCGTTCACGATCTGGATCTGCGCGGCGGCCGCCGCCTGGTCGTTGCCGGAGGCGTCCTGGATCGAGACCCGGGCCGGGGCGTCGGCCGAGGTCGCGGACTTCACGGTGCCGCCGAGCACGTCCTTGACCTGCTTGCCCGCGGTGGCCTCGTCCAGCGTGCCGTCCGGCTTGACGGTCAGCGTGGTGGTGCCGAAGTGGCCGTCCTTGGCCTGCTGGGCGAGCTGGGCGAGCACCCCGGCGAGGGCGTCCTCGGGCAGCGACGGGTCGAGCACCGCGTTCATCCGGTGCACGTCGTCCTTGGCCTCGTTGAAGTTCGTCGGCATGGTGCGCACCACCGCGTCCATGACCTGCCCGAACCGGGCCAGCTGGGCGTCCCGGTTCTCGCCCGGCGCCTGGAGGGTGGCGTAGGCGACCGCGGCCTTGCCGTTCAGCAGGGTGTTCTTGCCGGCCGCGCCGAGCAGCTTGCCGTCCGGCTTGCCGCCCTCGTGGGTCTCGGCGTTGGTGTCCACCCGGACGCCGCCGAGCTGGGAGACCAGCATCTCCAGGTACGGGGTGTCCAGCCGCCAGGTGCCGGCCACCGGGGCGCCGAGCACGGTGGCCAGGCCGTCCCGGGTGGCGGAGGCGCCCATGACGGGGTCCAGCGCCTGGCCGACGGTGGCGACCGGCGGGTCGCCGGGGCCGGGCAGCCGCAGGGTGTCGGGCAGCAGCAGCACGGTGCCCTTGCCGCCGGCGGAGTCGTTGACGAGCAGCGCGCTGGACACCTTGCCCTGCAGGTCGCGCAGGTGCACCACGTTGACCTGGCGCGGCCCGGCCGCCTTGGCCGCGGTCTGCTTGTCACCGGTGAACCAGAGGTAGCCGCCGATGCCGCCCGCCGCCAGCGCGACCACGACGCCGAGGCCGATCAGCCGGTTGCGCAGCCGACGGCGGCGCTCGGCGCGCACCTCGCTGCGGGACTCGGCGAACTTCAGCCAGTCGATGACGTCCTCGGACTCCTCCGCCTCCTCGTCGACGAAGGTGAACTCGTCGGTGGCGTAGTCGTCCTTGGGCTCCTTGGCGCCGCCCTTGGGCGTGCGGCTGCCGCCGACCATCTCGGACGGCTGCGCGGGCCTGGCCGGCGCAGCCTCGGCCGGCCGGGGCGCGCGCGGACGCGGCGGCACGGGGGCGGGCGCCGGGGCCGGGGCGACCGGCTCGGGCTCCGCCACGGGCTGCGGCGCGGCCTGGTAGGGCTGCTGGTAGCCGTCGTAGCCGTACTGCTGCTGCTCCTGGTACCCGTAGCCCCCCTGCTGCTGGTGCGCCTGCACCGGCTGCCCGTACTGGTCGTACTGCTGCTGGTCGTACTGCTGCGGAGCCTGCACCGGCTGCTGCTGGTACGCCTGGTACGGCTGCTGGTACTGGTCCTGGTAACCGCCGTACGGGTCCTGGACGTACGCCTGCCCGGGCTGCACCGGCTGTATCGGCTGCCCGTACTGGTCGTACTGCTGCACCGGCTGCTGCTGGTACTGGTACTGCTGGTACTGCCCGGTGGACCAGTCGTCCGGCTGCTGTGCGCCGCCGCCGCTGCGATCACTCATGCGCCCACCTCGCTGCGCTCGGCGGTCGCTTCGCGGTACACGCACCTCTCCATGGCTCGCTCGCTCTGCTCGCTCACGCAAACGCTCCTGGTCAGGTCCGGTGCGGCGCGTACAGCGCCCGCTTGTCGATGTAGCGGACCACGCCGTCCGGGACGAGGTACCAGACCGGCTCGCCCTTGGCGACCCGGTTGCGGCAGTCCGTGGAGGAGATGGCCAGCGCCGGGACCTCCACCAGGGAGACCCCGCCCACCGGAAGCCCGGCGTCCGACAGAGTGTGCCCCGGTCGGGTGCACCCGATGAAGTGGGCGAGCGAGAAAAGCTCGTCGGAATCGCGCCAGGAGAGGATCTGGGCGAGCGCGTCGGCGCCGGTGATGAAGAAGAGGTCGGCGTCGGGGTGCAGCGCGTGCAGGTCGCGCAAGGTGTCGACGGTGTACGTCGGACCCTCGCGGTCGATGTCGATCCGGCTGACCGAGAACTGCGGGTTCTCGGCGGTGGCGATGACCGTCATCAGGTAGCGGTCCTCGGCCGGGGTGACGTGGCGGTCGCTCTTCTGCCACGGCTGCCCGGTCGGCACGAAGATCACCTCGTCCAGGTGGAACGCGCTCGCCACCTCACTGGCGGCGACCAGGTGGCCGTGGTGGATCGGGTCGAAGGTGCCACCCATCACGCCGAGGCGCTTCTTCACCGGTTCCGGTCCGCCGGGAATCCCGGCCTGCTCTCCCATGCCGCCACACCTTACGCGACGCCCGTTACGGTGCGGGAACACCCGTGTGGGGGCTGGCCGGACATACGTGAGGGAGCGGCCGGCAGGTGTGCCGGACGCTCCCCGAGCGGCCCCTGGCCCGGCCTCAGCGGTCCCGGTTGAAGCGGGTGGTCAGGAAGAGCAGGAGCAGCAGGATGAACAGTGCGGCGCCACCCGTCAGGTACGGGTTGAGGCTGTCGTGGTTGCCCCCCTCGCCCTCGGCGATGAGGTTCAGGACGGGAAGTGCGGCAGCAGTGTTCATGGTCGGCGGGACCTTCTCGGCTCGGTGAACGGACCTGGGGTGGTTCCGGGCCGGTGAGGGCCCACCCGTCATCGTACGGGGGGTTGTCCGGCAACCGCTCGGCGGCCCACCGCCGCTGACCGGGCGTGAGCCTGCGGGCCGGGGCCGGGCTCTAGTTGCCGCGGAAGGCGCGCGCCATGATCCAGACCAGCAGGCCGACGCCGACGAAGGACGCGATCACGATGATCCGCAGGAACAGGCCCGGGCCGGGCTCGTCGGAGATCGGGGCGGCCAGGGTGACAAGCGCGTCGGTGGACATCTGCGGGGCTCCTCAGAACTGCTCGGTACCGCGGCCGGGTCCGGTCTCGGTTCTCCAGGGCATTCAGGGTAAACCGGCCTCACACCCGCGCCCGCCACCGCCCTCCGGCACCCGCCACCGGCCCCTCCGGCGCGCGTAGGCTGGCCCCCGGGGACGAGTACGCAACCACGGACGTTGCACATGCAGTCGTTGCAGGCGAAGACCAGCGGGGGCCGGCCGTCGGCCGGGGCCGCCGTCGACCAGGGAGGTACTCAGACATGACCGACACCACCGCGAAGACCCCGAGCCGGCGCCGCCAGCGCTTCCCCGAGATCTCCACCCGCGCCTGGGAGCACCCCGCCGACCGCTCCGCCCTGGTCGCGCTGCGCAGGCTGACCGGCTTCGACGACGTCCTGAAGAAGCTGGCCGGCCTGGTGTCCGAGCGGGCGATCCGGCTGATGTTCCTGGCCACCGCCGTGAAGACCTCCGAGCGGCAGTTCCCCGAGCTGTACGACATGGTGCGCGACGCCGCCTACGTGCTCGACCTGGAGAAGGTCCCGGACCTGTACGTCACCCAGGACCCGACGGTCAACGCGTACACCATCGGCATCGACACCCCGATCATCGTCATCACCAGCGGGCTGGTCGAGCTGCTGGACGAGGAGGAGCTGCGCGCGGTCGTCGGTCACGAGGTCGGCCACGCGATGTCCGGCCACGCGGTCTACCGGACGATGATGCTGATCCTCACCAACATCGCCACCCGGATCGCCTGGGTGCCGCTCGGCAACCTGGCGATCATGGCGATCGTCACCGCGCTCAAGGAGTGGTTCCGCAAGGCCGAGCTGTCCAGCGACCGGGCCGGCCTGCTCGCCGGGCAGGACCTCCAGGCGTCCATGCGGGCCCTGATGAAGCTGGCCGGCGGGCACAACCTGGCCGAGATGAACGTGGACGCGTTCCTGGAGCAGGCCGACGAGTACGAGAAGGCCGGCGACCTGCGCGACGGTGTGCTGAAGCTGCTCCAGGTGCTGCCGCAGAGCCACCCGTTCGCGGTGGTCCGGGTCGCCCAGCTGAAGAAGTGGGCGGAGAGCGACGAGTACCGCTCGATCCTGGCCGGCGCCTACCCGCGCCGCACGGACGACCCGGACACCTCGGTCACCGAGCAGTGGAAGGCCGCCGCCGACCACTACACGACCTCGGTGAAGGAGAGCAAGGACCCGCTGATGGGCCTGATCCGGGACGTGGCCGGCGGCGCCGCGACCGTCGGCGGCAAGCTCCGCGACACCTTCACCGGCGCCTCGCGCGGCAGCGGCAACGGCGGCGGCAGCACCGGAGGCAGCGGCTCGTCGTCCAAGGACTCCAGCGACTCGTAACCCGAGAGCCATCGACGGCCGGTGACCCGGATCCGGGTCACCGGCCGTCGGCCTTTCCTCGGCTCACCGTCAGTCCTCAGCTCCCCGTCAGCACCCCGCACACCTGCCAGGCCGGGTGCGCATGGTTGCCCGGGTCGACCGCCGGCGGGGCCGGGACCGGCGCGCCCTGCGGGGTGGCGAGCACCGGCTGGAGGAAGCCCGCCATGGACGTCGTGCAGGGCTCAGGACCGGCCTGGATCACCGAGTCGACGAGCCGCAGCTGCGCGGACCCGAGGTCGATCCGGTCGAACTCGAAGGTCAGCTGCCGCCGCACGGTCTCCAGCGTGACCGGCGCGCCGCTGGGGGCGCCGGCCGGCTTCAGCGCGTAGACGAAGGTGTGGTCGGTGGTGATCTGCAGCGTGCCGCTGTCCGCCTCGTCGATCCGCATCGCGCCGGCCACCTTCACGGTGTCGCTCGCCAGCGCGACCTGCGCCGGGTCGAAGCGGACCATCCACCCGGTCACCGCGTGGTGCCGGTCGTCGACGGGCTGCGCCACGCCCGCGTCGAACTGGGCCTGCTCGCCGGGGGTGACGAAGGCCCGCACGTCCGCGGTGGCGCCCTGGACCAGGGTGGCCGGCGCCAGCGAGGAGGCGACCAGGTAGCGCTGGACGGTGTCGAGTGCCTTGGTCACCTCGACCCGGCTGAAGTGCTCGGTGGCGGCCCCGGCCGGGGTCCCCAGGCCGATCGCGCCGTCGCTGTACCCGACCGGCAGCGCGGCGAACGGATTCGCCGGGTCCGCGACCGGCCTGACGACCGAAGCCGGGCTCAACGAGACCAGACTGACGGTCAGTTGGCTGCCCTCGGGCCGGGCCGTGGTGCCCTTGGGCGAGCTGACGCCGAAGTACACCGCGGCCGCGAAGGCGAGCAGGATGAGCAGCAGCAGCGCGAGCGCCTGGCGGGGCACGGTGCCCAGCGGGCCGAGCCGCACCCGGGGCCGGGTGGCCCGGCCGAAGGAGCCGGAGAGCCGTTCCCGGGCGGAGAGCTCCTGGATCCGGGCAGCCCGCACGAACGATTCGTCGAAGACGACGGACCGGTACTCGTCCTCGTTTCCGGGCCCACCGTCGGGCGTACCCTCCGGAGGCTCTCGCGGGTCACCCACACCACCAGGGTAGGCGCCCGCTCGCCCCGCCACGAGGGTGCTCACACAGATTGCCGGAAACGCTCCGTGACCGCCCGCCCCGGACGCACGACCCCGAGGGCCGTGACCCCCGGCTACCCCGCCGGGGCTGTGACCACCAGCGACGGCTCGGCGGGCGAAGCCGGCGCGGGCGTCGGATCGACCCCGGCGCTGCTGCTGCCGGACTCCGGCCGCCGGGGTGCGCCGGCAGCGCCGCCCGCGCCCTGGTAGATCGCCGCGACGGCCACCGCCACCAGACTCACGCCCATGATCACGGCGAGCACCCAGGCCACCGGCCGGTGCCAGCGCTGCTGGGCGACGTAGCGCCCGCGCGCACGGACCGGGTCGTAACCGCCCCGCCTGCCCCGGCGGCGGCCCGACCGGCCGGTCGCCCGGCCCGGGCCTGACCAGGGGTCAGGGTAGAGGTGGTCCTCGTCGAGCCCGCTCGGGTACGGGCGCAGCTCCAGCGGCAGCCCGTCTCCGGCCGGGACCTCATACCCCCAGCCCGGGCCCGCGGTGTCCGGCTCGAACCTGGCCTCGGCAGCGGCGAGCTGCCGCTCCTTGGCCGTCGGCTCGTGCACGGCGGCGGACCGGACGAAGGCCTCATCGAAGACCACGGTGGCGAACTCGTCGTCCGCACCACCGTGGTCGGCGCCGTCGGGGTACGGCAAGCCCCCCACATCCTCAGCCACGGATTCAGCGTATTACCGGGCGGGCGATTTGTCTGTGGCTCCTCGCAGTTGGTCCGTCACAGGTGTGACACAGGCCACGTCCGCCCCACTCAGCCCGCGTCGGCGGCCCCGCCCACGGTCTGCGTCGCTTCTCCGCGGACATGCCCGTCACCAGTGACGATGTACTTGGTGCTGGTCAGCTCGGGCAGGCCCATCGGGCCGCGGGCGTGCAGCTTCTGGGTGGAGATGCCGATCTCGGCGCCGAAGCCGAACTCACCGCCGTCGGTGAAGCGGGTGGACGCGTTGACGGCCACCGTGGTCGAGTCGACCAGCTGGGTGAAGCGCCGGGCGGCGGCCTGCGAGGTGGTGACGATCGCCTCGGTGTGGCCGGAGGACCAGCGGCGGATGTGCGCGACGGCGGCGTCCAGCGAGGGCACCACGGCGGCGGCCAGGTCGTACGAGAGGTACTCCGCGCCCCAGTCCTCGTCGGTGGCGGGCACCACGGTCGTGGCGCTGCCCTCGGCAGCCTTGAGCACCGCGTCGTCGCCGTGGACGGTCACCCCGGCCTCGGCGAGGGCGGCGAGGGCGAGCGGCAGGAAGGCGTCGGCGACGTCCTGGTGGACGAGCAGCGTCTCGGCCGCGTTGCAGACGCTGACCCGCTGGGCCTTGGAGTTCAGCAGGATGCCGACGGCCATCGCCAGGTCGGTCTGCGCGTCGACGTAGACGTGGCAGTTGCCGGTGCCGGTCTCGATCACCGGCACGGTGGAGCCCTCGACGACCGTACGGATCAGCGAGGCGCCGCCACGCGGGATCAGCACGTCGACGAGGCCGCGGGCGCGCATCAGCTCCTGGACGGAGTCGCGGCTCTCGCCGGGGACGAGCTGGATCGCGTCGGCGGGCAGCCCGGCGGCGACGACGGCGTCCCGCAGGACGGCGATCAGCGCGGTGTTGGACCGGTAGGCGGAGGCCGAGCCCCGCAGCAGCACCGCGTTGCCGGACTTGAGGCAGAGCGCGGCGGCGTCGACGGTGACGTTCGGCCGGGCCTCGTAGATGATGCCGACCACGCCGAGCGGCACCCGCACCTGGCGCACGTCCAGGCCGTTGGGCAGGGTGTAGCCGCGGACCACCTCGCCGACCGGGTCGGGCAGGCCGGCCACGTCGCGCACGTCGGAGGCGATCGCGGCGATCCGCTCGTTGGTGAGGGTGAGCCGGTCGATCACCGACTCGGCGGTGCCGGCCGCGCGGGCCCGGGCGACGTCCTCCGCGTTGGCGGCGGTGATCTCGGCGCTGCGGGCGACCAGGGCGTCCGCGATCGCCAGCAGCGCGTCGTCCTTCGCCCGGCGCGGCAGCGGGGCGAGCGCGGCGGCGGCCTCCCGGGCTCGGCGCGCTACGGCGAGGACAGGGCTGTCGGCGGTGGCGAGGTCACTGGTCATGCGCCAAGGGTAGCGACTGCGCCACGGCCGCCGACCCGCTATTTCGCCCGATGAGACGGCCCGATCACGGGTGGGACGACCCGGCGGCCCGATTACCGGTGAGACGATCCGATCAATAGGGATGGACCCCGCCCAGGTGCGGCGGCGGATCGCCGAAACCCTCCGCCACCCGCTTGTGATACGTCGCCCGGTCGACGACCTCCAACCCGACGATCTCCCAGGGCGGCAGGTTCGAGGTCACCTTGTGCTCGCCCCACAGCCGCAGCGCGATGGCCGCCGCGTCGTGCAGGTCCCTGGCCTGCTCCCAGTACCGGATCTCCGCGTGGTCGGCGGCGTACCGGGCGGTCAGGAAGAACGAGTGGTCGTGCGCGAGCTGCTCCAGCGAGGCGCGCAGCGAGGACAGCGGCGTGACCTGCCCGGCCACGCTCAGCACCACGTGCCAGAGCCGGGCCTGTTCCGGCACGGTGGGCAGATCCCCCGCGTCCCGCCGGTCCGGCCGCAGCCTGCGCACCCCGCCGGGCCCCTGCGGCGGCGGACCGGACGGCTCGGCGGGGCCGTCCCCGCGTCCGCCGTCGATGCTGGTCAGCCGCCGGCCCGCCGTTTCTCCGGTCAGCACTGCCTCGCGCATGCGTTCCACCGGCGGCCTCCTGTTCGGCGATGTCCTGTCGTCCCCCACCGGCCCCGCCGGCCCTCGGCCGGCGCGTACGGCTGCACCCCTCCTCGCCCGCGGCCGGGGCCGCTCCCGGTACGGAGCGGCCCGCCGGCCGGACTCGGCCGATCGGCCGGCACCCGGCCCACCGGCCGGTCAGCCGCGCAGGACGACCAGGTCGTCGCGGTGGACGACCTCCCGCTCGTACGCGGCGCCGAGCTCCTGGGCCAGGTCGCGGGTGGACCGGCCGAGCAGGCGGGGCAACTCCCTCGCATCAAAGTTGACCAGTCCGCGCGCCACGATGTGGCCGTTTTCGGCAATCAGGTCCACCGGATCACCCGCGGTGAACTCCCCGTCGACCTTGGTGACCCCGGCCGGCAGCAGCGAGGCGCCCCCGGAGACGACCGCCTGGACGGCCCCCGCGTCGAGGTGCAGGGCGCCGCGCGGGCTGCTCGCGTGCGCCAGCCAGAGCATCCGGTCGGAGGTGCGGCTGCCGGTGCGCAGGAACAGCGTGCCGGTGAGCCGGCCGGCCAGCGCGTCGGCGGCCTGGCTGGCGGCGGTGAGCACCACCGGGATGCCCGCGCCGGTGGCGATCCGGGCCGCCTCGACCTTGGTGACCATGCCGCCGGTGCCGACGCCGGCCTTGCCGGCGCTGCCGATCTCGATGCCGTCGAGGTCGTGCGGGCCGCCCACCTCGGCGATCCGGCTGGTGCCGGGGCGGGACGGGTCGCCGTCGTAGAGGCCGTCGACGTCGGAGAGCAGCACCAGCAGGTCGGCCCGGACGAGGTGGGCGACCAGCGCGGCCAGCCGGTCGTTGTCACCGAACTTGATTTCGGCGGTGGCAACGGTGTCGTTCTCGTTGACGATCGGCATCGCGCCCATCGCCAGCAGCTGGTCGAGGGTGCGGTAGGCGTTGCGGTAGTGGGCGCGCCGGCTGGCGTCCTCGGCGGTGAGCAGCACCTGGCCGACCCGGATGCCGTACCGGGCGAAGGAGGCGGTGTAGCGGGCGACCAGCAGGCCCTGGCCGACGCTGGCGGCGGCCTGCTGGCGGGCCAGGTCCTTGGGCCGCTTGTCGAGGCCGAGCGGGGCGAGCCCGGCGGCGATGGCGCCGGAGGAGACCAGGACCACCTCGGGCGCGTCCGCGCGGCCGCGCACCTTGGCGAGCGCGTCGACGAGGGCGTCGACCCGGTCGGCGTCCAGGCCGCCGGTCGCCGTGGTGAGTGAGGAGGAGCCGACCTTGACGACGATCCGCCGCGCGGTCAGCACCTCCTCCCGCAGTGAGTCCTCGCTCATCTCGCTGTACGCCCTTCCGGTGTGGTGCGGGTACGGCGGGCCCGGCCCGGCCGTCACCCCCGAAATCTACGCGATCCGTGCAGGTCGGCCGCAGGGTGTTTCACCGGCTGGACCCGGCCCCGTCACGGCCTGGCCACAGCCCGGCCGTCAATCCGGATGGCTGGTATGGTCCCTGACCGAAAGCCAGATCGGGGGACGGCTTCTTGCCCGCTGGACCCACTTTTCTTCGACACTTCTGTCATCGGGCGGCGCCGCACTGGGCAGGCCGGCAACGGTTCGCGGTAGCGCGCCCAGGAGTTAGCGCACCATGCGTTCGTACACCACGAAGCTGACCGTCGCCGCCCTGGCAGCGGCGACCGCCCTCTCGCTCGCCGCCTGCGGTCCGGACAACTCGGACCCCGCGGCCTCGGGCGGCTCCACCGGCGCCGCTCCGGCGCCGACCTCCGCGGCCACGGGCGGCGCCACCACCGGTGGTGCCGCCACTGGCGGTGCGGCCACCGGCGGTTCGGCCGCCCCGACCGGCGCGGCCACCGGCGCCGCTGCGGGCGGTGCCGCC
>NZ_JAHTKP010000108.1 GCF_019192735.1 Kitasatospora aureofaciens
TCGGGAAGGGGCCGTCGGAAAAGGACCCGAACCACGGGCACCTCGTCGGCGGCCTACTTCACTCGGCGGGAGGCCGCGCGGAAAAGGACCTGCTCAGTCAGGCACCTCGCCGCGCGGCCGACCCAACCTCCTGGATGAACAACTTCGGCAAACTCCGCCGCTGCACTGAGCGACGAAGAGCCCCTGTCGAGTTCTTCATCTCCCTGGCCAGTGTCATCATCACCGTCCGCTGCCTGATCCGACGCGCCTGGACCCTCTACCGCTGGGACACCCGCCCTCGAAGCCCCCGAATCCGATGACCTACGGGCGGACGCCCTAAGCGAGAACCCCTGGCACTTCCGTCGCGGCCTCGTTCCCGATCGCTCGCGATAGTAGCCATATACTTAATATCCATGTACTGTATCTGCCATGAGCGGAGCACATCCCAACCCCACGCCAGGCTTCCTGGTCTGGCGTCTCTCGATGAAGTGGCGGGTGGCGGTCGACCGGGCCATCGGCCCGCTGGGCCTCACCCACGCCCAGTACTCGCTGTTGGCCTCACTGCTCGACATGCAGCAGGCCCGGCAGCAGCCCAGCCAACGCCAACTCGCAGACCACACCGGCCTCGAACCGCTCTACGTCTCGAAGCTGGCCCGCGCTCTGGAGGCCGCCGGTCTCGTCGCGCGCACCCCTGACCCCGCCGACACGCGGGCGGTCCGGCTGTCGCTCACCGACCAGGGCCGCGAGGTCACCCAACGCGCGATCGAGATCGTCCAGCAGCGGATGGACCAACTGCTGGCGCCCACGGGTGGCCTGGATGGCGCACGCACCAAGGTGTTCGCCCGCGAGCTGGCGGCCCTGCTCGACGTACCACTCGACCCTTCGTCCAAGGAGTAGTCATGTCCACCACCGCCCCTGCCGCTCCCGCTATCAACGGCCAGGTCGTCGGCCTGGCCCATTACGCCTCGCGTGCCGTCCTGGAGCGCGTGTTGGCCCGCAGCGGCACCACGTTTCAGCAGTCGCTGGCGCTGGGCGCCGTCGCGGGCAGCGGCGATGCCGTCGACCGCGACCAGCTGGTCACCCAGATGATCGAGCGCCTGAAGATCGACGAGTCGGCGGCATTGGAGACGATCGCCGAGCTGACCGCCTCTGGTCTGCTGGAGTCCCTGCCCGCCGAGGAGTCCCGCCTGCGGCTCACGGATGTGGGCCGGACGCTGAGCGGGGAGATCCGCGCCGCCGGCGCCGAGATCGCCGCCCGCCTGTACCGCGACATCCCCGCCGAGGACCTGGCGGCTGCCGCCCGCGTACTGACCCTCGTCACCGCCCGGGCCAACGCCGAACTGGCCGGCGCCGAGCAGTAGCCGCCACCAATTGCCGGCCCCCTACTGGCGGACGCTCTAAGTCAGAGTGCTGCCTTCTGGGGCTGCGTGGAGACCACGATGACCGTTGTGGTGTCGGCGGCGAGGGCCTGGGTGAACTCGTGTTCCAAGTCCTTGGTGGTGTCGACGTCGACGGCGCGGCAGCCGAAGCCGCGGGCCAGGGAGGCGACGTCGATGCCGGGAAGGTCGAGCCCCGGCACGCCGGGTGTTTCCTCCAGCTCCGCGAAGGATTTGAGGATGGAGTACTCGTTGTTGCGCATGACCACGACGGGAGCAGCCGCCGGGGGGGGCGCTTTCGTCGTGTTCACCGCAGGTTGCGCCGTTCGCGTGAGCTTCTCAAGGGCCCCAACTCTCGCTCTGTCGAACGCAAGTCCACCATAAGCCCCGCAACCTGGCGAAGAGCGTGACGGTGGAATAGCCCGCCGTCTCACCGACTCACCGTCTCACCGTCTCACCGTCACACGAAGCGGGGCCCGGCCGACGTGCGAACGGCCGGTCCCCGCTTGGGCGTTGGCACAACCGCGCGTTCTACCCGCTCACCGACAGGCACGTGGCCGAGGCCGTCAACGCCCTGGCCCAGTTCGGGCCGGGCGCCTACGAGTACGGCCCCGGACGCCTCTCGCCCCGGGTGTTCTGGTGGCGCGCCGGCACCCTGACATCGATCACGGTCTTCGACCACGAGAGTCGGACGATGAGCATCTCCCCGCCCGACGAACTCATGACGATCATGCGGCGACTGGCCAACACCGCCGGCTGACAGATGCGCACACGGCCGCACCGGAGGCCAACGCGGGGCCAGGCAGTTTCTCGGTCAACGCCCTTCCTCGGTGCCGGCGGCCAACCAGCCCAGGAGGTCGTCGGTCACCCACTCGCCGACGCCGGGGCTGTCGATGTCGTTGTCACCTGCGCCGAGGTCGAGACTGTAGACGGATTCCCGGTCACTGCTCCCGCGGCGCATGAACAGGCCGCGCCCGCCGCTGTCGTCGCCGATGAGCACCCAGTCCGGCTGGTACTCGCTCACCTCGTAGGTCTCGTTGCGTTCGAGAATGTCCTGCGGACCGTAGACCGCCACACCGTCGGGGAGGAGGACACCGGGCGTCGACCGCCAGAGCCGGGCCAGCGCGGGAGTGGGTCCGTCGCCGAGCCCGGCGGCTCGCGCCACGCGTACGGTCAGGAAACCCGCGAACGAGTCCGCCACCGGTTCCTCCGCGCCGCTGCGACGATCGCGCCGGATCACCGCGTGCTCCTCGCCCGTACCCGGCTCCGCGGGGCGGTCGAGCGCGAAGTGGTAGGTGTCGCCGCCTGGTTCGGCGTAGAAGCAGAGCCGGTCGCCGTCGAGGCGCCACTCGGCGGTGAGGTCGTCGGTACCGCGCCCGCCGGGCGGGGCGAGAGCTGCGAGCGGCACGCCTTCGAGCTCGCCGGCGTTGTACTCGGCCAGCCACCACCGGTACGACGGCGCGAGCGGGCCCATGGCCGACTCGGCCGAGCGGATCCACGCCTCCGGCGCACCGAACCCGGGTCGGGTGGCGATCGCGGGCGATTCGTCGATCAATGCCCGAAGGAGGACCAGGTCGGGGGTCACGGCCGCGAGTCTGTCACATGGTCGCGTCGAAGAGGCGGGGGAGCCCGGGTCTTCGCACCTCTGCTCCGGAAGCGCAAGTCTCCACACCCGAGGGGTGTCGAACGCGTTTGGCAACCCGGTGAACCTACCCGGTCACAGCACACTAGCCTGGCGCCATGCCCTTGATGAGCCATGCCGTGCTGACCGACCCGGAGTTCGTCGTCCCGCCGGTGCCCGACTCCCCACCCGGCGGCGTCGCCTGGCTGAGGTCGTCCGTCGCTCGCTTCAGCAGCGGTGCAGTTCACTGCCGAAGGCGTGACCTGGCGGTCGTCGAACTGGCGTCCGTCGATCCGAACGGTCTTCGGCTGCGGGCGGCCGAGCGCGGGGACGGGCCGGTCGAGGTCCTCGCCGAAGCGCTCGGCCTGCCTGCGAACGTCGCTGACGATGTGACAGTGGTGGCGAAGTCCTACCAACCTCACACCGCAATCACCGAGGACGCGGATCGGGCGGTCGCTCGGCTGGTCGAGGCCTGCGGCGGTGTCGCCGACGAAGCCACGGCCAACCGGATCGGGTTGCTCGTTCAGGCCTGCGACGCGACGAAGGCCCTGGTGGCGAACATGGTGGCCGGTCGAACCGATCCGCCGGTGCCCCTGACCCGCCGAGTGGCGCCGGACGGCACGCTCGTGGAGGTCAGCCTCGCCGAAGTGCCTTTCGGGATCGGCCCGCACGCATGCCCCGGCCGTGAGCACGCGCTCGCGCTCGCGGCCGGCCTGGTGGAAGCGAGGACCCGTTGAACACCGTTTTCCACGCATTGCATCACGCGGACCGGCCCTTGCTGTTGCCCAACGCCTGGGACTTCGCGTCGGCCGCGGCGCTGGCCGCTGCCGGCTTCGCCGCTGTCGGCACGACCAGCCTCGGTGTGGCCGCGGCCAACGGCCTGCCCGACGCTGCGGGATTGGCCCGCGACGAAACCGTCGCGCTGGCGAGGAGGCTGGTCCGGTTGCCGTGTCCGGTCACCGTGGACATCGAGGCGGGCTTCAGCGCCGACCTGGGGGAAGTAGGTGACCTGGTATCCGAGCTGGCTGACATCGGGGTCGCCGGGATCAACCTGGAGGACGGGCGTGGCGACCGGCTGGCCGACCCCGCGACGCAGGTGGCGTTGATCCGCGCGGTGAAGCTCCGTGCGCCCGGAGTGTTCCTCAACGCCCGCGCGGACACCTACTGGCTGGGGGTCGACGCCTCGGTGCCCGCGACGCTGGACCGCGCGCGACGGTACGTGGACGCGGGCGCCGACGGGATCTTCGTGCCGGGCCTGGTCAGGGAGGAGGACATCGCCGCCGTGACCGCCGCCGTTCCGGTGCCGGTCAACGTGCTGCACCTGCCCGCCCTCGGACTCGACCGGTTGGCGGAGTTGGGCGTGCGGCGGGTCAGCACCGGCTCCCTGCTCTTCCGCGCAGCCCTGAACGCCACGGTCACCACGGCCCTCGCGGTCCGGGAGGGCGAGCCGCTGCCCGCCGGTATCCCCGGCTACGCGGAGGTCGACGCACTCAGCCGCCAGATCGATTCCAGGTGATCGTCGGGTAGGCGTAGATCATGTGCCGTAGACGCTCGACCGGGACCTCGGCCTGAACGGCCACGGCCGGCCCGTACAACTCCGGCCAGCCCCGCACGGCCCCCGACCTCCCTCTCGCTGCTCGGCGACGCCTGACCGCTGTCGCCCGAGGGCAGGGGGCAGGCGCCCGCCCGGTGGGCGGCGGTGTCCCGGGTCGGCCGATTCCGCAGGCCCGGGCCCCTGAACGGACCCGCGACGTTCATCGGTGAGTCCCGGGATGGTGATCACTCGTCTCGGCCGAATCCGGCAGGCCGTCCCGGTCGGCGGGGTCGTTGCTGGTGGGCCGGCAGCAGGCCGCGCGGTGGCGGGCCCGGCGGACCGCCAGGGCCACGGCGCCGAGGGCCGGCAGGACGGCTGCGGCGATCACCCACGGGCTGCCGAGCCAGGCGCCGATCCCCGCGAGGGCGCCACTGGCGATCAACGCGGGGCCGGCGCAGCACAGGACCATCAGGAGGACGAGGCCGATCCCGGCGCCGACGGCGCCGGAGCCGGGGCCGTCGGGGGAGCGGCGGGAGGGAGTGGGCATGGCGGCCTTCCCTGGTGTCAGTCGGTTGTCAGCCGCGGGGTGGGATGCGGGGGCAGCAGTCGAGGGCGGTGGCGTTGTCGGCGGCCAGGGCGCGGGCGAGCACGAGCAGGTCCACGATCCGCGGGTCGCCGACGGAGTAGCGCAGCTTCTTGCCGTCGCGCCGGGCGGTCACGTAGCCGCAGTCCACCAGGCAGGACAGGTGGACGGACACCCGTGGCTGCGAGATCCCGGCGTGTTCGACGCACTCGGCGGAGGTCCGCTCGCCGCGCAGGATGAACTCCAGCAGCCTGAGCCGGGTGGGGTCGGACAGGGCGCGGAAGAACCGGGCCACGGTGTCGGTGTGGGAGCAGCCGCTGTCGGCCGGCGAGGTGGCTGTGGCGGCGAGAAGGGAATCGGTCACGGCGGTACGCCTCCAGAACTGCGACTATTCGCCTATCCGCATAGTATGGCGGCATCCTGCTATTCGGCAAGCCGAATGTGACTGGGAGATCGTGCCCGGTACCGCGAAGTTCACCGGCGGCCCGGCCCTGGAGGCGGCCCTGAGCGATGGCGGCGCCCTGCGGCCCGGGCCATACCGTCCTCCCCTTATCGATGCCTTCCGGCTCGGCGTCCCGCTTACTGATCGGCTCCTCGGTCGACCCGGGACGGCCGCCTGCGACTGACCGGCTCGCCGGCCGCGTTCCGCCTCCGGGACCACGCTCCTGCACTCTTGTTGACGAAAAGTCAGCAAGTTCCGCCCATCGTCTTGACGGTGCATGAACACGGTTCTAGAACGTAATCAGCCGCCCGGATCCCCCGCTGCCCGGGAGCAACGAAAGTTCGTCTTCTCGATCCCCCTCACCGAGGAAGAGGCTTTCCCATGCGCCTTCGCCGTCACTTCGTCGTCACCGTCAACGCCATAGCCACCGCCACCGTCGCCGCACTCGCGCTGGGCGCGGTTCCCGCGTCCGCTGCGCGGGGCCTCGCCGCCACCGCGGTGCTGACCGCAGACAGCGCGGGCGGCACCGCCGTCGCGGAGGGCGACGCGCTCGCCGCACCGCTCGCCGCGAACACGAGCGCCACGTTCTACTCGACCGCGACCAGCACGACCGGCGTCACCTGCGCGGCCTCCCAGCTCTCGGCCACGGTGCTGAGCAACCCGGCGGCGCCCGGCACGGCGACCGAGTCCCTGACCGGGCTGACCTTCGACTCGTGCACCAGCAACGTCACCGGTGTCACCGCGGTCCGCAGCCTGACGGTCGGCAACATCCCCTTCGGCGTCGCCGTCGACGACGGCCCCGGCCTCCCGGTCACCCTCACCGGCGGAACCGCCGGGCCGATCCAGGCCACCGCCGTGCTCGACACCTGGTTCGGCACCATCACCTGCACCTACCAGCTCAGCGGCTCGTTCACCGGCAACGCGGACAACGCCGCCCACAGCATGGCCTTCAGCAACGAGCACTTCGCCAAGAGCGACGGCTCGTCCCTCTGCCCCGCCGACGGCTACTTCTCCGCCACCTACGGCCCCGTCACCGACACCACCCAGCCCGGCGGCCCCGCGGTCTACGTCAACTGACACCCGCGCTACGTCAACTGACCACCCGCGCCGGCCCGACCGGAGACCCACGGCCACCGGTCGGGCCCGTCCCGGATCGTCGACCTCTGCCGCCACCGAGGCCGGGCGGCTGCGCCCACCAGGTCGGTCGGCCCGGCATCGCGCCGGGCCGGGCCGGGCCGGGCGTTGCCCGGAGGGCTGTCCGGCACGGGCGCACCAGCCCACGCGGTTCCCGCTGCCCCTTCGCCCAGCATCCGCCTGTCCCCAAGTGCCCGTCCCCGAGCCGCCGATGCCACGCGCGTCCGTAGGAAGCCCTTCGCCGGAAGGCCGGCTCAAGCCCGGCCGGCTCGCAGGGGTGTGACCGAGATACGCGTCAAAGGGGCAACGGGATGATCTTGAAGTCCTGAGCGCCCGGCCCGTCACCCGTTCAGCGCAGTGTCGTTGGTGGTGATGTTGAGCGTCGTCCGGGTCCTGGGGTGGGTTGTGACATCGATCGAGCGGACCGCGTATCCGCGGTTCAAGCGGCTGATCACCGCGCACGAGCTGCATTTGTTCTTCTCGCCGACTCGCGAGGAGCTGGAGTGGGCGGCCGACGCTACCGACTCCGATGAGCACCTGCTGGCCCTGCTCCTGACGTTGAAGTCGTACCGGCGTATGGGGTGTTTCCCGGCGCTGGAGGACGTCCCGGAGATGGTGGTGGACTTCGTACGGCGGGCGGTGGAGCTGCCGGAGGGCACGCTGCCGGTGTACCGGGCGGAGAGGACGGCCAAGCATCACCGTGGCCTGGTCCGCAAGCGGGTCGGCGTGACGTACGACCAGGCCAAGGCCAGGGGGATCGTCGAGCAGTCGATTCGCAAGGAGGCGGAGGCGAAGAACCGTCCGGCGGATCTGATCAACATCGCGCTGGAGAAGGTGGTGGAGGCCGGGCTGGAGCTGCCGGGGTTCTCCACCTTTGACAAGATGGCCTCGAAGATCCGCACTGAGGTGAACGCCTCGATCCGCGCAGGCATCCACGACCGCATGAGCGCTGCTCAGCGGGCGGGGCTCATGCGGCTGCTGGAGGAGCGCGACAGCGACGGGACGACGCTGTTCAACCGCCTGAAGAAGCCCGCCAAAGGCCCGACCTGGTCGCATTTCAAGAACCTGACCAAGCGCCTGGAATGGCTGGACGGTCTCGGCGACACCGATGTGTGGATGGATGGAGTCGCCGCAGGGAAGATCACCGACTTCGCCGGGGAAGCGGACGCGGCGGATGCCTCGGAGCTGCGGGACTTCGCCCCCGTCAAACGCATCGCGCTGGTCGCAGCCCTGACGCACAAGGCGAGGATGCGGGTACGGGACGACCTCGCGACGATGTTCTGCAAGCGCGTGGCCACGAAGATCAAGAAGGCCAAGGCGGAGCTGGAGGAGATCCGGCTCGCCGAGCGGGAGATCGTCGAGGCCCTGATCGGGAACTACCGCACGGTGCTCAAGCACATCGACGAGGGCGGCCCGGCCCAGGAGGCGCTGGAGAAGGCCGCGGCCATGACCGCCGAGGCCCGTCAGGCGCTGGAGGGCCTGGACGAGGAGGCGTCGGTGGACGAGGTCGCGAAGCGGCTGGAGGGCCGAGTCTCCCCGGCCGTCCTCGCCCTGGTGAAGGCGCAGATGGTGCAGGCCGGCGGGTTCGGCGCGGTCACCCGGGCGGTGGAGGGTTTCGGCGGGTTCGCCAAGCAGTACGAGCAGATCGAAAAGGTCTCCGCCCACCACGGCAACTTCTGGGAAGTGCTGCTGTACGGGCAGATCGGCCGGGACCGGGCGGTGATGTTCGACCTGGCTGCTGCCGAGACCCTGGAGTTCACCGCGACCAGCGAGGACAGCCGGGTGTTGGACGCTCTCGGGCACGCCCAGCGTCACCAGGCGGCCCGCGGCGAGTACATCACCGCCTTCAACGAGGAGGGCGATGAGGTCGACATCTCCTTCGCCACTCAGAACTGGCGTAAGGCTGTGGTCGACAAGACCCGGACCGGACAGTTCGTCCGCAAGCACTTCGAGGCGATGGTCTTCACCGCGCTGGCGGAGGGGCTGCGTACGGGCGACGTCGCGGTGGTCGGCTCGGAGGAGTACGCCGACTGGTCCGAGCAACTGCTTGACTGGGAGGTCGTTCAGGAGACGTAGGGGTCCTACCTGGTGGAGGTCGGCCTGTGCGAGGCGGGCGAGAGCGCAGAGTTCGACGCGAAGTCCTTCCGCCGGCAGCTGGAGGACAAGCTGCGAGGCGCTGCCGCGGCGGCTGACGCCGGGTACCCGGAGAACGAGGGCCTGGTCATCGATCCGGAGACGGGCATCCCGTCGCTGAAGGCGTTCCGGGCTGACGGTCAGCGGCCCTCGGCGAAGCGGCTGGAGCAGGAGATCAAGGCGAGGATGCCGGAGCGTTCCCTGATGGGGATCGTGGCCCGGACCGCGTACTGGGTGGAGTGGTGGCGCCGCTTCGGCCCGCCGTCGGGCAACGAGCCCAAGCTCACGGACCCCTTGGGCCGCTACGTGATCGTCACGTTCGTCAAGGGCACCAACATGGGCCCCTACGAAGCCGCCCGGCACATCCCCAGCGTGAGCGGGCACGAGCTGTCGTACGTCGCCAACAAGCACTTCTCGATCATGCTGCTGAACGAGGCGGTCTCCGATCTGGTCAACGCGCACGCCCACCTGGACATCTCCCAGGCATGGGGCGACGGAACCGCGGTGGCGGCGGACGGCACCCACATGGACACCTACCTCGACAACCTGCTCTCCGAGACGAGCGTCCGCTACGGCAAGCCGGGCGGCATCGCCTACCACCACGTCTCGGACACCTACATCGCGCTGTTCACGCACTTCATCCCGTGCGGCGTGTGGGAGGCCGTCTACATCATCGAGGGCCTGCTCAAGAACACGAGCGAGGTGCAGCCGACCACGGTGCACGCCGATACGCAGGGCCAGAGCTTCCCTGTCTTCGCGCTCGCCCACCTGCTGGGTTTCGACCTGACGCCCAGGATCAGGAACTGGAAGGAACTGACCTTCTACCGGCCCTCCAAGCAGACCGAGTACGTCCACATCGACGCCCTGTTCGGCGAGCCTGGCAAGAACGTCATCGACTTCGACCTGATCGAGACCCAGTTCCGCCACCTGATGCGCGTGGCCGTCTCCGTAGGCGAGGGCGCCATCTCCTCCTCCACGCTGCTCAAGCGCCTGCGCTCCGGGTCCCGGAAGAACGCCACCTACGCCGCCTTTCGCGAGGTCGGCCGCGTGATCCGCACCGTGCAGCTCCTTCGGTATCTGTCGGATGCGCCGCTTCGCCGACGGGTGACCGCGGCGACGAACAAGGTGGAGTCGTTCAACCGGTTCTCCCAGTGGATCGGCTTCGGCAATCGCGGCGTCATCGCGGACAACGACCCGATCGAGCAGGAGAAGGCGATGAAGTTCAACGTGCTGCTCACGAACGCAGTGATCTTCCACAATGCCCTGGACATCGCGGAGATCGTCCGTCAGCTGCTGGAGGAGGGCTGGGAAATCGACCCGGAGGACCTGGCGCACATCTCGCCGTACCTGACCGAGCACGTCAACCGGTTCGGCGAGTACAGCACTCACGAGCTCGGCATCCAGCCCGAGGCGTACGACCCGAAGCTCGACGTCGACTTCACCCCGCTTCGCGAGCAGGAGCTGACCGCCGCCGGCCTCGACCAGGCCGCCTGAACCGTGAGGTGCCTAAGGGTTGTCCCGTAACTGATCTTTGGCACGAGAGTGGTTGGCCGGGATTGGATCCTGGGTCCCATCTCTTTGGGAGGCATCGCCCTCGGTTCACCCCTGCGACCGCACGACACAGCAGCGGATGGCAAGGGCCGTAGTCCCGGCAACGTTCGACCCACCCGCCCGGGGAGGTGAGCAGGGCCCCTGCTATCGTGCGCCGATGTCAACGATCAAGCAGTTCCAAGTGACCTTCGACTGCGCGGATCCTGCGCGTCTCGCCGGCTTTTGGTGCGAGGTGCTGGGGTACGTCGTACCTCCGGTCCCGACGGGGTTCGCCACTTGGGAGGACTACCATCGCTCACTACCGCCGGAGGATCAGGTGATCTACTTCGCGTGCAGTGATCCCTCGGGTGTGGGCCCGCGCGTGCTCTTCCAGCGCGTTCCCGAAGGGAAGGTCGTCAAGAACCGGCTTCATCTTGACGTGCGGGCCGGTATCGGGCTCGTGGGTGAGGAGCGGCTGGCCACGCTTGAAGCCGAATGCGGACGGCTGGTCGCGCTTGGCGCGGTACATGTGCGAACGATGCGCGCCGATGGCGAGAACGAGTCCTGCATCGTGATGCAGGACGTTGAGGGCAACGAGTTCTGTCTCGCCTGAGGATCCTCCGACTCGGCGAGGTAGGGAGCCGTCTCCCACAGACCCCTTCGGTCTCGTATGCGGCGGGAGTTATCCCGCGAGAGCAAGGTTGTGCAGCCGGGCGATGCCGAGGATGGCGTGGTGGACGCCGTCGCCTTTGAGACGGCAGTCACGCAGGATCTTCCAGGTCTTCATGCGGGCGAAGACGTGCTCGACGCGGGCGCGGACTTGCTTCTGGGACTTGTTGTGCGCCTGCTTCCAGTCGGGCAGTTCTTCGCCCTTGCGGCGCCGGTGGGGCACGAGGAGTCCGGTGCCGGGGTAGCCGCCGTCGGCGATCGTTGTGGTCTGTCCGACGGCGGCCCTCGCGCCGGATTCTGCCCACGCCTTGCAGTCATTGCGCTTGCCCGGCAGAGGGCGGCCGATGACGACGACCAGGCGGCTGTCGGCGTCGATGACAACCTGGTGGTTGGTGGAGTACCGGTAGTTCTTCGACTGCTCGGCGACCGTGTGGTCGCGGGTGGGCACCAGGGTGCCATCCACGATGAGCACGGCGTCCTTCGCGAAACGCTGTCGAGGCTGGAGAGCGAGCAGGGGACCGAGATGGTTGATGATGCGGTCTGCAGCCGACTTGGATACGCCGAACAATGGGGCGAGTTGGCGCATCGTCAAGTTCGTGCGCCAGTAAGCCGCGACCAATAGCAGCCGGTCCTCCAAGGGCAGGCCCCATGGCCGCCCCCGGCGGACCGTGCCAGCTTCCTTGCGCCGCAGTACGGTCACCAGCTTGCGGAACTGGCGCGAGCCGAGCCCCGTGAACGGACCTATCCAGGACGACTCCGACGCCGTGATCACACTAGCCACCGCAAGATCGTCTCACCGTGAGCAGCGGTTACGGGACAGCCCTTAGGGAGCGTATTTGGTCGTGATCAAGGAGCAGTTTTGGTGAGGTCCTTGATCCAGATCATTGCGCCGCGGAGGTGGAGGCCGGCGAGGTAGCTGCCGGGTGTCTTGTCGTAGCGAGTGGCGATGCC
>NZ_JAHTKP010000109.1 GCF_019192735.1 Kitasatospora aureofaciens
CCGGGGCCGGGCGGGACGGCCAGGCGCCGGCGGCGGCCGGTCGGGGCGGCGGCCGGTTCGGGCGGCGTGGGCGCCGGACCGGCGGGGAGGGCGTGCTCCAGGCCCGGGTAGACCGGGGTCTCGGGCGCGCCGGGCAGGGCGAAGCCACCGGAGGAGTCCTCGGCGGAGGGCAGCGCGCGGCGCCGGCGGGGCCTGGCCTCGCCGCTGTCGGCCGGGGTGCCGGGCTCGCCGACCGGGGTGCCGCCCGCGGGACCGCTCACCTGGTCGGGGGCATCAGCCGACGCGTCGCCGGTGCCGGTGCCGGGGCCGAGCGCGAGCGGGCCGCGTCCGCCGGTCCGGTCCTGCGGGCGCTCGCCGCCGACGGGCACCGCGTAGGCCGGGCCGGAGCGGCCGTCGTCCTTGCCCCACGGGTCGCGCTGCGCGCCGTCCGGGCCGGGCAGGCCCTGGCGCCCGTACGCGGGGTCGTTGCCGGTGCCGTTCCACTGCTCGGGGACGGCCCGCTCGATCCGCGCGGGGGCGTTCGGCCACTGGTCGGCGGGGATCTCGGGGCCGGCGGGTGCCGGGGGTTCGGGGGTCTCGGCGGCCGGGCGGCCACGGCGACCGCGCCGCTCCGTGACGGGCTTCTCGACGGGCGCGCGGTCGGCCTTCGGCTCCTGCCCCTCGGTCTGCTCGTCCTCCTCGGAGCGCCGGGCCGCGGGCAGCTGCGGGATGCCCGGCAGGTCGGGCAGGACGGCGCTGTCGCTCTCCTTGGGCCGGTCGGACCGTCCCTCGGCGGCGGCGCGCTCGGCGGCGGCCTTCGCGGCGACCGGGTCCAGCGGCAGCTCGACGACGTACGTGGTGCCGGCCTTGCCGGGCAGCTCGTGCGGCTGGAGCACGCCACCGTGCCGCTCGACCACCGCGCGGGCTATCGGCAGGTGGACGGGGCTGCCGCCGCGCCCGGGGCCGCGGATCTCGACCCGGGCGACGTCGCCGCGCTGGGCTGCCGCGAGGACGACCGTCGGCGGCTCGCCGCCGGACGGGGGGAGCGCAGGCGCCCCGGGGGAGGGGGTGGCCGGGGCGTCCAGCGAGAGGCCGACGCCGCTGACGTCGGCGACCAGGTGGGCCAGCGCCTGGGCGAGCCGCCGCTCGTCGGCGATCACCTCGACGCCGGCGGCGTGCACCGAGAAGCGCACCCGGCCCGCGCCGACCAGCTCGCCGGCGTCCTCGACGGCCCGCCGCACGACCTTGTCCAGGGCGACCGGCACCTGCTGCTCGGTGGCCTTCTTCTCGCCCTTGCCGTCCTTGTCGCCCTTGCCGTCCGCCGGGGCGCTCTCCCCGGCCTCGGAGCGCTGGTGGGCGAGCACGCCGTCGATCAGCCGGCCGAACCGGCGGCACTCGTCGGCGAGCCGGCGCAGCGTCCAGTTGGCCTCCGGCCACAGCTGCCCGGCCGGGTCGGCGGCGAGCGCGTCCAGCCGCCGGTTCAGCGCGGTCAGCGCGCCGCCCAGCTCGCTCTCCAGGACGGCGGTGAGGTGCTCGTTGCGGGCCACCAGGGCGAGTTCGCGGCTGCGGTCGGTGAACGTCATCACGGCGCCGACCAGCTGGTCGCCGTCCCGGACCGGGGCGGTGGTGAGGTCGACGGTGACCGGTCGGCCGTCCTTGCGCCACAGCACGGTGCCGCGCACCCGGTGCTTGCGCCCGGAGGTCAGGGTGTCCAGCAGCGCGGACTCCTCCAGCGCCAGCGGGGTGCCGTCGGCCCGGGAGTGCTGGATCAGCGGGTGCAGCTCGCGCCCGCCCAGCTCGCTCGCCCGGTACTCCAGGATGTGCGCGGCGGCCGGGTTGACGAGCACGCAGCGGCCTTCGAGGTCCACCCCGAGCACGCCCTCGGCGGCGGCCCGCAGGATCATCTCGGTCTGCTTGTGCTGGCGGCGCAGTTCCGCCTCGACGCCGAGTCGGCTGGAGAGGTCGCGGACCAGCAGCAGGAGCAGGTCGCTCGCGGACGGCGAGCGGGAGCCCTCGCGGTACGGGTCGTACGGGACGAGCGGGGAGAGCGCGTAGCCGCGGCTCTCGCCGGCGCCGTCGTCGGCGAAGTCGTTGCCGGAGACCTCGACCGGGAAGATGGTGCCGTCGGTGCGGCGGGCGGTCATCCGGACCGGGCGGTCGAGCGCGTCGTCCTTGCGGGGGGCCGGCCGCATCGAGCCGGGGATCCGGCTGGGGTCGAACTCGGGCAGGAGGTCCAGCACGCCCATGCCGACCAGCGAGGTGCCCGGGGCCTGCAGTGCGTGCACCGCTGCGTTGTTGGCGTCGACGACGGTGCCGTTGCTGTTCACCAGCAGCAACGCGTCGGGCAGGGCGTCGAGTATGGCGGCGAGGCGAGCAGCGCCTCGGATCGGCCTGCTGCTCACGTCGACAGGTCTCCTCGGCTCAGGGCAGCTCCTCCGGAGACGGCAGTATCTCATTCTTCTTTGCGGCGGGGACGACCCGCCTAGTAACGTGGGCGGTGGTTGGTGCCGAACCCCACGGGTGTGGCATCATCTCAGGCACACGGAACGCGTCCGCCAAGCGGGTGCGTCCTTGTGGAGGAGGCTTCGCCTAGTCCGGTCTATGGCGCCGCACTGCTAATGCGGTTTCGGGGTTATTCCTGATCGAGGGTTCAAATCCCTCAGCCTCCGCCAGTCGGGAGCCCCGTCGACGATCTTGTCGGCGGGGCTCTTCGCATGTCTCGCCACATGTCCGGGGCGATCCACACCGGGGGCCGGGTCGGGGGCCCGAATCAATCGATTTCGTCCCGCGTCGCAGGTCATGTAATGTTGTCCACGCAACGCCCCGGCGGCACGTTCACCAGGGCGAGCGCTCATAGCTCAACGGATAGAGCACTTGACTACGGATCAAGAGGTTGCAGGTTCGAATCCTGCTGAGCGCACCAACCTCCGCAAGATCGGGTTCGCCCGTTCCTTGCGCTCATAGCTCAACGGATAGAGCACTTGACTACGGATCAAGAGGTTGCAGGTTCGAATCCTGCTGAGCGCACCAGCAAGAAGCCCCCGGCCATCGGTCGGGGGCTTCTTTCGTTCCCGCGGGCTTCTCCCGGTGTTCCCCGGCGGATGAAATACGTCTGTTTCGGGTAGATCCGGTCCTGCCGCCCGGATGGCCTCCAAACGGGTGCTACCCGGCCAAACGCGCAGGTGTCGCAGTATGACCGGTTCAGGATCGTGATTCCGTTTTGTCGCATCTTGTGCCCAGACTGCCCGCCACCCGGCAGCCGACCGCGAAGGAGAGCCGGATGAGCCGACAGTTCCCCCGCACAGCTGCCGCCCTGGCCGCCCTCGCGGCCGGGTTGCTCATCGGCTGGTACCCGCCCCCCTCGGCGGCCCAGCAGTCCCCCGACACCTGGACCGGGGAACACCGCGCGGTCCTGCCGTCCGGCCTCACCGTCCGGCTCGACCTCGCCGCCTCCCCCGGCTTCGGCGTCACCGCCGAGGCGGGCGACCTGGCCGACCGCGCCGGCGGGGGGCGCGCGGCTGGACTGTACGCGGACGGAGTGCGCCCGGGAGACCCCGCCCAGACCTTCCGGATCTCCGACGAGCGACCCCAGACCGACGGCTCCTGGCGCACGGCCGGCACCCTCCGGCTGAGCTTCTCGCGGCCGGTCCGCAACCCCCGGCTGCACATCAGCGGGCTCGCCGCCGTCGCCACCGGGAAGACCGGGACGACCAGCACCGCCGCTCGGCTCACCCTCACCGGCGGGACCTCGAGCGCACCCGCCCTGGTCAACCGCACCGACTGGCCCGGCTGGACGGTCGACGCCAACACCCTCGCGCCCACCGGGGCCGACGGCACCACCGACGGCTCCGGCGGCGCCGCCGCGGAGGGCAGCCTGGAACTCGCCGGCACCTTCCGCACCGCCGTCTTCCGGGTCGAGCAGCGCACCACCGCCAGGGCCGGCAGCACCACCGCCCCGCCCGCTCTGCGCCAGGCCTACACCGTCACCGTCGACGAGGACCTTGGCACCGCGCCGCAGGGCTACGGCAACGCCTCGCACGTGGTCTCCGACCTCTTCCTCGGCGCGGACGCCAACCCCTCGCACCGGGGCGTGCGGACCGTGGTGGTCGGCCGGGGTGCGGCCGACCGCAGCGTCTTCGCCAACCCCGTGCCGCCGAAGCTCCAGCCCGGCCGCGGCGAGTACCAGGGCGCCGACCCGTCCGTCAGCTACCCGGTCGAGGCCGCGATCGGCCGCTACTACCGGCTCACCGTCCCGGTCTCGGTCGGCGACCAGCCCGCGACGCTGGCCGGCTGGATCGACTTCGACCACACCGGGCGGTTCGACCCGACCGACCGGGTGCAGACCGAGATCCAGCCCGGCGCCGACACCGCGACGCTCGAATGGACCGTCCCGGCCGGCGCCGCCTCCGGCGAGACCTGGGCCCGGCTGCGGATCGCTCGGGACCCGGCCCAGCTGATCGCCTCCGGCGGCTTCGCCGACTCCGGGCAGGTCTCCGACCAGCGGATCAGACTGACCGTCGGGGCCGCCCGGCCCGAGATCGCCGAACCGGTCGACGGCACCGCGCTCGCCGACGCCCGCCCGCAGATCCGCGGCGAAGGCGCCGTCGCCGGCGCCTCGGTCGAGGTCCGGGACGGGGACGCGACGCTCTGCCGGGCCCGGGTCGACCAGAGCGGCGGCTGGTCCTGCCGCCCCGGCAGAGCGCTGGCCGCCGGCCCGCACAGCCTCACTCCGGTCGAGACCACCAGCGGCGGTGTGGTGCTGCGCGGCGAGGCCGTCCGGATCACCGTGAAGACGGCGCCGCCCAGCGCGCCGGTGCTCACCCTCCCCGAGTACACCAACGACCCGGGCCTCCAGCTCACCGGCACCGGCGAGGCGGGCAGCACCGTCTCGGTCGCCGACCAGCCGGCCGGGGTGCGGGGCGCGACCTCGGGCGACCTCTGCAGCACCGCCGTCCGGGCGGACGGCGAGTGGTCCTGCCTGCCGGTGGAGAACCTGCCGGACGGGCGCCACCAGCTCACCCCCGTCGCGGTGGACGCGGCCGGGAACCGGACTGCAGGGAAGGCCGTGACGCTGGTCGTCGGCACCGTCCTGCCGGACAAGCCGGTGCTCACCGCGCCGGCCGCCGGGGATACCGTCCGGACCGCCCGGCCGAAGCTCGCCGGGCGGGCGGGGCTGAGGACGCGCGTGCTCGTCACCGCGCGGGCGGGCGCGGCGGCCTCGGCCGAGCAGACCGTGCTCTGCGGGGCGGCGGTGGCCTTCGACGGGAGCTGGACCTGCACCGGCAACCGGGATCTGACGGACGGTGAGCAGTGGCTGACCGTCACGGCGACCGACCTGGCCGGGAACGCGACGGCGGGGGACGCGGTGCGGGTCCGCGTCGCGGCTCCGGCGGTGCCGAGTCCGGTGGTGCCGCGTCCGAGTGCGTTGGTGTCGCCGACGCCCTCGCCCTCGCCCTCGGTGTCCGTGCCCGCGGTGCCGAGTCCTTCGGTTCCGCCGGTGCCCGTCGTGCCGGTGTTCGAGCCGGTGCTGCCAGGGCTGTTGCCGATCGTCGTCCCACCGGTCCTTCCACCGCTCGTTGGAGCGGTGCTGCAGACGGCGGTGGCAACGCCGTCCGTGCCCGTTCCCACCACCGTTTCCGGGCAGCCGTCCCCGACCGGCAGCGCGAAGGCGCATGCCGCGAGTGGCCGGCCGCTGCCGGTGCCGCCCGCGGTTGCGCCCGTCGGGGTGGCGGCGGAGGCCTCGCCGGCGGCGGCCGTGCGGTCGGAGCCGGCGGCGTGGCGCACCGGGCTCGCCGGGGTCCTGTTGCTGCTCGCCGCGATCGGGCTGATCACCCGCCGGGTGTTCGCCCGGGGGCCCGGTGTCCGACGGCGCTGACCTGCGCCGAACCGTCCCTCACACCCCGACACATCCAGACACCACCCGACCATCCGATCATGTGCCTGCGCGTCAGGTCTGGCTTCGGACGATTCGTCAGTAAATGTCGACACACGGCACCTTAAATGTCGCATTTGATGACGTATGAACTTAGCCTGACTCTGGCACTGCCCGTCAGATCCGGGCCGCCCGTTGCGCGACACACCGACCCCGAGGATCCGTGCATGGACGTCACCCGCGATTCTTCGCAGCGACCCGACCACCTGCCCAAGGCGTTCCCCCCGGCTCTGCCGGAACGTTTCGCCGGCGCCGCCAGCGCGCCGGCCAAGCCCGTCAAGAAGGCCGGTCCGGCCGATGGCGGCCCGGCCACCACCCCGCTGGCCGTCGTCCCCGGTCCGGCCGCGGGCACCCCGGCCGACCTGTGCGACCCGCTGGGCTCGGAGACCGTCGAGCTCCCCGATGCCACCCCGGCCGGCGGCATCGTCGCCGTCACCTCCCGCCGCCCCCCGCGTGCCGACCAGGCGCTGCGCGAGCACGGCGCTTCCGTCCTGCCGGGCTGGGTGGCTCTGCTCGCGGTGCTGGTCGGCGTGGCCGGCGTCCTGCTGCTGCTGCAGTACGACGGCGTCATCCCGCACTGGGACGCGCTGCCCGACCTGCGCAGCACCGCCGCGAAGGCGAGCCGGCAGGCCGACGTGGACGCCAGGTCGATCGCCGCCGTCGGCGCCGCCGGGCTGCTCGCGGTGTACACCCTCGCCGGGCTGCTGGCCAACGCGGGCGGCGAGACCCGGGTCCTCACCCGCTGGGGCCGTTACCGGGGCACCATCCGCCGTACCGGCCTGGTCTGGGTCAACCCGCTGCTGCGCCGCCACCGGGTGGACGTGCGGCTGCGGCACTGGCGCAGCGAGCCGGTCAAGGTGGTCGACCGCACCGGCACGCCGATCGTCGTCCGGCTGCTGATCGTCTGGCGGGTCAAGGACACCGCGCGGGCGATGCTGGCGATCGAGGACCACGAGAGCTACCTGCGCGAGCAGGTCCAGGCGGTGCTCACCCGCACTGCGTCCACTCTGCCGTGCGACAGCAACGCGGCGCCCGGGCCCGCGCTGCGCGACGGTCAGTGGTTCGCCGACGAGCTGACCAGGGCGCTGGCGGCCGAGGTTGCCCCGGCGGGTCTGGAGGTGTATTCGGTGCAGCCGCTTGCGCTGGACTACGCGCCCGAGGTCGCCGAGTCGATGCGTCGCCGCCGGCTGGCCGACCTGGACGCGGGTCTGCGGACGGTGCTGGTGGACGACGCGGTCGAGGTGGCGGCGCTCGCCGTCCGCCGGCTGGAGCGCGCGACCGCGCACGAGCTGGACGAGGCCGCCCGCAGCGCGCTGATGGAGCAGTTGCTGGTCGCCTTCGTCGCCCCGGCCGGAGTGGCCGCCTCGGTACCGTCCCCGGCCGCCCGGGCCGGGCGCAAGGAAGGACGACCCGCATGAGGATAGCCACCGGCGCGTACGCCGACCCCGGCACCGAAGCCGGCACCGAAGCCGGCACCGATGTCGATTCCGACCTCGATGCCGGCTTCGGCGTGATCGGCTTCGAGGAGAGCCTCGGCAGCATCCCCGCGATCGCGGGCTGCGGCTGCCCGAACTGCGCGGCCCGGCCGCGCACCGCTCGCCCCGGGGCGGCGGCCGGGGGCAGCCGAATACACCGTGCCGTGCGAAGTACCTGCCTGGCCACCACCGTGCTGGCGGGCGCCGGCGTCGTCGGCCTGACGGCGGGCGCCGGGTCCGCGCACGCCGCGGTCGGCAAGCAGGGTTGGGACGGGTCGAAGTACTGGTTCAAGAGCGGCAGCGGCGAGTGGCGCTGGACCAGCCACTACGACATCTACCTGAACCGCACCGGCAAGTCCGGCGGCGGTTCGGAGCCGGCGTCCTCCCGGCCCTCCGCCGACAGTGCGCCGTCCTCCCGGAGCATGGAGCCGGCCATCGACTACGCGCTCGCCCAGCTGGGCCAGCCGTACGTCTGGGGCGGCAACGGTCCGTCCGGCTACGACTGTTCGGGCCTCGTCCAGCAGGCGTACCGGCGCAGCGGGATCAGCCTGCCGCGGGTGGCCGACGACCAGTACACGGCCACCACGCCGATCAGCGCGGGGCAGCTGCGCCGCGGTGACCTGGTGTTCTGGTCGGACACCGGCCGGGCCTCAGGGATCCACCACGTGGGGATATACCTGGGCGGCGGCACGTTCGTGGAGGCGCCGCGGCCGGGCAGGACGGTGCGGGTCTCCACGCTGAACCCGGGCTACTACCCGACCCACTTCGGGCGGCCGTAGCACCGGTGGCTCCGGGCCCCCGGCGGTGTGCTGCCGCCGGGGCCCGGCCGTGTTCAGCCGCCGGTGCGGCCGAGGGCCGTGGCGGCGTCGGTGCGGCCGGTGTTGTAGACCGTGCGCAGCTGCTGCTTGTCCCAGTCGGCGGCGAGGCCGTCCGGGTCCTGGCGGCCGTGTTCGCGCCGCCACTGCTCGACCATGGCGGTGACGCCCTCGTGGCCGCTGCGGCCGTCCGTGCCGGTGAGGGTGTTGCGCTCGATCCGGCCGGCCGCGGCGGCGTCGATCGCGTCGACGGCGCCGCTCTGCCACTCGGCGATCCCGGCGGCCAGCACGCGCTGGGTCAGCTCGCCGAGGCCGGGGCCCGGGACGAGCTTCAGCGGGGCGCCGAGCCCGGTGTACAGGCCCTTGGCCTTCCAGGCGGCGACCTTGGCGGCGTCGTCGCGCTGGTCGAGCACCGCGTCGGCCTGGACGGCGTCGAGCACGCCGAGGGCGACGGCGGAGTCGGCCATGAGTCCCTTCCACTCCGGGTCGGGGGCGCTCGCCGGGAGGCCGCCGAGGCGTTCCGCGATGTGCGTCAACTCGGCCTGCTGGAGCCGATGGTGGGCCTCGGGGAGGTCGGCCAGGCCGCGCAGGACGCGGATCAGCGGGCCCTTCTCGACGGCCATCCGGACCTCGCCGGTGCGGTCGTCGGTCCACACCCCGGCGGCGGTCGCGGCGGCATGCTCCCGGGCGGCCCGGCTGGTGCCGGAGAGGACGGCGTGGGTGTCGGCGGCGTAGTCGGCGAGCGCCGCGGCGACGGGGAGGTGCAGGCCGGGCGGGAGGTGCTCGCGGCCGATGCCGCCGTCCAGCAGGGTGACGGTGTCGTGCAGCACGCGGGCCTGGGCGGGGGTGTGGTGGCGGAGCCCGTCCGGGTGGCCACCGGTGGTGGCGGCCTCGATGGCGAGGCCGAGGGTGTGCAGGCCCCGGACGTGGGCGCCGGCCACCAGTTCCTCGGGCCAGCGGCGGCCGTGCAGGAGGTAGACGAGGTGGTCGGTTCGGCGGGGGTCGCCCGGGTCCAGGAAGGCGGTCGCTGCCTGCGGGTGGTGGCCGAGGGCGGCGAGGAATCCGGCCACCGGGTCTCCGCCGCGGCCCTCGCCGAGGTGGTCCCAGGCGGGCTGGGTGGCGTCCGGGGCCCAGAGCAGCTGCGGGGGCACCTTGGCGGCGCGTTCGACGGCCAGCAGGCTCTCGCCGTAGGCGGTGAGGAAGCCGGGCGCGTACCGGCCGGAGCGCAGCAGGGCGCTCATCAGCTGGTAGCCGGTGGGCATCGGGCCACCGCCGGGGCGGGTCAGCTGCCGGGGACCGAGCCGGACGATCTCCTGCTCCCAGGCGCGCATGGCCGGGTCGGTGCTGTGGGTGGCGGTGGCGAGGACGGCGCCGAGCGAGGCCTGGAGGCGGCGGAGGGCGTCGGTGCGTTGGCGGCCTGAACTGCGGGACAGCGTGGGGTCGTTGAGGTCGCGCCAGAGTTCCAGGGCGGGTTGCGGTCCGAGTGTGGTGGCGAACTCGGCGGCGAAGGCGGGGTCGTCGGCGTGGGCGGAGAGCAGGGCGTCCAGGCGAGTCAGTTCGTCGGGGGTGAGCGCGGCGCGCTTCGCCGCGAGGGCGAGGGCGACGCCGAGGTCCGCGCGGGCCTGCCGGGCCTCGGCGAGGGTGTGGCAGCCGTCCGGGCCGAACGGGCGGTCGCCGGGGGCGGGCGGGGCGGAGCGCAGCGCCCAGGCGGCGGCCTCGTCGGCCTCGGTGGCGACGCGCAGGACGGACTCGATGCGGCCGGTCAACTCGGCGAGCGCGCGGCGCCGTTCGAGGAGGAAGACGGCCTGGTAGTCGGGCTGGTGGCGGGCGGACTCGTCGTCGTGCAGCGGGTGGACGTCGGTGACGGCGCCGGTGGCGGAGACCCGGAGGTGGGCGGCCGGGGCGTCCTCGTCGGCGAGGCGGGTGAGCTGCCGCTGGGCGTCGGCGAACTGGCGGGCGGCATCGGCCAGCAGGGTGCCGAGGTCGGCGGACTCCTGGCCGGCGGCGGTGAACTGCCCGGCCACTTCGGCGATCAGCGCGCGAGCGGCGGCGGCCGCCTCGCCCTCCCAGCCCTCGGCCGACGGGCCGGCGAGCTCGGCGGAGAGCCGGTCGTGGAGGCCCAGGTAGCGGCCGCGCAGGGTGGTCCACTCCTCGGCGGCGGTGGTCAGGGCGGCGAGCTGGGTGGTGCGGACGGTCTCGTAGCTGAGCACGGGCGCTCACTCCTCGCCGGACAGGGTGCGCTCGGTGGCGTCGTACCGGGTGGCGGTGGTGCGGAGGCGGTGGGCGAGGTCGTGGAGGATGCCGCCGAGGGTGGCCACCTGGTCGTCCCAGCGGGCGGCGCGGGCGCGGAGTTCGGGGCCGGTGCGCCAACTGCCCAGGGCGGTGTGGGCGGTGGCGGTGTGCTCGCGGGCGGTGCCGTCGGCCGCGGTGAAGCCGGCGTGGAGTTCGTCGACCGTTCCGGCGTGCGCGGACAGGTCGGCGGGGGAGACGGCGAAGGCTCCGCCGGCGGGGTTCTCGGGCATCGGGCCCCCGGGGGCTGCGGGTGGGTCGGTCGGATACGGCCCATGGTGGCCCGGGAACGGCCGCAGGCCGTGTGCGCACCACCCGGACGGGCGGCGTGCACACGGCCTGCGGGGGCGTGCGGAAGCGCAATGCACCCGAGTCGCTTCGCTTGTCAGGCGCTTTGCGCAACTTGCACCTGTCGCTGAACTTGCGCGAGCGGGTGGTCGGGTGCCGGTGGGAGGGTCCGGGGTGTCGGGCAGGTCGCCGGATTCGTTAGAGTCCGTGCCATGGCTGACAACGACTACGACCCCGCCGGCAGCACGCAGATGTTCCGGGCGTTCGTCGACGAGACTCCGGCGCCGCAGGCCCCGGGCTCCGTCTCCACCTACGGCCGCAGCAGCGGCAACCGTACCGGCGTGATCGCGCTGATCGCCGTCCTCGGTCTGGCCGTGGTGGGCGCCGTCATCTGGCTGGCGGTCAAGTGACCCTCGCGCGGGTGGCCCTCGTCCGGGTCACCCGCGCGACGGGAGCCCGCCGTGCGCGGCTCAGCAGGGCTTGCGCCAGGCGTTCAGGTCGAGCTTCTTCTGCATCGAGCTGAAGCCGAGCGACTTCGTCTTGCCGCAGAACTGGTCCGCGTCGAGCTTGTACTCGACGTGGAACACCGCCTTGCCCGCCTTGACGAAGGGCGCGACCCGGTCGCACTCGTCGTACTGCGAGCACTCCTCGTTGACCGCGAAGTCGAAGTCGTTGATCAGCGCGGGGATCTGGTCCAGGTCGTTCTTCAGGCCGATCGCCAGTCCGCGCTCGTGCGCCAGCTCGGCCAGCATGCGGTTGTACTTGATCTGGTCGTCACCGGTGAGCGGGAAGCCGCTGTTCTGGTTGTAGGCCTCGATGGTGTCCGGCTCGATGGCGTCGAAGCCCTTGCTCCTGCACATGTCGAAGCGGGCGGCCATCAGCGGCTTGAGCTGGTCGATCTTGCGGACGTCGAACCACTTCTCGCCCTTCCAGCCGGTGTCGGAGCCCTGGAGGGCCTTGGCGAAGGCGGCGGAGTCGGGGCGGAAGTTCTCCCAGGAGCCGGCGTTGATGTAGCAGATCACCTTGCGGCCCTTGGCGTGCAGCGCGGCGACC
>NZ_JAHTKP010000010.1 GCF_019192735.1 Kitasatospora aureofaciens
CGGACAGCAGCGGGTCCGAGGCACCGAAGCGGGGAACGTGCCGACGCTGGGTGAACCCCGTCTCGTCCGCGATCCGGAAGCTCACCACCCCGAGGCGCGGGTTCTGCTCGAAGGCCTCACGGATCAGGCGGAAGGTGTCGTTCCTGGGCAGAAGGCCGTCGTCGTCCAGGACCACCAGGACATCGACACCGCCGAGTTCGCGCAGTCGCTGCACACCGGCGTTCCGTCCGCCCGGGATGCCGAGGTTCTCCGGCAGCTCCATGGCATCCACCCACGCCGGAAGCTCCGGGAGCTTCACGCCCTGCCCGAGCACCACGGCTTTGACGCTGTCGCCTTCCTGGGCCGCCACCGACTCCAGGAGCGCATGCAGCTCCTTTTGCCGGTCGCCCATCGTCAGCACCACGACGCCCAGCGTGACGCCCATCGCACCCGACCCCATCGAGGAACCCTTCATGATCTCGCCGACACCGGAACCTACGGATGCGCCGTTGCACGTACTCGCCCGGACCGGGCGGCTCCCGGACCATCACTACCTGGACCAGCACACCCTGACCTGGATCGTCGGCAACCGGCCCACCCGTCCCTGTGTCCGGGCCACGATGCCACACCGCCCGGTCCTGCTGATGCCCACTGCGCTCGGCGACGAGCGCAGTGGGCCGGGCCGCCTGGTCTCGTGAGCGCCGAAAAGGCGTAGCGGCGCACGGGCGACCGGATCAGGATGTGGGCGTGACCACCATTCGCACCGCCACCCCCGACGACGCCGCCCTCCTCGCGCGCCTCAACGACCTCGTGCACGGGCTGCATGTCGAGCATCGCCCCGACCTCTTCGTCTGGTCCCCGAACCAGGATTCCCACTTCAGGGAGCGGATCGGGGATCCGGCGGTCACCGTCTTCATAGCCGAAGGGCCCGACGGCACACCCGTCGGCTACGCCATCGCCCGCATCGTCCACTGGCCGGGCAACACCTTCACCACCCCCGACGTCGTCGTCTCCCTCGACCAACTCGCCGTATCCCCCGAAGCCGCCCGGACGGGCGTCGGCTCGGCGCTGCTGGACGCCGTTCGGGAGGCGGGCCGGACCGCCGGCTGCCGCCGCCTGGTCACCACCGTCTGGGACTTCAACGAGCCCGCCCGCGCCCTCTACCAGGCCACCGGCTTCCGCCCGATGAACCACCAGTTGGACCAGTTGCTCTGAGGCCGGGCGTCCGGCCCGTCGAGCATCGCAGCTCGACGGGCCGACGGTCAGTGCCGGTGATGGTCTTCCGGCCGAGTGGGTTCCCCCGGGGACACTGTGCTGGGGTGGTCGGTGCGGGGGCCTCCCTATTAATTGCCTAGCTCTATGCCTTCGGTGGCTCTATCTCAAGCCGCATTCCCTCATACACATCCCGTAGATCTTTAGCATCCGAAATCCTACGGGTTTCTACTGCCTTGACGACTTCCAGTGCACGCCAGTGATTCGACGGCGCAACTCGACCGGAAAGCATGGCGCGTTGTGCAGCGTCACACGCTTCGTCCAGCCTGTCAGTAGCAACAAGCGAGAGAGCCAAGTCGATATTTGCTGACGCGACCCGGCGCGGCCATTTTGAGAGGTCATCTGGCTGGGCGAGTCGTGCGATAACCTCCCGTGCGTAGGTCTCCGCTGCGGGATCTCCGAGCCACGCGAGGGTTGTAGCCGTGTAGGCAACGGATTTCGCAGGGTCGTATCGAAAATGATGCTCGGGCTGATCGGGGAGACCGGCTGAGGAGCTGAGGGACTGAACCTGGCTTATCGCAGCGTAAGTCTCGGGAGAATTCCCAAGTCGGGCGAATGCTCGGCCTTGTTGGGCTGTAGCCTGGATCTCCACCGAGCTTCCTTTGGGCGCAAGGTACTGAGCCGCCTTGCTCAGTTCGACGGCTTTGGAATAATTGCCGTCTGTGAGCACTCGCCAGGCGTCGGTTTCGTAGCACCACGCTTGAATTTCTCGATGGTCAGCGTGCTGCGCCAATGTCATTGCCGTTCGCAGTCGCGCTGTCGCCGCGTCCTGCTGGTTGAGGTCGATATGAAGAGTCGCACCCAGCAGGGAGAACCATCCGCCTATAACTAGTAGTTGCCGGTGCTCGGCAAGTGTCTTCTTTGCGCCCATGAGATGGGCGACATAGCCCGAGTATTTCCGCACCTGCCCCAACAATTCGCGTGGAGGAACGGTCGGATATTTGATGGCCAGTTCATCAAATGCCAGCTCCAGGCGCGAAAGTGTCGCATCGCCAACGTCACTGGCCGAAATTCGGCGAACAAGCTCCAGGGCCTCAAGTTCGTCATCGTAGCCGGAATCAGCCAGCGTGGCCGGCACTGCTGGTGCAGCCGCCGAAGTGCTCGAAACATTGATGAGTGAATCGAGCTCATCAGCGGTAATGCGAAGAGTCCGCATAAGGGCAGGGCGGTGCCACGCCTGGGGATCGACCTCCCCATTTTCCCACCGGCCCACCGTGGAACGATCGACACCGACAGCTTGGGCCAATGATTCCTGAGTGAATCCAAGAGCCTTGCGTCGTTTGATGAAATTCTCGCGCCGCGCTGCCATCCCGCCTCCCAGTCCTCTGACTTGCCGTTCTACCAGGTCAGGGCCCCCGATGCGGCGACTCTGCGGCATCAATGCCACAAAGATGCGGCATGCGTGCGCTGTCCAAGGTCGAGAAACCTCCCTGTACTGGTGATTCATACAACGGCTGGCTCTGATCGGGAGGGACACATCATGGCTTCGACCACCGACGGTCGTCCGGAGTCCAGGAGGCCCCCCAGCAAGCGCGCCAGTGCGGCCCTGTTGGCTGCCTGCCGCGCCGACTACCAGCAGGGCCGGGGCGAAGAGGCCAGTAGGCCCCCGGACCCGTTCAAGTACACGCCCCTCCTGTGGGAGTGGCACCAGCGCAACGACACCGGGGGGTCCCGTGGCAGACGCTAAAACGCCCCCGGCGGTCCCCACGACGAAGTGCGCCGTGTGTTGGGCGTTCGACCGCATCACGAGCGTGCCCCGGTGGGCCCCCGCAAAGCAGTACGCAGCCCAGCTGCGGGACATTCAGGCGCTGCGCGAGAAGCACAACCTCACCTGTCGGGAGGTGGCCCGTGTCTCTGCGTGAGATCACGTTACAGACGCCGGACGCCCCTGCACCGGACGCCGATGAGTGCCCCGCGTGCGCCTACTTCGTGGCGGCTGCGGAGCGCTATCCGGCGGACGACTACCCCACGATCCGGCGGCACCTCGACAAGGCTCGACGGCAGCACGTTGCCGACGGGGAGTGCCTGGCGGTGCCGGATGGCGAGTGAGCCGGTGTACCTGTCGCCGGGCTGGACGCACTTCCTTGGCGGTCCCGTGCCGTACGACCATGACAGCGAACACGCAGAGCCGGTGGACCCGTTCACGTGGCTCAACGAACACGGATGGCCCCGTAAACGGCCCACCGGGCCCCGGCCGGCCCTCACCCCCGAGGAACACGCCGAAGCGCCCTTCCCGCCCGCGGAACGCCAGCGACGGGCGGTTCTGCTGGCCCGGCTGCGCGAAGTCAACCGCCCGTACCGCTGACGGAGAACTGGCCCTCTTGGGCCTCTCAAGACTCCCGCCTCGACCGTCCCCAAACCCCTGGCAGGTCGAGCCGGTCGGGGCGGGTCCCAATCATGCCGAAGACAAGGAGGGGTATAGCTGTGGAAGCCTCAGAGCGCGCACGGCTGGACACGTACTTCGGAAAGATCGCGCGGCAGTTCGTCCCGCCGGAGTTCCCGTCGGCGCTGCTGGTGACGCACCTGCTGCCGGAGCGCCCGGCGTTCGTGCGCGCCGTCGGCACCGTGACGAACCTCCGCGCGGTATTGCCCAAGCCCAAGTCGGTTGATCCGGCGGCACGTCGCGAGATCGAACAGACCGTCCCCTGCGACGAGTTGACGCGAGAGCTGTTCGCCAACCCCGACACCGCCGTGACCTACCTGGAGACTCGGGCGGCCGGTGAAGACGTGGTTCTGTTGGACGTAGGCGGCTACTTCGCCCCGGTCCTGGAGACCATGTGTGACCGATTCTCCGGTCGCGTCCTGGGCGTGGTCGAGGACACCGAGAACGGGCACAAGCGGTACGCCGACCGGGACAAACTGCCGTGCCCCGTCGTCTCGGTGGCCCGCTCGCCGCTCAAGGACCCCGAAGACTTCCTGGTCGGTCAGTCCGTCGTCTTCTCCACCGAAGCCCTGTTGCGCGGGCGAGGGGATATCCTGCACGGCCGTCCGGCGCTGGTGATCGGCTTCGGCAAGCTCGGTTCGAGCATCGCAAGGTTGTTGCACGCCAAGGGAGTTCACGTCACCGTGTACGACATCGACCCTGTGCGGCGCGCGCAAGCGCTGAGCCAGGGGTTCGGAGTCGCGCGGGACCGGGAACAGGCCATCGCTCGTGCCGGACTCGTCCTCTGCGCTACGGGCGCGCTCTCCCTGCGGGGTGAGGACTTCCCCAACCTGCGGAACGGCTCGTACGTCGCCACGGTCACCAGCAGCGAGGATGAGCTAGAGCTGGAGGGGTTGCCGGACGGCTACACCCGCAACAGCTCGGGTGAGAACGTCACCCGCTACAGCACGACCGGCCACTACTTCTACCTGCTCAACAACGGAAACGCCGTCAACTTCCTGCACGGGGCGTCCGTCGGGCCGTTCATCTTCCTCGTACAGGCTGAGATCCTGGCAGGGGTGCGCATGCTCGCGCGACGGGACCTCAACGCCACCATCCACGAGGTGCCCGCCGAGGATCGCGCCACCATCGCGGCTACCTGGCTCAACTACTACAACAGGTGATCCCATGACCATCACGGCCGACCACATCCGCGCCACCCTGGCGACCTACCTCGACGAGCACCCGGAGGACAAGGCGGACCTGTCGTTGCCGCTGTCGCTGCTGGACTCCGGGGCCGAGCTGGCCAACCGTAAGGAGTTCCGGGGCCACGTCACGGCCGGGGCCGTCCTGGTCAACGAGCACCGGCACGTGCTGTTCATCCATCACGTGGCGCTCGACAAGTGGCTGACGCCGGGCGGCCACCTGGAGGCCGAAGACGACACGCTCAGCGGTGCCGCACTGCGTGAGCTGACCGAAGAGGCAGGCATCCCCGCCGAAGCTGCCACGCTGGCCGGGAGCGGCCCGGTGCACATCGACGTGCACCCCATCCCGGAGAATCCCGCGAAGGGCGAACCAGACCACTTCCACGTGGACTTCCGGTTCGTCTTCCGAACGACCGGAAGCGAGCTGGTGACGCTCCAAGAGGAGGAGGTCAGCGGCTACACGTGGCGGCCGATCGGGAGCATCGCCGACGATCGGCTGAGGGCTCGTGTAGAAGCTCTCACTGCCTGACCCACAGACCTCCCGGCCGGACTCGTTCCCACCACAGCACGGCCGGGCAGCCAAACAGCCCGGTCGTTCGCGCTGACACCACGCGGACGGCCGGGCTTCGCGCTGTTCAGCTGAACGCCACTTCCCGCGTATCCCGGGGTGTATTGTCCGCGCCAATCCGCCCAGGTTCCGTACACCCTGGTCTCGTCCGCCAGGCACTCGCCGACATCGAACACCACCGCACGAATCATGTCCGCAGCCTAGGGAGGCGGTGGCGTCGATCGTGAGCTTGCCCGCCGCGCTCGGGGGCGAGCGCGGCGGGGGCGGTCAGTGGCGGTGGTGGTTGTCCGGTTGGGCGGGGTCGCCGGGGTGTTCCAGGCCCTCAACCAGGGTGAGGCGGTGGGCGCGTTCGCGGTCGAGCCAGCGGACGAAGGTGGCCCGGCGGGTGGCGTCCCTGATGTCGGGAGTGATGTCGTGGTCGGCGGTGATCGTGCGTTCGGAGAGGAGCGCCGCCGTCCATGCGCCAGCCGTGACCCACTCGCCCGGTCCAGCCTGGCGCAGGGCTCCGGCCAGGGCCTGCGGGAGGGTGTCCGGAGTTGCCTCGCACTCGCCATCGGGGAGAGCAAGCTGCCAGACCACGGCCGGCGGTCTGGTGGTCATGGTGCGGTAGTGGGCGACCTCCTCCGGTGACGCTTCGATTTCGGCTGTGACGGACTCGTAGACGGCGCGGACGGCCGGGCTGCCCTCGTACGCCGCCGCCGTGATGGAGCCGAGTTCGACAGCCGCCTGTTGGTCGAGGCGGGCGGGAGCCTCTGCTCCTACGGGGAGGTTGCGCTCAGCTGCCACGGCTTCGCACAGGGCCTCGGTCAGGAGCACCTGGGCGACCCACCTCGAAAGCTGCCGGTCCTCCGAACTGCCCGGCTGCGGCAAGGCGGTGGAGCGCGGGCCGGTGCGGAGGGCGGCGAGGCGGTGGTCGAGGGGAGTGCGCGGGAGGGGGCGGCCGTCGAGGAGGCCCAGTGTGGCCGTCATGCCTGCACCTCCAGGGCAACCGTCGGGGCGTACTGGCAGCGGCCGAACCACATGACCTTGACCAGCGCCCAGTAGGCGCCGGGGTCGGTGTCCTCGGGGGCGGTGATCTCGAAGTCGACCGTCGACGAGGATCCGGCCGGGGCCGTGAAGCCGCGCACGGGGGCGCCGATCGCGTCCCACGTGCCCCAGGGGGAGACGAGTTGCAGCTCGCCGCGGATTTCGCCTCGGGTGTGGTTGGTGAGGGTCAGGCCGAGCGTAGTCCGCCCACCGGGGGTGACGTGGAGGGCTGAGTGGGACACGATGACGTCCAGGCCGGTGTCCCGGCCGGCCGACGCCTTGGTGCCCTGCGCGGCCGTCCAGCCTTCGGGCGCCTCCCCGGGGACGGGCAGCAGGCCGGGCAGGTCACCGACGGCGATCGTCACCACGTCCTCGATCTCCTGGCCGTCGTACGCGAGGCGGACGGCGGCGAAGTAGAGACCGGGTTCGACTTCGGCGGGCGGCGTGAGCGTGACCGGGAAGCGCACGTGGCCGCCGGCCTCCAGCCGGTACGGGCGGCTGCCGAGGCTCGTCCGCCAGCCCTCGGGCGGCAGGACGACGGCCGTGCCCTCGACGGCCGTATCACGGAGGTGTGAGGAGAGTGCGACGGATAATTCGACCGGCTCGCCCACCGTCCGAAGCAGGCCCGGCGAAACGCCGACGGACACCGGCAGGTAGCCGAGCGGTGCCGGGCCGCGGTTGTGCAGCCAGTAGCGGGCGTGGACGGGCTGCGCGGGTTCGGCGACCGGGCCGAGGACCGGGCCGTCAGTTGCGCGCGAGAGCCCGGGGGCGGCCAGCAGCGTGGCGATCTGCGAGCCGGCGAGATCGAGCGGCCCTGCGATTGGGCCGAGCGGTCGTTCCAGCAGGTCGGCGCGCCGCAGCTCGCCCAGCCCCAGTGCCCCGCCGAGCACCGCCGTCCGTCCCAACCCCGTGGACTCGACCAGCCGAAGAGCGAGATCGGGGCCCGCCTCCCCCGCCGAGCCGTGCGCGATCGGGTTGCCGGCCGGCTTTAGAGCGCCCAACAGCACCTCGCGCTGCGGTTCAACGCGCAGCCAGGACAGCGTGGCTGGCAGCGGGCCGTCCTGGGGCGGCAGAACCCGAGCGTACAGCGGGTGGTTGAACTCCTGCCCCTGGGCGGGCAGGGTCTGGGCCCGCCAGTCGCCAGCTCCCCCGACCAGCGCGTAGCTGAACTCATGGGTCCAGTGCTGGAGTTGGAAGGAGGCGCTATCGGGCAGCGTGCGCCGGGGCGGGTCGATCCAGACGCCGGATGGCCAGCCGGTGCACGAGCGCATCAGGGACAGGTGCAGGGCGCCGGTGGCGTCGACGGCGAAGCCGGGCAGGCCGAAGCTGAGCAACGCCACGGTGTGGTCGACGAGTTGGTCGCTCACGGAGGAAGGGCAGACGGCGGCCACCCGGGCGTCCGCCAGGTCCGCCGCCAGCGCCGCAGGATCCGTGACCACCAGCGCCGGCAGCGCTCGCAGGTCCCGCAGGTCGGCGCCGGGCTGCCAGACCTGCGCGAGCGAGGCAGCCGCCGGCACCCACACCGCGCCGTACGCCTTGAGCACGCTCGCGTACTCCTCGCCCGCCCGCTCGATCAACTCCCGTGCAGCGTCATTCACTTCCGGCCCACCGAGGACGATCCGGAAGTCGGGCAGGTTGGAGTCGACGTCCAGCCAGCCGTACCTGGCCCAGTCGGCGCCGGAGGTCGTGGCGGTAACGCCCACCCGGGCGAGGGCGACGACCAGGTCGCGCGCGTCCGCGGCGGCGTCCAGCGTCGGCACGACCACCTCGGCCACGCCCAACGCCCGTGCCCCGAGCGGCGATCCGGCCGGATCGCGAAGCTCCACCCGCGCCGTGGCGCCGAGGCCGAACCAGGTGTTGGCCGGGTTGTCGAGGGTCCACGGCGCCTCGGCGGAGTCGACGTCCGGTAGCGCAAAGCCCCGCCCGACGACAGCTCCCGCGACCTCGCTGACGGGCAGCGCGCCGGGCAGGTCGACCGGGAAGCGCAGCCGCAGCAGCCGGTCGGCGCCGGAGTAATCGACCACCCGCGTCCGGCAGTCGACCCGGTCGAGCCCGCGCCACAACGTCACCGTCTGCTCGTAGCGGATCTCGTCGACCGTCCCGGTGATCACCAGCCGCTCCCCGAGCGGGCCGATCTCCCGCCGCACGACAGCAGCCCCCGCGCTGGAGCCGACCACCGGCCCCTTGGGCACGAGGTGCCACGGCCCCTCGCCGAAGTCGGGGTGCTGCGGGTACTCCTCGTAGACGCGCAGCTCGTTGCCGATCGCGCCGTCCCGGATCAACTCCCGGTCGTGCAGCAGGTCGTGGACGGAGGTGAGGCCCCCACCCCGAGCGGGGTCGGCGCTCACCCGGTACCGCCCGTTGAAGATCGTGCACCCCTCCGCCACCGTCCAGGCAGCACCCGGCGAGCCCTCCACCAGCCGCCAGGTGCGCCACCCGAGCGCCGGCACGTCGGCGGCGAGGAAGCGCAGCGTCCCCCGGTCGACGACGCTCGGCACCTCCGCGCCGCCGTCGTCCAGCACACGCACCGCCCGCGCACCCGCGGGCAGCCGGACGGCGACCAGGTCGGTCCGGTCGAAGGACAGCGTGTTGGTGACGACCACCGCCTCGCCCGCTGCGGAGATCCGCGCCGTGAGCGCGTCCAGCGACGAGTCCCGGACGGCGGCGGCCAGGTCGTACGCCTCCCGCCAGCCGCCGAGCAGGTCGAGGTACACCTGGTCGGACTCGGAGCCGGTGATCGCGTCGTGGTGGGCACCATAGGCGAGTTGGCGCCACACCTTGTCCAGCGCGGCGGACGGGTAGCGGCCGAACCCGTGCACACTCGCCAGCGTGGCGAGCTTCTCGGCGTCGACGGCGGCGACCTCGGCGGCGCGCTGGGCCTGCTTGGTGTCGATGTAGGAGACGTCCTTGCCGGTGTAGACCGGGTTCATGTCGCGGGTCTGCGGGCTGGGCCGGCGGCCCGTGGCGGCGAGTTCGGCCCGGACGGCGTCGAGGAAGTCGCGCGGGGTGGCGCAGACGAAGCGCGGCCACAGGTACTTGGTGGCCCAGGAGCGGTGGATCTCGGTGACCCACTTGTTCGGCGGGGTGTAGTCCGTCCCGACGGGCAGCAGCAGGTTCTTCGTCGCGCCGACCGGCTTGAGCTTGCGGTACAGCTCGTAGACGGCCTGTTCGGCGGTGGCGAGGTCCGGGGAGGAGTCCATCCACCAGCCGGCCGAGTAGTGGTGCGGCATGTAGTGGGTGAGCACACCATCCCCGGAAGGCGCGATCCACTCGAACTCGCTCGGGAACTGCATGACCCGGGCGTCGTCCTTGGCCTCGCGGAAGTTCTTCTGGATCGGGCCCCACTGGTGGAACGGGCCGCGCGCCCAGGCGCTGCCGGTGAGACCGGCGGCGGCGAGGTGGCCGGGGAACTGCGGGTCGTGCCCGAACACGTCGAGCTGCCAAGCGGTTTGGGGGTCTCCCCCGAGGATGTCGCGCTGGTAGCCGATGCCGTGGACGATGTTGCGGATGGTGGTCTCGGCGCCGGTGAGGTTGGTGTTGGGCTCGTTGTAGGTACCGCCGACGAGTTCGACCTGGCCGCGCTCCAGCAGCAGCCGCAAGGTCTCGCGACGCTCGGGGTGCTGGTCGAAGTACGGCTTCAGATAGTCGACTTCGGCGAGGACGAACTTGTAGACCGGATCGCGCAGCGCGAGGTCCATGTGCGCGTCCACGAGCGCGAACCCGTTGCGCTCCCACAGCGGCCGGGTGGTGGCGTCGGCGGAGAGCAGCTCCCAGGGGGAGGTGTAGGCGGCCTGGGTGTTCCACCAGACCGGGTCGTAGTGGAAGTGCGAGACGAGGAACATCGTCCAGCCGGGTTCGGCGACCTCGACAACGGCCTCCGCCTCAAAGCCGTCTGCCCGTACAGTGACCGGGAGTTGGGCACCGGGCGACGCACCGGTGATCTCCAGCGGGACTTCGACCAGCCCCGTGCCGGCCGCCTCGCCGCGCACGCCCGGGCCGCTGACGGTGATCCGGGCGGCCGGGCCGTCGAGGGTGACCCGCAGCAGCTGGCGCGGGGCGTCCTCGGGGCCGGTGAAGAGGTCCGTGCTCTCGACGGCGGTGATGGTGACCGGCACGGGGAGGGTCCTTTCGATAGCAGGGGAGGCTACTTGCCCCAGGCCTCGAACTCGTAGATGCGGGCGGCCGGATCGGTGGTCTGGGTGGGCTTGGTGATGACCAGCCGGACGTAGCGGGCCGTGGTGGTCACGGGGTGGGTCGTGGTGCCGGCGGTGTTGCCGGTGACGTTCGCGACCGTCGTCCACGGGTCGGTGGCCTTCGAGCGGACCTGGATCGAGAAGTCGCGGGTGTTGTACGACGCGCTCTCGCCGCCGGCGGAAGCGTGCTTGACCACGAAAGTCGACAGCTGCTTCGCCGAACCAAGGTCCACCTGGAGCCACTTGGCGGTGGTCAGGGTGCACCACTTGTCGCTCGTGCCGCCGCTCACGCTGCCGTTGACGGCCTTGGCCGGGCCCTCGTTGGCGTTGCACTGGCCGGACGCGGTGGCGGGGCGGTTCAGCGCGAGGTTGCTGCCCGAGGGCGCCGCGGTCCACGGGACAGTGGTGGACGCGGCAGCCGAGCGGCCGTACGTCGTGGAGACGGCCTCGACATCGAGCGTCGTGCTGTCCTCGATGCCCGCCCGGTCCAACCGGCCCACGAAGTAGGCGTCGTTCGGGGTCGCGCCGAGGAGGGTGCGGGTCCCGTCGGCGTTGCGCCGGTACACCTCGTAGTGGTGGACGTTGCCGCCGGGCGCGGCCGTCCAGGAGAGCCGCAGGGACTGACTGGAGCCGGCCACGACATCGCTCGCACCGAGGACGGTGAGCCCGCCGGGCGCGGACGGGGTCTCCACTGCGCCGTCGTACACGGCCAGTTGGCCGATCCGCACGTCGTAGGCGGGGTCGGAACCGTCGGCCTGGAGGGCGATCTGGGCGATCGTCCGGCCCGCGTAGGTCGACAGGTCGAGGGTGTGCTGTTCCCACCCGGTACCGGAGTTGTCCCCCAGGTCCATCGTCGTGAAGCTGCTCGGCGCGTCGGTGAAGGAGACGGCGGCCTTGAGCTTGGTCGGCCCGGCGGCCGGGGTCTTCACCACCATGGAGAGCTGGGTGTCGGCCGCGACCGGCAGGCTGGTCTGGTACAGCCGCACGGTGTTGGGCGCGTCCAGCGTGCCGGTGAGGCGCAGCGAGGAGCCGCCCTGGTAGGCGTCGGTGAAGTCGACGGACGGGGTGAGCTTGCTGCCGCTGGAGCTGACGATCCACCGATAGGTGGGCGGGACGTCCTGGAGGGAGAGGTTGTTCCAGCCGCCGGTGGCCACCCGGGTGCCGCCGGAGTTGTAGAAGTCCCCTTGCCCGGTACCGAAGTTGGTGACGAACGGCTTGGCCGTGACGGGCGAGGACTCGGCGACGTAGCTCGCCAGGCCGGGCCAGCTGTCGGAGGTGTTCGTGTTCGACGGGTCGCTGTTGGCGCCGACCCAGTAACGGGCGTCCTTGGCGTAGAAGTCGGCCCGGTCGGTGGCGGACTTCCAGGTCCACTCGGGCCGGTAGAGGCCGAGCGAGGTGGTGTGCGGCTGCCCGGCCGGGAACAGCGTGTTCCAGTCCACGCTGGTGTTGTAGCCGTTGGCCTCGGTGTCGATGCCGGAGTACAGCTCGTACTCGCTGCGGCCGAGCTGCCGGGCCAGCGTGCGGGACGAATCCAGGCCGGACGGGCTCCAGTTGAAGTTCAGGAACATCGAGTCCGAGGTGCGCTTCGAACCGTCCTGCAGGAACGGCGAGTTGGCCGAGGTGAGGGCGTTCTGCCAGTTCACCGCACCGTCGGTGGTCATGGCGTCGTACCACATGAACTCGGTGCCGCTCTGCGCCTTGGTGTACTGCATGAGGTTGCGCAGCTCGGTGGCGAGGGACGAATCGCCGCCGCCCGTCTCTTGGTTGATGAACCAGCCGTCGAAGCCGTAGTACTGGGCGGCCTGGACGAGCTTGTCGGCGACGGGGTAGCTGGTGCCGGACTTCTGGACGAAGTCGCGCACCCACTGGATCTGGCCGCCGTAGGCGGCGGGCGGGAAGAAGACGGTGCCGTAGACCTTGACGCCGTTGCGGTGGGCGGCGTCGATGACGGTCGGGTTGGGGGCGAGGATCAGGCCCTCGCCGGCCGAACCGCCCCAGAACACGAGCTTGTCGACGTACTGCCAGTAGCCGAAGGCGTAGTAGTTGGGGTCGGCGGAGCCCTGGGAGGGGTTGTTGGAGGTGGGGCCGAAGGAGACCAGCGAGGCGATCTTCCCTTCACCGGCACGGGCGTTGGGGTTGGCCGTGAGCGACGGGTCGCTGGTGCGCGGCTGGAGCGGGACGCGCGAGCGGTTGAAGCGGGCGTCGGGGTCGGTGCCCGGGTTCCAGTTGAGGATGGTGTTCGGGTACCAGTACGAGGCGTAGGGCTGGTTTCCGGCGGCCGTGACGGCGGGGGCGGCAGCGGGAGCGGCAGGCACCTGCGGCGAGGCATGGGCGGCGGGCACGACACCCAGCGCGGCGGTCGCGAGCGCGGCACTGAGCAGCAGGGGGAGACGTCGTGACATGCGGTGGCTCCGATCGAACGGAGGAGGGTGGGGGCGGGCCCGCCGAGTACGGGCGGGCCCGGATGCATGCGGGCGCGGCGGAGCTCGTCGAGGGGCGTTCGTGGCGCTGCTCATCGAAGGGCGTTCATCGACGGTATTCGTGGCGGTGCTCATCGAGGGCCGTTCATCGAGGGGCCACATCAGGTGCGCAGCGCGGGTCCCCCTCGGCGCAGCGAGGCTAAACCGGTTCAGGACGAGTGTCAACGACTCGCGCAGCAACCACCCCGGCGGGTGAGCCGAGCCCGGGCGGCGCCGTCGACTCCCGTACGGTCAGCCGCGGCGTCGGCATCTGCAGGTCCCGCCCCGGCCCGGCCTCGTCCACCACCTCCAGCAGGCTGCGCGCCACCTGCTCGCCGAGCGCGAAGGTGTCCCGGCTGAGCGCCGTCAGCGGCGGGTGGACGATCCGGGCGAGCACCGAGTCGTCGAAGGAGACGATCGACAGCTCGCCGGGCACCGCGACGCCCATCTCCCCCGCCACGCCCAGCCCGGCGACCGCCATCACGTCGCTGTCGTAGACGATCGCGGTGGGCCGTCTGGCGCGCGAGAGCAGGGTGCGGGTAGCGGCGGCCCCCTCGGCGTCGCTGAAGTCGGTGGGCACCGAGACGGCCTCCTCCAGCCCGAGCCGGCGCGAGGCGTCGCGCAGCGCGCGGATCCGCCGCTGGGTGTGCTGGAAGTGCGGCAGCCCGGCCAGGTGGGCGATCCGACGGTGCCCGATGGCGGCCAGGTAGTCGACGATCGAGAGCATCGCCTCCCGGTCGTCGGCCCAGATCCGCAGCGGTCCGCCGCCCTTGCCCGGTCCGCCCAGGACGACCGCGGGCAGCCCGAGTTCGTCCAGCACCGGCAGCCTCGGGTCGCGGGTCTGCAGGTCGACCACGATGAAGCCGTCGACCCGGTGCTCGGAGGCCCAGCGCCGGTAGACCTCGATCTCGGCGGCGGTGTCCTCGACGACCATCAGGTGCAGCGCGACGGAGCTGGCCGAGAGCACCGCCTGGAGGCCGGAGAGCAGCTGGCTGAAGAACGGCTCGACCCCGATGGTGCGCGCCGGGCGGGCGATCACCAGGCCGACGGCGTCCGCCCGGGCGCCGCCGAGGGCGCGGGCGGCGCTGTGCGGGCGCCAGTTCATCTCCTCGGCGACCCGCAGGATCCGGGCCCTGGTCGCCTCGCTCACCCCGGGGCGGCCGTTGAGCGCGAAGGACACCGCGCCCTTGGAGACACCGGCCCGGCGGGCGATGTCGGCGATCGTCGGTCTGCCCACAGAACCCGACTCCTCTCTTGACATCCAAGTTTAGGCGGGAGCATAGTCCCTGGCATAGCTAGACCGGTTTAGTAGGTCAGGTTCTGAAACTCGCCACAATCCCCGCGTCGGCGCAACTCCCTGACGCGATCCGCGACACGATCCACGACGCGACCCACCCGACTGAGCACCGACTGAGCACTCATCCCCCACCCACCCCAGGACCGGGAGACCTCATGCGAAGAATCTGGGCGGCACTGACGACGACGGCGGTCACGGCCGCCGCACTCACCGGCTGCGGACTCGGCTCCGGCGACAGCAAGAACGGCGACAGCGTGGCGAGCGCGGCCGCCACCGGCGAGGTCAAGGGCAAGGTCTCGCTCCAGACCTGGGCGCTCAAGCCGAAGTTCACCGACTACGTGCAGGGCGTGATCGACGGCTTCAAGAAGAAGTACCCCGGCGTCGAGGTCGAGTGGCTCGACCAGCCCGGCGAGGGCTACTCCAACAAGGTCCTCAGCCAGGCCGCCGCCGGCAGCCTCCCCGACGTGGTCAACCTCCCGCCGGACTTCGCCCTCCCGCTGGCGAAGAAGGACCTCCTGCTCGACGTCGCCAAGGCGGATCCGAAGCTCGCCGACGAGTACGTCGCGGGCGGCGTCGACGCCTACCGCTTCGCCGGCCAGGACGGCACCTACGGCTACCCCTGGTACCTCAACACCGATGTGAACTATTGGAGTTCGGAACTCCTCGGCACCAACGGCCTGGATCCGAAGAAGCTCCCCACCACCCTGGACGAACTCATCGCCCAGGCCCGGGTGATGAAGGAGAAGTCCGGCGGCAGGACCTACCTGATGAGCCGCAAGCCGGGCATCGGCGACCTCTACAACGCCGGCGTGAAGATCATGGCCGACGACGGCAAGTCCTTCACCTTCAACACCCCCGAGGCCGCCGCACTGCTCGACAAGTACCGCGACGCCTTCAAGGAGGGCCTGCTGCCGAACGACGTCCTGACCAACACCTACGCCGGCAACACCAAGCTCTTCAACTCCGGCACCGCGGCCTGGACCACCGCCGGCGCCAACTACATCACCGCCCTCGCCACCGACAACCCCACGCTCGCCCCGAAGGTCGTCCCCTCCCCCGCGATGAACACCCCGCCGCTGTATGTCCAGGGCCTGTCCATCCCGAAGAGCACCAAGAACCCGGCCGCCGCCGTCGCCCTCGCCCGCTGGGTCACCGACGCCGAGAACCAGGCCTCGCTGGCCCACCTGACCAGCGTCTTCCCGTCCACCAAGGCCTCCGCGAACGACCCGTTCTTCAGCCGGAGCGACGGCACCAACGCGGGCGACGCCAAGGTGATCGCGTTCACCTCGCTGGCCAAGGCGAAGATCATCCAGCCCGTCCAGATCGACGACGCGATGAGCACCGTCATCAACCAGCAGATCGCCCTGGCCATCAGCGGCGACGCGACCTCCAAGCAGGCGCTGGACTCCGCAGTCGAGCAGTGCAACAAGCTGCTCAAGGGCTGATCCCCGAGCACCACACACCGAGCACCGAGCACCGAGCACCGAGCACCGTACCGGCCCGGCGGCGGGCGCCCCCGCCCCGCCGCCCCGGGAATGACCCGCACCACCCCCAGGCCCCAGGAAGGCAACGGCATGACCCACCGGCGATGGTTCACCCCCTGGCTGCTCGCCGGGCCCGCGATCATCTGGCTGGCCGTCTTCAACCTCTGGCCGGCCGTCAACACGGTGATCCTGTCCTTCACCAACGCCAAGCCCCTGGGCGGCGGGCAGTTCACCGGCCTGGAGAACTACGGGCGCATCCTCGACGACGCACAGCTCGCCGACGCCCTGCTCAACAGCATCGTCTTCATGCTGGTCTGCCTGCCCCTGCTGACCGTCCTGCCGCTGCTGCTCGCCCTGCTCGTCCAGCGGAAGATCCCCGGCATCACCTTCTTCCGGACCGCCTTCTACACCCCGGTCATCGCCTCCGCCGTCGTGGTGGCGCTGATCTGGGGCTGGGTGCTGGACGACCGCGGCCTGGTCAACGGCCTGCTCCAGCAGAGCGGTCTGGCCGACTCCCCGGTCTCGTTCCTCACCGACCGCTGGCTCCTCCTCTTCAGCGCGATCGCCCTGACCGCCTGGAAGGGCCTCGGCTATTACATGGTCATCTACCTGTCCGCCCTCGCCAACGTGCCGGGCGAGCTGCACGAGGCCGCCGCCGTCGACGGCGCAAGCCCGTTCCGCCGCTTCTGGCACGTCACCCTCCCGGGGGTGCGGCCGACCATGATGCTGATCTCCGTCCTCATCTCGGTCAACGCCCTGCGCGTCTTCTCCGAGCTGTACGTGCTCTCCAACGGCCAGGGCGGCCCCGGCGGCCGGGACATGTCGGTGGTGATGCTGATCCAGATGTACAGCCGCGGCTTCACCGGCCACCTCGGCTACGCCTCCGCGCTCAGCCTGATGCTGTTCGTGATCACCCTCGGCCCGATGCTGCTCCTGATGCGCCTGAACCGGAAGGCGGCCTGAACCCGTGACCTCCCGCCGTTCACGCCGTCCCGGGGGTTTCAACACCCCCTCCCCTGCTCAGACCGCGGCCCGCTACCTGCTCCTGTTGGTCGTCCTCCTGCTGGTCATCGGCCCGTTCCTGTGGCAGCTCTCGACCTCCCTCAAGGGCCCCACCGAGGACATCTACACCCGCACCCCGAGCTTCCTCCCAGAGGACCTCACCTTCTCCAACTACGCGAAGGTCGCCGACACCATCCCGGTGTGGACCTACGCCCTCAACTCCCTGATCGTCGCGGCCATTTGCATCGCTGGCAACGTGATCGGCTGCACCCTGGCCGGCTACGCCCTCGCCCGGCTGCGCTTCCGCGGCGCCAGGCTGGTGTTCGGCCTCTTCCTCGCCACCCTCGTGCTCCCCGGCGAGGTCACCATCGTCTCCCAGTACGTGCTCGTGCGCAGCCTCGGCCTCGCCGACACCCTGGCCGGCGTCGCCCTGCCCGGCGCGCTCGCGATGCTCAACGTCCTTCTGATGCGCACCGCTTTCGCCGCCGTCCCCGTCGAACTCGACCAGGCCGCCCTGGTGGACGGCGCCAACGTCTGGCAGCGGCTGTGGCACGTCGGCCTGCCGAACGTGCGCGGCATGCTCAGCGTGATCGTCATCTTCACCTTCATCGGCGCCTGGGACGACTTCCTCTGGCCGCTGATCGTGCTCAACGACCCGCAGAAGTACACGCTCACCGTCGGACTCCAGTACCTCAACGGCACGTTCTCCGCGAACCCCCGGCTGATCGCGGCCGGCACCATGATCGCCTTCCTGCCGATCGTCGTGGTGTTCGCCGTCTGCCAGCGCTTCTTCTTCAAGGGCGTCGAGGAGGGAGCCGTCAAGGGCTAGTCCCGGGCCCACCATCCGTTCGCCCCAACCCTGTTGAGGAAGCCAGCAGTCATGACCACCGCCGCACCGAAGGCCCCCCGCTTCGGCGTCAACTACACGCCCACCGCCGGCTGGTTCCACCACTGGCTCGACTTCGACCTCGACGCCGTCCGCGCCGACCTCGACTCCATCGCCGCGCTCGGCCTGGACCACGTCCGGGTCTTCCCGCTCTGGCCGCTGTTCCAGCCCAACCGCACCCTGATCCGCCCGCGCGCCGTCGACCAGCTCGCCGCGCTCGTGGACGCGGCCGGCGAGCGCGGGCTCGACGTCGCTGTGGACGGCCTCCAGGGCCACCTGTCGAGCTTCGACTTCCAGCCCTCGTGGACCCAGACCTGGCACCGGCGCAACCTCTTCACCGACCCCGACGTCATCGACGGCCAGGCCGCCTACCTGCGCACCCTCGCCGAGGCGCTGCGCGAGCGGCCCAACTTCCTCGGCATGACGGTGGGCAACGAGATCGACCAGTTCTCCGGCGACCCGCACCCCGACCCCGACCGGATCACCTCCGACCAGGCCGACGCCTGGCTGCGCCGGATGCTCGCCGCCTGCACGGAGGGCGCGCCCGACCGGCTCCACCTGCACGCCTCCTACGACGCCGCCTGGTACGTCGACGATCACCCGTTCACCCCCTGGCACTCGGCCCGGATCGGCGCCGTCACGGCCGTGCACTCCTGGGTCTTCAACGGCACCGCCCAGCGGTACGGCGCCGCATCCACCGCGACCGCGCAGCACGCCGCCTATCTGGTCGAGCTCTCCAAGGCCTGGGCGGACGACCCGGCCCGCCCGGTCTGGCTCCAGGAGGTCGGCGCCCCCGCGCCGCACATCACCGCCGAGGACGCCGCCCGCTTCACCGGCGCCACCGTCGCGGCCGTCCTGGACTGCCCCGACCTGTGGGGTGTCACCTGGTGGTGCTCGCACGACGTCGACCGCTCGCTCGCCGACTTCCCCGAACTCGAGTACAGCCTGGGCCTGTTGAGCACCGACCGGACGGTCAAGCCGGCCGGCGCCCGGCTCGCCGAGGCCGCCGCCGAGGCGCGTCGCGGCTGGCAGCTGCCCGAGCCGCGCACGACGGCGGTGGTCGTGGCCACCGGCGACGAGGTGACAGCCCCGAAGCGGTCGGCCTGCGGCCCGGGCGGCGCCGTCTTCGAGGCGTTCATGCGACTCGCCGAGGCCGGCGCGCGCCCGACCACCGTCCTCGCCGAACGCGCCGAGGACCGGGCGCACCTCGCCGCGCGCGGAATCACCGAGGTGGTCCACCCGGACGACGTACGTTCTCTCTGACCCTGCTGTTCCGCCCTCAGCCACGCACCCCTCAGCCACGCACCCCTCAGCCACGCAACGGAGCCTGCTGACATGCACGATGACCGCACCCTGGTCGAGTCCCGCCTCAAGCGCGTCCTCGACGAGCGCATCCGCCCTGCCGTCTACCCCCAGTCCGTCCCACTGGGGGTCGGCATCTGGACGGCGCCCGGCGAACCCGTCCCGGTCGCCGAGGGCCTGGCCGCGCCGCGCACCCCGATCGCGGTCGGCGACGCGTGGGGCGCGCCCTGGGGCACCAGCTGGATCACCGTCACCGGCACCGTTCCCGAGGCGTGGGCCGGGCGGACGGTCGAGGCGCTGATCGACCTCGGCTTCGACGCCAACATGCCCGGCTTCCAGTGCGAGGGCCTGGTCTACCGCCCCGACGGCACCCCGGTAAAGGGCCTCAACCCGCAGAACCAGTGGGTGCGGATCGCCGCCCCCGCGGCCGGCGGCGAGCAGGTGCTGCTGCACGTCGAGGCCGCGTCCAACCCGGTCATCCTGGACTACCACCCGTTCCTGCCAACCGAGTTGGGTGACAAGGAGACGGCCGGGGACCAGCCCCAGTACAAGCTCGCCCGGATGGACCTCGCCGTCTTCGACGAGACCGTCTGGCAGCTCGTGATCGACCTGGAGGTGCTCGGCGAGCTGATGGCCGAGCTGCCGGTCGAGAGCGCCCGCCGCTGGGAGATCCTCCGCGCCGTCGAGCGGGCGCTCGACTCCGTCGACCTCCAGGACGTCAACGGGACGGCGACGCAGGCACGTTCGGAGCTCGCCGGGGCCCTGGCCGCGCCCGCCGTGCCGTCCGCACACCGGATCAGCGCGATCGGCCACGCGCACATCGACTCCGCCTGGCTCTGGCCGCTGCGCGAGACCGTCCGCAAGGTGGCCCGCACCACCGCCAACATGACCGCGCTGCTGGAGGACGAACCGGAGTTCCTCTACACCATGTCCCAGGCGCAGCAGTTCGCCTGGATCAAGGAGCACCGCCCCGAGGTGTACGCGCGGGTGCGGAAGGCGGTGGCCGACGGGCGGTTCGTGCCGGCCGGCGGCATGTGGGTCGAGTCGGACACCAACATGCCGAGCTCGGAGGCAATGGCCCGTCAGTTCGTCCACGGCAAGCGGTTCTTCCTCGACGAGTTCGGGATCGAGAACCACGAGGCCTGGCTCCCGGACACCTTCGGCTTCACCGGCGGCCTGCCGCAGATCATCCGCAACGCCGGCTCCAAGTGGCTGCTCACGCAGAAGATCTCGTGGAGCCAGGTCAACAAGTTCCCGCACCACACCTTCCTCTGGGAGGGCATCGACGGGACCCGCATCTTCACCCACTTCCCGCCCGTCGACACCTACAACTGCTCGATGAAGGGCAGCGAAATCGCCCACGCCGCACGGAACTTCAAGGACAAGGGAGTCGCCAGGCACTCGCTCGCCCCGACCGGCTGGGGCGACGGCGGCGGCGGCACCACCCGCGAGATGGTCGCCAAGGCCGCCCGGCTGAAGAACCTGGAGGGCTCGGCGACGGTCCGGTGGGAGCGCCCGGCCGAGTTCTTCGCGAAGGCCGAGGCCGAGTACCCGAACCCGCCGGTCTGGGTCGGCGAGCTGTACCTGGAGCTGCACCGGGCCACCCTCACCAGCCAGGCCAGGACCAAGCAGGGCAACCGGCGCAGCGAGAACCTGCTGCGTGAAGCCGAACTCTGGTGTGCCACCGCGGCGTTGTGCGCCGGCCTGGCGTACCCGTACGAGGAGCTGGACCGGATCTGGAAGACGGTGCTGCTGCACCAGTTCCACGACATCCTGCCCGGCTCGTCCATCGCCTGGGTGCACCGCGAGGCCGAGGCGACGTACGCGGCGCTGGCGGAGGAGCTGGAGACGCTCATCGGGCGCGCCCAGCAGGCCCTCGCGGGCGACGCGGACGGCGGACGCGAGCTGGTGTTCAACGCGGCGCCGCACGCGCGGTCGGCCGTTGCGGCGGGTGGGGCTTCGGCTCCCACCTCCATGGCCGGTGACTGCTCGGTGACGGCGCGGGCGAAGGGCGGGTTCGTCCTGCGCAACGGGCTGCTGGACGTGGTGGTGGACGGCGACGGGCTGGTCGCCTCGGTGGTCGACGTGGCGAGCGGGCGGGAGACCGTCGCTCCGGGCACGCGCGCCAACCTTCTGCAGCTGCACCCCGACTTCCCCAACATGTGGGACGCGTGGGACGTCGACCAGTTCTACCGGAACACGGTGACGGACCTGACAGCTCTCGACTCGCTCACCGTCGTCGCCTCCGACACCGACCGGGTCGAGGTGCGGGTGGCGCGCTCGTTCGGCTCGTCCGCCGTCGTCCAGACGCTCACACTGCGCGCGGGCGAGCAGCGGCTCGACATCGACACCGAGGTCGACTGGCACGAGACCGAGAAGTTCCTCAAGGCCGCTTTCCCGCTCGACATCCACACCGAACGCTACGCCGCCGAGACCCAGTTCGGCCACCTCCACCGCCCCACCCACACCAACACCAGCTGGGAGGCCGCCAAGTTCGAGGCCTGCAACCACCGCTTCGTCCACCTCGACGAACCCGGCTGGGGCGTCGCGCTCGTCACCGCTTCCACGTACGGCCACGACGTCACCCGCACCGTGCGCGACACCGACGGCGGCACGACCACCACCGTCCGCTTCTCCCTGCTGCGCGCACCCCGCTTCCCCGACCCGCAGACCGACCAGGGCCTGCACCGCTTCCACCACGCCCTCGTCCCCGGCGCGGGCATCGGCGACGCCGTCCGCGAGGGCTACCGCATCGGCCTGCCCGAGCGCCGGGTCACCGGGAGCGTGGGAAAGGTGGCACCGCTGGTGGCGCTGGACAACGACGCGCTGGTGGTGAGTGCGGTCAAGCTCGCCGACGACCGGAGCGGCGACCTCATCGTCCGCGTCTACGAGGCGAACGGCGGGCGGGCGCGGGGCCGGCTGTCAACGTTCTTCCCGCTGGACGGGGCGGTGCCGTGCGACCTGCTGGAGCGGCCGTGGGACGGCACGCGCGGGGAGGTGACCGTGGTCGACGGCGGGGTGCGGCTGGCGCTCCGGCCGTTCGAGCTGGTCACGCTGCGGCTCACCGCGGCGGGCTGACCGGGCCCGTGGCGCCTTGCTCTCTCCGCAAGGCGCCACGGCCACTCGCAGCCCCCTACTACGCTGATCGGCGCCCCGCCACCCCGGCCGGGGCCGTCACCGTCCGTCCCCCGCCCCGCCTGGAGCCGTCCGCGATGTCCCTCACCTCCGCGTCCGCCGCCGCACCGCTGTTCGCCGCCGTCGACATCGGCGGGACGAAGATCGCCGGGGCACTCGTCGACAAGCGCGGCAGCCTCCGGGACCGGATCCAACTCCCCACTCCCGCCCGGGAGTCGGGCGAGGCCGTGTTCGCCGTCGTGCGCAAGGTCCTCGACGGGCTGGCCGGCTCCCCCGATTGGGCCGCCGTGTCCGCCGTCGGCATCGGCAGCGCCGGCCCGGTGGACCTCGCCCACGGCACCGTGAGCCCGGTCAACATCCCCGGCTGGCGCGGCTTCCCGCTCGTCGCCGAGGTCGCCGCGCACCCGGCGGTGGCTGCCCGCCACCTGCCCGTGCACCTCGCCGGGGACGGTGTCGCGATGGCCGCCGCCGAGCACTGGCGGGGAGCCGCGCGGGGAGCCGCGAACGCGCTGTGCCTGGTGGTGTCGACGGGCGTCGGCGCCGGGCTCGTCCTGGACGGCGCCGTCCGCCCCGGCCTGAGCGGCAACGCCGGACACCTCGGCCACATCACCGTCGACCTGGACGGCGAACCCTGCCCCTGCGGTTCGCGCGGCTGCCTGGAGGGCATCGCAAGCGGCACCGCGATCGCGCGCCGCGCCCTGGCCGACGGCTGGCGCCCGGCCGGGGACGACCGTTCGGCCCGCGCGGTCGCCGCCGACGCCGAGGCGGGCGACCCGATCGCCCTCGCCTCCTTCGACCGCGCCGCGCAGGCCCTGGCGGCCGGCATCGCCGCCACCGCCGCGCTGGTCGACCTCGACCGCGTGGTGATCGGCGGCGGCGTCGCCACCGCCGGCGACCTGCTGTTCGCCCCGCTCGCCCGCCACCTCGACCGGTACGCCGCACTGCCGTACATCCGCGGCCTCGACGTCCGCCGCGCCGAACTCGGCACCGACGCGGGCCTGATCGGCGCCGCCGCCCTCTGCCGCTGACCCCGGCGCCGACCCCGCAACTCGCCCCGCAACTCGCCCCGCCGCAGAACGCACCGGACGGAAGAGCCGCCATGCCCCCTCCACTACGTCCGCCCAGGCGCCGGGCCGGTCGAACTGACCGGCCCGGTCGCCGAGTTGTTCCGCGCAACCACCTGCAGGCCTGCTCAGGTCGGCAGCGGGTGACCGAACAGCAGGTCGTAGCCGTCCGGAAGCTGGTCGAGCACACGGTCGATCAGCCCGTCCGGGGCCAGGTCGGCCACGGTGCTGAGGACCGCCCCGATGTCCCACTGCGCGGTGGCCGGGGTGGCCCCGTCGATCCAGCCGACGACGGCCTCGACGAAGCGCTCGGCGGTCAGCGGTTCGCCGGTGGGGCGGGCGTCGCGCAGCAGCGAGGCGTAGGTGTCGGGGAGGGCGTCGGCCAGTTCGGCCGGTTCGCCGCCGACCAGGTGCTCGCCGAGCAGCCCGAGCACCACGCGGGCGGCGTGGCCGGCCTCCGCCTCATCGCGGTACTCCCCGCGCTCGACGACGCGGGCGAGAAAGTCCTCCCAGGAAACGGTCATCGCGTCCTCCTTCCGCTCGGTGGGAACCGGCGGGGTCCGCGACGGGCTGCGGCGGCTCAGGAGAGGGGGTGCGGACGAGGAGGAGCCTTCGCAGCCGGTGACCGGCGCGGAACGTACCGGCGCCCGTGCTGCTCAGCGTACTGCGGCCGGCCGGGCGGATCGACGCCGTTGTCGATCACACCCCGGGTCCGGCACGACGCGGCCCGCGGTCGGCCCGCTCTCAGGCCAGGGTCAGCGCGCGCTCAGGCCCGCCCTCAGGCCGCCGCGGCACGACACCGCCTGCGCGTGCGACGCGCCGGAATCGGCCCGCCGGCCCGGGCCGGCGCCCGCTGCGGCAGCGACGAGGTCGGCGCCGAGGTCGGCGCATCGCCCCGCACGGACTCCGCCATAAACCGCGCGAGAAAACGCCGCTCGTTCTGGCTGAGTTTGCGCGAACGGCCGGATTCGCGGTCCCGGGCCACCACCACGGTGCGCGCCCGCATATAAATGAGCGGTTCCCGGCAGACATTCACCACCACGTGCGCGGAACTTCGCCCGAGCCGTTCCACGCTCAGCCGTACCGACAATGGCTCGGGCCGGTGGTGCAACTGCTCCAGGTAATCGATCTCGTGCCGCGCGATGAGGAATCCGGACGGGAAGAGCGATTCCCGGACGGCGGTCGCGTGGTGGCAGAACAGGTCGTAAATCCCCTCCTGGACGTAGCCGACCAGGCGGGCGTTGTTGATGTGTCCGTTCTCGTCGACGGCGCTCCACCGGGTGGGGCAGGTCAGCACGTGCGCGCCCAACTGCGGCGCGCTCACTGCTGCGTCAGCCCGGCGCCGACCGAGGCGGGGAGCAGCGCCCGCTGCAACCTGGCGTAGTAGGCGGCCTGTTCGGTCGCCATCCGGGCGGCCGTCCAGCCCTCCTCGGCGGCCTCGGCGGCGGCCTGGACGACCAGGCTGTCCAGTACCGCGTCGACCGAGCGGCAGAGTTCGGCGACGGCGGCCAGGCGCTCGGTGACGGCGGCGCCGCCGGCGGCATTGCGGGCCGGGAAGGCGGCCAGCGAGTGGACCGCGAGGCGCAGATCGTCGACCGCGTCGGGCTGGTTTTCGGAAAGACAATCGCGCACGTTATTCTCCCGAATTTGGGCACGGCAGGGCTCGACCGTGTTCGAATACACCGGATTACGCCGCAGGGAACGGTGGGATCACCCCCCGGGGCGGAACGGACGCTATCCCAGCCCGGGCGGCCCGCGACAGGTTTGCGGACGGTGACGGGAAACTCACTTCCATTGGAGTAGTTTGCCGGGGCACAAAATATGCCGCATCAGCCGAATGCCCCTACGGTTCGGATCAATTCGCCACCCTCCGCCACCCCTGCGCGCCAGCCCGACGCTCACCAACCACCGCCCCACCAGCGCGCCTTGTAGAGCTGGGTGCCGCGCAGCACGCGGGTGCCCTCCGGCCGGTGCAGGGTGAGGACGGAGGCGCACCAGTCGCAGGGCCCGGTGTGGTCGGGGGCGACGGTGAGTAGCCGTCCGGTGCCGGGCTCGTCGCCGATGCTCTTCACGTCCCGTTCGTCGGCGGGGTCGGCGAGCCGGACGGGGGCGAAGCGGTCGGCGGCCGGGTCGTACCGCCAGAGCCCGGTCGCGGTGCTCACCCAGAACCGTCCGGGTGCTGCGAGCACCGGCGCAAGGTCGTGCCCGCCGGGCTCGGGCAGCCGCCTGCTCCGGACGGTGGTGAGCGTGGGGGCGGCCGGCGTGCCGCCGATCCGGAGAGCGATGAGCCTGTCATCGCCGAGCGCCCAGAGAAGGCCGGTCCGCCGGTCCCAGTGCACGCCGTGCGCGCCGGGGAGCAGGTGGGTGGCGTGCGTCGTGGCGCGCGGGCCCTGCGAGGCGGCGTACAGGCGGACCCACCCGCCGGTGCTGGCGACGACGGCGACGTTGCCGTCGGGGAGCAGCTCGATGCTGTGCGGGTTGGCCGAGCCGCCGACGTCGGTCGCCCAGCGGGTCGCGCCGGTGGCGGTGTCAACGACGACGGCGAGGCCGCCGGAGGCGGTGGCGAGCAGGTAGCGACGCCCTTCCCGGATGCGGCTCTTCGCCTCGTCCGGGTCGGTCCAGCTGCGCGCGGGCCGGAGGTCGGCGAGGTCGGCCGCCCGGTCGGCGCTCCACTCCCAGACGACGGGCAGCCGCGTCGGGCCCTGGTACGCCATCAGCTCCTCGGCGCTCTGCAGGAGCAGCACCCGGCGGGACGCCTGGTCGACGACGGCCACCGCCCACCCGGGCGGCCGGGCATCGGCAGTGGCGGGCGCGCAGAGCAGCAGGCAGCACAGGCCCACCACCGTTGTTCTCGGCACGCCCTCACCGTGCGGGGCCCGGGCCCGCGCCGCCAGCGCGGGGCGGCCGAACGGCCACCGGGATCCCCCGCGCGTACGACTCGCCGAGATCCCCCCGTCAAAGCTTGGTAAAGTCCGGTCAGTTCCCTGGCAGTGCCATTGCACATATCACATTATGCTCCCCATGAGAAAAGTCATCGCCCTGCTCTCGGCCGCCGCGGCCGTCGCCGCCCTCGGCGGAGTCGCCTCCGCCGCCGAACCCGACGCCACCACCCCGGAGGACACCGGACAGGGGAAGCTCGTCTGGAGCTCCTGCAACGACGCCACCACGCCCGCACTGCAGTGCGCGATGCTCGACGTGCCGGTGAACTACGCCGACCCGCACGGCCGCACGATCAAGATCAAGGTGAACCGGCTCCCCGCCACCGCCCCCAAGGACAAGCAGCAGGGCCCGATCCTGCTCAACCCCGGCGGCCCCGGCGACTCCGGACTCTGGATGCCCGCCTACATCTCCGGGCAGATCCCGAAGGACGTCGCCTCCACCTACGACTGGATCGGCTTCGACCCGCGCGGCACGAACGGCAGCGACCCCCATGTCGTCTGCGACGCCCACTACTTCGACGGCGAGCGGCCCGACTACCAGGTGGGCCAAGGGACTTCGAAGGCCTGGCTGAAGAAGGCGGCCGGGTACGCCGCCGACTGCGCGGCCGACTGGTCGTGGCTGCTGCCGCACATGACCACGGTCGACAACGCACGCGACATGGACAGCATCCGACGCGCACTCGGCGTCCCGAAGATCAACTTCTACGGTGGTTCGTGGGGCACCTCGCTGGGCTCGACGTACGGCCAGCTCTTCCCGAAGCACGTCCGCCGGATGGTCCTGGACAGCATCGTCGGCCCGACCATCAGCTGGTACGACCACAACATCCTGCAGGACAAGGAACACCAGCGCCGCTTCGACGCCTTCGCCGCCTGGACCGCCAAGGCCGACTCGGTCTACCACCTGGGCACCGACGCGGCCGCGGTCGAGAAGGCGTACTACCAGGTCGAGGACGCCCTGCGGAAGGACCCGGCCGACGCCGCCCCGGCCCCCGGCAAGATCGGCCCGGCCGAGTTCGAGGACACCTTCTACGGCGGCGGCTACAACTTCCTCCGCTGGCCCCGGATGGCGACCGTGCTCTCGGCCTACCTCACCCAGCACGACACCCGGCCGCTGAACATCGCCTACAACAAGTACGCGGCGCCCGGCGCCGACGACGGCACCTTCCCGGCCTACAACGCGGCCCAGTGCACAGAGAACGCCTGGCCGCGCGACTGGGAGTTCTGGAAGAAGGACCAGGCCAAGGTCAACGCCGAGGCACCCTTCTACACCTATAACAACATGTGGTACAACGCCGCCTGCATGTTCTGGCCCTACCAGGGCAACCCGGCCGGCCGCCTGAAGATCACCGGCAAGGGCGGCCTGCCCCCCGTCCTCCTCTTCCAGGCCACCGAGGACGCCGCCACCCCGTACGAGGGCGGCCTCGCCATGCACGACGCCCTGCCCGGCAGCAAGCTGGTCGTCCAGAACGGCGGCAGCTTCCACGAGATCCTGTTCCACGGCAACGCCTGCCTCGACGACACCTTCACCGCCTACCTCCGCGACGGCAGCCTCCCCCAGGGCACCGGCCGCATCGCCAAGACCTGCGCCCCCGAGGCCGACCCCACCCCCGTCCTCGTGACCCCGCCGCCGACCCTGACCGCCAAGACCGCGGCTCCTGCGGCCCCGCTTTCACCCACCGACCCCGAAGCCATCCACGGCGTCCTGCGGTAGCCGCCCCCGGTGCGCCATCACCCGGCACCGGGTGATGGCGCACTCAGTCCACCCTCGCCCGCCTCCACGCCAGCCACGGCGACCTGGATGCCGCAGTCGCCGTCGGCACCCAACTTCTGGCCACGAGCCCCACCCTCGGATCCGTTCGCGTCCTCCGCCAGCTGGACGGCCTGGGCGAACTCCTCCGTGGGCACCTCGGGTACGGGCCGGTCCGTGAGTACCTGGCACGATTCGACGAAGCGAGCAGAGTCCGGCTCCTGTTGCTCGCCGACATCATCCCGTCGCCTCGGGGAGGTTCATCGTGAGGCCCACACCCACCGACACCGAAGCCTGGAACGCCTACCTCGCCGAGGGCAACGCCCGGCAGGCCCGCAAGCGCGTCTCCGCCGACGTCATCCTTCGCGACGAGGCCGGCCACATTCTGACCGTCAACCCGACCTACAAGGAAGGGTGGGACCTGCCGGGCGGAATGGCCGAGGCCAACGAGCCACCCGACCGGGCGGCCGTGCGGGAACTGCGCGAGGAGCTGGGTCTGGACATCACCATCCGCCAACTCCTGGTCGTGGACTGGGTAGCGCCGCACGGTCCCTGGGACGACCAGATCGCGTTCATCTTCGGCGCCGGTATCCTCGCGTCCGATCTGGCAACCAATCTGCGACCCCACGACGACGAGCTGTCGGAGGCCTTGTTCCTCCCAGCACCCGAAGTCGCCGAGCGCCTGCGTGAACGCCAGCGCAACCGTTTGCTCGCTGCCACGCGGGCACTGGCCGACGGCAGTACCCGCTACCTGCGCGACGGCATGGAACTGTAGGAACTGCGGCGGGTTCGGCTCGGGGAAGCCGAACCCGCCGCTTCCGTCGTGGGCGGACTCAGCCGATGAAGTTCTTGTCGATCAGCAGCCTCAGCACCTCGGGGTACTGGTCGGGGAAGTCCATCGGGACGATGCCGAAGCGGGCCTTCTGGGTCTTCCGCGCGTCGAGGTACTTGAGGACCTCGGGCATGATGAAACGGGCGTTGTGGCGTGGGAAGTTGAAGCCGCCGGCGAAGCTGGTGAAGTTGGTGAACATCTGCTTCGCGGCCGGATTCAGGAACGCCTTGTCGAACTGGGCGGTCACCAGCCGCGCCTTCTGGAAGTTCTCCATGCCGTCCCACCGGTCCTGCGTGTCGAACCAGGTGTTCGCGCCGCTCGACCACTGGATGACCGTCCACGGGTTGTCGAAGTCGGCCACCAGCACGATCTTTCCGCGGGCCTCTCCGAGGGTGGGCCACCAGGGGTTGGTCCAGAACCAGCGCCGGAAGCCGAAGTCGTCCATGTAGAAGTTGAACCGGCGCTGGAACTCCGCCGAGTCGAGCTTGTTGCCGCCCGCGTACTCGTTCCTCAGCCGCATGACCAGGCCCTCGCTCGGATGGGCGCTCAGGAAGGAGGCGCACTGGTTGAGCACGTCCTGGAGCCGGATGTACTGGTAGTTGTCGCTGTGGTAGATCCCCAACTCGCTCGCTGTACCGGCCAGTCCGTTGCAGCGGATGTCCAGGAAGCGGATCCCGCGCCGAAGTTGGTCGGGGATGCCCCAGTTCTGGGTGTGCGACCACTCCGTCCCGTGCATGGGGTCGGTGCAACAAGTGTCGTGGCTGCCCGGGATGGTGAGGCCGGTCAGGGGCACGTGGTCGTTGAGGTGGCGCATCCACTCGTCGTCGTTGACGCCGTTCGCGCGCGGGACGCTCTCGGCGGCAACGGCAGGGACCGCCAGCGCGCCACTGGCCAGGGCGGCGGCTCCGGCCTTCAGAACGGTGCGGCGGGGGGTGAGACTCATCCGTACTCCCATCCTCGGGGTGGTGTCCTCACTTCTTTCCAACGGCCCTTGCCCGCAAGCTGGTTCACCCCCAAACCGGCCCGCCCCCGAACGCGAGCAGGGGGCGGGCAGCAAGCTCAGCTGCCACGCTGATGCGGCCGAACGGGCGAAGATACGTGACCGCACCACCACCCCCGGCGTTGACAGGCCACCACCCCACCCCTCCGGGAGGCTCGTCACCATGCGCACCGCACTGCTCAGCGCCCTGCTCCTCGGCGCCGTCCTGCTCCCCGCCGCCACCGCCGCCGAGGCCGCGCCGGACACCCGCGAGGTGAACCAGGGCTACAGCATCCCCGTCGGCGGCATCACCGACCTCGGCGCCCTGCCCGTCGTCGGCAGCCTCGGGCTGGACTTCGCGCGCCTGCTCGGGCAGTGAGGTCGTCCGCCAAACCCCGTCGCCGTAGCCCCCAGCCCCGCACTATCCTCACCGTGTGACCGTGACTTATGTGATCGATGGCACCCGCGTCGGCACGCTGGAGGACTTCTGGAAGGTCGTCGGGGAGTCCATCGGCTGCGGCGGCTACTTCGGCCGGAACCTCGACGCCTTCGCCGACTGTCTGCGCGGCGGCTTCGGCACACCCGAGGACGGCGACTACGCGATCGAGTGGCGGGACCATGAGGTGTCCCGGCGGAATCTCGGCTACCCGGAGACGGTCCGCCAGCTGGAGGACCGCCTCACCCGCTGCCACCCCACCAACCGCGAGCACGTCGGCGCCGACCTCGCCGCCGCCCGGGCCGGCCAGGGCCCGACCGTCTTCGACTGGCTGGTGAGGATCATCGAGGAGGAGCTCCCGGGCGGCCTCCGCCTGCTCTGACCCCACTCCCTCCGGGGCGCCTCAGAGCGCAGCCGAGCGCCTCAGCTCATCACGTCCGACAGCCGGACGAACCGCCGCCCCGCTGCCAGCAGCGCCGGCACCGCCGCCGCGAAGCCGGGGGCGGTGCCGCCGCCCGGGTGGTTCATGTGGGCGATGACGATCGAGCCCGGCGGGGCCGCCGCCACCTCCTGCCGTACCTCGGAGGCAGTGAGGGTGGCCCCGCCGTCGCCGTTGACGGTGAAGCCCGCGACGCGTTCCCCCAGGTCGGCGACCACCCGGGTGGCGACGTCGTCGTAGTGGGCGGTGCCGGAGCGGAAGAAGCGGGGCGAGTGCCCGAGCAGGCCGGTGAGCTTCTCCGCGTTGCCCGTCACCTCGTCGTACACCTCTCCGGCGTCGCGGGTGCCGGCGATGCCGTAGGCGGAGCGGCCGGTGACGGAGAGGGGGCGGTGGACGGTGCCGTGATTGCCGATCTCGAAGAGCGGGTCGGCGGCGAGGCGGTCGAACTCGGCCCGGTTGGCATCGATCCAGCGGGCGTTGAGGAAGAGCGTGGCGGGCACGGCGTGCGCGCGCAGGAAGTCGATCAGGTCGACGTCGTACCCGTTGCCGCCGGGGCCGCCGCAGGCGTCGAAGGTGAGCGCGGTGGCCCGTTCGCCGCCGGGCAGCTCGGTGATCACCCCGGCCACCTCCAGGCCCCACTCGGTGGGCGCCGCCCCGCCGTACCGCGCGACCACGTCCGCCCTGGTCAGCGCCCGGGGCGCAGCAGGCACGGGCGGCGCTGACGGAGAAGAAGACGCCGACGGAGACACCGAGGCGGACGCCGTAACCGACGGCGCCGCCGAGGCCGTCACCGCCGGAGCCCCCGCTGAACCCCCCACCGCCCCGCCGCCCCTTCCCTCCCCCGCCAACCGGCACCCCGCCAGCGCGCTCCCGGCCACCGCCGCCAGCAGGGCCCGCCGACTGAGTGACACTCCATCCTCCACGATGATCCGACCGACCGACTTTCTGCTTCTGTGAACCGGTCGATCCTCGCCCGCCGCAACCCGCCCCCGCCGTAGCGACACGGACCGGCGCCGACCCCCGACGGCCCTTTCACGGACCCGCCCCGCCCCCGTGGGCCCCGGCTCACCCCGGGTTCACCGCCGCGGGTATGGACGCGAGCGGACCCGCCCCGCCCGAGCCCGGAGGCCATCGATGCCCGCCACCCCCGAGAACCCATCCCCCGAGAACACCCCCAAAACCCCCACCCCCGACAGCACCACCCCGGTCACCCCCGTCCGCCCGCTCTTCGACCGCCGCGACCTGCTCCGCACCGGCCTCGCCACCACCGCCGCAACCGCCTTGGGCCTCGCGGCCGCAGACACCACAGCAGCAGCCGAGCCCACCCCCGACCAGACCCTCACCCTCACCGGCCACCTCTCCACCGGCGCCCCCGACTTCGTCTACCTCCCCGTCGAAGTCCCGGACGGTGTACGGGAGATCGCCGTCTCCTACACGTACGACAAGCCGCCCGTCCCGCCCGGCACCCCGGGCAACTCCTGCGACATCGGCATCTTCGACGAGCGCGGCACCGACCTCGGCGGCCCCGGCTTCCGCGGCTGGTCCGGCGGCTTCCGCACCGAGTTCCGCATCGCCCGCGACTCCGCGACCCCCGGCTACCTCCCCGGCCCGGTCAACCAAGGCACCTGGCACGTCGTCCTGGGCCCGTACCAGGTCGCGCCGCAGGGCCTCGACTACCACGTCCAGGTCACCCTCCGCTTCGGCCCGCCCGGGCCGGAGTTCACCCCGGACTACCCGCCCGAGCAGGCCCGCGGCCGCGGCCGGGCCTGGTACCGCGGCGACTGCCACCTCCACACCGTGCACTCCGACGGCCGGCGGCTGCCCGAAGAGGTCGCAGCCGGTGCCCGGGCGGCCGGCCTGGACTTCATCGTCTCCACCGATCACAACACCAGTTCCTCGCACGCCGTCTGGGGCCCACTGGCCGGCCCCGACCTCCTGATCGTCCCGGGCGAGGAGATCACCACCCGCAACGGCCACTGGCTGGCCCTCGGCCTCCGGCCGGGCGAGTTCGTCGACTGGCGCTACCGCTCCCGCGACGAGTCCTACCCGCGCTTCGTCCGCCAGGTGCACCGCTCCGGCGGCCTGGTGGTGCCCGCACACCCGTACTGCCCGTACGTCGCGTGCCAGTGGAAGTTCGGCTACGAGCAGGCGGACGCGGTGGAGGTGTGGAACGGGCCCTGGACGTACGACGACGAGTCGGCCGTGGACACCTGGGACGCGCAGCTCGCGGTCGCCGTCCGGGACGGCCGGTCGTGGCTGCCCGCCATGGGCAACAGCGACGCGCACAGCGTCCCGCAGGTGATCGGCTCCCCGCACAACGTGGTGCTGGCCGACGACCTCACCCGGGACGCGGTCCTCGACGGGATGCGCGCCGGGCGCAGCTGGCTCGCCGAGTCCGCCGCCGTCCAGCTGGACCTCACCGTGACCGGGCACGGGCGCCAGGCCGGGATCGGCGAGGAGCTGACCGTCCCGGCTGACGCCCCGCTCGACGTCCGGCTCGACGTCGCCGGCGTTCCCGGCGGCACGGTCCGCCTCCTCACCGACGAGGGCCAGATGCACCAGGAGTCGCTGCCCGCGGGCGGCGCGGGCACGGTGGTCTGGCGGACGACGGCCTCGCTCGCCGCGTACGTCCGGGCCGAGGTGCGCCGCCCGAGGGCGGACGGGTCGCCCGGAAAGGGCAATTCGATGGGCGAGGACCTGCCCTGGGGCCCGATGGCGGCCCTGACCAATCCGATCATCATCCGTGCGGAGGACCGCTAGCCGCTTGCCCAATCGACCGCCCAGCCACCCGCCGAAGCAGGTCCGTGACCAGGCGGGGGACGACTCGGGGCACCCGTGTGGACTAGGTTGATCCCCGAAAGCATCAGTCGTAGGGACGAGGCGGTCGGCTGTCCGCATCCGGGTCCGACCGGCCCTTTCGTACTCCGACCGCCTCGCCCCGGCTACCCGTCCGTCCCCGGCCCGCGAAGGGATCAGCAGCTGTGAACCGTACGACCGTAGGTGGGCCGGAGCTCGGGGGCGGCCGGGGCGCCGGCGGCGTCGTGGTCCTCGTCGACCCCTCCGGGGCCGGGCAGAGCCCGGTCGCGGCGCTGCTCGCGGAGGGGCTGCACCCGAGCGTCCACCTGCGGGCCGACGACTTCCTGCGGGTCATCCGCCGCGGCCAGCTCCCGCCGCACCTCCCCGAGGCCGACCGCCAGAACACCACCGCCCTCGCCGCCGCGGCGCAGGCCGCCTTCGCGTACGCCACCGGCGGCTACCAGGTCGTCGTCGAGTGCTCGACCGCCCCGCCCGCCCTCGACACCTTCCGCCGCGAGAGCCGCACCACCGGCGCCGCCCTCCACTACGTCGTCCTCGACCCCGCCGACCCCCACACCCCCGAAACCGCCACCAGAACCATCCTCACCGCCCTCACCGAGGGCACCCACCTGCTCGGCTGGTAGCCCCCCACGCCAAGACGCCCCGACCGCGGCATCGCGGTCGGGGCCTCGGGTCACTCAGGCTCAGCTCAGCGTGCCCAGCGCCGCCGGGTCGTACGGCTTCAGCTCGTCGAGGCGGCCGGCCAGGACCTTGGCGGCCCAGTCCGGGTCCTGGAGCAGGGCGCGGCCGACCGCGACCATGTCGAACTCGTCGCGCTCCAGGCGGTCGAGGAGGTTGTCGATGCCCTGGACGGCGGAGCCCTCGCCCATGAAGGCGCGGATGAAGTCGCCGTCGAGGCCGACCGAGCCGACGGTGATGGCGGGCTTGCCGGTGAGCTTCCTGGTCCAGCCGGCCAGGTTGAGGTCGGCGCCGTCGAACTCGGGCACCCAGTAGCGGCGGGTGGAGGCGTGGAAGGCGTCGACGCCCGCGTCGGCGAGCGGGGTCAGGATCGCGGCCAGCTCGTCGGGGGTCTCGGCGAGGCGGGCGTCGTAGGCCTCCGACTTCCACTGCGAGTAGCGGAAGATCACGGGGAAGTCGGGCGACACGGCGTCGCGGACGGCGGCCACGATCTCGGCCGCGAACTTCGTCCGGGCCACCGGGTCGCCGCCGTAGGCGTCGGTGCGCCGGTTGGTCCGCTCCCAGAGGAACTGGTCGAGGAGGTAGCCGTGGGCGCCGTGCAGTTCGACGCCGTCGAAGCCGATGCGCTCGGCGGCCGCGGCGGCTTCGGCGAAGGCGCCGATCACGTCGTCCAGGTCGCCCCGGGTCATCGCCCGGCCGGTGCCTTCGGTGCCGTCCAGGCGGATGCCGGAGGGGCCGACGGCGGGGGCGTCGGCGTAGGGCGGGTCGCCCTGCTTGCGCACCATGCCGATGTGCCACAGCTGCGGCACGATCGCGCCGCCCGCCGCGTGCACGGCCTCGGCGACCCGGGCCCACCCGGCCAGCTGCTCCTCGCCGTGGAACCGCGGGATGTCGTCGCTCTGGCCGGCCGACTCGTGGCCGACGTACGTCCCCTCGGTGACGATCAGGCCGACACCGGCGGCGGCACGACGGGCGTAGTACGACTGCACGTCCTCGCCCGGGACGCCGCCCGGGGAGAACTTGCGCGTCATCGGCGCCATCGCGATGCGGTTGGGGACGGTGAGGCCGTTGAGGGCGACGGGCCGGGACAGGATCTCGGCCGCGCGGGAGGCGGCGGACTCAGCGGACGCGGTGACGGTCATGGATGTTCCTCATGGGTGCCGACGATGTTCATGCACAGGGACGAAACGTGTGCCCCTGTCAACCACGTGAGCGGCCCCTGCATTTCACCCGCCTCGCGCGCCACGGTGTGATCCCGGCCACTACTCGCCGACGATCACGCCAACGCCCCGCCCGCTACGCCCCGACCGTGCCGTCGATGGCCTCGCGCAGGAAGTCGGCGTGCCCGTTGTGGCGGGCGTACTCGTGGATGAGGTGGAGCATCACCAGGCGCAGCGAGACGTCGGCCTGCCACCGCGCCTGGTACCCGGTCACGTCGAGCGAGGTGGCTTCCCGCTCGATGCGGCGGGCGTGTTCGACCTCGGCCTGCCAGGCGGTGAAGGCCTCGGCGCGGGTGGAGCCGGCGGGGTCGTACGCGGCCTGGTAGTCGCCCTCCTCGGACCAGACGAACGGGATGTCCTCGCCGTTGATGACGCGCCGGAACCAGGCGCGCTCGACCTCGGCCATGTGCCGCACCAGCCCGAGCAGGCTCAGGGTGGAGGGCGGACTGGAGCGCAGGCGCAGCTGTTCGTCGGTCAGGCCTTCGCACTTCATGGCGAGGGTGGCACGGTGGAAGTCCAGGAAGCCGCGCAGCATCTCGCGTTCGCCGCCGGTCAACGGCGGGGCGGGGCGTTCGTCGGTGTTCATGTCGCTCCTTCTCCGGGGCACGTTCTCCGGGGCACGTTCTCCGGGACACGTCCGAGCCCCCGAGCACCTCTCCATATGATCACCGCGGACTGTAGCGGACCGCCGTCCCACCGGACACTGCATTTCCCCGACGCCACACCGTAATCACGCGACTCCACCGCGTTCGCGGCCGATCCGGTTTGGGTACGTACAGCGGCGCGCCCGGCAGGCGGCGCGCCCGAGGAGACCCACGAAGGCAGGACGACCCATGAACCAGAACCACATCCCACCCACCGTGCACCGGACGTACGGCGCGGACGACTTGTCCCAGGCGGCCAGCTTCGCGGGCGGCTTCATCAACTTCGGTGACTGGCGCGGGATCGACCTCACCGCGCCGACGCCGGAGGACCGGGTGCGCAGCCAGGAGCAGCTGTACCGGCGGGTGTTGCGGGAGTTCCCGGAGCCGCGCGAGCAGCTGCGGCTGGCGGAGGTCGGCTGCGGGCGCGGACTGGGCGCGGCGCTCGCCCTGCGGGAGTTCCGTTTCGCGGCGGTGACGGGCGTGGACATCCACCCGGACCAGATCGAGCGCGCCCGCGCGGTGAACGCCCGGGCACTCGCGACGTACCCGGACCGGCTCGCCTACACCCTCGGCGCGGCCGACGAACTTCCCTTCCCCGAAGGCTCGTTGGACGGCATCTACTCGGTGGAGGCGGCCCAGCACTTCCGCGAGCTGACGAGCTTCGCCGACGAGACGGCCCGGGTCCTGCGCCCCGGCGGGCGGCTGGTGGTGACCACCTTCTTCACCTCCACGGGCCAGGACGTCGCCGAGCGGCTGAGCATCCTGCTCGGCAGCTTCGCCGACGGGCTCGACGTCGCCCACCCCGTCGACGGCTTCACCGCCGACCTCACGAAGGTCGGGTTCACCACCGTCGCCGCCGAGTCCATCGGCGCGGACGTCTGGCCGGGCCTGGACCGTTACCTGGAGAATGCCGTCCCGTCCGACCACTGGTCCCGCAACTTCCTCACCGCCTGGCGCGACGGCCTCCTCGACTACTACGTGGTCACCGCCGAGCGAGCCTGAAGCCGTCCACCACCGGCTGCCCGCCCTGTTCGCGACGCCCGATCGCCGCCACCAGACGCCCGATCGCCGCCACCAGCAGGACGGGCGAAGCTCACCCGCCGGTGGCGGCCATCCACCGCACGAGGTGCACGATGCCGGGAATCGGGAAGAGCAGCAGGAACAGGTTCGGCAGCCACCAGCCCACCGAGAAGTCCCCGCGCAGCGCCCAGAACGCCACCGCCTGCAGCCCGGCCGTGCTGGTCAGCGCGAGCGAGACCAGCATCAGCGGCCGGGCGCCGGTCGCCGCGCCGCAGCGGCTCAGCCGCAGCGCGGTGAGCCCGGTGACGCTCGCCAGCACGTCCAGCAGGACGAACGAGTAGTTCCAGTCACTCAGGACCGGATTGTCGTAGTCCTTGTACGCGTACTCGGCCGGAATGAGGGCCAGCAGCGTGGCCGCCCAGTAGACCAGGAAGCCGATGTCGGTGACGACCATCGACGCCTTGGTGAAGCGCAGGACCCGGCTCCGGGCGGGCGTGGCATGCATGCTGACTCCTCTACTGCGGGTCATTCCGTCATTCGTGACTCATTCCCCCGCCGAGGTACATCACCGCGACGCCGGCCACGACCAGCACCGCTCCGGCCACCGAGGCCGGCTTGACCGGTTCGCCGAACGCGACCACCCCGCCCACCAGCGCGCCGACCGTGCCCAGCCCGGACCAGACCGCGTACACCGGGCCCACGTTCAGCGACTTGAGCGCCTGCGCGAGCAGCACGAACGCGGCGATGTAGCCGATCGCGACCACCACGCTGGGCATCAGCCGGGTGAGGCCGTGCGAGGCGCGCAGCGCCAGGGTCGCCGTCACCTCGGCGCAGATCGCCGCTCCCACCAGAAGGTATGCCGTCATGCCGTCCGTCCCCCGTCGTCGTGACTCGGCCGGGCAGGGTGGTCCCGCCCGGGTCGCGCGGCCGGGCCGACCGCCCTGGCCGACCGGCTTCCGTGCTGTCCGTACCACCCGTGCTGTCCGCACCACCCGTACCGTCCGTACTGTCCGTACTGTCCGTACCGCCCGTACTGGGTGCGCTCAGGTTTCCGCCTGCCGACGACCGCGCCAACTAGCTCCCGCGCTGCGTGAGTTCGACGAGCAGCGCACGGAGCCGCAGGTGCAGGTCGTCGTGCGGCGGGGAGAGGTCGAGCAGCCTGGACGTCCACCAGCCGTCGACCGCCATCCGGACGAGCGTGGCGACGGCCGGATCCAGCCCGTTGTCGACGAGGCGCTTCTGCCAGCCGTCGTACCGGGCGCACAGCACGTCCAGCACCGCCGGTCCGCCGGCGGCGGCGAGCAGCGCGACCGGCACCTGGTCGGCGCCGCTGGTGTCCCCGGCGGGCGACTCCGCGGGGATGCTGGCGTCCAGCCAGGCGAGCGCGAACGCGCCGGCCGGCGCGTCCGGGCCGGGCAGGACGGCCTCGAACCGGTCCGCCAGGCGCTCGACGACCCCCTGGATCAGCGCCCGCTTGCTGGGGAAGTGGTGCAGCAGCCCGCCCTTGCTCACGCCGGCCTCGACGGCGACGGCGTCCAGGCGCACCGCGTCGACACCTCCTCGCACCAGAAGCCGCTCGACGGCGTCGAGCAGTTGATCACGCACCGGTGGTTCCCTCTCTCCGTGTTACAAACCGTCCAGACGGTCGGACGCAGCCTAGCAGACCGCCGACTATCCCCCGGAAACACCAACGCGCAAACCCTGGCCGGTTGTTGACAGCCTCCATCGCGCATGCTTTCGTTTCCTCGGCCCACGACGGAGAAATGGCGGAAGCTCCATCGGTTCAGCGGCCTCCTGCTTGATGTGCACGATGATCGAAATAGCGGCCCGGGAATTCCCCCGGGCCCGGGGGAACGCTCTTCGACATCCACGGGGGATCATTGCGAGACATGCGGATTCGGCGATGTCCGCGCGGGTCCGACCAGGGTCGGCACGGCCGCGTGCGACCCTCCTCACGCTGACTGGCGAGCAGCCAAGCAGTCTTCCCATGCTGGACGTTGACGCCACGTACCGTCCTCCTTCGGCCATCTGCCGAGCCCCCGCACCCCTGGGGTGTGCGATGCCCGGGTACGGCGCAACGGCGCGCCGCCCCACCCTTGGCGACACTCCCGCACCCTCGGCGCTTTCACCCTGCCCGCCCGCGGTCGGGTGTCCATGTCATTTCGTGTTCGGCGCGCCCAGCAATCCCGGCGCCCGAACCCGCCGGGGCACCTCCTAAAGAAATTCGAGGGAAATATGGTGGACATATTCTCGAAAGTCTCCGGTTACACAGCGGCCCGGGATGCCATGGCAGCCGGGATCTACCCGTATTTCCTGCCGCTCACCGGCAACGAGGCCACGACGGTCACCCTCGGTGACCGCGAGCTGGTCATGTGCGGGTCGAACAACTACCTCGGCCTCACCGCCGACCCCCGGGTCAAGGAGGCCGCGGCCCAGGCCGTGGAGCAGTTCGGCACCTCCTGCACCGGCTCCCGGTTCCTCAACGGCAACCTGGCCCTGCACGACCGGCTGGAGGCCGAGCTCGCCGACTTCTACGGCAAGCCCGCCGCCGCCGTCATCTCCACCGGCTACCAGGCCAACCTCGGCACCATCAGCGCCCTGGCCGGCCGCGGCGACGTCATCTTCGCCGACCGCGACGCGCACGCCTCCGTCGTCGACGGGTGCCGGCTCAGCGGTGCCAAGCTCAGGCGCTTCCGGCACAACGACGCCTCGGCGCTGGACCGCGCGATGGCGGCCGTGCCCGACAGCGCCGGCAAGCTGGTCGTCGTCGACGGCGTGTACTCGATGGAGGGCGACCTCTGCGCCCTGCCCGAGATCGTCGAGGTCTGCGAGCGGCGCGGCGCGCGCCTGATCGTGGACGACGCCCACGGCCTGGGCGTACTCGACAAGGGGCGCGGCACCTGCTCCTACTTCGGCCTCACCGACCGGGTCGACCTCATCACCGTCACCTTCAGCAAGTCGCTCGCCTCGCTCGGCGGCGCGGTGGTCGGCGACGACGACGTCATCCACTACCTCAAGCACCACGCCCGCAGCCTGATCTTCAGCGCCTCGGCCACCCCGGCGAGCGCCGCCTCCGCCCTCGCCGCCCTGCGCATCCTGCGCGAGGAGCCGTGGCGGGCCGAACGTGCCCAGCAGAACGCCGAGTACATGCGCGCCGGCCTCGCCCAGCGGGGCATCAGCCCCGGGGAGAGCGCCACCCCGGTCATCCCGTTGCGCACCCGCGGCACCATCGAGACGCTCCTGCTGTGGCGGGAGCTCGTCGACGCGGGCGTCTACACCAACCCGGTGCTGCCGCCCGCCGCCTCTCCCCGGCTGCGGCTCAGCTTCATGGCCACCCACACCACCGAGCACCTCGACCGGGTGCTGGACGCGCTCGGCTCGCGGGCCGAGCACTTCCTCGCCGACGACGAGCCGGACGCGGACGACGGGTACGCGGTGGAGGCGCTCGCCGAACTCGCCGACTCCGGCGCCCCCGGCCGGCCATGAGCACCACGAGCGCGGGGCCGACCGACGCGGACACCACCGGCGCGGGACCAACCGGCACGGGACCCACCAGCAGCACCAAACCGGCCCCCGGTCCGACCGCTGCTGCTGTCCGGACGGCCGCCCTCCCCGCCGTCGCGTCCCTGGCCGGCGCCTCGGCCGGGGCCGTCCTCGGCGCGGGCCTGGCCCCCGGCGGCGGGCGGACGCCCGACCTGCCGTGGTGCGTCGCCGCCCTGGCCGGGGCCGCGCTCGCGATCCTGGCCGCCCTGCTCCACCGCCGCGCCCGGCGGCACCGCCCCGGCTGGGCCCCGGCCGCCGGGCTGCTGCTGGTCGGCGGCACGCTACCGGCCGCCGCCACCTCCGACAGCCCGTGGTGCGCGGGCCTGGCGGCCACGGCGGCGGTCCTCACCGTCGCCGCCACCGCACCACGGGCGGCGGTCGTCGCGGGGGCCGCCGCCGCCCTGGCCGTGGGCGCCGGCCTCGGGGCCTCGGCCCCTTCGGCCACGGCTGCCGCGTTCGGCACCCTCAGCGGCATCGGCGGGCTGCTGCTGGTCGCCGACCTTCGTGTCCCCGTCGGCAGGCCCCAACTCGCCGACCTGCCCCACCTCGTAGCCCCACCACGCACCTCGCCCGGCCCCGAGTGACCGGCCCAGGAGTGACCGTCCCAGGAGTGACCGGCCCAAGAGTGACCGTCCCGCACCGACACCCACCACGAGGAACGGAGCCACCCCGTGCACAGACCCGACCGCACCCCCACCGACCCGACCCCAAGGAGCCAGCCATGAGCCGCCTCGGACTCGCCGCCCGCGCCCTGCGTCTGACCCTGAGCCGGACCCACGCCGACACCACACCCGACTACGACGCCGCGAGTCCCAGCTACGACACCTACTTCAGCCCGGTGATGGGCGTCCACTCGGTCGCCGCCCTGGGCGAGGTGACCATCACCCCGGGCGACAATGTCCTCGAACTCGCCTGCGGCACCGGTCACCTGACCCACGAGATCCTCCGCAAGCTGGAGGGCCGCGGCTCGGTCCACGCCGTCGACAAGTCCCCCGGCATGCTGTCGGTCGCCAAAGCCAAGGTCATGCCGGAGGCGCTGCGCTCGCCCGGCCTCGAAGTGTCCCTGGAGGAAGGGGACATGGAGGAGTTCCTGCGCACCCGGCCGAACGACAGCGCGGACCTCGTGGTGGTCGGCTGGGCGATCTGCTACAGCAAGCCGGTCAAGCTGCTGGAGCAGATCAAGCGCGTGCTGCGCCCCGGCGGCCGGGTCGTGGTGATCGAGACCCGCGGCGACGCCCTCAAGACGCTGATCGAGCAGCTGGAGAAGGTGTTCACCGCCGACCCGTCCCTGCTGACCGGCATGATCCGGGTCAACCTGCCCAAGGACGCGGCCACCGTGGCCCGTTGGTTCACCAAGGCCGGCCTCACCGTGGACGTCCAGCGCGACGGCCACCAGGTGCTGCCCGCGGACACCCCGGACGCGGCCCTGGAGTGGGTCCAGCGCTCGGGCGCGGCGGCCGGCTTCAAGGACGCCGTCGACCAGACCCGCGAGGAGCACGCCCTGGAGCTGATCCGGGCCGGCCTCGCCGAGCACGTCGCCCGGCACGGCGCGCTGGAGCTGCGCCACACCTTCGTCGTGGTCACCGGGACCAACCCGGGCGCCACCACCGGAACCGGGCCGGGCGGCCGGCACCGCGAGGGAGTCCGCACCGCATGACCACCACCGCCACACCCGCACCAGCGGCGGAGACCACCCACGGCGCGGTGCAGCACCGGCTGCTGCGCCTCGCCGAGGGTCTCACCGCCCGCCCGAAGACCGTGCTCGTGATCTGGACGCTGGTCATCGCGGCGTGCTTCCCGTTCGCCTCCCAGCTCAACGACGTCCTCACCAAGCAGGGGGCGTCGAAGGTCGTGCCGGGCACCAGCAGTGCCCGCGCGGACCAGCTGGTCGAGCAGTCCTTCCCGGCCCGCTCGCAGCGCGAGTCGATCGTCGCGATCGGCGCTCCGGACGTCCGCAGCGATCAACTGCGGTCGATGCTGGCCGAGTTGGACGCCAGGATCGCCGAACGGGTGCGCACCGGGGAGGTGCAGCAGTCCGCCTCGGCGTACACGCTGTACCGGGGCTCGACCGCCGAGTACCTGAGGCGTCTGCGCACCCAGGTCGACCAACAGCTCGCCGCCGCGCAGACGCCCGCGACCCCGGAGACCCGCCGGCAGGCGGTGGACGCGGCCGTCGCGGCGGGCCAGGTCCCGGCCGCACTGGCCGACCCGGCCCGCCAGGCGGTGGCCTCGGACGAATCGCAACTCCCACTCCTGGCAGCCGCGTTCACCAAGGCCACGGACTGGCACTCCTTCCCGGTGCCGGTCCCCGCCGAGGCCGTCGACCGGCTGCTCGCCAAGGACGGCAGGGCCACCCTGGTGTCGGTCAGCTTCGCCAAACAGGCCGGACACGACCCGGACGTGGACTGGCTGCGCTCCGCGATCGCCGCCGCCCGGCAGGCCGCCGGGGCAGGACCGGACGTCGAGGCCCATGTCACCGGCGAGTTGGCGCTGATCAAGGACACGTACAAGAAGGCCGAGGACGACAACGCGCTGATGGAGACGGTCGCGTACGCGATCATCTTCGTCGTCCTGCTGCTGTTCTTCCGGGCCGTCGTCCCGGCCGTGCTCACCGTGGCGGCGATCGGCCTCGCGATGACGGTCAGCCAGGCCGCGCTCTTCGCACTCGGGCACAGTGTGACGCTCACTCAGTTCACGATCACCATCATGAACTTCGTGATGCTGGGCGCGGGCGTCGACTACAGCATGCTGCTGTCCTCCCGCTACCGGCAGGAGCGGCTGGCCGGGCGCTCGCCCAAGGAGGCCGCGGTGCACGCCACCGCGCACGCGGGCGAGTCGATGCTGCTCGCGGCGGTGGCCGTGGTGCTCGCCTTCGGCGCCACGCTCTTCTCGCCGGTGGACTGGATCCCGCCGCTCGGCTACGGCGGCCTGATCGGCATCCCGATCGTGCTGCTCGCCGCGCTGACCCTCACCCCCGCCCTGCTGGTGCTGCTGGGCGACCGCTTCTTCTGGCTCGGCCGCAACCCGCTGGCCGACCTGGAGCACGGCAGCGCGCTCGGCCGCCACCTGCGCCGGGCCGCCGACCTCGCCCGTCGCCGCAAGGTGGCGATCGTGCTGCTGTTCGCCGTGATCACCGTGCCGTTCGCGGTGATCACCGCCCAGCACCGCTCGACCGCCGACCCGGTGGCGCTGAGCCCGGCCACCGACTCCCGGACGGGCTTCGAACTGGTGGCGAAGGAGTGGGGCGACGCCGCCGTGCTGCCCACCCTCGTGGTGGGCCGGCCCAACTCCGGTGTGGTGAACGCCCAGCACCGGCTGACCGACAGCGGACGGCAGGCGGTCACCGCGCTCACCGACAAGCTGGCCGCCGTCCCCGGCGTGGCCCGGGTGTCCGCGGTGACCCGGCCGTTCGGCCTCCCGGTGACCGCCGCCGAACTCGACGCGCTCGGCCCGGACGTCCGCCGCGACTACCTGTCCGACGACGGCGCCCTGCGGGTCGTCGTCGAGCTCGCCGACAAGCCGTACACCGGGGCCGCGGTGAGCACCGTGGACCGGATCCAGGAGATCACCGCCGCGGCCGGCGACGTCGGCCCGCTCTCGGTCGGCGGCGCCACCCAGGTCGACCGCCAGTACGGCAACGCGCTCAACTCCAGCTTCTGGCAGATGATCGGGCTGGTCTCGGTCGGCGTCTTCGTGATGCTGGTGTTCGCGCTGCGCTCGCTGCTGATCCCGATCCGGCTGATCCTCACGATCATGATGAGCAACGTGTGGGCGATCGGCCTCACCGTGCTGATCTTCCACTTCTGGCTGGACAAGGCGATCATCGACGACCTGCCGATCTTCCTCACCGTGCTGATGATGGGCCTGGGCATGGACTACGAGATCTTCCTGGTCACCCGCGTCCGCGACCTGGTCCGCGGCGGGGCCGACCAGGAGGCCGCCACCGTCGGGGCGGTGGTCGACACCGGCCGGGTGATCAACGCGGCCGGCCTGGTGATGGCCGGCAGCCTCGGCACCATGGCGCTCTCCTCGACGATCATGCTCCAGGAGTACGGCGCCGGCCTCGGCCTCGCCGTCCTGCTGGACGCCACGCTGATCCGGATGCTGTTCGTCCCGGCGACGCTGCTGCTGTTCCGCCGCTACAACTGGTGGCTGCCCAGCCTGCGCCGCACCCCCGCCCCGGTCCCCGCGAAGGCGGGGTGAGCCGGCCATGACCGCGGACCGCCCGGTGGTGGCGCCTGCCACCCCCGCGCCCGCCACCACCGGGCGGGCTCGCACCAAGGCTCGCACCAAGCACCGCCTGCACCGAATTCGCCAGTACCACCGCGGCGCACCGCTGTCCTCCGCGACCCGGGTGTTCACCGTGCTCGCCGCGGTCCGGATCGCCGGGGCGGTGTCCCTGCCCCTGATGGTGCTCTCGGTCGGCCTGAGCGCCGCAGTGGTCGCCGTCCTGGACCGGGCCGAGTGGGCGGCGGCCGGCCTGCGCCGCTTCCGCCTCCTCCCGGCCCTGGCCGGGACGGGCCTGGTGGTACTCGCCTACGCCAACACGGTGTTCGCGACCCGGGCCGCGTTCGGCCGGGGCCACGACAACTGGACCTCCCTGATCCCCGAGCTGTTCCGGCAGATGGCGCCCGGGCAGCCGGTGGTCGCGGGGATCGCCATGGTGCTCTGCATGGGCATCCTGGTCCCGCTGGTCGAGGAGATCTGCTACCGCGGCGTGCTGTACCACGCGGTCGAGCGCAGCCGCGGCCCGCTCGCGGCGATCGCCGCCACCTCGGCCGGCTGGGCCCTGGTCCACCTCGGGGACTACGGGCTCAACCCGCTCAACGGCTGGGTGATCTGCGGGGTGCTGCCGTCCGTCTTCGCGATGGGCGTCGCCCTCGGCGTCTGCCGCGCCTGGACGGGCTCCGCGCTCGCGAGCGCCGTCGCCCAGGGCACCGCCAACCTGCTCCTGCTGGCCTGGGTCCTCTGGGCCCTCTAGCCCGGCCGGGCCCTGTAGTCCAACTGGGCCCTGTGCCCGACCAGTTCGCATCCCCGGCGCACGTCCGTATGTTCGCAGGTCCCACCGTCCCCTCCCAGGAGAGGCAGGTATCCCATGAGAATCGCGGTCACCGGCCCGATCGTCATCGACAACCTGATGACCTTCCCCGGCCGTTTCACCAGCCAGCTGCTGCCCGCCCAACTCCAGCACCTGTCCCTGTCGTTCCTCGTCGACGACCTGGAGGTGCGCTACGGCGGCGTGGCCGCCAACGTCGCGTACGGCCTCGGCCGGCTCGGCCGCCGCCCGCTGCTGCTCGGCGCGGCCGGCCGGGACTTCGGCGACTACCGGGCCCGGCTGGAGGAGGTCGGCGTGGACACCTCCCGGGTCCGGGTCTCGGCCGGGCTGGCCACCGCCCGCTACACCCGCACCACCGACGCCGACGACAACCGCATCGTCTCCTACCACCCCGGAGCCCTGACCGAGGACGACGCCCCCGGTCCCGAGGGCTGGCCCGAGGACGTCGGGCTGGTCTTCCTCGGGCCCGCCGAGCCGGAGGTGCTGGCCGCCCGGGCCGCCGAGTGCCGCCGCCGCGGCCTGCCGTACCTGGTCGACGTGGCCGGCCGCACCCGGGAGTTGGGCCGCTCCGGCGCGGAGGCCGTCCTGGCCGGGGCCGCCTACCTGGTCACCAACCGCCGCGAGCGCGCCACCCTGATGGAGCACACCGGCTGGTCCGCGGCGGACGTGCTCGGCCGGGTCGGCGCGTGGATCACCACCCTCGGTCCGGAGGGCGTCTGGATCGACTACGCCGCGCAGCCGTCCGTCGCCGTCCCCGCCGCACCGATCTCCCGGCTCCCGGACGGCGCCGGTGGCGGCGGGGCGTTCCGGGCGGGCTTCCTCGCCGCGAAGGCCGACGGCCGGGACGACGAGGACGCGGCCCGGATCGGCTGCGTGCTGGCCGCCTACGCCCTGGAGTCGGCGGGCAGCCAGGACTACCTGTTCACCCCGGCCGCCTTCGAGGCCCGCCTCACCGACGTCTACGCACCGCTCGCGGAGGCCCCGCTCATCGCCTGAGACGCCTGAACTCCGTGAAGGCGTCTGAACTCCTCGATGCCCCAAGGCTCTCGACGCCCAGTCACCGGTACGCCACACTCTCCCCGAACGGCCCACGCGCTCCCACCGCACCAGCCACGACGTACCGATCCACCCCACGTCGGAGAGCCTGTACGGCATCGAGGAGTTGATCCTCACCGATTCCCGCGTGCCGGTCGACGGTTGAATCTAACACCGATGTCAGGTTCTACCGTGCGGGCATGACCTCCACAGCCACCACCAGCCCGCTCCTCACCCCCTACCGCCTCGGCGCGCTCGACCTGCCGAACCGCGTCGTCATGGCCCCGATGACGCGCTACCGGGCCGCCGAGGACGGCACCCCGCTGCCCGTCGTCGCCGAGCACTACGCCCAGCGCGCGAGCGCCGGCCTGATCATCACCGAGGGCATCTGGCCCAGCCGGCGCGGCCAGTCCGGCTGGCGCCTGCCCGGACTGGAGACGCCCGCGCACGTCGCCGGCTGGCGCGCCGCCACCGAGGCCGTGCACGCGGCCGGCGGGCGGATCGTCGCCCAGCTGATGCACGGCGGCCGGCAGGGCCACCCGCTCAACCGGCTGCTCGGCGACCTCCCGGCCGGCCCGTCCGCCGTCCCCGCCCCCGGCCCGGTGCACGTCCGCGACGGCGGCAAGGCCGACGCCGTCACCCCGCGCGAGATGACCCGCGACGAGATCCGCCAGGCCGTCACCGACCACGTCGACGCCGCCCGCAACGCGCTCGCCGCCGGCTTCGATGCCGTCGAACTGCACGGCGCCAACTCCTACTTGATCCACCAGTTCCTCGCCGACAACACCAACCTCCGCACCGACGAGTACGGCCCGCGCACCCTCGCCGACCGGCTGCGCTTCCCGATCGAGCTGGTGACCGCCGTCGCCGAGGCCGTCGGCCCCGACCGCCTCGGCCTGCGGCTCTCCCCCGGCAACCCGCAGTTCGGCATGGCCGAGGCCGACCCGGCCCCGGTCTACCGGGCCCTGCTCGCCGAACTCGACGGCCTCGGCCTGGCCTACCTCCACCTCACCGACAACGACGACTACCCCGCCCTCGTCGACCTGCGCCCCCGCTGGAGCGGCCCGGTGATCGCCAACGTCGGCGAGAACCGCGCCGCCACCGACCGCTCCCGCGGCGAGGCCCCGCTCACCGCCGCCCTCGCCGACCTGGTCTCCTACGGCCGCGCCTTCATCGCCAACCCCGACCTGCCCGAACGCCTCGCCGTGGACGCCCCGCTCGCCACCGTCGACCCCACCCACCTCTACGGCCACGGCGCCGTCGGCTACACCGACTACCCGCGACTCCCGGAATCCCGCTGACCGCCCGCAGTAGGCTTCGGCACCATGCGGATCCTCGTCCTCGGCGGCACCTCCTTCGTCGGCCGCGCCATCGCCGACGACGCCCTGCGCAGCGGCGCCGAAGTGTCCCTCTTCACCCGCGGCCGGACCAACCCCGGCCTCTTCCCCACCGCCACCCGCCTCACCGGCGACCGCGACACCGGCGACTACACCGCGCTGCACGGCGGCGCGTGGGATGCAGTGGTGGACGTCAGCGGCTACCGCCCGCGCCACGTCGCCGAAGCGATGGACGCGCTGGGCGACCGCGTCGGCCGGTACCTGTTCATCTCCAGCCACGCGGTCTACGAGCGCGCCGGACTCGCCCCGGGCTCGGACGAGAGCACCCCGCGCCGCGCGCCGCTGCGCGAGGCCGAGGAGCTGACCGAGGAGACGTACGGCCGGCTCAAGGTGGCCTGCGAGGACGAGGTCACCGCCCACTACGGCGAGCGGGCGACGATCGTGCGGCCCGGCAAGGTGGCCGGGCCGCACGACGAGCAGCGCGGGCTCACCTACTGGGCGCGCCGAGCGGCGCGCGGCGGCCGGATCGCGCTCCCGGGGCGGCCCGAGCAGCCCGTCCAGGTGGTGGACTCGCGAGACCTCGCCCGGCTCGTGGTCCAGCTCCTCCAGGACGACCGCCCGGGCGCCTTCCACGCCGTCGGCCCGGCCGAACCCACCACCCTGGGCGGGCTGATCACCACCTGCGCCGAGGTCGCGGGCAGCGAGATCGAGCTCGTCCCGGTGCCGCCGGAGAGCGCGCCGCCGCCCTTCTTCCCGCTGGTCCGCACCGAACCGCTCTGGCCCGGCCAGCAGCGTGACCCCGCCCGCGCCCGCGCGGCCGGCCTGCCCGCCACCCCGCTCGCGGTCACCGCCGCCGACGTCCTCGCCTGGGACCGCGCCCGCGGCGAGCCGCCCCTCGGCCACGGCTTCACCCCCGAGGGCGAGGCCCGCGTCCTCGCCGAGACCGACCGGAGCGCCCGATGACCACCGCCCTGCGCATCACCGCCATGCGCCCCGACCACGCCGAGGCCGTACTCACCGTCTACCAGGCAGGCATCGACACCGGGGAGGCCACCTTCGAGACCGCCGCGCCCGACTGGGCCGCCTTCGACGCCTCCCGCCTCCCCGACCACCGCCTGGTCGCCCTCGACGACCACGGCACTCTCCTCGGCTGGGCCGCCGTCTCCCCCGTCTCCACCCGCTGCGCCTACGCGGGCGTCGTCGAGCACTCCGTCTACGTCGACCCCGCAGCCCACGGCCGCGGCGTCGGGCTCACCCTGCTGACCGCGCTGCTCGACTCCACCGACGCCGCCGGCATCTGGACCGTGCAGTCCGGCATCTTCCCGGAGAACACCGCCAGCCTCGCCCTGCACCGACGCGCGGGCTTCCGGACCGTCGGCACCCGCGAACGGGTCGGCCGCCTGCACGGCCACTGGCGCGACGTCATCCTCGTCGAACGCCGCAGCCCGGGGGTCAACTGACCGATTGTCAGAGGTGTGCGCTAGCGTCGCCCCGAACCACAGAACGAACGGGGGCACCATGGGCACACACGACTCGACTCCACTCACCACCGATCAGCTCACCACCGCCCGGCTCACCGAGGCCTGGCGCGCGATGGGCGTCCACGAGGGCATGGCACTCATGGTGCACTCCTCGCTCTCCAGCCTCGGCCCGGTCGAGGGCGGCGCCGCCGCGGTCGTTGCGAGCCTGCGCGCGGCCGTCGGGCCCACCGGCACCGTCGCCGTCCCGGCCTTCACCACCTCGATCGTCTGCGATCCGCACCCGGAGCACACCGGCGTGCCGACTCCCGGGGTCGCCGAACGGCGGGCCGCCGTCCCGCTGTTCCATCCCGGCATGCCGTCCCCCATGGGCGCCATAGCGGAGGCGCTGCGCACGCTCCCGGAGAGTCGGCGCAGCCCGCACCCGCAGGCGTCGGTCGCCGCCGTCGGGGCGCAGGCCGAGCGGATCACCGCCCGGCAGTCGCTCGGTGACGCGGTCGGCCGCGAGTCTCCGTTCGGGGTGCTGCACGACCTCGACGCGTCCGTCCTGCTGATCGGCGTCGGCCACAACCGGAACACCTTCCTGCACTACGCGGAGTCCCTCACCCCCGATCCCCGCCTCAAGCTGCGCCGTTTCCCGATGGCCGTCGCGGGCGAGCGCGTCTGGATCGAGACGACCGACGTGGGCAACGACAACGACACCCACTTCCCGCCCGTGGGCCGGGAGTTCGAGGAGCAGGCGAGCATCCGCGAGGTGCTGGTCGGCAGCGCGCCCTGTCGGCTGCTCCCGGTGCGCGCGCTCATACCCTTCGCCGTCCGCCGCTTCACGGAGCTGCTGGCGGCGGACGGCGCGGGGGTGTGACGCGGCGCCGGGGTCAGCGCTCGCCGGCGTGCGCGGAGTTGGCCTCCTGGATCTTCTTCCAGGACTTCGGCTCGACGACCGCGCGCGGCTCGTCGGCGCCGGCCGCGTCCGAGCGCGCGGCGAGCGAGGCCGCCTCGCCGGCGCCGGCGTGCGGCACCGGTCCGACGGCCGGCTTCGCGGGCGTGAACAGCCAGGTGGTGAAGAGGTCCCCGAGCGACTGCCCGGAGACCTTCTCCGCGTACGCCTGGAAGTCCTTGACGGTGGCGTTGCCGTAGCGGCGCTCGGCGGGCCAGCCCTTCAGGATCCGGAAGAAGGCGTCGTCCCCGACGGTGTTGCGCAGCGCCTGGATCGCCACCGCGCCCCGGTCGTAGACGGCGGCGTCGAACTGGTTGTCCGCGCCCGGGTCGCCCGGCTTGACGGTCCAGAACTTGTCGCCGGCCGGGTGCGAGGCGTAGACGTAGTCGGCGAGCTCCTGCGCGGTGCCCTCGTTCTGGTGCTCGGACCACAGGAACTGCGCGTACGTCGCGAAGCCCTCGTTGAGCCAGATGTCGCTCCAGCGCGAGACCGAGACGCTGTCCCCGTACCACTGGTGGGCCAGCTCGTGCACGACCACCGAGGCGTTGGAGCCCTTGGCGAACTGCTTGGGCCCGTAGAACACCCGGGTCTGGTTCTCCAGCGCGTACCCGGCCTTGACGTTGGGCACGTAGCCGCCGACCGAGCTGAACGGGTAGTCGCCGAAGTAGCCGCTGAGCCAGTCGACGATCTCGCCGGTGCGCTCGACGCTGGCGCGCGCGGCGTCGGCGTTCTCGCCGAGGTCCTTGCTGTAGGCGTTGTAGACGGGGATCCCGCTCGCCGTGGTGTCCTGGGTGACGTCGAACTTGCCGACCGCGAGGGTGGCCAGGTAGGTCGCCTGTGGCTTGTTCTCGCGCCAGCTGAAGCGGGTCCACCCGGCCTGGGAGCTCTTGCCGACGAGGATGCCGTTGCTGATCACCTCGTTGCCGTCGGGCACCTGGACGGAGATGTCGTACGTGGCCTTGTCGCTCGGGTGGTCGTTGCTCGGGAACCACCACCACGCCGCCTCGGGCTCGTCGGCCGCCACCGCGCCGTCCGGGGTCCGCTGCCAGGCGGTGAAGCCGTACTTCTTCACGGTCGACGGCACGCCCTTGTAGCGCACGACCACAGTGGTCAGGCTGCCCTTGGCGAGCGGCCGGGCCGGCGTGATCTCCAGCTTCTGCTCCCCGCTGGTGGCGAAGGTGGCCGGCCGCCCGTTGACCCGCACCTCCTGGACGTTCAGCGCGAAGTCGAGGTCGAACCGCGAGAGGTCCTGGGTCGCGGTGGCGAGGATCGTGGTGGTCCCCTCCAGCTCGTCGGTCGCGGGCTGGTACTTCAGCCTGATGTCGTAGTGGGAGATGTTGTACCCGCCGTTGCCATAGGTCGGGTAGTACGGATCTCCGGCACTGGCCGTGCCGGGCTGGAAGTCGGTGGCCGATGCGGGGACGGCCAGGAACAGGGTCATGGCACTCGCGGCAGAGACGATCAGCCTCTTGTGCAACGGGTCCTCCAGGGTCACTGGGACGAAGGGTCGGATCGATCCTTGTCCCGGCAGCCCCGGCTCCACTCCCTGATTGTGAGATGTTCATGCAAAGAAACAAGCCGAAATAATGCAACCGGCCGAAGCAGCCCCCGTCCCGGCCGGCCTCACGCCCCCAGCGCCACCGGTGCCCGCACCAGCGAGCCGTACTCCGTCCACGAGCCGTCGTAGTTCTTCACGTGCGGGTACCCCAGCAGCTCGGTCAGCGCGAACCAGGTGTGCGCGGACCGCTCGCCGATCCGGCAGTACGCGATCACCTCGCGCTCCGGCTCCACGCCCCTGCCCCCGTACAGCGCCCGCAGCTCCTCCGCCGACCGGAAGGACCCGTCGTCGTTGGCCGCCTGCGACCAGGGGATGTTGACCGCGCCCGGGATGTGCCCGGGCACCTGCGCCTGCTCCTGCGGCAGGTGCGGCGGCGCGATCAGCTCGCCCCGGAACTCGGCGGGCGAGCGGACGTCGACCAGCACGGCGTCCGCGCCGGGCTTGGCGAAAACCTCGGCCCTGCCGAGCACTTCGTCCCGCAGTGCGCGCAGCTCCGGATGCTCCGGGCCGGTCAGCCGGAAGGTGCTGTGCTGATAGTCCATGACCTCCTGGGTGAGCTCGCGCCCCTCCAGCTCCCACTTCTTCCGCCCGCCGTCCAGCAGCCGGACGGGCTCGAAGCCACGCAGCCGCAGCAGCCAGAAGGCGTATGTGGCGAACCAGTTGTTGTTGCCGCCGTACAGCACCACAGTGGTGTCGTTCTCCACGCCGGCCGCGCGCAGCAGGTGCTGGAGGCCCTCCCGGTCGACGTAGTCGCGGCCGACCCGGCTGTGCAGGTCGGTGATCCAGTTCCAGCCGACCGCACCGGGGATGTGGCCCTGGTCGTACGCGGTGGTGTCCTCGTCCACCTCGACGATCCGGATGGTCCCGTCGTCCAGGTGGTGGGCCAGCCACTCGGTGTGGACCAGCCTCTCGGGATGTGCATAGCCGTTGCCGGTCATCCCAGGCCCTCCTTCACTCTGCCCAGGGCTCAGGCGCCCGATCAAGGGCACGGCGATGCGCCGGCGACCGGGCCGGACAGTTCGAACCTACGCCGACCGTCCGACCCCGGCCACCCCACCGGTCCTCGCTGTTCCGGAGCTGCTCAGGAGCTCTTCAGGAGAACACGACCGAGCGCAGCTTCAGCCGGTCGCCGAGCTTCTTGCCCGGGTTCATGACGTAGAAGACGTCGCCGTCGCAGTGAGCGTCGAGGAACACCGTGGCCGTGGACGAGGTGAGGTTCCAGGGCGCGAAGCCCGGCGTCTCCTCCGTCGTCCCGGGAAGGTCGATGCACCGGCCGCTCTGCGGGTCGGCCAGGCCGGTCTCGACCCCGGGTCCGACCTTGTAGAGGAAGTCGCCGGTCGCGGCATTCGCCGAGACGGGAACGGCGAGGACGAGGGCGATGGCGCTGGCGGCGGCGAGCACGGTGTTGCGGAGACGCATGATTGATGGCCTTTCAGGTGGCACCCGGCGGTACCTGGTTCATTGGTGCGAGATCACCCTAGAGGCCGAAAATCCGCAGAAACGGTTCTCCCAATCCACACTTTCGGGTGGTTTAAGGCGGAAAGCCGCTACCTTGAACGCCCCCTCGCGTCCTCAGTTCGGCGGGGCCGTGAAGAAGTACCCCGAGTCGATCAGCGCCGGCAGGTACGTCTTCATCGCCGCCACCGTCTGCGACCGGTCGCCGCCGCCGTCGTGGTTGAGCACGATCGAACCGGGCCGAACGTCCTTGAGGATCCGGTCGATGATCACCGACGTCCCGGGCCGGGCCCAGTCCCGCGGGTCCACCGACCAGCTCATGTTCCGCAGCCCGAGGTCGGCGGTCACCTTGAGCGAGACCTCCGACCAGTCCCCGCCGGGCGCGCGGAACCAGGTCGGCAGGCGGCCGGTGGTCCGGAGAAGCAGGTCCGAGGTGCGCTCCAGCTCGTCCCGGACCTGGCTCTCGGACAGGTGCCGCAGGTCCGGGTGGGTCCAGGTGTGGTTGGCGATGTGGTGGCCACGGTCCGCGATATCCCGCACCAGCGCGGGGTGTTCGACGGCGTTCTCCCCGATCAGGAAGAAGGTCGCCCGGATGCCGTACTGCTGGAGCAACGCCAGCACGGTCGGGGTGTACCGCGGGTCCGGGCCGTCGTCGATGGTGAGCGCCACCACCCGCTGTGCGGGGTCCAGCTCGTACACCGGCTTGTTCTCCGCCACCGTGAGCGCCTTGTACACGGGCTGCACGGGCTGCACACTCGCCGTGCTCGACGCGGTGGGCGAGGCCGCCGGCCAGGGCACCGCGGACGGGGTGGTCGGCGCGGCACCCGGCGACCCGCCCGCCGAGGCCCACAGCGAGGGGGACCCGACCGGTTCGGCCCCGGAGGCGCCCGCCTCCGCGGCGGCGGCGGTGGGCGACGGGGCGGCCTCCCCACCGCCGAACGGGCTCCGGCAGCCGCCGGCCGCCCCGAGCAGCGACATCCCGGCGGCGACCAGCAGCAGTCTGCGCGACGTGATCTTCGAGATGATTTGCGAGGTAATCTGACGATCTGACAGCATCCTGAATGCTTGCCCCGCCCGCCGGTCCCGCTCCCCGACGGCAACTCCGACAGACCGGATCACCACTCCGACGGCCCAAGCCCGCCGGGCCTTCCCCACCGCATGCCCAGCTTCCTCACCGGACCGCTTCGCTGACCCCCTCCAGTGTGATGATCTGCCATCAGAGGACGTGGCCATGACGACAAGTCAGGACTTCCCGGACCGGACCCGGCGCGAGGACGAGCCCGCCGAGCCGAGCCAGTGGGAACGTTTCGGCGTCGACACCGCCACCCCGCATTCGGCGCGCGTCTACGACTACGGGCTGGGCGGCAGGCCGCGTACTACTGGGGCGGCGTCGCGATCAAGCGCTGAGCCCGTCCGACCGTTGTTGAAGTGAGGCGAGCCCGCCTCTCAACAACGCTCACTTCAACAGCCGGGACAGCCGCCGGTCGGCCAGCGGTTTCCCACCCGTCTGGCAGGTCGGGCAGTACTGCAGCGACGAGTCCGCGAACGACACCTCGCGCACGGTGTCCCCGCACACCGGGCACGGCTGCCCGGTGCGGCCGTGCACCCGCAGCCCGAGCTTCTTTTCCGCCTTCAGCTCCCCCGCCGCGAGTCCGTGCGAACGCTCCACCGCGTCACGCAGCGTGCTACCGAGCGCCTCGAACAGGCGCGCCGTCTCCTCCTCGGTCAGGCTCGACGCCAGCTTGAACGGGGACATCCGGGCCGCGTGAAGCACCTCGTCCGAGTAGGCGTTGCCGACGCCCGCCAGCACGCTCTGGTCCCGCAGGACCCCCTTGAGCCGGCGCCGCTCGCCGTGCAACAGCGCGGCGAAGTCGTCCAGGGTGAAGCCCGGGTCCAGCGGGTCCGGACCGAGCCGGGCCACCCCGGGCACCTCGGCCGGGTCCTTCACCACGTAGACGGCGAGCCCCTTCTTCGTCCCCGCCTCGGTGAGGTCGAAGCCGTCACCGGCCTCGCCCTCCAGGCGCAGCCGCAGCGCGAGCGGGTTCTTCGGGCTGGGCCGCGGCGGCTCGGCGGGCAGGCTGTCCTTCCAGCGGAGCCACCCGGCCCGGGCCAGATGGATCACCAGGTGCAGCCCGCCGGCCTCGATGTCCAGGAACTTGCCGTGCCGCGCCACCGGTCCGACCGTCCGCCCCTCCAGCGCGGTGACCGGGGGGTCGTACGTCTTCAGCGCACTGATCGCCACCGGCTGCACGCGGGCGATGACGCGCCCGGTCAACCGCTCGGACAGAAAGGTGCTCAACGCCTCGACCTCGGGCAGCTCCGGCATGCGCCCAGTCTCCCCCACCCACCCCGGCCCCGCCCACACGTCAGCCCCCCACTTCGGCCCCCACGCCACCTCCCACGCGCCCCGCGCGCACCCCGCGCCATTGGCTCACGCCCTCGCGCGGGCGCAGGCTGGAACTGCCCGCGATCCGCCGAGGAGGTCCGGTTCACTCATGAACACCCTTGAGGAACAGATCGACATCACCGCCCCCGTGCTCGCCGCCTGGGAGCAGCTGCACCGGGTGCACGACTACCCGCAGTTCGTCGACGGGGTGCGCAGCGCCTCGCCGCACGGGCAGAACCTGGCGCACCTCGGGGTGGAGATCGGAGGCGCCGCGCGGGACGTCGAGACGGAGATCACCGACCGCGGCCGGGGCCGGGTGATGGCCTGGCGGACCCTGGACGGGCTCCAGCTGCACGGCGCGTTCGCCCTGCTGCCGCTCGACCCGGGGCACACCCGGCTGCAGATCCGGGTGGAGTACGACCCGGAGGAGGTCCACGAGGCCTTCGGCGGGCCACGTGGCTTTGCCCTGGCCGGGGCGATCGAGCGGACCGTCCGCGGCGACCTCGAACACTTCCGGGACCTGGTCGAAGCGCGGGTGGCCGCCGCTGCCCGGTGAACCCGCAGGCGTACCCGTAAGCGCGACATAAGCCCAGCTCAGCGGCGGTGGTGAGGCTCTTCACAGCGGGCCTTCGGCCCGACCGTCCGGGTTTCAACCTGTGGCAGACTCGGGTGCCATGCACATCGGCCCGGTCACCAGGACGCTCCGCGCGGCGGTCTTCGCCGCGCTGGTCGTGCTGCTCGCCGGGCTCGGCCAGGTGCTGGTCACCGGCCGCCCGCTGCCGTCCGGCACGCTCGCCGTCGGCTCCGCCGCCGTGTTCGCGGTGGCGTTCGCCCTGGCCGGCCGCGAGCGCGGCTACCCGGTGATCGCCGCGGTGTTCCTGCCGCTGGAGCTGGGCGTGAGCGCGCTGTTCGGCTTCGCGCAGGCCACCTGCCCGTCCCTGCCGCCCGGCGCCGCCCGCGGCTTCGACCCGTTGCTGTGCGGCGGCGGTTCGCTGGGCGGCTTCCTGTTGGGTCACGGTGTGTCCCAGCAGACCGGGGTGCTGCTGCTCCTGCTGCTGCACACGGCGATCGCGCTGGCCGGCGCGTTCTGGCTGCGCCGCGCGGATGCCGCCCTGGCCGGTCTCGCCCGGTCCGCCCGGATACTGGGCGACTTCCTGCACCGGCACCTGCCGGCCGCCGCTCGCCGGCAGCTGCTGCTCGCCGCGCCCGTCCCGGCCCGTCCGGTGGCCCGGGTGCCGTTCCCGCGGGCCAGCCGGGTCCGTGTCCCCGCCGAGGCCGTCGTGCTCGGCCCGGCCGTCCGGCGCGGTCCGCCGGTGCTCGCCCCGGCCTGCTGAGCAACCGCACCCACGGTTCCCGGCCGGTCCTCTCGCCGCGCGCCCGTGCGCGCCCGCCCTTCCGCACGCCCGAGAGCACAGGACGACACCCCATGAGCAACACCCGCAGGACCAGCACCAAGATCTCCGCCACCGAGCGGATGCGCGCCGCCCGCGAGCAGGCCGAGCGCGCCGACCGGATCCGCCGCCGCGTCGTGGTCGGCGCCGCCTCCGCCGCCGTGCTCGCCCTCGCGGCGGGCGTGGCCTTCGCCGTCGGCGGTTCCTCCGGCTCCGGGTCCGCCGACGCTGCGACGAGCGGCCCGCTGGTCGCCCCCGCCAACGCGGGCGGCCCGGACGGCACCGTGATCACCTACGGCAAGGCGGACGCCCCGCACACCCTGGAGATCTACGAGGACTTCCGCTGCCCGTACTGCGAGCAGCTGGAGACCACCACCGGCAAGACCGTCCAGCAGCTCGCCGACGCCGGCACGTACAAGATCGAGTACCACCTGGCGACGTTCCTGGACAAGAACCTCGGCGGCAAGGGCTCGCGCACCGCGCTGGCCGCCGCCGGCGCCGCCCTCAACGAGGGCGTGGACAAGTTCAAGCAGTTCCACGACGTGCTCTACGCCAACCAGCCCGACGAGCGCACCGACGGCTTCGGCGACGTCAACCACCTGCTCGACCTGGCCGGCCAGGTGCCCGGTCTGAAGACCGACGCCTTCGTCAAGGCCGTCCAGGACGGCACCTACGGGCCGTGGGCGGCCAAGGTCAACGAGGCGTTCAACAAGAGCGACGTCACCGGCACCCCGACCGTCAAGCTGGACGGCAAGAAGCTGGACGTCCTCTCGAACGGCAAGGCCGCCACTCCCGAGCAGTTCACCGCGATGGTCAAGCAGGTGACCGGATGACGGCCGCCGCCCCCGCGGCGCGGACGTACGGCGCGAGCCGCCCGTTCGCCTGGCTGCTGCTGATCGGCGGCGCGGTCGGCCTGTTCGCCTCGACGGTCCTCACGCTGGACAAGATCAAGCTGCTGAAGGACCCGTCGTACGTCCCCACCTGCAACATCAACCCGATCATCAGCTGCGGCTCGATCATGCGCAGCGACCAGGCCGAGGCCTTCGGCTTTCCCAACTCGCTGCTCGGCCTGGCCGGTTTCGCGGTCGTGATCGCGATCGGCGCCGCCCTGCTCGCCGGGGCGGCGTACCGGCGCTGGTTCTGGCTCGGCCTCCAGGCCGGGACGGTCTTCGGGATCGGCTTCGTGACCTGGCTGATGTACCAGGCGCTGTACCGGATCGGCGCGCTCTGCCCGTACTGCATGGTGGTGTGGGCCGCGATGATCCCGCTGTTCTGGTACACCACCCTGCACAACCTCCGCTCCGGCATCATCCCGGTCGGACGGGGGCTGCGCCCGGTGGTGCGGGAAGCCGCGCGCTACCACTGGGTGGTGCCGGCGCTCTGGTACGCGGCGATCGCCCTGCTGATCCTCAACCGCTTCTGGTACTACTGGAGCACCCTCATCTGAGCCCCGTCGTCCGGCCCCGGACTCCCGGGGCCGGACGACCGCCGCTCTCCCGCGAGGCCGCCGATGCGCCGCAAGATCGTCCTCTCCATGTCCCTCTCCGCTGATGGCCTCCTCGGCGATCGGGTTGATCCCGGGGGAACCGTCTGCCCGTGGGAACCGAATGAAGCCTCCGCGTGTGTAAATACAGGTCGGATCAAGGCGCCGCATAGGGCGGTCGCCGATGCTGGGCCGAACGGGGGCCTCAGAAGGGACAAGCGCCGCATTCAGGAGGACATATGAGCGACGACCGGCTCAACCCCGTTCGGATCCCCCACCCGCTGTCCGTGCTGGACCAGATCGAGCAGGACCACGAGGCCGAGGAAGAGGCCCACCTGCAGGCCTGCGACGCGCCCTGGGGGGAGGTCCTCGCCGCCTACATCGATGTCCTGACCCAGCTGATCACCTCGCACGCCACGGAGGGCGAGGAGCCGGGCGAGCAGGCCGAAAACCTGGGGGACGGCCTGTGAAAGAGAATCGAAACGGCCTCCAAAGAGCGCGTCCGTAGCGTTCTCGGCATCAGGGGAACAGGCACCGAGCGCCTCCCCCGACAGTCCGAGGAGGACCCCGATGAACCGCATCGCGATCGTCGCCAAGACCCGCGCCCACCTCGCCCAGTGGGTGGCCCGCGCCGCCGTGCTGCTCGCCGTCGCCGGCGCGGTGACGGTCGCGATCCCGGCCGACGGGACCGGCTCGGCGACGGCCGCGGGCACCCCCACGCCTGCGCCCACCGCCACCGCAGTCGTCCTGGCGGACGACCCCTGGGTGTGACCCGCCCGGGGCCCTCACGGCTCCGCGTACGCGACCAGCCGACGCGTGACCGCCCACCGGCCGTCCGTCGGCGCCGCCCCCGTCTCCAGCGCCCCGAGCAGGCTGATCAGGCAGGCACGCTCGCTCTCGAACCACCCGGCGGGGTCGGCCAGCTGGCCCTCCGCCAACTCGGCCGGCAGCGCGAAGGAGGCGCCCCGCGCCCTGACGGCGCCGCCGTCCGCCGGGTTCAGCCGACGGTGCGCCTCGGCGGCGAGATCCAGCCAGGCGCCGTAAGCGCGGTACACCGCCGCCCGGCGCTCCCCCTCGGTCTCCTCTTCCAGCGCGCACTCACAGGCGAACAGCCGCAGTAGATTCTGGAAGCGGTAACGGACCCGGCCGCCGACCGCAGGGAACGGCTCCAGCAACTGGGCGGCCACGAGCTGCTCGATGACGTCCTCGGCGACCGCCGGCCCGATGCCCAGCAGGACGGCCCCGACCCAGGCCGCGAAATCGGGCACCCGGAGCAGCCCGAGCAGCCGGAACATCCGCGCGGCCGACGGGGACAGATCCCGGTAGCCGAGGCGGAACCCCGCACGCACCCCGCGCTCGCCGTGGCCGGGCAGCGGTACGACCTCGCCCAGCGTCATCTCCGGATCGGGTGCGGACAGCCGGGGGGAGTCGGCGAGCACGGCCGCGTGCAGCTCCCGGAGGGCGGGGCCGGGGTCGATGCCGAGCTCCTCGGCGAGCAGGCCGCGGCCCGTCCGGAAGGTTTCCAGTGCCTCCGCGCGCCGGCCGGCGCGGTACTGGGCGAGCATCAGGTGGGCCATGGCCTGTTCGCGCAGCGGATGGGCCCGCATGAAGGACTGCAGCTCACCGATCAGTTCGCGGTGCCGGCCGAGCCGGAGCCGGATACCGGCGTACTCCTCGTACGCGCTGAGGCGCAGCTCGGTGAGCCGGGCCGCCTCGGCCTCGACGCGCTCGGCCGGGATGCCCTCCAGCACGGGCCCGCGCCACATCGCGAGCGCCTCCTCGAACCGGCCGCTCGCCTCGTCCGGCCGGCCGCGCCGGGCGGCCTCCCGGCCCTCGGTGACGCGCTCCTCGAACTCCACCGCGTCGATCCGGTGGCCCTCGGCGTGCAGCAGGTAGCCGGGGTGGCCGGTGACCAGGATGTCGCCGGCCCCGGCCCGGTCCTTGAAGGTCTTGCGCAGCGCGGAGATGCAGATGGCGATCTGGTTGCGCGCGGTGGCCGGGGGCCGCCCGTGCCAGACCGCGTCGGCGAGCGCGGAGACCGAGACGACCCGGTTCGGGGCGAGCAACAGCACCGCCATGATGGTGCGTTGACGGGCGCCGTGGAGGGGGATCGGCCGGCCGGCCACCCGGATGTCGAGCGGACCGAGGACTCGGAAGACCACCTGGTGCACGAGCTGCCCTCCTGCAGTCGGCCGCGACGATGCGACGACCGGGCAGCCGGGTTGGAGACGTGGGTTCACGTCGTTTCTCGACGGGAGTCTCGCAGCGGGACGAAAGCCGCAACAACCGCGCTGTCAGGAAGGTGCCGCCGGCCGGGCCGGCCCGGCCACTCGGGACCGGGGCGGCCCGGTCACTCGGGACCGGGGCGGCCCGGGGCCCGGCCGTCCCGGCCGTCCGAGGGCAGCAGTCCGAGCTCGGCCGCGCGAACCCCGGCCTGGAACCGGGAGTTGGCGCCCAGGAGGGTCATGATCTCGGCGACGTAGCGCCGGTAGGTCCGCACCGAGACGGTGAGGTCGCGGGCGGCGACCTCGTCGGTGACCCCGGCGCGCAGCGCGCCCAGGATCTGGCGCGCGAAGGCCGCCCGGGCGCGGTCGCCGAAGACGATGCGCTCGCCGGCCGGTACGGCGCCCCGCCAGACGTTGTCGAAGAGGATGTGCAGGGTGTGGATCACCTCGGGCACCCGGATCACCGAGGCCCGCCGGTTGATCGCCGGGCCGGTGACCACCAGCGCCCTCGCCCGGTCGACCATGATCGCCTGGAGCGGGGGGACCCGGGCCACCCGGATCGCCACCGGGTGCTCGCGGCCGAGCTGTTCCCGGACGAAGCCCTCGTCGAGCAGCTCGGGCGAGCAGAGCAGCCGGATGGAGACGGACGGGTCGGCCCTGTACAGGAGTTGACGCTCGGAACGTTCCGTCCGCTCCTCCTCCTGGACCCGCCGGGCGTGCAGGATGTCGATGGTCGACCGGGCGCCGGTGATCATCTCCTGTGCCGTGTCGAGGACCTTCCGGTAGGGGCCGGCGATCGTGGTGATGAGCCGGTCGGTGGAGTACCGGTCGCGGTTGATCGCGACGGTCGACTCGATCAGCGCGCTCACCCCGAGCAGGGCCTCCTCCAGGTCATCGACGGCCCGATCCGACACCTCTACCACAACCCCTTCCATTGCCTCGCCTGACAGTCTGCGCCCCGCCCGCGCCCGGTGGTGCCCGGGCGCGGGCCGGCGCCGCTCACCCGTGGCCCGACAGCAGCCCCAGCTCGACCGCCCGTGCCCCCGCCTGGAACCGGGAGTTGGCGCCGAGCTCGCGCATGATCTCCGCCACGTGGCGGCGGTAGGTGCGCAGCGAGACGTTCAGCTCCTGCGCGGCGGTCTCGTCGGTGTGGCCCTCCCGGAGCATTTCCAGGACGCGCCGCACCTGGTCGGTGCCGAGCCGGGGGCTCAGGCCCAGGTGGTGGACCAGCGGCCGGGCGCGCGACCAGGCGCCGGCGAAGAGCAGGTCTAGGGCCCGCACCACGGCAGGATCGTTGACGGTGACGGCGTCCCCGCCGCCGCGCCCCGCTCCGGAGCGGACCAGGGCACCACGGCCGTCGACGATCAGCACCTCGCGCAAGTCGGTCTCGGACACCCGTACTTCGACCCGCGGCCCGTGCAGCTTCGCGGCCAGATCGACGGCGCTCTCGGCGGCCGGGCCCACGCAGAGGACCCGTACCACGGCACCGCCGTCCTGTGGTGACGGGGCGGTGCCCGGGCGGGCGGGATCGCCCTCCGACTGCCGGGCCGCCGGCCGGGCGAGCACCTGGCCCGCCACCGCGGCGAACTCCCCGGTCGCGGTGAGCGCCAGGCTCACCGAGCGGCGGGCGCCCGCGACCAGGTGTTCCAGGGCCTCGCCGATCGCGTCGGCGTCCGTGCGCGACACCGGAGCCGGCCCGCCGGTCCGCCGGCGGTGCAGCGAGACCGTCGATTCGATCAGCGCCCGGGCCTGTAGAAGTGCCTCCTCCACGTGTTCCGCATGTACCTTCGGAAGACCGGCTTCCGATATGGCCGTTGAAGTCTTGAGTTCCACTGTTTTAGCCCCCGTCGATCCATCCCGTGCCACTCCGTTGCACGCGTTCCAGCACTGCTGAAAGCACCTGCCGCCGGATCGGAAGCACCGTTCCGAGCAGACAGGGCGCGCGAACGGGACAAAGATCACCCAGACCCTAAGTCGGCCCATCCCTGTAGTCAACGCAGCGTCATTCTCTAAGCCACACGGGCCTATAGCAGAGGTCCTCCACCGGAGACAGCCACAAGGTCATCGCGGCAAGAAGATGTCGAACGGCGGCCGAACCGATGGACTTCCCCTCCGCTTTCGGCACCTGCGGCTACGCATCCCTCACGAGCCGTAGCACCGTGCGCCGTTTCAGGCCAGCGCCCATCCCACCAGGTGGGAGTCCACCTACGTTGAGACCACGACAGCCCCGCGGCCAACAGGGGCCTCATACCTTCCCCTTACCCAATGGTCCACCGCCCCGCCGACTCGTCCGGCGGGCGGTCTTCTCCCTGCTCGACCACCTTGCACCACGAGCCATGCCCTGGAGAAACCACCATGACAATCCCCCCATTGACCATCACCGATCTCCTGCTCCGGGCCGCCGAGGAGCAGCCGGCGAACGGCCTCCGCTACTGCACGGGCGGCGCCGGCGACGACTACCGCGACCAGAACCACGTCGAGCTGCTGCACGAGGCGCGCCGGGTGCTGGCCGGACTGCGGGCGCGCGGACTGCGGCCGCAGGACAGGATCGTGCTGCTGCTGGAGGACCCGGCGGAGTTCCTCGCCGCGTTCTGGGCCGCGCAGCTCGGCGGCTTCGTGCCGTGCCCGATGGCGGCGCTGCGCGGCGACCAGGACCGCTGGGCGGCCCAACTCGCGCACGTGGACGCGCTCCTGGACAAGCCGCTGGTGATCACCGGCGAGGCACTGGCGGCCGAACTGCCCCCGGTGGACGGCCTCGCGGTCACCACGATCGGCGCCCTGTACCGGACCGGGGCCCAGCCCGCCGAGGAGCCGCACCGGGCCGCACCGGAGGACGCCGCCGTCCTCGTCCTGACCTCCGGGTCGACCGGCAGCTCCAAGGCGGTCCGGCTCAGCCACGCCAACCTGCTGGCGTCGATGGCCGGGAAGAACGGGTACCACCGGCTCACCGAGAGGGACACCACCCTCAACTGGGTCTCCTTCGACCACGTCGCCGCGCTGCTGGAGTGCCATCTGCTGCCGCTGTCCGTCGGCTGCCGCCAGGTCCACGCCTCGGCGCAGGTCATACTCGGGGAGCCGCTGGAGTTCCTGCGGCTCGTCTCCGAACACCGGGTGAGCATGACGTTCACCCCCAACTTCCTGCTCGGAATGCTGAATTCCGCCGCCGAGCGGATGCCGGAGGCCGACCGCGAGCGGCTCGACCTGACCCGGCTGCGGCACATCGTCAGCGGCGGCGAGGCGGTGGTCTGCGCGACCGGCCGGACCTTCCTGGAGCGGTACGCGCCGTACGGCCTGAACTCCAGGGCGCTGTGGCCCGCCTTCGGCATGACCGAGACGTGCGCCGGAAGCATCTACTCGCTCGCGTTCCCGCAGGCCGACGAGGGCCAGGAGTTCGCCAGCCTGGGCACCCCGGTGGCCGGGCTGGAGATCCGGGTCGCCGACGCCGAGGACCGCGCCCTGCCCGAGGGCGAGGTCGGCGAGCTCCAGCTGAACGGCCCGATGATCACCCGCGGCTACCACAACAACGAGGAGGCGACCCGGGAGGCCTTCACCGCCGACGGCTGGTTCCGCAGCGGCGACCTCGGCCGGATCGACGACGGCCGGCTCACCCTCGTCGGGCGCAGCAAGGACAGCGTCATCGTCAACGGCGTCAACTACTTCAGCCACGAGATAGAGACCGCGCTGGAGCAGCTGGACGGAGTCGCCCACTCCTACGTCGCCGCCTTCCCCACCCGTCCGGCCGACAGCGACACCGAGCAGCTGGTGATCGCCTTCCACTGCGAGGTGCCCGAGGAGGACGAGGCGGGCCGCTACCGGACGCTGGCCGCCGTGCGCAGCACCGTCGTGATGACCTGGGGCTTCCGCCCTGCCCTGATCCTGCCGCTGCCGGTGGACGCCTTTCCGAAGACCAGCCTCGGCAAGATCCAGCGGGCACTGATGCGCAGACGGCTGGAGACCGGCGCCTACGAGCAGGAGGTTTGTGCGGTCGAGGAGTTGACGGAGCGTCGGCTCGGCGGGTACACCCCGCCGGAGGGCGAGACCGAGCGGATCCTCACCGAGATCTACGCCGAGCTGTTCGACGCCGACCCGGCCCGGATCAGCGCCACCGCCAGCTTCTTCGACCTGGGCGGGACGTCGCTGGACATCCTGCGGCTGCGCAGCAAGGTGGCGGAGCGGCTGGGCACGCAGGACCTGGAGATCATCACGGTGCTCACCGCACCGACCGTGCGCTCGCTCGCGAGCCGTCTCACCGGGCTGCGGGGGCCTTGTGAGGCGGAGTACGACCCGGTCGTGCCGATGCAGCTGAGCGGTGACAAGACGCCGCTGTTCTGCGTCCACCCCGGCGTCGGCGAGGTGCTGGTCTTCGTCAACCTGGCCCAGTACTTCGTCGGGGACCGGCCGTTCTACGCCCTGCGCGCCCGCGGGTTCAACGACGGCGAGAAGCCGTTCCGGACCTTCGAGGAGATGGTCGACACCTATGTGGCCGCGATCCGGGCCCGGCAGCCGCACGGCCCGTACGCCGTCGCCGGCTACTCCTACGGCGGCGCGGTGGCCTTCGAGATCGCCAAGGTGCTGGAGGAGCAGGGCGAGCGGGTCGACTTCGTCGGCAGCTTCAACCTGCCGCCGCACATCAAGTACCGGATGGACGAGCTGGACTTCATCGAGACCGCCGTCAACCTGGCGTTCTTCATGGCGCTGATCGACAAGAAACAGGCCCGGGAGCTGCCCGAGCAGTTGCGCGGCCTGCCGCAGGAGGAGCAGCTGGCCCGCCTGCTGGCCCTGGCACCGGCCGCGCGGGTCGCCGAACTCGACCTGGACCAGGAGAAGTTCGCCACCTGGGCCGATCTCGCCGACCGGCTCACCGATCTGGGCCGCTCGTACCGGCCGAGCGGCCGGGTCCGCTCGATGACGGTCTTCTACGCCGTCCCGCTGCGGGGCACCAAGGAGGACTGGCTGGCGAACGAGCTGCGTCGCTGGGACGACTTCACCGAGAGTGCCAACCGGTACGTGGACGTACCCGGAGAGCACTACACCCTGATGGGCCCACAGCATGTGGCGGCCTTCCAGGCGATTCTGCGCAAGGAGCTCGACCGGGCGATGGGAGAGGGCAAGTGAGGGGCAAGAAGATCCTGGTGACCGGCGGCACCGGTCAGGTCGCGCGGCCGGTGGCGGAGGCGCTCGCCGCGGAGAACGAGGTGTGGTGCCTGGGCCGCTTCGGCACCTCGGGGGTAGCGGAGGAGCTGCAGGCGCAGGGCATCACGACCTGGCAGTGGGACATGGAGGACGACTCCGAGTACGCGTTCAAGGGCCTGCCGGAGGACTTCACCCACGTCATCCACTCCGCGGTGCGGCGCGGCGACGACGGCGACTTCAACCGGACGATCGACGTCAACGTCTCGGCCACCGGCCGGCTGATGGCGCACTGCCGCACCGCCGAGGCCTTCCTGTTCGTGTCGACCGGCGCGCTGTACGCCCGGCAGACGCTCGACCACGCCTACACCGAGAACGACCCGGTCGACGGCGTCGCGGACTGGCTGCCGGCCTACCCGGTGGGCAAGATCGCGACCGAGGGGGCGGTCCGCGCCCTGGCTCGGGTGCTCGGCCTGCCGACCACCATCGCCCGGCTCAACATCGCCTACGGGCCCGGTGGTTACGGCGGCGTCCCGATGCTGTACTTCCAGCGGATGCTCGCCGGCCAGCCCATCCCGGTGCCGTTGGAGGGCCAGAACTGGTGCTCGCCGCTGTACACCAGCGACATCGTCCGGCAGGTGCCGCGGCTGTGGGAGGCGGCCTCGGTGCCGGCGACCCTGGTCAACTGGGGCGGCGACGAGGCGGTCGGGATCACCGACTGCGTGCGCTATCTGGAGGAACTGACCGGGGTGCCCGCCGACTTGGTGCCGAGCGCGGTCACCCGGGAGACCTACCGGTTCGACCCCGCGCTGCGCCGCCGGCTGACCGGCCCGTGCGAGGTCGGCTGGCGCGACGGCATCCGGCTGACCCTCGAAGCCCTCCACCCCGAACACGTCCGCCCCGAACACGTCCAGCCCGAGCACACCCGCCCCGAACACGCCGGCCGCTGAGGAGTCCGCGCACATGTCCCGAGAGCACGACAACCTCACCGCGATCCACGCCGCCTACCGCGCGTTCCACGACCGGGATCTGGCCGCGCTGCTGGCGACCATGGACCCGGGCATCGAGTGGGTCCACCCCGACGGCCTCGCCGAGTACGGGCTGGGCGGTACCAGGATCGGCCACCAGGGCGTGCGGGAGTTCCTGGGCAGGGTCCCGACCGTACTGGGCGGCATGCGGCTCGAACCGCAGGAGTTCGTCCAGTCCGGCGACCGCGTGGTGGTGTTCGGCGTCCGCGCCGTCACCTCGCTGAGCGGGCACACCGAGACGCTGCCGTTCATCCACTCCTGGACCTTCCGCGACGGCCGGGCCGTACGGATGGAGGACGTCTTCGACACCGTCGCGTTCGCCCGGCTGATCGACAGCTGAACCCGGACGACCCGTCCGACCCGCGAGGGCGCCTTCGGTGCGCCCGGCCGCACCCCCCTCCGGTGCGGCCGGGACCCGCCGAGGGCGCCCTCGCGGCGTTTCAGCGGCCGTGCAGCCGACGGAGGTAGGTGTAGGCGTCGGGCAGGGTGTCCAGCAGGTTCCGCTGCTGACGGCGGACACGTTCGAAGACCGGCCCGGCCCCGCGGACCGAATCGGGCCGATGGGCGAGGGCGGGCGGCGGGCCGTCGGTCTCCAGGCCGAGGCCGGAGAGGACGCAGTAGTAGTCGGCGTCGCTCCACGGGCTGAGCGGTTCCTCCTGGCTGTACCCGTAGTAGCGGGCCTCCTCCGCGAGCACCGACCCGGCCGTCAGCCCGGCCCGGTACAGCTCGGTTCTGGTCCGCACCCCGCCGGAGAGGGCCAGCCCCCGGGCGGCCCGCCAGAACGGGGTGTCCGTCCGCGGCGAGCAGCCGTAGCGGATCTGGACGAAGTCCCGGGCCTCGTCGAACGAGCAGGCCACCGCCCGGTTGAAGCGCTCGGTCAGGACCGGAAGGGGCGGCCCGGAGGGGAAGTGGCCCACCAGCAGCTGGAGCGTACGGACCACCAGGTGCAGCCCGTCCGTCCCGCCGGGCTCCAGCACACCCGCCGCCGGGCCGACGGCCACGCAGTTGCGCACCCAGGCGCGGCGCGCCCGGCCGGCGCGCTGTTCCTGGTGGTGGACCTCGGTGCGCGCCGGGTCCAGGCCCCAGAGCCGGCAGAGGTCCCGGGCCGCCTCGTCGCGGGTGGCGAACTCCCGCGCGTAGACGTAGTCGGCGCCCGCGCGGCCCAGCACCGGGTACAGCCCGGCCCGCCCGGCCGGCATCGCGAGCAGCGTGCTGTGCGGCTCGATGCCCCGGCGGCGGCCGTCCGGCTGCGGGACGCTCACCGACACCGCGGCGTCGCAGGGCAGTTGCTCGCGCAGATCGAGGAAGGGCTCGGCCAGGACGGCGCCGGTCAGGCGGCGGTCGGCCGTGCAGTCGAGGAACAGCTGGCCGCCCAGGCGGTCGCCGGCCGTGGTGCGGAGCGCTGACAGGTCGCCGTGCTCGTCCCGCTCGACCCCGGCCAGGACGCCGCGGACCCGTCGCACGCCGGGCCGGGCGGTGGCGTACCGGCGCAGGAAGCCGGTGAACATCCGGCGGTCGAAGTGCCACCCGAAGCGGGTCGCGGCCCGGCCGTCGAGCCAGCACGGAGAGCGCCGGGCATCCAACAGCGGGGGCTCGCGGAAGCAGGCGTAGTCGAAGGGCTCGACGGTCTCCCCCCGGTGCCGGCGGTCCTGCCAGTAGTGCGAGAGCGGCAGCCGGTCGTACTCGGGCAGCAGACCGAAGGAGTGGTAGAACGCGTCGGGCCGGGCGCCGGGGAGCTCCCGGGGGCGCGCCTCGGCGGGTCCCGCCGTCCGCCAGTTCACATACCGGTCGGCCATGCTGAAGGTCGCCGCACAGGCCCGCAGCCAGTCGTCCTCGGGAATTCCGAGGACGTCCAGGAATGCCCCCCGAAATGACGGGAGAGCTCTTTCCACGCCGTGCCCGGCTGCGTTCTCCGGCTCTTCGAGAACCGTCACGGAAACCGTGCCCTGGAGTTCCCGGCCGAGATAGGCCGCGCTCATCCAGGCCGCCGGCCCACTGCCGAGCACGATCACGTTCCTGATCCTGGTGTCCACGTCGGAACGTTGCCCGAAGGTTCCATAAGAGTTCTATGGCGCAGCTGTCCTGACCTGCCGCCGGGCCGCAGGGAACTCATAGGGACGCCATAGCCACCGGTCGGATTCTTCTCTCGCGACCAGGAAATCCGCGAGAACGGACCGGAGGCCACCATGGAAACGACGACCACCGACACCCCTGTGACCGAGCCGGCATGGCCGGAGTACATCGACCTCGAACTGCTCCTCAATGACCCGGATCTGCTGGCGACGGCCGCGCCGATGCCGACCCGCAGTCTGGACTTCGGCCATGCCGGTGGGTGCGGTTGACCGCCGCAGCAACGGTGCCGGCCGGGTCGCCCGCCGCGCGGAATGCGGGACGGGCGACCCGGCCGGGCACGCGGTCGGGCAATCGGGCGGTCGGGCTCGAACGAACGTGACCGCCGGGGCGGCTCAGGCGACGAGCGCGGCGGCCGGCTGCTCGCGGGCGACCAGGCGGACCAGCGACGCGATGCGGTAGCGCAGTTCGGCCGGGTCGGGGTCCGCGGTCAGCAGCCGGGTGTCGGTCAGCAGCTCCAGCACCTCCTCCGCCTCGCGCTCGGACGAGCGGAGCAGCGCGGCGGCGTCCCCGGGGGTGAAGCTGTCGGCCCCGGTCCGGGCGAGGGCCCGCAGGGCGGTGCGCGCGGCCGGGTGGAGCTGCGGCAGGTCGGCCCCCAGGCTCGCCCGGACGTCCAGGTCGCCGAGGCGCAGTTCGTCCAGCCGGTGCTCGGCCGGGGCGAGGCGGTCGGCCAGGCGGGCCGCCGTCCAGTGCGGGTGGGCGGCCAGCCGGCCGGCACAGATCCGCAGGGCGAGCGGCAGCCGGTCGCAGAGTTCGACGATCCGGGCGGTGGCCGCCGGATCCGCACTCACCCGTTCCCGGCCGGCGGCGGCGAGCAGCTGGTAGGCGTCCGGGAAGTCCAGCGGGCCGACCCGGAAGCGCTGGGCCCCTTCGACCGTGCCGAGCGCGGAGCGGCTGGTGACGAGGGTACGGCCGCGCGCGTCGGCGGTGAGCAGCGGACGGACCGAACGGTCGTCCTCGGCATTGTCCAGCACCACCAGGACCCGTCGTCCGGCGAGCCGGCTCCGGTAGAGCCGGACCAGCTCGTCCCGGCCGTCGGGCAGCTCGCGCTCGTCCGCACCGAGGGCGCGCAGGAAGGCCCGGAGCACCTCGGCCGGGTCGCGCTGGAGACCGTCGGGGCCGCGCAGGTCCGCGTAGAGGACACCGTCGGGGAACGCCGGCTGTGCGAGGTGCGCCGCCTGGACGGCCAGCGCGGACTTCCCGCACCCGGCGCCACCGGTCAGCACGACCGGTCCGGCCGGGCCCGCGGACGCCGTCGGGTCCGCCGGGCAGGCCGGATGGTCCTGCGGTGCCCCGCGCAGGGCGGCCTGCACCGCCGCCAGGTGGCGCTCCCGCCCGGTGAAGTCGGCGACGGCGGGCGGCAGCATCGCCGGGACGAGCCCGCTCCACGCGCCCGCGCCGCTCTCCGGCAACGGCGCGTCACCGGCCTCGGCCGGAGCCCGAAGCTCCGGACCCTGAAGCCCCGGAACCCGAAGCAGGGTTGGGGGCGCGGTCAGGACCGCAGTCGGCCGCTCGGGCGCGGCCGGGCCGGGGAGGGTGCCGGTCAGCACCTGCTGGTGCAGCCGGCGCAGGGTCGGGCCGGGGTCGACGCCCAGCTCCTCGGCGAGCAGCCGCCGTCCGGCGTCGTACACCTCCAGGGCGTCACTCTGCCGGTCGCAGCGGTACAGCGCAGCCATCAGCTGCCCGCGCAGGCGCTCCCGGGTCGGGTGCTCGGCGACCAGCCCGCGCAGCTCGGGGACGGCCGCCCGGTGGCCGCCCAGGGCGAGGTCCGCCTCGATGCGGTCCTCCAGGGCGGCGAGCCGGCTCTCCTCCAGCGCCGGCAGCTCCTTCTCGGCCAGGTGCGCGGTGACCCCGGTCAGCGGAGCGCCGCGCCAGTGCGCCAGGGCGGTGGAGAGCAGCTCGGCGGCGCGGGCGTGCTCGCCTGCTTCCAGGGCCCGGCGGCCGAGTTCGGCGTCCCGGCGGAACTCGTTCAGGTCCACCCGGGCCGGGCCGATGTCCAGCCGGTAGCCGGGCGCGCGGCGGACCAGGTCGACCTGCGGGCCGAGCCGGCCGCGCAGCCGCGACGCGTAGGTGTGCAGCTGGGCGGTCCAGGTGGCCGGCGGGTCCCATCCCCAGAGCAGGGCGCTCAGCCGCTCGTCGGGCAGCAGCCGGCCGTCGGACAGCAGCAGGGCGGCCAGAACGGAGCGCTGCTTGGCGCCGTCCAGCCTGATCTCCCGGCCGCCGGCCACCGCCTCCACCGGCCCGAGGAGGCGGAACTCCAGGGTGGGTGCGGCGTGCCGGGTGTCCGGTGGCTCGACGGTCTCCGGGGCTTCGACGTACGGCATGGACACATCCGTTCCGCGCGGCTGACATTGCGACCGCACGAACGTACTGAGCCGCCCTTTTTCGGCTCTGTCAGCGGCATTTCCGGCCCGGACTCCGCGCTGTGAAACGAGATCGAAAGAGGGTCAAAATCCCCGCTCGCTACAGTCGTGGGCGGACGGGGGCCCGTGAGAGTGAGGAGAGCCATGACCAACGACTACGGCGACGACCCCTGGACCGTCAGCACTCCCGGCACCGCCGGTTAGGGCCCGTCCGCGGACCCTAGGGTGCGACCTCCAGCACCTGCCAGAGCCGCTCGGAGTCGAGCGCGCCGGCGCCTCGCACCGCCCGGTCGAGCCCGGCCACCCGCTCCAGCCACACCGGTGAGCCGAGCTCCTCGAACTGCCGCGCCGCGGCGGCGAGGAGCCCGGCCGCCGCTACCCGGTCCCCCGACAGGCCCGTCACGCACGCGAGCAGCGTGCGGACCCGGGCCTCCAGGAAACGGTCCGACACCCGCTCCGCGGCGGCCAGCGCCTCCCGCAGGGTGCCGGCCGCCTCCGCCGGCCGGTCCTGCTTCCACAGCGCCTCGCCGAGGCAGCGCAGCGAGTGCGCCTCGCCGCGCAGATCGCCCTCGGCGCGCACCAGTTCCAGTGCCCGGCGGCTCGCCGCCTCGGCCCGCTCCCCCTCCCCCTGACTGACCAGCACCTCGGCCAGCCGGACGGTGCTCTGCGCCTCGCCACGGGTGGACCCCACCCGGAGGTTCACCGCGATGGCCTGTTCGGTGAGTTCCAGGCTGGTCCGCGGCTCGCCGCACTCCAGCTCGATCCGGGCCAGGATGCCGAGCACATGGGCCTCGGCGTAGTGATCGCCGACCGCCCGGAACCCGTCCAGGGAGCTGTAGCCCTCCTCGCGGGCCGTGGCCAGGTTGCCCCGGTTGCGCTCGTACAGGGCGAGGTTGCGCTGGACCAGCGCCGCGCCGCGCCGCTCGCCCTGCTCCGTGAAGAGCTGCCGGGCCCGGTCCAGCCGGGCGCCGGCCTCCGCCCAGCGGAACTGGACGATCTCCAGGGTGCTGAGCGAGTGCAGCATCGCCGCCTCGCCGAGCGCGTCGCCGGTGCGCCGGGCGGCGGCGAGCGCGCGCTCGGCGCACTGGCGCCAGTCCTCGGGGTAGTTGCGGTTCTGGAAGAGCGTGACGCTGGTCATCGTCAGGTCCCAGGCGAGCGCGGACTCGCCGCTCTCGGCCGCCTGGTCGACGCTGCCGACGATCGAGGACCGCTCGCGCTCGAACCACTCCATCGGGTCCGCCACCAGGGCGCCGACCAGCCCGTCCGGGAGCCGGTGCCGGGGCCCGGGCCCGTGCACCACGGTGAAGTCTCCACCGTAGATGCGCCGGTGCGCCTCCTCTGCGAGGAAGAGCAGCCCGCCGCACACCCGGCGCAGCGCCTCGGCTCGGGCGGTCGGCGTCTCCTCCTCGTGCGCGCACTCGGCGGCGAAGAGCCGGAGCAGGTCCTGGAAGCGGTAGCGGACCTGGCCGCTGCGGCGGTCGGCGAGCACCTCCAGCAGCTGGGCGTCGACCAGTTGCTCGATCAGGTCCTCGGCGTCCAGCGGGTCGATGTCCAGCAGGGCGGCGCCCGCCCAGGCGGAGAAGTCCGGCATGTTCAGCAGGCCGAGCAGCCGGTACATCCGGGCCACGTCGGCGGGCAGGCCGCGGTAGCTCAGGCGGAAACCGGCCCGCACCCCGCGCGAGCCCTCGCTGAGCTCGTCCAGCCGGCGGTGCTGGTCCTTCAGCCGGTCCACCAGCTGTCGTACCGTCCAGTGCGGTTTGCCGGCCAGCCGGGCCGCCGCGATGCGCAGGGCGAGCGGCAGGCCGTCGCAGAGCGCGCCGAGTTCGCTCACGCTCTCCGGGTCCGCCGACAGCCGCTCGCCGCCGACCACCTTGGTGACCAGCTCGGCCGCCTCGCTGTGGTCGAGCGCGCCGAGCGAGAGGTGCCGGAAGTCGTAGTCACCGGCCAGGCCCTCGATCGGGTCGCGGCTGGTGACCAGGACACAGTGCCGGCCACTGCCCGGCAGCAGCCAGCGGATCTGGTCGTAGGAGCGGGCGTTGTCGAGGACCACCAGGACGCGCCGGCCGCCGAGTTCGCTGCGGAACCGGTCGGCGCGCTCGACCGGTTCGGCGGGGATCTCCGCGGCGGGCACGCCGAGGGCGCGCAGGAAGCGGTCCAGGACGGCGTTCGGGGTGAGCGGCTCGTCGGAGTCGTCGTAGCCGCGCAGGTCGGCGAAGAGCTGGCCGTCGGGGAAGCGCGCGGCCACCCGGTGGGCCCAGTGCCGGGCCAGCGCCGTCTTGCCGACCCCGCCGATCCCGGTGATCGAGCCGACCGGGAGCACGGAGCTGTCGCTGCGCTCGGCCAACAGCCGGTCCAGTGCGGCGAGTTCCTCGGAGCGGCCGGTGAAGGCGGCGACGTCGGCGGGGAGTTGGGCGGGGATCGCGGCCACCGCGACGGCCGCGGCGGCCGGGCCGGGGGCGGGCTCCTCGATCGGCACGGCGGCGGGCGCGGTCAGCCAGGACTCGTCGGCGAGCACCGCGTCGTGCAACTTCTGCAGCAGCGGGCCGGGTTCGATGCCGAGGTCGTCGACGAACAGCCGGCGGGCCTCCCGGAAGGTCTCCAGCGCCTCGGCCCGCCGGCCGGAGCGGTACTGGGCGAGCATCAGCTGCGCCCGGGCCTGCTCGCGCAGGCCGTTCTCCTTGATGAAGGAGGAGAGCTCGCCGACCAGTTCACGGTGGCGCCCCAGGTCGAGCCGGAGCGCGGTGTACTCCTCGTAGACGGCCAGCCGGAGCTCGCCGAGCCGTTCCGCCTCGGCCGCCACGCGTTCGCCGACCACGCCCTCCAGGGCGGGTCCGCGCCACAGGCCGAGCGCCTCGTCCAGCAGTTCGGCGGCCTCGGCGGTGCGCCGGTGCCGCGTCGCCTCCCGGGCCTCGGCGATCAGGTCCTCGAACTCGGCCGCGTCGATGCGGTGTTCACCGGTCGCGAGCAGGTAGCCGGGGTGGACGGTGACGATCAGGTCGTCCAGCCCGACCGCCGCCTTGAAGGTCTTGCGCAGCCCGGACACGCAGATGGCGATCTGGTTCACGAAGGTGTTCGGCGGCCGGCCCTGCCAGACGGCGTCGGCGAGGGTGTCCACCGAGACGACCCGGTTGGCGGAGAGCAGCAGCATCGAGAGGATGGTGCGCTGCCGGGCCCCGGAGAGCGGCACCGGCCGGCCGTCCACCTGGACGTCCAGGGGGCCGAGAATCCTGAACACCACCTGGAGCATCAGCCGCCTCCCCTCGGCCGGAGCCGTGCGGCGATTCGGCCGCATTCATTTCGATCTTGCTACTTCGCGTTGTTGGTACCAGTCGGTTCACCGCTGCGACAAGCGGCTTTGCAGGAAGCTGTCACACGCGGCCCGGCCGGGGGCGGGGCGCGGCGCGCTCCCAGCGGACCGGGGGCGTGAGCCGCCCCGGACCGGCCGGCGCGGCGGGGCGGCGGCGTGCCGCCAGCGCCAGGACCGCGGTCAGGGCGGCCACTTCGTCGGCGGTCGGACGCCCGCGCACGACCCGCAGCAGCGGATCCGGCGCGGCCGTCGCGTCGTCGGCGGCGCTCATGCGCCCACCTCGCTCCGCTCGGCGGTCACTTCGCGAAACGCGCACCTCTTATTGGTTCGCTCGCTCCGCTCGCTCATGCGCCCACCTCGCTCCGCTCGGCGGTCACTTCGCGAAACGCGCACCTCTTATTGGTTCGCTCGCTCCGCTCGCTCACTGCGGCGGGTTCCCGTGCTTGCGGGCCGGCAGCAGCGCGTGCTTGGTGGACAGCATGTCGAGCGCGGCGATGACGGTCGCGCGGGTCTCGGCGGGGTCGATGACGTCGTCGACGAGGCCACGTTCGGCCGCGTAGTACGGGTGCATCAGCTCGGCGGTGTACTCCTTGACCAGCTGGGCGCGGGTGGCGTCCGGGTCGTCGGAGGTGGCGATCTCGCGGCGGAACACCACGTTGGCGGCGCCCTCGGCGCCCATCACGGCGATCTCGTTGGTGGGCCAGGCGAAGGAGACGTCCGCGCCGATCGAGCGGGAGTCCATGACGATGTACGCGCCGCCGTACGCCTTGCGCAGGATCAGCGAGATCCGCGGCACGGTGGCGTTGCAGTACGCGTACAGCAGTTTGGCACCGTGTCGGATGATGCCGCCGTGCTCCTGGTCCACACCGGGCAGGAAGCCGGGGACGTCGACCAGGGTGACCAGCGGGATGTTGAAGGCGTCGCAGAACTGCACGAAACGGGCGGCCTTCTCGGAGGAGTGAATGTCCAGGACTCCGGCCAGCGACTGCGGCTGGCTGGCCACCAGCCCGACCAGCCGGCCGCCGAGCCGGGCCAGCGCACAGATCACGCTGGTGGCCCAGCGCTCGTGGATCTCCAGGTACTCGCCGTGGTCGACGATCTCCTCGATCACCTTGCGCATGTCGTACGGCCGGTTGCCGTCGACCGGGACGATCTCCAGCAGCGCGTCGGTGCGGCGGTCCATCGGGTCGTCCTGGGCACCGCCGGGCGGGGCCTCACGGTTGTTCGCGGGCAGCAGGGCCAGCAGGTAGCGCACGTCCTCCAGGCAGGACTGCTCGTCGTCGTACGCGAAGTGGGCGACGCCGGAGAGCTCGCTGTGCACGTCGGCGCCGCCGAGCCCGTTCTGGCTGACCCGCTCGCCGGTCACGGCCTGGACGACGTCCGGGCCGGTGATGAACATCTGCGAGGTCTCGCGGACCATGAACACGAAGTCCGTCAGCGCCGGGGAGTACGCGGCCCCGCCGGCGCAGGGGCCGAGCATCACCGAGATCTGCGGGATGACGCCGGAGGCCCGGGTGTTGCGCTCGAAGATGCCGCCGTAGCCGGCGAGGGCGGTGACGCCCTCCTGGATCCGGGCGCCGGCACCGTCGTTGAGGGAGACCAGGGGCGCGCCGGCCGCGATGGCCATGTCCATGATCTTGTGGATCTTCTGCGCGTGCGCCTCGCCCAGGGCGCCGCCGAAGATCCGGAAGTCGTGCGCGTAGGCGAAGACGGTCCGGCCGTGCACGGCACCCCAGCCGACGACCACGCCGTCGGTGTGCGGCTTCTTCGCCTCCAGGCCGAAGCCGGTGGCGCGGTGCCGGCGCAGCGACTCCAGCTCTTGGAAGGTCCCGGGGTCGAAGAGCAGGTCGATCCGCTCACGGACCGTCAGTTTGCCCTTGCCGTGCTGGGCCTCGGTGGCCCTGGGGTCTCCCGAGCGGATGCCGGCCCGCAGGCCCCGAAGCTCCTCGACCCGATCACGCATGGTGGACGCGGTGGACGCGGTATCCGGCACCGGTCATCCCCCCTCTGAATGCTCGACGGTGCCTCGACGGTAGGCACCGCCCGGTCGGGGGCGCCACGGTTCGCCGGGCGGCCGTCCGCAAGCTGAACCGCCCGCCCCGGGCGCCCGTCCCGATCCGGGCCGAGTGGCCACAAGCTGCCACGCCGCAGGTGCGGATGAGGGCAACGGTGCGATGCTGCAGCCTCACCCTCTGCGATCGCGGACTTCGGTCGCGCACCATCCATCGGTTCGGATCGCCCGCCCGGCATTACCCCTGATGCCGGGGCTTCAAATGTCAAGGAGTGTCATGTTCACACGGATCGGGCGGTTCGTCGTCCGCCGGCCATGGCTGGTCGTCGCAGCCTGGCTGATCGCGGCGGTCGCGCTGACCGCGCTCGCGCCCAAGCTCAAGTCGACCACCGACCAGGCCGAGTTCCTGCCCTCGCACTACGAGTCGGTCCAGGTGGCCGAGGTGCAGAAGCGCGCCTTCCCCGGACCCGACCAGCCCGCCGCGATCGCCGTCTTCAAGCGCACCGACGGCGCCGCGCTCACCGACGGCGACAAGGCCGACCTGGCGAAGATCGCCGCCGGGCTGGAGGCCAAGCAGTACGCCCACCTCAAGAAGGTCCAGACCGACCCGAGCTCGATCTCCCCGGACGGCCGGATCGGCCTGGCACAGGTCTATGCGGACATCAAGGACTCGTACGACGAGGCCGTCACGAACGACGTCAAGCAGCTGCGGGTGGACGTCAAGGAGCTCCTGAACGGCACCAGCCTCAAGGTCGGCGTCACCGGCGACGCCGCCACCGCGCTGGACTCCCAGGACTCCGGCAACAACACCGACGGCATGATCATGATGGCCACCCTGCTGCTGATCATCATCCTGCTCGGCGTCATCTTCCGCAGCCCCCTGATCGCGCTGCTGCCGGTGCTCGTGATCCTGATGGTCTACCTGACCGCGACCGGGCTGATCTCCACTGCCAGCTCCGTCTTCGGGCTGACCGCCGACTCCTCCGTCTCGACCATGCTGATCGTGGTCCTGTTCGGCGTCGGCACCGACTACCTGCTCTTCCTGCTCTTCCGTTACCGCGAGTTCCTGCGAGCCGGGATGGAGCCGCGCCCCGCGATGGCCGAGGCCGTCGCCAGGGTCGGCGAGACCATCGCCTCCGCGGCCGGGGCGGTGGCGGTGGCCTTCCTCGCGCTGACCCTCTCCACCATGGGCATGCTGCGCGCCATGGGCCCGTCGCTTGCCATCGCCGTCGGAGTCAGCATGGTCGCCGGCGTCACGCTGGTGCCGGCCGTATTCGCGCTGCTCGGCCGGGCCGCCTTCTGGCCCTCCAAGGCCTGGAAGCGCGAGCCGAAGAACGCTCTGGCCCGGAAGGTGGGCGGCCTGACGGCCCGCCGCCCGGGGCTGGTCGCGGCGGTCTCCGGTGGTCTGCTGGTGGTGCTCGCGGCCGGTGCCCTCGGGTTCAAGGCCGACTTCGACAGCGGCTCCTCGCTGCCGAAGAACCTGGAGTCGGTGCAGGCGATGGACGACCTGCAGGGCGGCTTCTCAGCCGGCCGGGCCGAGCCGACCCTGGTGTTCCTGGAGAACACCGGCGGCGGCAAGCTGGCCGAGGACCAGCTGACCGCCTACCACGACAAGCTCGCCGGCATCGGCGGTGTCGCCCAGGTCTCCCCCGAGGTGCGCTCGGCCGACGGCACCGTCGCCCAGTTCAGCGTCTCGCTGGCCTACAAGCCGATGGAGGAGAAGGCGATCGACCTTGTCGACGGCGCACTGCGGGACCAGGCGCACGCCGCCGCACCGACCGGTACCCGGGCCCTGGTCGGCGGCATGACCGCCGTCATGGGTGACATCCGCACCGCCACCAACCACGACTACACCGTGGTGTTCCCGGTCGCCGCCCTCGCCATCATGCTGATCCTCGGCCTGCTGCTGCGCAGCGTGGTCGCACCGTGGTTCCTGATGCTGTCCGTCGGCCTCGGCTTCGTCGGCACGCTCGGCGCCACGGTCTGGCTCTTCCAGGGCGTCAAGGGCGCCAACGGCGTCCTGTTCAGCCTGCCGATCCTGGTCTACCTCTTCGTGGTCGCCATCGGCACCGACTACAACATCCTCATGATCGCGCGCTTGCGCGAGGAAATCCGCGAGGGCAACGACCCCCGAGCGGCGGTCAAGCACGCGGTGGCCCGGTCCGCTCCGACCATGGGCGCCGCGGCGATCATCCTGGCCGGCACCTTCGGTGTCCTGATGCTCGCGGACAACTCGATGCTCCAGCAGATGGGCTTCGCGGTGGCGTTCGGCATCCTGCTCACCGCCTTCGTGATGGCGCTGTTCCTCGTTCCCGCCACCACCACGCTGCTCGGCCGCCGGGCCTGGTGGCCGGGTCTGAAGGACCAGGCGCCGAACCCGGCCGGCGAGGAGCCCGTCCTGGTCGGCAGCGGCCGTACCACGGGCTGACCTCCGTCGGCGACGGCGAAGGGGCCGCCGGGTCGGATCCGACCCGGCGGCCCCTTCGCGTGCGGGCAAGCGGTTTGGCCCGTCTTCGAACTCCCGCTTGCCGGGCGGGAGTTCGAAGACTGGCCCTACGCAGTACGGTGTTCGACCAGGCCGACCAGGGCGGACAGCGCGTCCCGGGCCGGGAGGTCCGGCAGGGCGGACAGCGCGTCGCGGGCGTCCGTCGCGCAGGAGTGCAGGAGTTCCCGGGCTCGGGCCTCGGCGCTGGAGCTGCGCAGCAGCTCCGCCGCGCGGCGGCGGTTGCGCTCGTCGGCGAGTGGGCCGCCCTCCAGCAGCCGGCGCAGCTCGGCCGCGCGCGGCCCGTCCTCACTGAGCGCCAGCAGCACCGGCAGGGTCCGCACCCCGACGGCGAGGTCGATCCCGGCGTCCTTGCCGGACTCCGCCGGATCGGCGACGAAGTCCAGCAGGTCGTCCGAGAGTTGGAAGACTATGCCGAGCTGCTCTCCGTACTCGGCCAGCGCCCGGACGGCCGGTGCGGGCGCACCCGCCACCTCGGCGCCCAGGCGCAGCGCCAGGGAGATGAGCGAGGCCGTCTTGTCGGCGATCACCGCGAAGTGGTGGGTCAGCGGGGACTCCCCCGCCGCCGGCCCGGTCAACTCCCGCAGCTGGCCCCGGACCAGGCGTTCGGCGGCACCGCCCTGCATCCTGATCACGTCGTCCCCGAGGCCCGCGGCGAGCCGGCCGGCCCTGACCAGCAGCCGGTTGCCGAGCAGCACCGCCGTCCGGTTGCCCCAGCGGGCCGGGGCGCTCAGCACGCCGTGCCGGCTGCGGGCGCCGTCCATCACGTCGTCGTGGTGCAGCGAGGCCACGTGTATCAGTTCGACCAGAGCGGCGGCGTCCAGCACCTGGCCCGTCCGGTCGTCTTCGGCCCCGGCCCCGGCCCCGGCGCCGAACTCGGCCGCGAGCAGTACCAGCAGCGGCCGCAGGCGCTTCCCGCCGGCCTCGATCAGGTACCGCGACCACTCGGCGACCAGCGCGTTCGGCACATCGGCCGCCGTCTCGCGCAGGCGGGTCTCGGCGTCGGCCAGGCCGCGGTGCAGCCGGGCGGTGAGCCCCGGGTCGGCCAGGGCCAGGCGGGCCACGAGGGAGTCCGGCCGCGGCTCGGCGGTCAGCGTGGTCATCGTTCCTCCGGGCAGAGCGTCAGCACGGTCGTTCGAGCCCGACCCTAGGGCCCGTGCGCGGGGATCGGCCGAATTCCCGGGACAGGCTGGCAACAAGCTGTCAGCGGGCAGACGGCAGGCCCCGGTCCGCGTGGGGTCGGACCGGGGCCTGAGTGCGTGCCGCGGCCATGGGGAGCCGCTGTCAGGTGATCGAAGGTCAGGCGCCCATCGCCTCGACGAGGCTCTTCGGGCGCATGTCCGTCCAGTTGGTGTTGATGTAGTCGAGGCAGTTCTCGCGGCTCTCCTGGCCGTGCACGACGGTCCAGCCGGCCGGGACCTCGGCGAAGGCGGGCCACAGCGAATGCTGGTTCTCCTCGTTGACGAGGACGTAGTAGGAGGCGCTGTCGTCCTCGAACGGGTTGGTCGCCATGATCGGGCTCCTGTTGGTTGGTTGCGGATGGAACGGGCGTCGGCGTCGGTTGACGTCGGCCGACGTTGGTCAGCGGGCGGCCGCGGTGGCGGCCGCCATGCGGTGGCGCACGGCGGAGACGAATCCGGGCAGCCGGTCGATGCCCCAGAACCGCTGGTAGCCGTCGATGAAGTAGGGGACTCCGAACACCCCGTCCCGGTAAGGGAGGTTGAGCGCCTCCAGGCCCCGGGTGCGGACCTCCGGGTCCTGCCACGCCCCGCCCGTCAGTCCGGGGTCGAGGCCGACTCGCTCGCCGAGCCCGGCGACGACCTCGGGGTCGGAGATGTCCAGCCCCTCCTCCCACCTGGCCCGGTAGGTCGCGTCGATGAACTGCCGGCCGCGGCCGTGGTCCCTGGCCACCAGGTAGGCCAGGTGCGAGACCTCCCAGCGGGGCGCGCGGTCCACCGGCCAGACCATCCGCAGCTCACGCTCCAGGGCCAGCCGACGGACGTCCTGGAGGACGTACAGGTACTTCTCCCGGGACATCGCAACGTAGGGCAGCTGCACCCCGGTCGCCTCCAGGTGGTCGTGGTGGGCGTCGTCCGGCTCCCAGAACGGCAGCCAGTCGATCGTCTCCGCCACATCGGGGTACCTCGTGGTGAGGTCCCGGTAGGCCATCCAGGAGTACGCGCTGCTGAACGAGAAGTACCAGCGCGGTGGCTTTCTTGCCATCACCGTCTCCAAGGAATTCGCAAATGAATCGCCGTTCGGATTTCTATCGATTTCCACCGGGCCCGGACAAGCCGTCCGGCAAGTAACTGCCAGGAATTCCCGGACGGTCGGTCAGGTCAGCCCCCCGCCGAGCCGGGCGGCCGCATCGATCAGCAGACCGCCGTACAGCCGGCCCGGGGCCCGGGACATCAACGTGACCGGCCCGTCCAGCACCAGCGCGGCCACCACCCGCCCGGCGGCCCCGCGCACGGGCACCGCAGCCGCGGCGAAGCCCAGCTCGCCGGCCCCCAGGCTCTGCGCCCAGCCCTGCTGGCGCACCTTGGTCAGGGTGACCGCGCCGAAGCCGGCCGCCCGGATGGCCTGGGTGATCTCCTGCGGGTCCTCCCAGGCCAGCAGCACCTGGGAGCCCGCGCCCGCCTTCATCGGCAGCGCCACGCCCAGTGCCGATCGGGCCTGCCGTCCGGTGCCGGGGCCCTCCGCCGTGGCCACACAGATCCGCTGGTCGCCGTGGCGCCGGTAGAGCCGGGCGCTCACCCCGGTACGGACCCGCAGCTCCGCCAGCACGCGCTCGGCGCCCTGCAGCAGCCGGTCGCGGCCGGCCTCCTCGGCGAGTTCGCCGATCCGCGGGCCGAGCACGAACCGCCCCTGGGCGTCCCGGGTCAGCAGGCGAATGTTCTCCAGCGCGAGCGCGAGCCGGTGCACGGTCGCCCGGGACAGCCCGGTGACTTCGCTCAGGGTCCGCAACGAGGCCGGTCCGCCGGCCAGCACGCCGAGCAGCAGCGAGGTCTTGTCCAGGACGCCGACGCCGCTGCGCGCCTCCGAGGTCACGGTGCTCATCGCGTCACACGATCCGTGCGGCCAGGTCGCGCACCAGCGCGTCCCGTTGCTCCAGCAGGTAGAAGTGGCCCCCCGGGAACACCGTCAGGTCGAAGGAGGCGGCGGACACGTCAGCCCAGGCCGCCATGTCGACCGGGCTGATCCCCGGGTCGCGGTCGCCGACATAGCCGACCACCGGGCAGCTCACCGGGTGCCCGGGCTGCGCGTGGTAGGTGCCGACGATCTCGAAGTCGGCCCGCATGGCGGGCATCACCAGCTCGTACAGGTCGGGGTCGCTGAGCAGCCGCGCCTCGGTTCCGCCGAGCCTGAGCACCTCACCGATCAGGGCCTCGTCACCGCCGAGGTAGGTGGGCTCGGGGTTCACCCGGTGCGGCGCCTTGCGGCCCGACACGTACAGGCCGGCGAGCCGGACGCCGTGCTCCTTCTCCAGCTTCAGCGCGACCTCGTAGCCGAGCGAGGCGCCCATGCTGTGGCCGAACACGTGCAGCGGCACGTCCAGGAACGGGAGCAGCGCCTCGGTGACCGCCGCGGCGAGCTCCGCCATGTTGGTGATGCAGTCCTCGGTGATCCGCTCCTGCCGGCCGGGGTAGCGGGTCGCCAGGACCTCGACCCCGCCGCCGAAGTAGTCGGCCCAGCCGTGGAACGTGCTGGCGGCCCCGCCCGCGTGCGGCAGGCAGACCACCCGTCGGACGACCTCGCCGTCCGATGGCGGGTAGCGCCGGAACCACCGGCTGTCGACTGCGCTCTCGATCATCTCTCCCTCTCCTGTCCGTACGTCATCCCCGCGTACCCGACACCGCCGGGCCGACGGCCCCGAGGGCCACCGGGCTGTCGATGGAGAGCACTTCGGTCTCCGGTGTGATGCGGCGGACCATGCCGGCCAGCGTGCGGCCGGGGCCCAGCTCGATCAGCCGCTCGCACCCGAGCCGGCCGACCAGCGTGCGGATCCCGGCCTCCCAGAGCACCGGCGACGTCAATTGACGATCCATCAGTTCCGGCCAGTCGGCGCCGGACGTGTGGGGGCGGGCGTCCACGTTGGCGACCACCGGGGTGTGCAGCGTGGCGAACTCGACGCCCACCAGTGCGGCCCGCAGCCGCTCGGCGGCGGGCGCCATGTACGGGCTGTGGAAGGCCCCGCCGACCGGGACGCTGATCAGCTTCGCGCCGATCCCGGGCGCCTCGGCGGCGGCCGCGGCCACGCCGTCCGCGGAGCCGGAGAGCACCACCTGGCCGGGCGCGTTCACGTTGGCCACCCAGACCTGGTGTCCGGCCGCCCGGGCGTCGGCGGCCAGCGCCTCGACGGCCGGCAGGGGCGCGCCGACCAGCACGCCCATGGTGCTGTCGGACAGCTCGGCCGCCTCCCGCATGGCGCGGCCACGGACGGCGACCAGCATGGCCGCGTCCGCGAGCCCGAGCGCCCCTGCCGCCACCAGGGCGGCGTACTCGCCCAGGCTGTGGCCGGCACAAGCGGCGACCGGCGCCTCGGACAGCAGTCCGCGGCGGCGCGCCTCGTCATGGGCCATCACGTCGACCGTGAAGATCACCAGTTGGGCCAGATCGGTGCGGCGCAGCAGCGCGCCGTCGGTGTGCAGGAGCAGCTCGGCGACGTCCTCCCCCGCCTGCTCGGAGACCGTTGCGACGAGGGACCACGCCTCGGTGTCCCGCCAGGGGGCACCCATGCCCTGCTTCTGGGTGCCCTGCCCGGGGAACAGCAGCGCGATCGGTTCGGGGGTCATGGCCACACCTTCCAGCCGGCGGATCACCGAGTTGCCCGGGTCTCTGAGGCGGAGCCGGCCCCACCGGGGGTGCGGGGCCGGCTCCGCCGCTTGTCGCCGTCCGGGGCGCACCGTTTCCCACCGAAAACGGAACGCTCCTCACCCGAACGGCAATTCCGGCGACCCGCCCGGGGAGGTGGCTGCCGGAGGCTTACTGGTTCTGCTGACGTCGATCCGCGCGATGCGAATCCCGGTCGACGGCGGGTCCCGGGTCGGGGCCGCACCGTTGTCCGACCGATTTCCGGTCGGCGTCCAACTGCCGTGTTCCGACCGCGAACCGACCGGTATTCGCCGACAACTGGTTTCCGCCGCCATTTCTATCCGCCCGCCCGAACCGGCGGCAACGCCCGTTTCAGGAAGCTGCCACGGCCCGGCCGATGGCCGCGCGACGGCCCGCGCCGCAGGTCAGGCGGTACGGCGGGCCGGGCGGGGCGGCTGCCCCACGGTCAGCAGCCCGAGTTCGGCGGCGCGCGCACCGGCCTGGAAGCGGGAGTTCGCGCCGAGCATCTCCATGATCTCGGCGACGTACCGGCGGTAGGTGCGGACCGAGACCGAGAGGTCTCGGGCGGCCACCTCGTCCGTCACGCCGGCGTTCAACCGGTCGAGGATGCGCCGGGCGAACTCCGCCCTGGCCCGGCTCCCGAACTCGAACTGGCCCTCCACCGGGACGGCACGCCGCCAGACGCCCGCGAACAGGTTGTGCATGGTGCGGATCACCGAAACGTCCTGGATCACCGCCGCCTGCCGGCTGCCGGTCACCAGGTCGGCACAGGCGAGGACGACCTGATTGTCCACCAGGACCGTTTCCATCCAGGGCAGTTGACACGTCCGGACCTCCAGGTGGCGGCCCGCGTCGAGCTGCTCCCGGACGAACTCCCGGTCCAGCGTCTCCGGCACGCACAGCAGCCGCACGGTGACCGCGTCGCCGCACGCGCCGAGCATCTCGCCCAGCGCCTTGTAGATCCCCTTGGCCCTGGGCACGTCCGAGGCGAGCACCACCTCAAGCCTGCGCCTGGTGCGCCCGATCAGCCGGGCGGCCTCGGCGGACAGCTCCGCCTCGTCCGGCGGCACGGAGGTGACCACGGCCGCTCGGGACACGAAGTTGCGGTGTCTCGCCACGGTGTCCTCGATCAGGGCCTGAACCTCCAACAGCCCCTGTTCGACCTCGTCCCCGAACCGGCGACGGGTGAGCGACGCCCGCCCCGGCCTGCTCGACAGTTCCCTCATGGCTACCCCCATGACATGCGACTCCGTCCACCGTCATCGAACAGTCCGGCACCTCGACGGTCCTACGGTGCTGTCAGCAAGCTGCGCGACCGGTCGGACCGAGGCCCAACGCACGCCCCGATCGGCGACGGCCTGTGCGCGGACGTCCACCCAAAGTGGCGATCGGCGCCCCCCGAACGGGCCCGGTTGACCGATTCCGGTCATGACAGGTAGTGGCCAGCTCCGGAATTTCCGATCCCGACAGGCATTACGTTCGGATCAGCCTTTCGAGGGAGGAAATTCCGTGAACAGCACTCAGCTCACGGACGAGCCCGAGTACGGCGTCTACCGCCGGATCATGACAATGATGTCGTCGTCCGGGACGCCGTTCCGTCTGATTCACCACCGTCCGGAAGGACGCACCGCCGAGGCCAGTGAAATACGCGGGCATTCGCTCCGACAGGCCGCGAAATGCATCGTGGTCCGCACCAGGACCGCCGGGGGCCTGCCCCGACACAGTGTCGTCGTCGTGCCCGGTGATCGCCGGGTCGACCTGGAAGCCGTCACACACCATGTCGGCGGCGACCGGACGACGTTCGCCGACCGACCGACCGCGGAGCGGCTCACCCAGTGCCGCAGCGGATCCATCGTGCCCTTCACCTTCCACCGGGACCTTGAGCTGTTGGCCGACCCCACGCTGCTCGAGCCCGAGGAGATCTTCTTCAACGCGGCCCGGCTCGACCGCTCGCTGGCGGTCGCGCCCGCGGACTGGGCCGCCCTCGCCTGCCCGCTGATCAGGCCGGTGGCGCAGCGCGATCCGGTGGCCGTCGGCTGATCGAGCCGCGGGCCACCGCCACGGCGGAGCTCCGGGGGTGCGGCAATCCCGCACCCCCGGAGCTCCGCCTTCGGTCATCGGGAACCGGCCGCGACCGCCGCCTCCTCCGCCACGGTCCAGCCGTCTGCGTCCAGCAGCCGGGAGAGCGCCGACGCGGACTGCTGCTGCACGAGCAGCTCGACCAGGCCGCGGGGCCGGTCCATCGAGTGCTCGATCCGGACGTCCTCGATGTTCACCCCGATCTCGCCCACCGCGGTGAACAGCCGTGCCAGGGCGCCCGGTTGGTCCGGCACCAGCACCGGGACGGGGGTGAGGTCGGTGAGCGGTGTGCCCGACTTGTGGGCGACCCGCGCCCGCCCGCGGTTGCCGTGCCGCAGGACGTCGTCCAGGGTGGCCGCGGCGTGCTTGCGCCGTGCGGTGTCGCTGCCGGCCAGGCCCCGCAGGGCGGTGATCGCCCGGCCGAGGTCGGCGGCGTACTCGTCGAGGACGTCCGCGACGGCGGCGGCGTTGGCGTCCAGGATGTCGCCCCAGAGGCCGGGGTCCCCCGCCGCGATGCGGGTGACGTCCCGCACCCCCTGGCCCGAGACCCGGATGCTGTCCTCCCCCGCGTCCGCCAGGCGGGCCGCCATCAGGGACGAGACCAGGTGCGGGGCGTGCGAGATGAGGGCGACGGCGCGGTCGTGCGCGGCGACGTCCATCACCACCGGCGTGCCGCCGCACAGCGAGGCGAGCTCCAGGGCGCGGTTGAGCGTCTCCTGGCCGGTGTGCGCGGACGGCGTGAGCACCCACGGCCGGCCCTCGAACAGGTCGGCCCGGCCGGCGAGCGGCCCGGAGCGTTCGGTGCCGGCCATCGGATGCCCGCCGATGTAGCTGGCCGGGTCCGCCCCGGCGCGCCCGATCTCGTCGTGCGGCTGCGCCTTCACGCTGGCGACGTCGGTGTAGGCACGGGCCAGGCCGTCGCGCTGCGCCTGCGCCAGGACGGTACCGACGTGCGCGGGCGGCACGGCGAGGACGGCGAGGTCGACCGGCGCGTCCGGTGCGGCCAGCGAGCCCGCGCCCATGGCCTCCGCCGTCCTGGCCGCCGTCCGGTTCACGTCGTCCAGGTACACCGCCACCCCGTGCCGGGTCAGCGCGAGGGCGACGGAGGTGCCGATCGCCCCGGTTCCGATGACGACGGCGCTCCTCATCGGCCGGGCCCGTCGACGGCTGTGGCCGCGGCTTCGGCCTCGACGAAGCGCGCCAGCCGGGCGATGCCGTCCTCGACGTCCGCGCGGGTCAGGTAGCTGAAGGAGAGTCGCATTTCGTGCTCGCCCCCTCCCTGGGGGTAGAAGTACGACATCGGGGTCCAGATGACGCCGTGCTCCTCGGCGGAGCGCAGCAGGGCGGTGTTGTCCACCGCGAACGGGACGTTGACGGTGAGGAAGAACCCGCCGCTGGGGACGTTCCAGCTGATGCCGAGTTCGCGGCGCCGCGCCTCGGGGAAGTGCCGCTCCAACTGCTCCAGCACGGCCGCCAGGACGTCCCCGTAGTGCGCGGCGGGCCCGGCGTTGAGCTCGGAGAGCCGCCCGTCGGCGGCCAGCAGCAGGCCGGCCACCGCGGCCTGGCTGAGCGGCGGGGTGTTCACCGTCACCATGCTCTTGATCTTGGCGAGTTCGTCGGCGAGCAGGCCGGTGGCCCCGGAGGCGTCCTCGACCGGCTGGTCCGCGACCACGAACCCGATCCGCGCGCCGGGGAAGGCCGTCTTGGAGTACGAGCCGAGGTGAACGACCCGGCGGCCGGTGTCGAGCGACTTGAGCGTGGGCAGCCGTGTGCCGGTGCTGACCAGGCGGTAGGGGTTGTCCTCGATCAGGAGCAGGTCGAGGCGCTCCGCGAGCGCGAGCAGGTCCTCGCGGGTCTGCCGGGGCATGGTGTTGCCGGACGGGTTGGAGTGGTCGGGCACCACGTAGAGCGCGCGCGGGCGCCGCCCGCGGGCCCGCTCCGCCAGGACGGCCGCCTCGACCGCCGCGCAGGAGAGGCCGTCCGGTCCCTCCTCGATCGCGGTCACCGGGATGCCGAGCAGCGCGGCCGCGCCGGTGATCCCCACGTAGCAGGGGCTGGTGGTGAGCAGGACGTCCTGCGGGCCGGCGAACAGCGCCCGAACGGTGAGGAACATCGCCTCCTGGCAGCCCACCGTGACCACGATCGACGCGGGGGTGACGTCGATGCCCTCGTCCTTGCGCAGCGAGTCGGCGATCAGCCCGTTGATCAGCCCGGCGGTGGGCCCGTACTGGAACAGCTTGGTCCGGATGCCCTCGGGGGTGTCGCCCTGCTCGGCCAGGTGGTCGAGGTAGCGGCGAATGTGCGTGAAGAGCTGCTCGGTGTCGAAGAAGCCCTCGTACGGCCGGCCCGGGGCGAAGGAGACCGCCTCGGGGTAGCGGATGGTCACCTCGTTGAGGAAGTTCATGGTGTCCAGCACCGGGTCGCTGACACTGGCGTGCAGTTCCTCCTTGCGCAGGACGCCCGGGGTGGACGGCTGTTCGGCCGGTGCGGCGGCACGCGGCGCGGGCACGGTGGACGGGCCTGGCTCCAGCACGGCGGGGCCCGCGTCGGCGGCCGAGCGGGTGCCGGTCAACAGCAGCGCGTCCTCGAACTCCCCGACCAGGATGTCGAACACGCCGGTGACACCGGTCTGCCCGGCCACCGCCAGGCCGTGCAGCACCGGGCGGCCCAGCAGGACGGCGTCGGCGCCGAGAGCGAGCGCCGTCAGCACGTCGGTGCCGCGCCGAACGCCGCCGTCCAGCAGCACCGGGCAACGGCCGCCCACCGCGCCGGCGACGTCCGCCAGCACCTCCAGGGTCCCGTACGTGCCGTCGAGTTGGCGTCCGCCGTGGTTGGAGACGATGACGCCGTCCACGCCGGCCTCGATCGCACGGGTGGCGTCCTCGCCCGTGGTGATCCCCTTGAGCAGGACGGGCAGGTTGCTGACCGACCGCAGCCAGGAGACCACCGACCAGTCCAGCGCGGGGTCCAGTTCGGCGCGCCCGTGGCCGCTCGGCGAGGAGTAGTCGGCCGGCGGCAGGTTGGCCGGCACGATGCCCGCGGGCAGCCGGAAGTCGTTGCGCAGGTCGCGCAGCCGCCTGCCGAGCCGGGGCGTGTCCACCGTGAGAACGAGCGCCTCGAAGCCCGCCTGCTCGGCCCGCTCGATGAGTTGACGGGTCGTCTCGCGGTCGCGGAAGCAGTAGACCTGCAGCCAGAGCGGCGAACTCGCGGCGGCGGCCAGCTTGTCGAAGGGCTGCCCGGCGAAGGTGCTCACCACGACCGGCAGGCCCGCCACCCCGGCCGCCTGCACGGTGGCGATCTCGCCCCCGGGGTGGACCAGCGTGTGGTATGCCATCGGGGCCACCCCCACCGGGGCAGCCCAGCGGCGGCCGAGCACCGTGACCGAGGTGTCGACCTCGCTCACCCCGGTCAGCACCCGGGTGCGCAGCCGCATCCGGTCGAAGGCCAGGAGGTTCCGGGAGAGCGTCCGCTCCTCCCCCGCCCCGCCCTGGATGAAGTCCCAGAGCGACGGGTCCAGGCGCTCACGGGCCAGCGCGGCGTAGTCGTCCAGGGTCAGCGCCTGCGGAGCCGCGCTCCGCGCGGTGTCGGCCGTCACGGGGTGACCGCCTCCCTCGAGGGCGTCGCGAGCGCGAAGTGGTGTGCGTACATGGTGAGTTCCCATCCGACGGTTGGAAGCGATGTCGATTAGACGTCACCGCCGACCGGTCCGACGTCGGCCCCATAGCAGATCGACAACTTACTGACAGGATCGGGGAGTCCGCTGCTGCCGGGGACGGCCCGACGACGCCGACACCACTGCACGGTCAAGGCGCCAACGCGACGGCGGGGAGAGGGATTCGCGCGTACACACCGCGAATCCCTCTCCCCGCCGCCGTCAACGGTCGTTCTCCGCCGATGCGTTGGTCAGCGCGGAATCAGGGTGGGGCAGCTGCCGGTGAGCCAAGCCTTCCGGGCGGCGTTGTCCCCGGGGTTGACCCACATGAAGTCGAGCCACACGGACTTGTAGAGCTTGCTCCCGGTGGTGGCGTCGACCACGCCGGTCGCCGGCAGCTGACTGTTCGTGATCATCACGTTGGTCATCGGCTGGAACTTGGCCACGGCGTCGGCGGTGCTCTGGCCGTAGACGCCGTCCTCCGCGAGGCCGGAGCCGATCTCAAGGTTCAGCGCCTGTTGAACACAGGTGACCGCTGGGCCGGAGTCCCCCAGCTGGAGGGTCGTGGCCGCGGTGGCGGCACCGGCCGAGCCGACGGCCAGACCGAGGACGGCACCCGCACCGAGGGTGAGGGTGGCGGCACGAAGAGCCCAAGTCTTACGCAAGGGTTGAACCTCCTCGTTTCAGCGGAAGATGCTTCAGGGCGGTGCGTTGTGTCGGGCCCGACCCGGTCAATCCTGCGCCCACCAACGGGCGGAGCAGCCGCTTCCGGGGGCTCTTGACCACAAGCGGACAGAATCTCCGGAGGCCGCCCATCACCCGGCGACGGCGGCTTCAACCTTCCGCTGCGTGCCGCCGACCGACTCGGCGGCCTTGCGACGGCGGTAGTAGTGCACGGTGAGGATGCCGAGCAGCGGCCCCCAGGCGGCCAGCGGCCAGTACGACGCGTAGAAGACGAAGACCTGCCAGCCGTGCGTGCCCACACCGGGGTCGACGCCGCCGTCGACCCTGCGACCGAAACTGATCATGATCATCGAGTACGGCCAGAGCAGGGTGTTGAACGTCGCGCCGAGGCCGGCCGGGATGACCGCGGCGAGGATCGGCACCCGCCGGCCACCCAGCCACGGGATCCACCGGGGCCACACCTCACCCCACTCGCTCACCAGGCCGAACGCCAGGAACGCCAGGGCCTCACTGACCGCGCTCAGCCCGAGGACGTACCACCACTCGCCGCCGAACCAGGCCGGCGGCGGGCGGCCGTCGCCCGGGGCGTCCATCAGCGGAACCCGGAAGTCGACGCTCACGACCCGCCAGAGCCCGGCGGGCAGCACGGTCATCGAAATCGCGAACGCGACCCACACCGCCCATCTGGGCACGCCCGCCGCCGTCCGGCCGTGCAGCCGTTCCAGAAAAGAGCGAGCGGTCATGGGGGAACCTCCTGGTCCGGGCGCCCGGTCGGTGCGGACGGTCTGCTGCGTCCGCACCGACCCCGTGGGCAGTGCTACCTTGCTGAATCGATGATCGCGGTGAGCGCCGTAGCGACACATCCGCCCTGAGAACGGAGCGACTCACTCTCGCGGGGGAGTCGGATCCACACCTTGCGCAGGAGCTGCGCGGGCGCGGCGGGTCAGCCGACGAGGAGCGGAAGCCGCTCCAGCAGCCGGGCGGGGAACATCTTGTGGGTGATCTCCTCGGACGGCACCGCGAGCTCGATCCGGTCGTACCGGTCGAGCAGGGCCGTCACGGCCGCCTCGGCGATCAGTTTGCCGAGCGAGGCGCCCAGGCAGTGGTGGATGCCGTGGCCGAAGCCGATGTGGCCGGCCGTGCTGCGGCGGATGTCGAAGGTGTCCGGGTCGGGGAACTGCGCCGGATCGCGGTTCGCCGACCCGTTCGCGACCATGACGAGGTCGCCGGCCGCGATGGACACGCCGCCGAGATCGAGCGCGTCCGCCGCGACCCACGGCATGGAGATGTGCACCGTCGTCTCGTACCGGGCGAACTCGTCGACGGCTCCGGACAGCAGGGACCGGTCCGCGCGGAGCAGCGCGAGCTGCTCGGGATTCTTCAGCAGGGACAGCATGCCGTTGCCGATCAGGTGGCTGCTCGGGCCGGAGCCCGCACTCATCACCTGGAAAATCATGGAGACGAGCTCCTCCTCGCTGATCCCCCCCTCGTGGTCGAGGACCTGGATCAGGTCCGTGAGCAGGTCCTCCCCCGGGTTCGCGCGGCGGCGGGCGATCCAGCTCAGCACCAGTTGAGCCATCTCCTCGGCGATCGGGCCCATGGTGTCCGCTGACGCCTCGTTCAGGGCCACGCACTGGTCCCGGAACTGGATCTGGTCCTCGCCGGGAACGCCCAGCAGCTCGCACAGGACCATGACGGGCATCGGGTACGCCAGCGCCGTCAGCAGGTCCACCTCCGGCTGACCGTCTACGGCGTCGAGGAGCCCCTCGGCCACCTTCGCGATCCGCGGCTTCAGCAGCCGGAGCCGGTGCATGGTGAACGCCCGGCCGACGAGGCCGCGCAGCCGGGTGTGGTCCGGCGGGTCCATCGCCAGCAGGTGGCTGGTGAGCACCCGTTCACCGAACGAGCGCTCCGCGCGCGACGGCATGTGGGCAACGCCGGCCTGCGCCGCGGCGGCCTTGGCCATGAGGTCCTGGTCCTTGACCAGCCGGTGGTCGGTCAGTGCGGCACGCGCCTCGGCGTACCGGACCACCAGCCACACGGGCATCGGCCCCATGCCGACGCGAACCACCGGGGCCTGCTCGCGGAACCGCGCGTAGTGCGGGTACGGGTCCCGGAAGAAGTCCGGGCCAAGGACCTCGGGTGCCTCTGCGCTCGTCTGCGTCATCTCATGTCTTCCTCTCGAATCCGCCCCCGGTACCGGGAGAGTGCGTGACTACCTCTACCAAGCGCGGCCCGGCCGAGCCCCAAGGAATTCAATATTTGATTGCACGGGCCGTCAGCTCACTGTCGACAACCGGCCGAAACTGGCCGTGGACAGCTCAAACAGCCCATATGGGAAGGCATTTCAGAATGCCAGCAGGGTGGCAACTAGCTGCCAGTCCGATGGACGCCCGGCACGGCACCGGCAATACTCCGGTGGAATAGCGGCCGACGACAGGCGTTTTCGCCGGACGGCCCGGGCATGCGCGCTCCGGTGCATTGCCGCTCCGGGTGGCGAAACACAGTGATCCCGGACAGAACTGCCGATGGATCACTCCGCACCTTCCATTTATCGATAGGTGACTGAGAAATGTCGCGTGGATTCTCGATCGGCATCGTCGGAGGTGGCGCGGCCGCGGTCTGCCTGATCGACGCGCTGGCCGGTGCTCAGGGCGGACCGGGCAGCATCACGGTGTTCGAGCCGTCGCCCCACCTGTGGCGCGGCCGCGCCTACCAGCCGGACACCGAGACCCTCAGGGTGAACGCAACACCGGACGACATGTCCGTCCGGGCGGCCGACCCGGGCCACTTCGAGCGATGGCTGGAGACCCACGACCGCATCGCCGGCACGACGAACGGCCTGGACCGCTGGTCCGGCGTCCGGTTCGCGCCACGCACGGTCTACGGCGACTACCTTGAGCAGAGCGCCTGCACCGCCCTCGCCGACCTGCGCCGTCAGGGCTGGCAGGTGAACCTCATCGGGGAGTCGGTGGAGGCCGCCGTCCGGACCGCCGACGAGGTGGTGCTGCGCTCCGGCCGGGGCAACGTCCGGCCGTTCGACTACGTGGCGCTCTGCGTCGGCGGCGACAGCCCGGAGGACACGTACGGCCTCTCCGGTGCGCCCGGTTTCACGGCCGACCCCTACCCGATCCTCGGCACATTGCAGGAGATCGACGCGGACGACCACATCGGGGTCATCGGCAGCGGCCTGACCTCCGTCGACATCATCCTCTCGCTGGCCGGCCGGGGGCACCGCGGACGGATCAGCCTGCTGTCCAGGAGCGGCGTCCTCCCGGGGGTGCGGCAGAGACCGGTTCCGTTCGAGCTCCGGCACTTCACTCCGGAGCGGATGGGACTGCTGTGGAGACAGCAGCGCGAACTCTCCATCGAGGAGCTCGGCGCGATCATGACGGACGAGTTCCGGGAGGTCGGCGCCGACCTGCGGGCCGTGATGTCCGAACTCCTGCAGGAGGGCCGGGAGGACCCGGTGGACGTGCTGCGCAGGCAGTTCGCCGACGTCGACTCGCCGCACATGGGCCTGCGCATCCTGCGTCGGGCCGTCCCGGAGACCGGCCCGGACGTGTGGCCGCTGCTGCGGGCGCAGGACAAGGCCGAGGTGCTCCGTGCGCACTACCGCACCGTCATGAGCCTGTGCTGCCCGATGCCGCCGAGCAGTGCGGCCGTTCTGCTGGAACTCTTCGGGACCGGTCAGCTGCAGAGCCACTCGGGCCTGCGCACCGTCGCCCCGCGCCCGGGCGGAGGCTTCGACGTCGTCACCGAGCGAGCCGCCTTCACGACGGACCGGGTGATCAACGCGGTGAACGCGGCCTCCGGCCGCATCCCCGCGGCCGCGAAGCCGCTGGTGACCTCACTGGTGGACGGCAATGCCGCACGTCAACACCCGCACGGCGGGCTCCACTTGGCGCGGGCCACCAGCCGGCTGACCGTCGACGGCACGCCGGACCCCCGGCTGTACGGGCTCGGCAACATCGGCTCCGGATCGCTCTTCTTCACCTGGGGTCTCCCGTCGCTGGTCGACCGCAGCGTCGACATCGCCGCCGCGATCCTCGCGCACGCCTCCGGCCTGGACGCCACCCGGACCGAGGAGGTCCTCGTCTCCACCTGAGCAGCTTCCCGTCCCGTGCCGGGGACTGCCGCCGTCCGGCCGACCCGCCCAGTGTCCGCCGACCCGCCCAGTGTCCAGAGAGGAAACGCCCCATCATGAGCACCAGCGCCGACGAACAGAGCCCCGAGTTCCTGGCCGACACGGCCACCGGACTCCCGATCCCCGGCGAGCCCGTCTTCGCCACCGCCGAGGAGACCCGCCGCCACCGCAAGCAGCGCCTCGCCGCGGCGCTGCGCCTGTTCGGCAAGTACGGTTTCGGGGAGGGCATCTCGGGCCACATATCGGTCCGCGACCCCGAGTACCCGGACCGCTTCTGGGTCAACCCCTTCGGCGTGTCGTTCAAGCACGTCAAGGTCGCGGACCTGATCTGTGTGGACTCGGTCGGCCGGGTCGTCGAGGGCAAGCACCGGATCAACCCGAGCGCCTTCGTGATCCACTCCCAGATCCACGAACTCCACCCCGACGCGACCGCCGCGGCCCACGGCCACACCGCGCACTCACGCGCGCTGGGTGCGCTCGGTCGTCTCCTGGAGCCCATCGACCAGGAGTCCGCCGCGTTCTACGGGCGACAGGTCCTTTACGACGAGTACGAGGGCCCCTCGGTCTCGCTGGCGCAGGGGCGCGACATCGCGGAGAAGCTCGGCGACAACCGCGCCATCCTGCTGCGGCACCATGGGCTGATCACGGTCGGCGGCTCGCTGGACGAGGCCGTGCACTGGTTCTTCACCTACGACAGCTGTGCCCAGGTCCAGTTGCTCGCCTACGCGGCGGGCACCCCGAAGGCGTTCACCCACGAACAGGCCCTGTCTGCCGGCGCCGGGTTCGGCGACGCCCAACTCGGCTGGTTCAGCTTCCAGTTGCTGTGGGACGAGATCGTCGCCGAGCAGCCCGACCTGCTGGAGGAGTAGCCGACCTTCGTCGCGAAGGACTTCCGCACCTGGGCGGCGCCTCGGCGCAGGCGAGCTCCGCGCAGATCGGACCGGCCCCCGGCTTTGAAGCCGGGGGCCGGTTGCGCGTTGTCGGTCGTCGGGGCAGTCGGGCTGCCGGGGCCACCGGCACGGCCACCATGGAGGCCGGCGGCGAGCAGGTCGGGGGCGTCGGCAGGAGGTCCGTCCGCAGGTAACGGGAGAGGCCGCTGCCACGGGTGTGAGGGCCGTGGCAGCGGCCTGGAGCATGGTTTGTCTCAGACGTACCTGGCCGCGTCCAGCGCCACCGGTCGCTGGAAGGAGCGGTCGCAGTAGACGAGCGGGGCGTCCTCCCCGGCGAAGGTGGCCTCGACCCGGCCGATCAGGATGGAGTGGTCTCCACCGTCGACGATGCGGTCCATGGCGCACGCCACTCGCGCCGCCGCATTCGGAATACCGGGAAGTCCTAGCTCCATCGGCAGCGTGTCCCCGGCCGCGAAGCGGTCCACTCCGGACCTGGCGAAGCAGCGCGCGATGTCGGCCTGCTCCTCCGCCAATATGTTGATCATGAAGAAGTCTGCGCCGGCGAAGGCCGCATGAGTACTGGCGGACTTGCCCAGGCAGACCAGCACGAGCGGCGGCGCGATCGACAGGGAGCTGAACGAGCTCGCGGTGAACCCCCAGCGGCGCCCGGCGCGGTCGACCGTGGTGGCCACCACCACCGGGCCCGGCACCCGTGCCATGGCCCGGGTGAACTGCTCGGGTACGACGGACATCTATGCCTCCGGTTTCCTGAGAGGGAGGCGGCGGTGAGCTGATTCCCACCGCCGCCGCGTGGCTTCTTGACCGTCGCCGGTCAGCCGGGGCCTACCACTCGCCCTCCAACAACTCGATCTCCGCCTGGTCCAGACCCGCGAGGGGGACGTCCGAGGCGGTGTGACCGCCCGCCCCGGGCCCGGCCGCGTGGTCGGCCAGCGCCTCCAGCGCCCGCAGCCACGCCTCCGCCAGCTCCCGCGCGTCCCGCTCGGAGAGCACGCGCTCCCGGTAGCTCAGCGTCGCGCGCAGCTCCGGACCGGTGGGAAGGTCGACGGCCACGACGTCGAGCTCCAGGCCGTGGACCGGGTCCGGACCGCCGTGGACGGCCAGATCCAACTCCAGTGCCTCCGGCGCCACCTCCCAGCCGCCGGCTCCGGTGCCCACCGCGATCCGGCCCTGGTAGCCGAACCCGATCCGCGGCACCGGCAGGCCGGCCAGTTCGGCGGCCGACCCCTGGTCGAGGTGGCGCAGCAGCCCGTAACCGAGCCCGTTGCCCGGCACGGCACGCAGCTGCTCCTTGACGCGTTTCACCACGCGGCCCACGGCCGGACCACCCGACCACAACTCGCCCCAGTGCACCGGGCCCACGTCCAGGCGCACCGGGTGCACGGCGGTGAGCCACCCCACGGTGCGGGAGACGTCCGCGCCGGCAACCCCGTCGTCGCGGCCGGGTCCTTCGACGTCGACCAGCACCGAGGTGGCCGTCGTGCCGGTCCGGCGACGGCGGTCCACGACCGCCAGCGCGAGCGCGGTCAGGAGCACTTCCTCCACACCGCAGTGGAACACCTCAGGAAGCCGGGTGAGCAGGGGTTCGGTGGTTTCGGCCGGAAGCGTCACGAACGCCCTCCCGGCCCGTCCCGGGTCCTCGCCGGCGCCCAACGGGACGCCGCCGAGCTGGGCGTCTGGCGCGCTCAGTACGTCCCGCCAGAAGGGGAGTTCGGCCTGGCGGCGGGTGCTCGCCGCCTCCTCCGCCAGCCGCTCGCTCCACCGGCGGGCCGAGGTGCCTGCGGCCGGCTCCGGCTGAGTCCCGGCCGCGGCCGCCGCCCAGAGCTCGGCGAGGTCGCCCAGCAGGATCCGCCAGGAGACCGCGTCCACCACGAGGCGGTGGGCGACCAGCAGCAGCCGGCCCGGTCGGCCGGCGCCACCGGCGAACCAGACGGCGCGCAGCATCTTGCCTTCCCGGGGCGCGAGTTGGCCGACCGCCGTGGCGAGGTGACGGTCGATGAGCGCCACCAGCTCGGCCTGTTCCGCCGCGCCGCTGTCGACCCGGAGGATCCGCTCGGTCACATCCACCTGCTCGGCGGGCGGGACGCTCAGCAGCCGGCCGCCCTCGGCGTCCTCGACCAGCCGCGCCCGGAGCACGTCGTGCCGGTCGTGCACCGCCTGCAGCAGTGCCGTCAGCGCCGTCAGGTCCAGCTCCGCGGGCGTCGTGACCAGCATCGACTGGCTGACGGCGTCGATCTCGTCCCCGCGCTCGCGCAGCCGGTGCGTGATCGGCGTGGGCGCGAAGTCCCCGACGGCGATGTCGAGTCCCTGCGGCGACGCGCCTTCCAGCAGTTCGGCGACACCGGCCAGGCCGGCCACCGTCCGGTGCTCGAACACGTCGTTGGGGCGGAACACGACGCCCGCCGCCCTGGCCCGGGCGACCAGCTGCATCGAGGCGATGCTGTCGCCGCCCAGCTCGAAGAAGCTGTCGTCGATCCCGACCGTGGGCAGCCGCAGGACCTCGGCGAAGACCGCGCAGAGGCGCTCCTCGACCGGCGTGCGCGGCGCCCGCGAATCGGCGGCGGTGTGGAACTCGGGTGCCGGCAGCGCCTTCCGGTCGATCTTGCCGTTCGGAGTCAGCGGCAGCGCGTCCAGGACCACGAACGCGGAGGGGACCATGTACTCCGGCAGCTCACCGGCCAGGTACGTGCGCAACTCGGCGGGGTCCAGCGCCTTGTGGCCCGGCGCGGGCACCAGGTAGGCCACCAGGCGCGCGGCGCTGCCGTTGTCCGCACGGGCGACGGCGACGGCCTGGCTGACCGCGTCGTGCCGGGCGAGCACCGTCTCGATCTCGCCCAACTCGATCCGGAACCCGCGCACCTTGACCTGGTGGTCCGCGCGCCGGGAGAAGTAGAGCTTCCCGTCGGCGCTCCAGCGCACGATGTCCCCGGTCCGGTACATGCGTTCGCCGGGGAGGCCGAACGGGCAGGCGACGAAGCGCTCCGCGGTCAGCCCGGCCCGGTCGTGGTAGCCGCGGACGACGCCCGCCCCGGCGATGTACAGCTCGCCCGGGACCCCCGGCGCCACCGGCCGCAGCCGGCCGTCGAGCACGTAGACCCGGGTGTTGCCGATCGGTCCGCCGATGGAGGGTGTGCCACCGTCCTTCGCGAGTTCCGCCGTCGTCGACCAGATCGTGGTCTCGGTCGGTCCGTACAGGTTGGTCACCGACTCGGCGAGCTCGCCCAGGGTCTCCGCCAGGGCCGGGGGAAGCGCCTCGCCGCCCGTCAGCGCCCGCAGGCCCCGCACGTGCTCCGGCGCGGCGGTGACCATCGCCTGCCACAACGAGGGCGTCGCCTGGACGATGCGAGCACCGGCGTCCTGCGCCAGCCGGAGCAGCGCGGCGGCGTCCCGCACGGTGTCCCGGTCGGCGATCACCACCGCGGCGCCGGAGAGCAGCGGCAGGTAGAGCTCCAGTGCAGCAATGTCGAACGACACCGTGGTGACCGCCAGCAGGCGGTCGTCCGCGCCGAGTCCGAAGCGCCGGCCCATGTCGTCCAGGAAGTTGCTCAGGCCGCGGTGGGGAACGATCACGCCCTTCGGCCGCCCGGTCGAGCCGGAGGTGTAGATCACGTAGGCGGGGCTGTCCGGGGAGCACCGGACGGCCGGGGCGACGGACGGACGCGCCGACTCGGCGAGCGTGGCCGGGTCGTCCAGCACGACCGTCGGCACGTTCGCTCCGGACACGACCGCGGAGGTCTCCGAGGTGACCAGCGCGAGCGCCGGACGGGCGTCCTCCAGGGTGTACCGGATCCGGTCCTGCGGGTGCTCCGGGTCCAGCGGGAGGTACGCCGCGCCGGACTTGAGGACCGCCAACAGCGCCACGACCAGGTCGGTCGAGCGCGGCAGCGCCACGGCCACCAGGCTCTCCGGGCCGGCGCCGCGGGCGGCCAGCAGGGCCGCGAGCCGGTCGGCCCGCTCGTCCAGCTGCGCGTAGGTCAGTTCGACGCCGCCGCACAGGACGGCGGTGGCGTGCGGCGTGCGGGCCGCCTTGGCGGCGAACAGCTCGTGCACGTGCGGCTCGGGCACCGGACTGGTGGTGGCGTTCCACTCGACCAGCAGGCGCTCGCGCTCGGCCGCCGACAGCACGTCGATCTCGCTGACCCTCAGTCCGGGGTCGGCCGAGACGGCGTCGAGGATCCGCTGCAGCCTCCGGGTCAGCACCTCGACGGTGGCCTCGTCGAACAGGTCGGTGCTGTACTCGACCACGCCGAGCAGGGCCTGCGCGTTGCCCGAACCGTCCTCCCGCTGGCCGAAGGCGAAGTTGAGGTCGAACTTGGCGACCCCGAGGTCGACCAGCTCCTCGCGCACGGCCAGGTTGCCGATGGCGGCCTCGACGTCCGGCGTGTTCTGGACGGTCAGCATGACCTGGAACAGCGGGTGCCGCGCCATCGAGCGTTCCGGGCTGGTCGCGTCCACCAGCCGCTCGAACGGCACGTCCTGGTTGGCGTACGCGTCCAGGGAGACCCGGCGCACCCGGTCCAGCAGCTGGTCGAACGTCGGGTCGCCGGAGGTGTCCGTCCGCAGCACCAGGGTGTTCAGGAAGAGCCCGACCAGGTCCTCCACGCCCTCGTCGGTCCGCCCGGCGATCGGGGTACCGATCGGCAGGTCCTCTCCCGCGCCCAGTCGGGTCAGCAGCACGGCGAGCGCCGACTGGAGCACCATGAACAGGCTGACTCCGCGCGAGCGGGCCAGCGCGGCGAGCCGCTCGTGGAGTTCGGGGCTCAGCGAGCAGTCCAGGGTGCGGCCGCGGTAGCCGGCCGTCGCCGGGCGGGGCCGGTCGGTGGGCAGGACCAGCTCGTCGGGGATTCCCGCGAGGGCCTGCTTCCAGTAGGCCAGCTGGCCCGACAGGAGGCTGTCCGCGTCGTCCTCGCTGCCCAGCAGGTCCTGCTGCCACAGCGTGTAGTCCGCGTACTGGACCGGCAGGTCCACCCACTGTGGGGCATGCCCCTCGCACCGCGCGGCGTACGCGGTCGACAGGTCGCGCAGCAGCGGCATCCGCGACCAGCCGTCGGCCGCGATGTGGTGGACGACCAGGGCCAGGACGGACTCCTCCTCGCCCAGGGCGAACAGGGTGGCCCGCAGCGGAAGCTGGACGGCCAGATCGAAGCCGCGGCCGACCGCCGACCGGAGCAGCTCCGGCAGGGTGGCCTCGGTGGCGTCCACCAGGCTCAGCGGCACCTGGGCGTCGGCGGCCGCCAGCACGTCCTGGCGGGGCAGGCCGTCCACCTCGGGGAAGATCGTGCGCAGGCTCTCGTGGCGGTCCACCACGTCGCCGAGCGCCGCCTCCAGCGCGATCGGGTCGACCCGGCCGGCGAGCCGCAGGACGTACGGGATGTTGTACGTCGCGGCCGGGCCCTGGAGGCGGTTGAGGAACCACAGCCGGCGCTGGGCGAAGGACAGCGGGAGCGTCCGCGGACGCTCCGCGGCCCGCAGCTGCGGCCTGGCCCGTTCCGCGCCCTCCAGCCGGCCCGCCAGGGTGGCGACCGTGGGCGCCTCGAACAGGGCGCGCACCGGCAGCTCCGCCGCCAGCGCCCCTCGGATCCGGTTGACCAGGCGGGTGGCGAGCAGGGAGTGTCCGCCGAGGTCGAAGAAGCTGTCGTCCACGCCCACCGAGGCGACGCCCAGCACCTCGGCGAACAGTGCGGCCAGGACCTCCTCCTGGGGCGTGCGCGGCGCGCGCGAGAGCGCTGCGGCGCCGTAGTCGGGAGCGGGCAGCATCTTGCGGTCGAGCTTGCCGGCGGGCGTGATCGGCAGCTGCTCCAGCACGACGACGGCCGAGGGCACCATGTAGTCGGGCAGGGTCCGTTCGAGGGCCGCCCGCACCTCGGCCGGCGCCACGGTCGCGCCCGGCTCCGGCATGACGTAGCCAACCAGCCGCTGGTCGCCGGGCGAGTCCTCGCGGACGACCACCGCGCCGCGGGCGACGCCGGGGACCGCGGTGAGCAGGGCGTCGATCTCGCCGAGTTCGATCCGGAAGCCGCGCAGCTGGACCTGGTCGTCCGCCCGGCCCGCGTAGAGGACGGCACCGTCCGACCGCCACTTGGCCAGGTCGCCGCTGCGGTACATCCGCGTGCCGGGCGCGCCGAACGGGTCCGCGACGAACCGCTCCGCGGTGATGTCCGGGCGCTGCCAGTAGCCGCGCGCCAGGCCGGCGCCCGCGATGTACAGCTCGCCGTACACACCCGGCGGCACCGGCCGCAGCTGCTCGTCGAGGATGTACACCCGGATGTTGGGCTGCGGCCGGCCGATCGGGACGATGCCCTGCGGCAGCTCCTCGCCCGGCTCGATCACGTAGTCCGTGGCGTCCACGGTCGCCTCGGTGGGGCCGTACATGTTGCGCAGCGCCACGTGCGGGTTGGCCGCGCGGAATCCGGCCAGCGCCTCTCCGAGCAGCGCCTCCCCGCCCAGGCTCAGCTCCTCGGACGGCCAGTACTCGGCCGGCAGCTCCGCGATGAACGGCAGGTGGCTGGGCGAGGCGTGCAGGAGGGTCATCCGCTGCTCGGTCAGCAGTCGGGTGGTGACCTCGTGCTGCTCCAGCTCGGCCAGGTGCACGTGGCCGCCCGCGGCCAGCGGCGCGTAGAGGGGGATGATCGACCCGTCGAAGGACGTCGGCGTGTGCGTGAGCGTCAGGCCGTCGAGGCCGAAGTAGGTGGTGCGGCAGGTCGCGATGTAGTTGATCAGCGCGTGGTGCTCGACCACGACGCCCTTGGGCCTGCCGGTCGATCCCGAGGTGTAGATCATGTACATCGGGTTCTGCGGACGCAGCGGTGCGATCCGGTCGGCGTCCGTCACCGGAGCGTCCGGGTGGGCCCGCACCGCCGCCTCGAACACGGCGGAGTCCATCCGGTACGTCCGGACGCCGGTGCCGGCGAAGAGCGCCTCGGTGGTCTCGTCCACCAGCGCGACCGTGGCCCGGGCGTTCTCGATCATGTACGCGATCCGGTCCACCGGGTAGCGCGGGTCGAGCGGGATGTACGCACCTCCGGCGGCGGCGACGGCCAGCGGCGCGACGACCGTGTTGAGCGACCGGCTCAGCGCGAGTGCCACGAACTGCTCCGGCCCGACTCCCAGCGCGATCAGTTCCCGGGCCGTCCGGTTCACCCGGGAGGCCAGCTCCGCGTAGCTGAGCCGCTCGGTGACCGTGCTCACGGCCGGCGCGTCCGGAGTCGTCCGGGCGTGCTCGGCGATCTGCTCGACCAGGGTGCGGGGATCGCCCGGCTTCAGTGTCCCCTGCCAGTCGGTCAGGATCGTCTCGCGCTCGGCCGCCGATAGCAGGTCGATCTGCGACACGGGCCGGGCGGGGTCGGCCGCGACGGCCTCCAGGAGGCGCACGAGTCGCTCGGACAGTGCCACCATGGTGTCCCGGTCGAACAGTTCGGTGTTGTAGGAGAGCGTTCCCTCCATGCCGGCCGGGGCGCCCGCCGCGTCGAAGGTCTCGCCGATGGCGATATCGAAGTCGAACTTGGCGGTGAGGTTGTTGGCCGGGTGCAGCCTGGTGTCCAGGCCGGGGAACCGCAGGTCCAGTTCCGGGATGTTCTCGAAGGTCAGCATCACCTGGAACAGCGGGTGCCGGGAGAGCGTCCGGTTCGGGCTCAGGCGCTCCACCAGCAGGTCGAACGGAACCTCCTGGTGAGCGTACGCGGCAAGGTCCGTCTCGCGTACCCGGTCGAGGAGTTGACGGAACGTCGGGTCGCCGGAGACGTCGTTGCGCAGGACGAGGGTGTTGACGAAGAACCCCACGCCGTCCACCAGGGACTCGTCGTTGCGGCCCGCGATGGCGGTGCCGATGGGGATGTCCGTTCCGGCACCGAGGCGCGACAGCAGCGCCGCGAGCGCCGCCTGCACCACCATGAAGAGGCTGGCGCCACTGCTGCGGGCGATGTCGGTCAGGGCGGCCTGGAGCTCGCTGCTCAGCCGCAGCGGCAGCCGGTCCCCTTGCGTGCCCAGCACGGCCGGCCGCGGCCGGTCGAGGGGGAGTTCGAGCTGCTCGGGCAGCCCCGCCAGGGTCTGCTTCCAGTGGTCGAGCTGGCGGCAGAGCAGGCTGTCCGGGTCGTCCGCGCTGCCCAGCACCTGCGCCTGCCACAGCGTGTAGTCGGCGTACTGCACCGGGAGCGGCGCCCAGTCCGGCGCCACGCCCGCGCGGCGTGCGGTGTAGGCGGCGACGAGATCGGCCACCAGGGGGCTGAACGACCAGCCGTCCGCCACGATGTGGTGCACCCCGACCAGGAAGACGTGCTCGGTCGGGCTCAGCACGAGCAGGTCGGCCCGGACGGGCAGCTCGGTGGCCAGGTCGAACCCACGCCGTGCCACCGCCGTCAGCGCCTCGTCCAGGTGCTCCTCGTCCACCTCGGACACCCGTATCTCGGCGTGCGCCCGGTCGGCGGGCAGCACGAGCTGGCACGGCACGCCGCCGTTGTCCGGGAAGACGGTGCGCAGGCTCTCGTGCCGGGCGATGACGTCGTGCAGCGCGGCGAACAGCGCCTCGCGGTCGAGCCGACCGGTGAAGCGCAGCGACACCCCGAGGTTGTAGGTCGGGCTCGTGGTGTCCAACTGGTTGAGGAACCACAGGCCTCGCTGCGGGAGCGCGAGCGGCATCACCTCCGGACGCTCGGCCGGCCCCAGCGCAACGCGCGCGCCGCCGGCTTCGGCGACCAGCTTGGCCAGGTCGGCCACGGTCGGCGTGTCGAACAGGGCGCGCACCGCGACCTCGACCCCGAGCACCGTCTGGATGCGCAGCACCAGCCGGGTGGCGAGCAGGGAGTGCCCGCCCAACTCGAAGAAGCTGTCGTCGATCGAGACCGAGGACGTCTCCAGGACCTCCGCGAACAGGCCGCAGAGCACCTGCTCCTGCGGGGTCCGCGGCGGCCTGCCCGTCCCGTCGCCGCCCTGCTCGGGCTCGGGCAGGGCCCGGCGGTCGAGCTTACCGTTCGGAGTCAGCGGGAGGGCGTCCAGGGCCAGCACGGCCGAGGGGACCATGTAGTCGGGCAGCGCCGCGGCGAGCTCGGCGCGCAGGGCGGCGAGGTCGATGCGCTGTCCCGCGGCCGGTACGGCGTAGGCGACCAGCCGCTTGTCGCCGGGACGGTCCTCGCGGACGACCACGGCCGCCGAGCCGACGCCCGGGTGGCGGGCGACGGCCGCCTCGACCTCGGCCGGCTCGATCCGGAAGCCGCGGATCTTGACCTGGTCGTCGGCCCGGCCGGCGAACTCCAGCCGCCCGTCGGCGTTCCAGCGGGCGAGGTCGCCGACCCGGTACATCCGGCTGCCGGCGGGGCCGAAGGGATCGGCGACGAACCGCTCGGCGGTGAGCCCGGGCGCCTGCCAGTAGCCGCGGGCCAGGCCCTCCCCGGCGAGGTACAGCTCGCCGGCGGTGCCCGGCGGGACGCGTCGCAGGCTCTCGTCGAGGACGTAGGCGCGCATGTTGTCCAGCGGACGGCCGATCGGCACGGCGTCGGGGACGGCACCGGGATCGGCGATGCGGTGGTAGGTAGCGAACGAGGTGGTCTCGGTGGGCCCGTAGGTGTCCTTGAACACCAGGCCGGGGAACCGCGTCAGCAGGTCGCGCACGGCGCTGCCGGGGACGACGTCGCCGCCGGCCAGGAGTTCGCGCACGCCCGCCAGGCAGTCCAGGTCGTTCTCCGCGACGACCCGGAACAGCCCGGCGGTCAGGTGCAGGCCGGTGATGCCGTGTTCGGCCACGCACCGCCGCAGGGTGGCGACGTCCATGTCGTGCGGCGGGGCGAGGACCACCGTGCCGCCGGTGAGCAGCGGCACCCAGAGCTCGTAGTTGGCCGCGTCGAACGCGTGCGGGGCGTGCAACAGGACCCGGCGGTGCGCCTCGGCGGCGAAGCAGCCGTCGAGCGCGAAGGCCAGCAGGTCGCGGTGGGTGATCGCGACCCCCTTGGGCCGGCCGGTGGAGCCGGAGGTGAACATCACGTACGCCAGCTGCTCGGGGTGGCCGGCGTCGGCGAGGGGCGTCGCCGGGTGGCCGTCCAGGCCCTCGTCGACCAGCAGCTCGACCGCCCGGTGGGTGAACTCGCGGGCCGGCTGGGCGCGGTCGAGCAGCAGCACCGCCGCCTCGGTCTGCTCGACCACGGCCTGCCAACGGCTCTGCGGGGCGCGGGCGTCGAGCGGCACGTAGGCGCCGCCCGCTTTGAGCACCGCGAGCAGCGACACGACCAGGTCGACCGAGCGCTGCTGGAGGACGGCGACCCGAGACTCCGGGCCGACGCCGGCCGCGCGCAACCGGTGCGCGAGCCGGTTGGACCGCTCGTCCAGCTCGCGGTAGCTGACGGCGGTGCCGTCGGCCGCGACCAGGGCGGTGGCCTCCGGGGTGGCCGCCGCCTGCCGGGCGAAGCGCGCCTGGACGGTGCCCGCGAGGGCGGGAACCTCCCGAACGGCGCCGGACCACTCGACCGCCAGCCGCTCGCTCTCGGCGGGCTGGAGCACATCGATCTCGGCGATGCTCGTCTCCGGCCGGGCGGTGACGGTCTCCAGCACCCGGATCAGGCGCCACACCATCAGCCGCACGGTCTCGGTGTCGAACAGGTCCGTGCTGTAGAGCACCTGACCGCCGATCCCGGCGGGGGCACCGTCCTGGCCGAAGTGCTCGCTGAAGTCGAACTGCAGGTCGAACTTGGCGACCACCAGGTCGCCCGGGGCCACCGCGGCGTCGACGCCGGGCAGCTCCAGCACCCGGTCGGGGTGGTCCTGCATGCTCAGCAGGACCTGGAAGAGCGGATGCCGGCCCAGCGAGCGATCCGGGTTGAGCACCTCCACCAGCCGCTCGAACGGCACGTCCTGGTGGGCGTACGCGGCGAGCGAGTTCCGCCGCACCCGCTCGACCAGTTCGGTGAACGCCGGGCGGCCGGAGGTGTCGGTGCGCAGCACCAGGTTGTTGACGAAGAAGCCGACCAGGTCGTCCAGCGCCTCGTCGGTGCGCCCGGCGATCGGGCTGCCGACGGGGATGTCGTCCCCGGCGCCGAGCGCGGACAGCAGCGTGGCGAGGGCGGCCTGCAGGACCATGAAGACGCTCGCGCCGGTGGAGCGGGCGAGCGCGACCACCTGCCGGTGCAGCTCCGGGCTCAACGCGCAGTCCAGCACGGCGCCGTTGCGGCCGGCCACGGTCGGCCGCGGCCGGTCGACGGGCAGGTCCAGCTCCTCGGGCAGGCCGGCCAGGGCCTGCTTCCAGTAGGCCAGTTGCTGCTCCATCGGGCTCCGGCCCCGCGACTCGTCGCCGAGCAGCGCCCGCTGCCAGAGGGTGTAGTCGGCGTACTGCACCGGCAGCGGAGCCCGGTCCGGGGCGGTGCCGCCGTGGCGGGCGGTGTAGGCGGTGGCCAGGTCCCGTACCAGCGGGCCGAGCGACCAGCCGTCGCCGGCGATGTGGTGGACCACCACGGACAGCGCGTACTCGCCGCCGCCGGTGCTGAACAGCTCGGCGGACACCGGGAGTTCCGAGTCGAGGGCGAAGGCGTGCCCGGCCGCGGCGGTGAGCGCCGCGGGCAGCCGCCCGGCGTCGGTCTCGGTCACCGTGAGCACCGGCGGCAGTTCGTCGGCGGTGAGGATGTGCTGGCGCGGCACACCGGCAGTGGCCGGGAACACCGTCCGCAGGCTCTCGTGGCGCAGCACGACGTCGCGCACGGCTGCGCGCAGGGCCTCGACGTCGAGGTCGCCGGACAGTCGCAGGACCAGCGGGATGTTGTAGGTCGGGCTCGGGCCGTCCAGGCGGTCGAGGAACCACAGCCGCTGCTGGGCGAACGACAGCGGCATCGGGTCGGGTCGCTGGGCGGGCACGAGCGCGGAGCGCGCCGCGGCGGCGCTGTCGAGCCGCGCGGCGAGTCCGGCCACGGTGGGCTGCTCGAACACGTCGCGCACGGCCAGCTCGACCCCTAGCACGGAGCGGGCCCGGCCCGCCAGCCGGGTGGCGGAGAGCGAGTGCCCGCCGAGGGTGAAGAAGTTGTCGTCCGCGCCGACCGACGGGGTGTCCAGCACCTCGGCGAACAGGGCGGCGAGCACCAGCTCGTTGGGGGTACGGGCCTCGCGCCCGCCCTGGCCGGCGGCCGACTCCGGTTCCGGCAGCGCCCGTTCGTCGAGCTTGCCGCTCGGGGTGAGCGGGAGGTGGTCCAGCCCGACGAAGGCGGCGGGGACCATGTAGTCCGGCAGGGTCTCGCCGAGCCGCTTGCGCAGCAGCGCCGGGTCCGGGGCGTCGGTCCCGTCTTGCGGGACGACATAGGCCACCAGCCGCTTCTCACCCTGCCGGTCGGGACGGGCGACGACCGCGCAGTTCGCCACGCCGGGGCAGGCCGAGAGCGCGGCGGCGATCTCGCCGGTCTCGATCCGGAATCCGCGGATCTTCACCTGGTCGTCGGCGCGGGTGAGGTACTCGAGCCGGCCGTCGGCGGTCCACCGCGCGAGGTCGCCGGTGCGGTACATCCGGGTGCCGTCGGCGGCGAACGGGTCGGCGACGAAGCGGGAGGCGCTGAGGGCGGGCCGCTTCAGATAGCCCTGGGCGACGCCGCCGCCCGCGATGTACAGCTCGCCGCCCACGCCCGGTGGCACCGGCCGCAGGGCGCTGTCGAGCAGGTAGGTGTGCAGGTCCGGGATGCCGCGGCCGATCAGGCTGCCCACGCCGGAGGTGGCGAGCTCGCGGCCGAGCGGCAGGTAGCTGACGTGCACGGTGGTCTCGGTGATGCCGTACATGTTGACCAACAGGGGTGCGTTCTCGTCGTGCCGCTCGTACCAGGCGGTCAGTCGCCCGAGGTCCAGCGCCTCGCCGCCGAACACCACGCAGCGCAGCGCCAGCCGGTCGCCGGTCTCCGGGTTCTCCCGGTCCGCGTGGATGAGCTGGTAGAACGCCGAGGGCGTCTGGTTGAGGACGGTGACCCGCTCGTCGGCGAGCAGGCGCAGGAACCCCTCGGGCGAGCGCGAGACGTCGTGGGGCACCACGACCAGCCGGCCGCCGTGCAGCAGCGGCCCCCACAGCTCCCAGACGGAGAAGTCGAAGGCGTAGGAGTGGAAGAGCGTCCACACGTCGTCGGGGCCGAAGCCGAACCAGTGGTCGGTCGCACTGAACAGGCGGACCACGTTGCGGTGCGGGACCACCACGCCCTTCGGCCGGCCGGTGGAGCCCGAGGTGTAGATGACGTAGGCGGGGGCCTCCGGCACCAGCGGGGCACGGCGCTCGGCGTCGGTGGGATCGGTGTCCGGCAGTTCGGCCAGCCGGTCGGTCACCTCGCGGCTGCCGAGGACGACCTGCTCCACACCGTCGGGGACCGGCACCTCCACCCCGGCCTCGGTGACGGCCAGGGCGAGGTCCACGTCGGCCATCGTGTAGGCGATCCGGTCCGCCGGATAGGTCGGGTCGATCGGCACGTAGGCGGCGCCCGTCTTGACGACCGCGAGCAGGGCCACCACCAGGTCGACCGAGCGCGGCAGCACCAGCCCCACGAAGCGGCCCGGCCCGGCGCCGCGGTCCGCCAGCAGGTGCGCCAGCGCGTTGGCGCGGGCGTTCAGCTCCCGGTAGGTCAGCCGCTCCTCGCCCAGCGAGACGGCGACGGCGTCGGGGGCGTCCGTCACGCGCGCCTGGAACAGTTCGGGGAGCGTCGCGTCCCCGGCGGGGGCCACGTCGCCGTTCCAGTCCACGAGGACGGTGCGGCGCTCCTCCGCCGTGGCGACGTCCAGGCGCCCGACCAGCTGCTCCGGCCCGCCGTCGCCGAGGGCCCGGATCAGTGCGGTGAGCCGCTCGCAGTGCTGCTCGACCTCGACGGCGGAGTACAGCTCGGGGTTGGCGTTGACCTCGATCCGCAGGGCGCCGCCCGCCGCGCGGGCGTCGACGACCAGGGTGAGGTCGTCGTCGTGGCCGATGGTCAGGTTCCGCACGACGCCCGGGTGACCGGCGAAGTCGAGGTCGTAGTCGAACGTGACGAGGTTGACGCGCGGGCCCACCAGGCGCCGGCCGTCGACGAGCGCACCGCTGTCCCGGCGCATCGCCTCGTACCGGTAGCGCTGGTGCCGGAGCGCGGCGTGCAGCTGCCCGGCGACGTCCCGGAACAGCTCCGCAACCGTCGCCCCGGAACGGACGGACAGCCGCAGCGGCACCACGTTCGACACCATCCCGGGCACCGACGCGGCGTCGCCCCCGGGGCGCGCGGCGACCGGTAGGGCGAGCACGACGTCGGCCTGTCCGGACACCCGGCTCAGGTAGACGGCCTTGGCGGCGACCAGGAGGGTCGGCCAGGCCATGCCGGTCTCCCGGGCGAGCGAGCGGATCGCCTCGACCGTCTCGGGCCCGATCTCGCGGACGGCGCGCAGCAGCGGGGCGCCGGGGTAGCCCGCGGGCTGCCCGGCCAGGCCGACCACGTCGGGCCCCTCGGCGAGCCGGTCGGTCCAGAACTGCCGGTCCCGCTGGAACTGTTCGGACTCGGTGTACGCGGCGTCGGCGGCGACGAGCTCGCCCAGGCCGGGTCCGGCGGTCGGCGGAGCCGGGGTGCCCGCCACGGCGGCGGAGTAGAGCGCGGCGACCCGGCGGGCGACCAGGCCGACGCTCAGTCCGTCGAGGACGATGTGGTGGTGCCGCTGGTACCAGACGTACCGGCCCTCGGCGAGCCGGAAGAGCGCGAAGGTGAACAGCGGGCCGGCGGCGAGGTCGACCGGCCGGGCGAGGTCCTCGTCGGTCCACCGGCGCAGCGCGGCCTCGGGGTCCGGCTCGCCGGAGAGGTCGAGGACGTGGAACAGCCAGTCGAGCTCCGGGGCGACCACCTGGTACGGGCCGTCGTCGTCCGCGCCGAAGCGGGCGCGCAGCGCCTCGGTCTCCGCGACCACGCGGCGCACGGCGGCCTCGAACAGCCCCGGGTCCACCGGGCCGGCGATGTCGATCCGCTCCGACAGGCTGAAGACCGGATTGGCCGGGTCCCCCTGCGCCGCGTACCAGATTCCCCGCTGCCCATCGGTCAAGCGGAATCGCACACCCTGCGGGTCAGACATTCACTCACTCCACACTCGATCGATCAGCCCGGGGCCCGGACGAAACGGCCCGCCTGAATTCGCGACATCGAAAAAGGAATTGGGGCCCGTCGGCCGGTGAGAACTCGTCGCTGACAGCCTCCCGGGCGCATGCTCGGGAGGCCAACGACAGTGCAAAGAATTGAGTACACCGGCACAGGGCAGAACAGTGCCCGGCGCCCCTTCCGGGGCACCGGGCACCTGGGGCGTCCGCGTCAGCCCGCGGCCAGACCCGCCTCGTCCGGGGTGAACCTGACGGGCAGGTAGGACATCCCGGTCATCAGGTTGGAATGGATCCGGCGCGGTTCACCGGTCAGCTCGAATCCGGTGCTGAAGGTGCGCAGCGCGTCGAGCATCTCCTTCACCTCGACCCGGGCGAGGTAGGCGCCGAGGCAGAAGTGCGGACCGTATCCGAAGGTGATGTGCTTGTTCGGGGTGCGCGCGAGGTCGAGCCTGAACGGGTCCTCGAAGACCGTGTCGTCCCGGTTCGCAGAGATGTTCCACAAGGTGACCACGTCGCCGGACCGCACGGTGCTGCCGGCCACCTCGAAGTCCACCAGGGCCCGGCGGCCGAAGTTCATGGCCGGCGAGGCCCAGCGCAGAATCTCCTCGACGGCCGATTCGAGCGTCACCTCACCGCTCTTGAGCCGCTGCCACTGCTCGGGTTCGCGGCTCAGTGCGTACAGCGCCTCGATCATGCTGAGGCGGCTCGTCTCGTCCCCGCCCAGGATCAGGCTGTAGCAGTTGAAGACGATGTCCTGGTCGGTCAGCGGCACACCGTTGATGTCACTCTGCGTCAGCGTGGTGATGACGTCGTCCTGCGGGTTCTCCCGCCGGTCGGCGACCAGGTCACTGAAGTAGAGCAGGATCTCGTTGCGGGCGAGGAAGGCCTCCTCGGGCGCCTGGTCCGCATCGTCGGAGCTGAGCGAGGACTTGGTCAGGCCCAGCAGGTACGGGTGGTCCTTCTGCGGCACCCCGAGCAGTCCGCCGACGGTCGTCATCGGGATCACCGAGGCGACCTCGGCCGCGAAGTCCCCGGTGCCGCGGCGCACCGCGTCGGCCATCAGCGCCCGGGTGTTGGCCCGGACCAGCTCGGTGACCTTGGCGAGGGCTCGCGGCGAGAACGCCTTGAGCATCACGTTGCGCAGGTCCTTGTGGCGCTGACCGTCCGTCACGGCCAGCATCTGGCCGGCCGCCGAGTCGCCGCCTGCGAGCAGCGTCACCAGGACGTTGCCCTTCTCCGAGGTGAGCCGCTTGTCGTCCCGGTACAGCGCCATGACGTCGGCGTACCGGCTGACCACCCAGAAGCCCGGCTGGTTGCCGTCGCCGGCGTGCCAGTGGACGGGGTGGTCGGCCCGCATGCGGCGCCAGTACGCGTCCATGTCGTTCTCAAGGTAGGACTTGGGGTCCACCAGGTTCACCGACGAGATCTCCTCCGGGATCCCGTTGTGGGTCCCGGTTGTCTGCACGGTCATTTCTCCACCATTTCTCGCACGATGCAGGCTGTCCGAGGCCGACCGGCCGTTCGGTACGTCACTTGGGTTCCCGGAGCTTCTCGTTGATCACACGGGCGACCTCGGCCGCCCATTCCGGCTGCATGAGGTACGGGTGGCCGCAGCCGATGACCCGGTGTTCGATCCGCCCTTCGACGAAGGGCTGCCACGCGCCGACCCGCCCGGCGATGTCGGAGGCGGACACCGACCGGTCCGGCTCGGCCACCAGGACGAGCAGGTCGCCGTCGTACACGGGGGGCTCGTACGCCGCGAACAGCCGCCGGTTGTTGGCGTACACCCGGGCGAGCGCGGCGACGTCGTCCACGTCCAGGCTCGCGAGCACGCTCTGCTTCGCCCGCAGCATGGCCACCACGTCGGCGTGGTCCAGCGGCCCGTCGCCCAGGGCGTCCAGGTCGTAGCCGACGAAGTCGAGCATGACCCGGAGGGCGTCCTGCTCGTCCGGGGTCCGGTCGGGCAGCGGGAGGGAGCGGTCGAGCGGGAACTCGTCGAGGTTGGCGAGCAGGGCGACCCGCTCCCCCGCGGCCCGCAGCTGGACGGCCATCTCGTGGATGACGGTGCCGCCCAGCGACCACCCGAGCAGGTGGTACGGGCCGCTCGGCTGCACCTTGCGGATCTGTTCGACGTAGTCCGCCGCCATCTCCGCGATCGTGTCGGGCAGCGGCTGGCCGCCGGACAGCCCCCGGCACTGCAGGCCGTGGATCGGACGCTCGGCGTCGATGTGCTGCAGCAGCGCCGAGTACGACCAGCTCAGGCCGCCGGCGGGGTGCACGCAGAACAGCGGGGAGCGGCTGCCGTACTCGCGAAGCGGCAGCAGGACCTCCAGGGAGTCCTGTTCGGCGTCGCCGCCGAGTCGGCCGGCGAGCTCCGCGACGTTCGGCGCGGCCAGCACCGTACGGATGCTGAGCTTCACGCCGAAGGCCGACCGGATCCGGTTGACCAGGCTCATCGACATGATGCTGTCGCCACCGAGGTCGAAGAAGCTGTCGTGGACACCGACCCGTTCGATCCCCAGCACCTCGCGGAACAGGCCGCAGAGGATCTCCTCCTGGGGCGTGCGCGGGCCGCTCCACTCCTTCGGGCCGTATTCCGGTGCGGGCAGCGCCCTGCGGTCGACCTTCCCGTTGGCGTTCAGCGGGAGCTCGCCGAGCACCACGAACGCCGCCGGGACCATGTAGTCGGGCACCCGCGCCGCCAGCCGCTCGCGCACGGCGGGGAGGTCCGGGCCGGCGTCGGCCGGCACCAGGTAGCCGACGAGGCGCCGGCTCCGGCCGGCCTCCTCCCGCAGGACCACCGCGGCCTGGCCGACCTCCGGGTCCGCAGTCAGCGCTGCCTCGATCTCGCCGAGCTCGACGCGATAGCCGCGGACCTTGACCTGGTCGTCGACCCGGCCCAGGTACTCCAGTTGGCCGTCGGCGTTCCAGCGGGCGAGGTCGCCGGTGCGGTAGAGCCGCTCACCCGGCACGCCGAGCGGGTCGGCCACGAAGCGGGACGCGGTCAGGTCCGGCCGGTGCAGGTAGCCGCGCGCCAGCTGGGCGCCGCCGATGTACAGCTCGCCGGCGCTGCCGAGCGGCACCAGGCGCAACCCGGCGTCCAGCACGTACAGCCGGGTGTTCGGCGTCGGCCGGCCGACCGGCACGGCGCCGGAGGGCGCCGCGGCCCCCGGTTCCAGCCGCAGCACCGCGCAGCCGACGGTGGCCTCGGTGGGCCCGTACTCGTTGATGACGGCCACGCCCGGGTGGGCCGAGCGCCACTGGTCCAGCGGCTCGCCGAGCAGCTGCTCGCCGCCGATCACCAGCTCACCGGTGGGCGAGCACTCCGGGTCCAGCCCGGACAACAGCGCCAGGTGCGACGGGGTCACCTTGAGGAAGGCCGGCTGCCGCCGGTCGCCCTCGGCCTGTTCCAGCTCCGCCACGTGCACGCACCCGCCGGTCACCAGCGGGGCGAACAGCGAGGTCACCGCCATGTCGAAGGAGACGGGCGAGTGCAGCAGGGCCCGCTCCCGCGCCGAGGGGTAGGCCTCGGCCGCGTAGTCGATGTACTGGGCGAACGAACCGTGTTGCACCACCACGCCCTTCGGACGGCCGGTGGACCCTGATGTGTAGATCACGTAGGCCGGCGCCTGGGCACGCCATCGCTGGCCGTCGGCCGTCCGCGTCGCCGGTTCGCCGGTGCCGGCCGGGCGCGGCCGGTCGAGCAGCCGAACCGGGGCATCCGTGCTCGGCAGGCCGGGGGCGCTGTCCGAGCGGGTCAGCACCAGGACCGGCCGGGCGTCGGCCAGGACGTACGCCAGGCGGTCCGCCGGGTCACCCGGGTCGACCGGCAGGTAGCCGCCCCCCGCCTTGAGCACCGCGAGCGCGGCGATCACCAGGTCCGCCGAGCGGGGCAGCGCCAGCGCCACCAGCCGCTCCGGTCCGACGCCGGCCTCGACGAGTTCCGCGGCCAGGTCGTCGGCGGCCGCGTTCAGCTCGGCGTAGCTCAGCGCGCTGCCGTCCGCGAGTAGCACGGCCGGCGCCTCGGGGGTCCGCGTGACCTGGGCCTCGAAGCGCTCCGGCACCAGGGCCGGCGCGGGCCGCGCGGTGTCGTCGAACTCGCCCAGCAGGGTGCGGCGTTCGTCCTCGGCCAGCAGGTCGGCTCGGTCCACCTGCTGCACCGGGTCGGCGATCATGCTGTCGATCGCCCGAACCAGTCGGGCGCCGACCGCCTCGACGGCCGCGCGGTCCAGCGCGTCCGGCCGGTAGCCGAGGCGCAGCCGCAGCCGGCGGCCGGGCATCGCGACCAGGCTCACCGGGTAGTGGTTGCCGTCCGTCCCGTAGCCCCCGACGATGCGCAGACCCTCCTCGGCACCCGGGTCGGCGTCCCCCTCGAGCGGGAAGTTCTCGGTGACGACGATGGTGTCGAAGAGCTTGTCGGAGTCGACCAGTCGCAGGATGTCCTGCAGTCCGAGGTGGTGGTAGTCCATCACCGAGGTCTGCTGACGCTGTACGGCCTCCAGCAGGCTCGCCCAGGTCCGGTCGGCGGAGAGCCCGACGCGCACCGGCACGGTGTTGATGAACAGCCCGACCATCGTCTCGACACCCGGCAGTTCCGCGGGCCGCCCGGAGACGGTACTGCCGAACACCACGTCGTCACGGCCGGTCAGCCGCGCCAGCACGACGCCCCAGGCCGCCTGGACGACCGTGTTCAGGGTGACCCCGTGGCGACGGGCCAGCGCGGTCACCTCCGCCGTCGCGGTCTCGTCCAGCTCGACCAGGACATCGCCCGGCACGGCGGCCGCGACGTCGTCGGCCTCCGGCGCGATCAGCGTCGCTCCGTCCACCCCGGCGAGCACCTCGCCCCACGCGGCCAGCGCCGCCTGCCGGTCCTGCCGGCCCAGCCAGGCCAGGTAGTCCCGGTACGGGGTGACCTCGGGCAGCACGGACTCGTCCCCGCCCGACTCGTAGAGGGCGAACAGCTCGCGCACCAGGAGCGGGCCCGACCAGCCGTCCAGCAGGAGGTGGTGGTTGGTCATCAGGAACCGGGCCAGACAATCACCCATGCGGATCAGGGTGAAGCGCAGCAGCGGCGGCCGCTCGGGGTCGAACCGGCGGAGCCGGTCCTCGTCCATCAGCGCGTCCAGCCTGGCGGCCCGCTCCCCCTCCGGAACGCTGGTGAAGTCCAGCTCTGTCCAGGGCAGTTCGAGATCCCCCAGGACGACCTGCACCGGCCGGCTCAGCCCCTGGTGGCGGAAGCCCGCCCGCAGGTTCGGGTGCCGGCGCAGCAACGCGGCGGCCGCGTTGCGCAGCCGGTCCGCGTCCAGCTCCCCGGCGAGGTCGATGCCGAGCTGGATCGTGTAGATGTCCGGCCCGTCCTCGTCCAGCTGCGCGTGGAAGAGCAGACCCTCCTGCATCGGGGTCAGCGGCAGGACGTCCTCCAGCCGTTCCCGCCCGGCCGACTCCACCGCGTCGATCTCGTCCTGGGTCAGCGGCACCAGGGTCAGGTCGGACGGGCTGTAGCCGCCGGCCTCGGACCGCTCGACGTGCCTGACCAACGCCGTCAGCGCGCTCAGCCAGTTCTCGCCCAGCTCTCGGGCGTCGTCCTCGCCCAACAGCTCGCCCGCCCAGGCGAGGTCGACGCCCAGGCGCGGTCCGTCGGGCAGGTCCCGGGTCATGGCGTTGATGTCAACGACGTGGGCGAGCGGCCGGTCGGGGTCGCTGCCGCCGCTGGCGGCGAAGCCCTCGGGCGCGGTTCCCCACTCGACCAGTGCCGCGTCGTCCTCGGCACCGGCGCCGGCGAAGCGGCCCAGGTAGTTGAAGCTGATCTGCGGTTCCGGCAGCCGCGACAGCACCGGGGCGGTCTGCGGGTTGAGGTAGCGCAGCAGACCGTAGCCGATGCCGTTCTCCGGCACGGCGCGCAGCTGCTCCTTGATCCGCTTGAGCACCCGGCCGGCCGAAGCGCCGCCCGCGCTGAAGTCCGCCCACTCGTACGTACCGGGGTCCAGGCGCACCGGGAAGAGGCTGGTGAACCACCCGACCGTGCGCGAGAGTTCGGCCTGCTCGACGATCTCCTCGCGGCCGTGCCCCTCCAGGTTGACCAGGACCGGGCCCTCGCCGCGGTCGCGGCCGCGCCGCCACTCGGCGACAGCGACGGCGAAGGCGCTCAGCAGCACGTCGTTCACCCGGGCGTGGAAGGCCGCGGGCACGGTGGTCAGCAGCGCCGCAGTCTCCCCGGCGGGCAGCTCCAGGACCATTCGGCGCGCGGTGGAGGTGATGTCCCTCCTCGCGTTCAGCGGCCGGTCGGCCAGCGCCGGCTCCGGGTCGGCGAGGGTGTCCAGCCAGTGCTGGAGCTCCTCGATCCGCGCGGGCTGCTGAGCCGCGTCGGTGAGGATCTGCGCCCACTCGCGGAACGACGTGCCGACCGGGTCGAGCTCGGCGGGCGTGCCGGCGGCCGCGGCCGTCCAGGCCTGCGCCAGGTCCGGCAGCAGCACCCGCCAGGAGACGCCGTCGACGGCGAGGTGATGGATGGTCAGCAGCAGACGGCCGGGGGTGTGCGGGCCCGCGTCGAACCAGACGGCCTGGAGCATCGCCCCGGCCTCCGGGTCGAGCCGGTCCCAGGCGGCCTCGGCCTCCTCGCCGATCCGGGCCTGGGCCTGCTCGGCGTCCAGCCCGGCGATGTCGACCCTGCGCAGGCAGTCCGCGGCCCGGCGGGTGCGACGCTCGGGAACCTCCAGGTTCCACACCACGCCGCCGGTCCGGCGCAGCCGCATCCGCAGCACGTCGTGGTGGTCGAGCAGGCTCTGCAACGCCGCCTCCAGGCGCTGCTCCCCGAGGTCCGCCGGGACGACGAGCAGGTTCGTCTGGTTGAAGCGGTCGGGGCGACCGCCACGTTCGCGCATCCAGTGGATGATCGGCGTCAGCGGCACAGGACCCACGCCCGCGCCGGCGGGAGCAGACGCAGCCGCCGGGCCGGCCTCCTCGGCCGGCGCCGCGGCCGCGATCGTCCGGGCGAGCGCCGCCACCGTCTTGTGCTCGAACACGTCGCGGGGGCTCAGCTTGAGGCCGGCGTTGCGGGCCTTGCGGACCAGCTGAATCGACATGATGCTGTCGCCGCCGGTGTCGAAGAAGCTGTCGTGCACCCCGATCGACTCGACCCCGAGGATCTCGGCGAACAGCGAGGCGAGCAGTTCCTCCTCGGGCGTGCGGGCCGCGGCGGCGTCCTTCGCCGGCGCGAAGTCCGGTGCCGGCAGGGCCTTGCGGTCGGTCTTGCCGTTCGGGGTGAGCGGCAGGGCGTCGAGTACCACGACGGCCGCGGGCACCATGTACTCGGGCAGCTCGGCGGCGACGGCGGTGCGCAGCTCGGCGCCGGCGAGCGGCCGCGCGCCCACCTCCGCGACAGCGTAGGCCACCAGGCGCTGCTCGCCCGGCCGGTCCTCGCGGACCAGGACCTCGGCCTGGGCCACCCCGGCCCGCCGCAGCAACGCCGAGCGGATCTCGCCCAGTTCGATCCGGAAGCCGTGCAGCTTCACCTGCTCGTCGACGCGACCGAGGAACATCAGGACGCCGTCCCGGGTCCACTTGGCGAGGTCGCCGGTGCGGTACATCCGGCTGCCGGCCGGGCCGAACGGGTCGGCCACGAAGCGCTCGGCGCTCTGGCCGGGGCGGCCGAGGTAGCCGCGGGCGAGGCCGGCGCCGGCGATGTAGAGCTCGCCCGGGACGCCCGGCGGGACCTGCCGCAGCGAGCGGTCCAGCACGTGCACCCGGGTGTTCGGGACGGGCGTGCCGATCGGCGGCTCGACCGCGCCCGCCAGCGGCGCGCTGATGGTGGCGCAGACCGTGGTCTCGGTGGGGCCGTAGGCGTTGACCATCCGGCGGCCGGCGGACCAGCGCCCCGCCAGCTCTGGTGGCGTCGCCTCACCGGCGACCAGCAGGGTGAGGCCGGCCGGGATCTCGTCGTCGGTCATCACACCGAGCGCGGCCGGCGGGATGGTCGCCTGGGTGACCCGCTGCTCCGTCAGCAGCCCGGCCAGCGGCGTGCCGGGGTCCAGCCGCGAGGGCGGCGCCAGGACGAGCGTGGAGCCGGACAGCAGCGCCTTGCACAGCTCGGCGAAGGCGGCGTCGAAGCTCGGCGAGGCGAACTGAAGCACCCGGCTGCCGGGGCCGAGGCCGAGCGCCTCGACGTAGGCGGCCAACAGGCTGGCGAAGCCCGCGTGCGAGACCACCACGCCCTTGGGCCGGCCGGTGGAGCCGGAGGTGTAGATGACGTACGCCGGGTGCTGGACCGTCAGCCGGGCCTCGGGAGCGGTGTCCGGGGCCTGGTCGACGCGGGCGGCGGTGGCCTCGTCGTCGAGCAGGAGCACAGTGGTGCCGTCGGCCAGCGGCAGGCTCGCCGCGATCTCCCTGGTAGTGACGACCACACCCGGCCGGGCGTCGGCGAGCATGTAGGCGAGGCGATCGGTCGGGTAGGCCAGGTCGAGCGGCACGTACGCCGCACCGGCCTTGTGCACCGCCAGCACCGCGGCCGGCCAGTCGAGCGATCGGGGCAGCGCCAGCCCGACGAAGGTCTCCGGCCCGGCGCCCTCGGCACGCAGCACCTGGGCCAACTTGTTGGCTCGGCGGTCGAGTTCGGCGAACGACAGCACCGCGCCCTCGAAGGCCACCGCGATGTCGTCGGGCGCCGCCGCGACCCGGCGGGCGTACAGCTCGGGGAAGGTGGCCGGCGCGATGTCCCGCGCGGTGTCGTTGGCGGCCGCGAGCAGCGCCTGCTCGGCCCCGGTGAGCAGCGGGAGGTCGTCGACGCGCAGATCCGGGTTGACCGCGACCCGCTCCAGCAGGCGCACCAGGCGGCGGAACAGGTCCTCCACCGTGGCGCGGTCGAACAGGTCGAGCCGGAAGTCGATCAGCGCCTGCATGCCGGCCGGGGAGCCGTCCGGGGCGGTGCTCTCGTTGAAGGTGAACGCGAGGTCGAACTGGGTGGCGTTGACCGGCACCGGGTACGCGGCCGCGTCGACGCCGGGCAGGCCCACCGGCGAGGTGTTGGCCCCGTCCAGGTTCTGGACGTTCAGCCAGGTTTGGAAGAGCGGATGCCAGGCGAGCGAGCGCTCCGGGTTGAGCAGCTCGACCAGGCGCTCGAAGGGCACCTCCTGGTTGGCGTACGCGGCGAGGTCGTACTCGCGGACCCGGCCGAGCAGTTCCCGGAAGGTGGGGGTGCCGGAGGTGTCGGTGCGCAGGACGAGCGTGTTGACGAAGAAGCCGATCATCCCCTCCAGCGCCTTGTCGTTGCGCCCGGCGATCGGCGAGCCCATGGGGATGTCGGTGCCCGCGCCGAGAGAGGTGAACAGCGAGGCGAGGCCGGCCTGGAGCACCATGAACAGGCTGGTCTCGGTCTTGCGCGCGACAGCGGCCAGGGCACGGTGCAGCTCCGGCGAGACCTCGGCCTCGACCGTCTCGGCGGTGTAGTCGGCCTCCACCGGGCGGGGTCGGTCGGTCGGCAGCGCCAGGACGTCCGGCGCGCCGTCGAGCCGGCGCCGCCAGAAGTCGAGCTGCTTGGAGACCAGGCTCTCCGGGTCGCCCTCCTCACCGAGGACCTCGTAGTTCCAGATCGCGTAGTCGGCGTACTGGACGGGCAGCGGCTCCCACCGCGGCACCTGCCCGCCGGCCCGGGCCAGGTAGGCCCCGGTGAGATCGACGGCGAAGGGGCCGACCGACCAGCCGTCACCGGCGATGTGATGCAGGAGGATCAGCAGGGCGTGCTCCTGCGGCGCCGTGCGGAACAGCGTGGCCCGCAGCGGGGTCTCGGTGGCCAGGTCGAAGTCGCGGGCGGCCTGCTCGGCGATCGCCGCGTCCAGCGCCGATTCCTCGATGTCGATCACGACGAGCTCCGCCGCGCCCTGCTCCGGGGAGAGGATCAGCTGGTGGGCGGCACCGTCGGTCTCCGGGAAGATCGTCCGCAGCACCTCGTGACGGGTCGTGACGTCCCGGAGCGCCGCCCGCAGGGCCTCGTGGTCGAGTTCGCCGGTCAGCCGCAGGCCGACGCTGATGTTGTGCGCGGCGGCACCGTTCTCGAAGCGGTTGAGGAACCAGAGCCGGCGCTGCGCGTACGACAGCGGGATGCGCTCCGGGCGCTCGACCGGCACCACCGGCGGGCGGGCGTCGTCGGCCTCGACCAGCTTGGCCGCGAGTTCGGCCACGGTGGGCGCCTCCCACAGCACGCGCAGCGGCAGTTCGACCGAGAAGGCGGTGCGGGCGCGGCTGACCACGCGGGTGGCGTGCAGCGAATGGCCGCCCAGCTCGAAGAAGTTGTCGTGGATGCCGACCGACGGCAGGCGCAGCGTCTCCATGAAGAGGCCGCAGAGGATCTCCTCCTGCGGTGTCCGCGGCGCGGCCGCGGCCGACGCGGCGGCGAAGTCAGGTGCGGGCAGCGCCTTGCGGTCGATCTTGCCGTTGGGGGTCAGCGGCAGCGCGTCGAGCCGGACGAACGCCGACGGCACCATGTACTCGGGCAGCCGCCCGGCCAGGCCCTCGCGCAGCGCGGGGACGGCCAGGGCGGCGCCGGGGATGGCGACGACATAGGCGGCCAGCCGCTTCTCGCCCGATGCGTCCTCGTGCGCCACGACGGCGGCCTGGGCGACCTCGGGCAGCGCGCAGAGCGCCGTCTCGATCTCACCGAGCTCGATCCGGAAGCCGCGGACCTTGACCTGGTCGTCGGTGCGGCCGGCGAACTCCAGGTCGCCGTCGGCCGTCCACCGGGCGACGTCGCCGGTGCGGTACATCCGGGTGCCGGGCGCGCCGTACGGGCAGGCGACGAACCGCTCGGCGGTCAGGTCCGGGCGGCCGAGGTAGCCGCGCACCACGCCGGCGCCGGCGATGTAGAGGTCACCGGGGACGCCGGGCGGCACCAGCGCCAGACCGGCGTCCAGGACGTAGACCTGGGTGTTGGCGATCGGCTTGCCGATCACGGGGGTACCGCCCGACGCGTCGAGCGAGGCGGCGGTCGACCACACGGTGGTCTCGGTGGGCCCGTAGAGGTTGGTCACGCCGGCCGACAGGTCGGCCAGCCGGGCGGCCAGGCCCGCGGGCAGCGCCTCGCCGCCGACCAGCACACGCAACCCGGCGACCGCACCGGGGTGTTGCGACACGAGCGCCTGCCAGAGGGTGGGGGTGGCCTGCATGGCCGAGACACCCGAGTCCGCCAGGAGCCCGGCCAGCCGCTCGACGTCGCGGACCTCGTCGCGACCGGCCAGCACCACTGTCGCCCCGGAGACCAGCGGGACGTACAGTTCCAGTCCGGCGATGTCGAAGGAGATCGTGGTCACCGCGGCCAGCCGGTCGCCGGGCCGCAGGGCGAAGCGGTCGCGCATGTCGATCACGAAGTTGGCGAGGTTGTCGCGGGTGACGACAACACCCTTCGGACGGCCGGTGGAACCGGACGTGTAGATGGCGTACGCGGGGTTGGCACCGGCCACAGGTGCGGCATCGGGCGCGTCGCCGGGCAGGGCGGCGAGGCGCTCGCGGGTCTCCGGGTCGTCCAGCAGCACACGTTCGGTCCCCGGCAGAGGGGGCACCGATGCCACCGAGGAGTCGGTGACCACGACCGCGGGCGCGGCATCGCGCACGATGTACTCGATCCGCTCGGCCGGGTACTCCGGATCCAGCGGAATGTAGAGACCGCCGGTCTTCTGGACGGCGAGCAGGGTGGCCACCAGGTCCGTACCTCGCGGCAGCGCCACCGCGACCGGCGTCTCCGGGCCGACCCCGAGGCCGGCCAGCAGCCGGGCGATCCGGTTGGCCCGCGCGTCCAGCTCCCCGTACGACATCTCGGTGCCGTCGGCGACCACCGCCACGGCCGACGGATCGGCGGCCACCGCGGTCTCGAACAGCTCCTGCACCGACGCCGTGATCGGGCGGCCGTCGAGCCGGTTCCACTCCTCCAGCACCCGGCGGCGTTCCTGTGCGCTGAGCACCTCGGCTCGGCCGACCGGAAGCGACGGGTCGGACTCGATCTGCTCCAGGAGGCGGATGAATCCGTCCAGCACGCCCTGGGCCCGGCCGCCGTCGTACAGGTCGGGCCGGTATCCCAGCCGCAGGCGCAGGGTGGGCCCGGGCGTGGGGAACAGCGACAGCGGGTAGTGGGTCGCGTCCTGGCCGGTGAGGTCGGTGATCCGGGGCCCCGCGGCCGGTGCCGGCGCCTTGTCGTTGTTCAGCGGGTAGTTCTCGAAGACGACGAGGGTGTCGAAGAGCTCGCCGGTCACCGGCGTCAACGCCTGGATGGCCGAGAGCGGCAGGTGATGGTGGTCCATCAGCGCCGTCTGCTGCCGCTGGACGTCGGTCAGCAGCTCCGTCCAGGACCCGGCGTGGTCGATCTCCACCCGCACGGGCAGCGTGTTGATGAACAGGCCGACCATCGACTCCACACCGGGCAGGCCGGCGGGGCGACCGGAGACGGTCGCCCCGAAGGTGACGTCGGTGCGACCGGTCAGGCGGCCCAGCAGGACGGCCCAGGCGCTCTGCATCACCGTGTTGAGCGTGACGCCGGTGCGCCGGGCCAGGTCGGCCAGCCGGCGGGTGAGGTCCTCGGACAGCTCGCCGACCAGGTCCTCGGGCGACACCGACGTGCGGCGGTCACCGTCCGGGACCAGCAGGGTCGGCGAGTCGACACCGGCCAGCGCGCCACGCCAGGCCTCCTCGGCCGCGTCCTTGTCCTGCTTGGCGAGCCAGGCCAGGTAGTTGCGATACGGCGTGACCGGAGGGAGGGTCAGGTCCTGGCCGCCCGCGCAGTAGTGCTGGAACAGCTCCTGGACGACCAGTGGGGAGGACCACCCGTCCAGGAGGATGTGGTGCGAGGTGAGGACGAGCCAGAAGGCCTCGTCCGCCACCCGGATCATGTGCAGTCGCAGCAGCGGGGGGCGCTCCATGTCGAAGCCACGGGAGCGGTCCTCGGCCGCGAAGGCGGTCACCCGGGCCGACTGCTCCGCCTCCGGTACGTCCCGGAAGTCCACGACGTTCAGGGGGAGTTCGACGTCACGCTGGATCACCTGAATCGGGTCGCCGTTCTTGCGGCGACGGAAGGAGGCCCGCAGTCCGGCGTGGCGGCGCAGCAGGGCGTTCCCGGCCGCGCGCATGGCCTCGATGTCGACCGGTCCGGCTATGCGGACCGCCAGTTGCGACAGGTAGACGTCCAGGGCGTCGTCGGCGAATTGCGCGTGGAACAGCAGCCCCTCCTGAAGCGGCGACAAAGGCAGAAGGTCCTCAATGCGTGACTGCTTCACGACACGTGCTCCCTGGCGTCTTCGTGGTTCAAGAAAGAAATGAGGTCCGTCGTCGGCGGACGGGAATTGAGGAACTGCGACGTGGCTCTCGACGGTACCCGCAGGACACCGCCACGCCGGATGTGCATCAACAACTCGGATATGGCCGGGTGGCCGGGCCCGGGCGCCAAAGCCACGGACGGACCCCGTGTGGGCCCGCCCGGGCTCCGGCGGCCGCCGGCTGCGTTTCGGACGGAGCCGATCAGTCGTCCAACTCGGCGAGGAGGTCGTCCAGTTCGTCCTGGCTGACGTCGACGAGATCCATGTCCGAGGGCGTGTGACGCACCGTCACTCCGCTGTCGGCGTGCTGCGCCAGCACCTGCAGGGCCCTGGTCCAGGAGTCGGCGAGGTCTTCGACCAGCGCCTGGTCGAGCAGTGCCGACGGCCACTGCCAGACGACCGCCAACTCCGTTCCGCCGGGGCGGTCCTGGGCGGAGGCGGTGACCTCCAGCGCGTGGGCGACCGGCATCCGCGGGTCCTCGCCGCCGATCGCGCCCGCCTCCGGGGCGAGCGCCCAGTCGGCGGCCTCCGGAGCGGCCGTCGTGTTGAAGCGGCCGAGGTAGTTGAAACCGATCTGCGGCTCGGCCAGGCCACGCAGCGAGGGCGCGGTGTCCTGGTTGAGGTACCGCAGCAGGCCGTAGCCGATCCCGCGGTCGGGAATCGCCCGCAGCTGCTCCTTGGTCCGGGCGAGGAGGTCGCCCAGCGCCGCTCCGCCGGCCCAGACGTCGGCCCAGTCCACTCGGCCCGGGTCGAGCACGACCGGATACATGCTGGTGAACCAGCCGACCGTGCGCGACAGTTCGGCGTGCTCCACGATCTCCTCCCGGCCGTGCCCCTCCAGTGCCACCAGGAGGCCCTGGGTGGAACCGCCGAAGCGCCGGCGGCGCCAGTCGGCGACGGCGAGGGTCATGCCCGTGAGCAGCACGTCGTTCACCGACGCGTTGAACAGCGCGGGCAGGCGCGTGAGCAGGACCTCCGTGGTGTCGGCCGGAAGCGACCGGGTGACCGTACGCGCGGTGCCTGTGAGGTCCCGAGCCGGATCCACGGTCAGCTCGGCCAGCGGGGCCGGAGCGCCGGAGAGCCGGTGCCGCCAGCCGGAGAGCTCGGCGAGGCGTTCCGCCCGCGCCGCCTCCTCGACCAGCGCCCGCGACCAGTGGCGCAGCGAGGTGCCGACCGGCTGGAGTTCCGGCGTGCGCCCGGCGCTCACCGCCGCCCAGGCCTGTACCAGATCCGGCAGCAGGATCCGCCACGAGACGCCGTCGACGACGAGGTGGTGCGCCGCGAACAGCAGTCGGCCGCGCTCCTGGGGGCCGGCGTCGAACCAGACGAACTGGAGCATGACGCCGTCCTCCGGGGCGAGTCGGTCCAGGGCCGACTCCCCGTGCTCGGTGAGGGCCGCCACCCGGCCGGCTTCGTCCAGCCCGGCGATGTCGACGCACTGGATCAGGCCGTCGGCCCGGACCGTACCGGGCCGCGTCACCTCCAGCGTCCACTCCGACTCGGTCCTCCTCAGCCGCGCGCGCAGGGCGTCGTGGTGGTCCAGCAGCGCCTGCAGGGTTTCGGCGAGCCGGTCCCGGTCGAGCCCGGCCGGGGTCTGGAGCACCATCGACTGGTGGAACCGGTCGACGGGGCCGCCCCGCTCGCGCAGCCAGCTCATGATCGGGGTGGCCGGCAGCTCGCCGACGCCGTCGTCCTGGACCACAGGGGCGGCCTGCGCGTCGTCGGCGACCGCCGCGAGCGCGGCGACGGTCTGGTGCTGGAACACGTCGCGCGGCCTGAGGACCAGCCCGGCCTTGTGCGCCTTGCTGACGAGTTGGATGGAGACGATGCTGTCACCGCCGATGTGGAAGAAGTTGTCGTCCACCCCGACCTCCGGCAGACCGAGCACCTCGGCGAACAGCCCGGCCAGCAGACGCTCCGCCTCGGTACGCGGTTTGCGGCCCGCGACGACCTCGCCGAAGTCCGGTGCGGGCAGCGCCCGCTCGTCGAGCTTGCTGTTGACGGTCATCGGCAGCGCCCGGAGCGGCACGAAGGCCGCCGGAACCATGTGCTCCGGGAGGGACTGTCCCGCGTGCTTGCGCAGCGCCTCGGGGTCGACCTCGCCACCTGCGGCCGACACCACGTACGCCACCAGCCGGCGTCGGCCGGGCTGGTCCTCCCGGACCCGGACGACGGCCTGGCCGACCTCGGGGCCGGCCAGCAGGCAGGCCTCGATTTCGCCGAGCTCGATCCGGAAGCCGCGGATCTTCACCTGGGCGTCCGCGCGGCCGTCGTAGCGCAGTTCGCCGTCAGCGTCCCAGTGGGCGAGGTCGCCGGTGCGGTAGAGCCGGGAGCCGGCCGGGCCGATCGGGTCGGCCACGAAGCGCTCGGCGGTAAGGCCGGGCCGGTTCAGGTAGCCGCGGGCAACACCCGCACCGCCGACGTACAACTCACCGACGACGCCGGCCGGTACCGGCCGCAACGCCCGGTCCAGGACGTACACGCGGGCGTTGGCGACCGGGCGGCCGATCGGCGGCGCCTCGCCGTCCGCGGTCAGCGGCCGGCTCATGGTCGCGGCGACCGTGATCTCGGTCGGCCCGTAGGCGTTGACCATCCGCCGGCCGGGCGCGAACCGGGCCACCAGGTCCGGCGAGGTCGCCTCGCCGCCGACGATCAGGGTCATGCCGGCCGGGATCCCGTCGTCGGGCAGCGCGGCCACCGCCACCGGCGGGATCAGCGCGTGGGTGATCTGCTCCCGCGCCAGCAGCTCGACCAGGTCGGGGCCGGGCGCCAGCCGCTCGGCCGGTGCGAGCACCAGGGTGGCGCCGGACAGCAGAGCCATGGCGAGGTCCCAGAAGGCGGCGTCGAAACTGGAGGACGCGAACTGCAGCACCCGGCTCCCGGGCCGGACGTCGCACCGCTCGGTCTGGGTCGCCAGCAGGCCGGCCACGCCACGGTGGGTGACCACGACGCCCTTCGGTCGGCCCGTCGAGCCGGACGTGTAGATGACGTAGGCGGGGTGGTCCAGCAACGGCGCGGCGAACGGACGTGTCCGCGCCTCGTCGAGCTGGTCGACGGAGTCGAGCAGCAGCTGCGGCACATCAGCGGCCGGCAACCGCCCGGCGACCTCGGCGGCCGTCAGCAGCAGGGCCGGCGCACTATCGCTCAGCAGGTAGGAGATGCGCTCGGCCGGGTAATCCGGGTCGACGGGCACATAGGCGGCGCCCACGCGCATCACCGCGAGCAGGGCCACCACCAGTTCCGGCGAGCGGGGCAGCGACACGGCGACGATCGTCTCGGCGCCGATGCCCCGGGCAGCCAGCAGCCCCGCCAGCCGCTCGGCCCGTTCGTCCAGCTCCGCGTAGGACAGCTCCCGGCCCTCGAACCGCAGCGCCGGCGCGTCCGGTGTCCGCGCCACCCACTGGGCGAACAACTCCGGCACGGTCGCCACGGGCGCTGTCCGCGCCGCGTCGTTCCAGTCCTCCAGCAGGCGTTCGCGCTCGCCGGGGAGCAGGACGTCCAGCCGGTCGACCAGCACCTCCGGGTCGGCGACGACCGCGCCGAGCAACCGTGCGAAGCGGTCGACGAACCGCTCGACGGTGGGGCGGTCGAAGATGTCGGTGTTGTAGAGAACCGTACCGCCGATTCCCGCCGGGGCCCCGTCGGTGCCGTGGTCCTCGGTGAGGTCGAAGGACAGGTCGACCCGAGCAGCGTTGATCGCGAACGACGGGTTGCTGGTGGTCAGGCCGGGGAGGTCCAGGACCGCCCGGTCGTTGTTCAGCAGGTTGAGAGCGACCTGGAACAGCGGGTTGTGGGCCAGTGAACGCTCCGGATTGATCAGCTCCACCAGCCGCTCGAATGGCAGGTCCTGGTGCGCGTACGCGGCCAGGTCACCCTCCCGGACCCGGTCCAGCAGTTGCCGGAAGCTCGGCGAACCGGAAACGTCCGTCCGCAGAACCAGCGTGTTGACGAAGTAGCCGACGAGTTCCTCCAGCGCGTGGTCGGTGCGCCCGGCGACAGCGGTGCCGATCGGGATGTCGGTTCCCGCGCCGAGCCCGGACAGCAGGGCGGCCAGACCCGCCTGCACGGTCATGAAGAGGCTCGCGCGGCTGGTGCGGGCAAGGTCGAGCAGGCCGCGGTGCACGTCGGGGTCGAGGCGGAAGGCCAGTACGCCACCGCGGTTGCTCGGGGTCGGAGGCCGGCGGCGGTCTGCGGGAAGGACCAGCTCCTTGGGCGCGCCGTCCAGCGTCCGGCGCCAGAACTCGGCCTGCCGCGTGATGACGCTGTCCGGGTCGTCCTCACTGCCCAGCACCTCGTGCTGCCAGAGCGTGTAGTCGACGTACTGCACCGGCAGCGCCGCGAACTCGGGCGCCCTGCCCGCCCGCCTCGCCGCGTACGCGAGCGAGAGGTCCCGGCTGAGCGGTGCCATCGACCAACCGTCACCGGCGATGTGGTGCACCACCACGAGCAGCACGTGGTCCTCCTCGCCGAGGGCGAAGAGCCGGGCCCGGATCGGGATCTCGGTGCCGAGGTCGAAGCCCTCGGCGGCGGCCTCGCTGAGCGCCGCCTCCAGCCCCTCCTCGGCGACGTCGACGACGGGCAGCTCGGGAACCACGTCGAGTACCAGCTGGCGGGGGCGGCCCAGGACTTCGGGGAAGACGGTCCGCAGGCTCTCGTGCCGTGCGACCAGGTCGGCGAAGGCCGCCGCCATCGCGGCGCGGTCCAGCGGCCCGGCCAGCCGGACCGCGACCGGCAGGTTGTAGATGGAGCTGGGCCCCTGCAGCCGCTCAAGGAACCACTGCCGACGCTGGGCGAAGGAGAGCGGCACCTCCTCCGGCCGCTCGTGCACGGTGACCGCGCGCCGGGCCCGCTCCGCGGCGCCGGCCAAGGCGGCCAGGCCGGCCGCCGTCGGCGACTCGAAGAGGTCACGCACGCTCAGCTCGACGGCGAGGACCGTACGGATCCGGCTCACCAGCTTGGTGGCAAGCAGCGAGTGGCCGCCGAGCTCGAAGAAGTTGTCGTCGACGCCGGCCTCGGGCAGGCCGAGCACCTCGGCGAACAGTCGGCAGAGCGCCGCCTCCTGCGGGGTGGACGGGGCCCGCCGTCCCGCGTCCGGCTCCGGAGCGGGCAGCGCCCGGCGGTCGAGCTTGCCGTTCGGCGTCAGCGGCAGCGCGTCCAGCGCGACGACCGCCGAGGGCACCATGTACTCCGGCAGCGTGGCGGCGACGTGCCTGCGCAGCTCGGCCGCGTCCGGGGCGGTACCGCCGGTTCCCGCGACGACGTAGGCGACGAGCTGCTGCGCCCCAGGACGGTCCTGCCGGGCGAGGACAGCCGCCGCCGTGATGCCGGGGTGGGCGAGCAGCGCCGACTCGATCTCGCCCAGTTCGATCCGGAAGCCGCGGATCTTGACCTGATGGTCGATTCGGCCGACGTACTCGATCTGGCCGTCCCAGGCCCGCCGCACCAGGTCGCCGGTGCGGTAGAGGCGGGAGCCGGCCGGGCCGTACGGGTCGGCGACGAACCGCTCGGCCGACAGCCCCGGCCGGTTCAGGTAGCCGCGGGCCAGGCCCGCGCCGGCCAGGTACAGCTCACCGACCACGCCCTGCGGGACCGGGGAGAGCAGCTCGTCCAGGATGTACACCCGGTCGTTCCACACCGGCCGGCCGATCGGCGCGGTGCCCGGCCACTTCCGGGGGTCGGCGGGTAGGGCCGTGCCGGTGACGACATGGCTCTCGGTGGGGCCGTAGTGGTTGTGCAGCCGCACGTGCGGCCGGTCGGCGCAGAACGCCCGCAGCCGCGGGGTGAGCACGAGCGCCTCGCCGGCCTGCGCGATCGTCCGCAGCCCGGCCAGCGCGACACCGCTCTCCTGGGCGGCTTCGGCCACGGCGTCGACCACCAGGTTCGGGGCGTACAGCTCGTTGATCCGCTGCTCGTCCAGCCACCGGGCGAAGGCAGCGGCGTCGCGGCGCACGTCCTCGTCCGGTACGACCAGGGTCTTGCCGGTGAGCAGCGTGGTGAGGATCTCCTGCGCCGAGACGTCGAAGCTGATCGCGGTGAACTGCGCGACGCGGTCTCCGGCGGAGCCGCCGACCTCGGCGTGGTGCCAGGCCGTCAGGTTGGCCATCGCCGCGGCCGGCATGACGACGCCCTTGGGGCGGCCGGTTGAGCCCGAGGTGTAGATGACGTACACCGGGTGGTCCGGCCGCAGCGCGGCGGTGCGGTCCGCGTCGACGAGGTCGGTTTCCGCCTGCCCGGCGAGTGCGGCGGCGGTGGCCGGTGCGTCGAGTTCCAGGAGCGGCGCCTGCTGCTCGCCGGGCAGGACGCCGCTGTTCGTCAGCACCACCGCGGGGGACGCGTCGGCGAGCATGAAGGAGATCCGCTCGGCCGGGTAGCCGGGGTCCAGGGGCAGGTAGGCGGCGCCGGCCTTGAGCACGGCGACCACGGCGACGATCAGGTCGAGCGACCGCGGCAGGGCGATGCCGACCGTGGACTCGGGACCGATGCCCCGGGCGGTGAGGAGCCGGGCGAGCCGGTTCGCCCGCGCGTTCAGCTCCGGGTAGGACAGTTCGGTGCCGCCGTGGATGACCGCCGGGGCCTGCGGCAGGGCGCGCACCTGGCGCTCGAACAGCTCCGGCAGGGACGCGGCATCGATCTCCCGCGCGGTCCGGTTGTCCCCGCTCAGCAGTTGGTGGCGCTCGATCGGGTCGAGCACGTCGAACGATCCGATCGGCAGCTTCGGGTCTTCGACCGCCGCCGCCAGGACGCGGGTGAACCGGTCGGCGAGGGCCTGCGCCGTCTCCCGGTCGAACAGGTCGGTGCTGTACTCGATCCAGCCCGCGAGGCCGTCCGCCGAACCGTCCGCAGCGCGCTGCTCCGTCAGCCCGACGAACAGGTCGAACTTGGCGGTGCCGGTGACGTGGTCGTACGGTGCCACCCGCAGCCCGGGCAGGGCGAGTTCGGCGGGCCGGTTGTTCTGGACCGTGAACATCACCTGGAACAGCGGGTGCCGGGCCAGCGAGCGCTCGGGGTTGAGCAGCTCGACCAGGCGCTCGAACGGCACGTCCTGGTTGGCGTACGCGGCCAGGTCGGTCTCCCGCACCTGCTGGACCAGTTCACGGAACGTCGGGTTCCCGGACGTGTCCGTCCGCAGGACCAGGGTGTTGAGGAAGAACCCGACCAGCGCGTCGACGGCGTCGTCGTTGCGGCCGGCGATGGGGGTGCCGATCGGGAGGTCGGTGCCCGCGCCGGAGCGGGACAGCGTCACGGCCAGGGCGGCCTGCGCCACCATGAAGAGGCTGGCCTGCGAGGTGCGCGCAAGGCCGAGCAGCTTGCGGTGCAGGTCCTCGTCCAGATGGAACTTGACGGTGTCGCCCGCATAGCTGGCGACGGCCGGACGCGGCCGGTCCACCGGCAGGTTCAGCTCGTCCGGCATGCCGTCCAGGGTCGCGGACCAGAAGGCCAGCTGCTGTGCGGCGGAGCTGTTCTCGTCCTGTTCGTCGCCGAGCACCCGCTGCTGCCAGAGGGTGTAGTCCGCGTACTGCACCGGCAGCGGGTTCCACCGCGGCGCGGCGCCCTCCAGCCTCGCCGCGTACGCGGTCGAGAGGTCGTGTCCGAACACGCCGAGCGACCAGGCGTCGCCGACGATGTGGTGCATCACCACCAGCAGCACGAAGGACTGCGGCCCGGTCCGGAACACCCGGACCCGCAGCGGGATCTCCTCGGAGAGCCGGAAGCCGACCGCGGACGCCTCGCCCACCGCGGCGGTCAGCTGCTCGGGCGAGGCACCGGTGAGGTCGACGAGTTCGAGGTCGAGCGCGACCTGCTCCGGCGCGAGCACGTGCTGGTACGGGTCCCCCGCCAGGTCGGGGTAGACGGTGCGCAGGCTCTCGTGCCGGCCCAGGACGTCGTGGAACGCCTGGCGCAGGGCGTCCAGGTCGAGCTCTCCGGTGAGCCGGACGGTGAGCGGCACGTTGTAGATCGACTTGGTGCCCTCGAACCGGTCCAGGAACCAGAGCCGGCGCTGGGCGAACGACAGCGGCACGCGCTCCGGGCGCGGCTCGGCCTCAAGGGCCTGGCGCCCGCGCACCGCCCCGCTCAGCCGGCGGGCGATGCCGGCGGGCGTCGGGGTCTCGAACACCTCGCGCATCGACAGGTCGGCGCCGAAGACGGCACGGACCCGGGTGACCAGGCGGGTGGCGAGCAGCGAGTGGCCGCCGAGGTCGAAGAAGACGTCGTCCACGCCGACGGCGGCCACGCCGAGCAGTTCGGCGAACAGCGCGCAGAGGATCTCCTCCTGCGGGGTGCGGGGGCCGCGGCCGGCCGGCTCGGCCAGGGTGTCGGGCTCGGGCAGGGCCTTGCGGTCCAGCTTGCCGTTGGGGGTGAGCGGGAGCTCGTCCAGCGCGACGAACGCCGAGGGCACCATGTAGTCGGGCAGGGCCGCGCTCGCGAACTCGCGCAGCACCGCCGGCTTGGGCACCTCGGCGCCGGCGACCGGGACGAGGTAGGCGACGAGTCGCTTGTCGCCGGGCACGGGCTCGCGCACCCGGACGACGGCCCGGTCGATCTTCTCGTGCGCGGCCAGGGCCGACTCGATCTCGCCGAGTTCGATGCGGAAGCCGCGGATCTTCACCTGGTCGTCGACCCGGCCGGCGAACTCCAGGACGGCGCCGTCGCCGTCGGTGTTCCAGCGGACCAGGTCGCCGGTGCGGTACATGCGCTGCCCGCTGCCCGCGAACGGGTCGGCGACGAAGCGCTCGGCGCTGAGGCCGGGCCGGTTCAGGTAGCCGCGCGCGACACAGGGACCGGAGACGTACAGCTCACCGGTGACCCCGGGCAGCACCGGGCGCAACGCGCCGTCGAGCACGCGCAGTTCGGCGGTGCCGATGGCGGTGCCGATCGAGGGCACGGCCGCGCCGGACAGCGGCTCGCTCATCGACGCGCAGACCGTGGTCTCGGTCGGCCCGTAGGCGTTGATCATCCTTCGGCCCGCGGACCACGCGGCGACGAGCTCCGCCGAGGACACCTCACCGGCGACGAGAAGCACGCGCACGCTCGGCAGGTCGCCGGCGCTCAGCACGGCGAGCGCGGCGGGCGGGATGGTGGCGTGCGTGACGCGCTGTTCGGCGACCAGGTCGACCAGGGCGCGGCCGGGCTGCAGCCGCTCCGCCGGGGCGAGCACCAGGGTGGCGCCGGTCAGCAGACTCGTATAGGTCTCCGCGACCGCGGCGTCGAAGCTCGGGGAGGCGAACTGCAGCACCCGGCAGCCCGGTCCGACGTCCAAGCGCTCCACGTGGGTGGCTGCCAGGCCGGCCAGGCCGGTGTGCGTCACCACCACGCCCTTGGGACGCCCGGTGGAGCCCGAGGTGTAGATCACGTAGGCCGGGTTGGCCGGCGACAGCGGGGCGGTCCGCTCCCCCGCCTCGATCTCGGTCGCGGGGCGGGCGGCGATCTCGCGCGCGGTCGCCGGATCGTCCAGCACGATCCGGTCCGCCGGGCAGGAGTCGGGAACCACCGCCGCCGACTCCTCGGTGGTCAGCACCAGCGCGGGCCCGGAGTCGGTGAGCAGGTAGGCAATCCGGTCCGCCGGATAGCCGACGTCCACCGGCAGGTAGGCGGCACCGGCCTTGAGCACCGCCAGCATGGCGACGACCAGCTCCGGGGAACGGGGCAGGGCGAGGGCCACGATCCGCTCCGGGCCGACCCCCCGCTCGATCAGCGTGCGGGCGAGCCGGTTCGCCCGCGCGTTCAGCTCCGGGTAGGACAGTTCGGTGCCCTCGTGGGCGAGCGCGACGGCCTCCGGGTGGCGGCCGACCTGCTCGGCGAACAGCGCGGGGATCGTCGCACCGGCGGCCAGCGGACGCGCGGGAGAGCCGAGGGCGAGCATCCGCTCGCGCTCGGCTCCGGACTGGACCCGCAACCGGCCGACCGCCTGGTCGGGGTCGTCGGCGAACGCCTCCAGCAGCAGCCGCAGGCGCTCCCCGATCGCCTCGATGTCCGAGCGCCGGAAGACCTCCTCGCGGTAGCCGAAGCTCAGCCGCAGCACATCCCCGGGCAGGGCCGCGATGCTCAAGGGGTAGTGGTTGGCGTCGGTTCCGCGGGCGCCGGCCAGCGTGAGGTTTCCGGGCAGCTCCGTCAGGTCCTCGCCACCCAGCGGGTAGTTCTCGGTGACCGTGATCGTGTCGAACAGGGTGGACAGGCCCGACGCGCGCTGGATGTCCGGCAGGCCGAGGTGGTGGTGCGCCATCATCCCGGACACCTGGCGCTGGACCGAGCTCAGCGCCGCCAGCAGGGATTCCTCGGGACGCACCCGCAGGCGCAGCGGCACCGTGTTGATGAACAGGCCCACCATGGTGTCCATACCGGGTAGCTCGGCCGGGCGGCCGGAGACGGTCGTGCCGAACACGACGTCGTCCCGGCCGGTCAGCTGGGCGAGCACGAGTCCCCAGCAGCCCTGGAACACGCTGTTGAGGGTCAGGTCGTTGCGGCGCGCGGTCTCCCGCACCCGCGCGGTCAGCTCCTCGGGCAGGGTGACGACGAGGGAGCCGGGGACGGCGGTCGCCCCGGTGTCGCCGGGCGCGATCAGGGTGGGCTCGTCGATGTCGCCGAGCTGCTCCCGCCAGGCGGCCTCGGCCGCCGGCCGGTCCCGCTCCGCCAGCCAGCCGAGGTAGTCGCGATACGGCGTCACGGCCGGCAGCCCGGAGGCGTCGCCGTGGCGCTCGTAAATGTCGAACAGCTCGTACAGGAGCCGGGCGGTGGACCAGCCGTCGAGCAGGATGTGGTGGGAGCTGAACATCAGTCGGTTGCTGCGCTCGCCCTTCTTGACGAGCGTGAAGCGCAGCAGCGGCCCGGAGGTCAGGTCGAACCGGTGGGCGGCGTTCTCGGCGGCGAGCCGGTCGAGCTCGCGCTCCTGCTCCTCGCCGGAGAGCCCGGTGAGGTCGAACTCCAGCCACGGCACCTCGACTTCACGCGGAATCACCTGGACCGGCCGGCTGAGCTTCTCGTACCGGAAACTGGCCCGCAGGTTAGCGTGCCGGCGCAGCAGGGCGGCGACCGAGTCGCGCATCGCCTCGGCGTTCAGCGCACCGTCGAGGTCGATGACGAGCTGGGCCACGTAGACGTCGAGATTCTGCCCGTCGTACAGGGCGTGGAACAGCATGCCCTCCTGCATTGGCGACAGTGGAAGGACATCGTCGATGGCTGCTCGCGTCATTGAGGAACTCTCCACTCGTCACTCCGGATTCGAACTGTCCAGGCCGGCGGGGCACCTGAGCCCACCACCAGTCGCGAGCGGCCAGTCTGCTTTCACGCCGGAAAGCCCGACAACGGCGCTGTAAAAACTTCGTTCTGCGCTTCGAGGGGGCCCGGATCGCGGCGTATCGAAGATTTCTCACTGGCGCTGCCGGGAGCCTGCGCCGCGTGTTCCCATCGGTGTCCCGTGCGTACCCGCCGAACGCCCACGGGGAGTTCTGTCGGCACATGGTGAAAGGGGAGCACGGTGACGGGCTCCGGACTGCTGACCCGCTATTGGATGTTCAGCGACGCATACACACAGGATCCCTATCCCTTCCTCGCCGAGCTGCGCAAGGAGCAGCCGGTGTGCAAGGTGGAAACCCCGGACGGCGTACGGGCCTGGGTGGTGAGCCGGTACGAGGACGTGCGCGCCGCGCTCTCCGACCCCCGGCTCGGCCGCGACATCGGCAAGCTCTACCGGGCGCTGGGCAAACAGCTCGGCCAGGAGATCAAGCCGGCCGATGAGATCAGCAACCACCTGGCCAACTCCGACCCGCCCCGGCACACTCCGCTACGCAAGGCGCTGACCTTCGCGTTCACGCCGAAGCGGGTGCGTGACCTGCGGGACGGCTGGGAGAAGGTGGTCGACGACCTGCTCGACGAGATGGTGCGCACCGGCAACCGCGACCTGATCTCCGGCCTGTCCGAGCCGCTGCCGATCATCACCATCGCACAGCTGATGGGCGTTCCGGACGCCGACTGGCCCCGGTTCCTGGTGTGGACGAACACCCTGCGCCGGGTGGACGCGGCCGATCCGACCGGCATCATCGCCGAGCACACCCGGCAGCTGTCGGACTACCTGAAGGAGCTCATCGCCCGCAGGCAGGAAACTCCCGAGGACGACCTGCTCTCCGCCCTGGTGCACGCCGACGAGGACAAGCGGCTGGACGCCAAGGAGGCGCTGTCCACCGCGTTCGCGTTGATGACCGGCGGCAACGACACCACCACCAGCCTGCTGAACGGCGCGTTCGCCGCACTGCTCACCCACCCCGACCAGGCGCGGAAGATCGCCGAGGACTTCGACCTGCTGCCGAATGCCGTCGAGGAACTGCTGCGCTACACCAGCCCGTTGATCAACTCCCTGCAGCGGGTGACTCTGGAGCCCATGGAGCTGTGCGGGGTGGAGATCCCGGCGGACGAGATCATCATCATCTCCCTGGCCGGGGCCAACCGCGATCCGCAAGCCTTCCCCGACCGCCCGGACGAGCTGGACGTCACCCGGGCGCGGCCGGCCCACGTCAGCTTCGGCCACGGCATCCACTACTGCCTCGGCAGTCACATGTCCAAGGCCCTCACCGAGCTCGCCATCCGGCGGGTGTACGAGCGCTTCCCGGACGTGCGACTGGCCGTCCACCCGTCCGAGGTGCGCTACCGGCCGGGCCTGATGGTCCGTCCGATGATCGACCTGCCGGTGGTGTTCCAGCCGACCGCGTGAGTCCGGCGCACCACCGGGGCCCGGGATTTGCCACGGCGAGTTCCGGGCCTTCCGGCTGGCCCCGCGATCACCCTTCCGGCGATCAGCGGGGATCCAGCCCGCCGGGTTCAGGCACGGCGACCCGGCGTCCTCCTTCACCCGACCCGGAGACCACGATGGATTTCAGTCTCTTCTACTTCGCCAACAACGACACCGAACAGCAGGACCGCTACCGGCTGCTGCTGGAGGGCGCGCGCTTTGCCGACGACAACGGCTTCACCGCGGTGTGGACCCCCGAGCGGCACTTCCACCCGTTCGGCGGGCTCTACCCCAATCCTTCGGTCACCGGCGCCGCCGTCGCCGCGGTGACCAAGCATGTGGCCGTGCGGGCCGGCAGCGTGGTGGCGCCGCTGCACCACCCGCTGCGGATCGCCGAGGAGTGGTCGGTCGTCGACAACCTCTCCAACGGGCGGGCGGGGGTGGCGATCGCCTCGGGGTGGCACGCCGCCGACTTCGCGCTGCGCCCGGAGAACTACGAGACCCGCAAGAGCGCGCTGATGGACTCGATCGACACGATCCGCCGACTGTGGCGGCGCGAGTCGGTCGAACTCGTCGACGGCGCGGGCGAGTCGGTGTCGCTGACGGTGTTCCCGCCGCCGGTTCAGCCCGAGCTGCCGGTGTGGCTGACCACCGGCGGCACCCCGGCGACCTTCGAACTGGCCGGGCGGCACGGCCTGGGCGTCCTCACCCACCTGCTCGGCCAGGAGGTCGGGACGCTGGCGCAGCGGATCGCCGAGTACCGTGCCGCCTACCGGGAGCACCACGGCGACGAGGGGCGCGCCCACGTGGCGCTGATGCTGCACACCTTCGTCGGCACCGACAGCGAGGCCGTACGGGAGACCGTGCGCGAGCCGTTCTCCCGCTACCTGGCCAGCTCCTTCGACCTGCTGGTCAAGGCGGCCGAGGCGGCCGGCGCCGACGGTGCCGCGATGTCGCGGGAGCTCCGGAGCATGAGCGAGGAGGACCGCCGCTTTCTGGTGGCCCAGGCCTTCGACCGGTACTTCGAGACCAGCGGCATGTTCGGAACCGTCGACGACTGCATGTCGATGCTCAAGCAGCTCGCCGACGCCGGCGTGGACGAGGTCGCGTGCCTGGTGGACTTCGGTGTGGCGACGGACCAGGTCGTCGACGCCTTCCAGCACCTCGCCCTCCTGCACGACACCTGGCGTGCGCACCAGGGCCGCTGACCGCGCTGTCCAACCGGTGACTCCGAATGCCGGCGGCTCGTGCCGCCGGCATTCACGAGCCGTTGCGGTGTCCGGACACGGCGAAGACCGGTGCCCGGAGCGACCGTTGAAGGTCCGCTCCGGGCACCGGCCGCCGTCGGCCGGGTGGTGTCAGCCCTTCCGCGCGGCGCGGTCGTAGGCCCTGGTGGTCAGCGGGATCACGACGACCAGCAGCGCGGACAGCATGAGGGCGGAGGAGAGAACGGGATAGCGCAGCGGAAGCGCCGGATCGGCACCGTTGCCGGTCGGGTTGCCCCACAGCTCCCGCAGGGCGGTGGCCACGGTCGTCATCGGGCTCCACTGGGCGATGGCCTGCAGCCAGTCCGGCAGATTGTTCAGCGGGTAGAAGGTCGAGGACAGGAACGTCGATGGCATGGTCACCATCATCGCGACCGCGTTGACCCCCTGGGGCTCACGGACGAGGAGGCCGATCATGCACCCGATCCAGGTCATGGTGAAACCGAGCAGCAGCACCAGCAGGAAGCCTTCGGTCGCCTTGATGACGTTGCTCTCGATGCGCCACCCGATCACGAGCCCGACGGACAGCATCAGCACGCAGGAGATCACGTTGAGCAGGACGTCGGAGAACGTCCTGCCGAGCAGCACCGACACCTGGGCCATCGGCAGCGAGCGGAAGCGGTCCACCAGGCCGTTCTTGAGGTCCGTCGCCACGCCCACGCCGGTGTTCACCACGCTCGCGAGCATGATCTGGATGAACACGCCGGCCATGATGTACGAGTGGTAGTCCCCGGAGGGCACCGTCATCGAACTGCCGAAGAGGTATCCGAAGAGGATGACGAACATGATCGGCATCAGCGTGACGTGCAGGATCCGCTGCGGCGCCCGCTTCAGGAGCGTCATGTGCCGGCCGAACAGGGCGAGGGAGTCGCCGAGGATGTAGGACTTCATCGGTTCGCGGTCTCCAGTTCGCCCTTGTGGTGGCCCGTGAGTTCCAGGAATACGTCGTCCAGCGAGGGGCGCCGGACGAGGAAGTCGACGACCTCGACCGAGGCCTGTTGCAGCTCCTGTGCCGCGGCGGAGACACCTGCGATGCCATTCTCCAGCGCCACCGACACCCGCAGCCCGTCCTCGTCGACGACCGGCGGGGCGCAGCCGACCGACGAGACCCTGGCCAGTGCCGCCTGCGCGGCCAGCGCCATCTCGGGCGCCCGCACGGTGATCTCCAGCCGCTCACCGCCGACCGTGCGCTTGAGGTCCGCCGGGGCTCCCTCGGCCGCGAGCCGGCCCTTGTCGATCACCGCGATCCGGTGGGCGAGCTGGTCGGCCTCCTCCAGGTACTGGGTCGTCAGCAGCACCGTCACCCCCTCCGCGACCTGTTTGCGCACCAGCTCCCAGAGGGCGATCCGGCTGACCGGGTCCAGACCCGTGGTGGGCTCGTCCAGGAAGATCACCGGCGGGTTCCCGGTCAGGCTCGCACCGAGGTCCAGCCTGCGGCGCATCCCGCCGGAATAGGTCCGCACCGGCCGGTCCGCGGCATGCGTGAGATCGAACATCTCCAGCACCTCGGCGGCGCGGGCACGCGCCCTCCGGCGGCCCAGGTGCATCAGGGTAGCGACCAGAACCAGGTTCTCCCGGCCGGTCAACCCGGCGTCCAGCGCGGCGTACTGCCCCGTCAGCCCGATGCTGCGCCGCACCTCCTGCGGCTGGCGCAGCACGTCGAACCCGGCGACCGTGGCCGTGCCGGCGTCCGGCTTGAGCAGTGTCGCCAGCGTTCGCACGATGGTCGTCTTGCCCGCGCCGTTGGGGCCGAGCAACCCGTAGACCGTGCCGGCCTCGACGGCGAGGTCGATGCCCTTGAGCACCTCGGTCTCGCCGTACTTCTTCCGCAGGCCGGCCACGGATATTGCGATATCCATCAGACTCCTCGTCACATGGTGACGAACCCGTCCGATCAGCGCCGACAGCATGTGTCGGGGCACCGGAAACCAGTCGAGTTCGACGTTTACGGTTGGCTGCCGATCAGCCGAGCCGGACGGGCAGCGACTCCAACCCACGGGTCAGGTTCATCTCGTACCGGAGTTCCTCCGGCGAGACGGCCAGTTCGATCCGGTCGAAGCGCTCGATCAGGGCGCCGACGGCGAGCTCGGTCTGCATCCGGGCCAACGGCGCCCCCATGCAGTGGTGGATCCCGTGGCCGAACGCCAGGTGCCCGCCGGGCTGCCGACGGATGTCGAAACGCTCCGGATCGTCGAAGCGCGCGGGGTCGTGGTTCGCCGAGCCGAGCGCCACGAGCACGAACTCGTCGGCGGGGATCAGCACGCCACCGATCTCGACGGGCTCCGCCGTGACCGAGAGGGTCGACAGGTGCAGCGAGTTGTCGTAGCGGCTGAACTCCTCGACCGCGCCGGCCAGCAGCGCGCGGTCGGCGCGCAGGGCGGCGAACTGGTCGGGGTGGCGGAGCAGGGCGAGGACGCCATTGCCGATGAGGTGCGCCGTCGTCTCGTAGCCCGCGACCAGGAGTTGGAACACCATCGACACCAACTCGTGCTCGCTGAGGCGGTCCTCCTCGTCCCGGGCCTGGATGAGACCGGTGATCAGGTCGTCCGCCGGGTTGCTCCGCTTCGACGCGATCAGGCCGGTGAGGTAGTCCGCCATCTCGTCGGCGATCCGCTGCATCTCCCCCGGCTGCATGGCAACGGTCAGCGCGTTCGACCACGCGCCGAAGACCGCCTGGTCGGCCTCGGGCACTCCGATCATCTCGGAGATGACGGTGAGCGGCAGCGGGAACGCGAAGGCCTTGAGCAGATCCACCTCGCCCTGGGGGGCGAGGTCGCCGAGCAGCCGCTCCACCGTGTGCTCGATCCGGGGCCTGAGCGCCTGGACCTGACGGGCCGTGAACGCCTTGGCGACCAGCTTGCGGAGCCGAGTGTGGTGCGGGGGGTTCGTGTTCAGCATGTGCTCCACGAGCATCCGCTGCCCGAGCGACCGCTCGACCGGCCTCTCGGCCTGCTCGACGCCGGTCCGCGCCGCAACGACCCGCGCGGCCCATTCCGGGCCCTTCACCAACTCGGGCTTGGTCAGCGCCGCGCGCGCCTCGGTGTAACCGAGGACCAGCCACATCGGCGTCCCGGCGAGCACCACGTGCGCGACCGGTCCCCGCTCGCGCAGTCTGGCGTAAACGGGGTACGGATCGCGCACGAACTCCTCGCCCAGCTGATCCAGTTCCTGCGCAGTGCCCTCGGACATGCTGTCGGTTCCTCCCGGTTCGGTCCGTCCCCGCCCAGCACGGACATGACGATGCCATTGGCAACTTGATATCAGGAGATCCGGCCGCGCCGATCCGCACTTCAGGAACTTCGATACGCCGCCCGGCGGACCTCATCCGTTTTCAACTATTTGACCCGGCGTATCGCCGCGGCCCCACCGCGGTGCATCCTCCATTTCATGGTTGGCAGTGGCCGGACCTTCACCGATGGCACCCCGCTGTGCCCGGCCAGGAAATCGTCGGATGGGGAACAAGAACGTGACCGCTCATGACGTCGAGTACATCGAGATCTACACCAACGACCAGCACCGGACCACCGATTACTTCGTGACCAAGTGGGGATTCCGCGAGCAGGCGAGGTCCCGGACGGACGAACTCGATTCGGTCCTGCTCCGCCGGAACGGCATCCGGCTCGTGGTCACGTCGGGGCCCGGTGCCGCGGAGCACCTGGCGGTGCACGGCGACGGGATAGCCGACATCGCCTTCTCCTGCCTGAACCCGGCCGCCGTCCTGGCCGGCGCACTCGCCGCCGGCGGCCGCGCCCTCACCGCGACCGGCTCCGACGTGCCCGTGGTCTCCGGCTTCGGAGCCGTCCGCCACACGCTGGTGCGCCGCTGCCCCGGCGAGGAGCACGAGTTCCCGGCCGGCCGGCCCTGGACCCCGGCGGTGGCGGAGCAGGGCCCGATCGACGACGCCCCGCAGCTGCGGCTGCTCGACCACATCGCGGTCTGCCTCGAAGCGGGGACCCTGCACGACACCGTCCGCTACTACATCGACGGCTTCGGCTTCGAGCGGTTCTTCAGCGAGTACGTCGCGGTCGGCGACCAGGCCATGGACTCGATCGTGGTGCGCAGCCCCTCCACCGGAATCACCTTCACCATCCTGGAGCCCGACCCGACCAAGAAGCCGGGCCAGATCGACGAGTACCTGCAGCGCAACGGCGGCGCCGGCGTGCAGCACCTGGCCTTCCTGGTCGACGAGATCGTCCCGGCCGTCCTGGAGTACGAGTCCCGTGGCATCGAGTTCCTGCAAACCCCCGGGACCTACTACGACGCGCTCGCCGAGCGGATCACCGACCTCGACGACACGATCCCCGACCTGCGCAAGACGAACGTCCTCGCGGACCGCGACGAGTGGGGCTTCCTGCTCCAGCTGTTCTCCCGCTCACCGTTCGAGCGCCGCACGCTCTTCTTCGAGCTGATCCAGCGGCACGGCGCCCAGAGCTTCGGCAGCTCCAACATCCGCGCGCTGTACGAGGCCGTCGAGCGCGCCCGGGAGGAGGTCGCCTGACCCCGCCGGCGCGGGGCGCGGAAGGGCTCCGGACCGGCCCTCGTCGGGTGGCTCCGGAGCCCTTCCGCTCACACCGAGCAGACGCCTTTCATACTGTCGATCAGAGTCAGCACCGCTTTTGCGGACGGCAGAATCATCCGGCCCTCCCGGGTGAGATGGGCCCCGGTCGAATCGCGGGTGAAGAGTTTGGTGCCCAGCATCTGCTCCAGGCATTTGATCTGGTAGCTGATGGCCGGCTGCGAATATCCCAGTTCTTTCGCCGCGTGGTCCATGCGGCCGATCTCGGCCACGGATACGAAGGCGCGGAACTCTCGTTCGTGCATGGCTTCCCCCTGTCTTTTCGGCGGCCCGGCCGACGTCCCGCACCGAAGCAGCGGCTCCCGGTGATTTCGACTCCATGACAGCTCATTTGAAGTAGCTCGGCAATGGCCCTTACAGGAAGCTGCAAACCCCGTCGAGCCGCGCCCGGACGGGGCGTTACGGCGTGGGCCGGCGGATCGCCGTGTACAGCGCCCGGAGCATGAGGATGCCGCTGACCGCGATCGCCTGGTAGCCCAGCAACGGGAACAGTTCCAGGTCCGCGGCGACGTGCGGTCCACGGCCGGTGCCGAACACCATCAGCAGCACCCCCATCAGCCCGGTGCAGGCGGCCAGCAGCGTGACCGTCATCTGGTGAATGAGGCCCGAGACGAACCGCCGCTCGCGTTCGTCCGCGAACACCCGTACCCGTACCGCGAGCCGCCCCTCCTCGATCGAGGCGCTGATCCGGTCGGCCCGCCGGGGCAGTCTGCGCAGCATCGGCAGGACGGACAACATCTCCTGCACCGCGCCGCGGGCCATCGACGAGAGCTCGGCGGCGAGCCCCTCCTCCCGGGCCGGGGCGCCGTGCGAGCGGAACCTCAGCTGGTCGGCGACCAGGCCGCTGGCGATCGCCCGGCCCTCCTCCACCATGTTGAAGTCCTCCGCGAGCCGTCCCAGCGTGCCCTCCAAGGTGGCCAGGGACCGGAAGACGGCGGCCACCTGCGGTGGCACGGAGAGCCCGAAGCTCGCCAGGATCTGGAGCAGCGCGGAGAACATCTCGGCGCCCGGGCGGGCGTCGACGCCCAGGTGGTGCGCCATGAACTGGGCCAGCTCGCGTTCCAGGACGAGGGTGTCGGGTATCAGGTCCTCGCTGCTGGTGGCCCGCGTGCCGAGCAGGGTGAGCAGGGCGTCGTGCATGGCCGACGGATCCCCGCGGTTGACGGCCAGCAGCAGCTCGCCCATGGCGAGCTGGGTCGCGGGGTCGAGCCGGCCGACCGATCCGAAGTCGAGCAGCCCGATCCGGCCGTCCTCCAGCAGCAGGATGTTGCCGGGGTGGGGATCCGCGTGGAACACGCCCGCGCGCAGGATCTGGTGGATCACCGCGGTGAAGGTGGTGCGGGCCAGCTCCGTACGGTCCAGCCCCTTCGCGTCGGCGACCGGGCCGGCCCGGTCCAGCGTGACGCCCGCCAACCGCTCCTGCACGAGGACCCGGGCGGACGTGAACTCCAAGTGCACCTCGGGGATGCGGACCGGGGCGTCGGCCTCCAGGCCGCCGCAGGAGGTCGCCACCGCGACCGCGTTGCGGGCCTCGATCCGGAAGTCCAGCTCCTCCCGCACCGACCTGGCGAACCCCTCGCCAAGGTCCTTCAGGCCGAGCGCGGGCCCGAACCGGGCCCGCGCCTGGAGGCTGCGGGTCACCGCGACGACGATGCCGAGGTCACGCTCGACCGCCTCCCGGACTCCGGGACGCTGCACCTTGACGACCACGACCGGGCCCTCGCGCAGCTTCGCCTCGTGCACCTGGGCGATGGACGCGGCGGCGAGCGGCACGGGCTCGATCCACTCGAACACCTCGTCGACCGGCCGGCCAAGCTCCGCCACCAGGACCGCCTCGATCTCCGGCCAGGGATCGGCGGGCACGGCACTCTGCAGCCAGCTCAACTCCTCGATGAAGTGCGGAGGCAGCAGGTCGCGCCGGGTGGACAGCACCTGCCCCAGTTTGATGAACGCCCCGCCGCACTCCTGCAGCGCCAGCCGCAGAGACCGCGCCGTGCGATCGCCGAACTCGCCGGGCTGAATGGCCTGTTCGAGCCGACCTCGGCCGCTGAGCAGGCGGCCGAGGCCGTGTCGGATGAAGATCCGGCTGATCTGCGAGTACCGGCGGGTGCGGCGGAGGCTGCCGCCGAGCGCCCGCCAGATCTGCAACGGAAGCGTCCAGCTGCCGTAGGGCAGGAACACCTCGGTGAGTACGAGAGTGGCCATCGCGGCGAGGACGGTGAGGGCGAGCTTGAGGCCGACGAACGCTCCGATGCTCCCGTGCTCCCGGGAGATCGGTTCGAGGGCGAGCATGCTGCCCAGTGGCACCAGCCCTGCGACCAGGGCACGCAACGGCCCCACCCGGATGCCGAGCAGCCGCCGGGAGATGGCCGACACGCCGAAGACGAGGACGGCGATGGAGAGCACCGCTAGCAGTACGACCGTCAGGGCTATCACCGTAAGAACGTTAGAGGCGGCCACGCGGGAACAACATGAGCGTGTCAGCTTCATGCCGCCCCGCGCGGCCGCCCCGGCTACACCGCCGCGCGGATGTCGGCCTGGAAACCGGCCAGCCGGTCCAAGCCCCAGTACCGGTCGGGCCCGTGGATGAAGAACGGCACCCCGAACACCCCGTCACGGCCGAGCGCGCGCAGCGCCTCGACGCCGCGGGCGAGGATCGCCGGGTCGTCGGCGGCGTTGCCGACGACGTCCGGGTCGAGGCCCATCTCCGCGCCGATCTCGGCGATCACAGCCCGGTCCGAGATGTCCAGGGCTCGCTCGAAGCGCGCCCGGTAGACGTGGCCGATGTACTCGCAGCCCCGGCCGGCGTCCTCGGCCACCAGCCAGCCGAGGTGGGCGACGTCCCAGTCCGGTGCGGTGTCGACGGGCCAGGCGACCGTCAGGCCCCGCTCGGCGGCGAGGCGTTTGACGTCCTGCAGGATGTAGAGGTGCTTCTCCTTCGACATCGGGACGTAGGGCAGCCGGACGTCCGTCCCGGCCAGGAGCCGGGCGGTCGCCCCGCCCGGCTCCCAGTACGGGCGCCATTCGATCCGTTCCGCCACGTCGGGGGCGTTCTCGGTCAGCTCCCGGTAGGCGAGCCACGAGTACGGGCTGCGGAGGGAGAAGTACCAGCGTGCCGGTTCGGCCGCCAACTCGGTCTCCTGGGGTCCTAGATGGTGATGCCGCCGTCGATCTGCAGGACGGCGCCGGTGATGTAGCCCGCGCGCGGCGAGACGAGGTAGGCGACCAGGTCGGCGACCTCGTCGGCGGTGCCGAGGCGGCCCAGCGGCACCGACTCCAGCGCCTTGTCCTTCACCTTGCCGGTGAGCACGGAGGTCATGTCGGTGTCGATGAAGCCGGGGGCGACCACGTTGGCGCGGATGCCGTAGCGGCCGACCTCCTTGGCCAGGGCCCGGGAGAAGCCGATGATCCCGGCCTTGGAGGCGGAGTAGTTGCTCTGGGTGGCGTTGCCGTAGACGCCCGCGACCGACGAGATGTTGACGATCGCGCCGCCCTTGCGCTTCATCATGCCGAAAACGACGGCGCGGCAGGCGTTGTACACCCCGTCCAGGTTGGTGTCGAGCACCTGGTGCCACTCCTCGTCCTTCATCAGGACGAGCGGGTTGTCCCGGGTGATGCCGGCGGCGGTCACGGCCGCGTCGACCGGGCCGAGTTCGCGCTCGGTCTCCTCGACGAACCCGCGCACCGACGCGAGGTCGCGCACGTCGACCTTGCGGCTCAGCACCCGGACACCGAGTTCCCGGACCTCCTTCTCCAGGACGCGGGCGGCCTCTTCGTTGGACTGGTAGCAGAAGGCGACGTCGAAGCCCTCCTGCGCGAGTCGCAGGACGGTGGCGCGGCCGATGCCGCGCGAGCCGCCGGTGACCAGCGCCACCCGGGTTTCGTTCTCTGCCATGGCTCTCTCCAAAGCGTCTGGTCCGGCTTGCGGGGCCGGCGGTTCTGATGCCCCGGGATATCAGGCGGGGACGGGCCGAAGTTCCTCGGCCGGGCGGAACGCCAGCACGGCGCTCCCGACGGTCAGCACGGGCTCGCCGTCCACCAGGCTCTCGCCGGCGATGATCAGGGTGTCGCCGAGCGTCCTCGTGATGGTCGCCCGATGTTCCAGGACGTCCCCGGGCAGCACCGGCCGGTGGTACTCAAGGCCGGTGACGGCGCCGAACAGCATGACCCGCCCGGCGAGCACATCCGGGTTGGGCGCCTCCCAGGTGGCCAGCAGGCCGGCCGCCTGGCACCAGGACTCCATCAGCAGCACCTGCGGATAGGCGAAGTCCTCGGTGTCCGCGGCCACCTCCCGGTACCACGGCTCGTTGCAGGTCACCGCCTTGACCGCGGTGATGCGCTCGCCCGGGAGGACGTCGAGCACACGGTCGACCAGGAGCATCGGGAACCGGTGCGGCAGGGCCCGCCGGATCACCGACTGCCCGATGAGGCCGGGCCGGTCTGTGCGCATCAGGATTCCTTCCCCGTGGTGAAGCGCAGCCGGGCCTGGGCCGCGACCGCACGGACGGTGGCCACCTTGGCCGTGCACTTCCAGCCCTCGGCGGCGGCGCTCCACGTCAGCTCCACCGTCAGTTCGTCGCCGGGGAAGACAGGGCTCAGGAACCGCGTCGACTCCACCTCGGCCAGCGCCAGGGACTCCGCCCCCGGTGGTGGAGCCGCCACCGCGCTGAGGCGGACGCACTCGATCACGCAGACCCCCGGGAAGATCGGGAACCCCGGGTAGTGCCCGGGCAGCACCGTCTCGTCCTCGCCGACGGTGACCGCGGTGGCCGCGCCCACCCGGCCCTTCCCATCGGCAGCCGGCGGGCGCACCACCTTCACCTGGGCGAGGACCGGGCTGATCACGCCTGCCCGAGCTTCCCGCGCAGCAGCGCGTACGCGCTGCCGAGCGAGGTGATCTGCGAGAAGTCGCGCTCCTCCAGCCGCAGGCCGTACTTCTTCTCCAGGACGACCACGACCTCAAGGGCCAGCAGCGAGTCGACCCCGAGGTCGGCGATGAAGGAGACGTCATCGGTCAGCTCGTCGACGTCCACGTCGAGGGCGTGCGCGACGGTCGCGCGCAGGTCCTCCTTGTCGAGCGCGGGGGCCGCCGCGGCCTCCTGAGTCGTCATGGTGGTGTCCTAATCCGTGTGTAGGGATTCCAGCTGGCCGAGGTTTCGGGCGGCTGGTCTTCCGTAAGCGTCAGAGGTCGGGGTCAGTGGAGGCGGAGCAGGGCGCAGCCGACCGCACCGTCGCGGTCGACCGAGGTGACCAGGGCGACCCGGCCGGCGGCCGACGGGTCGTCCTCGGCGTGCACCAGGACTCCGGCCACCTGGAAGGCGGCCGACGCGGCGACGGTGTCGCCGAGCAGGGCGGTCTGGGTGAGGTGGCGCGGCTTCGCGCCGACGGTGGCCGACTCGACCACGGCCTGTTCCTGCTCGCCGATCGGGCCGGGCGCCTCGCTGGTGGACACCGCCCACAGCTCCTCCGGCCGCACCTCGGCGCGGCGCAGCGCGCGCTCCACGCAGGAGGCCAGGGCGGTACGGACGTCACCGCCGAGCGCGATGCCCATCTGGACCGCGAGCAGCTCGGCCAGCACCGGCTGGTCCGGGTCGTCCGCGTCCGCACGCTCGATCAGCAGCAGGCCGCAGCCCTCCCCGGCCGGCAGCGCCGCGCCGTCGGTCTCCGGGGTGTGGCTGTGCTTGTCGAGCCAGGAACGGGCGTGCGAGAACTCCTCGACCGCGCCGCACAGCACCGTCCGCGCGCGGCCGAAGTTGAGCAGCCGGCGGGAGTAGTTGAGGGCGTACAGGCCGGCCGCGTGGCCGCCGGCGATGGTGGTGTTGGCGCCCTTGAGCTGGTGCCAGATCGCGCTCTGGCCGGCGGCGCAGTTCATCACGGCGTTCGGGAAGCGCGCCGGGTCCACGAAGTACGGCTTCTCACCGGTGAACGAGTCCCGGGTGAAGTCCATCTGGCTCTGCACACTGCCGGTGGTCGTGCCGAGCACGAGGGCGGAGTCCTCGCCGGTGGCGACCTGCCGGTTGCGCGGCGAGTCGTCGAGCAGCCGGCTCACCGTGGTGACGGCAAGGCCGGTGGCCCGGTCCATCGACCGGGTGCCCTTCTTGCCGAGCACCGCGCGGATGTCGAAGTCCGGTACCAGGCAGGCGGTTTCGGCCGCCGCCTGCCAGGGATCGCGCTCCAGGGGCGCCTCGGCAACGCGGCGTTCCCGCAGCCCCTCGGCGAAGGCCGCCCGGCCGATGCCGAACGGGGACACCGCCGACCAGGCGGTGATGACCGTACGATTCACAAGAGTTGAGGTCGCGCTCATATCTGCTCCGTTGCTCTCCGCGGTTTCGCCTGCCGGATCGGCACGGCCCTCAGGCCTCGCCCCGGAGCGCCTTGGCGACGCGCTCGTCGAAGGTGACCAGGTTCCATTCCCGCCGGTTGTCGACGACGGCGTAGCCGTGCGTGACCTTGCCGGTGGCGGTCTGTACGAGCCTGCCGTCGCGGACCACGTAGCAGTCCATCCGCGAGGTGTAGGTGAAGTCCTTGAAGATGTCCTCCACCGTGTAGACGGTGTAGAGCTCTTCCTCCATGAGCGCCTCGTCGACGATCTGGATCTTGGAGTGCGGGCAGGCTGGGATCCAGCGGCGCTCGTCCATCAGGGTCCGCACCGAGATGCCGCGGTCAGCCAGGAACAGGTCGACGACCTCCTCCATCTGCCGCAGGTAGCTGGACATCTGGAGGCGCTCGGAGAAGTGGCAGTACGGGTAGGGGATGCGCCACTTCCAGCCGAAGGAGTTGGTTCCGGCGGTGAGCAGGTCGAGCACCGGGTCGGGACCGGTGGTACCACGGCCGGCGGACAGCGACGTGGTGGCCGCGGTGAGGTCGAGGCCGGAGATGTCGGGCGGTGTCGGCAGGCCGGCCACCGGGGTGCTCAGGCGGTCCGTCACGAAGCGGGCGATCGGGGCCGGCGGCTCACCCGGCTCCTCGATGTAACCGTCGCGGCGCAGCACGGCCTTGGCCCGGGCGGCGACCAGCTTGGTCTCCGCACCCTCGCGCTCGCCGTTCAGGGTGACGGTGAAGGAGACGGCGGTGTCCTCGTCCCCGGCCTTGGGGACGATCCGCGCCTCGACCGTCTCGTCCATGAAGAGGGCACTCAGGATGCGGGTGTCGAGCTCGACGAGGTCCACGCCGAGTCCGTGCTCCGTGTAGAGCGTACGGGCGTCGAGGCCGGCCTCGGCGAAGTGGAGCAGGATGGCTTCCTCGACGAGGTAGTTGATGTGCTTGAAGCCGATCCAGGTGCAGATGTTGGCGCCCTCGAAGCGAGTGCGCAGCGAGGTCGTCGTCTCACTGGTGAGGAGCGCCTTGACTGCGCTTTCGGTCACGGTGGTCATCGATGGTGCTCCCCTGAAGGTGTGGGTCCGGGGCCGCCTGTCGGTCACGCGGCCGGCAAGGTGCTGACGAATCGATCGACCGCGGCGGCGAGTTCGCCCGCCTGCTCGATCATCAGGAAGTGCCCGCTGTCGGGCAGCAGGTGGAACCGTCCCTCCGGCAGGTCGGCCGCCAGCAGGCCGCCCTCCTCCGGGGGAGCGATGGAGTCGTGCTCGCCCGCGATCACGAGGCAGGGCACGGTGAACAGCTCGGTCCGCAGCCGCGGGGTGGCCAGGTAGGTCTCGAAGAACCGCATCCAGCCGTAGGCGCCGACCCGGTCCCGGACCCGGCCGCCGAGTTCCTCGACCAGGTCGTCCGGGACCCGGCCGCCGGCGTGCACCCGCACGCCCTCGGTCATGGTCCGGACGAAGTTCTGGACGGCCGTCTCCACGGACTGCCAGGTGAAGTCCTCCGCCGCACGGCGGTAGAACGGGGACACCAGGACGAGGGCGCGGATGCCGAACTCCGTGAACGGGTCGACGCCCCGCTCCAGCCGCCGGTGGAGGAACTCCAGCAGGGAGTTGGCCCCCATGGAGTGGCCGACCACCACGCCGGCGCCGCCGGGCACCGCGCGCAGCGCGTCGGCCACATGCGGCACGACGTCGCCCTCCGCGCTCCAGTGGGCCACACACTCACCGCGCCACGGGAGGTCGGCGGCCCAGATCTCGGGGCCGCCGTCCTGCCCGGCGTGTTCGAGGTAGGCGTCCCAGACGCTCGCGCTGTTGGCCAGTCCGTGGAGCAGCAGCATCCGGCCGGGGCCGCCGGCCGCGCGGCGGTGCACGACGACCGGCGGCAGTGGGGCGGGTTGGGCCGCCGGCGCCGCTCCGGCGGCGAGCAGGGTGCCGGGGCCGGACATCACGCCGCCGCCGGCCGGAGCAGGACGAGTCCGGCGCTGGCGTCGTCGGCGTCACCGCCCGCGCTGGCGTACACCGGCCCGGCGCCACCGCGGGCGAACCAGCCGGCGGCCGCGGCGCACTGGAGGATGCCGAGCGCGCCGGAGGCGAGGCCGAAACGGGCGCCGAGGTCCTGGCGGGGCACCCCGTCCAGCAGCCCCTCCGGCAGCGCGTCCGCCTCCGGCACCTGCCACAGGGCGGGGCGTTCGCCGGCCGCGTCGTCCAGCTTCGCTAGGGAGGCCGCCAGGCCGGCGCCACGCACGGCGCCGCCCAGGGCGGCCAACGCGGGTACGCCCCGGTCGGCCGCCGCTTCTTCGCTCTCCAGCACCACGGCCACCGCGCCGTCGACCGTGCGGGCGCCGCCGACGAAGGCACGCACCGCCTCGTTGTCCGGCTCCACGCCCAGGACCAGGGCCCGGGTGACGCGGCCGGCGCGGATCAGGTTCGCGCCCCAGCGGAGGGCGTCCAGCCCGGAGGTGGCGCCGTTGCACAGCATCAGGTTCGGGCCGCGCAGGCCGAAGCGGATGGCGACGGAGGAGGCGACGACGTTGCTGGAGGCGTTCGGCAGGTCCATCGGACTGCCCGCGGCCGCGGTCTCGCGGGTGATGGTGTCCATCGCCCGCGTGATGGTGTCGATGTTGCCGTAGTTGGAGCTGACCACCACCGCGACGCTGCCCGCGGCAACCGTCAAGCCGCCGTCGTCGTCCACCAGCGCGGCGTCGCGCAGGGCCGCCCGGGCCGCGCAGTACGCCAGCTGGGTCGCCCGGTCCTTGTAGCGCAGGCCCTTCCTGCCGATGAGGTCCTTCGGCTCGACCGGCGGGGCGTCGGCGGGCCCCGGCTCGATCAGTTCCACGGCCGAGGCCGCGCGCGACAGCACCACGCCGGTCCCGCTCACCACCACGTTCATCGGGCCGCCTCCACGATCGCCACGGCGTTCACGCCGCCGAAGCCGAATGCGTTCAACTGGGCCACGGCCAGGGGCGCCCGGGCGGCCTCGCCGGTGACGAGCCGGAAGCCGGCCGCCTCGTCCACCGGGTCCTCCAGGCCGACGGTCGGCGGCACCCGGCCCTCGGCCAGCGCGTTCAGCGTCACGACCAGGTTGAGCAGGCCGGAGGCTCCCGAGGTGTGGCCGGTCATGGACTTGATGGCCGTCATCAGAGGCTTGTCCGCGTCCTCGCCGAACGCGTCGGCGAGGGCGATGGCCTCGGCCTCGTCGTTGAGCAGGGTGCCCGTGCCGTGCACCATGACCAGGTCGATGTCCTTGGGCTTCAGCCCGACGCGGGACTGGGCCTCCCGAATGGCCTCGGCGATGCCGACCGGATCGGGCGCGGTCACGTGGAACGCGTCGCAGTTGACGGCGACGCTGCGCACCACCCCGTGCGCCTTCTGGCCGGCCGCAGGGGTGCGGGTCAGCACGACGGCCGCCGCGCCCTCGCCCATGAGAACGCCGGCGCGGTTGCGGTCGAACGGCCGCACCCGCTCCGGCGGAACCGGCTGGACCCGTTCCAGCAGCCCGTACATGGTCTCGGTGAGCACGTCCACGCCGGCGACGATCACCGTCTCGGCCGTGCCGGCCTCCAGCAGGTCGGTGGCCAGGGCGAGCGCGTACAGCCCCGCGGAGCAGGCGTTCGAGAAGGTGTGGGTGTCGTCGGCGTTGCACGCCTCCCGCAAAGCCGTACCGAAGTGCAGGTCCTGAGGGGGGAATTCGATGCCGTCGCGCTGCCACAGCTCGACCGAGCGCAGCTCCCGCAGGCCGGTGCCGATCAGGATCGGCACCCCGCTCAGGTCGCGCTCGTCGAGGCCCGCGTCGCGGGCGGCCTGGCCGATCGCGTCGATCAGCAGCGCGGTCGCCCGGCGCGGCACGTCGGCCCCGGTCTCGGGGCGGTCGTCCACCTCGTAGGCGAAGACGGCCTCGTGGCGGCTGAGGTCGAAACCCTTCAGCTTGCCGACACCGGAGACGCCGGCACACAGGTTGGCGAACAGCTCACCGGGGTTGCGGCCGACGCTGGCCACCGCGCCGGTACCGGTCACGGCCCAGCTCATGCGCCCACCTCGCTACGCTCGGCAGCCGCTTCGCACAACGCGCACCTTTCGATGATGAGCTCACTTCGCTCGCTCATGCCGCCACCTCGTCGTATTTCCCGAGCAGCACCACCGCGTTGTTCCCGCCGAATGCGAGCCCATTGTTCTGGACAATCCGCAGATCGGCCTCCACGGCGACGTTCGGAACACAGTCGACGTCGCACTCGGGGTCGGTGGTGGTGTGGTTGATGGTCGGCGGAATGAAATTGTTGGTGATGGCGAGGGCACAGCCGATCGCGGAAAGCGCACTCGCCGCGCCCATGGTGTGGCCGATCATCGACTTCATGGAGATGACCTTCGGCGGCTGCGTTCCGAAGACCTCGCGGATCGCGCGCGCCTCGGTGACGTCGTTGGCCTTGGTGCCGGTGCCGTGGGCGGAAATGAGATCCACCTGCTCGGGCTTGACCCCGGCGTTTTCCAGGGCTATTTCCATGCACCGGCCGACACTGTCCTGGTTGGGCGCGACCTGGTGGTAGGCGTCGCAGTTCAGGCCGTAGCCGAGCACCTCGGCGTAGATGCGCGCGCCGCGGGCGAGTGCGGAGTCCAGGCTCTCCAGCACCAGGATGCCGGCCCCCTCGCCGGTGAGGATGCCCTTGCGGTCCACATCGAAGGGCCGGCAGCGGTCGGGGGCGATGGTGCCCAGGCGGTAGAACCCGGAGAAGGTCTTGCGGCACATGGCGTCCGCGCCACCGCACAGGGCGAACTCGGCCTCGCCGGAGCGGACCGCGTCGAAGCCGTAGCCGATCGCGTAGTTGCCGGCGGCGCAGGCGGTCGGGATCGTCACCGCCTCGACGTCGGACAGCTCCAGTTCCTGGGCGATGGCCGCGGACAGCCGCCCGGCCGCAACGCGTCGGGCGGACTCCGGAGCCATGTACTCGGGTCCGAACCGGACTTCGGCCTCGACCATGTGGTCGAGGTCGCGGGACTCCCCGTCGGTGGTGCCGATCGTCACGACGCCGGGCCGCGACCGCCAGACCGACAGGTCCAGCCCGGCATCGTCGATCGCCATCCGGGCGGCGGCGACGGAGTACTGCGTCGCCCGGCCGAGATGCTCGACGGGCAGGTGCCGGATCCACCGCTCGGGCTCGAACCCGACCACCTCGCACCCGTTCGCGTGGTCGAATCCCTCGACGTCGAACACGGTGATCGGCTTGGCCCCGCTGCTTCCGCTGCGCAGGCCCTGCAGGAACTCACCGGCTCCCATACCGATACTGGAGACCACCCCCAGCCCGGTGATCACCACTCTGCGCGGGCCAGCCTGCCCCGACATTGCCATCCCGACCTCTCCGTCCCCTGCTCCGGCCATGCCCTGTCCGAACGATGTCGCCGACTACCAGCCGGCGGCCTGGGACACGACCTCGTAAACACCCTTGAGGTTCACCATGCGGGCCAGCTCGGACTGGTCGATGGTGATGCTGAATTCCTTCTCCAGATTCGCGAGGATCTCGATCGAACGCAGCGAGTCAGCGGCGTGGTCCTCCTTGAAGAGGCTGGTCTCGGTAACCTCGTCCTCCTCGATCTCAAGAATGTCGCAGACGATCTCCTTGATCTTCTGCACGTTCTCGTCGTACGAAGCCATAATGGGTACCCTTCCTTTTCGGGCGGCGCCTCGGGGCCACCGCCCGGTTTTCTGCCGGGGATCTTTCTATGGCACCTCAACGGGCCCCGGCAATGGAGGCTGCAGAAACCTGCCAAGTCCACCCGCTGGGAATGACAGGCGCGGTGACGCGCGGCTAGGCCCGAGGGCAACTCCCCGCAGGCCCGGTGGGCAGATCCCGGACGGTGCGCAGCGGGGACACCAGCGGGAGGGCGCCGCAGAGCGCCAGCAGGCCGGTCATCGCCCACATGGTGGCGCGCAGCCCGAGGACGGAGCCGAGCGTGCCGCCGGCCAGGGCGCCGAGCGGGATGGTGGCGTGGTTGGCGAACATCGAGGTCGCCACGACGCGGCTGAGCAGTGCGGGCGGGGTGTAGGACTGCCGGAAGCTGCCGAGCACGACGTTGCAGAGCACCACGCCCGCGACCATCACGAGCGAACCCACCGCGTAGAGCACGATCCCGAGGCCCGGCCGCGCGAGCGACAGCAGCAGCCCGAACGGCATGGCCGTCAGCAGGACGATCCGCACCCCGCGTGCCGTGCCGAGCCGCCGGCAGAGCGGCCGGGCCACCAGCGCACCGAGCACGCCCCCGAGCGCGCCGACCGACGCGAGCCCGCCGACCCAGCCCGGGGCGACCCCGGCGTCGCGGATCAGGAACAGCACGGCGATCGACTGGTACCCGGTGAGCGCGAAGTTCGCCGCCGCGCCGTAGAGCGTGAAGGACCGCAGGTACGGGTCCCGGAGGAGAAAGGCCAGACCCTCGCGGACCTGCGTGACCAGCCCCGCCCCGGCGGGCTCGGCCTCCGCCGGCCCGGGCTTGGGACGGATCAGCAGCAGGGTCGCGGTGGCGATCAGAAATGTCACGGCGTCGGCCAGCAGACCGGCCGCCGCGCCCAGCGTCTGGACGGTCAGCCCCGCCAGACCGGGTCCGGCGACCCGGGCGGCCGATGCGGTGCCCTGGAGCTTGGCGTTGCCCTCGACCAGGTCCTCGCGCCGCACGAGCTCGGGCAGGTACGCCTGGTACGCCGCGTCGAAGAACACCGAGGCGACACCGCTGAGGAAGGCCACCGCGAGCAGCTGCGCCAGCCCGAGGACCCCGAACCACCCCGCCACCGGCACGCTCGCGAACAGCGCGGCGGACGCGAGGTTGCAGCCGATCATCACCGCCCGCCGGGACACCCGCCCCACCCACACCCCGGCCGGCAGGCCGAGCAGCAGCCACGGCAGCCAGACCGCACCGGTCAGCAGGCCCGCCGCGAGCGGCCCGGCGTCCAGCGACACCACCGCGACCAGCGGCAGCGCGACGGAGGTGACGCTGCTGCCCAGCTTGCTGACGCTCTCGCCCGCCCACAACAGACGGAAGTCGCGGTGGGCGAACAGGCCCCGGCGCGTACGGACCTCCGGCACCTCTGCCGGAGCAATCGCAGCCGTCCCGACCTGATCCACCGTCCCGGCCGACCCCGCCGTCACAGCCGGACCCGCCGACCCTGCCGTCACGGCCGGGCCGGGACGCTGTGGGCGAAGGCGAAGACGGGCTCCCGCTCCCGCCCGTCCTCCGGCACCGGCCGGTCCGCCCACTTCTGCAGCACGGCGACCAGGTCCCCGGCCAGCTCGCGGGCCTCCTCGGGGGTGAGCCGCAGCCAGGTCTCGGTGGACACCGAGCAGCCCTCCTGCCACTGCGGGTCGTAGCCGTGCCGCCGCGCGGCCCAGTCCCGGACCAGACCGGCCTGGCGCTCCAGGAGCAGCGAGCCGGCCGCGTCCGCGACGGCCTCGGCGACCGGGTCGTGGTCGAAGTCGGCCCGCGCCCAGCTCAGTTCCGCGGCGGCGAGCCGCCACCACCGCTCCCGCCGGTCCCGGGCGAGTTCGGGCACCTCCTCGACCAGGCCGCTGCCGGCCAGCACCTTCACGTGGTGGCTGATGTTGCCGACCGCCTGCCCGGTGCGCTCGGCGAGCTGCCCGACGGTGGCCGGGCCGTCGACCTTGAGCAGGTCGAGCAGGCGGCGGCGCAGTGGATGGGTGAGCGCGGCGAGGACGCGGGAGTCGGAGATCTGCCGGGTGCCGTCAGGTGTGTCAGCCATGCGAGGAGGATATGGACAAGGATTCTTGTACGACAAGACTTGTACGAGAGCTCTTGTGTATCTCCGGTGCATCTGTCGCCCCACCCGAACGGGTGTACCGGTACAGCTCACCGGGCACCGGGTAGAAGGGGGCTGCGCCGAGGAGGTACAAACATGCGGCACGCCACCGCCCCGCAGATGAGGCCCGAGGGCATCTCCCCGCACGCCCTGGGCAACGACACCCTGCTGCACGAGCTGGAACAGCTGCACCGCACACGCCACGAGACGTTCCTGTACGGCTCCGAGGAGGCGCTCAAGCGCCACACCCTGCGCACCGGGCAACTGGAGGCCGAGTACCTGCACCGCTTCCCCAACCGGCAGGTGACGGCCGGCCGCACCCGGGCCGGCGCCCGCGCCCGTGAGGCGGCGGCCCGCGTGGAGTCCCTGCCGGAGTAATGGAGTCCCTGCCGGAGTAAGCGGAGTCCCTGCCCGAGTAACCCGTCGCGCGGGCGCCCCCGCACCCGGTCCTGGCGCCGCCCGGCGGGACACGCCGGGCGGCGGTGGCGTGCCCCGGGCCGGGCCGTCGGGGAGGGTAAGGAGCGAACCCCCGACCCCCTGGGAGCCCCCGCATGCCCATCGCAAGCGTCAACCCCGCAACCGGCGAGATCCTGCAGACCTTCGAACCCCTCGACGCGGCCGGCATCGACCGGCGCCTCGCCCTCGCCGAGACCGCCTTCCACGACTACCGCACCACCACCTTCGCGTCCCGCGCCGCCCTGATGCACCGGGCCGCCGACCTGCTGGACCAGGACCAGGAGGCCGTCGCCCGCACGATGACCGAGGAGATGGGCAAGCCGATCGCCGCCGCCCGCGCCGAGGCCGCCAAGTGCGCCAAGGCGATGCGCTGGTACGCCGACCACGCCGAGGCGCTGCTCGCCGACGAGCACCCGGCCCCGGCCGACGTCGCCGACGCCGGAGCCGCCCGCGCCTACGTCCGCTACCGGCCGCTCGGCGCGGTGCTGGCCGTGATGCCGTGGAACTTCCCGTTCTGGCAGGTGATCCGGTTCGCCGCGCCCGCGCTGATGGCGGGCAACGTCGGCCTGCTCAAGCACGCGTCCAACGTGCCCCGGACGGCGGTGGCGCTGGAGGAGCTGTTCCGCCGGGCGGGCTTCCCGGAGGGCTGCTTCCAGACCCTCCTGATCGGCTCGGGCGCCGTCGAGGGCGTCATCCGGGACCGCCGGGTCGCCGCCGTGACCCTCACCGGCAGCGAGCCGGCCGGGCGCGCGGTCGCCGCCACGGCGGCCGACGAGGTGAAGAAGGCCGTCCTGGAGCTGGGCGGCAGCGACCCGTTCGTGGTGATGCCGAGCGCCGACGTGGACGCGGCCGTGCGCACCGCCGTCAAGGCACGGGCGCAGAACAACGGCCAGTCCTGCATCGCCGCCAAGCGCTTCATCGTGCACACCGACGTCTACGACCGGTTCACCGCCGCCTTCAGCGAGGCCATGGGCTCACTGCGGGTCGGCGACCCGATGGACGAGGCCACCGACGTCGGCCCGCTGGCCAGCCGGCAGGGCCGGGACGACTTGGAGGAACTCGTCGAGGACGCCCGCACCCGCGGCGCCCGGGTGGAGTGCGGCGGCGGGCGCCCCACGGGCTGGGACACCGGGTACTTCTACGAGCCCACCGTGCTCACCGGCATCACCCCGGCCATGCGGATCCACCAGGAGGAGACCTTCGGCCCGGTCGCGACCGTCTACCGGGTCGCCGGCCTGGACGAGGCGGTGGCGCTCGCCAACGACACCCCGTTCGGGCTGAGTTCCAACGTCTGGACGACGGACGGGAGCGAGCAGGAGCGCTTCGTCCGCGACATCCAGGCCGGCGGGGTGTTCTTCAACGGCATGACGGCCTCCCACCCGGCGCTGCCGTTCGGCGGCGTCAAGCGCTCCGGGTTCGGGCGGGAGCTGTCGGGGCACGGGATCCGGGAGTTCTGCAACGTCACCACGGTGTGGATCGGCTGAGCAACCCCCGGACCTTGCTGCGACGGCTGCGACGGCCGGGTCAGGACGCCATCCGGTGCCTGCCCCGGCCGGGCGTCATCCAGCGGGCGACGACGCCCGCCATGGCGATGACCGTCAGGCCCCAGAAGGCCGCCATCAGGCCGAGCATCGGCTCCCAGCTCACCTGGGCGCCGACCATGCCGAGGCCGAGCGAGAGCGCGACCATGAACGTCACCACGGTGGGGCTGAGGCTGAGCAGCCAGTGCCAGGCCCGGTATCCCAGGCTCGGGTGCTCCGGGGCTTCGGGTCCGGTGTCGAGTTCCTTGTAGGCCAGCAGGTCCATCGGGATCGCCTCCGATCGTCGGGTTCGTCGGGGAGGTTCGGGGGGCCAGGGCTGGTTCCGCAGCGTGCGGGCTACGAAGCCTTGCGGGGGGCCGCAGCCTTGCGGGTCGTGGTCTTCTTCGCCGTCGCGGTCTTCGAAGCAGGGGCAGGCGCGGCCTTCTTCGCCGCGGCAGCCCGCTTGCGCGGCGCGGGCTTCTCGTCGGACGCCTCCGGCTCGGAGGCGCTCCCCCGCCCGCTCTTCGCCTGCTTGAGGCTGCTGCGCAGCGCCTCCATCAGGTCGATCACGTTGTCGGGCGCCTCGCCCGGCTCCTCCTCGTGCGGGAGCTCGACGCCCTCCAGCCGGGCGGTGATCACCTGCTGCAGGGCCTGCTGGTAGTCGTCGTGGAGCTGGGAGAGGTCGAAGTCCTCGGAGAGCGTGTCCATCAGCGACCGCGCCATCTTCAGCTCCTGCGGCCGGACGGTGACGTTCTCCTCCGGTGCGATGCCGGCCGCCGGGCGGACCTCGTCGGGCCAGATGCAGGTCTGGAGCACCAGCGTGCCCTCGTGCACCCGCAGCACCGCGGGCGACTCCCGGGTGCGCAGCGCGATCTTGGTGACGGCGATCCGGCCGGAGCCGGTGAGCGCGTCGCGCAGCAGAGCGTACGGTTTGGCGGCCGCCGTGTCGGCGACGCCCACGTAGTAGGCCTTGGAGAACATCAGCGGGTCGATCTCGCCGGCGTCGACGAAGGCCAGCACGTCGATGATCTTCTTGCTGGGCAGCGGGAGGTCGGCGAGGTCCTCGTCGGTGAGCGTGACGGTCCGGCCGTCGGGCGACTCGTAGCCCTTGGCGATCTCCGCGTACGGGACCTCTTTCTCCTCCTGCTCGCAGTACCGCTTCATCCGCACCCGCCCGCCGTCCTTCGCGTGCACCTGGTGCAGCGGGACGTCGTGCTCCTGCGTGGCGGAGTACAGGTGAACGGGGATGCTGACCAGCCCGAAGCTGATCGTCCCCTTCCAGGTGGTCTGCATGGGAGGCGTCCCTTCCGGAGACTTTCACTCTGCCCGGATTTGCCCGGTTCGGCCACACCGAACGGACAATGGGCCCGAGGAGGCCCAGGGAGGCCCGAGGAGGTGGGCGCGGATGGCCGGCAACGGGCGGGAGCGCAGCGCGCCGCCGCCGGAACGGACGACGTACCGGGTGGTGTACGCCGTACGCGGGGAGGCCGGGGTCCGGCGGGCGGAGGTCACGGTGGTGCCCGGGCACTCGCAGGAGAGCGACATCCCGCGGATCCTGGCCGCCCGCCTCGCCGGGCAGGCGGCAACCGGACACGAGATCGTCGTCCTGGAGCTGAACGAGGCGTGAACCCGTCCCGGAAACGCTCTGAACAACCTGGCGATGAGTCAGATTTGAGCTTTTCGCCGGACTTTTATACCCCCTCTGACCTGGGCTTTTGCGTCCGCTGAGCGGACGGATCCGGCGACCTTGTTCCGATACTCGTGCGTAGTAGTTAGGTTGCACCGCAATGCGCGGGTCCGTCCCCCACCCTCCGGCGCGACGAGCCGAGGGAATCGCCGCGCGAGGAAGGCACAGGGCACCCTTGATGAGTGCGGACACCACCAAGCCGGCGGTAGCTCCCGAGATCCCCCACCAGTCCGGCGCGCCCGGACACGGGCCCGGGCACGGCGGCGACGGCCACCTGAAGGCCGGGCTCAAGAACCGCCACCTGTCGATGATCGCGATCGGCGGCGTGATCGGCGCCGGCCTGTTCGTCGGCTCCGGCGCGGGCATCGCCGCGACCGGCCCCGGCATCCTGCTCTCGTACGCGCTGGCCGGCCTGCTGGTCGTGCTGGTGATGCGGATGCTCGGCGAGATGGCCGCGGCCGACCCGCAGAGCGGCTCGTTCTCGGCGTACGCGGACCGCGCGCTCGGCCGGTGGGCCGGGTTCAGCATCGGCTGGCTGTACTGGTTCTTCTGGGTCGTGGTACTCGCGGTCGAGGCCACCGCCGGCGCGAAGATCCTCAACCACTGGATGCCCGGCGTGCCGCAGTGGGCGTTCGCGCTCATCGTGATGGCGGTGCTCACTGCCACCAACCTGACCTCGGTCTCGTCCTACGGCGAGTTCGAGTTCTGGTTCGCCGGGATCAAGGTCGTCGCGATCGCCGCGTTCCTGGTGATCGGCATCCTCGCCGTGTTCGGCCTGCTGCCCGGCACGCACGCGGTCGGCACCACCAACCTCACCGGCCACGGCGGCTTCCTGCCGCACGGCGTCGGAGCGGTGTTCACCGGCATGCTCACCGTCGTGTTCGCATTCATGGGCAGCGAGATCGTCACGCTCGCCGCCGGCGAGTCCGAGGACCCGGAGAAGGCGGTCACCAAGGCCACCAACAGCGTGATCTGGCGCATCGGCGTCTTCTACCTGGGCTCGATCCTGCTCGTCGTGACCCTGCTGCCGTGGGACTCGGCCGAGGTCAAGGCCAGCCCGTACGTGGCCGTACTGAACCACGTGGGCATCCCGCACGCGGGCCAGGTGATGGATGTGATCGTGCTGACGGCAGTCCTGTCCTGCCTCAACTCCGGGATGTACACGGCCTCCCGGATGGCCTTCTCGCTCGGGCAGCGCGGCGACGCACCCAAGGCCTTCGCGAGCGTCACCAAGCGCGGCGTGCCGCGGGTCGCGATCCTGGCGTCGGTGGTGTTCGGGTTCATCGCCGTCTTCTTCAACTACGCCTACCCCGACACGGTGTTCGCGTTCCTGCTCAACTCCTCCGGCGCGGTCGCGCTCTTCGTCTGGCTGGTGATCTGCGGCACCCAGCTGCGGATGCGCAAGATCATCGAGCGGGAGATGCCCGAGCGGCTGACCGTCCGGATGTGGCTGTACCCGTACCTGACCTGGACCGCGATCGGCATGATCGGGTTCGTGATGGCGTACATGTTCACCGACGCCGACGGACGCAAGCAGATGTACCTGTCGCTGGTCGCCGCGGCGATCGTGCTCGCGGCCTCGGCCGTGGTGGGCCGACGGCGGCGGGCCGCGGTGGCGGCGGAGTCCTGACCCGTCCGCGCCGCGCCACAGTGCCGGGCCCGGGAGCCGTTGCGGAGGCTCCCGGGCCCGGTGCCGTTCCCGTTCGGCACCGCCGGTTGCCCGCCACTGTTTGACGCAGGCCTGTCAATGGGGATACCTCCGCGTAACGCTCCCCCTTCCCGACGAGCGCACCCCCACCGCCCCGGGAGGCCCCGTGCCGATCCTCCCTGCCCCCACGTCCGCCCGGCTCCGCTTCGGCCACCGGCTACGGGACTGGCGCGAGGCCCGCGGCCTCAGCCAGGCCGAACTCGGCCGCCGGCTCGGCTACGACGACTCGCTGATCAGCCGGGTCGAGAACGCCCGCCGCTGGCCGCCACCCGGACTGCCTGCCCGGGCCGACGAACTCCTGTGCACCGGAGGTGAGTTGACGGCCCTCTGGCAACCGGTGCGGCAGGAGCGCGAACACCTCGACGCACTCGGGCCGTCGGTTGCCTCCGCCACCACCCCCGATGCCGCCACCCTCGACGTACTGAGCCACCTGCTCACCGTCTACCGCACCGCCACCACCCACATCGGCGGCGAGGAACTGACCGCCGTCCTCGAACACCACGCCCGCACCCTGGCCGACTGGCAGTCCCGGGCACCGCGCGGAACGGCCGCCCGGATCCGCACCCTCGCCGCCCGGTACGCCGAACTCGCCGGCTGGGCCCACTTCGACGGCGACCGTCCCACCCGCGCCCTCGCCTGGTACGACTGCGGGCTCACCTGGGCCCGCGCGGCCGACGACCGGGCCGCCGTCGCCGACCTGCTCGCCCGCCAGAGCTCGGTGCACTGGTGGCGCGGCGACGCCCCGACCGCCCTCGCCCTCGCCGAGGCCGCCCGGGCCGCTGCGGGGCCTGCGCCCGGCGTCGAGGCGTGGGCCGCGATCGCGGAGGCCCACGCCCACGCCTCGTCCGGCGCGGCGTATCCGGCCTCGCAATCCCTCTCCGACGCCGAACGCCTGGCCGAGGCTGCGCTCCGCGCGGGCGAGCCCAGCCCGTGGCTCGCGCGCGCCCACCTGGTCCTCACCGTCGCCCACGGCACCTGCCATCGCGACCTCGCCCGCCACACCGGCGCCCGCACCCACGCCCGGGCGGCCGTCGCCCACCTGACCACCGCGCTCACCCAGCTCCCCCCGTCCACCCACCCCCACGACCACGCCCTCATCAGCGCCCGCCTGGCCGCCACCCACGCCCACACCGGCCACCCCGAGGCCGCCGCCACCCTCCTGGCCCACCTCCCGCCCACCCCCACCGGCCGTACAGCCCGGGAGCAGCAGCAGGCGCGGGAGCGGCTGGCCCACTGCCCGGCGGGAGGCTGAGCGCCCGGGTACGGCGGACCGCACCCGGGAGCCCGGCCCGGCCGCGCCGGCTCAGTTCACGCAGCCCGCCACCGCGCCGACCGGCCGGCAGTTGTTCGGGGTGTTCCCGCTGACGTTGCTGTAGAGGAGCGACACGTGGCCACCCGAGACGTAGACGCCACCGCCGTTGGTGCCCGCGGTGTTCCCGGTGACCTGGCTGCCGACGATGTTCGTCGTACCGGCCGCGTTGAGCACGCCACCGCCCTGGTCGGACGCCGTGTTTCCCCGCACGGTGGAGTAGGCGACGTTCAGCTGCCCGGCGTTCGCGAGACCGCCGCCCTTGGTGGCGGTGTTGCTGTTGATCGTGGCGCCGTCCAGTTCGACCGTGGAGCCGGCGTCGTTGTAGATGCCTCCGCCCACGGCCGCGTGGTTGCCCGAGACGGTCGCCCCGGCCACGGTGAGCGAACCGTGGTTGTAGGCGGCACCGCCGATGTCGCCCGAACTGCCCGGGTGGCCACCGGTCAGGTTCACCTGGTCCAGGGTGAGCTTGCCGCCCGGCGCCACGAAGAACAACCGGAAGTCGGGCGTCCCCGGGGCGCCCGACCGCGCGATGGTGGCGCCGTTGGAAGCGATCCGGATGGCTCCGGTGATCGCGGGCAGCCCGTTGTTCCCGTTGTCGACGTCGACCACCGTGTACGTGCAGCCCGACTGCAGCGCGATGTCACCGCTGCCGGCCGCGTTGAAGGCGTTGATCGCGTTCCGCAGGCCGGTGACGTCCCCGCAGGAGACGAAGGTCGAGGCGGCGTGGGCCTGGACGGCGGGGACGAGGGCGAGGCCCGTGCCGAGAGCGAGGGAGCCGGCGAGACCGCCCAGGCGCAGGGTCGCTTTCATGAAGGATCTCCTTGTGGCGAGCGTGACAGCTGAGAGTGGTCGCGCCGCGGACCAGCAGGCCACAGGGTGACCGTTCGGCTACGGACCGCATTCGACGCGCGCCATCCCAGACAACCCCCCCAGCGCCCGCCACACGAAGTGCGCCGAGCGGCACGCACGTCGAAGGCCCGGCCACCGCCGGTGCGGTGGCCGGGCCGTTCGTGGGTACGCGGTACGCGGTCAGAGGGTGGCCGCAGCCGCCGCGATGTCGGCGGCGTAGGTGCTCACCTTGGTGTAGACGCCGGGGTAGCCGGGGCGGGCGCAGCCGTTGCCCCAGCTGACGATGCCGACCTGGATCCAGCGGCCGGCCGCGTCCTGGCGGAACATCGGGCCGCCGGAGTCGCCCTGGCAGGTGTCGACGCCGCCCTGGTCGACGTAGCCCGCGCACAGCGAGGCCGACGTGACCAGGCCCGGGTAGGCGTTGGCGCAGGTGGCGTCGTCGACGTACGGCACGGTGGCCTTGAGGAGGTACTGCTGCTGGTCGCCGCCCTCGGTCGCGGCGCCCCAGCCGGCGATGGTGAACGTGCCGTTGTCGTAGGCGGTCGAGGTGGTGATCGGCAGGGTCGCGACCAGATCGCTGCTCACCGGCGACGCCAGCTTGATCAGCGCCCAGTCGTTGCCGTTCTCCGCGCCGCTGAAGGCAGGCGACTGGTACACGTACGTGGACTGCGCCGTGATCGCGCTCGCGCTGTTGAGGTCGACGACGCCCAGCGTCGCCGTGATGGAGGTGTCGGCGCCGGTGCCGGAGACGCAGTGGGCGGCCGTGAGCACGATCTGCGGGGTGTAGAGCGCGCCGCCGCACCCCATCGAGAGCCGCACCATGAACGGGAACTCGCCCTGCGCCGCCTGCGTACCACCCACCACCGTCGGCGACGGCACGGGAGCAGCGGCAGCCGGCAGGACCAGCGCGCCTGCACCGAAGACGAGGCCGGCCAACAACGCCATGAATCTTCCGAATTGACGCTTCATCGTTCCTCCTGGACAGATCGGGAGGAACGAGCGTGGCGCGCCCGCACAGCACCGCAGGAGGGGTCGGGCCCTGCCAACCGCATCTGGCAGGAACACGGCAATGAGGGGTTCCGTCCGACGAGGCCCTGAGGTGATCGACCGCGCGAGATCTTGCGGCGGGGATGAAGTGCCTGATCGAGGGCCAGAAGTGGGTGGGCCGGCGGGGCGCGCTTGCCGTGATCGTCTTCGGCGGCGGCCCGCCGATCTCGCCGTCGGAGCTGCCGGAGCTGGCGGCGCCGCCCGCCCTCTTCATGGAGCAGCCGCGCCCCGCACCCGGAAACCCCCACGCGTTCCCCCTGAGCCCGCAATCGACCCATCACGCTGCGTCGAACTCCGGCCGCCAAACATGTGAGGCCGCCCACACGGGGTTCCGCACCTACGACCCTTCATAGTGGACGGTCGACCCACCTCGCCCCCTCGGCCACCCGCACCGGGCCCGCCCCCTCCCCCGCACCGCCCGAACCCGCCCGAAGAACGCAGGCCACCACCCCGTTCCCCTGTCGATCAACTGAGACCGCGACCCTTCGGCCCGCAATAGCGCAAATCGGTCAAATCACGCAAAACGCCCGGACCCACCCCGCCGAACCCGCCCCAAACCCACTACTCGCCGTAGTAGCAGACGCCTTTGCCACCCGTCCGCGGCCCTGCCAAGAATGGCCCGTCGCCAGGCAGCGCCGACGGCCCGTCCGCCGCGCAGCCCACCCGCCCCGCCGGTTCCGCCGGGGCGCCACGACCGTCCCGGACGGCCGTGTGATGCCGCCCCGACGGAAAAGGATCGTCCGCTCCATGCCGCTCAGCCATGCCCGCCGCAACTCCCTGATCACCGGTGTCACGACGCTCGTCGTGGCGAGCGCCGCCACCGCCGCCCTCGCGATCCCGCAGAGCGGCAGCACCGCCGTGGCCGCGGTCCCCGTGGCCGCCGTGTCGGTGGACGGCAAGCCGGTCACCGCCCAGGGCCAGGCCGACAGCGCTGCCGCCGCCCAGGCGGCCGAGGCTCAGGCCGCTCAGGCGCAGGCCGCCCAGGCCCAGGCGGACGCCGCCGCTGCCGCCCAGGCGCAGGCCCAGGCCGAGGCGAAGGCCCAGGCGGACGCCAAGGCCCAGGCCGACGCGCAGGCCGCCGCCTCCCGCTCCCAGCAGCGCCAGGACCTCAACACCGCCCCGGTCCTCTCCGGCAGCCCGCAGCAGATCGCCGCCCAGGTCGTCCCGGCCGGCCAGCTGCAGTGCTTCAGCAACATCGTGTTCCGCGAGAGCAGCTGGAACCCGCTCGCCGTCAACGCCTCCTCCGGCGCCTACGGCCTGGTCCAGGCCCTGCCCGGCTCCAAGATGGCCTCCGCCGGCTCCGACTGGCGCACCAACCCGGCCACCCAGATCAAGTGGGGCCTCGACTACATGAACTCCCGCTACGGCAGCCCCTGCGCCGCCTGGTCCTTCTGGCAGGCCCACCACTGGTACTAAGCCGACCCCTTACCAAGCCGACCGGTCGGCCGGTACTGAACCCCCCGGGCCCGCGACGCACAGCGCGTCGCGGGCCCGCGCCGTTCGGATACGGCCAGGTTTCTGGCGTGGACGCGTCCGGCAGGCGGCGTGAAGATATGGCGTACGGTCGTACGATTTGCCAGGGATTGAACGGAATTACGCGCCGTCAGGGCTTTGCCACGGTTCGCGCGCCCTTTTACGCTCCGGCGTCATGCCCTCACCCCTGATCAGTGTCGTGCTCCCCGCTTACGACCAGCAGAAACAGCTGGCGGACTGTCTGGACTCGCTGCTCGGCCAGTCCTTCCGGGACGTCGAGGTGATCGTGGTCGCCGACCGCTCCCCCGAGACCCCGCAGGACCTGGTGGACGCGTTCGCGGCGCGCCACCCGCAGGTGTCGGTGCTGCACCTGGACGCGGCGGTCGGGGTCGGGGTGGCCCGGAACGCGGGGGCGGCGCGGGCGACCGGCGAGTACCTGCTGTTCCTGGACGCCGACCACGTGCTGCCGCCGGACGGGCTCCAGGCGCTCGTCGATCGGCTCGGCGAGACCGGGCCGGTGGACGTGCTGCAGTTCGGGCACACCCGGCGGCACAACGGCCGCGACTGGCCCGGCGGGGCCGAGAAGCAGCTGGACGGGGCCGGACCCGAGGTGGCCGGGCCGTTCGACCGGCCGGAGCTGCTGGGCGCGCCGCCGCTGATCTGGGACCGCCTGGTGCGCCGCGGCCACTGGGAGGAGCTGAAGCTCGCCTTCCCCGACGGCCGGTACGAGGAGATCCCGGCCGTGCACGCGGCGATGCTCGGCGCCCAGCGGGTGGCCGTCCTGCCGCGCGAGTGCGTGCAGCTGCGGCGCCGGGAGACGGTGCACCCGACCGGCTCGCCGGGCAGCAGCGTGTTCGACATATTCGAGCAGTACGAGCGCAGCTTCGCGCTGCTGGAGGACCAGCCGCACCTGTACGCCGTCCGCGACGCACTGTTCGTCCGGATGATCCGGCACTACCTGTTCGTCTTCGACCTCGCCGGGTGCGTGACGCGCGCCGAGCGGCCGCAGTTCTTCCACCGGGCCGCCGAGCACCACCGCCGCTTCCAGCCGCCGGGCCACCGGAAGCCGGGCGGCCGCGAGGGGGTCAAGTTCTCACTGCTGGCCGGCGGCGCGTACCCGGCGTTCGAGGTGGCCAAGCTGTCCCACATCGCCCGCGGCACGCTCACCGGCGCCAACCGGCGGACGGGCTGATCCTCGCGGAGCGGGCCGGACACCACCCCGTCGGCGGAACCCCCGGAGTGGCCGACTCCCGGACGGTCCGTCGAGCTGCCATGATCGGCCGGACCCGTCGCCGCACTGCCCCGGAGGTCCCCGGTGAGCCGTCCGTCCGCCGTCCCCGGGGCCGAGCTGGCCCGCGAGCTGGCCGCCGACCTGCGCGGCGAGGTCCGCTTCGGCACCGCCGAGCGCACCGTCTACGGCCATGACGCGTCCAACTACCGCCACCTGCCGCTCGGCGTGGTCAAGCCCGCCGACCTGGACGACGTCCGCACCGCGCTCGCGCTGTGCCGGCAGTACCGGGTGCCGGTGGTGCCGCGCGGAGCGGGCACGAGCATCGGCGGGCAGGCGATCGGTCCTGGCGCGGTCGTGCTGGACTTCCGGCGGCACCTGGGCGAGGTACTGGACGTCGACCCGGAGGCCCGCACCGCCCGGGTCGAGCCCGGCGTCGTCCTGGACGACCTCCAGCGCGCCGCCCGGCCGTACGGACTGCGGTTCGGGCCGGACCCGTCCACGCACAGCCGCTGCACGATCGGCGGCATGATCGGCAACGACTCCTGCGGCGCGCGCTCGCTCGCCTGGGGGCGCACCTCGGACAACGTGGAGCGGCTGGAGCTGCTGCTCGCGGACGGCACCGAGCTGACGGTCGGCGGCCGGCTCACCCCCGAGGAGCGCGCCGCGCTGCGCACCCTGCCCGGACGGGCGGGCCAACTCCACGGACAGCTCCAGGAGTTCACCGACCACCACCTCGCCACCATCCGCCAGGGCATGCCCGACCTGCCGCGCCGCACCTCCGGCTACCCGCTGGACGCGCTGCTGCCCGAGCGCGGCCACGACCTGGCCCGCGCCCTCACCGGCACCGAGGGCACCTGCGCGCTGCTGCTCGGCGCCACCGTCCGGCTGGTCGAGGAGCCGCCCGCACGCGCCCTGGTGGTGGCCGGCTACCCGGACGAGGGCGCCGCCGCCGACGCCGTGCCCGCCCTGCTGCCGCTGCGCCCGCTGACCGCCGAGGGCATGGCCGCCGACCTGATCGAGGCCCTGCTCGCCGCCGGCCCCCGCCCGCCCGCACTGGACCGGCTGCCCGCCGGCGCCTGCTGGCTGTTCCTGGAGACCGCCGGCGCCACCCCCACCGAGGCCTACCAGGCCGCCCGCCGCCTCGCCGACGCGGTGCGCCGCGAGCGCTCGGCCGCCGTCGCCCTCGTCACCGACCCCGCCGAGCAGCGGCAGCTGTGGGCCGTCCGGGAGGCGGGCGCCGGGATCGTCACCCGGCTGCCCGGGGGCGGCCAGGCCTGGCCGGGCTGGGAGGACTCCGCCGTCCCGCCCGAGCGGCTCGGCGACTACCTGCGGGACCTGCGCGCCCTGCTGCGCCGGCACAGCCTGCGCGGCGTGCCGTACGGGCACTTCGGCGAGGGCTGCGTGCACCTGCGGATCGACTTCCCGCTGGACGAGCCCCAAGGGGTGCTGGTCTTCCGGGAGTTCCTGGAGCAGGCGGCCGATCTGGCGGTCTCGTACGGCGGTTCGCTCTCCGGCGAGCACGGCGACGGGCAGGCCCGCGCGGAGCTGCTGCCACGCATGTACGCACCCGAAGTCATCGCCCTGTTCGGCGAGTTCAAGCGGATCTGGGACCCGGAGAACCTGCTCAACCCGGGCGCCCTGGTCGACCCGCGCCCGCTCGACGCCGACCTGCGCTTCGTCACCGCCCCGCGCCGCACCCTGCCGCTCGCCCTCCCGTACGAGCAGGACGGCGGCAGCCTCGTGCAGGCGGTGCACCGCTGCGTCGGCGTCGCCAAATGCGTGGACCCCACCACCGGGGTGATGTGCCCGAGCTACATGGCCACGAGCGAGGAGCGGCACTCCACCCGCGGCCGGGCCCGGCTGCTCGCCGAGATGCTGCGCGGCGAAGCGATCCCGGACGGCTGGCGCTCGGAGGAGGTCCGGGAGGCGCTGGACCTCTGCCTGAGCTGCAAGGGCTGCGCGAGTGACTGCCCGGTCCATGTCGACATGGCGACTTACAAGGCGGAGTTCCTGTACCAGCACTACCGGCACCGCCCGCGCCCGCTCTCCCACTACTCGATGGGCTGGCTGCCGCTCTGGCTGCGCGCCGCCGCCCTCGCGCCCGCCACCGCCAACACGATCGCCCGCTCGCCGGCCGCCGGGCTGCTGAAGCGGCTCGCCGGGATCGACCGGCGCCGCGTGCTGCCCGTCCTCCCACCGGAGACCTTCACCCGCTGGTACCGCCGGCACCGCGCCGCACACCCGGCCCCGGCGGGCGCGCAGCCCGTCCTGCTCTGGCCGGACACCTTCTCCGACCACCTCCAGCCGAACGTGCTGCGCTCCGCCGTCGAGGTGCTGGAGCACCTCGGCTTCGACGTCCGCCTGCCGTCCGGCCCGGTCTGCTGCGGCCTCACCTGGTACTCCACCGGCCAGCTCGACACCGCCCGCCGGGTGCTGCGGCGCAGCCTGCGCGTCCTCGCCACTGACGATCTCCCTGCCGACACCCCCGTGATCGGCATGGACCCCAGCTGCACCGCCACCCTGCGCGAGGACGTCCCCCGCCTCCTCGGCCCGGACGGCCGCCCGCTCGCCGGCCGAACCCGTACCTTCGCCGAGTTCCTCGACGAGCACGCCCCCGACGCCCCGCTCCCCCGCATCCCCCGGGACGCCGTCACCCAGACCCACTGCCACCAGCACGCCGTCCTCGGCACCGCGGCCGACCGCCGGGTGGAGGCCCGACTCGGCCTGCACAACCGGGTCCTGGACTCCGGCTGCTGCGGCCTGGCCGGCAACTTCGGCTTCGAGCAAGGCCACTTCGAGGTCTCCGAGGCCATCGCCGAACGCGTCCTGCTCCCGGAGCTACGGGCGGCCGCCCCCGACACGGTGGTCCTGGCCGACGGCTTCAGCTGCCGCACCCAGATCACCCAACTCGCCGAGCGAAGAAACGCGTTGCACCTCGCGGAGCTGATCGCTCAAGCCCTGCGCGACGGATTCGAGTCCCGCCGCTCGGGCGCGAACGGCGCGCCGGAGGACAGCACGCGGTAGCCGACGGACAGGGCCTCGCCGCGCGCCCGTCGGCCGACCGCTGACGCAGCGGCTCCGCCCGCGCCACAGTGGCGGGATGACCTCCCTCACCACCGCCGAGGCGGACAAGAGGCGAAAGGAACCGGCCGCGCACGCCACCACGGTGTACGCGCTGGGTCAGGACTCTTCCGTCACGACTCTTCCGTCACGCCTCCGCCTTCGGGGCCTCCTCCGCGCAGACCGCCGACACGAACTCCGCCACCCGGGCCTGCGGCAGCCCGCGCGCGATGTCCGCCTCGCTGATCATCCCGACCACCTTGTGCTCGGGGTGGTTGATCACCGGCAGCCGGCGCACCCGGTACTGCTCCATCACCCGCAGCACCTGCTCGGTGTCCTCGTCCGCCTCCACCGTCATCGGCCGGCCCTGGGCCAGCTCGCCCGCCGTCACCTGGGCCGGGTCCCGGCCCTCGGCGATGCACTTGAGCACGATGTCGCGGTCGGTCACGATGCCCAGCAGCTTGTCGTTCTCACCGCAGATGGGCAGCGCGCCGACGTCCCGGTCCCGCATGATCCGGGCGGCGGCGGCGAGCGTCTCCTGCTCGCGGATGCACTCCGCGCCCTGGTGCATGATGTCACTGGCTCTGGTCATGATCCGCCTCCTGACGTGCCTGCCGCCCCCGTTGTCCATCGTCGTCCGAGCGCGGAACGGCCGCCACCGGGCGGCCCTCACGCCGCCTTGCCGTGCTCCGCGCGATCGTCCGGCACATCCTCCGTCTCCAGCGGCGAATGCTCCAACAGCTCCTCCAGCGGCGGCAGTTCGGGCGTCTCCGCCTCCTCCACGACCGGCGCCTCCGCCGTATCGGCGACGACCTTCGCGGCGGACCGCAACTGCGCGTCCGTCGCCGCGTCCAGGAAGCGCAGCAGCTCCACCGGGAACGGCAGCACGAGCGTCGAGTTCTTCTCCGCCGCCACCTCCACCACGGTCTGCAGCAGCCGCAGTTGGAGCGCCGCCGGGGTCGCGCTCATCACCGCGGCCGCCTCCGACAACCGCGCCGACGCCTGGTACTCGCCGTCCGCCGTGATGATCCGCGCCCGGCGCTCCCGCTCGGCCTCCGCCTGCCGAGCGATCGAGCGCTTCATCGACTCCGGCAGGGCGACGTCCTTGATCTCCACCCGGTCGATCTGGATGCCCCAGCCCAGCGCCGGACTGTCGATCATCAGTTCCAGGCCCTGGTTGATCGGCTCGCGGTTGGCCAGCAGGTCGTCCAGCTCGCTCTTGCCGATGATCGACCGCAGGGAGGTCTGCGCGACCTGGGAGATCGCGAAGTGGTAGTCCTGCACGTTGACCGTCGCCCGCACCGGGTCCTCCACCCGGAAGTACACCACCGCGTCCACCCGGACGGTCACGTTGTCCCGGGTGATGCCCTCCTGCGCCGGGATCGGCATCGTCACGATCTGCACGTTCACCTTGCGCAGCCTGTCCGCGATCGGCACCAGCGCGACCAGCCCGGGCTCGCGCACCTGCTCCCGCACCCGGCCGAAACGGAACACCACGCCCTTCTGGAACTGCTGGACCACCCGGACGCTCATGCTCGCCCAGAGCGCCCCCAGACCCACCAGCCCCCCGATCGCCCCCAGCACCGCATCGACGATCATCGCGGCCTCCTCGCGCGCCAGCCAGGCCCGGCCGTCGCCGACCCGGGCCGACCGGGGGCCGCCGGAGCAGCTGATTCCACGCTACGCCTGCGCAGACGCCGCCGGAACGCGCTCGTGGGTGCCCTGAACGTGCTCCTCGCGCCCCCTAGGATCATCGCCATGCCGCTGTCCCCCGCCGACGACCCCGGCCACCCCCGCCACCCCGCCGAGGCCGCCGCCCGCGCCACCGGACTGGCCGCCCTGGACCGCGTCGTCACCGGCTGCCGCGCCTGCCCGCGCCTCGTCGACTGGCGCGAGGAGACCGCCCGCACCAAGCGCCGCGCCTACCAGAACTGGGACTACTGGGCCCGCCCGATCCCCGGCTTCGGCCCGCCCGACGCCCCCCTCGTCCTCGTCGGCCTCGCCCCCGCCGCCCACGGCGCCAACCGCACCGGCCGGATCTTCACCGGCGACCCGTCGGGGGACCTGCTGTACGCGGCGCTGTACGAGCTGGGGCTCGCCAACCGCCCCGAGTCCGTCCGGTACGGGGACGGGCTGGAGCTGTACGGCGTCCGCATCACCGACCCGGTCCGCTGCGCCCCGCCCGACAACAAGCCGACGACGGCCGAACGCGACACCTGCCGGCCGTGGATCACCCGCGAACTGGAACTGCTCCGCCCCACCGTCCGCACCGTCGTGGCCCTCGGCGGCTTCGCCTGGCAGGCCCTCCTCCCGGCCGTGGCGGCCGCCGACTGGCAGGTCCCGCGCCCCCGGCCCGCCTTCGGCCACGCGGCTCACGTCACGCTCCCCGCCACGGACGGCGGCGCGCCACTCCAGCTGTACGGCTGCTACCACGTGAGCCCCCGCAACACCAACACCGGCCGCCTCACCACGGAGATGCTCCGCGCCCTCCTGCGCACCGCCGCCACCTCGGCCGGCCTCACCCCGGCCCCGGAGAACCCGGTCACCGGGCCCAACGGCTGACAGCGGCCTCCCGACGCGCCTTACGCGAAGCGCGCCAGGCCCCGCCCCGCCGCGCGCTCCCAGACCTCCGGCAACCGCTCGCGCGCCGCCTCCGCGTCGGCCAGCTGCCGGCCGTACAGCACCCCGTAGCCGAACGGCTCTCCACTCCCGTCCGCCTGGGCGGCCAGGGCTGCGGCGGCCACCACGGCGTCCTGGTGTTCGCCGAGGACCTCCTGCACGGCCTTCATCCGCTCCGCGTACTTCTCCGCCGCCGCGCCGACGGCCGGGGTCGCGGTCTCCCCGGCGTAGCGGGCGCGTTTGGCGGCCTTCCGGGCATCGTGCAGGGCGCTGTCGCGGTCCGACGCCTCCGCGGCCATCGCCGCCCGCACCCGCTGGCCCGTCCTCCGCTGCTCGCGGGCGGCGACGCGGGCCAGCTCGGGGACGGCACGACGGCCGGCCCGGCCGCGCAGGGGCGGGTCGGCGAGGAGGGTGGCAAGGGCGTCGGCGAGGGCGCGGCGGCGAGGGCTGTCGAGGGCGGCCACCACCTCGGGCCAGACCTCCCGGTACTCGGCGCCGCCCCACCGCTCCAGCTCCGCCGCGACCCGCTCCGGCCCGCATTCGGCGGGCAGCTCCCGCGCCCGCGCCGCCAGCCGTTCGGCGAGCACCTCCCGGTCCCGCGCGCGACCCAGTGCGGCGGCCAGCCATCGCAGCTCGGCGACCAGCTCATCGGTGGCCCCCGCCACGAACAGCCGCCGGTACGTCTGCAAGGCGCTCCGCAGCCGCCGGCAGGCGACCCGCATGCGGTGGACCGCGTCGGGTTCGTCCGCCCGGACGGCGTCGTCGAGCCCCGCAAGCACCATCACCTGTGCCTCGATGCGGGCGAGCAGGACCTGCCCCACCGTGGTCTCGGGCCGGGCCATGAGCGTTCACCCCCTCGTCGGAGTCACCGGAAACGGGGTCGCCGGAAACGGGGTCGCCGGAAACGGGGTCGCCGGAACGCCTTCCAGGCTAGTCCGCCCACCCCTGTTGTCCACCGCGCGTCATGGCCGTCAGGCCGCTGACGACCGGTCACCCGGATGAACGAACGGCCACCGCCGGGCAAGCGGGCGAAGCAGTCCCCGACGCGACCTCGTGCCGGGGGTAAGGCTCGTGGCATACTCCGGGACGTGACGACCTCCTCCCACGCGACCAGGGCCCTGCGGGCCGCGGTGTTCACCGCGCTCGCCGTGCCGCTGTCCGCGCTGGGCCAGGTGGTGATCACGGGTCGCCCGCTGCCGCTCTCGCTGGTGGTCGCCGCGACCGCCGTCGTCTTCCTGGTGTCGGCCGCGCTGGCCGGCGGGGAGCGGCGGCTGCTGCACATCACCGGCGTGATGGTGCCGGTGGAGCTGCTGCTCAACACGACGTTCAACCTGGGCCAGACGGGCTGTGGCCCGATCCTGACCGAGCATGTGCAGGCGCGCGGCATGAACCTGCTGGTGTGCGGCGGCGGTTCGGTGGACGGGTCGCTGCTGTCCGGTCCGCTGGGGCACGACGGGCCGGTCGCGCCGGTCGCCACCCAGCTGCTGGTCCTGCTGGTGCATCTGCTGATCGCGCTGGCCGCCTCCGCCTGGCTGCGGCTGGGCGACTCTGCTCTCTCCGGACTGGCCCACGCGCTGCGCGTGCTGCGCCAGTCGGTGGCGGCGCCGCTGCGCGCGCTGCTTCTGCTGCTGATCCCGGCTCCGGTGCGTCCGGTGCTGCGGGTGCCGCTTCCGGTGTCGGACCGGGAGCGTCCGCGCCGCGAGGACGTGGTCCTCAGCCCGGCGCCCCGGCGCGGTCCGCCGGTCTTCGCGCCTGCCTGCTGATCCTCGGCCGTTCGGCCGCCCGCAGGCACGGCGCACAACTCCCGCGTTCACCGACCCCGCCCCTCGGCATGCCTCCCGGCACGCCCGTGCGGGCATCCCGCGCGCACCCGCGCGCCGCGTACAGGAGTTGACTCCCCATGGCTCAGGCCAACAGCAAGCAGCAGTCCCAGCGCGTCAGCGCCCGCGACCGGATCCAGGAGGCGCAGCGCCGCGAGCAGGCGGCCGCCAAGCGCCGTCAGCGGATCGTCATCACCGTCTCGGCCGTCGCCGTGCTCGCCCTGGCCGGCGGAACGGCGCTGGCGATCAACTCGGCGGGCAAGGACGACAAGAAGTCCTCCGCCGAGGCGGCCGCGCCGACCGCGCTGGTCGTGCCGGCGAACACCTCCGGCCAGGACGGCACGGTGATCACGTACGGCAAGGCCGACGCCCCGCACACCATGGAGGTGTACGAGGACTTCCGCTGCCCGGTGTGCAAGCACTTCGAGGCGGCCAACGGCGAGACCGTCAAGAAGCTCACCGAGGACGGCCAGATCAAGGTGCAGTTCCACCTGGCCGCCTTCCTGGACAAGGCGCTCGGCGGCAAGGGCTCGCACACCGCGCTGGCCGCCGCCGGCGCCGCGCTGAACGAGGGCGTGGACAAGTTCAAGCAGTTCCACGACGTGCTCTACGCCAACCAGCCCGACGAGAAGAACGACGGCTTCGGTGACGTCAACCGCATCCTGGAGCTGGCCGACCAGGTGCCGGGGCTGAAGACGGACGCCTTCGTCAAGGCGGTCACCGACAAGACGTACGCGCCGTGGGCGGCGAAGGTCGCGGACGCGTTCAACGACAGCGGGGTGGAGGGCACCCCGACGGTCAAGGTGGACGGCAAGCCGGTCACGCTGTTCAGCGGCCGCAACACGGTGACGCCGGAGCAGTTCACCGCGCAGGTGAAGCAGGCCACCGGCCTGTAGTGAGCACCACCGGCCCGGCCGAACTCCCGGCCGGGCCGGCCCCTCCCAGCCATCGGAGCGTGCTGTCATGACCGCCTCGACCTCCGTGCACCTCTCCAGTCCCGCCTCCGGCACCGCCCCGGACCCCGCCCCGGTCGGCGCGGGCCGGGCGTTCTCGCTGCTGCTGTTCCTCGGCGGGCTGATCGGGCTGGCGGCCTCGGCCGTCCTGACCTTCGACAAGCTCCGCATCCTGGAGAACCCGTCCTACGTCCCCAGTTGCAACATCAACCCGGTGATCAGCTGCGGCTCGGTGATGCGCACCGAGCAGGCGGGGGTGTTCGGCTTCCCGAACCCGCTGATCGGGCTGGCGGCCTTCGGCGCGCTGGCGGCGATCGGCGCGGGGCTGCTGGCCGGTGCCGCGTACCGCCGCTGGTTCTGGCTGGGCCTGCACGCGGGCACCCTGCTGGGCCTGGTGTTCGTGCACTGGCTGATCGACCAGGCGCTGTACGCGATCGGCGCGCTGTGCCCGTACTGCATCGTGGTGTGGGTGACGGTGGTGGTGCTGTTCTGGTACACGACGCTGCACAACCTGCGCTCGGGCGTGATCCCGGTGGGCCCGCGGCTGCGGCCGGTGGTACGGGAGGCGGCGCGCTACCACTGGGCGCTGCCGGCGCTGTGGGCGGCGGTGATCGCGCTGATGATCCTCAACCGGTTCTGGTACTACTGGAGCACGCTGATCTGACGATGCGTCAGCCGAGGTACCCCGTCGAGTGCAGCAGCCCGGTGGTTCCGGTCCACTCTGCCGCAATTTCCCACCCTGGCACGGTGGTTCGTGCCACATCCACCCGATCGGGTGCCCCCGGGCCGCTCAGCCGAAGACGGCGGTCCGGAAGGCGTTGCGCAGGTCGGTGAGCGGCTGGATCTCGCGGTCGTAGTGGACCTTGTTGGTGAGCAGCAGCGCCCAGCGGCCGAGCCGGCGGGAGATCCAGATGCCGGTGCCGGTGAACCCGTAGTGGACGAAGGTGCCGTCGGCCGGGTCGGTGCCGGGCGCGCACAGCCAGGAGAGGCCGCGGGCGGGGGTGAGTCCGCCGGTCTGCTCGCGCAGCGATTCGGCGATCCAGGGCTCGCCCCAGGACAGCCCGGGCGGCTGGTCGAGCAGGGCGGTGAGGAAGCGGGCGAGGTCGCGGGCGGTGGAGAACGCGCCCGCGTTGCCCGAGATGCCGCCGAGCAGCCGGGCGGAGGGGTCGTGGACGACTCCGCGCAGGTGGGCGCCGGCGGCCTCGTCGTACTCGGTGGGCGCGGTGTGGGCGGCGTCGCCGGGGCCGAGCGGCCCGTACCGGGTGTCGGCCATGCCGAGGGGCCGCCAGATCCAGCGCGCGGCGAGTTCGTCGAGCGGGGCGCCGCCGAGGTGTTCGACGAGGTGGCCGAGCAGCACGGCAGCGCGGTCGGTGTACTCGACGGCCGTGCCGGGGGTGCGGTGCAGCGGGGCGGCGATGACCCCGGCCCGGATCGCGGCGAGGCCGCGGCCGTAGAGTTGTTCGAAGTTGGTCCGCGGGAGCAGTCCGGCGGTGTGGGTGAGGAGTTGACGGACCGTCACTTCGCCGGACGGCTTCCCGGCGGCGGCCGGCCAGTAGCTTCCCAGCGGTTCGTCGAGCGGGAGCCGCCCGGACTGCCACAGCACGCCGGCGCACGGCCAGAGCGCGACGATCTTGGTGAGGCTGGCGAGGTCGTACCGGGTGTCCGGCCCGGGCGACAGCCGCGCGTACGGGCCCTGCCCGAGCACCCCGTGGCTGCCCTGCCCGATGATGCCCTCGACGCCGCCGACGGCCCAAACAGCGCCCGCGCCGACGCGGCGCACGCCGTCGCGGACCAGCCGGTCCAGCTCCCCGCCGGGTGCGGCCAGGGCCGGGAGTTGGTCGGATGCGGGCGGTTCGTGGTTCATCCGTCCCCCTGGGCGTTCCCCCGAACTCGTCTGCCGGGAGCCTACCCGCCGGACGGGCCGTCAGACGGAAGCGGCGGTGAACCCCTTGCCGAGGCAGATGCACTCCGGGTGGTCGCGGTAGATGCCGAACTTCTGTATCGCCGTGTACCCCTCGGACCCGTAGAGCGCGACCGCCTCGGGCTGTTCGGTGCCGGTCTCCAGGATGAAGCGGGTGCGCCCGGCCTCGGCCGCGGTCTGCTCCAGGCGGCGCAGCACCCCCCGGGCGAGGCCGCGGCCGCGGGCGGCGGGGACGACGAACATCCGCTTCAGCTCGGCGTCGCCGTCGCGCAGCCCGTACGGACCGGCCTGCTTGGCCCGCCAGCCACCGCAGGCGACCGGCCGGCCGTCCAGGTAGGCGATCAGGAACAGCCCGGCCGGCGCCTCGAAGTCGGCGGAGTGCAGCACGGTGTCGTCCGGCTCGCCGTAGCGGCGGACGTACTCCTGCTGCACCTCGGCCGACAGGGCCTGGGCGTCGGGGTGGCCGTAGCCGGTGACGCGGAATTCGACGGTGCCGGTGTCCCGGGCTGCGCTGCTCTCCATGGTTGAAAAGCCTACGACCTCGGTTCAGCGGCCCTCGAACCGGGCGACCAGGTCCTCCTTGCCGAACATCCGGGCGGTGTCGACGGCGGACGGCGTGCCGGCCTGCGGGTCGGCGCCGCCGACCAGCAGCGCGGCGAGCACGTCCTCGGCGCCCTTGAAGACGGCGCCGGCGAGCGGGGTCTGGCCTCGGTCGTTGGCGCGGTTCGGGTCGGCGCCGCGCTCGATCAGCGCGGTGACGGTGGCGGCGTGGCCGTGGTAGGCGGCGAGCATGACCAGGGTGTCGCCGCGGTCGTTGGTGAGGTCCGCGGGCGCACCCGCGTCGACGTAGGCGGCCAGGGTGGCGGTGTCCCCGGCCCGGGCCGCGTCGAAGAGCTTCCCGGCCAGCGCGATCACCTCGGCGTCGGGGGCGTCGGCGGGCTGCTGGCTGGCGGCGTCGGTCATGTCTGGCGGCCTTTCACGGTAGGCGGGGCGGGATCTGCGCGTACGCACCGTAGCGGCCGGGCGCACGGGCGGGCCAGCACGCGTCCGGATGGCGGATGCCGGCTTTCCCCGGGCACGACACGCCGGCGGGAAGGTTGCGCAGCCATTCGAGCGAACTTACCCGGCCAACCGGAAACGTCCCGCCCACCCGCCGGGAATGCCTCGTCGCACCGAAACAGAGCGGCAAACAGCCCCCACCCGGGCCGGTTCGCATACCCCCGTCCGGGCCCCGGAGCGGTATTGAACGGCAAAACCACCCATTTGCACCGTTCCATCATCTATTACTTTTTGTCACGATTAAGGCACTTTCCGTGACACTGCCCCCTGTCCCCCTCCCCGAGGAGCAGACCGTGATCCTCTCGATTTCCGGCATCGTCCTGTTCGGCACCATCGCCTTTCTCTTCTTCCGCAGGGACGGACTAAAGGTCTCCCACGCGGTCGTCTGCTCCCTCTTCGGCTTCTATGTCGCCGGTTCCTCGATCGCACCGAGCATCACCGCGGGCGGCGCCAGCCTCGCCGGCCTGCTCGGCGGCCTCAAGTTCTAGCGCCGCCACTCCCCGTACGGGCCCGGGCGCGGATCCCACCGCCCCGGGCCCCGTCGTACCCCAGCCTCATCCCCCACCCGTCCCACTCGCCCGGGGAGTCAAGGAATGCCGCTCCACCGCCATCTCAGCAAGAGCCGTGACATCGCCCGAACCGCCGGGGACCACGCCTCCGACATGTTCGCCCCGCTCACCGTCATCGGCCGGGGCCTGCGCCACCACGCCGGCTGGGCCAAGGACCGCTGGCAGACCACCCCCAAAGACCGCCGCGGCCCCACGCTGTTCCTCACCGCCGCGACGCTCATCGGCATCTACCTGCTGCCGCACGGCCTGCTGTTCGCCCTGATCGCGCTCATGGCCAGCACCGCCTGGGCCGGCCGGGCCCCCAAGGCGCCGTCGGCCCCGCCCGCGCCGGACGTCTCCGACGTCAAGCTCAGCGCGCTCTACTCGGCCCTGACCCCGTACGTCTGCAGCCCCGAGGACGGCAACCCGCTGTACCACTTCGAGGGCAGCTACAAGAACGTCTTCAGCGCCTGGGAGTTCGACGGCGACGGCCGGCTCTCCCGGCTGGAGCTCACCTACCCCGCGTACTTCACCGACACCGAGCCGGGCGCCCGGGCCCGGATCGAGCAGGTCGTCCAGGGCAAGGCCGGGCGGGCCCGGGAGTACCGCTTCGACTGGGACGAGGAGTCCAACAAGCTGCGGATCACCGCGATGACGCCGCTGCCCACCGACATCGTCGCCCAGCGCTTCGTGGCAGCCCCCGGCGAGATCGTGCTCGGCTTCACCGACGAGGACGGCACCGCCCGCACCATCCCGGTCGGCCAGGGCGGCGCCCTCACCCAGCAGCCGCCGGTGGTCTGGCGCACCGGGCCGCGCTCGGCCGAGCCGCACCTGCTGGCGCTCGGCGTCACCGGCTACGGCACCTCCAGCCTGATCCGCTCGATCGCGCTCCAGGCGCTCCCGTACGGCGACCTCGTGGTGGTCGACGGCGCCGGCACCGGCGAGCACGCCTGCCTGGTCAACCGGCCCGGCGTGCACACCGTGGAGACCAGCCTGCACGGCGCGCTCGCCGCGCTGGAGTGGGCCGCCCAGGAGACCGAACGCCGACTCGCCGCCCTGAACGCCGCCCGGCACACCGGCACCGCACCGCCCGAGGACGCCACCCGGCCGCTGTGGCTCCTGCTCGACCACCCGACCGAGCTCAGCGAGCTCGCCCATGCCGAGGGCCGCCAGGACCCGCAGGACCTGCTGGAACTGCCGCTGCGGCACGGCCGCGCCGCCCGCGTCACCGTGGTGATCGCCGACGACATCGAGGCCCGGGACCGGATCACCCCCACCGTCCGGGCCACCACCCGGGCCCGCGTGCTGCTCGGCCCGGCCCGACCCGAGGAGGGCCACGCCGCGCTCGGCGCCCCGCTGGACATCGTGCCCGCCGCGCAGGCCCCGGTCGGCCGCGGCTACGCCCGGATCGGCAACGGCACCCCGGTCCGGCTCCAGGTGCCCGCCACCGTCGACCCGCTGGACGAGGAGGCCCCGGCCGCGCTGCGGGACGCGGTGATCGCGCTGCTGCCGCACCGCGACACCCGCACCGAGGCCGCCGCCGCGGTACCGCCGCGCCCCGAGCAGCCACCACTTGTTCGCCCGGCCGATCCGGCCCCCGCGTCCCGCCCGGTCGACCTGGCCAAGGGCGAGCCGATGATCCGTTCCCGTCCGATCTCCTGACGGCAAGGATCGGGGGCGGCCGACGGCTCCGAATCCCGTCCCGGTAGGCTCATCATGAAAAAGCCGACCGATCACCAGATGTGAAATAGGCGACACCTGGGGTGATATCACCGGCCAGATGTGACAAATCGGGCGCTGGTGGGTACAAACAGGGGCGGCACGACAGACGACGCATGTCCCGGGACGGGAATCTTCGTCGGAAGCCGAGCGTTGACCGAACGACGAAGAACAGCGACCACTAGTCCTGTGGGCCATAAGCCCGGGAGGCACGATTCATGAGCGAGCGAGCTCTCCGCGGCACGCGACTCGGGGCCACTAGCTACGAGACCGACCGTGGTATCGATCTGGCTCCCCGCCAGACCGTCGAGTACGCATGTCAGAACGGACACCGATTCGAGGTTCCTTTCTCGGTCGAGGCGGAGATCCCCTCGACCTGGGAATGCCGCTTCTGTGGCCAGGAGGCAGCACTTCTCGACGGCGACGAGCCGGAGGAGAAGAAAACCAAGCCCACGCGCACCCATTGGGACATGCTGATGGAGCGCCGGACGCGCGAGGAGCTGGAGGAGGTACTGGCCGAGCGGCTGGCCGTGCTCCGCTCCGGCGGGATGAACCTCGCGGTGCACCCGCGGGACACCCGCAAGAGCGCCTGACCTCGCTCCCGCCACGGCGGGAGGACGCGAAAAGGGACCCTGGTCACCAGGGTCCCTTTCGCGTTGCCGGGCTGGGCTTCAGGTTGCCGGGCTCAGCCGGTGATCGGCGGACGGTACGTGGTGTCCGGGCCCTGCGGGCCGGCCTCCGGCTCCACGACCTCGCCCGGGATCACCTTGCCGTCCGGGCGGTGGATGCGCATCTGCTCCTGCAGCCGCATCGCGTCCGCGAACGGGTCGGCGCCCACCGCGGAGGTGCTGCGCAGCGCCTTGTCGGCCAGCCGCCGGCCGGCCGCCCGCCAGAGCGCCCGGGTGGGCGGGAACAGCAGGGTGAGCGCCACCAGGTCCGAGAGGAAGCCCGGGAGGATCAGCAGCAGGCCGGCCAGGACGGTCATGGTGGTACCGGTCTGGGGCTGCTGCGGCTTCGGGTCCCGGCTCTGCTCGATCGCCGCGGACAGCGCCTTCAGCCCGGCCCGCTTGATCAGCGAGCCGCCGATCACGGCACCGGCGATGAGCAGCAGCAGGACGGTGAGGCCGCCCAGCCAGGAGCCCACCTGGACCAGCAGCCAGATCTCCAGCACCAGCCAGGCGGTGATCAGCAGCGGCAGCACCCGGCGGAGCTTTCCGCGCGGGGCCGGACGGGCGGGGGTAGCTTGCTGGGTCACGGTACGAATCCACTCCAAGCGGTGCTCTGCGCGCCGCACGGGAGGTCCGGACCGGCTACGGCACCACCTGCTCCAACGATTCCCCGGCAGCCGGTGTTCCGGCGGTCGGACGGCGGCGCCGGGCCACCAGCACGCCGGCGCCGCAGGCCAGCAGGCCTCCGACGGCGAGCGTCCACTCCGGGACGGCGCCGACCCGGTCGGCCACCGTGGTGCCGTCGCGCAGCGGGACGGTCGCGGACAGCTCGGCCGGCGTCAGCTCCGCGGTGCGCTGCTCGACCGTGCCGTCCGGGGCGATCACCGCGCTGATGCCGCTGGTGGCGGCGATCAGCACGGCCCGGCCGTGCTCGACCGCGCGCAGCCGGGACATCGCGAGCTGCTGCTCGGGCTGGCCGGTCTCGGCGTAGGTGGCGTTGTTGGTCTGCACGACCAGGACCCGGGCGCCGCTGTCGACGGTGTCGCGCACGATCTCGTCGTAGGCGACCTCGAAGCAGATCACGTCGCCGATCCGGGCCGGACCGAGCTGCATGACGCCGTTGTGGTCGCCGGGGTAGAAGTCCCTGGCGACCCGCTGGAGGCGGGTGATCACCTTCATCAGCTGGTCGCGGAACGGCACGTACTCGCCGAACGGGACGGGGTGCTGCTTGGTGTAGGAGGCGCCGGGGCCGGTCGTCGGGTCCCAGACGATGCCCTCGTTCTGGACGTGCTGCGCGTCCGGGCCGTCCACCAGGGTGCCGACCAGGGTCGGCACGCCGACCGCTCTCACGGCCTGGTCGATGCGCTGGAAGGCGAGCGGGTCGCTGAACGGGTCGAGGTCGGAGGAGTTCTCCGGCCAGATCACCACGTCGGGGCGCTCGGTCCTGCCCGCCTTGATGTCGGCGGCCAGGCGCTCGGTCGCCGAGGCGTGGTTGTTGAGGACCATCATCGGGCGGCCGAGGAAGTCCATGCCGGGGTTGGGGACGTTGCCCTGGACGATCGCGACCTTCACGGTGTCGTCGGCCTTCGTCGCCACCGGGACGAGGTAGCCGACGAGCAGCGCGGCCACGGCGCCGAGGGCGGCCAGCGCGGCGGCCCTCGGGGCCTTGCCCGGGCCGCGCACGCGCAGGGCCGCCCAGGCCAGCAGCGCGCCGGACAGCGCGACCGCGAAGGTCACCAGCGGGGCGCCGCCGATCGCGGCCAGCGGGGTGTACGGGGTCGCGGTGTTGGCGAAGGCGAGGCGGCCCCAGGGGAAGCCGCCGAGCGGCAGCCGGTCGCGCGCCCACTCCTGGGTGACCCAGAGGCAGGCGGCCCACAGCGGCCAGGCGGGCAGCCGGGAGGTGACGGCCAGGCCCGCGCCGAGCAGCAGCATGAACAGCGCCTCGACGACCGACAGGCCGACCGTCGCGTCCCAGCCGACCACGCGCAGCCAGCTGAGCAGCATCAGGAAGAACGGGAAGCCGAAGGCGAAGCCCGTCCAGGCCGCCTGGCGGACCGTCCGGCCCCGGGTGAGCAGGGAGAGTGCGGCGACGCCGAGCAGCGACAGCGGCCACAGGTCGTACGGCGGGAAGGCGAGGGCGAGCAGCAGACCGGCCAGTGCGGCGAGCCCGGTCCGGGGCAGCCCGGCGCGGACCTTGGCGAGGGCCCGGGCGGCCCGGCCGGGCCGGTGCTCCGGGCTCGGCGGCTCGGCCGCGGACCGCTCCTGGGTGACGGACATGGTCACCGGCGCACCATCTCTCTGTGGCTTGCTGTTCGGATGCTGTCCGAAGAAGGTACCCCGGCACGGACGTGCGCCGGGAGGCGAGGGTGCGGGTACGGAGGGGCCTGGGGCCCGGTCAGCGGGGGGTGTAGGAGGCGTTGCGCTGCTCGCCCGGGGGCTCCGGGCGGAAGCCCCCTGCGAGCAGCGTGCGCGGGACGGCGACCTACTCGGCCGCGCGGTGGACCGTGCGGCCGCGGACGACCGTGCGCAGACAGGTCGGGAGGGGGTGGCCGGGGGTGAGGTCGGGCAGGCCCGGGGTGCCGGAACGCGGGTCGGTGGACCAGCCGGCGACGCGGGCGTCGGGGGCCTGGACGACCAGCTCGTCGGCGGCCCAGATCGCGTAGCTGGCGACCGCGCCCGGGACGAGGACGCCGTCCTGGTCCCGGCCGATCGCCCGCCAGCCGCCGCGGGTGTGCGCGGTGAAGGCGGCGCGGACGGAGATCCGGTGGTCCAGCGTCCGGTGGAAGGCAGCCGCACGGACGGTGCCCCACGGGTCGAGCGGGGTGACCGGGGCGTCCGAGCCGAAGGCGAGCGGGACGCCGGCGCGCAGCAGGGCGGCGAACGGGTTGAGGGTGGCCGCCCGGTCGGCGCCGAGGCGCTGGACGTACATGCCGTCCGGCCCGCCCCAGGCGGCGTCGAAGGCGGGCTGGACGGAGGCGGTGAGGCCGAGTTCGGCGAAGGCTGCGATGGCCTTGTCGTCCAGGGCCTCGGCGTGCTCGACGCGATGGCGCAGGGCCCTGACCCGGTCGGCGCCGACCCGCTCGCCGGCCGCCCGGACGCCCTCGATCACCGCGGCCACGGCGGCGTCGCCGATGGCGTGGAAGCCCGCCTGGAGCCCGGCCTCGGTGCAGGCGGCGACGTGGTCGGCGACCTGCTCGGCGGTCAGGTAGGCGGTGCCGGTGTGGTCGGCGTCGGCGTAGGCGGTGTGCAGGCAGGCGGTGTGCGACCCGAGCGCGCCGTCGACGAACAGGTCGCCGCCGGCGCCTACCGCGCCGAGCCGGCGGGCCGTCTCGACGCCGCCCAACTCGCCCCAGTAGCCGAAGACTTCGGGCCCCTCGCCATCGGCGGCCAGAGCCAGCAGGGCGGCCAGGTCCTGCTCGGAGGAGATCTCCGGGCCGGCGCACTCGTGCAGCGCGCCGATGCCGAGTTCGGCGGCGCGGGCGAGGGTGGCGCGCTGGGCGCGGCGGCGCTGCTCGGGGGTGAGGTGGGCGAGCGCGGTCTGCCGGACGGCGTGGTGGGCGTCCTTGGTGAGCGGGCCCTCGGCGGAGTGTCCGGGCCGCTCGGCGAGGCCCTCGGTGAGGGTGCGCAGCGCGGTGGTGGCGAGCGCCGAGTGGACGTCGGTGCGGGAGAGGTAGACAGCGGCGCCGCGGGCGGCGGCGTCCAGCTCGTCGAGCGTGGGCGGGCGGCCCTCCGGCCAGCCGGTCTCGTCCCAGCCGTGGCCGATGAGCACCCCGCCCGGCTCGGGCTGCGCCTCGACGAAGGCGGTGAGGGCGGCCAGGGCGGCGGCCAGGGAGGGGCTGCCGGTGAGGTCGAGGCCGGTGAGCGCCAGGCCGGTGGAGGTGGCGTGCACGTGGGCGTCGACGAACGCGGGGGTGACCAGGGCGCCGTCCAGCTCGACGGTCTCGTCGGCGGTCCCGGCGTACGCCTCGGCGGCGCCGTCGCTGCCGACCCAGGCGATGTGCTCGCCCTCGACGAGCATCGCGGTGGCGAAGGGGTCGGCGGGGCTGTAGACGGCGCCGCCGCGCAGCAGGACGGTCCGGGGGGTGCGTTCGGTCATGCGCCCAAGTCTGCACCCCCCGGATTCGTCCTCAGATCTTCGGGGGTCGCGCCTCGTAGGGGGTGGAGAGGACGACGGTGGTGCGGGTGGAGACGCCGGCGGCGCTGCGGATGCGGGCGAGCAGGTCCTCCAGGTCGCCGGGGGCGCCGACGCGGACCTTGAGGATGTAGTTCTCGTCGCCGGCGACGCTGTGGCAGGCCTCGATCTCGGGCAGGCCGGCCAGGCGTTCGGGGGTGTCGTCCGGGGCGCTGGGGTCGAAGGGTTTGACCGAGATGAACGCGGTCAGCGCCAGGTCGACGGCGTCGGGGTCGACGATCGCGGTGTAGCCGCGGATCACCCCGCGCTGTTCCAGGCGGCGCACGCGCTGGTGCACCGCCGAGGTGGACAGGCCGGTGGCCTTGCCCAGGTCCGTATAGCTCATCCGGCCGTCCTCCAGGAGCAGCTGGACGATGCGTTGGTCGAGATCCTCCACAGTGCGCAAACCTACCCGGTCGGGGGCGCGCGGGGTGCCCCGGTGGGCGCACGCGGTGTCACCGGGGGCTGGCTGGGGTGTCAGGCGGCACATGCCGAGCGAATGTGGCCAAGGACACAACCCGGTGCATCACGGTGCACCGGACCGCAGGGTTATGAGTCCGCACGGCAGGGAAGTGCTGGTTGTGGCCCCGGGCGACCACGCCGGGCCCGATCCGAGGGGGATCCTCATGCTTGCCACTGACCAGCGTGCCCTGGGCTCCGACGAGACCGACGATATGACCGGCCGCGACGAACTCGCGGTCGAGGACGGCCCCACGCCGAACGCCGACCCGGGCGACGGCGAGATGTGGGAGATCTTCCGGGTGCACTGCCCCGAGTGCCGCCGCCCGATCGCCCTCGTGGCGGACGAGGAACGGCTGCCGCTGCACGCCCTGCTGCCGACCGCGTGGAACCCCTTCGCCCCCGCGATCTGCCCGGGCTCGGGCACGCCGACCGACGACCTGGCCGAGGTGCAGACCCCGGAGGACAGCCGGCCGACCGGCTTCGACGCGCTGTTCAAGCTGCCCACCGAGCTGGACTGGCGCACCCAGCCGTTCTCGCACGCGGTGGCGCACCGGCCGGTGCGGGTCGCCGCGGTCACCCCGGTGATCCCCGAGCAGCGCCGCCGTCTGATCCGACACTGACCCGCTTTTCGGCACTCTCACAAGCCAGTTGACGATACGTCAAAAACCTCCGGCCGTCACTCCGCACCCTGGAGTGACGGCCGGAGGCCGTACCTGGAAGGCCTCACTTGGTGAGGTGGCGGCCGATCACCAGTCGCTGGATCTGGTTGGTGCCCTCGACGATCTGCAGCACCTTCGCCTCGCGCATGTACCGCTCGGCCGGGAAGTCCTGGGTGTAGCCGTAGCCGCCGAGCACCTGGACGGCGTCGGTGGTCACCCGCATCACGGTGTCGGTGCAGAACAGCTTGGCCATCGCCGCCTCCTTGGAGAACGGCAGGCCGGCGTCACGCAGCCGCGCGGCGGACAGGTAGAGCGCCCGGCCGGCCTCGATCTGGGTGGCCATGTCGGCGAGCATGAACGACAGGCCCTGGAACTCGGCGATCGGACGGCCGAACTGCCGGCGGGTACGGGCGTAGTCGACCGCGAGGTCGAGCGCGGCCTGGGCGACGCCTATGGCACACGCGGCGATGCCGAGCCGGCCGGAGTCCAGCGCGGCGAGGGCGATCTGGAAGCCCTGGCCCTCCGCACCGACCAGCCGGTCTCGCGAGACCCGGGCGCCGTCGAAGTGCAGCTGCGCGGTCGGCGAGGAGCGCATGCCCATCTTGTGCTCCGGCGGGGCGGCCGACAGGCCGGCCTGGTCGCCGGGGACCAGCAGGCAGCTGATGCCCTTCGGGCCGTCCACGCCGGTGCGCACCAGGGCGCTGTAGAAGTCCGCCTGCCCGCCGTGGGTGATCCACGCCTTGGTGCCGTTCACCACGTACTCGTCGCCGTCGAGGTCGGCGCGGGTGCGCAGCGCGGCGGCGTCCGAGCCGGACTGCGGCTCGGAGAGGCAGTAGGCGCCGAGCTGCTCGCCGGAGAGCATGCCGGGCAGCCAGGTGGCGCGCTGCTCCTCGGTGCCGAAGGTGGCCAGCGCGTGGCAGGACAGGGTGTGCACGCTCACGCCGAGGCCGATGGCCAGCCAGCCGGCCGACAGCTCCTCCAGGACCTGGAGGTACACCTCGTAGGGCTGCTCGCCGCCGCCGTACTTCTCGTCGTACGGGAGGGAGAGCAGGCCCGCCTCGCCGAGGGTGCGGAAGACCTCGCGCGGGAAGCGGCCGGCGGCCTCGTCCTCCGCCGCGCGGGGCTGGAGCTCGCGCTGGACCAGCTCCCGGGTGAGGTTGAGCAGCTCGCGGGCCTCCTCGGTGGGCAGCTGGCGGTCCACGGCTTTCGCAGGGGAGGGGGTCATGGCGGCGGTCGCCTCCTCGATCGGGCACCGGGACCCTGGTTCGGCAGGTCCGGCGCGGGTGTGGCAGGTCGGCCCGACCGGCACCGGGTTGCGGTGAACGGCCGTTCACAGGCGTGGCGAAGTGAGTATGCCCGAAAGCCGCGCTGCCGTCACGACCTGCGCAGATGAACTGTCCGGAGTGGCCGGGTACGGCACCGTAGGGTTGACGTTGTGGCTGCTTCCGATTCCCCGCACGCTCCCGACGGCCCTGTCCCGCCCAACGGCCTTCACGCTCTCGCCGCGGAGCTGCGCGCGCTGCCGCCCTCCTGCGGACCGGTGCGGCTGGTGGCGGTGGACGGGCACGCGGGCTCGGGCAAGACGACCTTCGCCGGGCGGCTGGCCGGGGTGCTCGGCGGGGCGCCGGTGGTGCATCTCGACGACCTGGCCACCCACGCCGAGCCGTTCGGCTGGGCCGGGCGGCTGCGCGAACAGGTGCTGGAACCGCTGGCGGCGGGCCGGGACACCGCGTACCGGGTGTACGACTGGACGCTGCGGCGGTTCGCGACCACCGCCGAGGTGTCGGCGGCACCGGTGGTGCTGGTGGAGGGCGTCGGGGCCGGGCGGCGGGCGGTGCGCCCGTGGCTGGCCCGGGTGATCTGGATGGAGCTGGACGCCGCGGCGGCCCGGCGGCGCGGGGAGGAGCGGGACGGGCCGGAACTCGCCGAGTTCTGGGTCGGCTGGGCGCGCGCCGAATCGGCGCATTTCGCCGACGATCCGAGCCGCCCGTACGCCGGGACGCGGGTCGACGGGGTGACCGGACGGATCTTGTCGGGCACCGTCGGTGAACCTTCAACGTTCCCTTGACCTGCGCAGTCGCCAGGATTTAGGTTCTCCTCAGTCGACGGAACACGAAGTTCCGGTCGGCTCGGACCCGGCGCCCCCGGCTTGTTCCCCCGTGAGCCGGGGGCGCCGTCCCCTTCTCTCCGCGCCCCGACGTCGACTCAACGCCCGCGCGCGCGATCGTATTTGACTCAGTGCGGCACCCTTCCGGATCAGCGCGGCCCCGGTACGATTTCAGGCAGGCGCATCTGCGCCCCGGGGGCTTGCGACCACCGGCCGGCTCCGCGCAGGCGGCCCGCCGGCCGAGCCCCGGGCCACACCGCGGGGGGCGTGAGTGACGACGGTGGACAGTTCCGACAGCAACGCGGGCGGCCCGGACCTGCTCGCCGACCGCGCCTGGCTGCGCGCCATGGACGCCTACACGGCGGGCGCGTACGCCCGCGCCGAGGAGGAGTTCCGCGCGGCCGTCCGGTTGGACCCGGGCATGGCCGACGCCTGGCTCGGCCTGCACGCCCTGCGCAGCGACACCTCCGCCGCCCTGCTCGCCATGCACCGCAACCAGAAGCGCTTCGGCGAGCAGCGCCGCCGCCACCGGCGCCCGCTCAGTTCCTGGTACTGGCTGGGCTGGTGGGTGCAGCCGGTGCTGGAGGACCCGCGCGACCTCGCGCTGGCGCACGCCTCGCACTGGCTGGACGGCCGCCATCTTGCCGAGCTGGACCGGGCGTTGGAGCAGTGCCCGGCGCCCAGCGAGGACCCGTCCGCCCAGTTCCTCTACGCCTGCCGGTCCTATCTGCTCAAGGACTGGGAGCAGTTGATCCGGGACACCGACCGGCTGCTCGACGATCCGCTGCTCGGCATCGAGGCCGGACTGTTCGCCGGGATGGCGCGCGTCCGGCTGGACATGTGCGCCCAGGCGCAGGCGCCGCTGGCCGCGTCACTGGCCCGCTGCCGCTCCGAGCAGCCGCAGCGCAAGGAGCTGCGGTACTGGCTGGGCCGGGCGTACGAGGGGGCCGGGCGCAGCGCGGCCGCGCTGCCGCTGTACCGGGCGGTGCACCGGGCCGACCCGGCGTTCATGGACACCGCCGCCCGGCTGGCCGCGATCTCGGCGGACGACGCCCTCGCGGACGGCCTGCTGGAGGGCGGGCGCCCGGCCGAGGTGGAGGAGGCGTACCCGGAGGAGGAGGTGGAGTACCAGGACGAGGCCGGGTACGGCCAGGAGCCGGAGTTCGCGGAGGGCGTCGGGTACGCCGAGGAGCCCGCTATCGGTGACGCCGCCCCGCAGGCCGCGGGTGAGCGCTCGGGTTCGGCATCGGCCGCCCCGGCCGGCTCCGGCGCGGCGCCCGTGCCGCTGCCCCTCCGGGGCGAGGCCCAGCCTCGTACGGCTCCCGCCGGGGCAGCCCAACAGGCGAGCAACGAACGGGAGTTGGATGCCGCCCTGGCCGAACTCGCACTGATGGTGGGCCTGGAGCCGGTCAAGCGCCAAGTACGGGCGCTGTCAGCGCAGTTGCGGATGGCCGGGCTGCGCGCCGAGCAGGGCCTGCCGGTCCAGCCGCCCAAGCGCCACTTCGTCTTCTCCGGCCCCTCCGGCACCGGCAAGACCACCGTGGCCCGGATCCTCGGGCGGGTCTTCCACGCCCTCGGGCTGCTCTCCGGCGACCATCTGGTGGAGGCCCAACGAGCCGACCTGGTCGGCGAGTTCCTCGGCCAGACCGCCGTCAAGGCGAACGAGCTGATCGACTCCGCGCTGGACGGCGTGCTCTTCATCGACGAGGCCTACAGTCTCTCCAACTCCGGCTACACCAAGGGCGACGCGTACGGCGACGAGGCCCTCCAGGTCCTGCTCAAGCGCGCCGAGGACAACCGCGACCGGCTGGTGGTGATCCTCGCCGGGTACCCCGAGGGCATGAACCGGCTGCTCGCCACCAACCCCGGCCTCAACTCCCGCTTCACCACCCGGGTGGACTTCCCCAGCTACCGCCCCAACGAGCTGACGGCGATCGGCGCCGCGCTGGCCGGCCGGGACGGCGACGGCTGGGACGAGGACGCCGCCGAGGAGCTGGCCAGCATCTGCACCCACGTGGTGCGCGAGGGCTGGATCGACGAGCTGGGCAACGGGCGGTTCATCCGCACCCTGTACGAGAAGTCCTGCGCATACCGGGACCTGCGGCTCTCGCTGCTGCGCGAGCCGCCGGGCCGGGAGGACCTGGCGACGCTGCGGCTGCCGGACCTCGTGCAGGCGTACGGGGAGCTGATCGACGGCCGGGGCTGAGCCCCGGCCGTCGATCGGCCCCGGTTCACCCTTGGCTCAGCCCTCGGTTCAGCCCTCGGTTCAGCCCTTGAGGAGCTCGGCCTCGCGCTCGGGGTCGAGCCCGACGTTCGGGCGGTCGGCGCGCTGCGGGGCGCTGCCGCCGATGGACTGCAGCCAGGCCCAGGTGTCCTCGACCGTCTCGGTCACCGGGCGGCAGCGCAGCCCGGCCCCGACCGCCCGGGCGACGGACGCGCCGTGCAGGAAGTCGTACAGTTCCCCGGGTGCCAGCCAGATCGGCAGCTCCGTCCACGGCTCGATGCCGGCCGCGACGATGCGCTCGGGGTCGGTCCAGCGCAGGTCCGCGTCCGAGCCGGTGGCCCACACACAGGCCTCCAGCAGCTCGCCCATCGTGGTGTGCCCGGCCGGGCTGACCACGTTGTACGCGCCGCCGAGCCGGGCCGCGGTGGCGTCCAGCATCCAGATGGCGAGGTCGCGGGCGTCGATGTACTGGAGGGCGAGATCGTGCGGGCCGGGGGCGAGCACCGGGCCGCCGCGGGCGATCCGGTTCAGCCACCAGGGCAGCCGGCCGATGTTCTCGTGCGGGCCGAGGATCAGCCCGGCCCGGGCGAGCAGGGCGCGCCCGCCGAACTCGGCCTCCAGCGCCAGCTCTGCACCGCGCTTGGCCTCCGCGTAGGGCACCTCGCCCTCGATGTCCGGGGAGGACTCGACCACCTTCGCCGACTCGTCCGCGCCGCCCACCAGCGGGTAGTCGTACACCGACCGGCTGGAGACGTACGCGTAGTGGCCGACCCGGCCGTTGAGCAGCCGGGCGCTGTCGCGCACCGCCGCCGGGGCCCAGGACCAGGTGTCCACCACCGCGTCCCACTCCCCCGAGGCCAGCGCCGCGAGCCCGCCCTCGGCGGTGCGGTCGCCCTTCACCACGGTCACGCCCTCGGGCGCGGGCTGCGTGCCGCGGTTGAGGGCCGTCACCTCCCATCCCCTGGCCAGCGCCTCCTCGGCGATGACCCGTCCGACGAACTTCGTTCCGCCCAGCAAGAGAAGCCTCATGCCGACCACCCTGCGCCTCGGGTGGCCGGCATGGGAACAGCTGAACGCTCTGGGCGGAATCGCGCGCAGCGGACACGCCGTCAGCGAAAAGGGGAACCTCAGGCGGTGGAGCGGTGGTCCGGGTCGTGCATCTCGCCGACCAGCTCCTCCAGGACGTCCTCCAGCATGACCACGCCGAGCGTGCGCCCGTCCTGGTCGAGGACGGCCGCCAGGTGGCAGGTCGCCCGGCGCATCGCGCCGAGCGCGTCGTCCAGCGGGAGGCTGCCGCGCAGCACCGTGATCGGGCGCCACAGGCGGGCCGGGACGGGCAGCGACGGGTCGTCGACGTCGAGGATGTCCTTGAGGTGCAGGTAGCCCAGGTAGCCGTCGCCGGCCGGGTCGCCGTCGGTGACCGGGAAGCGTGAGAAGCCGGTGCGCAGCGCCAGCTCCTCGACCTGCGCGGCGGTCACCTTGGTGTCCACGGTGACCAGCTGCTCGGGCTTGAGCAGGACCTCGGTGACCGGGCGGCGGCCCAGCTCCAGGGCGTCCTCGAGGCGCTCCTGGCGGTCCTCGTCGAGGAGGCCGGCGTCCCGGGAGTCGACCAGCAGGTACATCAGCTGCTCGGTGGTGAAGACCGACTCGACCTCGTCCTTGGGCTCGACCTTGAACAGCCTCAGCACGCCGTTGGCGAAGGCGTTCAGGAAGCGGATCACCGGGGTGAGCCAGCGGGCCAGCCGGTCCAGCGGCGGGCCGAGCCAGAGCGCGGCCTTCTCCGGGCCGGCCAGCGCCATGTTCTTCGGCACCATCTCGCCCATCACCATGTGCAGGAAGACCACGGCGGCGAGCGAGATCCCGTACGAGAGCGGGTGCATCAGGCCGGACGGGAGGCCGATCGCGTGGAACGGGCCCTCCAGCAGGCTCGCGATGGTCGGCTCGGCGAGCGCGCCGAGGCCCAGCGAGCAGACGGTGATGCCGAGCTGAGCGGCGGCGAGCATCGCGGAGACGTTCGACAGCGCGTGCAGCACGGTGCGGGCGCGCTTGTGGCCGGCCTCGGCGAGCGGTTCGATCTGGCTGCGGCGCACCGAGATCACGGCGAACTCAGCGCCGACGAAGAACGCGTTGCCGAGCAGCAGCAGGAGGGCGACGGCCAGTTGGAGCGCGGTCATCGGGTCCCGTCCTCGTCACCGAACTCCGGATGCGCGGAGCTGCGTTCCACCCGGACCCGGCTGGTCCGGTGCCGGTCGACGGCCTCCACGGTCAGCAGCCATCCCGGCAAGTGGGCCTGCTCGCCCGGCTCGGGGAGCTTGCCGAGCAGGTCGGCGACCAGGCCGGCCAGGGTCTCGTACGGGCCGTCCGGGGCGAACAGGCCGATCGTCTCCAGCTGGTCGATCCGGGCCCGGCCGTCGGCCTCCCAGACCGGCCGGCCGTCCACCGCGGCCAGCGGGACCAGTTCGGGGGTGTCGGCCGGGTCGTGCTCGTCCTGCACCTCGCCGACGATCTCCTCGACGATGTCCTCGACCGTCACGACGCCGGCGGTGCCGCCGTACTCGTCGACCACGATCGCCATCGGCTGGAGCCGGCGCAGCCGGTCGAGCAGCCGCTCGGCGGGCAGCGTCTCGGGCACCAGCAGCGGCGGCGATGCGAGCTCGCCGACCCGGACCCGGCCGCGGTGGACGGCCGGGACGGCCAGGGCGTCCTTGAGCGTGACGATGCCGGTGACCTCGTCCAGGCTGTCGATGTAGACCGGGAAGCGGGACAGTCCGGTGGCCCGGGTCAGGTTGACCACGTCGGAGGCGGTGGCGTTGCGCTGCAGGGCGGCGACGTCCAGGCGCGGGGTCATCACGGACTCCGCGGTGAGCTCGCCGAGGCCCAGGGTGCGGACGAACAGGGTCGCCGACTCCTCGTCTATCGCGCCGGCCCTGGCCGAGTGCCGGGCCAGCGAGACCAGCTCGGCGGGGGTGCGGGCGTGCGCCAGCTCCTCCTGCGGCTCGATGCCGAAGGCGCGGACCGTCCGGTCGGCGGCCCCGTTGAGGAAGCTGATCACCGGGCGGCAGGCGCGGGAGAACGCCACGTGCGGCGCGGCGACCGCGCGGGCCACCCGGAGCGGCCGGGAGATCGCCCAGTTCTTCGGGACCAGCTCGCCGATCACCATCTGCAGGACGGTGGCCAGCAGCATGCCGATGATCACCGCGGTGCCGTGGGCGACCGCGTCAGGCAGGCCGATGCCGCGGAAGACCGGGCTCAGCAGCGTGGACAGCGCCGGCTCGGCGAGCATGCCGACCACCAGCGAGGTGACGGTGATGCCCAGCTGGGCGCCGGAGAGTTCGAAGGAGAGGTGCCGCAGGGCCCTCGCGACCCGGTCGGACTTGGCGTCGCCCGCCTCGGCGGCTCGGTCCACCGCCCCGCGCTCGACGGTCACGAAGGCGAACTCGGCGGCCACGAACAGGCCGTTGGCGAGGATGAGCAGGAAGGCCGCGAGCAGCAGCAGCCAGGCGATGATCACAGTGCCGCCTGCCTTCCGGGGGTCGGAAGTGAGGCGGCGCAGGTACTACCGGACGGATCGTCCATCGAGGGGAGGTGTCACTCCTCAGGTCGTTTTCGAGCAGTCTTTCGGGCAGGGCAGTCGCTTTCGGGCAGGCCACGACCTTTGCCCTGCTTTTACCAGCGTAGACCATAGCGGTTTCGACGGCAGGAGGTGTGTTCGAACCCACCGGGCTCGCCGGGCCATGGAATCGCAGGTCCGCGGCCCCGGCGGGTTCAGACCTGGGCGTGGTGCTCGACCAGGTCGCGCAGCGCGCGGGCGTTCGCGATGGCCTGGGACTTGCCGACGCCGGACTGGATGCCGACCGCGGCCAGCGAGGTGCCGTCAGCGAGGTCGAGGGTGGCCCACGGGTCGCCCTGGCGGAAGTTGACCCGGACGATCTCCGCCCAGGCGAGCCGGCGGCGGCGGACGAAGTTGACCACCGTCACGCCCTCGGCGTCGGCCGTCACCCGGGGGCGGGCCAGCATCAGGCCGACGCACGCGAAGGCCACGCCGCTGCCGACCATCATGATCCGGTCGTTGAGCTGCCAGTTCTCCGGGAGCGCGAAGGCCATCGCGGCGAACAGCACCACCAGCAGCGCGCAGACCGGCAGCAGCACGGCGCGGGTGCGGCGCGGGGCCCAGGTGACGGGGAACTCGACGGGCGTGGACACGTGGGGTCTCCGGTGGGGGTGGTTCGGGTGGCTCGGGTGGTCCGGGTGCTTGGGGTACTTCGGGTGCTTGCAGCGAAAGGGCGGGGACGCCGACCGGCGTCCCCGCCCTATTCAACCGTTCCTTACTCGCGCGACAGCAGGAGAGGTCAGAGGCGGCAGGCGTGGATGTTGGTGACCAGGATCGCCCGGGCGCCGATGCTCCACAGGTCGTCCATGATCCGCTGGGCCTCCTTGCGGAGCACCATCGAACGGACGGCCACCCAGCCCTCGGTGTGCAGCGGAGAGACGGTCGGCGACTCCAGGCCCGGAGTGAGCGCGACGGCGGCGCTGACCTTCTCGGCGCGGATGTCGTAGTCCATCAGCACGTATCGGCGGGCCACCAGCACGCCCTGGAGGCGGCGCAGGAACTGGTCCACCCCCGCGTCCTCGCCCGCGCCCTTGGGGCGGATCACCACGGCGTCGGAGATCAGGATCGGCTCGCCGAACACCTCCAGGCCGGCGTTGCGCAGGCTGGTGCCGGTCTCCACGACGTCGGCGATCACGTCGGCGACGCCCAGCTGCACCGCGGTCTCGACGGCGCCGTCCAGCTTGGTGACGGTCGCCTTCACCCCGTGGTCGGCGAGGTGCTGCTCGACCAGGCCGGTGTAGGAGGTCGCGATCCGCAGGCCCTCCAGGCCCTTCACGTCCTCGACGGCGACGCCCTCGGGACGGGCGAAGCGGAAGGTCGACCCGCCGAAGCCGAGGGCGAGCACCTCCTCGGCGTTGGAGTGAGAGTCCAGCAGCAGGTCGCGGCCGGTGATGCCGACGTCCAGGCGGCCGGAGCCGACGTAGACGGCGATGTCGCGCGGGCGGAGGAAGAAGAACTCGACCTGGTTGTCCGGGTCGACGAGGACGAGCTCCTTGGGATCCTTCCGCTGGCGGTAGCCGGCCTCATGGAGCATCTCCGCCGCGGGACCCGAGAGAGAACCCTTGTTGGGGACGGCGATGCGCAGCATGGGAGGTCAGTTCCTTACCTGTGTGGGAGGTGGGAGGGTGTGATGTTCGGAGCGGGTCTAGAGGTACTTGTAGACGTCGTCGAGCGTCAGTCCGCGGGCAACCATCATCACCTGAAGGTGGTAGAGGAGCTGCGAGATCTCCTCCGCCGTCTGCTCGTCCGACTGGAACTCGGCGGCCATCCAGACCTCGGCGGCCTCCTCGACGACCTTCTTGCCGATCGCATGGACGCCCTGCTGGACGAGCTGCGCGGTACGGGAGGACGAGGGGTCGCCGGTGGCGGCCTTCTGCTGGAGCTCGGCGAAGAGCTCCTCGAATGTCTTCGAAGCCATGATGGACTCACCTTACGGCGTGCGGGCTGACGGACGGTAAACGGTCCCGGACCGTGGACAGTCACGTGGACGTCCACGGTCCGGGACCGGCGGGCGATGTCAGAGGGCGATGTCAGAGTGTGCTGAGCACCATGGCGGTGGCGACGGCAGCCGTGACGGCCTCGTGGCCCTTGTCCTCGGCGGAGCCCGGCAGGCCCGCGCGGTCGAGCGCCTGTTCCTCGTTGTCGCACGTCAGCACGCCGAAGCCGACCGGGACGCCGGTGTCCACGCTGACCTGGGTGAGGCCGGCGGTGGCCGCCTGGCACACGTAGTCGAAGTGCGGGGTGCCGCCGCGGATGACCACACCGAGGGCGATCACCGCGTCGTAGTGGCTGTCGGCGAGGCACTTGGCGGCGACCGGCAGTTCGAAGGTGCCGGGGACGCGCAGGACGGTCGGCTCGGCGATGCCGAGCTCCTTGAGCGCGCGGTGGGCGCCGTCCAGCAGGCCGTTCATCACCTTGTCGTGCCACTGGGCGGCGACGATCGCGACCTTGAGGTCGGCGGCGCCGTCGATGGTCAGCTCGGGGGCTCCGTGGCCACTCATGTGCTTACTTCCTGTTCGTCGGGGGTCGGGTTCGGGCGTGTTCAGGAGCCGAGGCCGGGCAGGTCGTGGCCCATCCGGTCGCGCTTGGTGCGCAGGTAGCGCAGGTTGTGCTCGGAGGGCGCGATCTCGACCGGTTCGCGCCCCTTGACCTTGAGGCCGTGCTCGGTGAGCGCGGTGAGCTTCTCGGGGTTGTTGGTCAGCAGGGTCAGCGAGCGCACCCCGAGGTCGACCAGCATCTGGGCGCCGATGCTGTAGTCGCGCGCGTCCGCCGGTAGGCCGAGGTCGAGGTTGGCGTCGACGGTGTCCCGCCCCTGTTCCTGCAGCTCGTAGGCGCGCAGCTTGTGGGCCAGGCCGATCCCCCGGCCCTCGTGGCCGCGCAGGTAGAGCACCACGCCACGGCCGGCCTCGGCGACCCGGCGCAGCGAGGCCTCCAGCTGCGGGCCGCAGTCGCAGCGCAGCGAGCCGAGGACGTCGCCGGTCAGGCACTCGGAGTGGACCCGAACGAGCACGTCCTCGCCGTCCGGCAGCCGTCCGTCCGCGCCGAGTCCGCCCGCCACCAGGGCGATGTGCTCGATGCCGTCGATGGTGCCCTTGTAGCCGACGGCGGTGAACTCGCCGTGGACGGTGGGCAGGGAGGTGGTCGCGGCCCGGTCGACGTGCAGTTCGGTGCGGCGGCGGTAGGCGATCAGTTCCTCGATGGAGATGATCGCAAGGCCGTGCTCGCGGGCGAAGACGATCAGCTCGGGCAGCCGGGCCATGCTGCCGTCGTCGTTGACCACCTCGGCGATCGCGCCGGCCGGCGACAGCCCGGCGAGCCGGGCCAGGTCCACGGCGGCCTCGGTGTGCCCGGGGCGGACCAGCACGCCGCCCTCGACGGCGCGCAGCGGGAAGACGTGCCCGGGGCGGGTCAGGTCACCCGGCTCGGTGCCGGGCGAGGACAGCAGCCGGACGGTGCGGGCGCGGTCGGCGGCGGAGATGCCGGTGTCGACCCCCTCGCGGGCGTCCACCGAGACGGTGTACGCGGTGCCCTTGCGGTCCTCGTTGACCTGCGTCATCGGCGGGAGCTTGAGCCGGTCCAGCTCGTCGCCGGTCATCGGGGCGCAGATCACGCCGGAGCTGTAGCGGATGGTGAAGGCCATCAGCTCGGGAGTGGCGGCGGAGGCGGCGAAGACGATGTCGCCCTCGTTCTCGCGGTCCTCGTCGTCGACCACGATCACGGCGCGGCCGAGGGCGATGTCGGCGATGGCCCGCTCGACCGGGTCGAGCACGAACTCGTCGGCGTGGCCGTCGGTCTGATGGGTGGTCATGCGGTGACTCCCTGCGGGACGGTGACGGACTGGGGACGGGGCTCACGGGTGCTCAGCCACCAGGCACGCAGGCCGAGCAGCACCAGGACGAAGTAGATCGAGTAGGTGAGGCCGGAGAAGGAGTAGCCGCTGTTGAAGGCGAGCGGGACGCCGACCACGTCGACGGCGATCCAGGCGAACCAGAACTCCAGCCAGCCGCGCGCCTGGGCGACCATCGCGGCCAGCGTGCCGACGAAGATGTAGGCGTCCGACCACGGGCTCCAGGACAGGCTGGGGTAGGCCTGGAACAGCAGGGCCAGGCCTACTGTCCCGGCCGCGGTGCCGCCCACCAGGGCCGCGCGCTCGGGCCAGGTGGCGAAGCGGACGGCGATCGTGCCGGTGTCCCGGCGGCCGCGCTGCCACTGGGACCAGCCCCAGGCGGCGGTGACGATGACGATCAGCTGCTTGCCGATCAGGCCCGGGACGTGGCCGCCCAGGTAGGCGGCGATCAGCACGGCGCCGGAGAGCAGCTGGACCGGCCAGCTCCACACCGAGCGGCGCCAGCCGAGTGCGAGCCCGGTCAGGCCGAGCAGGTTGCCGAACATGTCGGCCCACTTCACGTGTTCGCCGAGGACGGTGAACGCCTCGCCGCTGAGCCAGCTCACTTGGACTCCCCCGAATCGATGGTGCTGACGGTGCTGTCGATGGTGCCGACGGTGCTGATGATGTCGCTGGGCAGGTTCGTCCCCGGCAGGTTCGGCAGGGTGCGGGACTCCAGCAGCCGCTCCACGTACTTGGCGAGGACGTCCACTTCGAGGTTGACGCTCTCGCCGACGGCCTTGGCGCCGAGCGTGGTCAGCGCGAGGGTGGCCGGGATCAGGCTGACGGTGAAGCTGTCGCGGGCCGCCTCGACGACGGTGAGGCTGACGCCGTCGACGGTGATCGAGCCCTTCTCCACCAGGTAGCGGGAGATGGTGTCCGGCAGCGAGAACCGCAGGACCTCCCACCGGAGTTCGCCGGCCGCGTCGCGCTCGCCCGGCTCGCGGCCCAGCAGCGTGCCGGTGGCGTCCACGTGGCCCTGGACGAGGTGGCCGCCGAGCCGGTCGCCGAGCGCCATCGCGCGCTCCAGGTTGACCGGGGAGCCGGGCCGCAACTCGCCGAGGCTGGAGCGGTGCAGCGTCTCGGCCATCACGTCGGCGCTGAACTCACCGGTTCCGGCGGCCAGTTGGTCGCGGGTGTCGACGACGGTCAGGCAGACGCCGTTGACCGCGATGGAGTCACCGTGACGGGCACCCGCACAGACCACCGGGCCGCGCAGGCGGATCCGCGAGGACTCGCCGATCTCCTCGATCGACACGACCTCGCCGAGCTCTTCGATGATGCCGGTGAACACCCGGGTTCTCCTCGCGCTTGGGGCGCGGACTCCGGGGCGGCAAGGGAGATGACACGGACGGGCACCGGTGCACAAGCCGACGGCACGGCCCGTCGCCGGGGTGCCGGGACCGCCGGGAGATCGCTCGCCCGGCACGGAAGCGCGTGCGCTCCCGCCGTCCACCTGACCGTGGACCACCGGGGGTCCACGGGTACTGCTCTTCGTCCGCCCGCGCACGCCTCCCATCCGGACTTTAACCGTCGGTCCAGGAATTTCACCTGGTCAACCGGCCGCTGGCTGCGGACGGGTCGCGGACTGTAACCGCCGGTTCGGATTTTCACCGACCCCGGAGTGCGCTGAACGTCACTGCTGTTGCCGTCATTGTGCCACGGGCCGCGCGAGCCCAGGGAGAGGCTTTCGCTGTGGGCTGTTTCACGCGGCCGCGGGGAATGCGCGGCGCGGTGGCGACGGGGTGGCGACGGGGTGGTGGCGGGGTGGTAGCGCGCGGGCGGGGGGCGCAGGCTGGTGGTAGGGGCCGGTGAGGAAGGGTCTGGAAGGTTCGGCAGGTTCGAGAGGTTCGAGAGGTTCGAGAGGTTCGGAGGCAAGGGCGATGGCGAAGTTCATGGACGTCCACCACGGGATGACCGGGATCACCGCCGAGCAGCTCAAGCAGGCGCACGCGGCCGACCTGGCGGTCGAGGGCGAGGAGGGCGTGCACTTCGAGCAGGCGTGGGCCGACCCCGAGTCCGGCACGGTGTACTGCCTCTCCGAGGCGCCGTCCAAGGAGGCCGTGCAGCGGGTCCATGCGCGCACCGGCCACCCGGCGGACGAGATCCACCCGCTGCCGATCTCGGTGTGAGGGACCGGGCGGGCGCGGGTCGGAGCGGTTCCGGGAGTCTGCGGGTTCAGAGCGTCGCGGGCGCGGCGATCGGCATGAAATGGGTGACCTCGGGCGGGTGCGCGAGGTAGCACAGCTCGCCCTCCGACCAGACCGGCCGGATCCGCCACATCGGCCCCGCGTACCCGCGCAGGGCCTCCTCGTCGCGCCAACGGCTGACCACGAGCACCCGGTGCCCGTCCTCGGTCACCGAGCGCAGCAGCTCGCCGCCCAGGCAGCCGTCCGTCCGCCCGAGCTGCGGGATCACCTGCGTCGTCAGCAACGCGCAGAACTCCTCGATGCGCCCGGCCATGACCTGCCCGGCCCAGATCCTGACGATCACGACCACCACCTCCCGTGGAAGCCCTTTGGCCCCATTATCAGCGGAAAAGCGCTGGTGGGGAGGGGTAGGGCGAGGTTCTCACCGAGGGCGGCCCGACCCGCTCGGCTATCGTCCCCGGTATGACCAGCACATCGGAAGCTTCCGTACCGTCAAACTCCCTGCCGGACGGCCCCGGCAGCCTGTTCGCTGCGCTCCAGGCGGGGGCCCTGCGCGATCCGGAGCAGTTGCGCGAGATCTACGAGCAGCCCGGGGATCGTGCGCGCCGCAAGGAGGTGGACCGCCTGCACGAGGTGGCGCGGCGGCTGATCGCCTGCGCGTCCATGGTCTTCGTGGCCAGCTCCGACGCCGCCGGGCGCTGCGACGTCTCCCCGCGCGGCGGGCCGGCCGGGCTGGTATCGGTGCTCGACGAGTACACGCTGGCCATACCGGACGCCACCGGCAACAAGCGGCTGGACACCCTGCACAACATCCTGGAGAACGGCCAGGTCGGGCTGCTCTTCGTCGTCCCGGGCCGGGACACCACGCTGCGGGTCAACGGGCGGGCCTGCGTGTCCACCGACCCGGAGCTGCTGCGGCAGCTGACCGCCGTCGGCAAGCCCCCGCGCAGCGCGATCGTGGTGGCCGTCGATGAGGTGTACGCGCACTGCCCGAAGGCGTTCCTGCGCGGCTCGGCGTGGAAGCCGGAGAACTGGCTGGCCAAGGACGCGCAGCCGAGCTCGGCCGAGGTCACGCTCTCGCACCTGCGGGACGACGCGCTGACCATCGAGATGATCGAGCAGGACGAGCGGGACGCACTGCTGTACCGCTACGAGTGAGGCGCGACGCCCTGCGGTTGGCGCGCGCCCGTGCTGCTGTCACCCGTCCGGCCCGTGCACTCGGTCGGGGGCCGGGCGGGTGAGGCCGCGCCGCGGGCCGTTTGCGGGGGCGCCGGGGGCGGCGGGCGGCGGGTTGAATGGACGGATGGACTGCGTCTTCTGTGCCGTCGTGGCGGGCACCGAGCCCGCGCACCTGGTGCTGGACGACGAGGCCGCGGTGGCCTTCCTGGACAGCCGGCCACTCTTCCCCGGGCATGTGCTGGTCGTGCCACGCGCCCACCACCACACCCTGGCCGACCTGCCGGCCGCCGAGGTGGGGCCGTTCTTCCTGCAGGTCCAGCGGGTGGCCGCAGCGGTGGAGCGCGGGATGGGTGCGGCGGGCAGCTTCGTCGCGGCCAACAACCGGATCAGCCAGTCGGTGCCACATCTGCACGTCCACGTGGTGCCGCGCAATCCGAAGGACGGACTGCGCGGGTTCTTCTGGCCGCGCGGGAAGTACCCGGACGAGACGAGCGCGGCCGAGATCGCCGCGCGGCTGCGGGCGGCGTTGGAGGGGTAGGCGCTTCTCGGGGGGAACGCCTCCACCGCGTACACCGGCGGCGCGCCCGTCTCCTACAACGGGCACAGCTGGACCGCCAAGTGGTGGACCTAGAACGAGCCCCCCAGCACCGTCGCCGAGACGATCCGCAGCATCAGCAGCGCGCTGGAGTGCAACGGCAGCAACACCGCGCAGATGCAGCACCGGATCAAGCCTCTACCAGAGCTTCGCCCAGATCCTCGGGGTCGGCCCCGGGGCGAGCCTGAGCTGCTGAGGCTTCGGTCCGTCAGACGCCCCGCTGTGCTCGGGTACTTCCTCGTACCTCGCCGAGCGCAGCGGGACGTACTCCTGGGGGCGCAGCGGGAGGCGGTCGAGATCACCGTACGGGCTGACGAATTCGCAGGTGGGCGCGCCTAGGCTCACAGTCATGAACGAACTCGCCTGCCTCGTGCAGCAGACCGTCGACCGGCTCGCCGGCCGGCACGTCGGCGCGGTCGTCGCCGGGCTGGCCGGCGGCGCGGTGGAGATCCGTGGCGCCGGGCGCACAGGGCCGGGCGGCGGCGCGCCCGGGCCGCGCACCCTGTTCGAAATCGGCTCCGTCACCAAGGTGTTCACCTCGCTCGCGCTCGCCCGGCTGGTCCTCGACGGCTCGGCGGAGCCGGACGAGCCGGTCGGCGCGCTGCTGCCGGACGGTGTCCAGGTCCCCTTTCGGGGTGGGCAGGCGATCACCCTGCGGCACCTCGCCACCCACACCTCGGGGCTCCCCCGGCTGCCGCGGGGGATATTCACGAGCGCCCTGTTCACCGCGCGCAGGTCCGATCCGTACGCCCACTGCACGGCCGACCACGTGCTCGCCGGGCTTGCGCGGACCAGGCTGCGGGCCGTGCCGGGGCGCAGCTTCCGCTACTCCAACCTCGGCGCCGGGCTGCTCGGCCTCGCCCTCGCCCACCGGGCCGGCATCGGCTACGAGGAGTTGGTGCGGCGCGAGGTCTGCGTGCCGCTGGGGCTCGCGGACACCGTGGTGACGCCGGGCGAGGACCGGTCCGGGCGGCTCGCCCCGGGGCACGCGCCGGGCGGGCGGCCGGTGCCGTACTGGAGCCTCGCCGATCTCGGAGGCATGGGGGCGCTCCGCTCGACCGCCGCCGACCTCGCGATACTCCTGCGGGCCCAGCTCGCCGCCGGCCGCGAGCCGGACGGGCCGCTGGCGCCCGCGATAACGCTCACCAGGGAGGTGAGGCACCGGGTCAACCCGTTCGCCTGGATGCACCTGGGGTGGCTCGGCCACCGCCTGCACACCCAGCAGGGCGGCCACCTGCAGATCTGGCACAACGGCGGTACGGGCGGGTTCCGGTCCTTCGTGGCCTTCGATCCGGAGAAGCAGGTGGGGGTGGTCGTGCTGGTCAACACCAGCCGATCGGTCGATGCGGCCGGGACGGCGCTGCTGCGCAGGCTGCAGAACGAGTTCGCGACGACGTGAGGGAGGGTGCGGGTGGTAGGCGCGGGCGGGTAGGCGCAGGTGGTGGCAGAACGGTCCCGATGAGCCGAGCGCCTAGAAGGTTGGATTCTCGGACTCACTAGTCCTATAGTGAGTTTGCTTTTCCAACCACCTTCACAGGAAAGGCGGCCGTCATGCGTGACGCCGTGATCGTCGAAGCCGTTCGCACGCCCGTCGGGAAGGGCAAGCCAGGAGGCGCGCTCTCCGGCGTCCACCCGGTGGAGCTGCTCTCGCACACCCTTCAGGCGCTGATCGGGCGCAGCGGCATCGACCCGGCCCTGGTCGACGACGTGATCGGCGGCTGCGTCGACCAGGTCGCCGAGCAGGCGATGAACACCACCCGCTACGCCTGGCTCGCGGCCGGGTTCCCGGATTCGGTCCCGGCCACCACCGTCGACCGGCAGTGCGGCTCCTCCCAGCAGGCCGTTCACTTCGCCGCGCAGGGCGTGATCGCGGGCGCCTACGACGTGGTGGTGGCGTGCGGGATCGAGTCGATGAGCCGGGTGCCGATGTGGTCCAACGTGCCGCCCGGGGCGGACCCGTTCGGGGCATCGGTGGCCGCGCGCTACCCGGGCGGATTGGTCCCGCAGGGCGTCAGCGCCGAGCTGATCGCCGCGAAGTGGTCGATCTCGCGCGAGGCGATGGACGTCTTCTCCGCAGACTCGCACGCCAAGGCGGCGCAGGCCCACGCGGACGGCCTGTTCGAGGCCGAACTCGCGCCGGTGCCCACGTCGAACGGTCTGGTGAGCATGGACGAGTCGGTGCGTCCGGGCACCACGCCGGAGGTGCTGGCAGGGCTCCGTCCGTCCTTCGCCGACCCGGGCTTCGCCGAGCGGTTCCCGCAGATCACCTGGTCGGTGACGGCCGGCAACAGCAGCCCGATCAACGACGGCGCCTCCGCCGTCCTGATCACCAGCAGCGAGACCGCCGCCCGGCTCGGCCTGCGCCCGCTGGCCCGGCTGCACTCCTTCGCGGTCACCGGCTCGGATCCGCTGCTGATGCTCACCGGCGTGCTGCCCGCCACCGAGAAGGTCCTGCGACGCTCCGGGCTCGGGCTCGCCGACATCGACCTGTTCGAGGTGAACGAGGCGTTCGCCAGCGTCGTCCTGGCCTGGCTGCAGGAGACCGGCGCCGACCCGGCGAAGGTCAACGTCAACGGCGGCGCGATCGCCCTCGGCCACCCGCTGGGCGCGAGCGGCACGCGGCTGATGACCACCCTGGTGCACACGATGCGCCGACGCGGGGCCCGGTACGCGCTGCAGACGATGTGCGAGGCGGGCGGCCTTGCCAACGCGACCGTCCTGGAGGCGCTCGACTGACCCTGCCGGTGACACCCCTAAGGGTCCGGCGTCATCCTGCGAGAGGAGAACCGTCATCCCTCCGGCAACACCCTTACATCGCTGAGGCGACGTCAACTGCCTTACCTGCCGCCTAATCTCCCATTCATGACCGGAATTCGTCGCACTGCCGCGGCGGCGGCACTCCTGCTCGCCCTGCCGCTGTCCGTCGTCGCTGCCGCTCCCGCGCTGGCCACGCCCACCGCCCCCGTCCCGGCCACCGCGCCGGCCACCGCCACCGTGCCGGCCGGCGTCCACGTCGACCTCCCGCGCCCGACCGGCCCGCACGCGGTCGGCCGGGAGATCCTGCACCTCGTCGACCAGGACCGGCCCGACCCGTGGGTCCCGTCGGCGGGCCCGCGCCGGCTGATGGTGTCGATGTACTACCCCGCCAAGGCCGGGACGGGCGGGCCGGCCCCGTACATGACGCCCGAGGCCGCGAGGCTCATGCTGGACGGGAAGCTGCCCGGCAACACGATCCCCACCGAAGCCGTCACCGGCACCGGGACGTGGGCGGAGTCCGACGCGCACCCCGAGCACGGCCGGTACCCGCTGGTGCTGCTCTCCCCCGGCTTCACCATGCCGCGCACCGAACTGACCAGCCTCGCCGAGGACCTGGCCAGCCGCGGCTATGTCGTCGCACTCGTCGACCACACGTACGAGAACACCGGGACGACCTTCCCCGACGGGCGGACGCTGCCCTGCGCGATCTGCGGCACCTTCCCCCCGGGCGGCCCCGAGGCCGTGGACGCGAGCCGGGCGAAGGACATGTCGTTCGTCGTCGACCGGTTGACCGCCCACCCGCACCCCGCCTGGCGCTACGCCCGCATGATCGACGCCGACCGGATCGGCATGGCCGGGCACTCGATCGGCGGCTCGGCCGCCATCCCGGCCCTGCTCACGGACGACCGCATCCAGGCCGGGGTGAACCTGGACGGCACGATGGACTACAAGGTGCCCGACACCGGACTCGACGGCAAGCCGTTCATGATGATCGGCCACCCGCTCGGCGGCGGCCACGAAGATCCCACCTGGACGGACGCCTGGGCCAAGCTCGACGGCTGGAAGCGCTGGCTGACCGTGGCCGGCTCCAACCACGGCACCTTCACCGACAACCCGTTGTTCTTCGAGAAGCTCGGCCTCCCCCAGCCTCCCGGCACCACGATCACCGCTGAGCGGGGGGTGCAGCTCACCCGGGAGTACGTCGCGGCCTTCTTCGACCTGCAGCTGAAGGGGATCGACCAGCCGATCCTCGACGGGCCGACCCCGGATAACCCGGAGATCGGCTTCCACCCGTAGCGCACCTCGTCCAGTGAGGCCGCCGACAGCATGTCGGCGGCCTCATCGGCGTTGCGGGGACCGCTACTTGGCGTCCGCCGCCGAGGCGATCGGTTCCAGCAGCCGATGCGGACGGGCGAGCGCGCGCGAGACGGGGTCGGTGCGCGGGGCGGCGGAACGGCCGGGGTTGGGGCGCATCACGACCTCGGCGGCCGGGACGGCCGGGCCTCCGCAGTGCGGACAGGCGCCGGCGAGGTCGAGGTCGGTGCCGCACGCTGCGTGCGCGAAGAGGTGGTGCGGGCCTCCGGGGGTCGCGTGCCGGCCGCCCCAGCGGCTCAACAGGTAGAGCGGCGGCCACAGTTCGAGCCCGGCGTCGGTGAGCAGGTAACCGTGGCGCAGCGGCGCCTGCTGGTAGGGCTCCTTGCGCAGGACGCCCGCCGCGACGAGGGCGTTGAGCCGGGCGGTGAGGACGGCGCGCGGGATGCCGAGGTGGGTGAGGAAGTCGTTGAAGCGCTGCACGCCGTAGAACGCGTCGCGCACGATCAGGAGGCTCCAGCGTTCGCCGACCACCTCCAGGGCGCGGGCGAGTGCGCAGTCCTGCAGTTCGTAGTCGGTTCCCAGCGCCATGCCGGTCAGCCTAGTCCAGAGGGCGAGTGGGTTCAATCAACAGACTTGAAGTGGTACCATACCGCCCCGAGAGAAGGTTCGTTCACCAGACTCACGCTCGGGAGGGAACACCCATGTCCCCCGCACCACCCCACCCCGCGCCCGTCCGGCCCGGTGCCACGCTGCTCGTCACCGCGCTCACGACCGCGCTGGTCACCGTCGCCTACACGGCCCCCACCGCCTCGCTCGCCGCCACCGCCGAGGCCGCCCACCTCGGGGCCTCCGGGCGCACCTGGATCCTCACCGGCACCCTCGTCGGCATCTCGGCGCTGCTGCTCACGGCCGGGAGCGCGGCCGACGACCACGGGCGCAAGCGGGTCTTCACGGTCGGTGTGGCGGTGTTCGCCGCCGCCGAGGCGCTCGCCGCGCTCGCCCCCGGCGGCACCGTCTACCTCGCCGCGCGGGTGCTGCTCGGCGCCGGGTCGGCGGCGATCCTGGCGCCCGCGCTCGGCCTGATCAGCCACGCCGTCCCGCCGGGGCCGGCCCGGATCAGGGCGCTCGGCGGGTGGGGCGCCGCCGTCGGCCTCGGGATCGCGGTCGGCCCGGTCTACGGCGCGCTGGTCGAGCAGTGGGCCGGGTGGCGCGCGGTCAACGGCGGGCTCGCCGTGGTGTCCGCGGCGCTCGCGGCCGTCGCCTCCGCCGTCCTCACCGAGTCCCGCGCCGACCGGCCGCGAGCGCTCGACCCGTACGGCGTGCTGACGCTGGCCGCCGGGACGTCGTGCCTGATCGCCGGGCTGGCCCAGGGCCGCAGCGGGTGGGGACGGCCGGTGGTGCTGGTGCTGCTGGCGCTCGGGGTGCTGCTGCTGGTGCTGTTCGCGGTGGTGGAGGCGAGGGTCCGGGAGCCGATGCTGGACCTCGCGCTGTTCCGAAGCCCCGGCTTCATCGCCGCCACCGGCGGGGCGATGTTCACCGGGCTGTCGCTGGTCGGCTTCATGAGCTACCTGCCGGCGCTACTCCAGGGCGTCCTCGGCCTGTCCGGCCTGGCGGCCGGCGGGGTGCTGGCCATCTGGTCGGGCCTCTCGGTGGTCGCCGCACTGCAGGCCCGGCGACTGGCCGCGCGCCTGTCGGCGACCACGCAGGTCGCGCTCGGGCTGCTGGCCTGCGGCGCGGGCGAGGCGGGGCTGTACGGGCTGGGGCCGGACTCCACCTGGGTGCGGCTGGCGCCCGGGCTGGTGGTCGCGGGGATCGGCAGCGGGGTGCTGAACGCGGCGCTCGCCCGGCTGGCGGTCAGCAGCGTGCCGCCGCACCGGGCGGCGATGGGCTCGGGCGCCAACAACACGTCCCGGTACCTGGGTTCGGCGCTCGGCGTCGCGGTCACGGTGGCGGTGGCGGCCTCCTCCCGCCCGACCGGCCCGGGCCACGAGGCGGCGGCCCGCGCCCTGGCGGCGGGCACCGACCGGGCCGTCCTGGTCGCCGCCGGACTCTGCCTCGCCGGCGCGCTGCTGGCGGTGGCCGCGCGAGCGGCGGAGGCCCGGGCCGGCGCCGAGGCGGAGGCCGAGGCCCCCGCCCGTGAGCGGGTCGCCGCAGGGTGAGGGCGCGAGAAGTCGGCCGGGTCGACTTCCTGCGTACGGGGAGGGCTTGGGCTGGGCCGGATTCAAAAGTCGGCCCAGCCGGCTTCCCGCGCGCCGAGCGGCAAGGCACCACTATCCGGGCCCGATAGCCGTACGGTGAGCGCTCCGACGGGCCTGCGTGCGAAGATGGCAGGGCTGGTGGAAACGATCTCCGGACGGTTCTCTGGCCATGGTGAACGAGAACGAGCGGGACCAGGGCGAGCCGCGGCAGGACGGCCTGCTGATGGTGCCGATCGCCACGGCGTTGGTCGAGGCCGACGGGCGGATCCTGCACTGGAGCGGCGACGCGGAGGCACTGCTCGGTTACACCGCGGCCGAGGCGCTCGGGGCCAAGGCCGCCAAGCTGCTCACCTCGGACGAGCGGCGGTCCGAGGTGCTGGAGCTGTTCCAGCGGATCCTGGACGGGCGCGGCTGGTCGGGCGTGTTCCCGGTCCGGCACCGGGACGGACACCTCGTGGACCTGGAGTTCCGCACCCACCCGATCATCGGCCCCGGCGGTCGGCCGCTCGTGCTGGCCGTCGCCGCGGACGTGACGTCGCTGCGCCGGATCCAGGCGGATCTGGCGGTCCTCGACGGGTTCTTCACCCAGTCCCCGGTCGGGATGGGCGTCTTCGACCCCGAGCTGCGGTTCGTCCGGCTGAACGAGGCGCTGGCCCGGGCCAACGGGCTGCCCGCCGAGACGCATCTGGGCCACCGGCTCACCGAGCTGCTGCCCGGGATCAGCGGCGCGGAGGCGGAGGCCGTGATGCGCCAGGTGCTGGAGACGGGCGCGCCCGTCGTGGACACCTGGTCGCACGGCCGCACCCCGACCGACCCGCGGCACGACCACGCCTGGTCCGCCTCGTACTTCCGGCTGGAGGCCCCCGGCGGCCGGGTACTCGGGGTCAGTTCGACGGTCATCGACATCACCGAGCGGTTCCGCGCGGACGCGCGCGCCGCCCGGGCGCAGGAGCGGCTGGCCCTGCTGGTCGACGCGACGGCCTCGATCGGCACCACGCTGGACCTGCGGCAGACCGCCCGGGAGCTGGCCGGCGCCATGGTGCCCAGGGTGGCCGACATCAGCGGCGTGTTCGCCCTGGAGGCGCTGGTCGCCGGTCGTGACGTCGAGCCGCCGGAACCGAACTCCTCCCCGCTGGTGCGCCGCCTGGCCCTCGCCACCACGGACCCGGCGCTGTATACGGCGGACATCCTGCCGATCGACGCGGTGTACGAGCTGCCGCCCGACTCCCCGTACACGCGGGCCCTCGCCACCGGGCGCACGGTCGTCGTGTCGTCCTGGGAACTGCCGCTGCTGAGCGAGGGCCTCACCGAGAGCCACCGCTGGGCCTACATCGGCGACCGGCCGCACGCGGTGCGGATCACCCCGCTGGTGGCGCGGGGCACCACGCTCGGCATGGTGGTGTACTCGCGGCGCGGCGCCCGTGAGTCCTTCGCGGAGGCGGACATCACCCTCGGCGACGAACTCGCCTCGCGCGCCGCCGTCGCGATCGACAACGCCCGGCTGTACCTCCGCCAGCACCAGACCGTGCTGGCCCGCCAACAGGCGCTGCGCGAGGCGAAGGCCGCGCAGGAGCGGCTGGCACTGGTCAACGCCGCCTCCGCCCGGATCGGCACCACGCTCGATCTCGACCGCACGGCCCAGGAGTTGGCCGAGGTGGCGACGCCCCGGCTGGCCGACACCGTGGTCGTGGAAGTGCTGGACGACCTGGTCCGCGGCGAGCGCGAGGCCCGCGCCACGGCGGACGGCTCCGCCCTGCTGCGGCGGATGGCGTTCCACTCGGTGCCCGGCTCCACCATGCAGCCGATCGCCCGGCCCGGCGGCGTGCACCGCTTCCTGCCCGGCTCGCCGTACGCGTGGTGCCTGGCCAACCGCAAGCCCGTGCTGGTGCCGCGGATGGACGAGGCGGGAATGGCCTGGTTCGCCGACGACCCGGTGCGCACGGCGGCGGTGCGGGAGCAGAACGTCCGCTCGTTCATGGTCGTCCCGCTGATCGCGCGCGGCACGCCGATCGGCGTCGCGGGCTTCTACCGCACTCTCGTCGAGCACCCGTACGAGGACGCCGACCTCGCGCTGGCAGGGGAGTTGGCGGTGCGGGCGGCGGTGTCGATCGACAACGCGCTGCTGTTCACCCGGGAGCACGATGCGGCCGCCGCCCGGCAGCGCGCCCTCGACGAGGCGCGGGCGGCGCAGCAGCGGCTGTCGCTGCTCAACGAGGCGAGCAAGCGGATCGGCACCACCCTCGATCTCCACCGCACCGCACGGGAGTTGGTGGAGATGGTGATCCCGCGCTTCGCCGACTTCGTCACCGTCGACCTGCGCGACGCGGTGCTCGGCGGCGAGGAGCCCGGTCCCGTCCCGGCCGACGGCTCGGTGCTGATGCGGGCGGTCGCGATCGGCGAGGCGTCCGCGGACGCCACCATGACCGGCGCCGCCGACGAGGTGGGCGAGACCTCGCAGTCCGCCGAGATATACGCGGAGAGCCTGCGCACGGGGCGCTCGATCCTGGTCTCGGAGGTCACCGAGGCGGAGCTGCGCCGGATCGTCGCCTCGCCCGACCGGGTCCAGCCCGGCCTGGACGCCGGGATCCACTCGTACCTGATGGTGCCGCTGGTGGCGCGCGGACTCGTGCTCGGCGGGGCCGAGTTCGTCCGCACCCGCAACCCGGCGGCGTTCGGGCAGGCCGACCGGTCGCTCGCCGAGGAGCTGGCCGCCCGCACCGCCCTGGCCATCGACAACGGGCGGCTCTACCGGCGCGAGCGGGACACCGCACTCACGCTCCAACGGAGCCTGCTGCCACAGGAGATCCACCGTACGCTCGGCCTGGAGATCGCCTACCGCTACCTGCCCAGCAGTGTGGTCAGCGAGGTCGGCGGCGACTGGTTCGACGTCGTGCCGCTCTCCTCCGAGCGGGTCGCACTGATCGTCGGCGACGTCATGGGACACGGCATCCGGGCCGCCGCCACGATGGGCCAACTGCGAACCGTCGCCCGCACGTTGATCACCCTCGACCTGGACCCGGAGCGGGTCCTGTACCGACTGGACGAGGCCACCACCGCCATCGGCGAAGGGCAGTTCGCCACCTGCGTCTGCGTCGTTTTCGACCCGGTCGACCGCCGCTGCGCCGCCGCCTGCGCCGGCCACCTGCCCCCGGTGGTGGCGGACCCGGAGGGGGGAGCCCGACTGGTCGGGCTGCCGCCAGGCGCGCCGCTCGGGGTGGGCGGAGTCCCGTTCGAGAGCGTCGAGTTCACCCTCCCCGAGGACGCCATCCTCGCCCTTTACACCGACGGGCTGGTCGAGCGCCGGGGCCACGACATCGACGAGGGCCTGCGCCTGCTCTGCCGCACGGTCGCCGACCGGCGCCGCTCGCTGGAGCAGACCTGCGACGCCGTCCTGGCCGAGCTCACCGGCCGCACCAGCGAGGACGACATCGCCGTCATCATGGCGCAGGTCCGCCCCGTCGGCACCGACCGGATCGCGACCCTGCCGCTCACCGGCGACCACGCGATGGTCGGGCACTCGCGGCGCTTCACCCGCAAGACGCTCACCGCGTGGGGGCTCGAAACGCTCGCCGACTGGGCCGAGCTGCTCACCAGCGAACTGATCACCAACGCCCTCGTGCACGCCGGATCGCCCACCCAGCTACGGCTGTTCTGCAGCCGGCTGCTCACCGTCGAGGTCGCCGACCGGGAGAGCGAGGCCCCCCGGATCCGGCGCGCCCGCGCCGAGGACGAGGGCGGGCGCGGCATGCACCTGGTCAACGAGCTCGCGCACCGGTGGGGCAGCCGGCGGACGAAGGACGGCAAGGTGGTCTGGTTCGAGCTGGAGCTGCCGCCCGGGAGCTCGCCTCCCTGACCTGCGGCACCTTCCTGAACTGCGCCGACAACTCCTGGTTGTCGGGCTCCCGCTGCGGTTGTTGGCCCGGCGGGACGGGTGGGCGGTTATCTGGTGGCACGGCGGGACAGCCCCGGCCGAACGGACCAGAGGAGCCACTCACCATGAACCAGCTCGACGCCCGCACCGTTGTCACCGACTACGTCACCGCCATCGCCGACGGCGACCTCGACACCGCGATCGCCTGCTTCGCCGACGACGCCACCTGGGAGTACCCGGGCAACCTGCCGCTGTCGCGGGTCTGGCGCGGCAAGGACGCCATCCTCACCGACTTCCTCGGCTCGGTGCGGACCCTCTTCGCCCCCGACACCGCCCTGGAGGTGACGCTCACCCAGGTCCTCGCGGACGGCCCGCAGGCGGTCGCCGAGTGGACCGCCAAGGGCACGGCCGCGAACGGCGCCGCGTACGAGAACCACTGCGCCGCCGTGTTCACCGTGGAGAACGGCCTGATCACCGCTGTCCGCGAGTACCTTGACACCCAGCACGTGGCCCAGACCCTGTTCGCCGGATGAGGAATCACTCCGGCAGGAGCAGGTTCACGTCGCCGAACTCGTGCCAGAGGTAGTGGTGGTGGACGGCCTCGCGGTAGCAGTGGGCGAGGAGGGGGAGGCCGGCGACGGCGGCGAGCATGTGGAGGTGGGAGGCGCGGGGTTCGTGCCAGCCGGTGAGGAGGCCGGCGACGGCGCGGACACCGCGCTCGGGGGTGATCACCAACTCCGTCCAGCCGTCGGCCTCGTGGACGGTGCCGTCCGGGTCGGCGGCGGACTCCAGAGCGCGGACCACGGTGGTGCCGACGGCGATCACCCGGCCGCCGTCGGCGCGGACGTGGCCGACCAGCCGGGCGGTGGCCGCCGGGACGTGGAAGCGTTCGGCGTAGGGGGCCTCGTGGGCCTCGGGGGACGCGACGCCGGTGTGCAGGGTGATCGGCGCGACCAGGACGCCGCGACCGGCCAGGCGGGCCACCACCTCGGCGGTGAACGGACGGGCGGCGCTTGGCATTTCGCTGCTGCCGGGGACGGTCGCGAACACCGTCTGGTAGGCCTCGATCGGCCAGTCGCGGTCCACGTAGCCGTACCGGATCGCCCGGCCGTGCAGCGCAAGGTAGGACAACAGCTGGGCGGGGAGGGTGAGTT
>NZ_JAHTKP010000110.1 GCF_019192735.1 Kitasatospora aureofaciens
TCCGGCGGGCGCGGCGGCAACACCGCCGACCTCGCGATCTACACCGGCGGGAGCACGAACAACCACGCGAACGATGACGACTACGAGAACGAGACCCAGACACAGCCCATCGACATATACACCCCCGAATCAGGCACCGGAGGGCAGGCTGTTGCGCAGAACGTACGGGCGAAACTGAGCAGTCAGGCGGCGGGCGGTGTCTGCGTCGACCTGTCGAATATCGCCCCGGGAAGCCGCGCTCCGATTCTCGCGACTCTGCGCAACCAGCTCAATGTTCCACGTGGGGCAGTGGTCATCGTCCACGCGAACGGCGTGCAGCTCGAAATCATCGGCGAGCTGCCGCAATGACGGTGAGACTCTGCCCGGCGGAGCCGAAGAGCAACCGCCCGGCCCCGAGCGTTACCGGCCTGCGCGTCCGGGCAGACCGGTAACGCTCACCGCCCTCGAAATCAGCCCTGGCCTGGCGGGCGGCCCGCTGGTCCCGGTGAAACTGTTGATGCAGTCCGGACCGAGCCTGGAGGTACGGACCTGGCACCTGGTGTGGATCCGCACTGGTGGTCGCCGGCGCAGCGGGATCCTGACCGTCTGGCGCCGGCCGCCGAACAGCAAGATCTGGGTGGCGCACGTGCGCTTCGGTGAGGACGCCGAGTGGGGCTGAACTGGTCGCCGTGGGCGGCGCGCAGGATCGCGTTCCAGGCAACGGGTCCGGCCGCGGCGGAGAGCGCGCCGATGCTGATGACGGCGGCGCGGTGCTCGCGTACGGCGAGAGCCGAGGCCCCGACCACGACCGAGGTCGAGCAGGCGCGGGCTGGCGTGGCTTCGAGCGCCCAAGGCACCGCGGCCTGGGCGCAGTCCCGGCGGTGCTCGGCATACGCGGCGGCCGCAGCGCGCATGACTGGGCGTGAGTTGACGGTTCGCCATGATCCATACGATCGCGCTACCATGCTGGTTCATGAGTGAGGTAGGTAACCAGTAGAGCAATGGAGGCGTGATGTCACTGCCTGATGGCGACGGCCCGATCTTCGCCCAGATCGCCGCCGAGCTGGCGAACCAGATCGCCGACGGAACGGTGGGCGAGGGGGAACGGGTCGCGTCCAGTAACGAGATCTCGGCGTTCTACCGGGTCAACCCGGCCACGGCGGCGCGCAGCCTCACGGTGCTCGCGGAGCAGGGGCTGGTGGAGAAGCGGCGGGGTGTCGGAATGTTCGTCGCGAAAGGCGCGCGGGAGCGGCTGGTGCAGGAGCGGCGGCGCGGTTTCGCCGACCGGTACCTGCGGCCGCTGGTGGTCGAGGCGGCACGGCTCGGGATTGGTCTCGACGAACTGCTCGGGCTGGTGCGCGAGGAACTGACCTCGGTCGAGGTCACGACGGGGGTGAAGGCATGACTCCGGCGATATCGGCGGCCGGCCTGGAGCGCCGCTACCGCGACCACCGGGCGCTGGCCGACGTCACCTTCGAGGTCGGCACGCCGTGCATCACCGGACTGCTGGGCCGCAACGGTGCCGGGAAGAGCACGCTGCTGCGCATCCTGGCAGGTCAGGAGTTCGCCACCGCCGGACGCGTGCGGGTGTTCGGGGCCGAGCCGCTGGAGAACGACACGGTGCTGCGCCGGATGATCCTCGTGCGGGACAACCAGACCTACCCGGACCTGCGGGTTCGGCACGCGGTCGCGGCGGCGTCGCTGCTGTACCCGAACTGGGACGCCGACCTGGCCGGCACGCTGCTGGACGCCTACGAGCTGCCGCCGGCCCGGCCGATCAAGAAGCTGTCGCGCGGCATGCGGACTGCTCTCGGCCTCACCATCGGGCTGGCGGCCCGCGCCGAACTCACCCTGTTCGACGAGCCGTGCGCGGGCCTGGACGGGGTCGCACGCGCCCTCTTCTACGACCAGTTGCTCGCCGACTACGCCGCCCATCCGCGGTGCATCGTGCTCTCGACCCACCTCATCGACGAGGCCGCGGAGCTCCTGGACCGCGTCCTGGTCCTCGACCGCGGCCGGCTCGTCCTCGACGCGCCCGCCGACGACCTGCGCGGCACCATGACGAGCGTCACCGGTCAGGCCGGCAGCGTGGAGCGGCTCATCGCCGGCCGCACGACGCTGAACCGGTGCACATTGGGCACCCAGACCACGGCGGTGATGGTCGGCCGGCTCGACGACCGCGACCGCGAACTCGCCGACCACCTGCGCCTGCGCCTGGAGCGGGTCACGCTCCAGCAGCTCGCGGGCTACGCGGCCGAGTACCACGATCGAACCGTCCTCACGGCAGTGAGGACTCCCTGATGCGTTCCACCCCTATCGTCACCGTCGTCCGCTATCTGCTCCTCGACCGCGTGACCTACCTCGTACTGCCCTGGGCGTGGGCGGCCTTCGGCTTCGTCCTCGACGTGGTGGTCCTTCAGCTGATTCCGGGCGGTCACGGCGACGACCGCTGGGTCGGCGGTCTGGTCGCGGTCCCGCTCGTCATGCTCGTCGTGGGCGCGCAGTCGGTCGCCCGCGCGTTGCCGTTCGCCCTCACCCTCGGGGTGAGCCGGCGCACCTACTTCCTCGGCGCCACCGCACTGGCCCTCGCCCTGTCCGTGGGCTTCGGGCTCGCCGTCGCGATCGGCCGGATCGTCGAACGCGCGACCGGTGGATGGGGCATCGGCATGGCCTACTTCCGCGTCCCCCACCTCCTCGACGGTCCCTGGTACCTGTCGTGGCTCACGGCGATGACCGTCCTGGTCCTCATGTTCGTCTACGGGATGTGGTACGGCCTGGTCTACCGTCGCACCGGACTGCCCGGCACCACGGCTTTCGCCGCGGCACAACTCGGCGCGCTGGCCCTCGCCGCGCTGGTCGCGACGTGGGCGCACGGCTGGACGGACATCGGCCACTACCTCGGCACCGTCACCGCCACCGGCCTCACCGGCGTCCTCGCCGCTGTCGTGGCCATCCTGCTCACCGGCGGCTTCGCCACGATCCGACGGATGACCATATGAGCACGGCAGAGACGGTGGACGTGGAGCGTGCGGCGCAGGCCGGGCAGGACGGCGGGCGGATCGCACCGCTCGACCGGCGGGTGTTCGCCGTCGCGGGGGTAGTCTTCGCCGCGCTGATGGCGCTGGCTCAGCGTTACGGCTTCCACCGCGACGAGCTGTACTTCCTCGACTGCGCCCGGCACCTCCAGGCGAGTTACGTGGATCAGCCGGTGCTCGCGCCGCTGATGGCCCGGGTCTCACTGTCGCTCTTCGGCGTTTCGGCGGCGGGCCTGCGGCTGTGGCCGGCGCTGGCCGCCGCGGGCACGGTGATCGTGGGCGCCCTGACCGCACGGGAGTTCGGCGGCATGCGGCGGGCGCAGCTGCTCGCGGCGATCGCGACGGGCACCATGCCCGTGCTGCTGGGCAGCGCGCATATTGCTAATACAACGTCCTACGAACTGCTGGCCTGGGCGGCGATCGCGCTCGTGGTCGCGCGGATCGGCCGCACCGGCGACACACGGTGGTGGCTCGCCGCAGGGATGCTGGTCGGCATCGGCGCGGAGTTCAACCACCTCGCGGCGATCTTCGCAGCCGTCCTGCTGGCCGCGGTGCTGCTCGGCCCGGCCCGTCGGACCGTGGCCGACCGCCGACTGCTCGCGGGCGCGGTGATCGCCTTGCTGCTCGTGCTGCCCGACCTGTGGTGGCAGGCGCACCACGGCTGGGCCATGTTCGAGATGACGCAGGCGCTGAACGGCGAGCACGGCGGCCCGGGCAACATCCTCACCTGGATCGTGGGGCAGCTCGGCATGTCCTGCCTGGCGATGACGCTGCTGTGGACGGCGGGCCTGCGGTTCCTGTGGCGGTCCGGTCGACCGCTGTGGCGTGCTCTGGTGATCGCATACGCGACGCTGTTCGTCCTGTTCGCCGTGACGACCGGAGCGCAGGTGTACTACCTGGCCGGGCTGTACGTGTGCCTGCTGGCGGCCGGCGCGGTAGACCTCGACAGGTGGCTGCACGCCCGACCGGAGCGGCTGCGCGGCCTGGTGATCGGAACCGCCGTCTCGGCCGCGCTGTCCGCGGTGGTCGTGCTGCCGGTGCTGCCGGCCTCCGGCGTGGCCTGGACGTACGGCACCAGCCCGATCTCGGGGGAGACCCAGGGCTGGCCCCAACTGGTCGGCACCGTGCGGCAAGTATGGACCGGGCTGCCGGCCGAGCAGCGCGCGAACGCGGTGATCTTCGCAGCGGACTACAGCGAGGCCGGCGCCATCAACGAGTTGGGCCGCACCGCCGGGCTGCCCACCGTCGTGAGCTCCCAGAACACCGACTGGTGGTGGGGCCCCGGCAACCCGAACGCCACCACCGTGGTGGCCATTGCCCCCGGCCCCGACTACGCCCCCGGGTATGAGGCCCACCTGCGTCAGTACTTCCGGAACGTCCGCGTAGCCGCCACCCTCACCAACCCCGACGGCGTGCACAACATCGAATCGGGCGGTCACGTCTATATCTGCACCGACCCCGTCCGCCCCTGGGGCACGACCTGGCCCGAACTGCGCAACTACGCGTGACGCCCACGGGGCCGCGCCGGTGTCGCGGCACGCGAGACGCTGGCGCGGCCCGGCCCCGTCCTGTACCGGCGCAGGTTCATGCGTTCTCCACGGTGGTCGAGCGGCCCGAGGCCCGCGCGCGGTCACGAGGTCGGCCCAGCCATGATTTCCAGGCGGCTCATGCACCTCTCGTAAATGACCAGTTGCGGGAGACGCCCCTTCCCCTGGTACAGCGATCCCCTGCCGACGTGCTGGCACTCTCAACACGCCAACTTGACAGGGAACATCTTCGACGAGCGGACCGTACAACCGCTGCCAGAACCCGCCGGGCCACCGCCCACCGGCCGCTGGCCCGACGCGACGGTCGTCCCGGCAGAGCTGACCGGCCTGCCCGCCCCGGACAACGCCGGCCGGTGCCGGGACCTCGCCTGGATCCGCAACGGCGGCCAGTGGAACTCCGGCATCGTCACCGAACGCCACCGGCCCGGCCCCGACCTGCCGACCATCGCCCACGTCCGCTGGGGCGAGGACCGGCAGGCCGCCTGGATCGTCGAGACCCCGGCAGCCCTGCACCCGGTGCCCCCGGAGGCGCCGGACACCCCGGCCGCCGGAGCGACCCGGTGACGGCGCTGACCGTCCTCCACGGCGCCGCGGACGCCGAGCGGACGGAACGGCTGGCCGATCTCCTGGAGCAGACCAGCCCCACCGCCCGGCACGCCTCGAAGCCACTACCAGGCCCGCGCTGGACGCGCTCGCGCCGCTGCTGCCCGACGGACGTCTACCCAAGGGCGCGGCGGTCGAGGTCCTGAACGACCCCTACCTGCTCGGGGCGCTCGCGGCCGGCGCTGCCCAGCACCCCGACGTCCACGTGGGGATCGTGGGTATGCCCGAACTCAGCCTCGCGGCCCTCAACGCGATCGGCGTGCCCTATGCCCGCATGGGCGTCGTCGACGCCCCGGGGTCTCACTGGCCCGAGGTCGTGGCCGCCATGGCAAAGGACGGCGCGTTCGGCGTCATCCTGCTCCAGCCCACCACCCCGGCCAAACCCCGCGACCACCAGCGCCTCGCCGCCCGCCTGCGCGAATCCGGCACCACCCTGCTCACCACCACCCCCTGGCCCGGCGCCGCACTGCAACTGACCACCACGGACCGGACGACCGAAGGGCTCAGTGACGGCTGGGGCCAGGTAACCTCCCGCACCGTCACCGCCCACTGCACCGGCCACGGCCGCGCCGGAACCCGCACCCGCACCGTCAGACTTCTCCTCCCAGGTCCGGACGGCACCGCCCAACCCGCGCCGGTTGCCGCCGAGCGGACCACCCCACCGGCCGACGCCACCACGGCGTAGCCCCGCGTGCCGACGGCGGCCGTCACCGTCACTGTGAAGACGCGGCCCCGGCCCGAACCCCCGAGCGGGCCGGGGCCGCACAAATCGCAACGGCCCCAGCGAGTAGCGCTGGGGCCGCAGGCGCTCGGGAGGGCGACATCGTGGTCCGCTCCGAGGCCACCCGGGCCCTGCTGCACGTGGCGGAACTCCTCAAGGTGAACATCTGAGCGAAATCGGTTCCACCGTGGGCCAGTTCCAGAACCGATAGCGTCGGGGGCGCACCGCGAGCGGTGTGCCCCCGACAGACAAGGACGTGCAATGCGTAGCGGGTGACCCTCTCCCCATAGGGTCGGCCCGGTCCCGCAGGCGGGGCGTTACCTCGCTGCCGTCGGGGCCTCGGCGAAGGCCTTCACGCTGGTGTCGCGGGCTCTATCGCTGGCCTCAGCCGCAAAGTGGCGGTCAGAGACAGGAGTCCGGGGCAACCATCAGGGGTGTCAAATCTGGCCGGTACTCACACTCGACGCCCCCGGCCACCGGTGCCAGCATCGCCCGTGGCCCGTCAACCACCACCATATGGAGGGCACGCATGCCCAGCCGAGCCCACAAGAAGATCGCCACCGCTGCCGCAGCCGCTACGCTGCTCACACTCTCGCTCAGCGCGGGAACCGCCAGCGCCAGCACGCCCGAGCCGTTCGCCGACCAGGCCCGCGCCGCGCATCTCACCCCCGCGCAGAACCGCGCGCTGCACGCCGAGGTGGCCACGTACCTCAAGCGCACCGGCGGCACGCAGACGGCCCTCAACGTGATCACTCTGCCGGGCGAGACGATCCGGGTGGCGATCCCCGGCGAAGCCCACCCGCGTGATTTCGTCAACAACCCCGCCCTCGTGCCCGCCACCGTATCGAGCAGCCCATGCCTCAACATGAACGGCAGCGGGTACTTCTGCACCTGGAGCGGGACGGAGTACACCGGCAGCGAAGCAGACATGTACTACTGCAATACGTCCTACAACATGCCCTTCAGCGGCACCGGCTCCTACAGTAACGATCAGACCATCGGAGTCAGGGCCAAGTTCTATGGCAAGTACGGGGACTACCTGGGCAGCAGCCAGCCAGCTCTGTACGGGCAGCCCTCGTACAACTGGTACTACGTCTGGACGATCGTTCCCTGCTGACCCAAGATCACCCCCATGGTCCGTTTTGCATGCGCCTTGGCCCCCTACGGCTGCCTCAACCGGACTGTGCGCATCCCGCGGGGCCCGTCCGCAGGCCGTCGAGGCCTCCGAGTAGCGGCAGGCCGTGTTGCAGTGCGGCGCCGGGCCCGGGCGTAGTGGTGAGCAGGGTGAGGAGCTGGCGCGCTCGCCGAGCGGGAAGGCAGGGACCTCCTCGCGGTGGATGGCCAGGCGGTCGCCGAGGGCGCCATCGTGATGCTCGGGTTGCCGATCGGGCACTCGATCACCGCGAAGGTCGCCCAGGTGCCCTACGGCAGGCCGGGGGCCGGGTTCACCACGCTCGCGAGCAGCAGCCCGTTGATGAACGCCTCCACGCCCGTCGACGGGTCGGAGCACGTGGAGCTGCGCGGCGCGCTGGACACGATCGCCCGGGTGCTCACCCGGCGTCTGGACGATGCCCCCCGGGCCGAGCCGTAGCGGCCCCCGCCGTCGGCCCGCCACCGCGCGCCTGCGGGTTCGTTGTGCCGGGCATGGGTGCTGCCGGAGGACTTGGCCGTCCACTTGTGCTGACGGTCGCGCGCGGGCCGGCGCACGGTCGCCGAGCGGCTGGGGGACATCCCGGACGACCGGCCGCCGGGACCCAGGTCATCTAATACTCCAGCTGTAGATCTTGATCACGGTTGTTGCGCGGCCTGCCGCTGGTAGTGGCTGGCGCGGGCACGGGCTTGGTGTCGTCGGCGCCAGTCCGACCAGCGCAGTCGGTGCGCGAGGCTGCGGGCGGGTTGGGTGATGAGTGCCGTGAAGAGGCGTCGGATCTCGCTGCATGTCAGCGAAGCGAGCCCCGGTGTCGGCGTGCCGGACCGTTCGATGGCAGCCGTGACCGCGAGGAAGGCCTGCGCGAGCATGGCCAGGGTGGTCCAGCGATGCCAGGAGACCCAGCGGCGGACCTGGTGCTCGTCCAGCCCGGCCAGGCCCTTGGCGGACTGGAAGGCCTCCTCGACGGTCCAGCGGCGCCCGGCCACCTTGACCAGCGCGGTCAGCGGGACCGGGCGGGCCGAGTAACAGCGGTAGAAGGCGAGTTCACCGGTGCGCCGGTTGCGCCGGACGAGCAGCCACCGGTGGCCGGCGCTGCTCGGCGGACTGGCGATGTCGACCTGGGCCCAATCGTAGAAGCGGTGGCCCTTGGCCCCCGCTCCCGCCGACAGCCGCTGCCAGGCCTTCTTCGGCAACCCGTGGGCCAGCACGCCCGCCGGGAAGACGCCCGCATGCGTGGTGATCGGCCGCTTCCGCGAGACGGCCAGAACGTAACCGATCCGGCGTTTCTCCAGCTCGGCGCTCAGGTGCGGGTCGCCGCCGTAGACCTCGTCGCCGGTGACCCAGGCGGCCGGCACGTCGGCGTCCAGCGCCTGGGCGATCATCTCGGTGGCCAGGGCGGGCTTGGTCGCGAATCCCACCTCCTCGGGGATGCCCGCTACCCGGCACCGGTCGGGGTCCTGTGTCCAGGAGCGCGGGATGTCGAGGCGCCGGTCGATGGCGGCGTGCCCGGCCGGGGAGGAGTAGACGAGGTAGACCGCGACCTGGGAGTTCTCGATCCGGCCCGCGGTGCCGGTGTACTGGCGCTGCACGCCGACGCTCGCGGTGCCTTTCTTCAGGTCGCCGGTCTCATCCACCACCAGCACGGCGTCCTGGTCGGCGAGGTGCTCGACCACGAAGGCCCGTATGTCATCGCGGACGTGGTCGGCGTCCCAGGACGCACGGCTGAGCAGGTGCTGCATGCCAGCCGGACTGGCGTCACCGGCGTGCTCGGCGATCGTCCAACAGTTCTTCCTCGGCAGGTCCGCGAGCAAGCCCACCACGAACGCTCGTGCCCGGCGGCGCGGCTCCACCCGGGCGAACCGGCCCGCGACCTTGGCCATCAGGCCCTCGAATATTGCCTGCCAGCGGGCAGGGTCAACGCTGTGGCCCGCGGCCGCCGGCTGCTCTTCGTTTGTCCACACAACCGACGATGATCAACGGTGGCCGTCTCCGGCTGTGGACCGGCCTCACCCATTGACCGGGCCGGGTATGCCGTATCCCGTGCGAGCGTCGTCTCCGTTCTCTACCGGCTCGCGCCAGGCGGCGACGAGATCGTGGAAGCGCGAGAAACGGGCGCCAGGAACAGTCTCGCCACTGAACGTCTCGCCGTTGAGCCAGCAGATGTCGAAGACGTCGGTCTCGGTGTCCAGCAGGCAGCACACACCACCGCTGGTGGCGGTGAGGTCGGTGAACACCTTCCTGACACTCGCGGACTGCACGAACATCCGGCTCATACTCGAGGTAGCGGCTGTGAACTGCAGTGACGCGAAGTTCGGGTGCCACGCGGGGGTGAACCTGACAGCCAGGTAGATGTACCCGACCGACACTCGTCCCCGCTCGTCGACCCTGTTGGAATCGCGGAGGAAGAACTCGCGCATCGCGTCGTCGACGCCAATGACGATCGAGGTGTCCAGTTCGAGCGTGCCGCCTGCTGAACAGTCGACCGGTTCGCTCTTGAAGTTCGAGGTGAACGGCACGGTCAACTGCTCTCCGCCCGGCAGGGTCACCGGAAGCGGCGGCGTGTCGCGGCCTTGGGGGGCGAGCTCGGCCAGCCGGGTCAGTGCCCTCACAACGTTCCGAGGGGGCATGAAGATCTCGTAGCTGTAGTCCAGTCCCATACCGCCCTGCCTCCCCTGTCCTGAGCCGGCATCCTTACACGGAATGGACCGGTCCCCAGTTAATTTTGGGGTGGCTGGCTTCGTCCGGCCGCAGTCGGCAACGAGTGTGAACATCGGCTCGTTTGGGAGGAGAACAGCTCCGAGCGGAAGGGCTGCCGCCCAGTGGTCACCGGGACCTAGCAGCGGATGAAGGCACCGTCTGCCGTTCCAAGCTGCGACCTGACTGACGACGGCACTGACCGCGAGCCGAACGCTCAGGTGGCCGGATCAACCGCTCACCGGCACCTGAAGCACTCAGTCACACCCGGCAAGATCAGGATCTACAGCTGGAGTACTAACTCCTGATCCACAGTCAGGAGCGGAGCCGTCGGAGAAAGCCGGGAGCGAGCGTCGAAGATCGCTGGGTATAGTGCAGGCGCTTTGCCCCGATGACCCCGTCGCCGAGGAGGCCGTCCCGTGGAACCCGTCACGCTGATCACCGGTGGCTCGACCGGAATCGGCGCCGCCACCGCCCGCGCCCTGCTCAAGCAGGGCCACCGCGTGGCCGTCACCGGACGCGACGCGGGCAAGCTGGCTGCCTTCGCCACCACCGCGGGGGCGGGCGAGCGGCTGCTGATGATCACCGGCGACGCCAGCGAAGCGGATGACGTCGCCGCCGCCGTCCGCCACGTGCTGGACACCTGGGGCCAGCTGGACAACGTCATAGCCAACGCTGGTTTCTCCCTGCCCGGCAACCTGGAGACCCACGCCCCTGAGGACATGCGCGCCATGATCCTCACCAACGTCCTGGGCCCCGCCCTGCTGATCCAGGAGACCCTGCCCCACCTGAGGACATCCAAGGGCCGAATCGTAATCATCGGCTCGGTCGCCGGCATCCGCCACACCCCCGGCAACCTCTACTCCGTCACCAAGTGGGCCGCCCACGCCCTCGCCGAGAACACCCGCCTCCTGGTCGGCCAGGACGGAGTCGGCGTCACCGTCGTCGCCCCCGGCATCGTGGACACCCCCTTCTGGCACACCCGCGGCGGAACCCCCGAGGCAGCCGCCACGATGACCGCCGAGCAGATCGCGGACACCATTGTGTTCGCCATCAACCAGCCCGCGGGCGTGGACATCAACCACATCACGGTGCGGCCGACGGGGCAGGTTGGCTGAGGTAGAGCTCCCAAGGGTCGTACGGGGAGGCGCCTTTGGCTCCGCCAAGCATGGTGTGGCGCGGGCCGGGGGCGCCTTCGGATCTGGGCCGCCACCCCGCGGCCTTCCTAAGCGCCGTTACCACCGTTGCCTTGATCATCTGGCTTTGGACTTGAGGTCATCTCACAACGCAAGGGGACGGTAAGCCAGAGCCTGATCGACCACCTCTGCCGCTGTCGGATTCCGGCTCTTGGGCCAGAAGATCAAGTCGCTCACATATCCGCTGGGGCAGGCAAGGGCCCGGTCAAGCGCCTCCAATATGCCGCTGGCCTCGGCATCGTTGGCGTAGTCCCCGGAAGATTTCAAGTCCAGTGAGACGGTCGTGACGTTATGAGGTTTGTGGTGCGGGTTCCCTGCGCTTGGCGGGGTCGTTGATCCACGCTGTCTTCGGGATCTCGGGTGGTCTGGGGCGGCGGCCGA
>NZ_JAHTKP010000111.1 GCF_019192735.1 Kitasatospora aureofaciens
GGTGGGTACGGGTACACGCGGGACTACCCGGTGGAGCGGATGATGCGGGACGCGAAGATCACGCAGATCTACGAGGGCACCAACCAGGTCCAGCGCATCGTCATGGCCCGCAACCTGCCGTAACGGCGGCGGACATCTGGCGCACCGGAGCCCCCGGCCGATTCCGATCGGCCGGGGGCTCCGGCGTTCCCCGAGCGGCCTGCCTCAGGCGGCGGTGACCGCGCCCGGGCGTGGCAGCCGTGGGGCGAGGTGGCGGCAATCGGGGTGACGTATAAATGATCGTCAACTATCCAGCAGGACTCGACGATTGTGGAGGTCGCTGATCATGAGCACCCCTGTGCAGCCCCGGAAGAGTGTCACCGGCAAGGTCTGGCTGATCACCGGCGCCAACTCCGGCTTCGGGCAGGCCATCGCGGAGGCCGCCGTTGCCGCCGGGGACACCGTGGTGGCGGCTGCGCGGCGGCCCGAGACGCTGGAGGCGCTGGCCGCCGCCCACCCCGGGCAGGTGGTTCCGGTGCGGTTGGACGTCACCGACCCGGCGCAGATCTCCGCCGCCGTCGCGGACACGCTGCTCCGGTTCGGGCGGATCGACGTCCTGGTGAACAATGCCGGGCGCGGGCTGATCGGTGCCGTCGAGGAGTACACCGACCGCGAGCTGCGGGACCTGATGGAGCTGCACTTCTTCGGGCCCGCCGCGCTCACCCGGGCCGTCCTGCCGCACATGCGGGCGCAGGGGGCCGGCGCCGTCGTGCAGATGAGCAGCATGGGCGGGCGGTTCTCGTTCCCGGGCGTGGGCGCGTACTCGGCCACCAAGTTCGCGCTGGAGGGGCTGTCCGAGGCGCTGGCCCAGGAGGTCGCCGGGTTCGGGGTGAAGGTGCTGATCGTCGAGCCGGGCGCGTTCCGGACCGGCTTCGCGGGCGGCGGCGCGCTCGCCCAGGCCACCCCGATCGCCGCGTACGAGCCGACCGTCGGCCCGGTCCGCACCGGTCTGCCGGACTCCGACGGCAAGCAGCCCGGCGACCCGGTCAAGGCCGCCGCCACGATCCTTGCCGCCCTCGACGCCGAGCACACCCCGCTGCGGCTCGCGCTCGGCACCGACGCGATCGACGCGATCCTGGGCAACCTCGACAGCGCCCGCAAGGAGGCCGAGGAGTGGGCGCAGGTCAGCCGCGGCACCGACTTCGCAAACTAGCGGAAACCTACAAGGCTGCAGTGGGCTAATCGGTGGCATTCCGCGCCTGAGCGTCCATCATCCCCCTGGCAGAGTGACAGATGGTTCGACTGCTTCCCGGGCCGACCCGGCACGGGAAGCGGTCCTGTTTGTGATCTCTCCATAAACGCAGGGGGAAACATTTCATGAATGCCGACAGCCGTGGCGTGGTGGTGACCGGGCTCGGGGCGACCACGCCGCTCGGCGGGGACGTCGCCTCGACCTGGGCCGCGATGCTGGCCGGGCAGTCCGGCATCGCGGCCATCGAGGAGGAGTGGGCGGCCGCCCTGCCGGCCCGGATCGCGGGCCGCCTGAAGGTCGAGCCGTCCGAGGTCCTCGACCGCGTCCGGGCCCGGCGGATGGACCGGTGCGAACAGGTCGCGGTGATCGCCGCCCGGCAGGCCTGGGCCGACGCCGGCACGCCCGAGGTCGACCCGGAACGCCTCGCCGTCGTGATCGGCACCGGGACCGGCGGCGCGGTCACCATGCTCGCCCAGGACGACGTGCTGGAGGCCTCCGGCGTCCGCAAGGTGTCCCCGCACACCGTGCCCATGCTGATGGCCAACGGCCCCGCCGCCATGGTCAGCATCGAACTCGGCGCCCGGGCCGGTGCCCACACCCCGGTCAGCGCCTGCGCCTCCGGCGCCGAGGCGATCGCGCTCGGCCTCGACCTGATCCGGCTCGGCCGCGCCGACGTCGTCGTAGCCGGCGGCGCCGAGGCCTGCATCTGCCCGCTCCCGATGGCAGGCTTCGCCCAGGCCAAGGCCCACTCCACCCGCAACGACGAACCGGCCAGGGCCTCCCGGCCGTTCGACGTCGACCGGGACGGCTTCGTGATCGGCGAGGGCGCCGCCGTCGTCGTGCTGGAACGCGCCGAGTTCGCCGCCGCCCGGGCCGCCCGCACCCACGCCGCCCTCGTCGGCGCCGCCGTCACCTCCGACGCGTACCACATCACCGCCGCCGCGGCCGAGGGGCAGGTCCGGGCGATGCGGCGGGCCCTGGCCGAGGCCGGGCTCGGCCCGCAGGACATCGCCCTCGTGCACGCCCACGCCACCTCCACCCCGATCGGCGACCTCGCCGAGGCCGAGTCGGTGACCGAGGCGATCGGCCTCCACCCGGCCGTCACCGCCACCAAGTCGCTCACCGGGCACCTCTTCGGCGCGGCCGGCGCGCTCGGCGCGCTCGCCACCGTCCTCGCCGTCCGGGACGGGATCGTGCCCGCCACCGCCAACCTGGAGCGGTTGGACCCGGCGGTGAAGCTCGACGTCGTCGCCGGCGCCCCGCGCACCGGTGCCTTCCCGGCCGCGCTCACCAACGCGTTCGGCTTCGGCGGGCACAACGTCTCGCTGGTCTTCACGCGCTGAAAACCGGGCGACGTACGGTCGTTCACTTCGTAGGCTGACCGCCATGCCCACCGCGCTGCGCCTCGAACCGGTCACCCCCGCCACCATCGACGCCGCCCTCGCCCTGCGGGTGCGGCCCGACCAGGAGGGGCTGGTCTCACCGGTAGTCAAGTCCCTGGCCGAGGCGTACGCCCACGGTGACACCGCCTGGCCCCGGCTGATCTTCGACGGCGACCGGATGGTCGGCTTCGTGATGGCGTTCTTCGACGTCCGCTTCCACCCCGACCGGCCGGACGACCGGCCGCGCTCGGGCCTCTGGCGCCTCCTCATCGACGCCGACCACCAGCGCGGCGGGTACGGCAGCTTCGCCGTCGGGCAGGTCTGCGCCGAGATCCGGCGCCGCGGCGGCAGCCGGGTTACCGTCACGTACGTCCCCGGCCCGCACGGGCCGGCTGCGTTCTACGCCCGGCTGGGATTCCGTCCCACGGGGGAGATGAGCAGCGACGAGGTGGTGGCGGAGCTGGAGTTGACCTGAGTGCGCTCAGCGGGTGGGGAAGGGCGCGAGGTCGGCGTCCCAGGCGTCGGCGGCGGCGTGGAGCTCGGCGGGGGTGAGGAGGAACTCGGCGGTGTAGCCGGGCCAGTCGTCCTCCCCGTCCCCGTCCTCCTCGTCGTCGGTGTCCACCCAGGGCGGGGCGGCCTCAAGCGCGAAGCGGACGTGGATCAGCCGCCGCCCGTCGGCGGGTTGGTCGGCGGGGAGGCTGAAGGTCAGCAGGGGTTCGAGGAAGTCGAGCGCGCGCGGGGTGCGGTTCGGCTCGGCGACGGTCCGCAGCCAGCGGGAGATCCCTTGGGCCTCCCACGTCAGCAGGCACGCCTCGACGAACCGCCAGCTTCCCTCGGGCGCCGCCGCCCTGCCGGTGATCACGAGCCAGTTGTCGTCGTGGTCCTCGCCGCGCGCGGCCCCGAACTGGTAGCAGAGCGGACGCAGGTCGAGGTGGTGGGCGGAGCCGGTCAGGATCACGCGGTCATCGTGTCATCGTCCTGCCCAGGGTGTGTGGGCGGTGGGCCGGATCATGCGAGGAGGGCCGCCGCCTCGGCGCGGGCCTGGCGGAGCCAGGCGGCGCGGGTGGCGTGGGGGGAGTCGGTGACGGTGCGGAACACCGTCCGGCGGACGTCCGTGACGCCGACGTACGGGAGCACGCAGGCCGCCCAGATGCGCTGGAGCGGGTCGCCGAACTCGGTGTGCTCGCGGTCCTCCGGGGTGTCGGAGGTGTTGAGGACGAGGGCCCGGCCGGCCCGGAGCAGCCCGGCCGGTTCGCCGTCGGCGGTGCCGAGCTTGTACGCGACGCCGGGCACCAGGACCCGCTGTGCCCAGCCGGCGAGGACAGCGGGCGGCATGCCCCACCAGTTGGGGTGGATCAGGACGAGGGCGTCGAGAGTGGCCACCTCGGCGCGGTGCAGGGCGAGTTGCGGGTCCGCGGGCTCGTCGGCGCCGGCGACGGTGCCGGTCTCCTCGGCGGTGAGCAGTGGCGGGAAGCCCTCGGCGTACAGGTCGTGGGCCCGGACGTCGCAGCCGCGCCCGCGCAGTTCGGCGACGACGGCGTCGTACAGCGCGTGGTTGAAGCTGCCCGGCCGCGGGTGTGCCAGGTAGACGCCGATCCGGGTGGCGGTGTCGCCCATGCTCTCGCCCTCCTGAGCCCTCTGAGAAGGGGTGCCTAACGCGCCTCGCGCTCCACGGAGAGCGCCGGCCTGCCGGAGGCGGTGAGGATCACCTCGTCCAGGACCTCGCGCGAGCGGATCAGATCGGCGATCATCCGGTCGATCCGCTCGCGCTCGGCGGTGAGTTCCTCGACCAGCAGCGGGGTGGCGATCTCGTTGGGGCCGCCGTCGGAGTCCCGCATGCAGGGGAGGATCTCGTAGATCTTGCGGCTGTGCAGCCCGGCCGCGAACAGCTCCTGGATGAGGATGACCCGGTCCACCGCGCCGTCCGGGTAGTCCCGGTGCCCGCCCAGGGTGCGCTCGGGCGCCAGCAGCCCCTGCTTCTCGTAGTAGCGCAGCGAGCGCTCGCTGACGCCCGTCCGCCTGGCCAGTTCACCGATCCGCATGCCGCCCACCCCGTCGCCGTGACCGAACGCCTGAACCTGACACCGCCTGAACCTGACTCTGCCTGAGCCTGACACCGCTTGAAACTGACACCGATGTTAGCTTCTACGGTTCCGGCATGACGACGAACACGGAAACCCCGAGCCTCTTCCGGCCCGCCGGCCTCGGCCCGCTCCACCTCCCCAACCGCCTGGTGATGGCCCCGATGACCCGCACCCGGGCCGGCGCCGACGGCGTCCCGCAGCCGCTCATGGCCACCTACTACGCCCAACGAGCCACCGCCGGCCTGATCATCGCCGAGGCCGCCACCCCGAACCGGGTCGGCCGGACCTACGCCAACATCCCGGCCATCCACGACGCGCAGCACGTCGCCGGCTGGCGGACGGTGACCGAGGCGGTCGGCGCCGCCGGCGGGCGGATGTTCCTCCAGCTCCAGCACGGCGGCCGGATCGGCCACCCCGAGAACAGCGGCCTGCATCCGGTCGCGCCCTCGCCCGTCGCCCTGCCAGACACCATCCACACCGCGAGCGGTCACCGCGAGGCCGTCGTCCCGCGCGAGATGACCGTCGACGAGATCCGCGGGACGGTGGCCGACTTCGCCGCCGCCGCCCGCAACGCCGGCGAGGCCGGATTCGCCGGCGTCGAGGTGCACGGCGCCAACGGGTACCTGCTGCACCAGTTCCTCGCCCAGGGCACCAACCGCCGCACCGACGCGTACGGCGGCCCGGTCGCGAACCGGATCCGCTTCGTGGTCGAGGTGGTCCGGGCGGTGGCCGCCGAGATCGGCCCCGAGCGGGTCGGCCTGCGGGTGGCGCCCGGCTTCACCGGCCAGGGCATCACGGAGGGTGACACCGCCGAGATCTACCGCGCCCTGATCGCGGAACTCGCCGACGACGGGCTCGCCTACCTGCACGTGGTCTTCGCCGACCCGGAGGACGCCGTCTTCCAGGAGATCCGCAAGAGCTGGCCGGGCAGCCTGATCGCCAACCCGGTGCTCGGCTGGGGACAGCCCCTGCCCGAGGGCGGCGGCCGGGCGGCGGCCGACCGGCTGCTCGCGGCCGGCGCCGACCTGATCTCCTTCGGGCGCGGCTTCCTCGCCAATCCCGACCTGGTCGAGCGTCTGCGCACCGGCGCCCCGCTCAACCCGGTCCGCGACGGCCTGATGTACACCGGCGGCGCCGAGGGGTACACCGACTACCCGGCGCTCGCCGGACCGCACCGCGGATAACACGGCGGCACGGCGCGGAATCCGACCGGGGGTGGCGAGCGTCGTCCGGCCTCTCGTGCCATGATCCCTGCATGGCTTCCAACGTTTTCTTCGACATCACGATCGACGACCAGCCCGCCGGCCGGATCGTCTTCAAGCTGTACGACGACGTCGTCCCGCTGACCGCCCGCAACTTCCGCGAGCTCGCCACCGGCCAGCACGGCTTCGGCTACGAGGGCTCCGGCTTCCACCGCGTGATTCCGCAGTTCATGCTGCAGGGCGGTGACTTCACCAACCACAACGGCACCGGCGGCAAGAGCATCTACGGCGAGAAGTTCGCGGACGAGAACTTCTCGATCAAGCACACCAAGGCGGGCCTGCTCTCCATGGCCAACGCCGGCCGCAACACCAACGGCTCGCAGTTCTTCATCACCACCATCCCGACCGACTGGCTGGACGGCAAGCACGTCGTCTTCGGCGAGGTCGTCGAGGGCATGGACATCGTCAAGCTCGTCGAGTCCAAGGGCTCGCAGAGCGGCCGCACCTCGGCGAAGATCACCATCGCCAAGTCCGGCATCGTCGAGTAGTCACCGGCCCCCAGGACCGGTCAACGCGTACCGCCCCGCCGTGGAAAGTCGGTCCCGCCGACTTCCCACTCGGGGCGGTGGCGTTTTTGGTGTCCGATTCTCCGTCCGACGGGGAGCGCGGCGCCACGCCGATGGCCGAGGCCTGATCGGGTGAGGCCTGATCGGGTGAGGCCTGATCGGGTGAGGCCTGATCGGGTGAGGCTTCGGCGCGGCGAGCGCCGCCCCGGCCGGCCCGAGCGGTAGAGCTACCGTCGTGACGCACCCCAGCCCGCCGGAGAGACTGCTCGCCGTGGCCCGGTGGGACCTGCTGCCCGGGCACCCGTGGGCGGGCCTGGCCGCCACCCCCGCCGGGGACGTCCGCCGGGTCGCCGTCGACGGCCAACGCTGCCGCACCAAGGCCGACTTGCTCACCACGTGGGCCCAGGCCCTCGCGTTCCCCGGCTACTTCGGCCACAACTGGGACGCGTTCGAGGAGTGCCTCGGCGACGTCCTCCACCCGGCCGGCGACCCGGACCGGCCGTCCGCCCGGCTGCTCGTCGTCGTCACCGACGCGGACGCGCTGCTCGCCGACGCCCCGGGCGCCGAACTCACCACCCTGCTCCGGATCCTGGACGCCGCCGCCGTCGACCACCTCCTCGCCGTGCTCTTCGCGGCCCGGGATCCGTCCGCCACCGAGTACCGGCTCCGGGCGGCCGCGCGCGCACTGTGATCAACTGGCATCGGTGGCATCGGAATTCGGCCAGTTCACCCGGGCGTCGCGGGAAAGCACCGCGGCGGCCGCCCGGCCCCGCTAGGGTCCGGCGACATGAGCCTTGACGTTGAGGTCGTCCACGAGACGACCGACGAGCTGGTGGCCGCGTTCGCCGACCTGCTCCCGCAGCTGTCGACCTCGGCCGAGCCGCTGGACCACGAGGCGCTGGCCCGGCTGGTGGCCTGCGACTCCAACAACCTGCTGGTCGCCCGGCTCGACGGGGTGATCGCCGGCACGCTGACCCTGGTGCTGTCCCCGCTGCCGTCCGGTCTGCGGGCGCGGATCGAGGACGTGGTCGTGGACTCCGCGACGCGCGGCAAGGGCGTCGGCGCGGCCCTGACCGAGGAGGCGGTACGGCTGGCCAAGGACGCCGGCGCCCGGACCGTCGACCTGACCTCCCGCCCGTCCCGGGAGGCCGCGAACCGCCTCTACGAGCGGGCCGGCTTCCAGGCCCGGGACTCGAAGGTCTACCGGTACGCCGCCGGATAGTCCTCCGCGTTGAGCAGGAAGTCGGCCCGTCCGACTTCCTGCTCCAAGGATGTAGGACCAAAAACCGATGGCCGCTCGGCCCCGCGCCCGGGTGGAATGGCCGGATGGACAACCCGTCACGACCCGACCAGCCCTGGGCCGGCCTCACCGCCGCCCAGCAGGCCGCCTACCTCGACCGGATCGCCCTCCCCGACCCCGGCGCGCCCTCCCCGGAGGCGCTCGCCGGGCTCCAGCTCGCGCACCTCCGGTCCGTGCCGTTCGAGAACCTGAGCATCCACCTCGGCGAGCCCGTCGTCCTCGACCCCGGCGCCCTGCTGGAGAAGATCGTGACCCGCCGCCGGGGCGGCTTCTGCTACGAACTCAACGGCGCCTTCGCCGAGTTGCTCCGATCGCTCGGCTACCGGGTGCACCTGCTCGCCGGCCGGGTCTTCGGCGGCGAGCGCCCCGGCCCGCCGTTCGACCACCTCGCGCTGCAGGTGGATCTCGACGAACCCTGGCTGGTCGACGTCGGCTTCGGGCGCTTCAGCCGCAGCCCACTGCGCCTCGACGAACAAGGCCAACAGCCGGACCCCCACGGCACGTTCACCCTCGTCCCGTGGTGCGGGACCGGTGAGCTGGACGTCTTCATGGACGGCAAGGCGCAGTACCGGCTGGACCGCCGCCCCTACGCACTCGCCGACTTCGGGCCGACCTGCTGGTGGCAGACCACCTCGCCGGAGTCCAACTTCACCCGCTCGACCACCTGCTCCCTCCTCACGGCGGACGGCGGCCGCGTCACCCTCAGCGGCACCCGGCTGATCACCACCACCGAAGCCGGTGAGCGCACCGAGCGGACCCTCGCCGACGCCGAGGCCCTGGCTGCCTACCGTGACCTCTTCGGCATCACCCTCGACCGCCTCCCGGGCCGAGCGCCGCAGCCGCAGCGGCAGCCGTAGCCACCGCCACCGCCGCGTCGAGCCGCTCGACCTCCGCCGCACCCAGGGTGGGGTTGGCGGTCCAGCAGCGGCCCCGCCCCGCTCGGTTCGGTCACGCGAGCAAGGTAGCGCCGGGCAGGGTAGCGCCGGGCCCGATCGGTTCGGGCCGGAATCACACAATCACCCCGGGTGTTCGTCCGGTCGCTCTAGGCTTACTGCACGCGGCCGGAGCCGCGGCCAACTCCACTCTCCGCCAAGGTGGTTCACCGATGGAGCCGATGAAACCGATGGAACGGGACACCGACGACGCCGAGGTGACGTACGAACAGGTCACCGTGGTCTCCCTCGCGGCGGGGGAACCGGCCAACCCCGCGCGCGTCCCGGTCAAGGTCGCCCGCGAGAGCATGACGGTCAAGCGCGTGGCGAGTTACTGGGTGCGCTGGGACGAGCGGCGCGGCCCGGGCGACATCCGCCACCACGCGCGCTGGGTCCCCGACGAGGAGTACGTGCGTCCGGGCACGGGCGGCCTGGACGGCACCCTGACCGTCACCGTCACGGCGTACTGGACGTACCGGGCGGGCGGCCGCCCGCAGCGGCGGACCAGTGAGACCGCGGTCGTCTTCCGACCCGGCGAGACCGAGCACGAACTCGTCCTGGAGCGCCCCGACCCGCACCACCCGGCCGCCCTCGCCGTGCACCTGGCGGACGCCCGCTGGGTGGACGGCGGCCGGAGCCGGGAGATCCACTACGGCTACGCGGGCGCGACGGAGTCGGAGGGCGCCGAGGGCGGCGAGGGGGAGTGGCTGGTGCGCTTCCCCGAGTACGTCACCGGCCTGATGCCCCACCCGAGTTACGGGCCGTAGGCGGCCGCCGTCCACGTCCCCTCCCGCATGCCCACCTTGCGGGCGGGGACGCCGGCCCAGATCTCGCCCGGCCCGGTCGAGCGGGTGAGCACGGCGTTGGCGCCGACGATGGTGCCCGCGCCGACCGTCAGCACGCCGTCCTTGCACACCACCTTGGCGCCCGCGCACAGCACCACGCCGTCCTCGACCACCACCCGCCGCATCGCGCTGCGCTCCTGCGGCACCCACGGGTCGGCCCGCCCGATCGTCACGCCGTTGTACAGCGTCACACCGGCGCCGAGCGTGGTGTACGGGTGCAGCACGGTGCCGAAGCCGCGGTGGAACACCGTCAGCCCGGGCCCGATCTCGCAGGCGGCCGGCACCTCCATCCCGTAGACGGCGAGCGCCTCCTGGACCAGGCGGCCCAGGAGGCGGTGGCGGCGGCGGTAGATCAGCGCGGTGACGAGTGACATCCACTCATTGTGGCGATCCGGCTACCGCAAGTCACGGTGGCTCGTTACTTGACGTCGGGGACGGCGGTGTCGTTCTTGAAGGCGTCGAAGACCTGCTTGGACTTGGCGGTGTCCCACTTGACCGCCGACTCCCCGGTGGGGGTGTGGTAGTCCGGGTTGGCGATCGGGATGGTGAGGGTCTTGCCGCCGCCGCCGTTGACGTCCTTCATCGCGAGGAACAGCGAACCGAGGTCGCTGAGCCCGGTGTTGTCGTCGACGATCAGGGTGCCGAGGCCGGCGTCGACGAGCGGGTAGAACGTGAACGGGTTGAGCACGGTGCCCGGGGAGGCGGCCTGGTGGGCCAGGGCGCCGAGGAACTTCTGCTGGTTGCGCATCCGGCCGAGGTCCTGGTCGGCCATCTGGTGGCGCTGGCGGACGAAGGCGAGGGCCTGGGTGCCGTTCAGGGTCTGGTCGCCGGCCTTGAGGTCGAGCCCGGAGTCCTTGTCCTTGATGTCCTGGTCGATGTGCATCTGCACGCCGCCGACCGCGTCGACGATGCCGACGAAGCCGGCGAAGCCGATCTCGGCGTAGTGGTCGATGTGGATGCCGGTACTCAGCTCGACGGTCTGCACCAGGAGCCTGCCGTTGCCGTTGGCGAAGGCCGAGTTGATCTTCGAGGTGGTGGCCTTGATCGTCTTGCCGCTGCTGGTCTTGTACTCGGGGATCGGCACCCAGGAGTCGCGCGGGACGCTCATCAGCGTGTTCCCGTTGTCCCCGGTGTGCAGGATCATCATCGAGTCGCTGCGCTTGCCCTCGACGTCATGGCCGGTGTGGAGGTTCTCCTCCTGGGCGTCGGAGAGGCCCTGGCGGCTGTCCGAGCCGACGATCAGCCAGTTGGTGCCCTTGCCGGCCGGCGGCCGGCCGGGGTAGTCGGCGAGCACGTTGTCGTGGTTGAGCTTGGAGTCGGCCCAGAACCAGGTGGAGACGGAGGTCACCATGAGCGCGATCAGCAGACCGAAGACCGTCCACTTGGCTATCCGGCGCTTCGGCCAGCGCTTGCGGCCGGCGGCCGGCGGCTGGGTGCTGCCGGGGGCGCCCGGACCACCTGGGCCGCCCGGGCCACCCGGTCCGCCGGGACGGCCGGGCCCGCCCGGGCCCTGCGGCGGGACGCCGAGATC
>NZ_JAHTKP010000112.1 GCF_019192735.1 Kitasatospora aureofaciens
CCACTGCACCGTGGCCACGCTGCCACCCCTGGCCCAAGGAACAAGTCCCAGACCGCTCCCCGGGCCGCCCCAGAGCATCTCAACTCTGGGTCATCGCAAGGAACTTGGAATTAGCCACCAAGATCGAGCAGCGCTGCGGGGCCGGCGGCGCCGACCGTGCTGGATCGAAGTGTGTCGAGATCACCAGATCCACCGTGCGCTACGTAAAGTGATGCCGTGATCGCATTGGGTGATCACTGGCGTGTCGTCACCGCCTCCGATGCGGCTGGCGCAGGCTGCCCTTACGTGAGGTGGAGGTGCCAGTGGCCAGGCACGGGAGACAGCAGACCGGTTCGCATCGCGGTCCGGGGCCCGAGAAGAGCGGACATCGACCACGACCATGGGCGTGGGTGCACACCTACGTGGCGGGGCTGGCCATGCTGGCGGGACTGGTCTTGCCGACCGTCACCCCATCCCCGGCCTGGGCCGCCACACCCCCGAACGCCTACGTTGCCAACCTCGGCTCGAACAACGTGTCGGTGATCAATACCGCCACCAACACGGTCACCGCCACTGTCAACGTCGGCAGCAGCCCGTGGGGCGCCGCGGTTACCCCGGACGGCACGCACGTCTACGTCACCAACGAAGGCTCGAACAACGTGTCGGTGATCGACACCGCCACCAACACGGTCACCGCCACCGTCGGCGTCGGCAACACGCCGAGGGGCGTGGCGATCACTCCGGACGGCATGCACGCCTACGTCACCAACGCGGGCGTAGGCACTGTGTCGGTGATCGACACCGCCACCAACCTCGTCACCACCACCGTCACCGTCCAAGGCGACCCGTCCGCCATCGCGACCTCCCCGGACGGTCTGCACGTCTACGTCACCAACGATCAATCGAACTCCGTGTCGGTGATCGACACCGCCACCAACACCGTCACTACCACCATCGGCGTCGGCACCAACCCGGTCGGTGTGGCGGTCACCCCGGACAGCCTGCACGTCTACGTCGCCAACGTTAACTCGAACAACGTGTCGGTGATCGACACCGCCACCAACGCGGTCACCGCCACCGTCGGCGTCGGCAGCATGCCGTTCGCTGTGGCGGTCACCCCGGACGGCACGCACGCCTACGTCGCCAACGATCAATCGAACTCCGTGTCGGTGATCGACACCGCCACCAACAGCGTCAGTACCACCATCGGCGTCGGCGCCACCCCGGCAGGTGTGGCGGTCACCCCGGACAGCCTGCACGTCTACGTCGCCAACGCCAACTCGAACAACGTGTCGGTGATCGACACCGCCACCAACGCCGTCAGTACCACCGTCGGCGTCGGCACCACCCCGCTCGGTGTCGCGATCATCCCGCCCACCACGACTCCCAAGCCTTCCTTGACCATCACCAAGAGCCACACCGGGAACTTCATCCCAGGCAGGCCGGGCGTCTACACCATCACCGTCGGCAACAACGGGACCGCCCCCACCGACGGCACCACCGTCACCGTCCACGACACCATCCCGACAGGACTCACCGCCCTCAGCATCACCGGCAACGGATGGAGGTGCACGCAGGCCACCCTCACCTGCACCCGCAGCAACGTCCTCAACCCCGGCGGCACCTACCCGCCCATCACGCTGCGGGTCCGCGTCTCCCGCACCGCCACCGGCACGGTCACCAATACCGCCACCGTCAGCGGAGGTGGCAACGGCACCGCTACCGCCACCGACCCCACCATCATCGACCCCGGTCCGGGTCACTGGCACCACTGCGACCACGGCGATTGGCCGCACTGCAACCACCGCACCTGAGACACCGACACCCGGCCGACCACGACGACCACAGCGCGGGACTCCGAACCGGAGGCCCGCGCTGTCCCCATGGAACGGCGGGCCGACGTGAGCGGCGGCAGGCAGCCATGCCGCAGCGAACAGATAGCCGGACAGACCTGCCACAGTGCGCGCCCCCGGTCACGGACGATGGCCGGGCCCGCTTCGCGTGCGGCGCCGTACGGACGGCTCGGGCGCTGGGTGCAGGCGCAGCGGGCCGGGTGGCCGGGTCTGGAGGAGGACCAGCGGGACCTGTTGTCGGCGATCGGCATCGAGGAGAATCAGGAGCTGGTGGCGGCGAAGCAGGCCGCCGAGGCGAAGCCGAAGGTGTCCCGCACGGACCGGTTCCAGCAGGGCCTGGCGGCCTTGGCTCAGTTCGTGGAGCGGGAGCGCCACGCCAACGTCCGCCGCCCGCACAAGGAGCCGCTGGAGAGCGTGGAGACGGGGCCTGGGGGTGAGGAGCAGGTGGTCGTGTCGCACTTCGCGCTGGGCACCTGGCTCAACAACCAGAAGTCCAGGAGGGCGAAGCTGACGCCGGGCCAGCTCGCGCAGCTCGCCGAGCACGGCGTCGGGTGGGCGTGGCGTCCGCACCAGAGAGAGATGCCGGTGACACCCACCGCTCCCCCAGTGACAACAAGCTGCAGTGTCGCACCAGCAGCGACGTCACCGACCTGACTCTGGAAACCGCATCACGATGACGCCACATCGGGCCGGGCGGGTGCCTGGCCCGGCGGTACGCTGCCGGGGCCCCGAGAAGGCATTGGGAGGCCGTCGCGCCTGCGGGTGGCGGCCTTCCGGCTTCTACCGCGCCGGGTGCCTTGATGGGGTGGATTCCGGGGCTTCGGGCAGGCAGTGGGGCCGGGGTGTGGAGACTGGCCGCGCACTTACGAGGCGGTGCGGCTGGGCGAGATCGACCTCTTCGCCGGCCACGGCCCGGAGGAGCTCGCCGGGGCCACCCGCTGGCGGTACTGAGCGAACGACCGGACGGCCGCCCGGTTCAGGCGTCCGCTCCGACCGGCGCCGGTTGTTCGCTGTTCCAGACGACCCGGCCGTCGAGGTCCCTGATGTCCAGTGTGCCGCTGCTCGTCAGGTAGGCCCGGGAGCCGCGGACCTGACCCTGCCGGGGGCGGGACCAGAGTGTCGCGTCGGACCGGTCCAGGACGGCGAGGGTGCCGTCGAAGTTCATGATGCACGTGGCGGTCTCCGGTGAGACCGTCCACGCCGTCCAGATCGCCCTCCTCGGGGTCACGGTGTAGTCGTAGAGCACGAGGTTCCCGTCGGTCCCCTGGAGGGTGAGCTCGAACTTGTGGGTCGGGTCCCACAGGGACTCGCCGCGGTGGAGGACGTCGCCCGGGTACATGACGGGGCCCTGCGCGCTGGGTCTCTGCGTGTCGTAGACGTAGTTGAGGTCCGCGGCCTTGGTGTCGAGCACCGATCTGATCACCACCTGCGGGTTGGTGTACACGGCCATTGGATCGTCGATGTTCTCGCCTTCACGGGGGTCCTCGCCGGTCGGCTGGTAGGCGTTCGGGTGTTTGTCCTGCCACTGCGCCCAGAGGCGGTCGATGTTCGCGTGGTGCAGGAAGAAGACCGGGTCGTTGGGCGCGGCGCCGAAGTCCGCCATGTTCCCGCCCATCCACCGGTGGACCCGGTTGTGCATGGCGGGGAGCCGATCTGGCGGGATCCAGCCCTCGATGGCGGCGCGGAAGACTGAGGTGGCCGTCGGGTCCCACGGGGACCGGTCGTAGATGTTCCAGGCGTTGCAGTAGGCCACGTGCTCCGCCGTGGGGAGCGTGCTGGGCTGGCCCGGGGTGTTGCCTAAGCTCCTGCCGAGCGCCGGACCTGTGTTGGGGCCGATGCACCGCCACCTGTGGGTCGGCTCCCAGGCGAAGAGCCCCTTGGTCACCGGGATGCCGCCTGGCCCCATGAAGGTCTCGCTCCAGACCGATGTCTTCGGGTCGTCCGCGCGGGTCCAGTCCCAGTACGGGATGGTGAGCGTGGGTCGCGTCTGCTGCAGATCGCGCTCCAGGTACGACACGAACACCCGGTGCCAGGGCAGGAAGCTCGGAAACCCGTGAACTACCTGCTCCGCCGCTGCCTGGATGTGGGTGTTGATGTACCAGTCGTAGTCACCTGCGGCCTTCAGCTCCAGGAGCGCGGTGACGTAGGTCTGCTTTTCGGCCGTCGTGAGGAACTCCTGGTTCCTGCGAACAAGAGGGGCCATGGCCCGCTCCCTTCCGTGTGCGACGAGCGGCTCGACGCGCACAGGGGGTACAACGGGTCCGTCTCGGGTGCGTATAGCCTCCCGGCATCGCCGGCCGGCCGCCGGACTGATTTCACCTTTGATTCTCGCTCGCCTGCGCGGAGGCCGCCATCAGGCGGCGGACAGTGCCTTGTCGGAGGTCACGCCGCTCAGCACCGCGTCCAGCAACCGGATACCGGGCGTCCAGGTCCTCGCGGCGCAGCGAGAGCAGGTGCTCCCTGCCAGCCGCTGTCGGATGACCCACTCTCGCGCGGCACCCGCCAGTGGTGCGTCGTGGTCGGCTTCGACGGCACGCTCGGCGTGCGCAGCACGCTGTCATCGGGTGCGTCAGCCCGTAGCGGCTCGGCTGACCTGGGCCTGCTCTGCTGAAGAACCGTCACGGAGTCCTTGATGCGACCGAGGTCGATGAGGTGCCGGGCCAGGATGCTGCTGTCAGCGGGGGTGTGCTGTTCGAGAACTGCCACGGCCTCTGCAGTGCGTCCCGCATCGGTCAGGAACTCGGCACTGGACCTGGCTGCATACCAGGTGCCGCCCTCGGCGTGCGCTCGCGCCTGCTCGATTGCTTCCTCGCGCAGGCCGCACGCGACCATCAGCGGGAGCCGCATCCTTTCGAGGTGCGAGCCGGCTTGGCCTTCGGCAACCTGGAATCGCAAGCACTTGTCGATAAAGAGTCAGCCAGCGGTGACCGCGTGGACACGCGTGGTCACCGAACGCGGCCGGGCCGACCCGTTGGAGGCCACGATGGAGAGTGCGGAGCACGTCTGGATCGGCAACCAGCTCACCCTGAACCTCGGTGCGGGCAGGGTGTCAGCCCAGAAACTGGGCCTGCGGGTCAGTCCGAGCGCGCCCTGGGACACCATGACCTATGGCCAGGGCATCGCGCTGGGTGGTGACTTCTACGGCGTGGTGGGGGCACCGATCAGCACCGCCAGCGATCCGGAGGCGGCCTTCCGGAGGGCATGGCGCAGTCTGGTCAACGCCGGTCCCAACAAACCGATGGCGAGTTCGGAGCGGACCCAGGTGCTGGAGATCATGGACAAGGAGATCGCGGCCGTGGAAGAGGCCCTGCAGAAGGGCAGGGAGCCGTCGACCGTCTACGCGGGGCTGGGCGACGAGCTCTCGGTTAAGTGGACCGCCGTGACCCTGTTTCGCTATCTGCTTCTGGCACAGGAGAACTGGGACCACTTCGCCGACTACGCGGTGCGGGCCTACCGCGCAGGACACTCGGTCGCAATGCAGGAGGCGGCGCTGGCCGCCGGCGCGGGCATCGGCGAAAAGGACCGCCAGGTGCGGCTGGAACGGGCATACGCGATGAACGCCTTCGCCGACCACTTCCTGACCGACCTGTTCTCGACGGGCCATCTGCGGGTGCCCCGCAAGGAGTTGAACGACCAGGTGGCCTCGAAGATGTACGCGGGCCTGCTCGCGCGGGCCATGCACAACGAGGACAGCCGCCTCGGCCTGAAGGTCAGCAACGCCGCGGGCGAGCAGTGGATGGCCTATGGCGACAAGCGGCTGCTCGACTCGGTCGGCGCGGAGAACTGCAAGAAAGTGGTCAAGGCCGCGCAACTGTCGGCCGACGAGGTTTGGCAGGCCTACGAGCACCCGAACGCCGCCCGCGGCGCGGCGGCGCTGAGGTTGATCCCCAACGCGGAGCCCGGGACCGTCGGGAATCTACTGGTCACTTCCGGGACTTCGGCTCGTTGATCTGGTATAGGGCGTTTCGATGAGCTGATCGGTCCGTTACGGATGAAGTTGGAGGCGGTGACCCCGCATCTGAACGAGCGTCAGCGCCGGCTGCTGTACGCGGCGGAGGCCCGCCAGCTCGGTCACGGCGGGATCGCCGCGGTCGCCGCGGCAGCCAGGATCTCCAAGAGCTGCATCCGCCGGGGACTGGCCAACCTGGAAGAAGACACCCGGGCGGACAGCCGGGTACGGCGCCCCGGCGCGGGACGCCCGTCCGCGGCCGAGAAGGACCCCGGGCTGCGTGCCGCACTGACGGCCCTGGTCGAGGACCACACACAGGGCGACCCGATAGGGCCGCTGACGTGGACCACGAAGTCCCTGCGCCATCTGGCGGACGAACTCGCCACCCAGGGACATGCGGTGGGGCGGGACACCGTCGCCGCGCTGCTGAAGGAGGCCGGGTTCAGCCTGCGCGGCAACGCCAGAGTCCTGGCCGGCAGCTCGCACCCGGACCGCGACGCCCAGTTCCGGCACCTCAACGACAAGGTGCGGGAGTTCATGGACGCCGGGGACCCGGTGATCAGCGTGGATGCCAAAAAGAAGGAGCAGATCGGGCTGTTCGCGCAGGCAGGGCGGGAATGGGCCCCGCCCGGCGCGCCGGTGCAGGTCCTCGACCACGACTTCCCCACCCAGGCGACCGGCACCGCGATCCCCTACGGCATCTATGACGTGGGCCGCAACACCGGCTTCGTCGTGGTCGGAACCGACCACGACACCGCCGCGTTCGCGGTCGCCGCCCTGCGCCGCTGGTGGACCGAGGAGGGCCGCACCGCCTACCCCACCGCGCGGCGGCTGCTGGTCACCGCCGACGGCGGCGGCTCCAACAGCTCCCGCGCCAGAGCATGGAAGGCCAACCTCGCCGTGCTGGCCACCGAGACCGGCCTGGAGATCACCGTGTGCCACCTGCCGCCGGGAACATCGAAGTGGAACCGGGTCGAGCACCGCCTGTTCTCCTTCATCTCCATGAACTGGCGTGCCCGCCCGCTGACCAGCTTCGACGTGGCACTGAACCTGATCGCTGCCACCACCACCGCGACCGGACTACGCGTCACCGCCCGCCTCGACAGCGACTCCTACCCCACCGGAGTCGAGATCGATGCCCAGCACGTCGCCGCGCTGACCGTGAACCCCGATCAGTTCCACGGCGAGTGGAACTACACCATCCCGCCCCAGCCCGGCGTCCCCACGGTGCCGCTGCAGCCGCCCGGACGCCGCTCCCACCCCCGCGCGGCCCACACCTTCGATGCGGCCCTGGCCACCCACCCCATCCTGACCGGCCTCAGCCGCCAGGCCCTCGACCACCTCGTCGCCGAGATCCGCGGGATGCTCGACGCACTCCCACCGAAACAGCGACCCCGCCACCGCAAACTCACCACCGAGAACATCATCTGGGCCACCGTCCTGGACCAGCGCGGCCTGCCCTGCTCACTGACCGCCCACCTCTTTCGCATCGGCGAAAACCAGATGCGCACCCTCCTCCAGCAGACCAGACCCCTGCTCCAGCGGCAGGGGCACCAAAGCGAACCTCTCCCCGTCCGCCTCATCGACCCCTGCGAACTCGCCAGATACGTCATGCACGCGACGTCAATGAAGAGTTGACACGACACGCGCCACTAATTTGTCGACGGCCCCGGAAGAAAGAGTGCTCACCTGCGGTCGGGGGTGTGTTCGCGTCGGTGTTGACGTGCGGTCGGAAGGCGGCGCACTGCCTGCCGGGTGGCTTTCGGCGAGTGTTTCTGCCCTGCCGTGCCCGCCTGGTGGATGGGATGGTGACCCAGGCAGCCCGTGCCGGAGCGTCGTGCCCGTTCCGGTGGCCAGCCCGCCAGCGCCTTGGCCATCGGCGGTCGTTGCCCCGGCCAGCCGTCCGCGGGCCCTCCCGCCTGGCCGCCCCGGTACCCTCCCGGCCCGGCTGCGGCGCGGCGGGCCGTCATGATGCGTACGGCTACTCGCGGCCCGCGCCCGCGCTCCTGGAGGCTGCTATGCTCCGCTTGGGGGTGGACTGGCAGCCCGGTCGAAGACACCGCGCCCGGCAACGGCGGTGTCGTTGGTCGGCCGAAGCGGGCGTACGGTCTGTCAGATCCGATCGGCGGGTGTTTTCCGACCTTCGTCATGCTGAGCCGGGCAGTATGTGAAGGGTTCACGATGTCTGTCTCCGACGGCAACACGCGTGCTCGCCAGCGTTTCGTTCTGACAGCTTGAGGCGGCGGTCTTTGCGGAGTTGAACGCACGCTTCGCTCCTTGGGACCCGCTGGACGGCAGTGTGTTCGGCATCGTGCGGACCGCGCCGGCGCCCAGCGGCCTGACGCTGCACCTGAGCGCCGGATCTGCCGGGTACGTGCTCGACGCCTTGGTTCCCAGGCCGGAAGAGGCCGCGATGGTTGAGGAATGGAACGCCGATCCCGTGATCGGGGTGCCAGGACTGCGCTGCCGCCTGGTAGACGACGACCGTGTCGAGATTCACCTGGCCGGGAGCGGCGCCCGGATCGAAGCACGGCTGCCGCGGGAGGAGCGGGCCGAGGTCGCTGAATGGATCGCCGCCCTGGAGGGGGCCTGGGGGTCCCTGCACGACAGGCTCAGCGAGACCGAGGCCCGGTTCATCCAGGAGTACCGCCAGCGGAACGTTCCCGCCACCGAGATGAGCCGCGCGCTGCGCCGGCTGCCCGCATTCAGGGATCTGCCGGGCGTGGACTTCCACCACACAGCCACGGTCCACGAGGTCGGCGGCGGGCTGGAACTGCCCGACGAGCAGGACTTCGCCGTTCTGGCCGCCCGAGGCCGGTCACGCGCTCCACGAGGATCCGCCCACCGGACGCCCGGCCGCCGGACACACACCTGGGGCAAAGTACTCGCCGTCGTCGGCGGCCACGGAGCCGGCGGAGCAGGCCGCAGTACGGTTGCCGCGTCGCTGGCGATGGCGGCTGCGGGCCAGGGGCGTCGGGTGCTGGTGGTGAACACCGATTCGAACGGCATGGTCAGGGACTTCCTCGAGCCCGCTGCCCCCCAGCCGGCCAGGGCGCGGTGGTGCGCGATCTCGGTGGCCAGGCCGGCATCGCACGCGGGCGTGCACGGCGACGCCCCCGCGACCCACCGCTGGATGCTGCCCATCCCGCTCCACCGGCTCCTCCTGGTGCTCCCCGCCCAGCCCCGAGGAGAAGAACGAAGCCCAGGCACCCGTGAGGCGCGCGATGCGTCAGGCAGTCGACGACAGCCCGCGACGTATCGAGTCCGGACCACGCCGACGGCGCGCTCATGGCGCTGCGAGCCCGAAGACCTGTTCAGTCACCGCCGCACGGGCCTCACCGCGCAAACGGCGCGGGCTTGGCCCAGTGGTCATCCGTTGTTGCGAAGACGCTGTTCGGTGTAGGTTCTCGCAGCCGGTGGCCAATTGGCCCCATTCAACCTGCTCCTTTTCGGCAGAGCACGAGAGCTGCTGGGCAAGATCTTCCACTTCAGGAGGCCATTGCCCGAATTGGCTCGCTAGTCGACTGTCCACCTCAAGCTCCTTGGCGGCACCGACCAGGGTGCACTGAGTCACTCCCGACCGCCCCATCCCCAGTGTTGTGCGAACAGCCGCGGTCGCCGGGCACGACGAGTACTGTCTGACTGATAGTCAACGATGGCTGGGGATCCGGATGACGGGCATTGAGATCGCAGTCGGGTACGCGTTCGCCTGGTTGGTACGTAAGGCCAAGCGAGTGGCAGGCCGAGCAGATGCCGAGGTCGACCGCACACTCGACGCGGCGATGGATGGGCTCCACGACCTGATCGGCGCCAAGCTGGGGGAGGAGCCTGCACTGCGCAGGCTTGCTGAGGAGGCCGAGGCAGGGCTGGACCAGGCCAGCGACCGTACCCGGCAGTGGGTAACGCTCGCGCTAGAGGACGCCGCCGAGCGAGATCCTAGCTTTGGCGAAGCCTTGAAGCGCGCGGTGGAGCAGGTGCAGTCGCTGAACAGTGCCTCACGCGCGCCCGGCGGGGTAGTGGCAGGGGACCGCGGGGTAGCCGTCGGCGGGATCATGCACGTCCACGCCGACCGCGGCGGCGTCGCAGCCGGGCAGATCGCGGGGGACGTGACGGTGGGAAACCCTCCCGCGCCGGGGACGCCCCAGGGCTGAGCGGCCCCGGCAGTACGCCAGTTCCAAGCTCCATGCCCTCTACCTCGATCCACGCTGAGCACGGCGGAGTCGCCGCCGGCTACATTGGTGTGCTCCGCCAGCACCTTGCCGACGGCCAGGTCGCTCGGATCGATCGCCCTCGACCGGTCGTGGAGTGGACCGCGCAGCAGCTCGGCGTTCACCCCGCTATCCACGGCGTCAACCCGCCTGACAACGATTACGCGTTCGTTCTCCCGACGTACCTCGAACGCGACCACGACCAGAAGCTTCGTAGCTGCCTGCTCAACGCCGCCTGCGGTGAGCAGGCAGTGCTCGTCCTCGTGCGAGGGTCGTCGTGCAGCGGCAAGACCCGCGCCGCCTTCGAGGCCGTCCGCGCTTGCCTGCACGGCTGGCAGCTTGCCTTCCCCAAGACGCCCAGGGCGCTCCTCGATCTGCTCAACGCCGGCGCCCTCGCTGCGCATACCGTGCTGTGGCTCAACGAAGCCCAGAACTACCTCGACGGGCCGGGCGGAGAGGAAGCCGCCGCCGCATTGCGCAGCCGCATGGAGGAATCCGGTCCGCTCTTGGTCCTTGGCACGCTGTGGCCCGAGTACCACCATAACCTTACCGCCACCCCCCAGCCCGGCCAGCGCACGACAGATGCTCACCCGAATGCTCGTGCCCTGCTTGACCAGGCCGTTCTCGTCGACGTCCCACCGTCCTTTACCGCCGAGGCCCTAGGGCGCGTATTCGGTCGTGATCAGTGGGTCCGGGTGAGGTCCTTGATCCAGATCATCGCGCCACGGAGGTGGAGGCCGGCGAGGTAGCTTTCCGGGGTCTTGTCATACCGGGTGGCGATGCCT
>NZ_JAHTKP010000113.1 GCF_019192735.1 Kitasatospora aureofaciens
GGCCGCGCGGCGACGCCGGCGCCCGGTCCGGCGGCGGTGAGGAGCCGTCCTCGACACACGCGCGGCTTCGTGCGGCAGGACACCGCCGTCCAAGCCGTGCGCGGCGTCCTCCCCGGATTGGCGAGTGCCGGCCAGCGGCCATAGCCGTTCGTGAATGACCGGGCGGGGTTCTGTCGATGACCGGTTCCGCTTCGCCTCGTGCCCGGGGAGTCTCGTTTCGTCAGCCCGTCCGGCATCTCCAGTAGTCGCTTGATGGCCTCTGCGGAGTCCACGTGGGACTCCGGACGTCCTGGAGCCCCCAGAGCGCGAGGGTCTCCTCCTGGGCGCGGCGGTCGCTCGACCCCGCCTCGCGCAGCAGGAACACCCCGGCGGCGAGTTGGGCCGGGGCCGGGCGCCGACCGGACAACTGGTGGCCCCGGCCAGCCACCAGGACCAGCCCCTCGTGCGCGACCGGGGTCTGGACCAGCCGGGACTCCCGCGGGCGCCCGGCCAGCAGGTCCAGCGCGCACGACCCGGAGAGCAGCCGCCGAGTAACGACTCCTGGTTGCCGATCTGCAGGTCGACCTCGACCTGCGGGAACCGCCGGCGGAGGGTCTGCGGCAGCGGCAGCACCAGGTAGCTGCCGACCGTGGTCGTGGCGCCGATCGAGAGGACTCCGCCGCGGGCGCGGCTCGCCGCCGCCCGCTGGGGGTCAAGGGGTCGCAGGTTCAAATCCTGTCGTCCCGACTTGCATGACTGCAGGTCGTAGGCCGTTTCCGCTTCTGGCGGGAGCGGCCTTTCTGGCGTTTTGTCAGCTGGTGGTCGCATGGTGGTCGCATGGTGGTCGCGTCGGTCACAGCGGGATGGGTGCGTGAGCTGGGCGTTCGCGGCGGGTTCTACGTTGGCGCTTGGTGAGGTGGTCGCGGAACTGGGTGATCAGATTCCGTGGCTGGTTTGCGCGTTGGGTGGTGTGGAGGGCGAGTTCGGCGGAGTCGAGGATGCGGGCGATGGCGTCGACGGCTTCGCGTGCTGCTTGGCGGGTGAGGTGGCTGTAGATGTTCGCGGTGGTCGACAGGGTGCGGTGGCGCAGGGTCTTGGAGACGATCACGAACGGGACGCCGCCGTTGAGGGCGAGGGTGGTGGCGAGGTGGCGCAGGTCCTGGACGGCGATGCGGGGGACGCCGGCCTCGTCGCACAGCCGATGGAAGCGGTCGAGGACCTTCTTCGGGTTGAGTGGGCGGCCGTGGTGGTGGAAGACGTAGCCGTGGGCGGGGAGGGTGTAGCCGAGGAAGTGGTGGTCGGCGAGGTCTTCGAGGGCTCGGCGGGCGCGCTGGTTGATGGCGATCCAGCTGAGGCTGCTTGGGGTCTTGGGTGCGGTGAGGACGATGTAGTGGTTGTCGACGGTGGAGAGGGTGTAGCGGACGAACAGCACGCCTTCGTCGAGGTGGACGTCGTCCCAGTGCAGGCCGAGGGCCTCGCCCTTGCGCATGCCGGTGTTGATGATGAGCTCGACGAGGTTCGCGAACAGCGGGTCATGTTTGTGGGCGTAGTCGAGGAAGCGCACCGCCTCGTCGGGAGTCCAGATCCGGCGTTCGGGCGTGGGTGGCCTGGGGATGATGGCGGGCTTGGCGGGGTTGTGGCCCAGGCGGTGGCGCAGGACGGCCGCGCCGAGGGCGCTGGAGAGGGTGGCGAGGATGCGGTGCACGGTGACCTTGCCGCGGCCGGCGGCGAGTTCGGCGCGGGCGTAGGCGTCGATGTGCTCGTAGGCGAGGTCATCGAGGGGGATGTGGCCGAGGGCGGGGATGAGGTCCTGGTGGACGTAGGCGCGGTAGCGGGCGAGGGTGGTGGGCTTGAGCCGTAGTTCCTGGGCGGCGAGCCAGGCGAGCAGGTAGTCGCCGGTGGTCTGTCTCGGGTCGGGGCTGTAGCCGTAGGCTTTGCCGTCGAGGAAGCGGTGTAGGTCGGTACGGGCGGCGTCCTCGTTGGGGTAGCCGCCGCGGCGGACGGTGTGGCGGCGGGTGTCGGGCCAGGGGACGTCGACGGCGTAGGTCCAGGTGCCGTGGTCGGGGTCGCAGAGCAGGCGCGGGCAGTGGGCGCCGAGCTGGCGGCGGTGGGTGTCGCGGCAGCCGCAGCGCCGGTAGACGCGTCCGCGGTCTTGGGTCGGGTGTCGCATGGTGATCGCCTCGAAGGCTCGCGTGTAGGTGCTCCTCCCAGTGTCAGTTCCGGGCGTCCTTGTCGCCGGTCCAGGGGAAAGCCGCAGCTCAGCGGTTGGTAAATACGAGTTGGTGGTCGCATGGTGATCGCGTTCGGTGGGTGCGAGAGCGCCGTTGAGCTGTTCTCGTCTCGTATCCCGCTCCTCCGGGGGACTGTCGGAAGCGGGTCGGGGTTGCTCCGAGCCAGTAGGGCTGACTCTGTCGACGCCGCGGATCCGGCGTTGGAGGGGGAGGGTGTTACACGAGCCGGTCCCGGTTGGCTGCCGCGATGGCGCGTACGAGTGCGGCGAACTGCGCGCGGCTGTGGTGCTGGTGCCGTTCGGCGGTCTCGTCGTCCGATTCTTCCTGGTCGTCGTCCCGATCCTCGTCCTCGGCGTATTCGGCGTGGAGGAGCCAGCAGCCGTTGATGGCGGTGAGGAGGTCTTCGAGGAGGTCGCGGGCGGGCCGGCGCGGGTCCAGCGGGGTGAGGCGGATGCCGGTGAGCACGGCGTCCGCCTCCTCCGAATCGTCGTCGGCATACTCGGTGATCACCTCCTCGGCCTCCTCCAACTGCTCGCGGAGAGCGGCCGGGTCGGGCAGCTCGCCGTCCCCGATCCGCATGGCGTGGCGCACGAGCCCGGTGACCGCGTCGTAGGGGGACACACCGGCCTCGAGGAGTCCCAGGACGAGCGTGGGTGTCGCGTGGGGGAGTGCCTCGATGTTGTCCGCCTCCCGGATCACCTCGGTGGGCGCGTACCCGGACGCCTCCGAGACGGCTTCGGCTGCGGCGTAGAGCCAGTGGGCGGCTGCCACGGCCGCGGCGGTGGGGTCGATGTCGGAGTAGAGCGCGGCCGGGCCGAACGGGTCCTCCTGGAGCAGCTGGTCGGCGGCGGCGACCTGGACGGGGGAGGCGCCTTCGCGGCTGAGCAGCACGGCCTGCTGGGCCCGTCCGGTGAGGTTGCCGAGCTCGGCGCCTTCGACGGCGGCCAGCTCCACCGTGGTTTCGGCGCGGATCGCCTCGGTCAACTCGGGGTTGTCCAGGGCGATGAGTGCTCGGCCGACGCGGTGCGCGTTCTCCAGCACCGGGCTGTACTCGACGATCACCGAGCCGCCCTGGGGAAGGTTCGGCGTGGTCACGGCTGCGGCGACCTCGACGAACGCCTTGCGTTCCTCTTCCCGACGCCAGCCCTCGCTGTTCACCTCCAATGAGTCGGCCGCGCTGGCCGGGTGGGTGTAGGTGCGCCAGGCCGCCGCCGACAGTTGGGTAAGGGCTGCAGTCAGGCGGGATAGCGCGGCGAGATCCGTGCCGGCCGGGACGGCGGCGATCCGTGAGGCAAGGTCGCCTTGGCCGGTTCCCCAGGTGGCGATGAGTTCGTGTCGAGCAGGGTCGACGCAGTAGCGGGTCATGACGGACCACCTCCAGCTCGACTACGTCCTATCACCTGTGATCGGCGGGGTGGGCGCGGACACGGGTTTCCATTCGAAGAGGGGGTCTGTGGGCTCCGCGCGGTGTGTGCCGATTGATGTGCGGGGCCGCGTCGGCGGCGGGGCGGCGGGGCTGTGTGGGGCGGGAGTACCTCGCGGGCGGCGGGTCAGGCAAGGACGCCCGGTGTCGTCGCGTCCTGGGCGAGGTAGGGGCCCGCGTAGCGCAGGGCGTCGAAGTCGACTCAGCCCTGCCAATTTCTGGCCGCCGCCGTGGGGCTGCGGGGCCGGCGCTTGCCTGCCGTTGCCGTTCACCGGCGAGATGATCACGTGAACATGCAGCCGGTGAGAGCCTGGATGCCACTTCTCGCGGTGATCCTGGGACGTAACTGGTTCGGATGATTCCTTGGGTGATCCGTTCCCTGCCGGGGCATCGTCACCGATGCTTGCCGGATCGGCCGGGGCCCCGCACTCGCGGGCTTTGGCCGGTCTGATGCCCTCTATCTGGGGCCGAAGGTGTTGAGGAAGAGCACCGGCTCGTCCTGGGGCCGAAGGTGTTGAGGAAGAGCACCGGCTCGTCGCCGAAGTGCCCGGAGGCGTCGAGGTCGAGGAGCGCTGCGAGGGCCTTGGCGGTGTAGGTGTGCTCGAGTGCCAGCCCCGCGTCGGAGGCGGCGCGGTTGAGTGCTGCGGTGGCTTCGGCAGTGGGGTGGGCATAGCCGGGACCGAGCCAGCCGCGGTCGAGGCGGATGTCGTCCGAGCTGAGGCCGAGTGGCGGCAGGGCGGCGCCCCGACTGCGGAGCAGCGCCTCGGACTTGCGGGCCAGCGCGTTGAGCGCTGTGCTGTCCAGGCGCAGGGTGTCGTTGACGACGATCCCGAGGACGCGGGTGCGTAGGCCGGCCAACCGCAGCCCCAGGGCCAGGCCGGCGGCGGTGCCTCCCGAGCCGACCGCGGTCACGACCCAGCCGGGCTCGGGCAGCAGCCCGTTCGACACCTGCGCGGCCAGCTCCAGTGCGGTTTCGACGTACCCGAGCGTGCCGAGCGGCGAGGATCCGCCGGCCGGGAGGAAGTACGGGAGGGTGGGACCTCGCATCGAGGAATGGCGTGCGAAGAGCCAGGGGGCGGCGAGGATCAGGCGGGTCTTGGTGTGCAGGAAGTGCAAGGTGGCGCCGGATGCGCGAAGGCGCCGGAGCTGGGCCCGGGTGTGATCGTCGACCGGATGGTCGATCAGGGCGAGGGCGACGGTGAGGCCCTGCTCGGGGGCGTAGAGTGCCGCTGCCAGGCCCCAGTTGGTGCCGAGACCGCCGACGGTGAGGAGCGTCCGGGCACCGCGCCGGTGGGCTTCGGGTAGCAGCCATTCCAGTTTGCGGACTTTGTTGCCGCCCCATCCGCCGTGCCCGTAGCCGCTCTCGTCCTTCAGCCAGAGCGGAGACCGGCAGCCGAGCCCGGCCAGAGGCCGCACCGGCGTCGGCACGTCGCCCAGCGGGAGGTGCGGCAGCGACTCGGCCAGTTCAGGACAACGCTGGTGCAGCAGCGGACGCGTCATACGACCGACGATACGGGAGCAGCGGCCCGCCGAGGAGGGTGATCGAGTCGGCCACGCCATGCTCGCCGGCAGCGTTGACCACCGGCAGCGTTGACCAACTGCGGGGTGAACGCGGCGATGACGCTTATCAGCCCGGTGATGTCGAGGTCGAACCGACTCAGGCTCACCCGCTCTCGAAGGCCAACTCCGCCCGGCTCGCAAGGAAGCGGCGGAGGGTGGAAGGCTGCGACAACTGTCCGCCTATGAAGCAAAGTTGACGGACATGGCCACTTGTTCGGCGGCCCCGCCGGCCTACGGAGGCGCGACCACCCCTGCGACCACCGGTCCGCATCACGCGCAGAGGGCCGTTCCCGCAGCTTCTGTGGAAACGGCCTCTGGCCTGCGACAGACTTGCTGTCTGGTGACAGGATTTGAACCTGCGACGCTGTGACGCCCAAAGTCAGATGGCGGTCATGACGTGCTTGACCCGGGTGTAGTCCTCGAAGCCGTACGAGGACAGGTCATTGGCGTAGCCGGACTTCTTGAAGCCGCCGTGCGGCATCTCGGCGACCAGCGGGATGTGGGTGTTGATCCAGACGCAGCCGAAGTCCAGCCGGCGGGACATCCGCATGGCGCGGGCGCCGGCGGCCGAGGCCATCGCGGCGTCGACGTCGCCCGCACCGGAGAGCGGGGAGGTCGCGTACGCCTGGCCGGTGGTCGGGTCGATCACGTCCAGCGTGCGGCCGTCGGCGGCATCGACGAACTCACCGTTGACGTAGTTGTGAAAGGTGCCCATCTGTCGTTCCTCGTCGTTCGCTGATGTCGGTGCGTGCTGCCGTGTGCGGCCGTGTGGTCAGTCCTCGGCGGCTGCGGACAGGTGCTCGTGCACGGCGAGCCAGTGGTTGGTGCCCCGGCGGCTGAAGACGATCGTCTCGCGCTCGCGGAGGGTCTCTTCGCCCGCCCGTGTGGCGACCTGGGTCTCGACGTGGTGGCTGAAGACGGCGGTGTCGCCGAGGACCTGGACCAGAGGCTGGGTGTAGCTGCAGCCGAGTATCCGTAGGCCGTCTTCCGCTTCCCAGCTCTGCCACAGTCGGCGGTACTCCTCGACGGACGTGAGGCGCTGTGGGGTGGTGTGGAAGAGGAAGGTCGCGTCCGCGGCGAAGGCGGCGAAGTAGTCGTCGAGGCGACCGTCGGCGAACGCGGCGACCAGGGCGGCCGCGGCGGCCCGCACCTCGGCGGCGGGCCACGGTCCCGGCCTGGAGTGGAATTTCACCGGAGGTCGATGACCGTGTCTCGGTGGGCGGGCCCTTTGATCACCGGGGGCGGTGGGATCAGCTCTGGAGGAAGTCCAGGAGGTCCTGGTTGAACTTCTCCTTCTCGCCGGGGACGGCGGTGATGCCGTGGGAGGCGCCCTCGTAGACCTTGAGGACGGCGTTCGGGATGATCTTCGCGGCCTTACGGCCGGTTGCGTCGATCGGCACGATCTGGTCGGCGTCGCCGTGCACGACCAGGGTGGGGATGTCGAACTTCTTCAGGTCGTCGGTGAATTCCGTCTCCGCGAAGGCCGTCACGCAGTCCACGCCCGCCTTGATGCTCTGGTGCATGGCCAGGAGCCAGTACGCGTCGAGGTTGCCCTGGGTGACCTGGTTGCCCTCGCGGTTCGCGCCGAAGAACGCCGGCGCGAAGTCCTTCCAGGACTGCGAGCGTTCCTTGAGCAGGCCGCCCTTGATGGTCTCGAACACCTCGGCCGGCACGCCCTCGGGGTTGCCGGCGGTCTTGAGCATCAGGGGCGGGATCGCCGAGAGCAGGAGCGCCTTGCTGATCCGGCTGGTGCCGTGGCGGCCGATGTAGCGGGCGAGCTCGCCGCCGCCCATGGAGTGGGCGACCAGGGTGACGTCGCGCAGGTCGAGCTTGGTGATCAGGTCGTTCAGGTCGTCGGCGAAGGTGTCGAAGTCGTAGCCGTCCCAGGGCTGGCTGGAGCGGCCGTGGCCCCGGCGGTCGTGGGCGATGCCGCGGAAGCCGTGGTCGGCGACCAGCTTCATCTGGTCCTCCCAGGCGTCCGCGTTCAGCGGCCAGCCGTGGATGAAGACGACCGGGCGTCCGCTGCCCCAGTCCTTGTAGTAGATCTCGACGCCGTCGCGCGTGGTCAGGGTTGGCATGGCGTTTCTTCCTTGTCGGGTGCAGTGGCCGGGCGGGAGCCCGCCCCCGCCTGGCGCATGGGGCTTCGCTGCTGGTGGACGGCACAGGAACGGGGCAATGCCGGAAGGCGAGCGACGTGTCCGGCGTTCCCCAGAGCCATCTTGCGAGCCCGCCGGTGATCCGCAACACGAACCACCGAGCGACTCCAAGCGCCACCCGGTTGGTCTCCCGTGCTGCCCGGTAGTGCAGGCGGAGAGCGCAAGCTCGGCAACGGACCGCGCAGGGCCGGGGGCAGGCTCGCAGTACATGCCGGCGAACAAGGCACACGGCAACGGCGGGGAGCCCAGATCGCATGACTGAGCGTCAGGCCGACGTGGCGCCCGTCGGCTTCCAGGGCGGTCAGGGCGGCAGCATGCCTGCGTACCTTCATCCTGGCCTTCTCCACCGCGGCCCTCCGCCCTGCCTCGCACGCGCGAAGGTCGGCCGAATCCACGACCCGTGCAGCAGGTGCTCCTGGCCGTCGGCCCGGAGGCGACCGCAACGCCGAGGTGCCGACGGCTGCCATCGAGCCGCGCGTCGCGTTGCGGTGGCGCTCGCGCCGGGATGCCCGGCGGGCGGTGAAGTGTGCACGCACGATGCTGCGGCATGTTTGCGCCTTGAGCATTACTTGAGCTGCTGTTGGTCCTTGTTGACCATTTGTCAGTAGCATGCCGCCGCAGGTCCGATCCTGCCCTGCCTTCCCCGACCCTCACGCTGAAGGTGGCCATACAACTTGTCCATACGCACCCTCGCGCTGCCCGCGCTCGCCGCATCCGTCGTGCTCACGCTCAGCGCCTGCGACCCGACGACGCCGGCAGCCCCGCCAGCCGATCCCACAGCCGCTGCCGCCCAGGCCGCACCCGCCCCGACCGCCACGAGCCTGCCCGGCACGCCGGCCCCCACGGGGAGCCCGACGGTGACTCTGGTTACCCCGAGCGCCGCGGGTATGCCGGGTACGCCGGCTCCCACGGGGAGTCCGACGGTGACTCTGGTCACCCCGCCCCCCGGGAGCCCGAAGACCGGCCCGACCGCCTCCGGCACGCCGAAGGCTGCCCCTGCCAGCCCGTCCTCGACCAGCCCGTCCCCGTCGGGGCAGCCCGCCGTGGCCGCCGCCCCAGACCTCAAACTGGCCGCCTACGACCAGCAGACCGGCAAAGCCGTCCTCGCCGCCGCCGACACCGCCGCCGGCACCCCCAGCCCGGCAGCCACGGCCGCGGCCACCGCCGCCGTCCGCACCGGTCAGGTGATCGACAGCCCGCCGTCGGCCGTCGCGCCGCGTGGCGCGCTGCTGGCGATCACCGATGTCCAGCCCGCCGCGGACGGGAAGGTGGCGGTCAGCACCCGCCCGGCCACCATCTCCGAACTGCTCGGCCAGACCTGGGCCAAGATCAAGAGCGCGCTCGACCCGCACAACATCCAGATCACGCCACAGGTCAAGGACCTCAAGGCCTCCTACGTCCCGAACCCCCACGGCGGCAGCGGCGGCGCCTCGGCCGCGCTCGAACTGGACGTGAAGAACAGCGTCACCCTGCCAGGCGGTGCCTCGGCCGCGCTCTCCGGCTCGCTCGAACTCGACCCGAGCGTCGACTTCACCTACCAGGGCGGCATTCTCAGCCCCCAGCAGGCCAGGGTCGGCTTCGACCTCGGCGCGCACGCCAACTGGCACCTCACCGCCGGCGTCACCGCTTCCACCGGTCCGGTGAAGATTCCGATCGCCAAGCTCACCGCCATGCCCGTGATCATGGTCGGCCAGGTGCCCGTCGTGATTGTCCTCGACCTCAGCGTCTACGCCGAGGTTTCCGCCGACGGCACCGTCACCGTCGACACCACCCAGTCCTACGACGGCAATTGGGGCGTCCACGCCGACTACACCAAGGCCGGCGGCTGGACCCCCGCCACCGACCCCGGCACCACCACCGTCTCCCCGGTCAAGGCCACGTTCTCCGGCCAGGCCAGCGTCCGCGCCGGCCTGGTCGCCGACGGCTCGGTCGCCCTCTACGACACCCTGGGCGTGAAGGCCACCATCGAGCCGTACCTGCGCGCCGCGGTGGAGGGCACGGTCAGCGTCGACACCAGCGGCGCCAAGCCGACCGTCGACGGCAAGGCCGGCCTCTACGGCGGCCTGGACGTGAACGGAGCCGTGATGGCCCGCATCGCCATCCTCGGCACCCCGCTCCTCGAGAAGGATCTGCCCTTCCCGATCTACAACCACGAGTGGCCGATCGTGACCCGAGAGATCGGAAACGCGTCCACGAGCGCCCAGCCGAGCACGTCGAAAAACTGACAACCGGTCACAACAGTGCCCGGGGTCCGGCGACAACGCCGGCCCCCGGGCCGCAGAACTGGTCCTGCAGGCAGTCGACTCGCTGCTGGTGTTCCTGCGGGTGGATCCCAGTCGATCTCGTTGGATGCGGGGTTCAGCCGCGATGTCACCGACATCGGGCAGGAAGGGGGCATGGGTCAGCCCCGCGGCATGGAGCTGCGCGTCGGCAGTTCCATGATCGCGCAGCTGGACTGGGGGTGTCAGCCGATGGTGAGTGTCCGGTCGCCGAAGTCGGCGACCATGCGGAGCTGGCCGCCGAGCGCTTCGACGTAGGCGCGGATCGTTGCGAGGGCGGCAGTGTCGAGTGCTCCGCTTTCCAACCGGGAGACGTTGGGCTGGGTGATGCCGATGATTTCGGCGACCTCGGCCTGGGTCAGGTCCTGCTCGCGGCGGATCTCGGCGAGGCGGTAGGCCCGTACCTCGGCGTCGAGCTTCTCGCGGTGTGCGGATACCCGCTGTGGGTCGGTGACGACGCTGGGTCGTACGTCCTTCCAGGACTTCATGGCTTGCCCTCCTCGATGGCCTTCAGGTGCCTGCTGAACCGGTCGTCGGCGATGGGGATGTTGATCTCGTACCACTCCCGCCACGCTCCGGCCTTGTCGCCCGCCACCAGGATGATGGCCTGGCGTTCAGGGTCGAAGGCGAACAGGATACGGATCTCTCCGGGGCCTGTCGCAGCGCCGACCATGGTGCCAATGATCAGGCAACCGCTCATCGCCACTCTTCCCCGAGAGCCTGCGTGAAGTCACCGTCAGCTCCGCAACTCGCCTTGGAGCGATCGTCATGTCAGTGGAAGCTTCTACGATCCGTCGCATGCCGGTCGGCACATCCACCACAACCAGCCTCGGAGATGCAATGGACGGCATGTACTCGCCCGTC
>NZ_JAHTKP010000114.1 GCF_019192735.1 Kitasatospora aureofaciens
TCCGAAGCCATGATTCACATCGCCTCGATCGACAACCTCACCAAGCGCATAACGGACGAGACCACACCAACCTGGCGAGGAACTTACTAGAACATAAAGGGCAAACTACTCTCACCAAATGCCCTCTAAGGACTCCTAACAAAAGTGGTGGGCTTGACCTGGTCAGACATCGGTGTCGTGCACGAGGCCGCCAGGTAGCGGGACGTGGTCAGCCGCGTAATCGCACGCGATAAACCCGGCGACGTCGGCGATCATCCCCGGAATACTGGTCGCCCATGGATGAGGTCAAAGTCGTCGTCGCCCATTCCGAGCGCGCGACCCTGCGCGTCGGCGACGTGTTCCTGAAGGTGGACGCCGATCAGGCGCGCATCGACGTCGAGGTCGAGGCGATGTCCCTCGCGCCGGTCCCGACTCCGGAGGTCCTGTGGCGCAAGCCGCCCGTGCTCGCGATTGCCGCGCTCCCGGGGACGACGCTTGGGCGCCTCGGCGGGCCGTCGACCGGGTCACCGGCGGCGTGGGCCGCGGCGGGCGCCGCCATCCGGAAGCTGCACGACGCGCCGCTGCCGCCCCGGCCCGGCCGGGCCGGGCGGAGCATCGTCGCGCTGGCGGCGGAACTCGACGACGAGTGCGAGTTGCTCGTGACTAATGGCGTCCTGCCCGCCGACCTGGTCACCCGCAACCGCCAGGTTGCCGAGGCCGCGCTCCGGCCGTGGACTCCGGCGTTCACGCACGGCGACCTGCAGATCGCGCACGTCTTTGTCGACGGCGGCGAGGTCACCGGCATCATCGACTGGTCCGAGGCGGGCCAGGGTGATGCCCTGTACGACCTCGCCACCTTCACGCTCGGACACGAGGAGCACCTCGACGAGGTCATCGCCGGCTATGACACCGACGTCGACCTCGACGTGATCCACGCGTGGTGGTCGTTGCGAAGCCTGCTGGTGGTTCGCTGGCTGATCGAGCACGGCTTCGACCCGTTCGCGCCGGGCTGTGAGGTCGACGTGCTGAGATCCCGGATGTGAGGCTGCGCGGGCCCGACTGCTGTGAGTGCGTTCTGACGCATCGAGCAGGCCATCCCCTGGGGCGCATCGCCTGCCCTTACTCCCGACAAAGTGCGGTGCGGAGTCGTCGCCAGCAGATGACGGCGCAGCCGAGGGTGACGAACGCGTGGTGGATGTCGTCGCGGATCTCCCAGCGGATGCGCAGGCGGCGGAACCAGTGCAGCAGCGCGATCGCTCCTTCCACGACCCAGCGGTACACGCCCAGGCCGGAGCCGTGCCCGGTGCCGCGCCGGGCGAGGTGCGGGGTGATCTGGAACCGGCGGACCTTGTCCCGGTAGACCTCGTGGTCATAGCCGCGGTCGGCGTACAGGTGCTTGGGGCGGCGCAGTGGCTGGCCGCGCTTGCCGCGGATCGGCGGGACGGCCTGGATCAGCGGGATCAGTTGGGTGACGTCGTTGCGGTTGCCGCCGGTGGTGATTGCCGCGAGCGGGATGCCGTGCGCCTCGGCGATCAGGTGGTGCTTGCTGCCGGCCTTGCCCCGGTCCACCGGGGACGGACCGGTGGCCGGCCCGCCCTTCATCGCGCGGATGTGGCTCGAGTCGACCGCTGCGCGGGAGAAGTCCAGCAGGTCTGCGGCCCGCAGCTCGGACAGCAGCAGCTCGTGCAGGCGCTGCCAGACCCCGGCCTCGTTCCAGTCCCGCAGCCGTCGCCAGCAGGTCATCCCCGAGCCGAAGCCCAGCTCCTGGGGCAGAAACTCCCAGCGGATCGCGGTGTACAGCACGAACAGGATCCCGCACAGCACCTTGCGACTATCCAGACGCTTACGACCCGGACGCCGCGGATTACGCGGGACGACCGGCAGCAGCGGCTCGATGCGCGCCCACAACTCGTCATCGATCTCCCACGGTCTGGCAGCGGTCTTCCTCGTCTCGACTGGCTCGCACCCCCTTCGGCCAGCATCAACGAGAACTGACACACCGTCATTCCCGGAGGTCCATAAACCTCCTTCTGTTAGGAGTCCTAAGCTGGTGCGTCACCAGCCGAAGGATGCCTCGTCGCCATAGACGGAGCTGAGACCGTGCGGCGAGAGCAGCCACGCTTTGGTCAAGACACCGGGCCAGTCTTGGGCGATGTCGAACAACAACGAGCGAATGATCAGCGGGGGAAGATCAAACACAGGTTCTGGTTTGCCCTTCCTTCCATGCATCGGCCTGCTGTCCAGCAGCAGGCCGATAGGCTTCTCCCCCTCGACCTCACGCACGCGGGCCAACTGTTTCTGCAGCTTGCTCTCGATCGCACGACCGACGCTGTTCCGCATCTCGCCGATGGTGCTTGACCAGCGGTCGGCCGACTGCATCCGCCCTGACCAACCCACAGTGAGGTCAGTGAAGCCGATCGTGACCCGATGAGCTTCGGGAGCGTCGCAGAAACCGATCGTCGGAACGGGATATGGACCCTGCGGAAGTGCCCTCAAATCCACAAAGGGCTTGCCCCGTTCGACCGCCTTCCGAGCCATCTGCACCACCCGGCCATAGAGACGCTCCCGTTCCTTCTTGCCTGCACCCAGCCAGGGCCCCGCGCTGATGGTCACCCAGAGACCGCCGCCCGGCGCTTGGGCCGCCAATTCCTGAAGTCGGGCGATGAGCTCGTGCGCTACTGCATCCTGGGTGGCGATCCGGCGGTGATCTTCTTGCGGTGAAGGCACCACAGTGTGGTCGACGAAACCGACGATGCCCTCAATCTCGATCTCCGCGTCGACGGGGATGGGCGGGGCATACGGATACAGATCCTCCTGTCGCTCAGGGCTGCCCCGCAGCTCGGCCTGAAGCCCCACCGTTCGCAGACCGGCGACGAGGGACATGAACGCCGTCTGCTCACGAGGCTTGTCAGCCATCAACCGCAGAACTGACTCCGTGCTCGCTTCTGTGGTCATTCCCCGCCTCTGTCGAACCTTGCGTCAGCACGATCACAAGCTGATACATGAGCATCACCCACAAGGATGGAGGCATTGTCAAATCCTGTGGACTGACCAGACAGCCCAATGGCCGGTCGATCAAGCAAGCGGCTTGCGGTAACGGACGTACTCGTTCTGCCGCCGGAACCCCACACTCTCGTAAAGGTCGTAGGACCGGTGCGGGTTTGCCGTGCCCGTGAACAGCCGGGCGGTCGTTGCACCCTGCTCGCGAAGGCTCCGCAGCCCGTCCAGCAGCAGGACCCGGCCGATTCCGAGGCGTCGCTGGTCTGTCCGAACACTCAGCTCTTCCACCTCGCCCACGGTGTGGTCGTGACGGTGGATGGAGCAGAGGGCGACGCCGACCATGTCCTGCCCGTTCCAGGCAGCCCTCCAGCATGCTGGGTCGGCGGTGTCGACGAAGTCCTGGAAAGGCCATCTCTGAGTGAAGCCGGTGTCCGCATACGAATCGATGACCGTCCTCCAGGCTGCACGGTAGTGGCTTGTCCCGATCGACCCGGTCCGTATCCCGGCTGGCAGCTCGCTGCCCGGCTCGGGCACCTGCTGCAGATCGCCCAGCTCCAGCTCGACCAGGCTGAAGACACGTCGGTAGCCGGCTGCGCGCAGAAGTGCCGTGGCGTCCTGCTCGGAGGCCATTGCGTTCGCGCCGATCACTGCCGTCCGCGCCGTTCCATGCTGTTCGACGAGCTGGCGGATCCGCTCTTCGGCCCAGCTCAGCATGGCTGAGCCGATGCCCTGGCCGCGATGCTCGGGCAAGAGGTAGCCGCGGTGCAGGTACAGCCACGTATCGTCCCGCTCTTGCCACCACCGGATCGTCGAGTAGCCGACGACGCTCCCGTCGAGCACCACCAGGATCTGGTTCTTGGACGGCTCCTCCAACTTGGCAGAAGCTTCGGCGATCTCGGCCGCTGTCGGGAGCCCTTCCACAACCGAATGGACATCGACCCGGTCCCGTTCAACACACCCCAGCCGCACCGCGGCCATGGCGCCGTGGTCTTCGTCGCCGCGATACGGCCGGAACCCGAAGCCGACCGGAAGGTCCTGTCCTGCCGTGCCATCCAACATGACCGGATGTTCTCGAACTTCGAGGCAGGTCCGCCACCCTATTCACGCCGCGGTCGTCTGCGGCCGTTCAACGAGCTGGCCGACTCTGTTGCTCTATTTGGGCCGCAGGTCGGCTGACTGCGGCATGATCGCATGAGGTCGGCGGGACTGCCGGAGGTCCCGGAGCAGACGGCGCTGGTCGCGGCGGTGGCTTTTTCGAAGGGGACGCTGGCGATGCGGGTGCGGGAGAAGCTGGCGGAGGTCTTCGCGGACGAGCCGTTCACGTCCGCGTTCGGGGTGCGCGGGGCTCCGGGCCTGTCACCCGGGATGCTGGCGCTGGTCACAGTGCTGCAGTTCGCCGAGAACCTGACCGACCGCCAGGCAGCCGGGATGGTGCTCCGGGCGATCGACTGGAAGTACGCGATCGGCCTGGAGCTGACCGATCCGGGGTTCGACTTCACGGTGCTGGCGAAGTTCCGGGCCCGGTTGGTCGAGCACGGCATGGAGCGCCTGGTCTTCGACCGGCTGGTGGAGCACTGCCGCCGGGAGGGGCTGATCGCGGCCGGGGGCAAGCAGCGTACCGACTCCACCCATGTCATCAGCGCGGTGCGGGACTTGAACCGGCTGGAGCTGGCCGGTGTGAGCGTGCGCGCGGTGCTGGAGGCTCTGGCCACGGCTCCGACCTGGCTCGGGCAGGCGATGCCGGTGGCGGAGCTGGAGCTGCGCTACGCGGCCAGGGTCGATTCATGGCGGCTGCCCTCGTCGAAGACGAAGCGTGACCGGCTGGCCGAGGTCCACGGCCAGGACGCGCTCGCGCTGCTGCACGCGGTCCACGCGCCCGACGCCCCGGTGTGGCTGCGGGAGATCGAGGCGGTCCAGCTGCTGCGGCAGATCTTCATGCAGATCTACTACGTGCACACCCACGCCCGGGGACGGGAGGTGGTCAGGAAGCGGGAGGCCGAGAAAGACGGCGTCCCGCCCGGCCATCTGCGGCTCGCCTCCCCCTACGAACTGGTTCGCAGCGGGCACGCGGTGAGCCTGTGCCAGGCCACGTTCGAGGAGGTCCCGGCCATCGCCGTGCGGCCCATCGGGTCGCGGCCGAGCGCAGTCCGGCGTATCAATGGTGGCTGCGCGCGGCCGGGGACCGGCGTGGGGCGGCGGGCATGGGCTGACCACGCTACCGCCGCCCCGGGCCGTCAGGCCGTCACTGCCGTCCGGCGGCGCCGGCGCAGGTAGAGCCCGCCGGCGCCGGCCGCCAGCACCGCGGCCCCGGCGGCCGGCAGCCGCCAGGATGGTGCGGGCGATGGTTCGGCCGAGGCCTGCGCGGCGGGCGCTGCCTGCGCCTCGGGCTGTACTACGGGCTGCGCCTCGACCTGCGCGTCGGCCTGGGCCCCGCTCGCCGACCCGGCGCCGTCGAACAGGCCGAATCCGCCGGCCAGCCCCTTCTTGTCGTAGCCGGACCCGGGGAGCTTGTCCGCGTACCGGCCGGTCACCAGCTTCTGGTACGCGGCGAGGGGGACGCTCTGCTTGCCGCCGAGGCCGGTGGTGGCCTCGGGGTTGAGCGGCTCGACGTTGCCGGCCTCGGTGAGCCGGTACCAGGCGTGGATCTGCGGCTCGGTGAAGGCGTGGGCGCCGGGAGTGCCGCGTTCGGCGAGCTTGAGCTCGTTGTCGCCGTCGCGGATGCCGGCGAGCTGCCAGCCGCTGCTGCTCTTGGCCTGCGGAGCGAGCAGTACGGCGGCCTGGTGGCCGTCGGCCGCGCTCACCCGCGAGGCGAGGTAGGAGAGCTTGAGCGCGTTCTGCGGTGTCGGCTGGGCCTTCCCCGAGACGAAGTCCGCTGACAGCTCGTACAGCGGGACAGGGTCCTTGAGCTCGAACGACGGTGGCGCGGCGACCGCGTTCGGGGTGTTCGGCCGGCCGCCCGCGCTGCCGCCGTCGGCGCCGGTACCGGTGCCACCCCCGGGGGTGGCCGCGGTCTTCGTGGCGCCGAGGAAGCGGGAGACGGTGTCGTGTGTCTTGCCGGAGTGCAGCACCTGCTGCGCGGCGCCGTAGTCGGGGACGTCGGTCCCGCCGTCGGCCCACGCGGTCGTCGTGGCGGCGCCCGCGCCCATGAGGACTGCGGCAGCGAGAGCAACTATCCTTGGTATCCGCATAGTTGGTTGCCTCCTCAGGCGTGGATGCCGATCCGCGAGTGGGTCCACTGGAACGAGCCGTTGTCGACGTAGGTGTTGAAGTTCCACCAGGTGTACGTCTGCGTGCTGGGCCAGGGATCGCCCACGGCGATCATGTTGCTGGTGCTGTCGTAGCCGTAGATGACGTTCATGTGGCCGCCGCCCGAGGTCCAGCCGATGCGCACGGCGAACGGGCGTCCGCTTGCTATCTCGTTGGCGACCTCGCTGAACGACGCGTTGCGGTTCAGGTCGTAGCCGCTGTTGCGGAAGCCCATGGTGGACAGGGCGCCGGCCATGTCGTCCAGTGTGGCGGGCCGGTCGTTGCAGTCCAGCCAGCGGCCCTGCTGGGCGAGGCGGCAGAAGTCGTACTGGTTGTACTGGGTGTAGCCCCAGTAGTTGGCGATGGTCAGGCCGGAGGCGTCCCAACACCACTCGTCCTGGACCTGCTTCTGCATGCTGATGTCGAGCGCCGTCCAACTGGTCGGCCGGGTCGAGGCGCAGACCGGAAGGTTTCCGGTGTTCTCGCGGATGAAGGCGTCGGCGATATAGAAGGCGCCGGACCAGATCCACCGGTTGTTGTTCTCGACCACGTCCCCCGTGGTGCGGCAGATCATCGGGATGCGGTCTCCGGGTGTGGCCTGGCCGGTGATCCTGGCCGAAAGCGAGGGCAGCACACGCTCGTTGACGGTGCTGAAGTTGCCCTGTCCCCCGATGACGGTGCCCTTGACCAGCCCGGCCTGGGCCACGGCGCCCACACCCAGCCCGATCGCGCCGGCCAGCACGGTGGCGGCCGCCGCAACCACGGCTGCGCGGCGTGACTTTCTACGGTGTCTGCTCATACGTCAGATATCACTCCCCGTTAGCGGTGAAAGCTGAATGCGGTGGAGTCTGGCAGAGCGGCGCCAGAACCGGAACGACGAAGTCCGGGCGGAATCACGGGCTACGCGCATAGACGGCGATGACTGTCCATCAATAATTGCTGGAACTAGGGAAGTTGATGGCTCGCGAGTGGATCGGCCCAGTCTGCTGTTATCTTATCGTTATCAACGATAGGACACTCTTCAGCGTGTGAAATTTCACAGAGTGAGTGCAATGTTACTCACGATGAGGGTTTCAGAAGCGGGGATTCTGGGGTTCGAAGCACGGCTTATATGCCCGCCTCGGTATCACGCCGTCGCGACGAGCCGGCCGGGCGCTGCACAGGTGAGGTTGGCGGAGTCGACGGTCGGTCCTGCAGATCCGAAGCAGCTCCGAGCTTCGCCCCTGCCGAACGCCCCTGCCGAACGCCCCTGGCGGAGCCCGCCAGGGGCAACCCGGGCGCCGGGTGTCTCAGTCGTCGTCCTCCTCGTCGAAATACTCCTCGTACTCGGTGAAGGTGTCGGACAACTCCCTTGCCGACTCGGGGTTCTCGGCCCACCAGCGGGGCGACTCCCCGTCTGGGATCAGCGAGCGGTCGACGGCGGCCACCCAGGGCCAGTCGTCGTCATCGTCGAAGATCCCGCGCTGGACCATGGGGACGGGAACGGTTGCCTGCTGGTGCTTCACCATCCAGGAGTTGCGGAAGAAGTCGAACTGGAGGTGGTGGCAGCCGTCCGTCTCGCTGAAGAGGATCGGCGGTACGAGGAAGTGTGCCACGCCGACGGTCGCGGCTACGTCGATGTAGTTCTGCGGGACGCCGCCGGCGTTCCAGCAGGCGGCGAAGTTCACAGGTGTGAGTGACTCCTTGCCGAGCACATGGATGGCGTTTCCCTCGATCAGGAACTTGGCCGGGTCGAGGAGCACGTCTTCGCCGAGCATCACGATCGGCGCCGGCATGACGTGCGCCATGGCGAAGTCCTGGGCCTGCACGTAGAGATCGACGATCTCGGCGTCGCGCGTGGAGTCGAACGTCTCGTAGGAGTGGAACGGGCAACACCCGGACACGTCCGGATCCTCCGAAACGGGGAAGAGAAGGGACTTGTCGACCGGCAGGAGGGCCGACTCGCTGTGCCTGGCCCGAAGGTAGGCGGGGATCCAGACGGCGTTGTCCGCCTCGACCACCTCCGACTGGCAGAGGGTGCGGAACGCTGTGTCACCGAGCTTGCAGTTGAAGTAGTCGAGCAGTGCGATCGCGGCACACTCGGCGAGCGAGAGGGTGTCGCTCCTGGTGAACCAGAAGTCGTAGCCGTTCGTGACGAAGTGCACGCTGCGGAAGTGCTTGTGGACGAAGGGTTCGGGGTCGGTGCCGGCGGTGAGCCCGCTCCAGTGTGCGGCGGCCACCTGGTTGTAGTAGGCGTCGGCGTGGCGGGCGAGTTCGGGGGCGAAGACGCTCTCACCGGTCCAGTAGCAGGCCTTGCTGAACAGCGCACCGATCTCCGGATCGTGCGTCAGCTCGGGCTCTGTGAAGACGAGTTCGGTGCGCAGGAAGACCTTACGGCCGTCGAGGTAGGGCGCGCCCTCGTGCTCGTACCGCTGGTCGAAGATCACGCAGGTGAAGGGTTCGATGTCCGCCAGCGCCGCGCCCCCGGTGAGGTCGAGGGCGGGCGCGGCCGAGCCGCCGGTGAGGTAGAGCAGGACGGTGTAGCGGGAGACGTGCTTGCGCTCGGCGTCGTAGTAGGGCGTGTCGCGGTGGCGGTGGAAGTTGGTGTCCCCGGGCTCGAAACGGTTACAGCGGAACACAGGGTTCACGTGAGAGAAGCCTTCACGCACTTCCTGCGGTGCGGCCCTGCCCACTGCGGCGGTGAGCGCCTCGGCAAGCAGAGCGGAGTGGAAGATGAAGCGCTCGCCGCCGCGCGAGCCGGAGTTGAGCGGCGGAACGTAGAGGTTCAGCGCGTCGAGGCGCTCCAGGCAGGTTCGGGCGGCGGCCGGCAACTGCAACGAGAACGAGTACGCGCCTGTGGCGAGTTCGACCGGCCGCGTGAGCTCGAACGCCAGCGGGGTGTCCGTGAACAGGCGGTCGAGCGGGACGATGTTCTCGAACGTGCGGAACGACAGCTCGCACGGGTCGACGAAGACGGCGGCCAGGTATGGCGCCTCCTCGCTGGGCCGGGCGAACAGTTCACGCACGCGGGCGTCGATGCGCTCGGCGTCCACAAAGCGCACCGCCTTGTATCGGACGGTCGGGTGCCAGGAGACTGCGAGTCCGTCGAGCGTCGCGGCGGGCTCGGCGTCTGTCGCATCGACCTCGGCGCGGTACGAGGCGACCTCGTCGGCGTCGGCTCGACCGGTCGACAGGCAAAGAAACGATCGCGGAGTTCGACGCTCACGCACTCCTCCAGAAGCTTCGCAGGGCGGGCGGGAGTTGGGGAGCGAGCGCGAGTTTCTTCGCGCCCGCGTCGGAGACATCGGTGCGGTACAGGAGTAGGGCCTGTTTCAAAAGCCGCTTCGAGTGAGCGGTCAGTCGGCAGCGAGGATGTCGGAAAGACTTACGGCGGGGCGGCCAAGCATGGCTGTCAGCGTGCGCTGCTGGCGCTCGGTCAAGGAGGTAACGAAGATCACTGCGTCAGCGCTGGCCTGGTCACAGGCCTGGGCTACCTCGCGAACTTTTCCGTAGCTCAGCAGAGTCCGCGAGGAGTAGGGCAGACCCATCTTCTGAACCCCGCCGTCCGAGACGCCTCGTCGTTGCACAATCTGCACGACGACCCGAGCGCCGCGCGCTGCCAGTTCTGTGGCCGCCGACGCCATGAGCGTTTCGAAGTCCTTCTGCTTCGCAGAGAAGTAGCCAACCAGGACTACATCAGCGCCCACTGTCGTGAGCCGGAACGCCTGGCGTTGGGCCGACTCCGGCGGCACACGGCGAGCCAGGCGCCTGTCACGTCTTCGGGGCTGATGCATGCGCCAGAGGCTAAATGCCTGGCTACCTGCAGCGATACCGCGTTTCTCGCTGGCCGAGCTTCGCGAGCAAGGTCAGAGCCATTCGTTGATGACGGCGATGGTGACGGTGGCCTCGTAGCGGACGGCGAGTTTGTCGTATCTCGTGGCCACGGCCCGGTGGCGCTTGAGGCGGTTGATCCCGCACTCGACCGCGTGGCGCTCGCGGTAGTCGGCCTTGTCGAACTGCGCGCCAGCGCTGTACCCCGCCAGCTCGACGCGCCCGCGAAGTAGACCAACCCGACCAAGATCAATCTCAGCGGCACTTTCTGTACCTCAACTACTCACACCTGTAGAGCCCCGCGAGTTCGCGGAAACTGAAGTTCCCCCCTGATCTTGGACAGCGGATGCTTACGCTGCGGGGGTGAAGTCGTTCTGCAGCCTGGCTCGGGTTTCGAGCGGGGTGAGGTACCCGAACTCGGGGTGCTTGCGGAGCCTGGTGCG
>NZ_JAHTKP010000115.1 GCF_019192735.1 Kitasatospora aureofaciens
GCCAAGGCCGGCGAGTTCGACCACTTCACCGCCTGACCCCACGTGGAGCGGCGCTGAGCGCGGTACTCCTGTACTGGTTGGCGGAACGTAGGCCGTGAGCCGGGCCTGCGCGGGAAGCGCAGGCCCGACCCCCTCCGAGAACACTCCGCGTCGTCAGCCGATCACTACCGAGTGGGGCAAGGGATCGATTGTTGTTCCGCCCGACCAGCGTTCGGCCCCAGGCACGAAGTAGCCCCGCCCGTACACCGCTGAGGGACGACGCACGGACGGGGTTCACGCCCGCTACTGGTCGGCTGGCTTCCTGGCAGCGGGGTCTCGCTCACTTAGGGGTCGGCACCGGGTTGTCCGGCGTGTCCAGCCAGACCATCTGTCCAGTCGGGGTGACCGTGAGCCCGAAGCGGTCGAATCCGGGGCGGCCTTGATCGACCCACCAGCGCCATGCGGCGGACACGTCGTCCCACAGTCGGCGGGGTCCGGACTGCGCGATCTCGAATTCGGTTCGGTCCGGCTCCCAGTCGGCCGTTGCCCACGACGTGACAGCCGTGTCATGGAGCCACAGCGTGTAGGAGCCGTCCGCGTACCGTTCGGTCAGCGGGAACGCCTCGGGCACCTGCACGCCGATCGCGAACATGTCGAGCCATCCGCCGATCTCGTCCGGCGAAAGGCCGGTCGTGCCGCGCTTGCCGTCGGCTGGCCATGGCCCGGACAGATAGGTGAGGCTGTTCGGCCGGTCGGTGCGCTGCTGGCGGAGCCGCATGAAGGCGGACGACGCCACGAACGGGCCGCTCGCCGTGCCGTCGTCGCCGACCGTGAGCCGGACCAACGCCTCTCCGCCGTACTCCGGCCCCCACGGCGCGAGGATCACCCCGCCGGGCAGGGTCTGCTCCACCCAGGCGTGCGGGATCTCCCGGACGGAACACGTGGCGATCACCCGGGCATACGGCGCACCCTTCGCGTAGCCGGCTGCGCCGTCGCCGACGATCGGCAGCGGAGCGTACCCCGCCCTTTCAAGGCGTCGTTGCGCGGCTGCCGCGCTGCTCGCGTCCACTTCCACCGTGACGACGTTGCCCGATCCAAGCCGGTGAGACAGAAGAGCAGCGTTCCACCCGGTACCGGAGCCGATCTCCAACACCCGTTCTCCGTCGCTGACTTCAAGCGCTTTCAGCATGGAGAACACCATCGTCGGCATGGAGTTGGACGACGTGGGAACAGCGCCACGGTTCACGCCCAGGTGGTCACCGTCGTCCCACTGCGTCGTCAGCGGGATATCCGAATAGACGGCGTTCCACCAGGCGTCCGGGTCCGTCTTCCGGCTGACAGCCTCACCCTGCCGGACCCCATCGGCCATGCCGGGCCAGACCGTGTCAGGCACGAACAGGTGGCGCGGTACAGCGTCGTACGCCCCCAGCCACTCGGGGGACAGCGAACCGTTGTCGATGAGCGCGGAGGCCAGCCGCGTACGACCGGCCTCCGCTACGTTCTCGCTGCTCATCGACTACTTGCCGTCCGCCGGACCCTTGCCGTCCGAGGTGTTGCCACCCTCGGAGGACCCGCCGCCGCCGTGCTTGTTGCCGCTGTTGCTGTCGTCCTGCGGGCTACCACCCTTGCCGTCGCCGCTCCCGCCGCCGTGCTTCCCATCACGCGTGGGCATGGACATGTGCTGTCCTTCCGTTGTCGGTCAGGCCGAGAGGGTTCCCTCAGCCTGTCGTGCACCTTGCCGGCCCGTCCCGGCCGGATCCTTCCCCAGGCGGCCGGGACGGGAGTCTGCGAGGGCCCAAGAGGGCTCAGCGGTACGGGTGGTTGGCTTCGCGGCAGCCGGGTCAACAGAGCCGCCCGTCGCTGGCGATCCTCGGGCGTCAGGGGCGCTTCGGTGTGTCCCTCGGGGGTGAGGACCGGCCGGGGTTCGGCGGATTGCTTCGGGGGCCATCCGTGCCCCCTCAGCCACTCGAACGGGTCCACCGGCACAGCCGGTTCGCCGCCCTGGTCGCCCTGGTCGTACGGCACGGGCCCACCGAGGAAGTGAGTCCAGCCCGGCGGCAGGCACTCCGGCTCACTCGTCATCCGGCACCGCCAGGCACTCCCCGTCGTCGAGGTGCCGCTTCCGCGCCCTGGAGAGGTGTCGCCCGATCGTCGGGTAGTCGTCCGCCGGGTACCGCTCCTCAGCGTCGGCGAAGTAGGCGCAGGTGGGGCACTGGTCAGCGTCCGGGTGGCGCTCCCCCGGCGTGCGCTGAGCGATTTCACGGAGCGACACAGGCCACCTCCCGGCAGGTGAGGTTGTGCTTGTCGCGCAGCGCCTGAATGTCCCGCATGGCAGCCTTGTCCCGGCTCTCCGGGGGCTGCTCAGCGAATACGGCGTCCATGCGGTCGAACGAGCGGCACACGGGGCACTTCGGGGGCCTCACCGGTCTCGTCATGCGGCTTCCCCGTCGGGACACACTTCCGCGCCGCAGGTGCAGGCGGGCCACTCGCGCGGCGGCCCTTGGTCGACCACTCGGGCGGAAACCTCAGCGCCGTAGTCCTCCATCGGGTCGAAGGAGGCCGATGTCTGGCGACGTGCCGCCCTGTGCTCGAACAACGTCCTTGCGCCGCCGCTCTCTGCTGCCATTGGCCACTCCTCCTGCCGAGTTGTCACCAAGATCTGACAGTCACCCAGGACGGTGGAACCTCACCCAAAGGACACTTCAGAACGTCCCTCGCGCGGTAGAACGTCCCTACAAGAGCCCGGGGTCTGTGGGGAGACAAGCGAGATGCCAAACGAGAGACTGAAGACCGTTATGGCGTCCGGCGGTTGGACGTGCGCTGCCCTGGCGGAGAAGGCCGGCGTGGACACCAAGTCGGTTGAGCGGTGGGCCAATCAGAACCGGACGCCCCGGTTAGGAACAGCCCGCTTGGCTGCCGAAGCCCTCGGAGAAGACATGTTCGCACTGTGGCCGAGCCTGCGGCAGCCACGCGCTGCACGGGCCGTGAGCCCCGAACTGGTGGCCCTCTACCAGCAGCGGGCCGACCTGCCTGCGCCCGTGTTCGTGGACTTGCTCGGGAAGGCCACGGAGCGCATCGACGTGCTGGTCTACGCCGCTGTCTTTCTCCATGAGGCGTACCCACGGCTCAACGATCTACTTCGTGAGCGCGCCGCCGACGGCTGCGCGGTCCGGATTGCTCTTGGCGACCCCGACAGCGAGAACGTCCGACAGCGCGGGGAGGAAGAGAGGTTTGGTCACGGCATCGAGTCTCGGTGCAGGCTTGCCCTCATGCACTACCGCATGCTTGTCGGCATCCCGGGTATCGAGATCCGTACTCACGGGACCACCCTCTACAACAGCCTGTACCGGGCAGATGACCAGGTACTCGTGAATGCACACGTATGGGGTGTCAACGCCTTCGGAGCCCCGGTCTGGCACCTGCGACGGACCGGCACAGGGACGCTGTTCGACACCTATGCTGCGAGCTTCGATGCAGTGTGGGACTCTGCTCGACCGGTTGAGGAGAACTGATCACATGGCACGAACCGAGTACTACGACGATCCCAACGCCCCCAAGCCAAATCGGCTCGTAGTGGCGGCCTCTGCCGTGGTGACGGACCACGAAGGACGCATCCTGCTCCAACGGCGCACCGACAACGGGCTGTACGCGATGCCCGGCGGGACGATGGACCTTGGCGAGTCGCTTCCGGGCACGGCTGTCCGAGAAGTCCGGGAGGAGACCGGCCTCGATGTCGAGATCACTGGGCTGGTCGGCACGTACACCGACCCTCGACATGTCATCGCCTACTCGGATGGTGAGGTCCGCCAACAGTTCAATGTCTGCTTCACCGCCCGCATCACGGGTGGGGAACTCCGGATCTCCAGCGAGTCCACCGATCTCCGGTTCGTGGGCCCGGATGACATCGGTGACCTGCCGATGCACCACACTCAACGGCTCCGGCTTCAGCACTTCCTAGAGCACAGGACAGCCCCCTACCTCGGTTAGGCCAGCAACACAACCGCTACGCAGCACAGGGAAGGTAGTCATGGAAGATCTCACGTGGCAGAAGTCGAGCTTCAGCGGAGACAAGGCCGACTGCGTCGAGATCGCCACAGACGGCGACCTCATCTACCTCCGCGAATCCGACGATCCCTCCGCCATCGTCACCACCACCCGCGCCAAGCTCCACGCCTGGATCCGCGACGCCAAGGCCGGCGAGTTCGACCACTTCACCGCCTGACCCCACGTGGAGCGGCGCTGAGCGCGGTACTCCTGTACTGGTTGGCGGAACGTAGGCCGTGAGCCGGGCCTGCGCGGGAAGCGCAGGCCCGGCCCCCTCCTAGAACACTCCGCGTCGTCAGCCCTCCGTACCGCTGCGGAGTGTCGGGTGATGGGGTCAGGTCCCGACCACCCGCTGACCCCCGGGCAGCTCCAGCGCATTGGAGCCCCGGCCGCCCGTCAGGCGACGGGCGGCCGGGGGCCAGAGGCAGGAATCTCCGCATCAGGGCAAGGCGTTGCCAGGGTCATCCAGCCAGACGGACTGTGCGCCGTCGATACCGATGGCCACGCCGAACCGGCAGAGGTCCGGCTTACCCTCCTCCAGCCACCACAGGCGGGCGCTCGCGATCTCGTCCCACAGCCGTCGAGGCCCGGATTGGTGAACAGCGCCCTCGCCGTCCCACCTGGCATAGCGAACCGATGCCCACGATCCGGCACTGTCGGAGAGCTGCATGCGATAGGTGCCACTGGGATCGGCCTCATCCCAGACGTGTTCGTACCTGACGCCGGGTACCCGCAGTCCAATAGCAAAGGCCGCGTTCACATCCTCCAGCGCCAAGTCCGGGTCCATCGAGGAAGGGCCCTGGTAGTCAGGTGTGTTGGCCGGGCCTGTCACCGGGTGGGGACGCTGGTCCCGCATCCACATGAAGCTGACGTTCCCGACGAACCGGCCATGCGAGGGCTCGCCCGGTTCCCCGACCACCAGCCGCAGCAGTCCGGCATTGGCATACGGGGTGCCCCACGGGGTGACGATCACACCGCCGGGGCGAGTCTGCTCGATCCAGGCACACGGCACCCGGCGGACGGCGGCCGTCGAGTGGATCCGGTCGTAGGGAGCGGCGTACGACCACCCGGCCAGACCGTCCCCGACGACGCGCTTCGGCGAGAACCCGGCGGCTCCGAGCCTCACCGCCGCCTCGGCGGCCACGGCCGCGTCCACTTCGACCGTGGTCACCTGATCGTCGCCAAGCCGGGCGCACAGCAGAGCGCTTGTCCACCCGGTTCCGGTGCCGACGTCGAGCACGGTGTGCCCGTCCCTCACATCCAGGTGACGGAGCATGTCCGCCACCAGGGACGGCATGGACGCCGACGACGTGGCGACGCCGGGCCCGCCCTCGATCCCGTCGTCCACCTGTGTGACGACCACACCGTTGGCATTGACCAGCGCCCACCACTCATCCGGCTCGTCGGCACGGGTGATCCGCCGGTAACCGGTCGGGGCGTCCTCGTCCAAAGCCCACACGGTGTCCGGGACGAAGGCAGAGCGCGGGGCGCGCTCGAACGCGCCCCGCCACTCCTCGCCCAGCCCGCCGGCCTCGGCCAGATCTGCCAGCAACTGTGCGTACTTTTCCATCAGTTGGCGCTCACTTCTTCGGCGGGGTGATGGGCTTAGTCCACTGACCGTCCGACTCCTTCGGGGACTGCTTCTTGTCCCCGGATTCGCCGCCCTTGCCGTCTCCGTGCTTCCCCATGCCGGGGGCTCCTCTCCCGTCGGTCGTGCAGGTCAGTTGGTGCGGATCATCACGGCGGCGTCCGGCGGCATCGGGCCGGGTCCGGGCGGCCTGTTGGGCCGGGCGTGGGAGTGCTCATACTGGTGTCTCCTCACACTGAGGCGTTCCGGAGCACCGGTTGGTGTCCGGGCCGTTCGGTGTTGCGGGACCCGCTCCGGCTGCTGCTCTGCCAAGATCCGGCGGCCGGGGCGGGAGTCTTGAGAGACCCAAGAGGGCCGGTTCTCCATCAGCAGTACGGGTGGTTGGCCTCACGCAACCGGACCAGCAACTCCACCCGCCGACGGCGCTCCTCGGCCGTCAACGGCGCCTCGCTGAACTCCTCCGGCGTGAGACCCGGCCTGGGCCCAGAGAAGCGCTCAGGGGACGGATGAGCCTTCATCCACCCGAACGGTTCTACGGACCCGGCGCCCCCGGGGCCGTTCAAGGCCGTCTGCGGGTCATCGTGGCCGCTCACGCAGCACCGTCCGGGTATAGGCACTCGCCCGAATCCACGTGGCGCTTCCGGAGGACCCGTACGTCCGTCATCTTGGATCCGTCGTACCCCTCGGTGTCCCGGAACGCCTGCTGCGCCATGGCGTCGCACAGATCACAAGAGGGGCACTTGTTGGCGTCCGGGGCAGGCTGGTCCGGGACCCGCAGCGCGATCTCACGAAGCGACATAACCGACCGCCTTCCGGCCCTGCTGCCGCTCGGCAGCGCTGATCACGCCGGGATACGGACCAGCCGTCAACTGCCGTGAACTGGTGGTCATAGCTCAACTCCCGCGCCGATCGAAGTCATCGGTCAGCACGCTAAGCGCACGAGAATCGCTGACGGGCGCGTGATTCTCGAATATTCCAGTGCAGGCAGCTGAGGTTCGCGGGGATTCCTCAGCCAGCCCCGAGTGCCCTACGGCACCGCGAGATGACCCTGTGAGCATCTGAGCCGTAGACAGCTGTGCCGGCCAGCGCCTCCCAGGTGCGCAGGTACAGCGCCACGTTGTCTGGCTGGTCCAGCCACAGCTCCGCGTGCCAGTCTTCGACGATGACGAGCCGTTCGTCATATATCCAAAACCCGTTTGCGGGTGGCAACTTGAGCGACGCCTCGAACGGCACGATGCCCAGAGAGACCGTGTCCAGCCCGATCACGCCGCTGAGCCGGTCAAGCTGCGCAGCCATCACGGCCGGTGGGCAGATCAGAGCGCGCAGCGCAGCCTCCCACATGACGATGTGGTACTGCTTGCCCGGCCGGTACAAGCTTTCCTGCCGCTGGATACGCGCTCGCACGGCGTCCTCGACATCGCGTGGCGACTGGTGGAGGTCGACGTACGCGCTGAACACGTGCCGGGCGTAGTCGGCGGTTTGGAGCATGCCGACGACCATGGAGCTTGCCCAAGCACGCATGACGGTCGACCGTTCGCACTCGACCGTCAGCGTGTCCTGCACCGGCCTGTGCCCGGCGGCCAACTGCCGTCGCCAGGAACGTGAGTGCGACTCGAAGGCCTGTAGCCTGGCCACCAACCCGGCCGCCGCATGGGGCTGACCAACGCCCTCGGCCCACGCCTTGAGGTCGTCGCGGGTGGCCGTCTGCCTGCCGGTTTCCAGCTTGCTGACCTTGGACTGTGGCCAGCCCAAGCGGCCGGCCAGTTCCCGACCCGTGAGACCGCCCTCGGCGCGCAGCTCGCGAAGCTGCAGGCCGAGGGCGATTCGGGCGTGTTGGAAGTCGGTGCTCACATGCCGGACGGTACCTCAGCGGCAAACGCCCGGTGCGGGGTGGCGAAGTGCCAGGCAGCGTCCCGCACCTGGCAGGCGCGAGCCACCTGAACCGGGTCGGTGATCAGCTCCACGCTGGTCAGATCGTCGTCCTCGTCGAAGTGCAGCAGGGCGATCACACGCGAGTCGAACAGCCAGGCGTCCTCCTTCGGAAGGCTCAGACGGTCGGCGTCAGCACGCCAGAGGTACCGAATGTCCTCACCGACGGCACAGTTCCGCACGGCGTTGTCGAGCAGGTATCGCTGCCCAAGGGTGGGCGGGTTGTCCATGATCCGCACCCGCTCGAACCGCTTGCCCAGGGCCGCTTGTTCGCGGCGCGACCGACACCAGGGGTCCTCCAAGTCCCATCCGGCATCCTGTCCGGCAGCGAACCGGCCGTAGGTCTCCGTCCGCTCGTCGGAGCGGTAGCGGCGACGGGTCTCCAGCCGGAAGGCCGTGTGCTGGAAGCTTTCAAACATCCTCTCGAACTCTTCGAAGCTGATCAGCACGGGCTCTCGGTCCACATCGCGCGGAGCGAAGTCGGCGAGCAGCACGCGCGGCACGATCACGAATCCCTCGCCCGGCTTGACGTTGCGGAGTTGGGCCACTTCGTCGGGATCGGTCACGGCATCGCCCTGCACCAACACCTCCCCGGTCTCCACGTCTTCGTAGAGCGTCGGGCATCCGTCGTTTCCTGAGTTGCTTCCGATGTACCGCAGTCGTCGGCTCACAGCCGCTCCCCTCGCCGTCGGACAGGCTGAATCAGGATGCCTTGGAACCGCTCCGGAGCGAAGGGCCGATTCTCGAATATTCTCCTGCGGCAGCCGAAAGGCCCCCGCCCGGCCCTGGTGAAGAGCCAGACGGGCAAGGGGCCGCTCAGCAGTCCCGGTATGGCTTCCTGCGCCACAGGCCCCGGCCGTCCTGCCACAGGTCAACTGTTCCTAGAGAAGCCGCAGGAGGCAGAGCTGGCGACGCCCCCTGCGACCCCACTCCCACTGTCTCGCCTGAGGGGGCCGGGCTCCTGCCCTGTCGATGGGACGGCAGGGCAGAAGCACCCATCACCTTCTCCACCTGCGCAGGAAGTCGACCTGGCCGACTTCCTGCGCACCCTCTGAGAGACGTTGGAGCCCCGGCCGCCCGTCACGGGACGGGCGGCCGGGGTTGTCGTAGAGCATCGTCAAGCCAGCAGGCCGAACCTCGCCGGGTCGATGCCCGCCCTTCGTCAGCTCCTCCAAACTGATGGCAGCGGCTCCCGATCGTGCTGCCACTCCCGTGTTGGACTAATGATCTCGCGCCGGAATGGCTGCACTGGGCCGGGCCTGCGCCGGGAGCGCAGGCCCGGCGTCCGCAAACATTCAGCTCCGGTCAGCCATCCCTCCTTCTGCGCAGGAAGTCGGTCACACCGACTTCCTGCGCAGAAGGATCCGAACAACCGCGCCTCTCGCCTCCCACTTCGATGCGGTCTGTACCCCTACAGTCGCCAACGCGGCCCTCCGCCTCATAACCATCGGCCCAGCGTTCCCAACACTGGTGGCACCTAGAGTCGATCGACTGGGAGTTCGGTGTACTCCTTGCGGAGTTGCTCGATCACAGGGTGTGTATCGGGGAAGGTGGAGCCGTCCACTGCGCCAACTGCCCGGACGCCGATGCCGATGTTGGTGGCGAAGGCGGCGTCGAAGTCAGCAAGGTCGCCAAGCCGAACAGTTGCGGTCGACGACGGGTGGACCTGACGCAGCAGCTCCATCGTGGTGCCGACCAGGCATTCGGCATCCGGCCAGATGACCTGATCTCCCCTGATGAAGCCGACGTTCCAGGTGCCGCCCTCGGAGATCAGGGACGCGGCGTCTGTAAAGAGCGCGTCGTCGAAGCCGGCCCGCTGAGCGTTGCGCCGGTGGCGGAGCGAGCCGAAGAGGCCCACGCTCTTCACGGCCGGCATGTCTCGTGTGTAGACCACGGACTGCACACGCATCGCAGGACGCGGCAACGGCCCAGCCGGACGGGTGGTCACCAGAACGTGGGGGTGGGCGTCGCCCCCGACGTGCCCGAGGTCGAGCGCGGGATCGAAGACCGTCACCCTGACCACGCAGGCCCCCGAAGACGGCACGGCGCGACGGGCGAAGTCCCGGACGCGGTCGAGATCGAGATCCGCGTCGAAAACAGCACGGCAGTCACGGGCCAGACGCGCCAGGTGTAGGGAGAGGCCGCGCACGTGGCCGTCTTCCACACGGATCGAGGTGAAGTGCCCGAAATTCGTCAGGGCAAGGGCCTGGAGGCGGTCCAGGCTGATCGGGCTACCGTTCAGTTCCGCCATGGCGCCAAGCATGGCATCAGCCCTGGAGAGCAGGGCGCGGTTCCAGTCAGTGGGGCGCCGAAGTTCGGTGAACGTTCAGTGCCGGGGCAGCGCCAGGACATACCGACCGGTCACCTTCAGCCCTCTCCGAGAACACTCCCCCTGCGATCCTCCCTACCTCTGCGCAGGAAGTCGGGATGGCCGACTTCCTACGCACAAGGAGCCCGATCTCCCCGTCGCTGCTTCGGCCCTGCCGAAGCAGCGACGGAAAGAAGTCTGTCTCGCCTCCGTCTCCGCCGTCTGAGCAACCGCGTTCTCGCTCTGAACTCAATCGGGAGAGCCCGAGGGCAAGCTCTGGAAGACCCGCAGGAGGCAGAGCTTGCGATGCCTCCTGCGGTCCCACTCCCACCGCCTCGCCTACAACGGCTGTGCTTCTGCCCCTGCCGACGACGGCGGCAGGGGCAGAAGCACCCATCGTCTTCGCCTTCGGCGCAGGAAGTCCTGCGCCGAAGCTCAGAACACGGCCGTCGCCGCTTCGACGGGGCCGAAGCGGCGACGGGAGCGACCGAGCGGGAG
>NZ_JAHTKP010000116.1 GCF_019192735.1 Kitasatospora aureofaciens
GACACCCGATCCGGCGACGGACGACACCGCCCCGCCGGCACCAGAGCGATGCCGGCGGGCATCGGACCGCCCAGGCCGGACCAGGCACCCGAGGACGTGAGGAGACCCGCCGCCCCGTCACGGACCGCAGCCCAGAGCTACGCGCCCGGACAGGGACAACTCAAGGAACGCGGGCGACCAGCGCACCCAAAACCGTTCGGGATGCGCGCAGCGACAGGCAATGGGTCCAAGACTCACTCCTGCTCACTGAATAGGAACGGTTGGCAGGTCTCGGTGGCGGCGTTCGGGTCGCCCGCGACGCCGTAGGCGGGGAACCCGGCCTTGAGGACCATCTGCGGCTTGGCGCCGAAGAACGCGGGCCGCCAGAGGACGATGTCGGCGAGCTTGCCGACATCGATCGAGCCGACCTCGTGCGAAAGGCCGTGGGCGATGGCCGGGTTGATGGTGAGCTTGGCGATGTAGCGCAGGACGCGGGTGTTGTCGTCGTCCGCGCCGTCGCCGTCCATCGGGCCGAGTTCGGCCTTCATCTTGCCGGCCATGGCGAACGTGGGGCGTACGGTCTCGTCGGCGCGGCCCATGCCCTGGGCGTCGGAGGAGGGGATGCCGATGGCTCCGAGGTCGTGGAGGACGTCCTCGGCGCCCATGGTGCCGGCGCGGATGCGGTCGCGGGCCATGGCGGCGTCGCCGGGCAGGTCGGTCTTGAGGGCGTGGACGGAGACGATAATGCCGTAGTGCTCGGCGACCGCGTCGCGGCCGAAGGGCAGGGTGGGGTTCGTGGAGGAACCGATGACGTTCGGCACGCCGACCATCTTCAGGACGTTGGGGACGTGTCCGCCGCCGCAGCCCTCGATGTGGAAGGCGTGGATGGTGCGGCCTTCCAGGACGGCGAGGGTGTCCTCGACGGAGAGGCACTCGTTCAACCCGTCGGTGTGCAGAGCGACTTGGACGTCATGGCCCTCGGCGACGCGCAGCGCGGTGTCCAGCGCGCGGGTGTGGGCGCCCATGTCCTCGTGCACCTTGAACCCGCAGGCCCCTCCCTTGGCCAGCGCCTCGACGAGGGGCGCCGGGTGGGAGGACGAACCGCGGCCGAGGAAGCCGATGTTGACCGGCCAGGCGTTGAAGGCGTGGCGCAGCGCCCACGGGGAGTTGACGCCGACGCCCCAGGCGGGGCCGATCTCCTGGCCGATGACGGTGGTGACGCCGGAGGCGAGCGAGGCCTCCATGATGCGGGGGGACATCAGGTGGACGTGGGTGTCGACGGCGCCGGTGGTGGCGATCAGGCCCTCCCCGATGCCGATCGACGTCTTGCGGACGCCCTGGATCGCGTCGATCACCAGGACGTTGCTGATCACGAGGTCGCAGGTGTCCCGGACGGCGGCGGCCTTCAGGTGCAGGCCGTCGCGGGCGGTCTTGCCGAAGCCGACCGGCGGCGGCTCCGACCGGTCCGGCTTCCAGCTGTCCGCGTCCACCCCGCCGGCCAAGGGCGGGATCGACTCCTTCACCTGGGCCCTGTACGCCGAACCGCCCACCCTCGACTACATCCAGGCCTTCGACTACCCGCAGAACACCATCCTCGCCAACGTCTGCGAGAGCCTGATGCGCTGGACGCCCCAGCTCACCCTGGCCCCCGGCCTGGCGGAGAAGGCGTCCAACCCCGACCCGACGACCTGGGTCTACGACCTGCGCTCCGGCGTGCACTTCCACGACGGCACGGTCATGACCGCCGACGACGTCGTGTACAGCCTCGGCCGGCAGACGAACCCGGACAACGCGGCGGCCTGGGCCCAGGTGTTCCAGAACGTGGAGTCGGTCAACAAGACCGGCCCGCTCCAGGTCACCGTCAAACTCAAGCAGCCCGACTCCCAGTTCCCCCAGTACATGGCCACCGCCGCCGGAGTCGTCGCCGCGAAGGCCGGCGTCGAGGCGGCGGGCAAGGACTACGGCACCACCGGAAGCCTCGACTGCACCGGCCCCTTCAAACTCGGCACCTGGGCCAAGGGCCAGTCGATCGAACTCCAGCGCTTCGACGACTACTGGGGCACCAAGGCCAAGTCCAGGAAGGCCGTCTTCAGCTTCCTCACCGACCCCTCCGCCCGCACCAACGCCATGCTCACCGGCGACGTCGACGGCGGCTACCTCATCCCCACCGAGAGCTACGTCGATGCGCTGCAGGTCGGCCTCCCGGCCGATCAGTGCCGTGCCGCTCATCGTGTTCTCCTGCTGAGCTCGGGGCAGGACACCGTACCGCTGAACGATGGCGGGGGAGGAGAGGACGGCCGCACGTGGGGCGCCTGTTCGGCATTGATTGGAGCATGGCAAGTTCGAGCATCTTTGCGCAGCGCCTGTTCCCTGCCGGCGTTGGGCCACGCGGGAACATCCCGTGGTTCGGCCGGTGGAGCGGGCCGGGGCTACACTCCGGTCATGCTCAAAGTTGATCGCGCTGCCCGGATCCTGGCCCACATTGCGGAGGCGGGGAGCGCAGATGTGCACGCGCTCTCGGAGCTGCTCGGGGTGTCGGGTGCGACGGTGCGCAGGGACCTCCAGGAACTGCACGACCAAGGGCTGCTCCACCGCACCCGGGGCGGAGCCGTCACCGGTGCCGTGAACCTCGAACTCCCGTTGCGCCACCGCAGCGAGAAGCAGCAGGAGGAGAAGCGGCGGATCGCCCGGGCGGCGGCCGAGCTGGTCCCGGAAGGCGCCGTGGTCGGCCTGACCGGCGGCACCACGACCACCGAGCTGGCCCGCGTCCTCGGCGAGCGCGGCGGCATCACCGTGGTGACCAACGCCGTCAACATCGCGGCCGAGCTGATCGTCCGCCCCGAGATCCGCCTGGTCGTGATCGGCGGCATCGCCCGCTCGGCCAGCTACGAGCTGATCGGCCCGGCGGCCGAACGCATGCTCCAGCACTACCACTTCGACCTCGCGTTCATCGGCGTGGACGGCCTGACCGCGCACGAGGGCTGCACGACGCACGACGAGATGGAGGCCCAGACCGACCGCGCCTTCCTGCGCAGCAGCGCGCGTTCGGTCGTGCTGGCCGACAGCACCAAGATCGGCCGGGTCACCTTCGCCTCGATCTGCCCGCTCGCCGACGTCCACGACCTCGTGACGGACGACGGGCTCACGGACGCCCAGGAGAAGGCCATCGCGGACTGCGGCGTGCGGGTCCGCCGCGTCTGAGGGCAGCCGACTTCACGCTCGCCCGGCGCACTGCGGGGCTACTTCACCGAGCCGGCGGTGAGGCCGGAGACGACGTGGCGTTCGATGACGGCGAAGAGGATCACGACGGGCACGATCGCGACGAGGGACGCGGCGAAGACCTGGTTCCACTGGACGCTGTAGGCGCCGATCATGTTGTTGATGCCGACGGTGAGCGGCTGGCGGTCGGGGGAGTTGGTCAGGGTGAGGCCCATGATGAACTCGTTCCAGGCGGCGATGAAGGTGAAGATCACCGCCGTCACCACGCCGGGCAGCGCCAGGGGCAGGGTGACCCGCCAGAGTGCGCCGAGCCGGCCGTTGCCGTCGATCCGGGCGGCTTCCTCCAGCTCCACCGGTATGGAGGAGATGTAGGCGCTGAGGATCCAGATCGCGAACGCGAGGTTGAAGGCGGCGTTGGCGAGCACGAGGACGAGGATGGTGTCGAGCAGGTCGATGGTGAAGAACTCGCGGTAGAGGCCGACTTGGAGCGCGGTGGGCTGGAACATCTGCGTGACGAGGACCAGCAGCAGGAAGGCCTTGCGGCCCCGGAAGCGGACCCGGGCCGTGTAGTACGCGGCGGGCAGCGCGACCGCGAGGACGAGGAGCGTGGAGCCGGCGGCCACGATCAGGGTGACCTGGAGGTTCTGGCCGAGCGTGGTGTCGCTCCACACGCTGGTGAACGAGGACCAGTCGAACCCGGCCGGCAGGTACCCGTTGTCGCGCAGTTGGTCGGCCGGGCGTCCGGCGGTGACGAGCATCTCCAGGTACGGCAGCAGGAAGAGCGCGGCCAGGGCCCAGGCGGTGGCGGCCAGCAGGACAGTACGGGCGCTGTGACGTTTCGTACGGGTCATACGGGTGGCGTGACGTTTCATCGGCTCTCCTCCTCGTTCCAGCGGCTGACCTTGAGGAAGAGCAGCACCATGACGATCACGACCGCGAAGTTGACCACCGACATGGCCGCCGACTCCGCGACGTCGTAGCCCCGCAGCATGTACATGAACACGGTGGTGGTGGCCGTGTCGGCGTTGGGCCCGCCCTGGGTCATGCCCCAGATGACGGGGAAGGAATTGAAGACGTTGATCAGATTGACCACCAGGGCGACCAGGAACGCCGGACGCAGCAGCGGCAGGGTCACCTTCCGGTAGATCTGCCACCGGGACGCGCCGTCGACCCGGGCCGCCTCGTACACCTCGGCGGGCACGGTCTGCAGGCCGGCCAGCAGGGTGTACGTGGTGAACGGCAGGGAGACGAACACCGCGACGAAGACCAGCCAGGGCTTGGCGTGCGCCGCGTCCCCGAGCCAGGCCTGCGGGCGGTCGATCAGGCCGAGGTCGAGCAGGAGGCGGTTGAGGACCCCGGCGACCTGGTCGAGCATCCACCGGAAGCCGATCGCGGTCATCAGCACCGACGCCGCCCACGGCGCGATCAGCGCCCACCGGGCGATCCGTCGGCCGGGGAAGTTCTGGTTGAACAGCTGCGCCAGGGCGAGCGACAGCAGCATGGTCAGGCCGACGACGGCGACGGTCCACACCACCGTCCAGCCGAGGACCTCCGGCAGGCGCGGATCGGCGAACAGCTTGCGGTACTTGACCAGGCCGGCCGGGCCGTGGTCGGTGCCGGTGGTGTCGATGCGCCGCAGCGAGGTGCGGACCATCTCGGCCACCGGCCAGACGACCACGGCGAGGATCAGCAGGACGGCGGGCGCCAGCCAGGGCACTGGGCCGAGGCGGCGCAGCAGGGAGCGGGGGGTCGGAGCGCGGGACACGGTGTCGCCTTCCTTCGGACGTCGGCTGCCTTCGGAGGTCGCCTGCCTTCGGACGTCGGCTGCCTTCGGACGATCAGGGCCCGGGTCAGCGGCCGGCCTGGACCGCGGCCTGCTGGAGGGCGTCCAGGGCCTTCCCCGGGTCGGTGACGGCGGTGCCGATCTGGGTCTTGACCTGGGCGGAGACGCCGGGCCAGGTCGGGTCGCTGAGCGGGTAGAAGGTGGCGGTCGGCAGGATCTGCAGGAAGGGCTGGAGCGCCTTCTCGTCGGGGTCGGTCTGCAGGGCGTCGAGCGCGGTGCGGGTGACCGGCAGCAGGTTGTACTCCTTGTCGAACTTCACCGTGTTGTCCCGCTGGTAGGCGAAGTCGAGGAAGGCCCTGATCTGGTCCTTGTGGCCGCCCTTCCGGAAGGCCATCACCCAGTCGGCCACTCCCAGGGTGGACGGGCTGACGCCGTCCTTGCCGGGCATCGGGGCCCAGCTGACGTCCATGGTCCTGAGGTCGCCGAGCTGGCCGGGGAAGCCGTTGAGCATGCCGACCTTGCCGGAGGCGAAGTCCTTGGTGAGGTCGGTGCGGTTGACGGCGGCGGGGCTCTGCTCGGTCAGGCCGGCGTCGACCCAGCTCTTCAGCTGCGTGAACGTCGCCATGTTGGCGGGGGAGTTGATGGTGTACGCGCCGCCGGCGTCCTGGTAGCCGCCGTGGTTGCCCATCATCCAGATGAACGATTCGGCCTGGGCCTCCTCCTTGCCCAGCGGTATGCCGAGCGGCACGTCGACGCCGGCCTTCTTCAGGGCGGTGGCGGCGGTGGTGACGTCGTCCCAGGTCTTCGGCGGGTTGGCGGGGTCGAGGCCGGCCTTGCGGAACAGCGCGTTGTTGATCAGGAACATCCGGGCGCTGGAGACGAACGGGACGCCGTACTGGGTGCCGTCCTGCACGCCGGCCTTGGCGAGGGCGGGGACGAAGTCGCCGGCGGTGGCGGGGGAGAGGACGTCGCTCGCGGGGTAGAGCATGCCGTTCTTCGCGTAGTCCGCGTAGCCCCCGGTCTGCAGGATGTCGGGCTGGTTGCCGTTCTGGACCATGGTCTTGACCTGGGTGTCGAGATCGTTCCAGTTGATGACCTGGAGGTCGACCCTGATCGCCGGGTTCTGCTGCTGGAAGGCGGAGATGACGCCCTGCCAGTACGCCTGGCCGGGGTTCTGGCCGTTGGAGCCGTAGTCGGCGGCGACGAACCTGATCGTGGTGACGCCGTCGGCGGAGGTGGAGCCGGAACCGGAGCCCTTGCTGCAGGCCGACAGGGCGAGTGCTCCGGCCATGGTGGCCGCCGAGAGGGCGAGGAGAGGCCGCTTCATTGCAGGACCGCCTTTGCGGATGAGGGTCGGACGTGCTGCGTGAAGATGTGTAATGGCGCGCTTCTGTGAGCAGATTCAATCAGGAACGTTGCGGACTTGAAAGGTGGAATGCCCATGAAGAAGCGCTTACGGCGAAGGCGATCACGCCCGCGCGCCGTCCTGACCGCCGTGCTCGCCCTGCTCTGCGGGCTGCTCGGCGCCGCCCCCGCGGCGCACGCCGCCACGCCCTCGGCCGGCACGCTCTCACCGGCCCACCGCACGGTCACCTGGCAGAGCCCCACGTACGCCGCCGGCTCCGTGCCCGACCCCGCACACTGCCCGACCGCCGCCGCCGACCCCGAGGGCAAGGTCTGCGACCGCTTCGCCCTGACCGTCGACGTCCCCGCCGGCTACTGGCAGGGCAACCCCGACGGCGGCGTGCCGGTCTCGATCAGCTGGCCCGACCCGGCCATGGAGTTCGACCTCTACGTCTACGACAGCGCCGGGCGCAAGGTCGCCGAGAACCAGTCGGGCGCCGTCCCCACCACCGCCGTGATCCCCGAGGCCTCGGGCACCTACCAGGTCCTGGTCGTGCCCTACTCCGTCACCAACTCCTCGTACACCGCCACCGCGCTGCTCCCGCAGCCCACCACCGTCGGCGACGCCACCGGGATCGCCCGCGACGGCGACGGCTACCTGATCCAGGCCGGCACCGCCCGCGCCCGCGTCGACTTCACCACCGACGACACCTTCCGCCTGCAGTTCAGCCCCGACGGCACCTTCACCGCCCCGCCCGTCGGCGAGATGATCGCGACAACTCCGCCGAGCCTGAAGACTGTTCAGGAGCGCGACGCCGGCGACTACTACGCGATCAGCTCCGCGAACCTCACGCTGCGCGTGTACAAGCACCCGCTGCGCTTCGCTCTCTACGCCGACGACAACCGGAAGCCCGTCTGGCAGGAGACCCGCGGCCTGACCTGGACCGAGGACGCGACGGCCCAGACCCTCGCCCGCGGACCGCAGGAGCAGTTCTACGGCGCCGGCGAGCAGAACGGTTCCTTCTCGCACCGCGGCAGGACCGTCCACGTGGCCAACGACTACAACTGGAACGAGGGCGGCTTCAACAACTCCCAGCCCTTCTACCTGTCCTCGGCCGGTTACGGCGTCTTCCGGCACACCTACGCCCCCGGCGTCTACCGCTTCGACGATCCGGTGCAGACCTCGGCCCAGGAGCGCCGCTTCGACGGCTTCTACTTCTACGGCCCGGACCTGAAGAAGATCATCGGCGAGTACACCGACCTCGTCGGCAAGCCCTTCATGCCGCCCGTCTACGGCCTCGAACCCGGCGACTCCGACTGCTACCTGCACAACGCCAACCGCGGCGAACGGCACACCCTGGACGCCCTCAAGGTCGCCGACGGCTACACCGCCAACCAGCAGCCGCTCGGCTGGATGCTGGTCAACGACGGCTACGGCTGCGGCTACGAGAACCTCCCGCAGACCGGCCAGGGCCTGCGCGACCACCACATGCAGCTGGGCCTGTGGACCTCCACCGGCCTGCCCAACCAGGGCGAGGAGGTCAAGGCCGGCGTACGGGTGCGCAAGCTCGACGTTGCCTGGGTCGGCCCCGGGTACAAGTTCGCGCTGGACGGCTGCCGGAAGGCGTACGACGGCATCGAGCAGAACAGCGACGCCCGCGGCTTCGTCTGGCTCCCGGTCTCCTGGGCCGGCGCGCAGCGCTGCGGCGTGCTGTGGAGCGGCGACCAGAAGGGCACGTACGACTACGTGCGCTGGCAGATCCCCACCTACGCCGGGGCGACCATGTCCGGCATCGCCTACAACACCGGTGACGTCGGCGGCATCTTCGGCAGCGACCCGAAGGTGGAGACCCGGGACCTGGAGTGGAAGACCTTCATCCCGGCGATCATGACGATGGACGGCTGGGCGGCCGCCGACAAGCAGCCCTGGCGGGCCGGCGAACCGTACACCTCGATCAACCGGCGCTACCTGCAGCTGAAGGAGCGTCTGCTGCCGTACTTCTACACGCTCGCCGCCCAGGCCCACAAGACGGGCGTGGGCGCCGTCCGGCCGCTGGCGCTGGAGTACCCGGACGACCCGAAGACCTGGGGCGACGCGGCCAAGTACGAGTTCATGAGCGGCAGCGACTTCCTCGTCGCCCCGGTCTACGACGACTCGGCCGTCCGCAACGGCATCTACCTGCCGAAGGGCACGTGGGTGGACTACTGGACCGGCAAGACCTACCAGGGCCCGACCACGGTCGACGGCTACAAGGCGCCGCTGGACACCCTGCCGCTGTTCGTCCGGGCCGGGGCCGTCGTGCCCATGTGGCCCCAGGGCACGCTGTCCTGGCAGACCCGCGACACCGGCCGGCTGTCCTACGACGTCTACGCCAAGGGCTCGTCCTCCTTCACCCTGTACGAGGACGACGGCACCACGCGGGCGCACGAGCAGGGCGCCGGCGCCACCCAGGACGTCACGGTCCGCTCGGTCGGCCGCGGGTACGGCGTGACCACCGTCGACGTCGGCCCGAGCGTGGGCGACTACGCCGGCAAACCGGCCGCCCGCGCCTACGAGTTCACCGTCCACGCGGGCGCCGGGCCCTGGGCGGTGCTGCTGGACCACCAGCCGATGGACGGCTACGCCTCGCAGGCGGAGCTGGACACGGCGTCCTCGGGGTGGTTCTACGACTCGGCTGCGGGGGTGGTGCACGTGAAGACGCCGCAGCAGTCCACGGACAGCGGGTTCTCGCTGCTGCTGGCGGGGGCCGGGCCGCTGGAGGGCTGAGCCTGCTTGGCGGCAGGGGATGGGGGTGCTTGTCCCCGTCCCCTGCCTCTTCTGCTGCGACGAACGTGTTCGTTACGGACATGTTCGTTTTCCCGCTGAGGCGGCCGACGCGCGGCGCTCAGCCGTCGATCCGGTGTTCGCGCCAGAAGGCCGTCAGATCGACGGAGGTGGCGGCCCGGGCGGCGGCCTTGAAGTCGGATGTGGTGGAGACGCCGTACCAGTGCGCGCGAGCGTAGTCGTGCAGGAGACGGGACATGGTGGTGGCGCCGATCAACCGCCGGAGGTCGTGCAGGGCGCAGGACCCGTAGTCGTAGACGACCGTCTCGTAGCGCTTGGGGTGAGCGTCCCAGTAGCTCATCGCATTGGTCAGGCGCTCGGCGTCGGACGCCCACGACACCGCGTTCCAGCAGCCCTCGCCGGATGGCGTCCCGTGGAGTGGTGTAGCAAGGATCTTGGAGTAACCCCTGGTCATGGGAGAGCCATCGCGCAACTCTCTGAGTAGAACGGCGAGTTCACCAGGGGGTGCGCGATGGCCTTGTCCCAGTC
>NZ_JAHTKP010000117.1 GCF_019192735.1 Kitasatospora aureofaciens
CGCGTCCCGCTTGAACTCGGCCGTGTACCGCTTGCTCATGTTGCTCTTACCGCTCACTATCAGGACTGCTTCCTCCGGGACTCAACGTCCCAGTATCAGGCTGTCCAGTTCAGTGGGGGAACTTCACCCCGGCGACCAGGCCGTGCTCCAGATAGTCCGCGACCCACATCCGTTCCGCCTTGTCCCACGCGGGATCGACAAGGTCAGCGGGGTTCGGCAGCTTCTGGTTCTCGGGCGACCCCCAGAAACCGAGCAGCCTGACCGGACGATCGGCATGTTCGCTCAGCTCAGACATGCCCGAAGGCTTTCACGACGACGGTCCCCGGGTCACTCCGGTGACCAGCCGCCGTCACAACCAACCGGGGTCAATTTTCGGAGAGCCGCAAGGGGTCAATTTTCAGGAGTCGTTGACAAGGGGCTGGACTCCTCGCTCTCGCAGTCGGCCGTGACGGTCGAGGCGTGGCCGGGTTCGGGTCCATCGTCGAGGTGGCCGCCGAACACGGCCTTCGCCTGAGCCAGTGCCTCGTGGGCCCCGTCGGCGAAGACGTCCCGGGAAGCGTGCTGCACGTGCTCGTCCGGCAGCACGTAGACGCTCTCGTGGGTGCCGGGCGTGTGCTGCAGGGGCTGGCCCTCGCGGACCACCGTCGTACGGCGGCTGCGCTGGAACGGCGAGCCGCTCAAGCCGTTGTCCCTCGCCCACAAGCGGGCGTCGCTGTCGGAGACGCCCACGGACAGCGGACCGATCCGGGGCGGGCGCGCCGGGTCGTTGGACTTCCGGCCGGTGGGATAGTGGTTACGCGCGACCATCAACCGGTCCGTGCCCGGAGCGAGCGCGGCGGCCAGGTGCCGTCCGAAGGCCGTGGCCTCCAGCGCCTGAGAGACCAGCCGGCCGGATGAGCCCGGGCCGACGTCGGCGACGTTCTCGGTGGAGAACCACCGGCCGCCGCCCTGGCGCCGCTTCTCCACCTCGATCCGGTACGTCAACGCCCCCGTCCCGGCAGACGGCGCCGTCGTCGGCGTCGGCAGCCGGTCGTAGACACCGAGGTTCCATCCGAACCGGTCGGTCAGCAGCACGGCCAGCGCGGTGATCTCGGCCCGGTCCAGGTAAAGCCGACCCCACGTGTTCTGCCACTGCGATCCGCCAAGCAGCGTGCGATTTCTCGGCCCTCCCCAGTCGCAGGCCGGGACGTGGCCGGTACGGGCGAGGTGATCGAGGATCTCGGCGATACGCCACCGGCGGCCGCCTTTCTCCAGCTCTCCTGCCCGCCAGGCGGCCAGAAGCCGCGCGTTCTCCCGTACGCGCAACAGGGCCCCGCGGAACTGGCGCTGGGCGGCCAGCACCACCTGCCGGTGCTCGTCAGCCGTGAACGAACTGCGAGTGGAGCGGGTCCCCGGCAGGCGGCGGAGCAGTTCCTCGGCGGCCGGCCCAGAGGACAGCCGCTCGTCCAGCTTGAGCAGTGGCCTGATGTGGTTCAGCATGCTGACGCCGCCCTTGGTGGCGAGGTTCATCAACCGCCACCGTTTGAGCAGTGCCGCGCTGACGTCGCCGAGGTCCTCGACCCGCTCGGGCTGGGCGGCGACGAAGCGGGCGAACACCGTCACCGCGACCCAATACGACCGCGCCGTCTCGTGGCTGTTCCACCGGGCCGAACGGGCGGCGAACAGCCGGGCCAGGGACAACTGCATCGGCGGGGCGACGGGCAGATCGGCGAAGTCGAACCGGCCCTGGCCCTGCGCAGCGAAGGCTAGCGTCACCACCAGCCCGTCCGGTGCCAGCGGCGGCGCGGCGCGGTGACCGCCCGGCGGCTGGGCCGCCTTGCGCCCCCGCCCGCTCACGCGCCCACCCGCTCGGCCACAAGGACATCGATGTCCTGGATGCCCTGCGACTCCCGGGCGAGCCTGGCGAGGACCTCGGTCAGGTCCTCCACCTGGCGGTCCCGGTCGTCGTCCACGCTCGCGGCAGCAAGGATCGACTCCAGCTCCAGATGCGCGACGGGAGCGAGGTAGTGCCGCTTCGTGGTCTCCACGTCCGCATGCCCCAGCAGGGTCTTCACCAGCCACCACGGATCGCCGAACAGCAGCGCGAAGTCCCGCCGGTCCACCTTCGTCAGCCCGAACCGCGCCTCCACCAGCGCGTTCAGCAACACCAGCATGTAGAGCGCGTAGGAGTGGCGAGCGGCGTGCGGCGTCGCGTACGGACTGCGGCCGCGGACCTCCGCGAGGCGAAACTCCCGCCGAACCTCCCGCTCCCGAGGGGCGAGCAGGACCTGCTCGCAGCGCCGGTTCGCCGCCGCGAAGACGCCGTTCCACCGGTCCGGTGCCATCGGCAGGCCCTGCTCCGTCAGCCACAGCCAGGCCGGCTCGGGGCCGTCCGGGCCGTCGAGGAACAGCAACTGCCGCTCCCGCCACCCCAGCCGTCCCAGCTCCTGCCGACCCGGTACACCACGCCGGTCCACCCACTCCACCACCGGCCTGCGCGCCGTGGTCACCCCGGTGACCACACGCAGCTCCGACAGCCGCTCGTAGCGCCCCGTCTCCTGGGCACGCCGGATCGCCCAGGCACGCTCCGAGGCGATGTACGCCTCGACCTGCCTGATCGAGTCCGCCGAGGCGTAGAAGACCCGCCCGGCCTTAGCCCTCGTCAACGCGGCGGCGATCTGCCCGTGGCAGTACCGGCCGTATCGCAGAAGCTGGGTCGGCAACTCGAAGGTGAGCAGCGCCCCGCCCTCCTGGCGGCGCAGGCCGGAGCCGAGCAGCAGCTGCACGAAGCTCGTGTTGCGAAGCTCCGTCCTCGATTCCCACCCGGCCGCCGGTGAAGCGGCGAGGGTGTGGCCGCGCAGGCCGGTGTCGGACCACAGGCCCCAGGTCCGCGGCGTCAGCCACAGCACGTTGGAGCCAACGGAGTCCGCCGCCCGGTCTTCGCTCCGGCCGGCGTCCACGGGCAGCGGCTCGACCTTCGCCCACCGGAACAGCTTCGTGAACGCGGCAGCCTCCCGGTTCCACTTCGTCCCGCCGACGCGCTGCGGGTTCTCGACAGCTCGGCACCGCCAGTCCCGGTAATCAACGAGATCGCGCCGGCTCGCTCTGCGCCAGGGCACCCCGCGTGCCGACAGGAACGTCAGAAGCGGACGGATGTCCGTCGCGTAGTTCCGCTTTGTCTCCCGCTCCAGGATGCGGAACTGAGGAGAGCGCACGAAGTCCAGAAGGTCAGCGTCCACCGTGCCGTCCGGCGCGACGAAAACAGGATCACCGGGCCGCAGCCCAATCCGGGCTACCTCCGCCGGCAGGTTCTGGACGCCCAAGACGCCCTCGGACGGCAGGGCGCCCCAACGGTCAACGTCGGGTACCCACACCACTTGCCACTCGGTCAACCAACGCCTCCCTGACGCTTGAACTCACCAAATCATCAGGGAAGTGGCATCAAGCAGGTCGGCCAGGCGCTCGGCGCGTTCCTCGAAGGCCTGGTCCGGGACGGCGGCGAGCGTCATCGTGGCCGCCCGTCGTCCTGGGCCGCGGGGACCGGCTCGGGCGGGACCAGGCGCAGGACGGCGTTGTCCACGACGATCCAGGCGGCCTGTTTGTCCTCGCCCCACCGGGCGTGTGCAATCCACGGCATGCCCGGGGCAGGGCGCCGACGGGCGGTGATGAGGGCCGAACACCAGGCGCCGCCGATGCGCAGCCAGCCGAGCCGCCAACAGCTGTCGGCCGGGTCGGTGCCGGGCGGTCCGGCGAGCTCGGCCGGCACCCGGACGGCGTCGCGCCGGGCCGCGGGCGCGCCGGGGACGTCGGCGGGTTCGGCAAGCGGGCGGATCCGGGTGTCGTCGAAGCAGTACCACCCCCGGTCGAAGGTGCCAGGCTCCCCCACCGCACCGACGCCGCCCTCTGGACCGACCCCTGGTGAAGGCACCAGCGCTCCACCCGTCCGGGCCGCCACCGCCCGCCGATCCGGGTCTCCACCCAACGCCACCACGGCTCCCCGTATCACCGGGTCATCCCCTGCCCACTCCGGCCTCACCGCCACCCCAACCCGGCCCCACCCCACCCCCGACACGCCCTCAACCAGCCAGACCACCAACAACCTGACACGCCCACGGAAGTAGGCCCTGCCGTGCCCCCACTCGCCACCGTTGCTGCCCCGCGTGCCCTTTCGTCTCCCGGCAGGAAGCGGACGGGTCCGCGTATCCGGTCGGGCGCGGCCTGGCCCTGGGCCGCGGGCGCCGTGCTGTTCGCGGTGTACGCGGCGGTCTCGGTTCGCGACCACCAGCGGATACTCACCACCGGTTTCGACCTGGGCATCTTCGAGCAGGGCGTGCGCTCCTACGCACACGGCCACCTGCCCGTCTCCGAGCTCAAGGGACCCGGCTTCCCATTGCTCGGTGACCACTTCTCGCCCATCCTGGCCACCCTCGCGCCCTTGTACCGGCTGTGGCCCTCTCCCCTGGTACTGCTCCTGGCGCAGGCGGCGCTGCTTGCCCTCGCCGTCGTGCCGTTGACCTCCTGGGCACGGAGAACGGCCGGCCGGACCACAGCCCTGGCGGTCGCCTTCGGCTACGGCGTGTCCTGGGGGATAGCGCAGGCCGTGGGCTTCGACTTCCACGAGGTCTGCTTCGCCGTTCCGCTGCTGGCCTTCTCGCTGACCGCCCTCGGCGAAGGGAGGCTGCCCGCGGCCGTCGGGTGGGCGCTGCCACTGCTGCTCGTCAAGGAAGACCTCGGCCTGACGGTTGCCGCCATCGGCGTCCTGGTGGCCCGGCGCGGCCGGGTGCGGCTCGGCTTGACCACCTGCGCCATCGGCGTCGTCGGGACCCTGCTGGAAGTCCTCGTCATCATCCCGGCGTTCAACCCGGGCGGGAAGTTCACGTACCTGGACAGCCTCAGCTCACACCAGAGCAGTGGGCCAGGGCTCACAGAGATTGTGCACACCGCCGCCTCGGGGCTGGACGTCAAAAGCCACACCGTCGTGCTGCTGCTGGCCCCGACCGCGCTTCTGGCCCTCCGCTCCACGCTGCTGTGGGCAGCTCTGCCCACCCTGGGGTGGCGCTTCCTGTCACACAACCCCGCCTACTGGGGCACCGACTACCACTACAGCGCCGTCCTGATGCCGATCGTCTTCGCCGCGCTCATCGAAGCCGTCGCCACCCGGCCAGGCGGCCCGCGCGCTGCCCGTATCCAGCTGGCCGCTGGCACCGCCATCAGCGACCTGCTGCTGCCGCAGTTCCCACTGGCACGCCTCGGCGAGCCCGCCACCTGGCAGACCGATCCGCGCACCGCCGCCGCACACCGCGTCCTGAACCACATACCCGACGGAGCGACCGTCGCCGCCTCCAACAGCCTCGTTCCACAGCTCACCAACCGCACCACCGTCTGCGAATTCGGCGTGCCGGACAGCATCCCCCGCTCCGAGTGGATCATCGTCGACACCACCACCCAGAACTGGCCCACCACACGCGCTCAGCAGACCCAGGACATCGCCGCGGCCCAAGCCCGCGGCTACCAGACCGTCGATGACCAGGACGGCTACCTCCTGCTGCACCGACCCTGACAGGTCCATTCCGGCCCTCCTGACCGATGGAAGACATTCTGGAGTCGGAGAGCCACGCGCCTTCGGTCAAGATCCCGACCGCGCTGCGCCGCCCCGGTTGCGGCGGCGCGCTGCAGCCCTGGGGCAGGGCTGGGGCCCGGACCGTGCGCGATCTCGGCAGCTGGTGCCGGAGTGCAAGGATCTCGATGTCCTTCTCCCGGCTGCCCATCGGCAGCAGCCGCAGCAGCGCAAAGGTGTTGGTCACGGCGAGGTAGGCCAGGCGCAGCAGCACAACAGATCATCATGCCGCTGCTGACCCGCGGGGAAGACACCCACGAGGCCGACAGACGCGACACGCAGCCAAGCAGACAAGGCTATGACCAGGCCGGATGATTTATCGGCACCCACACAGCCCGCCGCAGGCGCCGCCGCTGCGACCGTGCCCAGCTCATCCCCGAGCGGGCGTTCGCCGCCACCCTCGCCACCATCGCGTTGCTCGTCCTCGCCCCGCTCTCGCTCGCCGGACTCCTCGCCGCCCTATGGTCGGCCAGCCACTTGTGCCTGCTGGTCGTAGCGGCAGTTGTGGCCGTTTCGGCGGGAACCTGGCGCTGCCTGCGCGGACTGCACGCCCACCGCGCCGCCGGGGGAGACCCCCGACAACGGCGGGCAACTGCTCTCGGCAGCCTGACCAACCGCCAACTGACCCAACAAACAAGGCCGGGCCGACGCACACAGTGCGACGACCCGGCCTTCGTAGTAGCGGGGACAGGATTTGAACCTGCGACCTCTGGGTTATGAGCCCAGCGAGCTACCGAGCTGCTCCACCCCGCGTCGGTGAGATCACCCTAAGCGATGACCGTGCCAACACGAAATCGGTTTCCCGCGCCGGGCTGCTGGGCCGGCCCACACCGGACGCCCACGGTCGGTGGGCAGTGGCAGCATCAGCGGCTCGCCACACGCACTGGCGCGCTCCGCATCGCAGTCCGGGCACTCGGCGGCCTCGGCCGTTGCCTCCTCACGCAACTCCAGCTCGGAGCCCGAACGGCCGCCGAGCGGTCCCTTGCACGTCCAGCACGGTGGCCGCTTCGCATGGGCCTCACGGGCGGCCTGCAGGGCGTCCAGGAGCACGGCGTCTGGGCTGTGCGCCGTTCAGGATGCGGTCAGCTCTGCCTCTCTTCGCAGTCAAGACGCGCAGTCGCGGCAGATGGGCTGGCCGTTCCCGTCCTCGCCGGCGAGCTGGACGCGGTGGTGGACCAGGAAGCAGGTCATGCAGGTGAACTCGTCCTGCTGAAGGGGCACAACTTGGACGGTGAGTTCCTCGCCGGACAGGTCGGCACCTGGAAGCTCAAGGCCTTCGGCGGCCTCCGTGTCGACGTCGACTGCGGAGCCCTGCTTGTCATCACGCCGGCTTTTCAGTTCCTCAATGCTGTCGTCGCTGGCGTCGTCGCCAGTGTTGCGCGGGGCGTCGTAGTCGGTTGCCAAGGCGTACCTTCTCGTCAAGGGTCGGTTCCGGAGGGCGAGTCGTACCGCTTGCCCCGGGCGGCGGAGTGCCGGCACGCCGCGAGTTTGAACGGGCTGTCGCAAGGCCAGTACCGCGCCTCGGGCCGACCCTACGCCGTCCTGGCCGCCGATCCCCGCCACCGACGCCGGGCCCCAGCACAACGGCCGGCCGATGAGTGCCGAGGAACCGGCCGCGCTCCACCACGCCGCCTACACCAGGCAGGCCGCGGCCGACTGGGTGCGCCAGCAAGCCGCCCGCCAGGAGCACCGGCTCCACCGCCGGCTACTGGACATCACGGCCGACCAGATCGAGCAGGCCGGGCTGTAGCGGGTCCGGGACGGCTCCAGGGCGGCTGCTGGCGGCCCTGGGGGTGTTGGGAGCGGAGGGAGCGGAGGGAGCGAAGGGAGCGGACCGCGCCGGGGCCGAGGGCATGCCGGGCTCTGGATAATTCTTCGCTGCACCGTTGATTTGCCCGTCCTGGGTGGAAATTCGCTTCATCGGCGTGTGCTTGGCGGGCACGGTGGCGTGCTGGCCGGGTCTGCCGGGGAGCCGGGTTGCGGGGCTCTGGCAGGGTCGGGCGGGCGGTGCGCGCTGCATCCCATTGCCCGTGGCGCGCACCGCCTGGTCGGCCTGTGTTCGGTGTCGGTCGCTTTGGTCGCTGCCGTCCCATGGGGCCTGGTCAGCGGTTGGGGTACTCCTGTGCGTGGTGCAGGCGGATGTGCCAGTAGGGATCGTCGAGCTTGCCGGCGGCGGCGCGGCGGCGGTCGCGGTTGGTGGGCAGGGGCAGGATGATCGGCGGGCGGCCGGTGTTCCTGCGCTTGAACGCGCAGTCCGGGCAATCCAGGCGGTAGGGGTCGGCGGGTTCGCGCAGTTCGTCGATGGCGCCGGGGGTGCCGCCGATGGAGCCCTGGCAGGTGTAACAGGGGTGCGTGACTCCTCCCCCGGCTGAAGCCGGGGGCTTCTCGCTAACCCTGGCGGGCGTTGCGACGGACCAGCCCGGCCCGTAGAACGTTGGTGGCTCCCACCGTGTCAGCGTGGGCCTTGTGGCCACAGCTAACGCAGTGAAAAGCCTCCTGTGTGGGCCGGTTCTCCTTCGCGGTGTGCCCGCATTCGGGGCACTCGCGGGAGGTGTTGCGGGGGTCCACGGCGATCACTTCCCGACCGGCGCTTTCAGCCTTGCTGGTGAGGATCGCGAGGAACACCCCCCAACCGGCATCCATGATCGAACGGTTGAGTCCGGCTTTCGCCGCTGCCCCGTTGGGCAGGAACGCGCCCGGCTGCTCGGGGTCGGGCTTCGGCGCGGGGGCCTTGCTCATGTTGCGGATCTTGAGGTCTTCGTGCGCTATGAGGTCGTGCTCACGGACCAGGCCGAGCGCGGTCTTGTGCGCGTGGTCGAGCCGCTGGCGGCGCACCTTGCCATGCAGCTTGGCGACCTTTTCCACTGCCCGCTGGTGCTTGCCGGTGCGCTTGTCGCGGCGGACACGCGGGAACCGACTGAGGGCCTGCTGCGCGGCTTCGAGCTTCGCGGTGGCGGTCCGCCCGTGGCGGGGGTTGGGCACGAACCCGCCGTTGGAGTCGGCGAGGAAGTTCGCTATCCCGAGGTCGATCCCGACCACTGAGCCCGTCGGGGGCAGCGGTTCCCTCTCTGTCAGCCTTGGGTGAGACATCCCGCTTTGTCGGGTTAGCCTGAGAGGGCCCGAGTAGGAGTTCCCCCCTGATGACCAGCACCAATCCGTCCGCTGCCGACCCGGCTCCCCGGCCGAAGC
>NZ_JAHTKP010000118.1 GCF_019192735.1 Kitasatospora aureofaciens
CACCGGCGCCGCTGCGGGCGGTGCCGCCACCGGTGGTGCCGCTGCGGGCGGTGCCGGCGCGGCCGGCGGCGGCGCGGGCCTGCCGCAGGCCGGCACCTCGGTGAAGTTCGGCCAGCCGGCCGCCGTCGACTTCAACGACAAGACCTCGAACATCGCCGCCAAGCTGCAGTTCACCGTCTCCGCGGTCGCGCCGGGCTCGCTCAAGGACTTCCAGGACGCCAAGGCCAACACCGCCGGCCTGGACGGCCGCGCGCTGTTCTACGTCAGCTGGACCATGACGAACCTCGGGGACACCAAGCTCACCTTCAGCGCCCCGGATTCCAAGCTCAAGGTCTACGACGCCAACGGCAACACCGGCTCGTTCGCCAACCCGGTCGGGTCGACCCCGATCGCCAAGTGCACCACCCCGAGCTTCTCGGGCGCCACCAAGGGTGTCGCGTTCAAGGGCTGCGACATCGTCAGCTTCCCGGCCGGCTCCACCCCGGTCATGATCGGCTACGGCGACTCGACGGACATCACCAAGGTCCAGGCTGCCTGGACGAAGTGACGTTCCGCCGGGCGCAGCACACGACGCAGCGCACGGCGTAGCACGCGCGAACGGCCCCGCCGCCCTCGAAAGGGTGGCGGGGCCGTTCGCGTCGCCCGTGGCTCAGTTGTCCTCGTCGTCCTCGATCTCGGCCTGCCGGCCACTGGACAGCGCCTCGAAGGCGAGGAACTCGGCCTCGGCCGCGTCCCGGCCCTTCTGCTTCTCGCGGCGGCGGTCTACCGCCGGGCGCGGGCTCTCGAGGCGGTGGTCCTCACCGCGGCGGCCGAGCATCTCGGCGCCGGCGGCCATGGTCGGCTCCCAGTCGAAGACGACGGCGTTCTCGTCCGGGCCGATGATGACGGTGTCGCCCTCGTGCGCCCCGACCTTCCACAGCTTGTCCTCGACGCCCAGGCGGGCCAGCCGGTCAGCAAGGTAGCCGACGGCCTCGTCGTTGGAGAAGTCGGTCTGGCGGACCCAGCGCTCCGGCTTGATGCCGCGGATGCGGTAGGCGCCGTCCTCCTCGGTGATGGTGAAGCCCTCGTCGTCGACGGCCTTGGGCCGCAGCACGATCCGGGTCGACTCCTCGACCGGCTTGGCGGCGCGCGCCTCGGCGACGATCTTCGCCATCGCGAAGCTCAGCTCGCGCAGCCCCTTGCGGGAGGCGGCGGACACCTCGAACACCTGGAAGCCGCGCTCCTCCAGCGAGGCGCGGGTGAGGTCGGCGATGTCCTGGCCGTCCGGGACGTCCACCTTGTTGAGCGCGACCAGGCGCGGGCGGTCGTCCAGGCCGCCGTACTCGGACAGCTCGGCCTCGATGGTCTCCAGGTCGGTCAGCGGGTCGCGGCCGGGCTCCAGCGTGGCGCAGTCCAGCACGTGCACCAGCACCGAGCAGCGCTCGACGTGCCGCAGGAACTCCAGGCCCAGGCCCCGGCCCTGGCTGGCGCCCGGGATCAGGCCGGGCACGTCGGCGATGGTGTAGACGGTGTCGCCGGCGGTGACCACGCCGAGGTTGGGGATCAGGGTGGTGAACGGGTAGTCCGCGATCTTCGGCTTGGCGGCGGAGAGCACCGAGATCAGCGAGGACTTGCCGGCGCTCGGGTAGCCCACCAGGGCGACGTCGGCGACGGACTTGAGCTCCATGACGATGTCGCGGGCCTCGCCGGGCTCGCCGAGCAGCGCGAAGCCGGGCGCCTTGCGGCGGGCCGAGGCGAGCGCGGCGTTGCCGAGGCCGCCGCGGCCGCCCTGGGCGGCGACGAAGCTGGTGCCGTGCCCGACCAGGTCGGCCAGCACGTTGCCCGCGCGGTCGAGCACCACGGTGCCGTCCGGCACCAGCAGGACGAGGTCCTCGCCGTCGGCGCCGGTGCGGTTGCCGCCCGCGCCGGGCTTGCCGTTGGTGGCCTTGCGCTTGGGCGAGTGGTGGTATTCGAGCAGCGTGGTGATCTGGGCGTCCACGGTGAGGATGACGCTGCCGCCCTCACCGCCGTTGCCGCCGTCCGGGCCGCCGAGCGGCTTGAACTTCTCCCGGTGCACGGAGGCGCAGCCGTGGCCCCCGTTACCCGCGGCGACGTGAAGTTCGACGCGGTCCACGAAGGTGGTCATGGGTATGCCTCCAGTACGCGAAAGTCTGCTTGCTACCTGCGGTAAAGCAAGAAGGGTGGACCGGAACATTCCGGCCCACCCTTCATTGTGAGTCAGGTGCGACTCGTGAGTCCGCGGGGACTCAGGCCTCGACGGCCACGATGTTGACGACCTTGCGGCCGCGGCGGTTGCCGAACTGCACGGCACCGGCGGTCAGCGCGAACAGGGTGTCGTCGCCACCGCGACCGACGCCCGCACCCGGGTGGAAGTGGGTGCCGCGCTGGCGGACGAGGATCTCGCCGGCGGAGACGACCTGGCCACCGAAGCGCTTCACGCCGAGGCGCTGGGCGTTCGAGTCACGGCCGTTGCGGGTAGAGCTTGCGCCCTTCTTGTGTGCCATTTTTGGCTATCCCCTTACTTGCTGACCGAGTCGATGCTGGTGATGCGCACCGCGGTGTGCTTCTGACGGTGACCCTGACGGCGACGGTAGCCCGTCTTGTTCTTGTAACGCAGGATGACGATCTTGTCACCCTTGGTCTGGTCGACCACCTCGGCGTGAGCCTTCACGCCGGCGAGGACCCACGGGTCGGAGGTGACGGCGTCACCGTCGACGACGAGGATGGTCGAGAGCTCGACCGAGTCACCCGGCTTGGCCTCGATGCGGTCGATCTCCAGCACGTCGCCCACGGCGACCTTGTGCTGGCGGCCGCCTGCGCGAACGATCGCGTACATGCGGTACCTGCTTTCCTTGCTCGGTCGGAACTCCCGACGCCAGCCGCCTGGGTACGGACACAGGGGCCTCTTCCCGGCTCTCCGCGCGGACGCGGCGACTCGGGAAGGTGATGTGCTCGGGAGCGCGGCGTAGACACACACGCCGAAGGTCAAGAATACGGACCGGCCGCCCGGGGGGCAAACCGGCCCGTACGGCCCGGGGCGGGAGGGGTCCCGCCCCGGGCGGTGGGCACTACTCGGCCGCCGTATCACCTTCGGCGGCCGCGGCCTTCTTGGCCGCCGCGCTCGTCCGCTTGGTCGCGGTCTTGCGGGCGGTGGTCTTCTTGGCCGCCGTCGTCGTCGTCTTCTTGGCGGCGGTCTTCTTCGCGGCGGTCTTGCGGGCGGCCCGCTTCTTCGGCGCCGGCGCCTCCTCGGCAGCAGGCTCCTCGGCGGCGGGCTCCTCGGCGGCGGGCTCCTCGGCGGCAGGCTCCTCGGCCGGGGCCTCGACAGCCACCGCCTCCGCGACGGCCTCCACGACCGGCTCGGCCGGAGCCTCGGCGGTCTCGGCAGCCTCCTCGGTCACCGCGGCCTCGGCGGCCGGGGCGGCGGCCTCCAGGGCCGCCTCCAGCGCCGCGTCGGCCCGCGCCTGCAGCACCACGATCTCGGCCTCGCCCGGCGCACCCGCCGGAGCCGTCGCCTTGCGCACCGCACGGCGGCGGGTACGGCCGGCCGGCGCCGCGGGGGCGGCCGGGATCTCGACCGGGCTCGGCTGCGCGGCCGGGGCCTCCTCGGCGACCGGCGCCTCGGCACCCGGGACCTCCAGGGCCAGCTGGCCCTCGATCTCCTCGCGCACCGGCTCGGCCGGAACAGCCTCGACGACCTCGGCCACCGCGGCCTCGACGACCTGCGGCTCCTCGTGGACCACGCCGCCCTTGCCCCGGCGGCGGCGCTTGCCGCCACCCGCGCCCGCCTCGACGGCGGCGGCCGCCGGGGCGTGGACGTGGGCGCTCGGCTGCTCCATGTGCACGATCACGCCGCGGCCGTTGCAGTGCACGCACGCCTCGGAGAAGGACTCCAGCAGGCCCTGGCCGACCCGCTTGCGGGTCATCTGGACCAGGCCCAGCGAGGTGACCTCGGCCACCTGGTGCTTGGTCCGGTCCCGGCCCAGGCACTCCAGCAGGCGGCGCAGCACCAGGTCCCGGTTGGACTCCAGCACCATGTCGATGAAGTCGATCACGATGATGCCGCCGAGGTCGCGCAGCCGCAGCTGGCGCACGATCTCCTCGGCCGCCTCGATGTTGTTCCGGGTGACCGTCTCCTCCAGGTTGCCGCCCTGGCCGACGAACTTCCCGGTGTTGACGTCGATGACGACCATCGCCTCGGTGCGGTCGATCACCAGCGAACCGCCGCTGGGCAGCCAGACCTTGCGGTCCAGCGCCTTCATCAGCTGCTCGTCGATCCGGTAGGTGGCGAACACGTCCACCTCGGAGGTCCACCGCTGGAGCCGCTCGGCGAGGTCCGGGGCCACGTTGGAGACGTACTCGTGGATGGTGTTCCACGCCTCGTCGCCGGAGACGATGACCTTGGTGAAGTCCTCGTTGAAGATGTCGCGGACGACCCGGACGGTCATGTCCGGCTCGCCGTACAGCAGCGCGGGCGCGTTGCCGGTCGCGGCCTTCTTCTGGATGTCCTCCCACTGCTGCTGGAGGCGCTGGACGTCGCGGGTCAGCTCCTCCTCGGAGGCGCCCTCGGCGGCGGTGCGCACGATGACGCCCGCGTCGTCCGGGACGATCTTCTTGAGGATCTGCTTCAGCCGGGCGCGCTCGTTCTCGGGGAGCTTGCGCGAGATGCCGGTCATCGAGCCCTCGGGCACGTAGACCAGGTAGCGGCCGGGCAGCGAGATCTGGCTGGTCAGGCGGGCGCCCTTGTGGCCGATCGGGTCCTTGGAGACCTGCACCAGCACGGACTGGCCGGACTTCAGCACCGACTCGATCCGGCGCGGGCCGCCGTGGCCGCCCAGCGCGCCGAAGTTGACCTCACCGGCGTACAGCACCGCGTTGCGGCCCTTGCCGATGTCGACGAAGGCGGCCTCCATCGACGGCAGCACGTTCTGGACCTTGCCCAGGTACACGTTGCCGACGTACGAGGTGGCCTGCTCCTTGTTGACGTAGTGCTCGACCAGCACGCCGTCCTCAAGGACGCCGATCTGGGTGCGCTGGCCGTTCTGGCGCACCACCATGACGCGCTCGACCGACTCGCGACGGGCCAGGAACTCGGCCTCGGTGATGATCGGCACCCGGCGGCGGCCCAGCTCGCGCCCCTCGCGGCGGCGCTGCTTCTTCGCCTCCAGACGGGTCGAGCCCTTGATGGACTGCACCTCGTCCGGGTCGAAGGACGGCTCGGTGGAGCGGCGGCGCGGCTCGCGCACCTTCACGACCGTGCGGACGCCGTCCTCGGTGGTCTCGGCGGCCTCGACGGCACCGGTCTCACCGCTGCGGCGGCGACGGCGACGACGGCGGCGGGACGAGGACAGGCCGGCGGCCAGCTCGTCTTCCTCCTCCTCGGCCTCCTCCTCGGCGGCGGCCTCCTCGGCGGGCTGCTCGACCTCGTGGGTCTCGGCCTCGAAGTCCTCGGCCTCGCCACGGCGGCGGCGACGGCCACCCCGGCGGCGGCGGCGCGACGGACGGCCGTCCTCCTCCCACTCGCCCTCGGTCTCCGGACCGGCGGCGGGGGCCTCGACGGCGGGCTCCTCGGCAGCCTTCTCGACGGCCTTCTCAACAGCCTTCGCGGCGGCCTTCTCGACGGCCTTCTCAGCAGGCTTCGCGGCGGCCTTCGCGCGGGCCGGCGGCTGCACCCGCACGGAGGTGCGGACGCGGCGGCGGCGGCCGACGCCGCTGTACTCGAACTCCTCTTCCTCGCGCTCGGCGGCCGGGGTCTCGACCGGGGCCGGCGCGGCAGCGGGCTGCTGCGCCGCGGGCGGGGCGACGTACGGGGCCGGCTCCTGGAAGACCGGAGCCTGGAAGATCGCGGTGGACGGGCGGACCGCGCGGCGGCGCACCCGGTGCGTCGGCTCGGCCTCGGCGACCGGCGCGGGGGCGGGCTCGACGACCGGCGCGGGCGCAGCGGCCTCGGCCTCCTCCTCGGCGGCGGGCTCCTCGGCCACCGGCTCCTCGACCGGAGCCTCGACGACCGGCGCGGCCTCGACCACGCGACGGCGGCGGGCCCGGCGGGCCGGCGCGGCGGGCGCCTCCTCGGCGGCGGGCTCGATGGCCTTCTCAGCCTTCTCGGCCACCGGCTCGGCGGCCGGGGTCTCGACGGCGGCCGGCGCCCCGGCGGGGGCCTCGGCGCGCTTGCGGGTGCGGCGGGCGCGGACCGGCTTCTCGGCCACCGCGGCCTCCTCGGCCGCGGCCTCGACGACCGGGGCCTCGGCGGCGTCCGGCGCGGTGACCACGATCGGGGTCGCCTCCGGCGCCCCGGCGGGGGCCTCGGCACGCTTGCGGGTCCGGCGGGCCCGGACCGGCTTCTCGGCCACCGGCTCGGCGGCCGGCACCTCCTCGGCGGGAGCCGGGGCGCCCGGCGCCTCGGCCGGGATGACCGTCTCGGCGGCCTCGACCGCCGCGCCCTGCGGGGTACCCGCCGGGCGGGACACGGCACGGCGACGGCGACGCGGCGGGGCGGAAGCGCCCTCGCCACCGGCTGCCGCGGTGTCGTTCTGTTCCGTCGCAGACTGCTGCGGATCGGTGTTATCGAGCATGCGGGTGGATCTCCCGTCAGGCCCCCGGGCTCCACATCCGGGCACGGCACGGCACCGGCGGCCGGCCGGCATCGCTGACGATGCTCGGGCCGGACCCTTTCACGGTGCCGCCGCGCGGACGCGAGGCCGCACAGGGGCTCGTAGTCTCGCTCGGCGCCCCACGCTCGGCGGGGTGTCGAAAGTCTTCTGGTCTGACCAGTCTTCTGTGGTTTTCCCAAGCTGCGCCGTCCCCCAACCCCGGGTGGCTCCCGGACGGGGTCCTCGGGCCCACCGACCATCCGGGTCGGCGGGCCGCAAGAGGCCGGCCTGTGCTGCGACGACGCTCGCTCCCCTGGGGAGCCGCGGGAACCCTGGAGGACCGTCGGGTCCAGTGAGTCACTGGACCCGGCCTCCGCCCGCTAGGCGGACGCGGTAGCGCGCGGCTCAGCGGCCGGATCGGAACCGGCCGGGGCCGCGGCGCGGTCGAGCGCCAGCGGGTCGGTCACCGTGCCGGCCTCCTCGTCGAGCGGCCCCTGCGCCAGCCTGGTCACCTCTGCGGGGACCGGCGGCGCCAGGTCGGCCGTCGCACGGAGACCGGACAATACGTCGTCGGGTCGTACGGCGGGTGTGGCGTGTCGTACTACCAGGCGCAGTATCGCACAGGGACGGCCGGTCCGAACATCGAGGTCCGTTCCGGCTGCCATGTCCGTACCACCGTCGACCTGCGGCGGGAGAAGTTCGAGCGCCGCCACCGCACCGCGCGCGTCGAAGACCCGCACGCCGTTCTTGGTCAGGCGCTCGACCTCGACCCGCTCCTCGGCGAGGAACACCGCGACCGCACGGGCCGCTTCCTCCGGCGCGACACCGTCCAGCCGGACCTGCCACTCGGAGGCCTCCAGGCGCTCCACGAAGTTGGGCGTCCGGACCTCGACCGCGTCGATCACGTCCAGGCCGGCCGGCAGCGACTCGTCCAGTTGCGCCCGCAGCTCCGCGGGGTCGCGGGGCACGGCGAGTCCGATCTCCAGGTACTCCGCCTCGCTCGCCACCCCGGTAGGAGCGGCGTTGGCGTAGGACACCTTGGGGTGCGGGGTGAAGCCGGCCGAATAGGCCATCGGCACGGCGGACCGGCGCAGGGCGCGCTCGAAAGCGCGCTGGAAGTCGCGGTGGCTGGTGAAGCGGAGCCGGCCGCGCTTGGTGTAGCGGAGACGGATCCGCTGCACCGTCGGCGCGGGCGGCGGACCGTCGGGCGTACGGCGTGCCAGGGTCGCTCAGTCCTTAGTCAGTTGTTCCGTCCGGCCCGGCGGATTCCCGCCACTATCCGAACTCTGTCACCTCAAAGGGTACGCGCCCCGCAACCCCCGTCGCTCCGCCCCTGGTCAGAGCCGCCCTCAGTCGAGCGACCCCGGCTCGGCCAGCCACCTTGCCTTGAGGTCGGTGTGCTTGGCGATGGTCTCGAAGTCCCGGTCATAGTGCAGCACGGTGAGCCCGTGATGCATCGCAGTGACGGCGACCACAAGATCGACCACGCCCGCAGACCGGTGGCTCCCCGTTTCAGCGAGCCGAAGCTGCAGAGCCGGAATCTGACGCCAGACGTCGTCCGGCACGACCCACCACGTGTACAACCGCTCGAACTGCGCCCGCATGGCCCGCATTTCAGCGACCGACCGAGCCGAGTAGAGCAACTCACCCTCGGTCGGAGCACAAATGCCGATCTTTCCCGCCGCCAGGGCCTCACCCCAGGCCGCCAGCGCCGCCGGTTTCGTGATCAGACGCGCCGCCGCCGAGGTGTCGATCAGGAAGCCTTCCCGATCTCCCATTCAGCCCCACCCTGCCTTCCGCGCCGGACCTCGTCCTTGAATCCCGGCTCCAGCAACTTGTCGAACGCGCCGTCCTCAGCGAGCCGCAGCAGTTCCTGCAGTGCGAGCTCCCTGCGGCGCCGCGCCCCTATCTCGGCGAGCGCAGCGTTGACGGTGTCCTTCTTCGTCGTTGTCCCGAGCACTTCGGCAGCCAGGGCCAGCGCCACGAGGCGCAGGCCCGCTGGCGCTCGGCGAAGGGCCAGCTGCTCACCCCGGCCGAGTTCCTGCGCTCGGCCGAGCACGGCGACGCGGCCACCCGCTTCTCCCGCTGGCTGATCCACGAGGCGGTGACG
>NZ_JAHTKP010000119.1 GCF_019192735.1 Kitasatospora aureofaciens
GCGCTCGACCGCGCCGCGGGCGACCGCGCCCGCGCCGCGCCCGGCGCCGGTGAACGGGAAGGCCAGCCGGGCCACCCGGCGGCCCCGGCCGGCCCGGGCGGCGAGCACCCGGTCCACCGCCCGCCAGGTGACGTCGCTCGCGTAGGCGACGGTCCGGGCGGCCTCGTAGACCTGACGCAGCAGGGCGTCCGCGTCCAGCACGCCGAGCCGCTCGGCGACCTGGTCCTGGTCCTGGAGGCTGAGCCGCTCGGTGGCCCGGCCGGTGGCCAGGTGCAGTGCGTCGCGGACGTCGGCGAGGCGCAGCGCCGCGGCGTCGAGCCCGTCCCGGGGGGCGTCGGCGAGCCAGGTCGCGGCGACGGCGTTGAGCGCGACGACGTCGCGCAGGCCGCCGCGGGCCTCCTTGAGGTCGGGCTCCAGCAGGAAGGACAGCTCGCCGTGCCGCTCGGCCCGCTCCCGGCCGAGTTCGCGCAGTTCGGGCAGCCGCGCGGGGGCGCTCGCGCGCCAGTCGGCGAGGACGGCGGAGCGCAGGGCGGCGGTGAGCGACTGGTCCCCGGCGATGTGGCGGGCGTCCAGGAGGCCGAGCTGGGCCTTGAGGTCGGCGGCGGCGACCGCCCGCGCCTCGGCGACGGTGCGTACCGAGTGGTCGAGCGCGGTGCCCGCGTCCCACACGGGGTACCAGATCCGCTCGGGCAGGGCCCGGTCGAGCGGGCCGGCGTGCAGCAGCAGGACGTCGAGGTCGCTGCGCGGGGACAGTTCGCCGCGCCCGTAGCCGCCGACGGCGACCAGGGCGACCCCGGCGGGGGCGCCGGCGGCCGTGAGCAGGCCCTCCAGCCAGTCGTCGGTGAGGTCGGCGAGCGCGGTGCGGCGGTCGCGGCCGCCGGGCCTGGGGGCCGCGAGCAGCGCGGCCCGGGCGGCGCTGTAGTCGGAAGGACTGGTCTCGGTGGTCATGCGGGGTCCCGTCCGTCGTGCGGTTGAGCGGGGTGGCACCGACGGGCCGCGGGTGGGCGGCCGGGCGCCGATACGCCGCCGGCGGACCCGCGACCCCTGGGGATCGCGGGCCCGCCCGCGGTGCGTCACATCGATGTCATCCGAGTGGGAATCAGAGCGCGTCCGGACCGCGCTCGCCGGTGCGGACCCGCACGGCCGTGTCGACCGGGATGCTCCACACCTTGCCGTCGCCGATCTTGCCGGTCCGGGCGGCCTTCACCAGGACGTCGATCAGCTGGTCGGCGTCGTCGTCCTCGACCAGGACCTCGATCCTGATCTTGGGTACCAGGTCCACGGTGTACTCGGCGCCGCGGTAGACCTCGGTGTGGCCGCGCTGGCGGCCGTAGCCGCTGGCCTCGGTGACGGTCAGCCCGTGCACCCCGAAGGCCTGCAGGGCGGCCTTCACGTCGTCCAGGCGGTGCGGCTTGATCACGGCGGTGATGAGCTTCATCAGGCGTCGACCTCGGTCTTCTCGGCGGTCTTCTCGGCGGTCTGGGTGACAGCGGGATTGGTGGCAGCGGACCCGGCGGTCGCGGAAGCCGCGGCCGGAGCCAGGACGGCCCGGGCCAGGCCCGCGCCCACGGCGCTGAAATCGTAGGCGGACTCGGCGTGTTCGGCCTGGTCGATGCCGGCCACCTCGACCTCCTCGGCGACCCGGAAGCCGACCGTCTTGTCGATCGCCTTGGCCAGCAGCCAGGACAGGACGAAGGAGTACACCGCGACCACGGCCACGCCCATCGCCTGCTTGCCGAGCTGGTCCAGCCCGCCGCCGTAGAAGAGGCCCTTGGCGGTCTGGCCGACCCCGCCGGTGGCGAACAGGCCGATCAGCAGCGAGCCGATCGCGCCGCCGACCGCGTGGACGCCCACCACGTCGAGCGAGTCGTCGAAGCCGAACCGGTACTTGAGGGAGACGGCGGCGGCGCAGACCGCGCCCGCGATCAGGCCGATCGCCACCGCGCCGAGCGGGCTGACCGAGCCGCAGGCCGGGGTGATGGCGACCAGGCCGGCCACCGCGCCGGAGGCGGCGCCCAGGGTGGTGAACGCGCCGTGCTTCAGCTTCTCGAAGATCAGCCAGCCGACCAGCGCGGCGCCGGTCGCGACCTGGGTGTTGACCAGGGCCATCGCGGCGACGCCGTTGGCGGCCAGCGCCGAGCCCGCGTTGAAGCCGAACCAGCCGAACCACAGCAGGCCGGAGCCGAGCATCACCAGCGGCAGGCTGTGCGGGCGCATCGGGTCCTTCTTGAAGCCGACCCGCTTGCCCAGCACCAGGCAGAGCGCGAGGCCCGCCACGCCGGCGTTGATGTGCACGGCCGTCCCGCCGGCGAAGTCGATCACGCCGTTGCGGTCGCCCAGCCAGCCGCCCTTGCCGCCGTCGGTGAAGAACACCCAGTGCGCGACCGGGAAGTAGACGACGGTCACCCACAGCGCGACGAACAGGCCCCAGGCGGAGAACTTGGCGCGGTCCGCGATGGCGCCGCTGATCAGCGCCGGGGTGATGATGGCGAACATCAGCTGGAACGCGGAGAAGGCGGTGACCGGGATCGTGCCGGTCAGGTCGTTCAGGCCGATGCCGCGCATCCCGAGGAAGTCGAGGTTGCCGATCAGACCGGCGCCGGCGTCGGGCCCGAAGCTGAGCGTGTACCCGTAGAGGACCCAGAGCACGCTGACGATGCCGAGCGAGAGGAAGCTCATCGCCAGCATGTTCAGTGTGCTCTTGGCCCTGACCATGCCCCCGTAGAAGAAGGCCAGGCCCGGGGTCATCACCATGACCAGGGCCGCACTGATGAGCACGAAGGCGGTGTCGCCCGCGCTGAAGCCGTCCGGCATCGGCGTCTCCTCTGCGTGAAAGCCGCTCCACCACCCGGGTACCTGTCCCGTGCCACCCGGGGTGTCGGCGATGAAGAGGAGAGTGCCGAAGGCTGGTTTCGGCCAGTGCGACCGGTTGTTTCACAGCCGTGACGCGTGCGACGCGCGGGTTACGCCTGCGTGAACCACGGCCCCGCCGCGGCGCCGAATGGGCTACCGTGCCGCCGCACGCCACGGCCGGTGCCGGAAAAGCCACCGACCGTGGCGGCGGCGGCCGTCACGGTCGGTGGGGGTCACGGGCCCGGGGGGCTCACACCACCGAGACGTACTCCGGGATGTCCTGGACGACCCTCTCCTTCAGCCGGCTGACCGCGTCCACGCCCTTGAACCGGGCCGCCGCGGCCTCCGTGGTCTTGCGCACCCGCGAGTTCAGCCGCTCCGAGCGGACCTTGGTGGCGATGTCCACCGCCTGCTCGGCCATCACCGCGGCCTGCTCCGCCTCCTTCTGCAGCAGATGCACGCTGGCCATGCCGATCAGGTTGAAGGCGTACGAGCGGACGTGGTCGCCGTCCTGGCGGAACAGGTCCACGGCGCGCTCCATCACCGGCGCGGACATCGAGGCGTACAGCTCGGAGTTGTCCGAGTGGTAGGCGAGGTCGCGGAAGGAGTGCGCGTTCTCGGCGTTCAACTCGGCCGGGGAGAAGAACTTCAGCCAGTCCGGCTCCCCGTCCCCCTCGCGGATGTCGGTGAAGGTGTCCTCGGCCAGCCGCACCGCCCGGGCGCAGCGGTTCACCTCGCCGATGGTGGCGTACGCGCGCGCCTCCATCGCGTACAGCAGGGCCTGCTGGCGCGGGGTGGCGGTGTCGCGGCTGCCGTACTGCGCGAGGTGGATCAGCTCCAGGGCGTCCTCGCCGCGGTTGAGGTGGATCATCTGGCGGCTCATGTCGGTGAGGATCAGCGCGCCGAACGGGCGGTCGCCGGCCTCCTTGGCGGCGTGCAGCGCCAGCACGTAGTACTTCTGCGCGCTCGGGTGCATGCCGACGTCGTACGACATCCACCCGGCCAGGTGCGCGAGCTCGGCGGTGAGGCGGAACAGCCGCTTGGTGGTGTGCTCGTGGTACGTCTCCTGCAGCAGGTCGGTGACCTCGTGCAACTGGCCGACGACGGCCTTGCGGCGCAGCCCACCGCCGTTCTGCGCGTCCCACTGGCGGAACATGACCGTGGTCTGCTCCAGCAGTTCGAGCTCGGGCTCGGAGAGCCGGCCGGTGAACGCCTCGCCGCCGTTGGCCGCGGTCAGGATCGGGGTGGGGGTGCCGTTCGGGCCGGGGGCGAGCCAGCGCTGCATCGGCTCGATCAGCGCGGCGCCCGCGGTCAGGGCGAGCGAGGTGCCGAGGAAGCCCCGCCGGTTGAGCATCAGGTCACTGCGGGAGTAGTCACTGATCAGCTGGACGGTCTGCGGCGCGCTCCACGGCAGGTCGACGCCGCCGCCGACGGTGGAGACCGGGATCGCGGCGCGCAGCCCGAGGTCCTCGATGGAGACGACCGAGCCGAAGCGCTCGGAGAAGAGCTCCGACATGATCTTGGGGATCGGCTCGCGGGGCTGCTCACCGTCGAGCCAGCGGCGCACGCGGGAGGTGTCGGTGGAGACGTGGTGGGCGCCGATCTGCCGGGCCCGGCGGTTGACCTGGCGGGCCAACTCCCCCTTGGACCAGCCGCTGCGGGCGAACCACGTGGTCAGCTTCTCATTGGGTTGCTTCTCTGCCATGGGAACGTCCCCATCCCGCCCGGCCCCTGCGGGGCCCCGATCGTGACCGCCCGACGGTTGCGGGCTCTTGCCAGACGTGCCGTGCCTGTGGTGCTGTCATGCTGCTTGTCGCACTGGTGTGCCAGGGCCGCGGACGGGGTGTCAGTTCCCTCAACTCCCGTGCCCCGACGGCCCGGAGCTGACTCCCCGGCGACGTCCGTGTGCTGAACGTAATGCCCCGCGCGGGGCCCGTGGGAGCGCCCCTGGCGAAACGCCACCTTTCGCCACCCCCAGGAGTGAACCGAAGCAAGGGGGCACACGCTTCACTGGATAGTCCCGGCGGTCCGGCATATGCGGGCAGCCAAGTCCCCGCGCAACCCCGGCAGCCCGGCAATCCACCGCAGCCACCGGCGAGTTTGCCGTCCGTCCGCCCGACGGCCGCCTCGCGCACACGACGATCCGGCATCCGCACAGCCGCCACAAGGCGGCGCCCGAGGCGCACCACCACAAAAGGCGCACGCCACGCGCTGCGCGCCGCATCCGCACAACGCACCACGCAGCGGACAATCAACACAAAGTCACCATCCCGTAACCATCGGCAACGAGAACCTGTTGGGGGAGGCATGGACAACCTGTTCGGCGAACTTCGACTGGGGCACCTGCGGCTCGCACCGCTGGGCGCGCGCCGCCGCACCAAGGTCACCGCGTCCCAGGCCGCAGCGGAGTACACCGGCCGCTGGGGCTGGGCGGTCTCCGTCGGCGATCAGACCGACGCCGGCACCGCCCCGTGCCCCTGCGGCTCCGCCCGCTGCGCCGCACCCGGTCTGCACCCGGTGCCCGGCGTCGAGGGCGCGGCCCGCACCGCCGACGCCGAGAGCTCCGTCCTGTTCCCCACCGGCCGCGCGTTCGACGTCCTGGACGTCCCCGAGCAGGCCGGCCTCCAGGCGCTGGTCCGGCTGGAGCGGATGGGCACCCAGGTCGGCCCGGTGCTGGCCGCGCCCACCGGCCGGCTGCACTTCCTGGTCGCCGCCGGCACCGCCCGCCGCCTGCCCGACCTGCTGTACCGGATGGGCTGGGACGACGCCGCGCTGGACCTGACCTGCCACGGTGAGGGCAGCTACGTCGCCGCCCCGCCCACCGTGCTCGCCGGCCTCGGCCCGGTCCGCTGGCTGCGCCGCCCCACCCGCGACAACGCCGGCTGCCCGCCCGAGGCCCGACTGCTGCTCGGCACCCTCGCCTACGCCTGCCACCGCGGCCGCGAGCGCACCGCCGAACCGGCCTGGATCGCCTCGTAACTCGCCCGCTCGCCTCCGGGCGCGCCCTTCGGCTCGGGGCGGCGGCACGCAAAAGGGCCCGCCCCTCGCGGAGCGGACCCTTCGGACGTCGGGCGACTCAGTCCCCGATCAGCGCGTCCACGAACGCACCCGGCTCGAACGGTGCCAGGTCGTCCGCACCCTCGCCGAGACCGATCAGCTTGACCGGCACACCCAGCTCGCGCTGGACCGCGACGACGATGCCGCCCTTGGCGGTGCCGTCCAGCTTGGTCAGCACGATGCCCGTGATGTCGACCACCTCGGCGAACACCCGGGCCTGGACCAGCCCGTTCTGACCGGTGGTGGCGTCCAGCACCAGCAGCACCTCGTCCACCGGGCCGTGCTTCTCGACGACCCGCTTGACCTTGCCCAGCTCGTCCATCAGGCCGGTCTTGGTGTGCAGCCGGCCGGCGGTGTCCACCAGAACGGTGTCGGCGCCCTCGGCGATGCCCTCCTTGACCGCGTCGAACGCGACCGACGCCGGGTCGCCACTCTCCGGGCCGCGCACGGTCCGCGCGCCGACCCGCTCGCCCCAGGTCTGCAGCTGGTCCGCGGCGGCGGCACGGAAGGTGTCGGCCGCGCCGAGCACCACCTTGCGGCCGTCGGCGACCAGGACGCGGGCCAGCTTGCCGGTGGTGGTGGTCTTGCCGACGCCGTTGACGCCGACGACCAGGACCACGGCCGGGCCCTCCTCGTGCTTGGTGGAGTGGACGGTGCGGTCGGCGTCCTTGCCGATCAGGTCGACCAGTTCCTCGCGCAGCAGCCCGCGCAGATCGTCGGGCGTGCGGGTGCCGAGCACCTTCACCCGGGTGCGCAGCCGCTCGACCAGCTCCTGGGTGGGAGCGACGCCAACGTCGGCGGTGAGCAGGGTGTCCTCGATCTCCTCCCAGGTGTCCTCGTCCAGGTGCTCGCGGGAGAGCAGCGAGAGCAGGCCCTTGCCGAGCGAGTTCTGCGAGCGGGAGAGCCGGGAGCGCAGCCGGACCAGCCGGCCGGCGGTGGGCTCGGGGACCTCGATGGCCGGAGCCGCCTCGGCCTCGGCGGCCTCGACGACCTCGGCCTCGGGGGCCTCGGGGAGCGCCACCTCCTCGATGGTGCGCCGGGGCTCCTCGGTCGGCGGCGCGGCCTCCTCGCCGACCTGGGGCTCGCGCGGGGTGGTCGGGGGCGCCGTGATGACCGGCGCCTGCGACTTGGGGGGCAGTTGCTGGCGTCGTCTGCCGGAAACGACGAGGCCTGCGATCGCACCGATGACGATCACGGCGATGACTACGGCAAGAATCACGTATTCCATAACGGTCCCCAGTATCCGTGACCGGACCCCGGAAGGACCGCACCCGAGCCGGACCGATGCGGTACGGACCTCAAACCGATGCGGTACGGACCGCCCGTGGGCGCTCGCGGTGCTCTTCGCGCAGGCGCTGGCTGATCACCTGGGAGATGCCGTCGCCCTGCATGGTCACGCCGTAGAGGGCGTCGGCCGACTCCATGGTCAGCTTCTGGTGGGTGATCACGATCAGCTGGGAGCTCTCCCGCAGCTCCTCCATGATCGCGATCAGCCGGCGCAGGTTGGTCTCGTCCAGCGCCGCCTCCACCTCGTCCATCACGTAGAACGGGCTGGGCCGCGCCTTGAAGATCGCCACCAGCAGCGCCACCGCGGTCAGCGAGCGCTCGCCGCCGGACAGCAGCGACAGCCGCTTGACCTTCTTGCCCGGCGGACGGGCCTCCACCTCGACGCCGGTGGTGAGCATGTTGTCCGGGTCGGTCAGCACCAGCCGGCCCTCCCCGCCCGGGAAGAGCCGGGCGAAGACGCCCTCGAACTGGGCGGCGGTGTCGTGGTACGCCGAAGTGAACAGCTGCTCGACCCGCTCGTCCACGTCCCGGACGATGTCCAGCAGGTCGCGCCGGCTGCGCTTGAGGTCGTCCAGCTGCTCGCCGAGGAACCGGTGGCGTTCTTCCAGCGCGGCGAACTCCTCCAGCGCCAGCGGGTTGACCTTGCCGAGCTGCTGGTACGCCCGCTCGGCCGCGCGGAGCCGCTTCTCCTGCTCGGCCCGGTCGTACGGGTACGGCTCGCCCGGCTCCGGCTCGTCCTCCCCGGCGACCTCGGCGCCCGACGTCCCGGACGACGGCGGGACGAGCTGGTCCGGCCCGTACGAGGCGAGCAGCTCGCCGCCGTCGATGCCGAACTCCTCCAGCGCGCGGGCCTCCAACTGCTCGATCCGTAGCCGCTTCTCCGCCCGCAGCACCTCGTCGCGGTGGCCGGCGTCGACCAGCTTGTCCAGCTCCTCCTTGAGGCCGCGGCCCTGCTCGCGGTGGGCCCGGAGCTCGGTCTCGCGCCCGGTGCGCGCCTGTTCGACGGCGGCCCGCCCCGCGTCCGCGCGGGCCAGCGACACCTCCAGGCAGGCCAGCAGCTGCCGGGCACCCGCCGCGACGGCGTTCGCCACCCCGGCGTCGTGC
>NZ_JAHTKP010000011.1 GCF_019192735.1 Kitasatospora aureofaciens
CGCCCTCAACCTCATCCGCCTCCACTCCTGGTGGAACGGCCACCCCCTCGACCGAGTCAGCCACAGCCACCTCGCCAGACTCCAACTATCCCTAGCTGCATAGCAGTTGGAATTAGCCACCAAGATCCTCATTCGAGCCGACAACCACAAATGGCCAGGTCAGCGCACGCGCCCCCGCGCCTTCAGCGGGGTGGCGGGCAGCTCGGGAGCGGCCAGCCGGGCGCCGTCGTAGCCGTGGACCTCGCCGAAGCGGGCGGTGCCCATCCAGTCGGCGCAGGCCTGCGCGATGTCCCCGCCCGACCGCCCGATGAAGTTCCACCACATGACGATCTTCTCGTCGAACGGTTCGCCGCCCAGGAGGAGGACGGCGGCGTCGGTGCGGGCGAGGAGTGGGAGTTCGGGGCGGCCGCAGCCGAGGTAGAGCATGGAGCCGGGTTCGACGCGGACGCCGTCGACGTCGATGCTGCCGGACATGGAGAGAACGGCGTACTCGAAGTCGGGGACGAGCGGGAGCCTGAGGTCCGCGCCCGCGGTGAGGGCGAGGTCGGCGCCGACGAGAGGGGTGTAAGTGCTGCCCGGCGAGGTGGCGGTGTCGAGCGAGCCGAGGATGACGGTGGCACGCAGCCCGGGGGCGGTAACGACCGGCAGGTCGGGGTGGTGCTCGAAGGCGGGGGCCGTGTGCCGATGGGCGTCGGGAAGGGCGACCCACAGCTGCGCGCCGTGCAGGTAGCGGGCGTGCGGGCGGGGGGATTCCTCGGAGTGGGAGATCGCCCGGCCGGAGGTCATCAGCCCGAGTTCGTACGGGCGGACGGTCTGCAGGCTGCCGAGGCTGTCGCGGTGCAGGACCTCGCCCTGGTGGAGCCAGCTGACGGTCTGCAGGCCCATGTGGGGGTGGGGCGGGACCTGCATGCCGGGTTCGTCGGCGATGTCGTCGGGGCCGTAGTGGTCGACGAAGCACCAGGCCCCGACCATGCGCCGGCCCAGGTTGGGGAGCAGTCGGCGCACCACGGTGCTTTCGCCGAGCGGGACTTGGCGGCCGGTGAGGAGTTCCTGCACCGGGCCGCTGCTGGCCTCGCGACCGCAGGAGGTCGGGGAGGGCTTGAGATCGAGGTTGCTCATGTCGCGGATCCACCACCGTACGGAGAGGGGCCGAGGTCGTCCGTCAATGATCGTCCATCACCCCGGCGGAATCCCGCATCCGCGACAGCTGCGCCCCCGGGCTCAGTGCTCGCAGGCCCACCAGGCGTCCGCCGTGGCCTTGTCCGCCAGCTCCCGCAGGTTGCGGACGGCCTCGGCCGGGTCCGTCGCCCCGTACACCGCCGACCCGGCGACGAAGACGTCCGCGCCGGCCTCGGCGCAGCGCTCGATGGTGCTCGCGGAGACGCCGCCGTCGACCTGGAGCCACAGTTCGAGGCCGTGCTTGGCGATCAGCTCCCGGGTTCGGCGGATCTTCGGCAGCATGATGTCGAGGAACGCCTGGCCGCCGAAGCCGGGCTCGACGGTCATGATCAGCAGCATGTCGAGCTCGGGCAGCAGGTCCTCGTAGGGCTCGATCGGGGTGCCGGGCTTGAGGGCCATGGAGGCGCGGGCGCCCTTGGCGCGGATCTCGCGGGCGAGCCGGACGGGGGCGGCGGCGGCCTCGACGTGGAAGGTGACGGAGCCGGCGCCGGCCTCGACGAACTGGGGGCCCCAGCGGTCGGGGTCCTCGATCATGAGGTGGCAGTCGAGCGGGGTGTCGGTGGCGCGGGCGAGGGACTCGACGATCGGGACGCCCAGGGTGAGGTTGGGCACGAAGTGGTTGTCCATGACGTCGACGTGCAGCCAGTCGGAACCCCGGACGGCCTCGGCCTCCTCGGCGAGCCGGGCGAAGTCCGCGGACAGGATGCTGGGGTTGATCTGCGCCATTACCAATACCTTCACACGAGGGTCGGGGGACCCGGAGCGGGCACCTCGTCCCATCATCTCGCGGGGCGGCACCGGCCGACGCACACCGTGACGTGCGCGTGACCGTCATCACACCCTTCACGGGGTTACCGCGGCCGCCGCCGCGGCCATCAGCACTAGAGCAACCGCTCAGGTCCAATCCCCCCACCGAGGAAGGTCCTCCGATGGCCGATCTCGTCCACCCCGCCCGCTCCCTGTGGTGGCTCTTCGAGCCGGTGCACTCCGTCACCTACTTCTCGCCCGAGGGCAGCGACGCCTTCGAGGCGGCCGGGCTGCACGGCGGATGGCGCGGCTACTTCGCCAGCCGCGCGGCTCCGCTGGGCGCGGTGGACGCGCCGCCGGTGATCGCCGCGTTCTTCAGCTTCTCCCCGACGGTGGTCGAGCGCGCCCTGCCGGAGGTGTGGACGCACGCGAGCCCGGAGCGGACGCTGGCCGCCCGCGTCGAGGGCTCGTCGGCGGCGCTGGCCCGGCTGCTGGAGCACGTCGAGCCGGACCAGGTCGAGCTGGCGGCCACCGCGCTGGAGCAGGCAGCAGCGCGGCTGGACTGCGCCGGCCGGGTACTGGCCGCCGCCAACGCCGCGCTCCCCCGGCCCACCGACCTGTACGGGCGCCTGTGGCAGGCCGCCACCGTGATGCGCGAGCACCGCGGGGACGGCCACGTGGCCGCGCTGGTCGCGGCCGGGCTGGACGGCTGCGAGGCGGTGGTGATCCGCTGCGCCATGGACGTCCGGCGTGAGGTGCTGCAGCCCCGGCGCGGGTGGACGGACGAGGAGTGGGAGGCCGCGGCGGCGCGGCTGGTCGAGCGGGGCTGGCTGACGGCGGAGGGCGCGGTCACCGAGCTCGGACGGATCCGGCACCAGTCGCTGGAGGCCGCCACCGACCTGGCCGCCGCCCGGGTGTGGGAGAACTACCCCCGCAGCGAACTCGACGGCCTGGCGGCGGCGTTGAAGCCGATCTCGGCGCTGTGTCGCAACGAACTGCCGGTCAACATGCTCGGCCTGCCGGGCGTCAAACCGTGACGCGCTCTCCCGTACCGGGCGGCCCGAGGACGATCCCCCGCCCCGCGTAGAAGGGCCCGAACGACCGCCACGGCACGTGCGCGAAGGCCTGCGACCCGCCCGGGAACCCGGACGGGTTGTGGATCACCAGCGCCGTGCTCGTGGCGCCCACCGCCAGCACCAGGTGCCCGCCCCGCCGGACGGGCTCCGGGCCCTCCGGATCCCGGATCGAGGGGTGGACGGACACCATGGCCAGCCGCCCGCCGGCCACCTCCGCCGCCAGCTCCTCCGGCGTCAACTCCCGTGCCTGCGCGGCCAGTCCCCACCGCTGCCGGACGTACGCGGCGAACGGCGTGTGGATCAGCCCGCGCAGGCTGTCGCCGTCCCGGACGTACGCGCCCGCCGCCACACACTCCTCGGCGAGCGCGAGCGCGGTGGGGGCCAGGCCCCACCAGTAGTCCAGCGCCATCCGCAGGCAGGCCACCCCGCACAGCCGCCACGACCACCACGCGTACTCCTCCGGCGTGGCCGCCCCCGACTGCCCCCACCGCGGGTCCTCGGCGGCGTTCAGCTCCCCGTCAATGATCGCCCGCACGAGCTCGGCCGACTCCCACTGCGAGTAGTACGGCACCTCGTGCACCACAGCCTCATCCACCATCCCCGAACGCTCTCACGCCGCCCGTCCGGGTACGCCGCCGACACACTTTTGAGTACGGATACTCAGGCCCCCCACGGACCCCGTTTCTAGGCTGGTCCCGTTGTGATCATCACGGAATCGACGGAGACGAAATGTCCTACAAGAACGTGCTCAAGGGCTTGCTGTGGACCGTCGGCGGCATCGCGGGCAGCGTTCTCGCGCTGTACCTCGTGTTGTTCGTCTGGTCGGTGATCGTCTGGGGAATGGTGGGTCCCGACTCCCCGTGACCGTTCCTGAACAGTGATCAGGAGTGACCGTGAAGATCGACTCTGTCACTGCGCGCATCCCGAACGGTTTTGGATGCGCTGGTCGCCCGCGTTCTCTGGTTCCCTGTCCGGGCGTGCGGCTCTTGGCTGCGGTCCGTGACGGGGCGGCGGGTTTCCTCACGTCCTCGGTTACCTGGTCCGGCCTGGGCGGTCCGATGCCCGTGCACATCGCTCTGGTGTGCGCGGGGCGGTGTCGTCCGTCGCCGGATCGGGTGTCCGAGGGCGCGTCGTCCGATGGCCACCGCTGCCGCCTGGTGGCGGGTGGTGGCGCGGGTCTTCGTGGTGAGGGGCTTCTTCCAGTGCTGGTCCCCCCACAGGCTGGTGTAGGCGGGATCGACGGCGATCACCGACAGTCCGTACTCGGCACACATGGCGAGGAGGCGGGAGCGGAGTCGGCCGGTGGGGATGCCGGAGATCAGCTGCCGCAAGCGCTTCTTGCGGCCGTGCTTCTCGCGGGTCTTGGAGTCGGTGAAGTCCAGATCCTCAACCGCGATGGCCTGTACGCCCGTGCCGGCGGCCCAGTGCAACAGGCGGGTGAGGGCGTGGCGCAGCTGCGCGTCCCGGTGGTTCGCGTAGCCGGTCAGGTCGTAGTTGAAACGGCGGGGTTCGCCGACCGGGTTGCCGTGGGCGTCGAGGTGCCACGCGGCCAGGTGGTCGGCGTTCATGTCCACGCCCACGACCCCACCGGATCGGAGCGTGTCCAGGAGAACGACGGGCAGGTCTTTGCGGGTCCACGACGCGTCGAGGTACCAGCGGCCGCGTTCCACGTCCAGGTGGATGCGGTAGGCCACGGCCCGGTTCGCCGAGATGCGATCTCGCCATTCGTCGCCCCGGTGAGGGAAGCTCACGCGGGCGGCCAGCGTGTACCGGCCGTGCCTGCTGTTGGCCAACTCCGCCAGCGGAGCGGGTAGCTTGACCGACACTTCCCCGTCGGGGGAGACCCGGATCGTCTCGTTGCCGTAGCGCTTGCCGGACTCCCCGGCAGCGGACAGGAACCAGCGCGCCGCCTCCCAGCGATCACGCCACTGCGCCTCGGTCAGCCCGGCGGCGGTGAGGTTGTACCGGGTGTTGGCCAACTTCCTTCCGCCCCGCACCACATGTACCCGTCCGGCTTCCCGGTCGGCCCGTACCCACTCCAGCCGGTCCTCCAACGCCGCCAGTCGACGCGACTTGACGAACCACTCGTGCGCCGAACGGTAGCCGCCCGGGGCCTTCCTGGCGCCCCTCTCGCCGACCGGCAGGGACAGCCGATGCCGGATGATCATGGTCCCGGCTTCCAGGCCCTGAATATGGGCGAACTGCGCCCGGCGGGACAGTCCCCACTGCGCATGCGTCGCCCCGGTCACCGACCCCGCCCACCGGGACGACGATTCGGCCGTCAGCTCCCGCTTCCGCGCCGCCCACGTGTCCATGGAATGCTCCAGACCGTCGGCGCAGCGCGCCTTGAGATCGCGTGAGGCCAGCGAGCCCATGTGCTCGCCGACCATCCGCAGAACCTTCTCGTCCTCCGGCGTGAGGCCCTTCAGCCGGTCCCGTATGCACACACCGTTTGCAGGATCGACCACGAACGGCCGGGCGATCTGCCGCAACGTCTTCTTCTCGGACACGGCAAACCACCTCCCCGACGCCCGATCCGGATCAAGACACGAGCACCCTATACACACCATCAGAACGCCACAAAATCAGTCAAATAGCCACATGTTCGGCACATCCGACAAGCTCACTAAACAGACCTTATGAACACTCGGTGGCACTCAACCGCCAGCAGTTCACCACCCCGCCCCGGCCGAAGCACCGGGGCGGGGTCCCACAGCTCACCTACCAGGCGTAGTCCTCCGGGGCCGGCTGGTGGCCGGGGAAGATCTCGTCCAGGCGGTCCAGCGTCTTCTGGTCGAGCTCGATCTCCACGGCCGCGACCGCCGCGTCGAGGTGGGCCATCGTGCGCGGGCCCACGATGGGCGCGGTGACGGCGGGGCGGCTGAGGAGCCAGGCGAGGGCGAGGTCGGCGGGGTCGGTGCCGAGTTCGTCGGCGAAGTCCTCGTACGCCTGGATGCGGTCGCGGTGCAGCGCGAGGATCTCGCTCGCGTGGGCCTGCGCGCCCCGCACGCGGGTGCCCTCGCGCTCCTTGCGCAGCACGCCGCCGAGCAGGCCGCCCCGCAGCGGGGACCAGGGGATCAGGCCGAGCCCGTAGTGCTGGAGGGCGGGGACGACCTCCAGCTCGATCGTCCGGTCGAGCAGGTTGTAGAGCGACTGCTCGCTGACCAGGCCGAGGAAGTGCCGGGCGCGGGCGGCCTCCTGGGCCTGGGCGATGTGCCAGCCGGCGAAGTTGCTGGAGCCGACATAGATGATCTTGCCCTGGGTGACCAGGACCTCCATCGCCTGCCAGATCTCCTCCCAGGGCGTGTCCCGGTCGATGTGGTGCATCTGGTAGAGGTCGATGTGGTCGGTGTTGAGGCGGCGCAGGCTGGCCTCGACGGCCCGGCGGATGTTGAGCGCGGAGAGCCGGCCCTCGTTGGGCCAGTCGCCCATGGGGGCGTAGGCCTTGGTGGCGAGGACGGTGCGTTCGCGGCGGCCGCCGCCCTGGGCGAACCAGCGGCCGATGATCTCCTCGGTGCGGCCCTTGAGCCTGCCCTCGCTGTCGCGGCCGTAGGAGTTGGCGGTGTCGAAGAAGTTGATGCCCCGGTCGTGGGCGGTGTCCATGATGCGGTGGGCGTCGGACTCCTCGGTGTGGGGGCCGAAGTTCATGGTGCCCAGACAGAGTCGGGAGACGGTGAGGCCGGTGCGGCCGAGATGGGTGAACTTCATGGCGTCCACCTTCGGCCGCACCGGCACCGCTGTCCAGCACATTCGACCAGACGAGGCCGGACGAGCCGGACGAACCGGGCTCACCGCCCGTGCGTGGCGAACTTCCGTACGGCGAGCGGCATGCAGAGCGCCAGCAGCACCGCGCTCCACAGCAGCGAGGCGAGCACCGCGTGTTGCATCGGCCAGGCGTCACCGGGTGCGGACGGGTTGCCGAAGAGTCCGCGACAGGCCTCGACGACGGAGCTGACCGGGTTCCAGTCGGCGACGACCCGCAGCCAGCCGGGCATCCCGCCGGTCGGCACGTACGCGTTGGTCACCATCGCCAACGGGAAGACTGCGACGGAGAGTTGGCCGGCCGCCTCCTCCTTGCCCACCGCCAGCCCGAGGCACGTCCCGACCCAGGTCATCACGAAGCGGAAGAGCAGCAGCAGCCCGAACGCGCCCGCCGCGTCGGCGAGTCCCTCCCGGACGCGCCAGCCGGCGGCGAGTCCGACGAGGGCGAGCAGGGCCAGGACGACGACGCTGACGAGCAGGTCCGCCAGGGTCTGGCCGAGCAGGAGGCCGGTGCGCGACACCGGCATCGAGCGCAGCCGGTCGGTGACTCCACGCCCGACGTCCCGGGCGGCGCCGACCATGGTGGGCATGATGCCGTTGGTGGCGACCATGGCGAACAGGCCGGGCATCAGGAACTCCCGGTAGTCGCCCCCGCCGGGCACCTGCATGGCGCTGCCGAAGACGTACCCGAAGACCACCACCATGACCACCGGCACGCCCAGGGACGCGGCCAACAGGCCCGGCGAGTGACGGTAGTTGAGGAGGATGCGCAGCATCGACGTCACGGTGTCGGAGACGAGCCGACTGGGACCAGCAAGATTCGGAGCGGCGTACACGGCGGCCATCAGGCGACCCTCCTCAGGGTGGTGGCGGTGGATTCCCGGGTGAGCGCGAGGAAGACGTCGTCCAGCGAGGGCGCCCGCACCGCGACGTCCTGCGCGACGACCCCCGCCGCGTCCAACTCCCTTACGAGCGCCGGAAGCAGGACCTCGACACCCGGCGGCGTCACCACCGTGACCAGCCGCTCGGCCACGTCCACCTGCGCGTCCCCGCCGGAGAGCGCGGACAACACGACGGCGGCGGCGCCGAGTTGGCCCACGTCGGCGAGGGTGACGGACACCTCGCTGCCGATCGCCGCCTTGAGCCGGGCCGGCGGGCCGGTGGCGATCGCGGCGCCGTGGTCGACGACGACGATGTCGTCGGCGAGCCGGTCGGCCTCCTCCAGGTACTGGGTGGTGAGCAGCACGGTGGTGCCGTCATTCGCCAACTCCTTGACGGTGTCCCAGATCTCCTGCCGGCTGCGCGGGTCGAGCCCGGTGGTGGGCTCGTCGAGGAAGAGCACCGGCGGGCTGGTGACGAGGCTGGCGATCAGGTCGAGGCGCCGCCGCATGCCGCCGGAGTAGGTGCGGACGAGCCGGCCGCCGGCCTCGGCGAGGCCGAAGCGTTCGAGCAGTTCGTCGGCGCGCGCCCGGGCCCGGCGGCCGCCGAGGTGGTGCAGCCGGCCGAACAGGTGCAGGTTGTCCCGCCCGGTGATGCCCTCGTCGACGGCGGCGTGCTGCCCGGCCAGACCGATGGCGCGCCGGACGGCCTCGGCCTCGCGGGCGACGTCGTACCCGGCGACCCGGGCGGTGCCCCGGTCGGGGGCGACGAGGGTGGCGAGGACGCGGACGGCGGTGGTCTTGCCGGCGCCGTTGGGGCCGAGCAGGCCGCAGACGGTGCCGGCCGGGACGGTGAGGTCGAGGCCGCGCAGGGCCTCGGTGGCGCCGAAGCGTTTCTCCACGCCCGCCATCTCGATGGCGGGCCCGGTGGGCCGGGCAGTTCGGGTGGTTCGGGTGGTTCGGGTGGCGTCGGACATGACTGACTCTGCCCCTCTCTAGGTACAGCGTACGTAGAAGCGCGCGCGAGCACATCGTACTACGTACGCCGTACGTATCTAAGATGGGAGACCGAGGTGATCTTCAGTGCCGTCCAGCAAGCCCCCGAGCAGCCCGAACCCCGGGCAGCCCACGCCCCCCGAGGCGCCCGAACTGATCTGGCTGCGCCCCGAGCGCACCGGCCGCGGCCCCAAACCGGCCCACAGCCGGACCTCCATCGCGGCCGCCGCGGTCCGGATCGCCGACGCCGAAGGCCTGGACGCCGTCTCGATGCGTCGGGTCGCGGCGGCACTCGGCGCGGGCACGATGTCGCTCTACAACTACGTGCCGAAGAAGGAGCACCTGCTCGACCTGATGCTCGACGAGGCCGTCGCCGAGTACGAGTTCACCGCCCCCACCGGCGACTGCCGCGCCGACCTCGTCCGGCTCGGGCACCAGCAGCTCGACCTCTGCCGCCGCCACCCCTGGCTGCCCGCCCTGGTCATCGCCCGCCCGGGCATCGGCCCGAACGCCCTGCGCTACACCGACCACTACCTGGCCGTCACCGCCCCCAGCGGCCTCAGCGGCGGCGCGCGCATGGAGGCCATGGCGCTGTTCAACGGCTTCATCTGCCAGTACGCCCAGTACGAGCAGACGGCGGTGGCGGGCGCCAAGTGGCAGGCGGAGCTGGTGGGTTACCTCACCCAGGCGGCGATGAGCGGGGACTACCCGAACCTCGCCGCCGCCTTCGCCACCCCCGGCCCGCCCGCCGACCCGACCACCGCCTTCGACCGCACCCTGGACCGGGTGATCACGGCGATGCTGACGCCCACCCCGTAAGACGCCTACGCGCCCAGCAGCGCCCGGGGCAGCACCGCGACCGCCCGCCCGTCGACCAGCACCACCACGGCCTCGTGCGCGTCCCCCAGCACCGCCCGCGCCTCCGCCGGCGACTGCCCGACGCCCACCGTCGGCAGCGCCGGCCCGAGCAGCCCGCGCACCGGGTCGCCCGGCTTGGCGCTCCCGTCCGCGAGCGCCGCCGCCAGCACCGCCCGCGACACCGAGCCGACCACCTCCGTCGCAGCCACCCCGTACGGCCGGGCCGGCCGCGGCAGAACGGCCGGCGCGACGCCGCCCGCCACCACATGCAACGTCTCCAACGCCTCGCCGACGGTCACGTCAGCGTCGACCGTCACCAGCGGCGCCGGCGCGTCCAGCAGTTCCCGGAGCGTGGCGCCGTCCTCCAGGCGTCCGTCCTCCAGGAAGCCCCACTGCCGCATCCAGTCGTCGCTGTGCACCCTGGACAGGTACGACCGCCCGGAGTCCGGCAGCAGCACCACGACCAGATCGTCCGGCCCGAGCCTCCGCGCCACCCGGAGCGCCGCCGCCACCGCCGCACCCGAGGACGGTCCGGCCAGCAGGCCCTCCTCCCGGGCGAGGCGACGCGCCGTCAGCAGCGACTCCCGGTCGGGGATCCGCTCGAAGGCGTCGACCACGTCCTGCCGGTAGGCCTGCGGCCAGCGGTCCTCGACGGTGTCGGGGTGCAGGAAGTGCCCGATGCTCTCGGCGAAGTAGGGGCTGCCGTCCCCGCCCCCGTACAGCGAGGACAGCGGATCCGCCCCGATCACGGTCACGGCGCCGCCGGACAGTTGCTTCAGATAGCTCCCCGTGCCGCTGATGGTGCCGCCGGTGCCGATGCCCGCCACGAAGTGGGTCACCCGGCCGCCGGTCTGCTCCCAGATCTCGGGGCCGGTGGTCCGCACGTGGGCGTCGGGGTTGGCGAGGTTGTCGTACTGGTTGGCGAGCCAGGCGCCGGGGATCTCCTCGGCGAACCGCTTGACGACGTTGAACAGATGCGCCGGATCCTCCTGCGGCACGGAGGTCGGGGCGGTCACCACCTCGGCGCCGTACGCCCGCAGGATGTCCGACTTCTCGGCCGCGGAGCGGTCGGACACCCCGGCGATCACCCGGTAGCCGCGCTGCCGGCCCACGATGGCCAGGCCGATGCCGGTGTTGCCGGACGTCGCCTCGACGATCGTCCCGCCGGGGCGCAGCAGCCCGCCCGCCTCCGCGGCGAGCACCATGGAGAGGGCGGCCCGGTCCTTGACGCTGCCGCCGATGTTGAGGAACTCCGCCTTGGCGTAGATCGGCGCGGCGAGCCCGGCCCCCAGACGGGCGAGGCGGAACAGGGGCGTCCCGCCGATCGCGTCGAGTACGGATTCGTGAACTGCGGCCATGGGCGGCCCCCTTCGGTCAGTGTCCGGTCAAGCCTGCCCAGACACCGGGCCCGGTAGCCGCCCGCAGCGCCGTGACGGTTCTTACCTGTTCTCCACCATCTCCTTGAACTGCTCCAGATCCGTCCGCACCGCCGTCTCGACGGCCCGCACCTGGGCAAACCCCTTCGGGCCGCCGAACGCCTCCCGAATCTCGTCCCCGTCGTACTCCAGCCGCGCCTGCAGCTCGCAGTGCTTGCTGTCCAGCTCCCGCACGGCGAACGTGCCCTTCAGCTCCGGACTGCCGCCGCGCGTCTGCCACTCCAGTACCTGCTCACCGCCCCGGTCGGTGAGCTCGGTGTCGAACCCGCGTGGCTCGGCCCCGAGGCTGATGTCGAAGTGCGCTCTGCTGTCACCCTCGGCGAACGCGCTGCGCACGCCGTCCACGAACTGCGGGTACTCGTCGAACCGGTGCAGCTGCGCCCAGACCTGCTCGGCCGGGGCGTCGATCTCGATCTGTTCTTCCAGCCTGCTCATCGGAAGCCTCACTTCCCGTACGGGGCGGCCCGACCCGGCGCGGCCGGGCCATGAAACCCCTTCCAGCCTGCGCCGCTCTGCGCCCACCCGCACCTCCGTACGGGATGCCCGGCGCTTTGCGTGACCGATCCACTACGGTGCGCTGGCGAAGGCCGCTTGTCGTCCGTACAGCGCGAACCGGGGCGCGCAACGGCCCGTACGCGCCCTCTAGGTTGGTCGCACTCCAAGTTGCGCAACGGCACCGCCCGCGCCCGCCCCTTCGGCGGCGCCGTGTGCAGAGAGTGACCGGCGTTCAGAGCAGCGGGCCGAAGAGGCCGCGCTCCCAGTGGCCGAGCCAGGAGGCGGTGACGGAGTTCAACTCCTGGCCCTCCGTGGACTCGTCGTACGGAAGGACGGCCGTCGGGGCGAGCCAGCCCTCGCCCGGGTCGATGCGGATCCGCAGGAGCTTCAGCGGACGGCGCAGGGTGACGAACATCCGGAGGTCGTCGGTGCTCGGGTGGTGGGTCTCGTAACGGTCGTGGACCGTGCGGCAGATGGACTTGATGTCGGTGTCGGAGAGGAGGACGTGGCGGCTGCCGGGACCGAGGTTGACGCAGAGTCTGCGGCGGGCGGTGTCGCGGGCGGCGTACGGCAGGTTCTGGTGGTTGTCGACGTGCAGGCCGGGGCGCAGACCGGTCTCGGGCGTGCGGTGGGTGACCGGCTCGCCGGGCGGGTCGTCGGTCTCGCCGAGGAAGACGGGCGCCGGGTCGCCGAGTTCGCCGACGAGCGCGGCGAGGACGTGGCGGTCGGTGACGGTCTCGGGGAGCTTGAAGAACTCGATCAGGCCGCTGTCCTGCGTGAAGATGCTCGGCGCGAACCGCTCGGGGTAGCTCTCCGGAAGGGGCTGCCACGTGGCATCAGGGAGCACGGCGCAGGATTCGTAGCCGGGCCGGAGGTGGAGGCGGCGGAAGCCGCCGAGCTCGCTACGGGCGCGGAGGGCCTCCGGGTCGCGGAAGGCGATGGCGGCGGGGTGCATGGTGGTCACGTGTCCTCGGTTCAGTCGTCGTCGTCGTTGTGACGGTTGATGCCGGCCACCAGGGCTGCGGAGAGGGTGGTCCACCAGACGACGTCGGCGGTGGCCGACGGCTCGCGCGGCGGGACCAGGTCCGCGGCGAAGAAGGCGAGGGCAAGGCTGGCCGCGAGGATCGCGGCCAGGACGGCGGGCTTGATGGCGCTCAACTCCCGGGTGACGGCTGGCGATTGTCCTCGGCGAGCCGAACGCGCGCCCACACGCGCTTGCCCGCGTCGCGCCGTATGACCACACCGAAGTCGAACGCCAGTTGACGGACGAGCTCGATGCCCCGGCCGCCCTCGTTGAAGCGGCGCGGACGCGGCTCGCGGAGCGGGAGGTCGCTCCGGGGGTCCCAGACTTCGAGGCGGCAGTCGCCGCCGAACTCCTGGAGGTAGAGCCGGACTTCGCCGCAGCCGTGGCAGGCGTGGACGACGGCGTTGGTGACGAGCTCGGAAGCGATGAGGACGAGGTCGTCGACCGGCTCGCCGGCCCAGCCCCAGGCGGTCAGCTGCTCGCGGATCAGGCGGCGGGCGGTACGGACCGAGGTCGAGTGCTCGGTGAGGGTGGTCTCCCAGGTTTGGAGGACCGGGTTACGCAAGGTGGACATGAGTCACCCCACACCTTCTGGCGTGTTCGTGCGGTCACGCTGAGTGTGACTGACATCAATTCGAACCCGCAACCCGAACGCAATGACAAATCCATTGATCTTGAACTGGGTTGAGCCGCCCCCGCATCATTGACGACACTGGACCCACACTCAGAGGGAGGGGCGCCACTTGAGCAAGGACCTGTCAGCGATCCGGCAGATCCGCCTCGGCGATGAGCTGCGCAACTGGCGGCTGTACAACAACAAGACCCTGACCGACGTCACGGAGGGCCTGAAGGGCTGGAACGCCGCCCGCCTCAGCAGAATCGAGCGCGCCCACCAGCAGATCAGCGCCGCCGACCTGAAGACGCTGCTGGACCACTACGGCGTCACGGGCCAGGAGCGCGAGGACTTCGAGAGCCTGCTCAGCGACGGCCCGACCAAACAGTGGTGGCGCGACCTCGACTACGCCGAGGCCATCACGCCGGCCTTCGCGGAATACCTCGCCCTCGAAGCCGATGCTTCGGAAATGCTCAACTACTTCCCCTCTGGCTTCCCTGGCCTGGTTCAGACCGAGGGCTACGCCAAGGAGATGATCGGCGCCGGTGTGGATGCTCCCAACGAGGAACGGATCGAGGCCGGAGCGGAGGTCCGCCTTCTTCGCCAGCGACGTCTGACCAACCAACCGACGCTCGCGTTGGGGGCGTACTTTGGCGAGGTGGCCCTGCTGGTGGCAGGCGATCAGAAGATCCTCGCCGAGCAGATCCGGCATGCAATCAAGGTTGCCCAGTACCCCACCATCTCCCTGCGAATGGTTCCGCTCAGTGCTGGTCGGCCCGGCATCCTGACGTCCGGGATCACGCTGATGCGGTTCCCTGACGACCCCGAAAATGGCTTCGTATTCGTCGAAGCCATCGGCGGTATGCTCCCCAGGAAGACGGGACGCGATCTGAAGCGAGCCGAGCGGACGTTCGCCAGACTTGAGCGAGTCGCGTTGTCGCCGGAAGACACCATCACTGCCCTTGAACGCAAGTTGGAAGAGCTGACGTGAGCGAGAAGCACGACCCCTACGACCACAACCCCGCCGCCGCCGACTGGGTCAAGTCCCCCTTCTCCGGCGAAGGCAACGGTGACTGCGTGATTGTCGCCCGTTTCGACAACGGTGACGTCTGGGTCGGCGACGACAAGAACCCCGACCGCCCCCACCTCGCCTTCGACCAGGCCGAGTGGACCGCCTTCGTCCAGGCCATCGAAGCCCGCGACCCCCGCTTCACCGCCTGACACCCGCAGGGCCCGGCCGCCATGGCCGGGCCCTGACGATCTGTCAACTCCATGTCAACTCCCTCTCCCGAACGTGCACGCACCGCACGGCCCGCCCACTACGCTGCAACCGCACGGTCACGCCCGGAGCCTTCGACCCGGGCGCATTGCGTCATCGCGACCATAGGGAGTGCGCGCCATGAGCGAGCTGGTGTACCCGTCCGACCCCGGTCTCAACGGCCAGGCCGTCGGCGCCGCCGAGCGGACCTACCAGAGGAACGGCTTCGACCCCGCGACGGAGGACTCGAAGCTTTCCTTCACACCGTGCCGGGCCGCCAAGCCCGTGTTCAACACCTACCAGCGCACCACCGACCAAACTGTGTCCGGCTTCCTGGACACGAAGTGGGCCTACGACAGCCGCCTGATGGAGGGCTCCACCGACCCCAACGGCGGCCCGGGCGCGGACCTGACCCGGCTGGACGACGCGAACGGCGCCTTCGACGAGATCATCCTCGGCCCGGTCGGCATCGTCGGCGACCAGGGCGGCCTGGCGGCCGTCACCGCCCAGGCGGCAGCCGACTTCGGCCTCGCCCCCTCCGACCATGGCGCGGTGACCTTCCTCGACCCCTGGAGTGCAGTGGCCGCCTACCTCGGCTACGGGTTCGCCGGCTGGGTCTCCAACGACTACCCGGCGCTGTTCGACCAGCAGAACGCCCAGGGCCTGCTCGGCGCCGCGAGGCGCCTGAAGGAGGGCAACCCGAACCTCGCCGTGGGCCTGCACGTCGGCGGCTGGGAGCTGAGCCAGGCCCTCCGGGCCGTCGCGCAGGACCCGGCCTTGCGAACGCGCTTCACCCAGTCCGCGGTCCAGGTGTTCCGTGCCTTCCCGATGTTCTCCGCGCTGCACCTGGACTGGCGGTGGCCCGCCTCCGGGAGCGACGCCGCGAACTACGCGCAGCTCATCCGCGAGACCCGGTCCGCGCTGACCACCGCCGGCCTGAACGCGACGCTCGCCGTCGCGGTGCCGGCCTCCGTCGCTCAGCTGAAGGCGATGAACCTCCTCCTCTTCCTGGAAGCCGGCGCCGACCGGCTCGACCTCAGGTCCTTCGACTTCTTCGGCAGCCCCTGGGCGTCCGGGCTCGGCCACCACACCTCCCTGTACCGCGACTCCGGCGGCCGCCAGACGGACTGCATCGACGCCGCCGTCACCCACCTCGTCGACCGGATGGGCGTGGACTCCCGCCGCATCCACCTCGGTTACGCCACGACCACCCGCAACGCCCGCCGGGCCCAGCTCGGCCACGTCTCGCCGCTGAAGGGCACCTACGACGCCGGTTCGGGCGAGACCGTCGGGTCGTTCCAGTCCGGGGTGAGCCACTTCGCCGACGTGCTGCGCAACTACCTCGACCTGGAGAACGGCCGGGGCCGCAACGGCTTCGAGCTGTACACGGACACCACCGCCGACGCCGACTACCTCCACAGCACCGCCAGCGGCGTCCTCCTCTCCCTCGACACCCCGCGCTCCGTCCGCTCCAAGGCCGAGTACGCCCGCGCCCGCAACCTCGGCGGCCTGTTCGCCGAGCACGCCGAGGCCGACCCCGGACTGCTCACCAACGCGGCCCGCGAGGGGCTCGGGCACACCGCCACCTCGACGGTCGTCGAGATGAAGCCCCTCTACGTCACCGGCCGTAGCCGGTAGCGGCTCCGGCCCACCACCCGCATGGAGTGGGAAGTCGGCGGGCCCGACTTCCCACTCCACTGCCATCGGTGACGGTCCCCCCGAAATCGTTCGTGCTCGCCGCCCGGCTCCCGTACCGTGGACCGGTCGACGATCTTGAAACCACGCGAAGAGGACAGGCAGCACCATGCAGCAGTACCAGGGTTGGGCCGACGAACGCTTCGGCGCCGTCGCGGACGTGTTCGCCCGCAACTTCGCCGAGTTCCCCGAGCTCGGCGCCGCCGTCACGGTCTACTCGGGCGGCCGCAAGGTCGTCGAGCTGTGGGGCGGCACCGCCGACGACCGCACCGGCCGGGCCTGGTCGCAGGACACCGTCGTCCCGGTCTTCTCGGTCGCCAAGGGCGCGGTGAGCATCAGCGCCCACCTGCTCGCCCAGCAGGGCCGGCTGGACCTCGACGCCCCGATCGCCCGCTACTGGCCCGAGTTCGCGCGCCACGGCAAGCAGGACATCACCACCCGCATGATCCTCGGCCACCGCGCCGGCCTGCCCGCCCTGGACGCCGTGCTCTCCTTCGAGGAGATCGCCGCCTGGGATCCGGTGATCCGCGCGATCGAGGAGCAGCCGCCGCTCTGGGAGCCCGGGACCACCTACGAGTACCACGGCCACGTCCTCGGCTTCGCGGTCGGCGAGGTGATCCGCCGCATCACCGGCCTGACGCCGGGCGTGTTCCTCCGCAAGGAGATCGCCGAGCCGTTCGGCGGCCTGCCGGTGTGGATCGGCCTGCCGGAGGAGGAACTCCCGCGCCTGGCCCGGCTGGTGGAGGCCGAGGGCCGCCGTCCGATGCCCGGCCCGGAGCACCTGCTCACCCGGATCGTGACGATGAACGGCGCGCTGGTCTTCCCCGGCCTGGACGTGCCGCACGGCTGGAACGACCCGGCCCTGCACGCGATCGAGCTGCCGGGCGCGGGCGCCGTCGCCTCCGCCACCGGCCTGGCGGGCCTGTACGCGGCGGCCGTCACCGGCATCGACGGCGGCGATCGCCTGCTGTCCCACGACACGGTGACCGACGCGGTCACCGAAGTCTCGTCCGGCGCAGGCTTCCTGGGCTTCGACATGGGCGCCCGCTGGGGTTCGGGCGTTCTGCTGGACTCCCCCGCCTTCCGCCCGCTGTTCGGCGCGCGCAGCTTCGGCAACGACGGCGCGGGCGGCCAGTTCGCCTTCGGGGACGACGAGTTCGGCGTCGGCTTCGCGTACGTGGCGAACCGGATGATCGGCCACGGCGACGCGCGCGCCAACCGGCTGATCGAGGCGGTGCGCGGGTGCCTGGGGTGACGGCGTTCGTCACCCACCTCGCCGGCCTCGCCGCCACCGGCGGTCTGGGCGGCCTGCGCTACAACGCCTCCTTGCCCGAACTCGCCGCCCGCTACGGCGATCCGTGGGACGGCGGGCGCGTCCACAAGGAGTCGCGCTGGCCGCACGCCTTCGGCTGGGGCGATGCGCAGACGGTGTTCTGCCGCTGCCGTCGGCTCCGCTCGTTCTCCCTTCCGGTCTGGCACGGTGAGCTCGAACTCCCGGTGCCCGACGGCGGTTTGCGAACGATCGACACGCACGTGACGGAGTCCGCCCTCGTCGCGGCCCTCACCGCCGCCCACTGCACCTGGGACACGGTGACGTACGAGAACCTCCCCGGCCAGCGGACCCTGGAGGTCACGCCGGCCAGGGAGGTCCGGGTGGGCCTCGTCCTCACCGACCGCGAGGCGTACGACGAACCGCCGTTGGAGGACTGGCTGTTGCACAAGGTCGTGCTCTGGGGCTACGACCACACCGACTGCCCCGAGCCGGACCGCACCCTCCCCGACGACGGCTGGGGCGCGTAACGCGCGACACCGGACCGTTCCGCCCCCCGCGCGGAACGGTCCGGTGGCTCGAACTCCCGTTAGCTCAGCAGGAAGTCGTAGACCGCCTGCCGCCCGAGGTCGCTGGCCGCCCGGCTCTGCACCGAGTGCGCCGCCCCGGGGACGATCACGACCTGCGGGTCGTGCGCCATCTCCGCCTCCCGGTACAGCCAGTCCAGCGGGGTGGAGAGGTCCCGGTCGCCGCCGAGCAGCAGCACCGGCACGTTGGGCAGCTTGCGGTGCTCCGGCGGGGCCGACGGCACCTCCTCCTGCGGCCAGTTGAGGCAGCTGAGCAGGGTGCCCGTCCCGGTGGCGGTGGCCGGGTCGAACGGCCAGGTCTCCTCGTCCGTCAGGTCCTGCCGCGCGCGGTCCAGCGCCGCCGCCCGGCCATCGACCGGGGAGTCCGAGGTGCCCCACGGGAACTCCCCGTCCGCGCACAGGGTGCTGGCGTGCAGGCCCTGGCTGAGGAACTCGGCGGGGACGGCGTTGCCCTGGTGGGCGCCGTCGATGAAGCTCTGGAGCCGGCCGGGCCGCCCGGCCGCGGCCTCGTGCAGGGCGTCCGGGATCTTGCCGTAGTTCGGGTCGACGAACTCGAAGCTGGTGATCGCGTCGAGGACGGCCGGCCCGTTGTGGTAGCGCCGGACGGTCTCCGCGAGGTCGGCGGCCGGGTCGGTGGTGCACCCGGTGGCCTTGCAGGCGGCGGTGAGCACCCGCGCGGCGGCCCGCAGCGGGACCGGATCGAGCGGGTCGTAACCCTGTTGCGGCACCACGGAGTCGAGCACCAGCCGGGCGACGTGCGCGGGGTGCGCGAGCGCGTACCGCTCGGCGGTGAAGGTGCCGTACGAGACGCCGTCGAGGGTGAGCCGCTTGTCACCGAGGGCGCGGCGCAGCTGGTCGATGTCGGCGACGGTGTCGGCGGTGCTGTAGTACTGCCGGCCGGGGCCGAGGGCCGCCGCGCAGTCGGTGACGGCCTGTGGGGTGGGCGGGGTGAGGTCGGAGGCGCCCATCTGGTCCTGGAGGGCCGGGCACTGGAGGGCGTTGGCGCCGGTGCCGCGCTGGTCGAACATCACCAGGCGGTAGTCCTTGAGGACGGGCGCGAGCTTGCCGGCAATCTTGTTCAGCAGCGGGACGCCCGGCTGGCCGGGGCCGCCGGTGAGGAACAGCAGGTCTCCCTTGGGTGCGTCGGTGTTGCCGCCGACGGCCACCTGGAGGTTGAGCGTGCCCGGGGTGTCGCCGCCGTGGTCGAGCGGGACGGTGAGGGTGCCGCAGGTGTAGCCGGGGCTGCCCGGACAAGGCGCCTGGCCGGTGAGCCCGCCGCTCCGGTCGTCCCCGGCCGGAGCGGCGACGGCGGGGGTGCCCAGCGTCGTCCCGGCGACCACCGCCACGGCGCCCAGCAGGGCGGCGATACGGCCGCGCGTCTTCGTCATGTTCGTCCTTCCCGTGCCTGTCGGCTCGTGTTGACGCGGTCTGCTGACGCGGTCACGGAAAAGCTTGTGCCCCGGGGGCATCGGCGCGCGATGATTCCTGCGACGATTCGAGCAGGTTCGAAGCGTCGGCCACCTGTTTGGGGGGCGGACTTTCTGACTGTCCGACGGTCCGACGGGGGAAGGACGCCAGTGATCACCCTCACCATCGACTCCGTGGGCCTGGCCCGTTCGCGGTTCGTGGTCTCGCCGCTGCACGAGGCGGTCAACACCCTGATGTCGTCCGGCCTGACGTCCCGCACCGGCCCGTACGCGTGGGTGAGCCGGACGCGGCGCGTGCTGCGGCGGGAGCGGCTGGAGCTGCTCGCCGGGCTGGCCCTGGACAAGTCCGGGGGCTACCTCCCGGACTTCCTCTCCCCGCACCCGGCCGGCCCGGCGCCCGAGGTGGCGGAGCAGCTCGCGGCGGTCCGCGCCACGCCGCCCGACCGCGTGCTCGGCGAGCTGGAGACCGTCCGGCGGGGCCGCCCCGAGGTCGGGCTGATGGGGCGTGTGCTACCGGGCGTCGTGGAGCGGACGTTGGAGCGCGGTCCGCGGTACTTCGCGCAGCGGGCCGCGGACGAGCTGAGCCGCTACTGGGAGCTGGCGATCGCGCCGTACTGGCCGGACGCCCGCGCGGTGCTCGACGCCGAGATCGACCAGCGGGGGCGGTTCCAGGCCCGGCACGGCGCCGGCGCGCTGATCAACTCCCTTGCCCCGCAGCTCTCCTGGGCGGAGGGGCGGATCGAGCTGGAGAGCCGGTTCACGGTGGCGCTGCCGGCCCGGATGGTGCTGCTGATGCCGACGCTGGTGACGCGGTCGATCCACGTGATCCTGGACCCGATCGACGGGGTCCACCGGGCGCCGACCCTGATGTACCCGGTCGCGCACCGGGCGGTGGCGGAGCTGGAGCCCAGCCCGGCGCTGGCGCAGCTGCTCGGGCCGACGCGGGCGGATCTGCTCGCCGCGCTGGTGGGCCCGTCGACGACGGCGGCGCTGGCGGGGCGGCACTACCTCAGCGCGGGCACGGTCTCGTACCACCTGGGCGTGCTGCACCGGTCGGGGCTGGTGAGCCGGGTGCGGAGCGGACGGGAGGTGCTGTACCGGCGGACGCCGCGCGGGGAGGAGCTGGTGGCGACGCAGTAAGGGCGGCGCGCGTTCTCACGTGCGCGCCCTCGGGGTTCGGTTCACTCCAACGCGCGCGGGAGGACCACCTGCACCCACTCCTCCGGCTGCGACAGATGCGGAGCGTGACCGGCGCCCATGTACAGGTGCCGTTCCGCCTTCGGCAGGGTGAGGTCGATGATGTCCAGAACCTCGCCGTACATCGGCTGGCTGTCGTCGCTCTGCGTGAGCAGCGCGGGCTCGCTGAAGCGGGCGAGCGCGGTCAGGTCGAGGTCCAGGGCGTCCGGATCCCGCAGCTCGTCCAGGAAGGTCGGCGCGTTGCGCACGAAGGTGTGCCGCACCGGCGCGGGCAGCTGGGCCCACGCCCCCGGCCCGAACGCCACCGTCTCCACGAACAGCTCCGCCGCCGCAGCCGACTCCGCCTGTTCCAGCAGCTCCCGGACGGCGGCGATCCGCCCGGCGAGCGCGGTGCCGACCGACCGCAGCTCCGGGTCGGCGAGCAGCAGCGACATCCCCGGCGGCTCGTGCACGGAGATCCCCCGCAGCAGGTCGGGCCGGGCAGAAGCGAGCCGCAAGGTGATCAGCGCACCGTACGAGTTCCCGCAGACGTAGGCCGGCGCCAGCCCGAGCCCCTCGATCAGCCCCGCCAGGTCGGCCGCGTCCTCGTACACCGAACCCTGGGTGAGCAGGTCCTCGCTGCGGCTGTGGCCGCGCCGGTCGTACGTGACCACGGTCGTGGACTCGGCCAGGCCGGGCATCACCCGCGCCCAGCTGTCCCCGTCGCTCCACGACCCGTGCACCAGGACGACGCCCGGACCTTCGCCACGGGCCTCGTAGTGCAGCGCCACCCCGTTCACCCTGATCTCGGCCATCACGAGCCTCCCGATCTCGGCGGTGCTCCCCCACCAGCCTGACACAAGCGGCCAATCGGGTCAGATCATCGGGTCGGATCAGCTCACGCAGAGTCGTCGGCCGGGGCGCCGCGGCACCCCCGCTTCACCAGACGGCTGACACACCTGCGCAGGAAGTCGACCCCGCCGACTTCCTGCGCAGCCCGCGCCCCTACCTGCTCGCGCCCCTACCTGCTCCCGCTCCGCTCCCCCGAGTTCTCCTCCCACCGGCGCCCGATCGACCGCAGCAGCGCCGGGTACACGCCCACGTACCGGAACGGCTTGATCGCCGCCATGTACGCCGAGCCGAACAGGCCGTTCGGCTTCACCAGGACGGCCATCTGCCCCCGGTAGCCGCCCTTCCCGTCCGGGACCCAGCCGATGTGCATCACCGCGTGGACCGTCCGGTTGGCCAGCTCGGCCGCCCACTCGTCGGGCAACTGGTAGACGGACCGGAACGGGCCCGACTCCGAGTCCGGCCCGCGCGGCGCCTCGCGCAGGTCGTCCGGCAGCCGGTCGCGCAGCGTACCGACCCGGGCGCCGACGCCGCCGTCGGCCTTGTCCCACCCCAGCAGGCTCCCGAGCTTCCAGCGGATCGCGAAGAGCGCGCGGTACACGGGCGAGGGGCTGGCCGTCCCGGGCGTGGCGCCCTCGGTGAACTGGCGGACCAGGTACGGGAGATCGTCGGGCCCGCCGGGTGTCGGCAGGGCCCACACGTCCTCGACGTGGAAGTCCCGGGTGATCCCGTGGATACGCCACGGGCGGGAGGTGTGGGCGGTGCTGGGGAGTCTCATGCGTCGGCCCCTTATCTATACGATGCCGTATAGAAGTCAGGCTAGACCCTTTTATACGCCACCGTATAGACCGGGGCTGCGCGCAGCGGAGAGAGAGACACCCCCCATGGCCAACCCCCGCACCCCACGCGACAAGTGGATCGAGGAGGGCATGCGGGCACTCGCCGCCGGCGGCCCCGACGCCGTCCGGATCGAGCCCCTCGCCCAGGCGCTCGGCGTCAGCAAGGGCGGCTTCTACGGCTACTTCCGCAACCGCGACGCCCTGCTCACCGAAATCCTCGACACCTGGGAGCGCACCGTCACCGAGAACGTGATCGACGAGGTCGAGAGCGGCGGCGGCGACGCGAGGGCCAAGCTCGTCCGCCTCTACGCGATCGCCTCCGCGGGCGACGACCCGATGACCTCCATCGCCTCCGAACTCGCCGTCCGTGACTGGGCCCGGCGCGACGAAGCCGTCGCCGACCGCCTGCGAGGCATCGACAACCGGCGCATGGAGTACATGCGCACGCTGTTCCGCGCCTTCTGCCCCGACGAGGACGACGTCGAGATGCGCTGCCTGATCACCTACTCCCTCCGCATCGGCAACCACTTCATCGCCGCCGACAACGGCCCGCGCAGCCGCGCGGAGGTGATGGCCCTGACCCGGCAGTGGCTGCTGAGGTAGCCCTCCGCTGCGTTGTGGGCCCTACGCCGCCGGCACCCAGCCCGGGAGCGCCGGCAGCACCGCCTCGGCGACCCGGAGCAGTATCGCGTCGTCCGGCGTCGCGTCGTCCTGGCGCCAGACGGCGATCTCGTACGAACCGCCCTCCGCCTTCGCACCCTTCGCGACCACCAGGTGCCGCGCGATACCGCCGGTGCCCGAGCTGGCCGTCGCGCCCTTGAAGACGATCGACGTCGTGCGGTCCAAGTACGTCACGGACGGGTGGCCGAGCAGCGAACCCGGCACCGGCCGCGGGCGCAGGAAGTCGTCGAAGGACTGCACCGAGAGGTCGCGGTTGTCCGAGACCTGGAGGTAGACGGACCCGAGCTGCACCTGCGCCGAGGCCTCGGTCTCCTTCGTCCCGGCCGCGGACGTCACCTGCCCACCCGAGGAGTACGCGTTCACAACGTGCTCGCTCGGCACACCGACCAGCACCGGCAGATCCGGGCGGTTGAGCGCCGCGCACAGTGCCGGATACTCGGGCGCGTCCGTGGCCTTGGGCGGATTGCACACGGCCGGCTTGTTGTTCTGGGCGGCAGTGTCGTCCAGCCCGCCCACGAACAGCACGGCCGCCACGACGGCCAGCGCCAGCACCAGCGCCGCCGCTACCTGGCCCGCCGCGCTCTTGGCGCCGCCCTTGGCGGGCTCCGTCGGCACGTCGTGTCCATGCTCATCCGTCACCGGCGGACCGTACCCCAACTACGAGCCGGCTCGCAGGGATTTTCGAACCCGCCACCCGCCCAGCCGCCGCACCTCGTGCGACATACCGTCAATTCCGGACGTTGACGATCAATTCCGGCATAGTCCTGTCGCATTGACGACAGGAGACCCCAGTGAGCCAGCCACAACCCGCCGCCTACTCCTACCGCGAGGTCACACCGGACGAACAGTTCCTCTCGGCCTGGACGGTGTCCCCGACGACCGGGCTGCCGACCAGCGCCACCGGCCCCTGCCCGCGCTGTGGCCACAGCTGCCTGATGCCCGTCACGACCAAGATCATCGCCGGGGCCGCCACCGCCCCGGCCACCGAAGCGCCGTCGCCACCCCCGGAACCGCTCACCCTGCAGTTCGTCTGCACCTGCGGCGAAGCCCACGACAGCCGGCCCGCCGGCCCCTACCGCCTGCGCCCCGCCCAGGACCGCCGCCGCGCCGAGGCCGCCATCGCCCTGCGCGCGGCCGCCACCACCCAGGGCGCCGACGTACGCGCCGCGGCCGAGAAGTGGCTCACGGGCATCACCGCGCTGTACGGCCTCTTCGGCCTGGCAGGCGTCGTCGCGGGCCGCACCACCATCGCGTCCCTCGGCACGGCCGGCAAGACGACCGTGGCCGCCGCCGCCCTGCTCGGCATCGCCTCCGCCGGAGGCGCCATCCTTACCGGCTACCGCGCCGCCTACGGCTGGCCGGTCGCCCAGCCGGTCGCCGACGACACCGAACTCGCCCGCTGGAAGGCACGCCACGACGCCTACGCCTTCAGCGCCGCCGCCGACCTCCGCCGGGCCGTCGCCCTGGCCGTCGCGGCCCTGGGCGCACTCGTGCTGACGGTCGGCCTGATCTGGTTCCTCCCGGCGAAGTCCTCGGCAGGTTCCCCGCCGAACCTGGTCGACGCCGGCTCTGCGCGGAGCGGGAAGTCGACCACGCCGACTTCTCACTCCGCGCCCTCCGCCCGCTTCGCGAGCTCTCACCTCTCGACGTCGAGATGGAACGTGTCCTCGCTGTCGGTGTCGTTGATCGTCCTGACGTGAACGAACCCGCTGACCTCCCGGAACACCCCGGTGCCGCCGGTGGTCCCCAGGTCGAACTCGGCCGCCGGGCCGGACGGGCCGAAGGGCACCGGCCCCCTGTGAGGTGATCTGCCCGCCGGCCAGCCTCCCCGACGCCGACCCCGCCGCCCTCACCGCGACCATCGACCGATCGCACCCCGGCTACCGGCCGGCGTCCTGGGAGGGCACCGTCCCGGACGACCTCGCCGACACCTTCGTGCTCTGGCGCCGCGCCATGGACGACATGCCGACGGGCAGCACCGACTTCGGCGCGGTGGTCTGGGACTTGGCGCGCGTCCGCGAGTCCCACGCCCCACCCCGGCGGCGCCGAACTCGCCCAACCCGCGCGCTGGTTCGGCTAGAACTTGCCCTGGGCCGCCCCGGGCACGGGACGGGTGCGCCTGCTCATCGTGTGCACGTCCTGTCTCATCGACGATAGGGGTGCCGCCCAGTCTCGTCCGCCCCGACCGCCCACCGCAGCCCGATCCCCGATCCGGACCGCCCCCGATGCCCGGCAGGCCACCTCCCCGCCACCTCCCGGCAACCGGGCGCCCCCGCAGCACGTCCCCATGGGTGATCATGACGGTCGACACCGGACCGGACCGGCCCGGCCCGACGAAGGAGCGCGGACTGCTCATGGACGGCTACGCCATCGACGAATCGCTGGTGCGCTCTTTGCTGCGGGACCAGCACCCGGACCTCGCCACCCTGCCCATCCGCGAGGTGCCCGGTGGCTGGGACAACCAACTCTGGAGGCTCGGCAACGAGTTGGCCGTACGGATGCCGCGCACGCAGCGGGCGCCGTCGCTGCTGAGGAAGGAGCAGCAGTGGCTCCCCCTCCTCGCCCCGCGCCTGCCGCTGCCCGTGCCCTGCCCGATGCGGGTCGGCGAGCCGTCGGAGCGCTTCCCGTTCCCCTGGACGGTCGTGGCGTGGGTCCCGGGCGAGCCGAGCGACCACGCGCCGATCGACCGCTCGACGCACGCGGCCGAGCGGCTGGCCGGCTTCCTCCGGGCGCTGCACCAGCCCGCGCCCGCCGACGCACCGGCCAACGCGCCCCGCGGAGCGCAACTCATCGCCGTCGACGGCGAATTCGAGAAGCTCTTCCGCGCAGTCGTCCCAACCGGCCACGCCACCGCCGAAGTTCGGGCATCCTGGGAGAATTCCGTCGCAGCGCCGACCTGGGACGGCCCGGCGGTGTGGCTGCACGCCGACCTCCACCCCGCCAACGCCGTCGTCGCGGACGGGACCCTCGCCGGGGTGATCGACTTCGGCGACCTGTGCGCCGGCGACCCGGCCACGGACCTCTCCGCCGCTTGGCTGTTGCTGCCCTCGGCCGGGCTCCCGGCTGTCCTCGACGCCTACGATCCCGCCGACCCGGCGATGATCCGGCGGGCACGGGGCTGGGCCCTCCTCCGCAGCCTCGCCCTGATCGACATCGGCCGCGCCGGGGATCGCGGCCTCCCCGGCGGAAAGCCGACCTGGGGCCCCGCCGGCCGGGCGGCCCTCGCCCGGGTACTCGCGTCCACCTGACCGCCCCGCATCCGCTTTCGCCACCCCGCCCGGACACCATCGAACTGCCGCACCCAGTAAGGAGGTTGCCCCACCTTCCCGGGCCACTGCGACAACGATCAGAGTCAGCGCACTCGCACTCGGGCTGCCCGGGTGGATGTACCCGCCGTACAGGTTCGGCACCTGGAGGGCTGTGACTGCGGGATCGGACCGAGTGAGCGTCGCGGCGGATCAGTGTGCACCCGGAGAGTTTGATCGTTCTGCTGTACATGCCCCCCTTCTCCTCCACACCTCCCCCTCCGCCCGCGCACATCGCGTCGCCGAGGCTCCCGTGGCCCTGATCGGCCGGGCCACGGCGGCCGTCCTCATCTCTGACCATCCTGCTCGTCCCGGCCGCTGTCACCGGCGGTCAGCGGGCGCCCGAGGTCGGGGCCGGGTGGTGGGAGGTCTCCGCGACCGCCGCCAACGTGCGGCTCGGCCACTCGGGCGGCGACACCGTCATCGGCCTCGCCGGGTACGGCCACCGCGTCGAGGTCGTGGACACCTGGACGTCGCCGCTCGGCGCCCGCTGGGCCAAGGTCATGGTCGCCCGGACCCGCGTCACCGGCTGGGTCCTGTGGTCGCTCCTCGCGCACCGCGACCCACCTGCGGAACCGTAGAATCCGCAGGCAGGCACGAGGAGAGGATCGGCGTGTTCCGAGCGCAGCGGGTGCGTACCGCGCAGTTGACGCAGTGGCGGGGTGAGGGCGAGGTCCGCGGGGTCGCGTTGATGCTGCCCGGCGGGTTCGTCCGGGGCCGGGGCGGGCCGGTGAAGGTCGCCGAGCTCGGTCTGCGCGACCTCGCCGCCGAACTCACCGAACGTGGGCGGGCCCACGGCATCGCCGTCCACCTGCTGCGCTACCGCTGCAGCGGCTGGAACGGCCCGGACGCCGACACCGCCGTCGACACCCGCTGGGCGCTGGACGAACTCGCCCGCCGCTACGGCCCGGTGCCGGTGGTCCTGGTCGGCAACTCGCTGGGCGGTCGCGCCGCGTTCTGGTGCGCCGGGCATCCGAACGTCACCGGGGTGGCCGGCATCGCGCCCTGGCTGCCCAGCGGGGACGCGGTCGAGCAACTCGCCGGGCGCCGCGTGCTGATCGTCCACGGCACCGGCGACCACAGCGCGGCGGGCGCGACCCAGTCGCTCGAATACGCGCTGCGGGCCCGGGATGTGGTGCCTGACCTCGCCCGCTACGAGGTCCCGGGCGGCAGCCACTACCTCGTGCGGCAGGCCGCCGACATCAGCGCGCTGACCACGTCGTTCACGCTCGCCACCCTCGGCGCGGAGCCGTCTGCGCTCGCCGCCGGCGCGGTGTGCACGCGGCTGCCCGCCCGGGCCTGAGGCACCCCCACCCTGCCCTGCCCTGCCGATCGGCAGGGGGCATCGCCGCTGGTCGGCGAACGATGTGCCGATCGGCATATGGTCCGTGCGGGGCTGCGGCGACCAGGCTTGGGAGCACCGAAACGGCGGCCACCGGGGCCGCCGGACGAAGGGAGCCCACCGTGTTCCGCACCCGCACCGCGATCGCCGCCGCCGTCGCCGCGCTCGCCCTCGCGACGCTCACCGCCGCAGCCCCCGCCCCGACCCCGACCCCCGCTCGCGCGGACAACCACCGCCCCGCGAGCGTCCACGGCACCGGCCGCATCTCGTACGCCTTCGCCCCGGACGACGAGATCCGGTTCACCGTCGACGCCCAGGCGGCCCCGTTCACCCACCCGTTCCCAGGCGTCCCCAAGCTGGAGCACGGCCTGCCCACCGACGCCCGGGGTACGGTCAGCTGGTCCCATCGCGACGCCGCCACCGGCAAGGTCTACCGTGCCGAGGCCGCGGTGGACTGCCTGGTCACCGGCGGCCCGGTCGCCACCCTGACCGCCGTGGTGACCAGCTCGGACGTCGGCACGGTCGGCGAGCGGATCGGCCTGAGCATCTACGACGGCCACGGCAAGGGCAGCCGCCTCGGCTTCTCCTGGGGCATAGGCAACCTCGACGTGGACGCCACCGGCCAACCCCGCCAGGCGGTGACAGGCACCTGCATGGCGCCGGCTCCGTTCGCCCCGGTCGTCGACGGCGGCTACACCGTCCACCACACCGAGCTGCCGACCCACTGACCGACTCAGCGACTCAGCGACTCAACGACTCAACGACTGCACCTCACCGCGCCGGGGCTCACACCTCCGTCAGGGCGATCTCCGGCTCCTCCCCGTCCGCCAACAGGAAGTAGGCCAGGAATGTCGTCCCCTCTTCGCCGGCGTCGAACCGCACGGGCACCCCCTCGGGCTCGTGGAACACCTCCCCGGCCGTCAGCAGCACCTCGTCCCCGCCCTCGACCTGATAGCGCACCGTCCCGTCCAGCACACTCCCGACCACCGGACAGTTGTGCACGTGCCACCCGGCAGCGAACCCGGGCTGCATGGTGATCCGCCGCACCTCCACCCGGGCCGTCGGCTTCACCGGCAGCACCGGCACATCCAGCAGCACCTCACGCGAGAGAGGAGCCTGATCAATCGTCATATCGCGGTTCTCCATGAGCGATCATTCTGCCCGATCGCCGGGGCTCCCGGAATAGTGTGGCCCCCGCACCCCCGACCTGCCTATCGTCGGAGGATGAGCACTCGAACCTTCCGCATCATGGTGCGCGGCGTCTTCGACGGCCTGACCACCGAACAGCGCGCCGAACTCCAAGCCCACGCCCCCGAACACGACGTCCTGCACGCCACCTTCACCCCCGAGGGCCACCTCACGTACGACCTCACCGCCCGGGCCGCGTTCACCTTCCGCTTCCTGGACTCCGGCGAGGCGGAGGAGGACATCCTGGACGCGACCGAACGCGCCGAGCAGTCCGCCCAAGCCTGGCTGACCGAACGCGGCTACGGCTACAAGAACCTCCGCTCCCAGGCCGACGACCTCTCCCAGGCCCCGCTCGGCAAGCGCCAACGCCGCGCCGCCGCCTCCCGCTAGCCCCCTCCCCCTCCGCCACCTCCTTGAGCCCTCAGCGCGAGGCTATACTTGAGTGCTCAAGGAGGTGGCAATGACTGACCCACAGACCGACCCACAGACCAGCCCACAGACCGACGCACAGGCCGACCCACAGACCGACCCGCCCGGCCCCGACCCGCTGGACACCGCCCTACGCCTCGTCCGCGCCCAGGCCACCCTGGTCAAACGCTTCGACGCGGGCCTCAGCGGCCTGCACGGCGTCAGCCTCTCCGACTTCACCATGCTGCTCCGCCTCAGCGAGGCCCCCGGCGGACGCATGCGCCGCGTCGACCTCGCCGAAGCCCTCGGCCTCACCGCCTCCGGCGTCACCCGCGGCCTCGCCCCACTCGAACGCATCGGCCTGGTCACCCGCGAGGCCGCCCCCCGCGACGCCCGCGTCGCCTACGCCGCCCTCACCCCGACCGGCCGCGAACGCCTCTCCGAAATGCTCACCACCGCCCGCCAGATCGCCACCGACGTCTTCACCCCCACCCAGTGGCCCCCCAATGACCTCACCACCCTCGCCACCCTCCTCACCCCCCTCACCGGCCCCCGCCGCTGACCCCCTCTGAACCCGCCACTGGCCGCGACCACCAAAACCACTGCACGGCAGCCGCCGTCAACCTCCCGCCGCACTCAGCAGGACCTCCGCAGCCTCGGTGCGGGCGTACAGGACATGGCGGCCCGCGCGGTGGGCGGAGAGCAGGCCGGCGGCGCGCAGGGCGGTGAGGTGCTGGGAGACTCCGCCCGGGGTCATGCCGGTGCGGCGGGCGAGTTCGGCTGTGGAGGTCGGTTCGTCCAGCTCGGCCAGCAGCAGTGCCCGTCCTCGGCCCAGCACCGCCGCCAAGGCGTGCGAGGGCTCGCGCTCGCGCCGCTCCCACAGGGTGGCGACGCCGCGCGGTGGGTAACGCAGGGTCGGCTGCCAGAGCGGGGTGCTGACCGAGAACACCCTGGGCCACACGAACACCGACGGCACCAGCAGCAGCCCTCGCCCGCCCAGGCTCCGTCCGCCGCGCGCGAAGTGGTGGCCGACGTACAGGGTGTCCGTGTCCCAGGTGACCTGCGGGTCGAGGTCGTTGAGCAGTTCCTGCACGCCGCCGCGCGCCAGCAGGCGGGCGCGGTGCAGCATGTCGCCCTCCAGCAGGGCCCGTATCCGCGGCCAGTACGGTGCGAGGGTCAACTCCCAGAACGCCTCGACGGTGTCGGCGAGTTCGGCAAGGCCCCGGTCCGGGTCCGCGTGCAGCGCCGCGACCCGCGCGGACTGCGGCGCCCGCGGTCCGCTCAGCGCGGCCCGAACCGTCTCGGGCGGGGTGGCGCGCAGGACGTCCAGTTCGACTCGCAGGTCCGGCACGGTCGTGGTGGGCGGCGGCGCCACGAACACCGGGATGGCCCGGGGCGGCGCCGGCACGAGGTCGGCGAGCAGCCCCCAGTCGAGCCCGGCAGCCGCCAGCCGCTCGCGCGCAGCCTCCGCCCACGGCCGGTGCAGTGGATGCTCGGCGGGCCGGGTGAGCACCCGCACTGCTGCCACCGCCTCCCACAACGGGGAGAGCGCGAACCGGGTGAGCGCCAAGTCCTTGGTGGTGAACTCGAACCGGATCATCCGCCGGCCTCCTTCGGTGAAGCGCCAGGCCGCCACCCGGCCGCCGTCGATTTAGCCCACGCTGAATCCGTGGACCGCCCAGCGTGCCATCCGCCAAGGTCTGACGCCATGACCACCAGCACCCCCACCCCCACCGAAACCGGCGCGACCACCGAGACCACCGCCCCCGCCGAAACCCCCACCACCCCGAACACCCCGAACACCCCCACCACCCCCGACTACCGCCTCCTCCTCACCGCCACCGCCGTCAGCCGCACCGGCACCGCCGTCGGCTCCCTCGCCCTGCCGCTGGCCGCCGTCCTCGCCCTGCACAGCCCCGCCTGGCAGATCGGACTGCTCGCCGCCCTGAGCACCGCCGCCTTCCTCCTGCTCGGCCTGCCCGCCGGAGCCTGGGTCGACCGCCTGCCCAAACGCCCCGTCATGATCACCGCCGACCTCACCCGCGCCGCCCTGCTCGCCACCGTCCCCGCCGCGTGGGCCCTCGGCCACCTGACCTTCCCCCACCTGTGCGCGGTAGCCCTGCTCACCGGGACGGCCACCGTCTTCTCCGACATCGCCGCCCAGAGCCATCTGCCCGCCCTCGTCGGCCGCGACCGCCTCACCAGCGCCAACGCCCACCTGGTGACCGTCGACGCCCTCGCCCAGACCGCCGGCCGCAGCGCCGCCGGCTTCCTCGTCAGCCTCCTCACCGCCCCGATCGCGGTCCTCGTCGACGCCACCAGCTACCTCGCCTCCGCCTGCCTCCTGCGCCGCATACACCGCCCCGAACCCGCCCCGACCGCACCCCCGCGCAAGGACGGCCACCGCGACGGCCACCGCAACACCCACCGCCTGGCCTCCGAGATCCGCGAAGGCCTGCGCTTCGTCCTCGGCCACCCGCTGCTGCGCCCCATCGCCCTGGCCGGCGCCCTCACCAACCTGTCGGTCCAGATCTGCCAAACCCTGCTGCCCGTCCTCTTCGCCCGTACCCTCCACCTGCCCGACGCCGTCACCGGCCTGTTCTTCGCCACCGGCGGCGTCGGCGTCTTCACCGGCTCCCTGCTGGCCCGCCCGCTGGCCCGCCGCGTGGGCGCAGGCCGCGTCCTGTGGATGGTGGGCCTGGGCATCGCCCCGCTCGGCGTCCTCGTCGCCCTCGTCGACCGCGGCCCGGCCCTGTGGTGCGCGGCCGGCGCCTGGCTGCTGACCACCGTCAAGATCGGCATCGACAACGTCATCAAGGTGAGCTTCCGCCAGCACGCGACCCCGGACCACCTCCTGGGCCGGATGAACGCCACCATGCGTGTTCTGCTCACCGGTGCCCTCACCCTCGGCGCCGCCCTCGCCGGCACCCTCGCCTCCCTCACCTCGGTGCGCACCGCCCTGTGGGTCGGCGCGGCGGGCCTGATGCTGGTCTGGATCCCGGTCTTCCGCTCCCCCCTGCGCACCGCCCGCCACCTGCCCGGCATCTGACCACCCACCAACCGTCCACCAACCGGCACTTACGGGAAAACCGGAGTGCATCGCCCCCCACAGCTCTGGGATCATGCCCGAATGTCCGAGCGTCTCGAACCCATGGTCATCCGGCACACCCACCGCATCCCCGCCCCCTCCGGTCTCTCCGACCAGGCCGGCCAAGGAGGCGCCACAGCACGGCAGTTCGACGCCGCGCTGATGTCGGTCGGCTTCAAGCTCTCGGCCGGCCTGCTGGAGCACCTGTCCGGGCTGGCCGAAGAGACGGTCGTCGACACCGCCAGGCACACGCTGGACACCGTCCGCGAGATGGCCGGCGACCACGTCGGGCACAACACCTACTTCATCGACTTCCCCCTCAACGTCCCGGACACGTTCGACTTCTGGATGCAGTGCATCGCCGGGGCCCTCGCCGACGACGCCTCCCGCGAGAGCACGCTCGCCCAGCTGCGCACCGGCGTGGTCGATCTGCTGACCCTCCCCTCCTACGGCAACTACCAGCACACGTACGCCGAGATGCTCGCCGCCCACGACGAGCTGATCGCCGCCGCCGGCGACCGCATGACGGTCCTGCACCTGGGCGGTTCCGTGGCCGACGAAGTCACCGCGCTCTACCTGGCCCTGGCCGGCAGCACCACCCCGCTGAACGAAAACACCCTGCGCGACCTCGGCGTCCTCGCCGGACACTGCGTCAACGGCCCGCAGCCCGAGGCGATCCCGGTCCGGGAGAACCGCGCCGTCGTCAACCTCGCCCGCCTCGACGCCGGCGCCGGCCTCCTCCTCGACACCGTCACCGACGTGCTCCGCCTGGCCTGCGCCCTGTCCGACGGCGACGTCACCCTCACCGAGCGGACCCGCTTCCGCTCCCTCTCCCGACCCGTCCGCCGCGCCCTGCTCGCCGGCCTCGACGCGGTGATCGCCGCCAACCCCGCCAAGCTCGCCGACGTCACCGCCCACCGCGAGGCGTTCAAGCGCCTCGGCGAGCGCCTCCACCCGCACGAGTATCCGCGCTGGCCGCACGCCGCCGAGGTCTTCGCCGTCGCCCGGGGCGAGCGAGAGGCCCGCTCCTTCGACAGCCACGTCAACGAACTCCTCCGCGCCGACGACGTCACCGCAGCGGCGCAGTTGCTCACCGCCGCCCCCGCCAAGCTGTTCCGCTCCCTGGACCGCCTGCTGCGCGCCTGCCGCACCCAGGACGAACGCGACGCCGTCACGGCCGCCGCCGAACAGGCCGCGCCGCAGACCGCCGGCCGCGTCCTGCTGTCGGTCCGCGAACACCTCCACAACCGCACCACCGAACACACCCGCACCACCGACCACAACCGCACCACCGAACACACCCGCACCACCAGCCACAACCGCACCACCGACGCACCGACCGGGCGCCGCGTCTTCGCCAACCGCCTCGGCCGCGCCTGGGTCGCCGCCGACACCCGCCCGCCCCTGCCCGCCCCCGAGCGCAAGCGCCTGATCGACGCCCTCGACGCCGAGATACGCCGCCGCCTCCCGCAGCCGGCCCACCTGCTGATCGACCCCGACGTCCTCGACGTCGCCCTCCCCCTCAGCGGCAAGGCCACCGCCACCGGCCTCGGCGTGCTGCCCCGCGGCTCCCTCTCCCCGGTCGACGGCGAACTGCTCCGCTTCTTCGTCTACTGGAAGCAGACCAGCCGCACCACGGACTTCGACCTCTCCGCCCTGCTCCTGGACGACGCGTACGAGACGGTCTGCTGGCTCTCCTACACCGAACTCACGCAGGTCGAGGGCGAACACTCCGGCGACATCACCGACGCCCCCGACGGCGCCTCGGAGTTCATCAACCTGCGCCTGGGCGCCGTGCGCGGCACGTTCATCGTCCCGCAGGTCAACATCTACTCGGGCGAGGGCTTCGAGGAGGTCGAGGAGTCCTTCTTCGGCTTCATGCTGCGCGAAGCCGAGCAGCAGGGCCGCCCCTTCGAGGCGCGCACCGTCCGCCTGAAGTCGGACCTGCGCGGCCCGGGCCGCGTCGCCCTCCCCCTGGCCTTCCTGCGCGGCCCCGACGGCACCTGGCGCGCCAAGTGGCTGCACCTGTACCTCAAGGGCAACCCGAACTCCAACCGCGTCGAGGGCAACCGGGTCTCGGTCGCCACACTCCTGCGCGGCATCGTCGAACGCGACTACCTCACCGTCCGCCACCTCACCGACCTGATGAACGGCACCACCACCCTCTGGGACGGCAAGACCCTCCCGTCCGGCCCCGTCACCTACATCGGCCTGGCCCGCCCGGACGGCCTGCACCCCGACTCCGTCGTCATCACCCCCGAAAACCTGCGCGACCTGATCCCGGCGTGACTGCTATCGTTTCCCCCGGCGAGGCCATGAACGGACTTCCTTCTCATCCCACTTGAACCTAGTCCCTTCGCTTCCCTCGCCAACCGACATCCCGCCGGGGTGCCCCCAGAGGCACCCCGGCGTCGTCATCTCCGGCCACGCCCGCCCCGCACCCCGCCCGCCGCTCACGGACCGCCCCGGCCGACCCTGCCCACAGCCCGACGACCTAGGCTGGGCACGCACGACCGATCCGGACCATCGCGAGGGCACGACCATGACGCACGACCGCGGCGACGCGCCCGACCTCGCCGGCGCCCAGCGCGCGCACTGGCAGCAGACGTACCACGCCCACCCCGGCATGTACGGCGAGCAGCCCTCCGCCCCCGGCCGGCACGCCGCCCGGGTCTTCGCCGCCGCCGGCGCCCGGGACGTCCTGGAGCTGGGCGCGGGCCACGGCCGGGACGCCCTGTTCCTCGCCCGCGAGGGCTTCACCGTGCTGGCCACCGACTTCAGCCCGACCGGCCTGGAGCAACTGCGCGCCGCAGCCGCCGAGCAGGGCCTCACCGACCGCGTCACCACCGCCGTCCACGACGTCCGCGAGCCGCTGCCGCTCCCCGACGCCTCCGTCGACGCGGTGTTCGCGCACATGCTGCTCTGCATGGCGCTGTCCACGGAGGAGATCCACGCCCTGGTCGCGGAGGTGCGACGCGTCCTGCGCCCGGGCGGCAGCTTCGTCTACACCGTCCGCCACACCGGCGACGCCCACTACGGCGCGGGCACCGGCCATGGGGACGACATCTGGGAGAACGGCGGGTTCGCCGTGCACTTCTTCCCCCGCGCCCTCGTCGACGCCCTCGCCGAGGGCTGGCACCTCACCGAGGTACACCCGTTCGACGAGGGCGAACTACCCCGCCGCCTCTGGCGCATCACCCAGCAGACCCCCCGATGACCACGACCCGAGAGACGCCCGCAGAGACGCCCGCAGGAGACACCCCGATGACCACCGTCCAGCCGCCCGCCCCCGACCTGAGCATCGACGGCACCGGCCTGCTCTGCGTGCAGCTCCTGCTGCGCCTGCGCGGCCAGATCGCCGGCTACCCGGCCGGCACGGTGGTGCACATCCAGACCACGGACCCGGCCGCCCCGCTCGACCTGCCCGCCTGGTGCCACCTGACCGGCCACGACTACCTCGGCCCGGTCCCCCACCCGGCCACCGACCGCGACGTGTACGCCATCCGCCTCACCGCCGCCGCGCTCCCGACCCGCCCCGACCGCCCCTGGCACCCGGCCCCCGCCGCCGACTGACCAGCAGCGCGCCCGGAATGCCGCGCCACGGTCCCGATGTGCCACCATGAGGGAACCGAACGGCCAAGCGCCATAGGGAGGTTGACCACCATGGATCCGATCCTCAGCTGCCACTGGCACGACCCGGACGGCGACTGGGCACTGACCGTCAGCCGCAACGGAACGTCCTGGGAGCTGCTCGCCGCCGCGCCGCTCTGGTCCGAGACGCTCCCCTTCGACGGGCCCGACGACGTCCGCCGGCTCGCCCAGACACTGCTGGACCTGCCCGCCGAGCCCGAACCGTACGAGTTCGAGTGGCAGTTGTCCCGCACCGAGGAGGCGCGGACCGCGGACGAGCGCACCCACTTCGCGACCTTCGCGGTCGGGCTCGACCCGACCGACGGCCACCGCCCCTACCTCGCCTACCAGTCCTACTACCACCGGGGTCAGGCGACCGGCCTCGGCCTGGAGGTGATCTGCGAGAACCCCCCGATCGACCACCTCCGTGCCCAGGCCCACGCCTTCCTCACCAGCCTCCCCTGCCCGCAGCAGAGCGCCCCACAGCGCAGCGCCCGACAGCAGAGCACCCGACAGCAGAGCACCCGGCAGCCTGCCCCAACCACTCCGCCTCCGCCGCCCAACTCTCCGGCGCCGCCCACCCGTTGACGACCGCGAGCAACTCCAGGTACCGCTCCCGCCGCGGATCCCCCAACACCGCCAAGCGCTCGACCAGCCGCGCGCGCACGGAGTCCGAACGGTCGCCGCCCACCAGCCCGGCGTACCGGTCGACCACCGCCTCGACCACATCAGCCGCCGCAGCCGACCCCGGATCGATCCCGGCGGCGACCGCCGGCCCGGCCAGCTCGCGCACGACCGCCGCCAGCCCCGGACGCGGCCACCCCACACCGGCCTCGGCGGCCTCCTCCTCCGCGAGCCGCCGCAGCAGCCCGCGAAAGTCGTCGTCCATCGCGAGTTCGGCCAACTCCACCCAGGCGTCGACCTGTTCGGGCTCCGGGTCGTCCGGCAGCTCCGGCGTCATCGACCGCCGCACACCGGCGAACCGGGCATCAAAACCGGGGCCACCGAAGACCCCGTCCAGGAAGTCCCCGATCAGACGGCTGCGTTCGTCGGTGGAAAGGCGGGCCAGCTGGTGCACGAGAGTCAGCTCCTCGGGAGTCGCCCCGCGCCGCGCCACCGCCCGCAGCACCGCCCGCCGCAGCCGCAGCACCCGGATCTGGACGTCGAGCGCGTCGGCGTGCGCCGCCGCGACGGCGGGCAGCGCCGACTCCCGCTCGACCACCTGCCGGATCACGGGCAGGCCGAGCCCGAGGTCGCGCAGGGTCCGTACCAGGTCCAGGCGGGCGACGGCGTCGACGCCGTACCGCCGGTGGCCGGCCGGGTTGCGGTCGGCCGGCGACACGATCCCCAGATCCGAGTAGTACCGCACGGTCTTGACCGTCAGCCCGGTCCGCCGTGCCAGGTCACCGATCGAGTAGAGCGTGTCGCCGTTCATGGCCACCACCCTGGCGCCTCCCCCTACAGGAGATGCAACCCCGACATAAGAGAGAGCCCCTCGACTACGCCGTCCGCCGCAGCAGCGCCAGGTACATCGCGTCCGTCCCGTGCAGGTGCGGCCAGAGCTGCACGTCCGGCCCGTCCCCGAGCGCGGGCACGCCGGGCAGCAGCGGCCGGGCGTCGATCCACTCGACCCGCCCGCCCTCGGCCCGCAGCACGTCGTCGACGACGGCCCGGGTCTCCGCGAGGTGCGGCGAGCAGGTCGCGTACCCGACCACCCCGCCCACCCGGGTGGCGTCGATGGCCGAGCGCAGCAGGTCCCGCTGGAGCGGCCCGAACGCCGCGACGTCCGCCGGACGCCGCCGCCAGCGCGCCTCGGGGCGGCGGCGCAGCGCGCCCAGCCCGGAGCACGGCACGTCCACCAGCACCCGGTCGAAGCCGCCCGCGCGCCAGGCCGGCCGCGTCCCGTCGGCCGCGATCACGGTGTACGGACCGGGGTTGCCCTCCAGCGCCCGCGCCACCAGGCGCGCCCGGTGCGGCTGCTTCTCGCTGGCGACGAGCGCCGCGCCGCGCTCGGCGGCCAGCGCGCCGAGCAGCGCGGCCTTGCCGCCGGGGCCCGCGCAGCCGTCCAGCCAGAGCCGGTCGGGGCCGTCCAGCGGAGCGCTCGCCAGGGCGAGCGCGACTAGCTGGCTGCCCTCGTCCTGCACGCCCGCCCGGTTCTCCCGCACCGCCGTCAGCGTGCCCGGGTCGCCGCCCTCGGCGAGCCGCAGCGCGAACGGGGACCAGCGGCCCGGCTCGGCCTCGGGCAGCGCCTCGGCCAGCTCGCCGACGGTGACCCGCCCGGGCCGGGCGACCAGCGTGACCTCCGGCCGCTCGTTGTCGGCGCGCAGCAGCTCCTCCATCGCGGCGCGCCCGGAGGCGTCCGGCTGCCAGCGGCCGAGCGAGTCCCAGAGCGCGGAGACGACCCAGCGCGGGTGCGAGTGGACGACGGCGAGGTGGTCCTCGGCGTCCTTGTCGTACGGCGGGGCGACCTGCTCGATCCAGGCGTCCAGGTCGTGCGCGCTGATCCGGCGCAGCACGGCGTTGACGAACTTCGCCTTGCCGTCGCCGAGCACCACCCGGGCGAGCTCGACGGTGGCCGAGACGGCCGCATGGGTGGGGATGCGGGTGGTGAGCAGCTGGTGGGCGCCGAGCGAGAGCACGTCGAGCACCGGCGGGTCGACCTTGCCGAGCGGCCGGTCGATGCAGGCGGCGATGATCGCGTCGTAGGTGCCCTGGAGGCGCAGGGTGCCGTAGACGAGCTCGGTGGCGAGGGCGGCGTCGCGTCGGTCCATGCCCTTCTGCTCGGCCTCGCGGAGCAGCGACGGCAGGATCAGGTTGGCGTACGCGTCGCGCTCGTCGACGGCGCGCAGGGCGCGGAACGCAACGATCCGGGCCGGGTCCTTCTTGGGCCGGCGGTGCGGACGGGGGGCGCGCTTGTCACCGGGGGGCGTGCTCACAATGACCTCAAAGTGCTGCGGTGGTTATCAGGTGGTTATCAAACGAACAGTAACGCTAAACGTGAGGTCCAGCTCCCACCGGACCCCACCCCTACCGGCCCTCGGCCCTAGGCCCCGAACCGCTCCCCGGCCTCCAGCCGCGCCCCGCGCGCCCAGTCCGCCGCCCGCATCTCCTTCTTCCCCTGCGGACGCACCTCGCCGAGCTCGATCTCGTGGCTGCCGGTACCGACCCGCACGCTGTTCTTGCCGACCATCGCCACCTCGCCGGGCGCCAGCCCGGCCGCCTCCGGCAGCAGCCTGACCGGCCCGGTCACCTTCAGCCGCTCGCCGCGGAACTCCGTCCACGCGCCCGGCGCCGGGGCGCAGCCGCGCACGACGCGGTCGATCCGCAGCGCGGGGTGGGTCCACTCGATCCGCGCGTCCTCGACGGTGATCTTCGGCGCGAGCGTGACGCCCTCGGCCGGCTGCGGCACGGCGTGCAGCGAGCCGTCCTCGATGCCGTCCATGGTCGCGGCGAGCAGCCGGGCGCCGGAGAGGGACAGCCGGGTGAGCAGTTCGCCGCTGGTGTCGGTCGGCCGGATCTCCTCGGTGATCACGCCGTAGACCGGGCCGGAGTCCAGGCCCTGCTCGATCAGGAAGGTGGACGCCCCGGTGACCTCGTCGCCCGCCAGCACCGCGTGCTGGACCGGCGCGGCGCCGCGCCAGGCGGGCAGCAGCGAGAAGTGCAGGTTGACCCAGCCGTGCTTGGGGATCTCCAGGGTGCCGGGGCGCAGCAGGGCGCCGTAGGCGACCACCGGGCAGCAGTCGGGGGCAAGTTCGGTGAGCCGGGCGACGAACCCCGGGTCGCTCGGCTTCGCCGGCTTGAGGACCTCGATCCCGGCCTCCTCCGCGCGCTGGGCGACGGGGCTGGCGACCAGCTTGCGGCCCCGCCCGGCGGGCGCGTCGGGGCGGGTGACCACCGCGACGACCTCGTGCCGGTCGGAGGCGAGCAGGGCGTCCAGGGCGGGAACGGCGACCTCGGGGGTGCCGGCGAAGACGAGACGCATCAAGTGCCTTTCTACGAACAGAGACTGAAAAGAGAACTCAGCGCGCCGCGCCGAACGTACTGTGCGGCGACACCTTCACGACCGGCGCGGGCGCGCCGCCCCAGTCCGTCTCCCGGATCGCCTTCAGCGCGGCCTTGCGCTGCTCGCGGTCGAGCCGGTCGATGAAGATGATGCCGTCGAGGTGGTCGGTCTCGTGCTGGATGCAGCGGGCGAGCAGCTGGGTGCCCTCCAGCGTGACCGGATCGCCGTACATGTTGAAGCCCTTGGCGACGACGCCGTACGCGCGCGTGGTGTCGTACCGCAGGCCGGGCAGGGAGAGGCAGCCCTCGGGGCCGTCCTGCTCCTCCTCGCTCAGCGACAGGTCCGGGTTGATCAGATGGCCGGTGACGCCGTCCACGTGGTAGGTGAACACTCGCAGGGAGACGCCGAGTTGGGGCGCGGCAAGGCCGGCGCCGGGGGCGTCGAGCATGGTGTCGGCGAGATCCCGGACCAGGGTGCGCAGCTCCTTGTCGAACGTGGTCACCGGCTGGGCGGTGGCTCGCAGGACGGGGTCTCCGAAGAGACGGATCGGCTGGATCGCCACGGGGTACGGGCTCCTGTCCGTCGAAAGGACGTCGAAAACGTCGAAAGTACGGGCTGCGGGCAACGACTCGTTCGCAGTTGGTTCGCCGTAAGTCTATGCAACGCACCGAGCCCACCCACCACGGCCGGAAGCCCGTCCACTGCCGCCCGCATCGCGTTCTGGCATATCCCTACTCCGATCCGCCGCGTTACCCCGGCCCCCGCTTCGGCGTTGGTCAAGTGAGATTGACCGGGGCCGGGGCGCACGGGACACGGCGCTCCGGCCGAGCCGAACCGTACGGAAGGTGGCACGTAGGCCATGGCCGAGCAGATCAACCACGACGCCCGGGCGCGGGCGAGCCTGCACCTGCTGGTGCGGGACATCGAGCGGGTGAGGCGGCAGGTCGACGCGCTGCGGACGCTCACCGCCCAGCTGGGCAACGTCTACCGGCCGCGCCGGCCCAGTACGTCGGCCGGGTTCGTGGTGTACGGGCGGGCGCCCGCGCCGACCGTGCGCCTGGCGCAGGAGCTGCGGGAGAGCGTGGAGACGCTGGTGGCGGCGGCGGTCGAGTTCGACCGGGCGCTCGGCTTCTCCTGGGACTCGGTGGGCTCGGCGCTCGGCGTCACCAAGCAGGCGGTGCACCGCCGTTACGGGATGCGCCGCCCGACCAGCGAACTGCTCGCCGCCAGCGGCGCCGTCCCGGGCCCGAGCCGCCCGGACCGTTCCGAGGACCTGCCCACCCCGGGCGCGTCCGGCGGCCTCGCCGCCACCGTCCCGGCAGCCCGCCAGGGCGGCCTGGACCGCTCCAGTCTGGAGCGCAACGCCCTCGACCGCAGCGCCATGGACAGAACGGCCATGGACCGCGGCACCCCCGACCGGTCCCCCGTCGACCGCACCCCGATCGACCGCACCGGCATCCCCCTGCGCGGCTGACCCCTCCCCGTCAGAAGGGAGGGCCATCCGGGGCGGGGTGGCCCACTCACCCCGCCCCCGCCGCAACCTCACCCTCCAACGAACCTCATCCACGACCGAACCCCACCCGCTACCGGACCCCACCCGCTACCGAGCCCACCTCACCCGATATCCAACGGATCCATCCGCACCCGCACCGCCTCCGGCGTCCGCAGCGCGATCCGCGCGATCTGCGCCGCCTTGAGCGCCGCCGCCAGCGCCGCCCCCTGTCCGGGCGGCACCCGCAGCAGGGCGCGCTCCTGCTCCTCCCCGCGCAGTGCCGGGACGGGCACCGGCCCGAGCACGTCCGCGCCTTCCGGCAGCCGGATCAGCCCCAGCAGGTCGGCCACCGCCGCCGGGCTCCCCGCCACCGACGCCATCCGCGACACCGGCGGGAAGTGCAGCTGCGCCCGCTCGTCCCGCTCCAGCCCGGCGTGCCCGAGCGGGTCCCACCGCACCAGGGCCTGCACCGGCCGTGCGGACGGCTCCGCGACCACGACGACCGTCCCGCCCTCCTCCACGGGCCGGACCAGGGCCGCAGCAGCCAGCCAGAGCCGCAGCGTCTCCTCACCGGCCCGCAGGTCGGGCCGGCTCAGCAGCGCCCACCCGTCCAGCAGCAGCGCGGCCCCGTACTCGGATCCGCCCTCGACGACGGGCTCCGCCCCGGGCGTGGAGATCACCAGCGAGGGCTCGTCCGGCACGGTGGCCAGCACCGCGTCCCGCCCGGAGGTCCGCACGGGAATGCGCGGGAACGCCTTCCCCAGTTCCTCCGCCGTCCGCCGCGCGCCCACCACCTGCGCCCGCAGCCGGAAGGACCCGCACTCGGCGCAGTGCCAGTCGTTCTCCGACTCCCCGCACCACCCACAACACAGCGCAGCATCGGCGGACGGCGCCTCCAGCGGGCCCTCGCACCGCCTGCAGCGGGCCGGCGTCCGGCAGCGCCCGCAGGCCAGCCGGGGGACGTAGCCGCGCCGGGGCACCTGGATGAGCACCGGGTGCCCGGCCGCGAGCGACTCCCGGGCGGCCTCCCAGGCCACCGACGGCAGCCGGGCGGCCTGCGCGGCGGCGTCCCGGTACTGGTCCTGGTCGGTGACCGTCCGCACCCGGGGCGCGACCTGCCGCACGGTCTCCCGGTCCGCGACCAGCGGACGCGCCCACCCGGTGCTGACCAGCTGCGCGCCCTCCACCGTCACCGCGTGGCCGCCGAGCAGCACGGCGGCGCCCTCCTCGGCGGCGCGCAGCAGCGCGACCTCGCGCACGTGCGGATGCGGCGCGCGCGGATCGCTGTGGCTGCTGTCGCCGTCGGACCAGACCACGACCAGCCCGAGGTCCCGCACCGGCGCGAACATGGTGGCGCGCGTGCCGATGGCGGCGTGCACCGAGCCGCGGCTCACCGCGAGCCAGCGCCGGTAGCGCTCCCGCGGGCCGAGGTCGGCCTCCAGTGCGGCGTGCATGCCCTCGCCGAGCAGCTCGGTCAGGGCTTGGTCCACCCGGGCCACCGACCGCCCGTCCGGCAGGACGACCAGCGCGCCGCGCCCGCCGGCCAGCGTCGCGGCGACGGCCCGCGCGATCTCGTACGGCCAGCCGGGGCCGGGCAGCGCCGCCCAGACGGCGCGCGGCGCGCCGCCCCCGGCCAGCGCGGCGAGGAAGTCGGGCCCGGCCGGGTAACGCTGCCAGCCACCGGAAGAAGGCACCGGCGGGCGCGGGCCGGGCGGCGGGGAAGGCTCGGCCTCGGCCTTGGCGTGCCGGGGCGGAACGGCCAGCTGGAGGACGTCCGCGAGGGTGCCGGCATACCGGTCGGCGACGGTCCGGCACAGGCGCAGCAGCTGCGGGCTGAGCACGGGCTCCGGCGAGAGCACCTGGGCGAGCGGGGCGAGCGGGCCGGGGAAGTCGCTCTTCTCCAGCCGGGCGACGATGAAGCCGTCGTGCAGCTCCCCGCCCTCGCGCTGGCCCTTCACCACACGTGCCCCGAAGCGCACCCGCACCCGGACACCGGGCTGGGCCTCCTCGGCCATCGCGGCCGGCACCTCGTAGTCGAAGAACTTGTCGATGGTCAGCACGCCCTTGTCGACCACGACCCGGGCCACCGGCAGCTGCTCCGCCCGCTTCGCGCCGCGCCACGTCCGGGGCTTGGCCCGGCGGACCGTCTCCCGGATGAACGCCAGCTGCTCCGGCTCCGACCCGTTCTCCCCTGTGCTGCTCATCGCTCCCAAGTACTACCAGGTCACACCGACACAGTGCACAAAAGTGGCGCCCACCCCCGCCCGGGGGTAGGCGCCGCTTTCAAGCAAGCTCAAACGAACTCAGCCGGCTCAGTCCTGCACAGCAGCCTTCAGCTGCTCCACCCGGTCGGTCCGCTCCCAGGTGAAGTCCGGCAGCTCACGGCCGAAGTGGCCGTACGCGGCGGTCTGCGAGTAGATCGGCCGCAGCAGGTCCAGGTCGCGGATGATCGCGGCCGGACGCAGGTCGAACACCTCGCTGACGGCCTTCTGGATCGCCAGCACCGGCACCGACTCGGTACCGAAGGTCTCCACGAACAGACCCACCGGCTCGGCCTTGCCGATCGCGTACGCGACCTGCACCTCGGCCCGGCGCGCCAGACCGGCGGCGACGATGTTCTTCGCCACCCAGCGCATCGCGTACGCGGCCGAACGGTCCACCTTGGACGGGTCCTTGCCCGAGAACGCGCCACCACCGTGGCGGGCCATGCCGCCGTACGTGTCGATGATGATCTTGCGGCCGGTCAGACCCGCGTCACCCATCGGGCCACCGATCTCGAAACGACCGGTCGGGTTCACCAGCAGGCGGTAACCGTCGGTGACGAGCTTGATGCCCTGCTCGGCCAGCGCCTTCAGCTCCGGCTCCACGACGAACTCGCGGATGTCCGGGGTGAGCAGCGACTCCAGGTCGATGTCGGAGGCGTGCTGGGTGGAGACGACGACGGTGTCCAGGCGGACGGCCTTGTCGCCGTCGTACTCGATGGTGACCTGGGTCTTGCCGTCGGGGCGCAGGTAGGGGATGGTCCCGTTCTTGCGCACCTCGGTCAGGCGGCGCGACAGACGGTGCGCCAGCGTGATCGGCAGCGGCATCAGCTCGGGCGTCTCGTCGGACGCGTAGCCGAACATCAGGCCCTGGTCGCCGGCACCCTGCTTGTCCAGGTCATCAGCGTCTTCGCTCTGGGTGGAGCCCCCGACCCGGGCCTCGTACGCGCTGTCCACACCCTGCGCAATGTCGGGCGACTGCGCACCGATGGACACCGAAACGCCGCAGGAGGCGCCGTCGAAGCCCTTCTTGGAGCTGTCGTAGCCGATCTCCAGGATCTTGTCCCGGACGAGCTGGGCGATCGGCGCGTACGCCTTGGTGGTCACCTCGCCGGCCACGTGCACCTGGCCGGTGGTGATGAGCGTCTCCACGGCGACCCGGGACGTCGGGTCCTCCCGGAGGAGAGCGTCAAGGATGGTGTCGCTGATCTGGTCAGCGATCTTGTCGGGGTGTCCCTCGGTCACGGACTCCGAGGTGAACAGGCGGCGAGACACAGCGCTCCCTGGGGTTGCAGCGGCTGCTGACTGAAGGCCCCCGGCGAACCGGGGACATCCGGAAAGACTTGATTCCTGGAGTGTAACGGTCGGGTTCCGCCGAACGTCACCCGCTTCCCAAAAAGCGGGACGGTTCTCCAACCGATCCCCGTCGTCTTTCGATCAGCTTCCGACCGTTTCCAGCCGCTTCGCGACCAGATCCCAGACGACGTCCGCGAGCGCCTCCTTGGGGCCCACCGGGACGGCCGTCTCACTGCCGTCGGAGCCCAGCACCACGGCCTCGTTGACGTCCGTGCCGAAGGCCTTGCCGTTGCCCACCTCGTTGACGACGAGCAGGTCACAGCCCTTGCGGGCGAGCTTGGCGCGGCCGTTCGCGAGCACGTCGTCGGTCTCCGCCGCGAAACCCACGACGAGTTGGCCCGAACGGGGGCGGTGGGCCGACAGCTCGGCCAGGACGTCGGGGTTGCGGACCAGCGCGACCGGCGCCGGCTCGACCCCCTCGACCTTCTTGATCTTGCCGCTGGCGTACTCGGCGGGCCGGAAGTCGGCGACGGCGGCGGCCATGACCACGGCGTCCGCGTCCGCAGCGGCGTTCAGCGCAGCCTCCCGCAGCTCCAGTGCGGTCGAGACGTGCACCACGTCCACCCCGGCCGGATCCGGCAGTTCCGCGTTGGCCGAGACCAAGGTCACCCGCGCCCCGCGCGCCGCCGCCGTCACGGCGAGCGCGTAGCCCTGCTTGCCGGAGGAGCGGTTGCCGAGGAAGCGCACCGGGTCCAGCGGCTCCCGGGTGCCGCCGGCCGAGACGACCACGTGCCGGCCCGCCAGGTCGGTCGGTACGGCACCGCCGCGGCGCAGCACGGCCCGGCAGGCGTCGAAGATCGCGGACGGCTCGGGCAGCCGCCCCTTGCCGGTGTCCTTGCCGGTGAGCCGCCCGACGGCCGGCTCCAGCACGATGACGCCCCGGCGGCGCAGCGTGGCGACGTTGTCCCGGGTGGCCGGGTGCTCCCACATCTCGGTGTGCATGGCGGGCACGACCACGACCGGACAGCGGGCGGTGAGCAGGGTGTTGGTGAGCAGGTCGTCGGCGAGGCCGTGGGCGGCCTTGGCGATCAGGTCCGCGGTGGCGGGGGCGACGACGACCAGGTCGGCCTGCTGGCCGATCCGCACGTGCGGCACCTCGTGCACGCGCTCCCAGGTCTCGGTGGCGGCCGGGCGGCCGGAGAGGGCGGCCCAGGTGGCCTCGCCGACGAAGTGCAGCGCGGCGGCGGTGGGCACCACGGTGACCTGGTGGCCGGACTCGGTGAACCGGCGGAGCAGCTCGCACGCCTTGTAGGCGGCGATGCCGCCGCTGACGCCGAGGACAACGCGCGGGGCGTCCGCGCCGGTCCGGTCCGAAGTCGCGCTCATACTCCCGCTCTCCTCCACAACACCACGCTCCCCCACGTCTGGAACGCACGGAACGTCTGGAACGTGCACACCCTACGACCCCTCAGCGATCACCCGCACTGTGCTCCCCCGCACAACCACCCCGGGTACGCCGAAGGGCCCGGCGGAAACGATTCCGCCAGGCCCTTCCGGAGAACACACGAGAACGCGTCAGAACACGCGACTGCCTCAGGCAGCCTCGATCGCCTCGGCGGTCAGCATGCCCGCGTTGATCTCGCGCAGCGCGATCGACAGCGGCTTCTCGTGCACGTGGGTGTCGACCAGCGGGCCGACATACTCCAGCAGACCCTCACCGAGCTGCGAGTAGTACGCGTTGATCTGGCGCGCACGCTTGGCGGCGTAGATCACGAGGCTGTACTTGGAGTCGGTGGCCTCAAGCAGCTCGTCGATCGGCGGGTTGATGATGCCCTCGGGCGCGGTCATGGAAGAGGACACGCGAAAACCTTCCGAAAGGGTGGGAAAGACAGACAGGTCAGCCTACACCGAGCAAGGCTAGCAGTTCGGCCGCTACCTGCTCGACCGAGGTGTTGACAAGAGTCGTGTCGAACTCCGGCTCGGCCGCGAGCTCGACCTTCGCAGCCTCCAGCCGCTTCTCGATCACGTCCTGCAGCTCGGTGCCCCGGCCGGTCAGCCGGCGGACCAGCTCGTCCCAGCTCGGCGGGGCCAGGAAGACGAGCTGCGCCTCGGGCATCGACTCGCGTACCTGCCGGGCACCCTGCAGGTCGATCTCCAGCAGCACGGGCTCGCCGCGCTCCAGCTTCTCCAGCACCGCCGACCGCGGGGTGCCGTAGCGGTTGCCGGCGAAGACGGCCCACTCCAGCAGCTCGCCGTTGGCGATCAGCTTGTCGAACTCGTCGTTGTCGACGAAGTGGTACTGGACCCCGTTCTGCTCGCCGGGCCTCGGGTGGCGGGTCGTCGCCGACACCGAGAGCCAGACCTCGGGGTGCTGCTTCCTCATATGAGCGACGACCGTGCTCTTGCCGACCCCCGAAGGGCCGGAGAGCACGGTCAGCCGCGGACGCTCACTCATGCACCGATTATCCCGGATCGCGGACGATCCCGGGACCACGGGGGCACGGTCAGGCGGCACCGCCGCCGAACTCCCGCTCCAGGGAGGCGATCTGGTTCGTGCCGAGACCGCGGACGCGCCGGCTCTCGCTGATGCCGAGACGCTCCATGATCTGCTTGGCCCGGACCTTGCCGACGCCCGGAAGCGACTCCAGCAGGGCGGAAACCTTCATCTTGCCGATGACATCGTTGTCGGCCTTGCCGGCCTTGATCACCTCGTGCAGGGAGGCGCCGGAGTGCTTGAGCCGGTTCTTGACCTCGGCGCGCTCCCGGCGAGCCTCGGCGGCCTTGGCGAGCGCGGCGGTGCGCTGTTCAGGGGTAAGGGGCGGAAGAGCCACGCCGTTCACCTCAGGGTGTGGAAGGAAGGGATTGAGCTATGACTGGTTTGGTTCTCCAGGACACCTCCGCAAGTGGAACCCCAGGGCCCTGACCTGCGGGAGCTACGAGAATCGCGGCTCTTCGATGACCTATCGCCGGACACTACCCGGATTGCGGCGCCACGTCAGGAAAAGAACACGAAAAGTCCTGGTCAGCCAAGGCCGACCAGGACTTTCCGGGGCAAAATGACCGCGATTGCGAGACTTTGACACCGCCGATGTGACGGCGCTCACGTCAACTGATCCGGTACCGCCAGGTCCTGCGCACACTGCACAGGGTCACCGGACGGCTACCGAGCCACCCGCGCCCGCCAGTTAACCGCGCCCTACTTCACCGCGACGGCGGCCTCACCCACGAAACGCTCGGCGGCCTCCCGCAGCGCCGGCACCGACGGGCCGTGCTTGAGCACGTCCCGGCTGACGCTCGGTACCACGTTGCGCACCGAGGCGCCGAACACCCGCGGCAGGTCGGCCATGGTCGCCCCCTGGGCGCCGATGCCGGGGGCCAGCAGCGGCCCGTTGATCGCCAGGTCCACGCCCGCGTCCGCGAGCGTCGCGCCGACCACCGCACCGAACGAGCCGAGCGGCTCGGCGCCGGCGTTCTCGGCCGCCAGCTGCCGCAGCACCGAGGCCGCGACCGGCTCGCCGTCCGCGCCGACCGCGCGCTGCACCTCGCCGCCCTCCGGGTTGGAGGTCAGCGCCAGCGCGAACACGCCGCCGCCGTGCTCCCGGGCCAGGTCCAGCGCCGGGCGCAGCGAGCCGAAGCCCAGGTACGGGCTGACCGTGAGGGCGTCCGAGAACAGCGGGCTGCCGGGCGCGAGGAAGGCCTCGGCGTAGGCGGCCATGGTGGAGCCGATGTCGCCGCGCTTGGCGTCCATCAGGACCAGCGCCCCGGCCGCGCGGGCCTCCTCGACGGTCTTCTCCAGCACCGCGACGCCCTTGCTGCCGAAGCGCTCGAAGAAGGCGGCCTGCGGCTTGAGCACGGCGACCCGGTCGGCCAGCGCCTCGACCACGGTGCGGCTGAAGGTCTCCAGGCCGGCGATGTCGTCACCGAGCCCCCAGGCGGCGAGCAGGGAGGCGTGCGGGTCGATGCCGACGCAGAGCTGGCCGCGGGTGTCGAGGGCCTGGCGCAGCCGAGCGCCGAACGGGGCGAGGGTCATGTCGTCCTTCCGATGGTCGTGCAGGGGTTCAACGAGGTCGGGGGTTCACAAGGTGCGGCGGTTCACGAGGAGCAGCCGATCACGAGGAGCGGCCGTTCACGAGGCGCGGACGGCGCTGCCGACCGCCGCCGCCAGGTCGCGGAAGCCCGCGCCTCGGACCCGGGCCGACAGGCCCTTGTGGATGCGGCGGCACCAGAACGGGCCCTCGTAGATGAAGGCGCTGTAGCCCTGCACCAGGTCGGCGCCGTGGATGATCCGCTGCCAGGCGTCCTCGGCGGTCTCCACCCCGCCCACCGAGACCAGCGTCAGCCGCCCCTCGGTGCGGGCGCGCAGCCGCTGGAGCACCTCCAGCGCGCGGGCCTTGAGCGGGGCGCCGGACAGGCCGCCCATGCCGATCTCCTCGACCCGCGCGGCGTCGGCCCGCAGGCCCTCGCGGCCGATCGTGGTGTTGGTGGCGATGATGCCGTCCAGGCCCAGTTCCAGGGCGAGGTCGGCGACCGCGTCGATGTCCTCGTCGGCCAGGTCGGGGGCGATCTTCACCAGCAGCGGCACCTGGTGCGCGGTGGTGCGGTCGGCGGCCTCGCGGACGGCGGAGAGCAGCGGGCGCAGGTGGTCGACGGCCTGGAGGTTGCGCAGCCCGGGGGTGTTCGGCGAGCTGACGTTGACCACCAGGTAGTCGGCGTACTTGGCCAGCCGCTCGGTGGACTTGACGTAGTCGGCGACCGCGTCGGCCTCCTCGACCACCTTGGTCTTGCCGATGTTGACGCCGACCACCGGGGTGGAGCTGGTGTGCGGGCGGGCGGCCAGGCGGGCGGCGACCCGGGCCGAGCCCTGGTTGTTGAAGCCCATCCGGTTGATCAGCGCGCGGTCCTCGACCAGGCGGAACAGCCGCGGCGCCGGGTTGCCGGGCTGGGGCTCACCGGTGATGGTGCCGATCTCGACGTAGTCGAAGCCGAGCATCGCCAGGCCGTCGATCCCGACGCCGTTCTTGTCGAAACCGGCCGCGAGCCCGAAGGGGCCGGGCAGGTCGAGACCGAGGGCGTTGGTGCGCAGCGCCCGGTCGCGCGGGGCGAGCACCAGCCGGACGAGGGTGCGCAGGCCGGGCACCGAGGAGGCGAGCCGGATCCAGAAGAAGGCGAGGTGGTGCGCCTTCTCGGGGTCCATCTTCTTGAGGACGAGGTCGAACAGCAGCTTGTACAAAACCCAACTCCCGGATTGTGGCCCGGACTTGAACGGAGGGTCCGGGCATGGGAGTGGGGGGCCACCGATTGGCTTCGGTGCGCCCCCCACTGCGGTGGTGCTACTTGCGGCCGGCGTTGATCAGCTCGGCGTGCTCCTGGAGCGACATCACCCCGACCTCGTCGCGCAGCAGCGCGTCGATGCCCTGGACGGCCGCGCCCATCGCCTGGACGGTGGTCAGGCAGGGCACGGCGCGGGCGACGGCCGCGGTGCGGATCTCGTAGCCGTCGAGGCGCCCGCCGGTGCCGTACGGCGTGTTGATGATGAGGTCGACCTCGCCGTCGTGGATCAGCTGGACGATCGTCTTCTCGCCGTTCGGGCCCTCGCCCTCGCTGTGCTTGCGCACCAGCGTGGACGGGATGCCGCCGCGCTGCAGCACCTCGGCGGTGCCGGCGGTGGCGAGCACCTCGAAGCCCTGGTCGACCAGCGCGCGGGCCGGGAAGACCAGGTTGCGCTTGTCGCGGTTGGCGACCGAGACGAAGACCTTGCCCTTGGTCGGCAGCGCGCCGTAGGCACCGGCCTGGGCCTTGGCGTAGGCCGTGCCGAAGACCTTGTCGATGCCCATGACCTCGCCGGTCGAGCGCATCTCCGGGCCGAGCACGGTGTCCACCCCGCGGCCGTGGACGTCGCGGAAGCGGCTCCACGGCATCACGGCCTCCTTGACGGAGATCGGGCAGTCGGCGGGCAGCGTGCCGCCGTCGCCCTCGGCCGGGAGCAGGCCCTCGGCGCGCAGCTCGGCGATGGTGGCGCCGAGCGAGATCCGGGCGGCGGCCTTGGCCAGCGGCACCGCGGTGGCCTTGGAGGTGAACGGCACGGTCCGGGAGGCGCGCGGGTTGGCCTCCAGGACGTAGAGGATGTCCCCGGCCAGCGCGAACTGGATGTTGATCAGGCCGCGGACGCCGACGCCGCGCGCGATGGCCTCGGTGGAGGTGCGCAGGCGCTTGATGTCGAAGCCGCCGAGGGTGATCGGGGGCAGCGCGCAGGCGGAGTCGCCGGAGTGGATGCCGGCCTCCTCGATGTGCTCCATGACGCCGCCGAGGTAGAGCTCGGTGCCGTCGTAGAGCGCGTCGACGTCGATCTCCACCGCGTCGTCGAGGAAGCGGTCGATGAGCACCGGGTGCTCGGAGATCAGGCCGGCGTGGCGCTCCAGGTAGGACGCGAGCGAGGGCTCGTCGTAGACGATCTCCATGCCGCGGCCGCCGAGCACGTAGGACGGGCGGGCGAGGACCGGGTAGCCGATCTCGTCCGCGATCGCCTTGGCCTCCTCGAAGGAGAAGGCGGTGCCGTGCTTGGGCGCGGGCAGGCCGGCGTCGCGCAGGACGCGGCCGAAGGCGCCGCGCTCCTCGGCGAGGTCGATCGCCTCGGGCTGGGTGCCGACGATCGGCACGCCGTTGTCCTTGAGCGCCTGGGCCAGGCCCAGCGGGGTCTGGCCGCCGAGCTGGACGATGACGCCGGCCAGCGGGCCGGCCTGCTTCTCGGCGTGGACGATCTCCAGGACGTCCTCCAGGGTGAGCGGCTCGAAGTAGAGCCGGTCGGAGGTGTCGTAGTCGGTGGAGACGGTCTCCGGGTTGCAGTTGACCATCACGGTCTCGTACCCGGCCTCGGCCAGCGCGAAGGAGGCGTGCACGCAGGAGTAGTCGAACTCGATGCCCTGGCCGATGCGGTTCGGGCCGGAGCCGAGGATGATCACGGCGGGCTTGGTACGCGGGGCGACCTCGTTCTCCTCGTCGTAGGACGAGTAGAAGTACGGGGTCTTCGCGGCGAACTCGGCGGCGCAGGTGTCGACGGTCTTGAACACCGGGCGGATGCCGAGCGCGTGCCGGACCTCGCGGACCACGTCGGACCGCAGGCCGCGGATCTCGCCGATCTGCTGGTCGGAGAAGCCGTGCCGCTTGGCGTGGCGCAGCAGCTCGGGGGTGAGCTCGGCGGCGTCGGCCAGCTCGCCCGCGATCTCGTCGAGCAGGAAGAGCTGGTCGACGAACCACGGGTCGATCTTGGTGGCCTCGAACACCTCCTCCGGGGTCGCGCCGGCCCGGATCGCCTCCATGACGGTGTTGATCCGTCCGTCGGTCGGCACGACGGCCTTCTCCAGCAGCGCGGACTTGTCACCCACCGGGCCGGTCCAGGCGAACTGGGAGCCCTTCTTCTCCAGCGAGCGCAGCGCCTTCTGCAGCGCCTCGGGGAAGTTGCGGCCGAGGGCCATGGCCTCGCCGACGGACTTCATGGTGGTGGTCAGCGTCGCGTCGGCGCTCGGGAACTTCTCGAACGCGAACCGCGGCACCTTGACCACGACGTAGTCGAGGCTCGGCTCGAAGGAGGCCGGGGTCTCCTCGGTGATGTCGTTGGGGATCTCGTCCAGCGTGTAGCCGACGGCCAGCTTGGCGGCGATCTTGGCGATCGGGAAGCCGGTGGCCTTGGAGGCGAGCGCCGAGGAGCGGGAGACGCGCGGGTTCATCTCGATGACGATGACCCGGCCGTCGTCGGGGTTGACGGCGAACTGGATGTTGCAGCCACCGGTGTCGACGCCGACCTCACGGATGACGGCGATGCCGATGTCACGCAGGATCTGGTACTCGCGGTCGGTGAGCGTCATCGCCGGGGCGACGGTGATCGAGTCACCGGTGTGCACGCCCATCGGGTCGAAGTTCTCGATGGAGCAGACCACCACGACGTTGTCGTGCTTGTCGCGCATCAGCTCCAGCTCGTACTCCTTCCAGCCGAGGATGGACTCCTCCAGGAGCACCTCGGTGGTCGGCGAGAGGGTCAGGCCCTGCCCGGCGATGCGGCGCAGGTCCTCCTCGTTGTGGGCGAAGCCGGAGCCGGCGCCGCCCATGGTGAAGGAGGGGCGGACGACGACCGGGTAGCCGCCGAGCGTGTCGACGCCGGCCAGCACCTCGTCCATGGTGTGGCAGATGACCGAGCGGGCGGACTCGCCGTGGCCGATCTTGGCGTTGACGGCCTCGACGACGCCCTTGAACAGGTCGCGGTCCTCGCCCTTGTTGATCGCCTCGACGTCGGCGCCGATCAGCTCGACGCCGTACTTGTCGAGCGTGCCGGCCTTGTGCAGGGAGATCGCGGCGTTGAGCGCGGTCTGCCCGCCGAGGGTCGGCAGCAGCGCGTCGGGGCGCTCCTTGGCGATGATCTTCTCGACGAACTCGGGGGTGATCGGCTCGACGTAGGTGGCGTCGGCGATCTCCGGGTCGGTCATGATCGTGGCCGGGTTGGAGTTGACCAGGACGACCCGCAGGCCCTCGGCCTTGAGGACGCGGCAGGCCTGCGTGCCCGAGTAGTCGAACTCGGCGGCCTGGCCGATCACGATCGGGCCGGACCCGATCACCAGGACGGACTTGATGTCAGTGCGCTTAGGCACGCTGGCCCTCCATGAGCTTCACGAAGCGGTCGAACAGGTAGGCGGCGTCGTGCGGGCCGGCGGCCGCTTCGGGGTGGTACTGCACGCTGAAGGCGGGTACGTCGAGCGCCTGGAGGCCCTCGACCACGTCGTCGTTGAGGCAGACGTGGGAGACCTCGACCCGCCCGTAAGGGGTGTCGCTCACCTTGTCCAGCGGTGCGTTCACGGCGAAGCCGTGGTTGTGCGCGGTCACCTCGACCTTGCCGGTGGTGCGGTCCTGCACCGGCTGGTTGATGCCGCGGTGGCCGTACTTGAGCTTGTAGGTACCGAAGCCCAGCGCGCGGCCGAGGATCTGGTTGCCGAAGCAGATCCCGAAGAACGGGGTCTTGCGCTCCAGCACGCCCTGCGCGACGGCGACCTGGTGGTCGGCGGTGGCCGGGTCGCCCGGGCCGTTGGAGAAGAAGACGCCGTCCGGGTTGACCTCGTAGACGTCCTCCAGGGTGGCGTTGGCCGGCAGCACGTGCACCTCGATGCCGCGCTCGGCCATCCGCTGCGGGGTCATCGCCTTGATGCCGAGGTCCAGCGCGGCGACGGTGAACCTCTTCTCACCGATCGCGGGCACGATGTACGGCTCGGTGGTGGCCACCTCGGCGCACAGGTCGGCGCCCTTCATCTCGGGCGACTGCTGCACCCGGGCGAGCAGGGCGGCCGGGTCGGCCAGCGCCTCGCCGGAGAAGATCCCGCAGCGCATCGCGCCGCGCTCGCGCAGGTGCCGGGTGAGCGCCCGGGTGTCGATGCCGCTGATGCCGACGACGCCCTGGCGGACGAGCTCCTCGTCCAGCGAGCGCTTGGCCCGCCAGTTGGACGGCACCCGGGCGGGGTCGCGGACGACGTAGCCGGCCACCCAGATCTGCTTCGACTCGTCGTCCTCGTCGTTCCAGCCGGTGTTGCCGATCTGCGGGGCGGTCATCACGACCACCTGGCGGTGGTACGACGGGTCGGTCAGGGTCTCCTGGTAACCGGACATGCCGGTGTTGAAGACCGCCTCGCCGAAGGTCTCGCCGGTGGCGCCGTACGCCTGGCCGCGGAAGGTCCGGCCGTCCTCCAGGACGAGCACGGCAGGAACCCTCTCCCGCCGTTGGCGCTGCGTGGTGGGGGCAGGTGCGGTCATTGCGCGGCCTCTTCCGTCTTCGTCTTCGTACGTGTTGCGAGTTGAGCGACCGCCTCGACCCAGGCGGCGTGCTCGTCGGGGTGGTCGGCCCGGAACCCCGAGTCCAGCTCGGTGCCGTCGTGCGTCCAGGTGACGACGAGCAGCCCGGCCGGGACGACCTTGCCGGCGATCCCGGAGTCCGTACGGGCACCGGTCAGGTGCCCGGCCGGGATCCAGAGGTCGACGTCGCCGGGGCGCCGCACCAGCAGGCCGTCCTCGCCGAGGGTCAGGTCGGCGCGGCTGCGGTTGCCCAGGCCGTGCGCGACGACCCGGTCGAGCCAGTTCCCGGCGGTGGTGGTGCCGTGGTACCGGCCGCTGGTCTCCAGGATGGTCCGGCCTGCGCCGGCCGGCACGGCGGGCAGCGGCGGGATGCCGGACTGGAGGGTGCGCCGCCAGTTCCAGCCCTGGCGCATCAGCCAGTAGACGAGGGCGATCACGATCAGCAGGCCGACGGCCCAGCCGATGTACCCGGGCCAGTTGGTGACCTTGGCCTGCTCCTGCGCGAGCGGGGCGAAGGACATCACTCCTCGCCGCCCTGCTCGGCCAGCTCGCCGGCCAGCACGGTGGCCCGCCCGCGCAGGAAGGTGGCGTGCACCCGTCCGGGCAGGTCGAGGCCCCGGTAGGGGGTGTTGCGGCTGCGGGTGGCGAAACTCTCCGGGTTCACGGCACCACGGTACGCGGGATCGAACAGCACCAGGTTGGCCGGCTCACCGACCGAGACGGGCCGTCCGTGCCCGGCGAGACGGCCGATCCGGGCCGGCCGACGCGACATCCGGTCGGCGACGCCCTCCCAGTTCAGCAGGCCGGTGTCCACCATGGTCTGCTGCACGACCGACAGCGCGGTCTCCAGGCCGACCATGCCCATCGCGGCGGCGGCCCACTCGCAGTCCTTGTCCTCGGCCGGGTGCGGCGCGTGGTCGGTGGCGACGGCGTCGATGGTGCCGTCGGCGAGCGCCTTGCGCAGCGCCTGGACGTCCTCGGCGGTGCGCAGCGGCGGGTTCACCTTGTACACCGGGTCGTAGGAGCGGACCAGCTCGTCGGTGAGCAGCAGGTGGTGCGGGGTGACCTCGGCGGTGACGTCCCAGCCCTTGGCCTTGGCCCAGCGGATGATCTCGACCGAGCCGGCGGTGGAGACGTGGCAGACGTGCAGCCGGGAGCCGACGTGCGCGGCGAGCAGCACGTCGCGGGCGATGATCGCCTCCTCGGCGACGGCCGGCCAACCGCCGAGCCCGAGCTCGCCGGAGACCTGGCCCTCGTTCATCTGGGCGCCCTCGGTGAGCCGCGGCTCCTGGGCGTGCTGGGCGACGACGCCGTCGAAGGCCTTGACGTACTCCAGCGCGCGGCGCATCAGCACCGCGTCGTCGACGCACTTGCCGTCGTCGGAGAAGACCCGGACGTTCGCGGCGGACTCGTGCATGGCGCCCAGCTCGGCGAGCTTCTTGCCCTCCAGGCCGACGGTGACGGCGCCGACCGGCTGCACGTCGCAGTAGCCGGCCTCCTGGCCGAGCCGCCAGACCTGCTCGACCACGCCGGCGGTGTCGGCCACCGGGGTGGTGTTGGCCATCGCGTGCACGGCGGTGAAGCCGCCCATCGCGGCGGCCTGGGTGCCGGTGAGCACGGTCTCGGCGTCCTCGCGGCCGGGCTCGCGCAGGTGGGTGTGCAGGTCGACCAGGCCGGGCAGCACGATCAGGCCGGTGGCGTCGATCTCGATGTCCGCCTCGACCGCCAGGTCGGTGCCGATCGCCTTGATCACACCGTCGGCGAGGTGGAGGTCCTGCGGGGCGCCGCCGGTGATCTGGGCGTTGCGGATCAGGTAGGTGGTCACTGAGCGGTCTCCACGGAATCGGTGCGGGGGGTGTCGGCGGGGCCGTCGGCGAAGACGGCGCCGCCGAGCAGCAGGTACAGGACGGCCATCCGGATCGAGACGCCGTTGGCGACCTGCTCGACCACGGTGCAGCGCGGCGAGTCGGCGACCTCGGCGGTGATCTCCATGCCGCGGACCATCGGGCCGGGGTGCATGACGATGGCGTGCTCGGGCAGCTGGGCCATCCGGGTGCCGTCCAGGCCGTAGCGGCGGCTGTACTCGCGCTCGGTCGGGAAGAACGCGGCGTTCATCCGCTCGCGCTGGACCCGCAGCATCATCACGGCGTCCGACTTGGGGAGCACGCTCTCCAGGTCGTAGCTGATCTCGCAGGGCCAGTTCTCGATGCCGATCGGCAGCAGCGTCGGCGGGGCGACGAAGGTGACCTGGGCACCGAGGGTGGTCAGCAGGTGGACGTTGGAGCGGGCGACCCGGCTGTGCAGGACGTCGCCGACGATCGTCACCCGGCGCCCGTCCAGCCCTTGCCGAAGGGCATTGCCCGACGCTCCGGGGTTGAGGTGGCGCCGCATGGTGAAGGCGTCGAGCAGCGCCTGGGTGGGGTGCTCGTGGGTGCCGTCACCGGCGTTGATGACGCTGCCGTGCAGCCAGTCGGACTGGGCCAGCCGGGCCGGAGCGCCGGAGGCGTGGTGCCGGATGACGACCGCGTCGGCGCCCATGGCCTGCAGGGTCAGCGCGGTGTCCTTGAGGCTCTCGCCCTTGGAGACGGAGGAGCCCTTGGCGGAGAAGTTGATGACGTCGGCGGAGAGCCGCTTCTCGGCGACCTCGAAGGAGGTCTTGGTGCGGGTCGAGTCCTCGAAGAAGAGGTTGACGACGGTCCGGCCGCGCAGCGTGGGCAGCTTCTTCACGGCCCGTCCGGAGAGCTGGGCAAGCTCCTCGGCGGTGTCCAGGATCAGCAGCGCGTCGTCGCGGGTGAGATCGGCGGCGGAGACGAGGTGGCGCTTCACGCGGGTTACTCCGGGAGGTGCGGTTCGGACGGCTGGGGGGCCAGCGCCTGCGAGCTGCGGGCGGTGTAGTCGCGGTCACCGACCAGGACGGCGTCCACGCCGTCGGTGTCGGCGAGGCGGACCTGTACGGCCTCGCGCAGCGAGGTGGGGAGGTTCTTGCCCACGTAGTCGGCGCGGATCGGCAACTCGCGGTGGCCGCGGTCGACCAGGACGGCGAGCTGGACGGCGCGCGGGCGGCCGATGTCGCTGAGCGCGTCCAGCGCGGCGCGGATGGTGCGGCCGGAGAAGAGCACGTCGTCGACGAGGATCACGAGCTTGCCGTCGATGCCGCCGGCCGGGATCTCGGTGTGCTCCAGGGCGCGGGCGGGCTTGAGCCGCAGGTCGTCCCGGTACATCGTGATGTCCAGGGTGCCGAGCGGGATGTCGCGGCCGGTGATCTGGGCCAGCCGGCCGTGCAGGCGGCGGGCGAGGTGCACGCCGCGGGTGTGGATGCCGAGCAGCACGACGTCCTCGGCGCCCTTGGCGCGCTCGACGATCTCGTGCGCTATCCGGGTGACGACCCGGGCGATGTCCGTGCCGTCCAGCACCTGGTGCGGTGCGCGGGGTGACGGATCCTGGTGTGTGGTCATGCCGAAGCGGACCTCCTTCCCCGCCTCACGGGACGGGCCTTAAAGGATGTCTGGGAGAAGCCCCGCCGGACCGGGCGCGGGCTTCAGGTCATCCTATCAGCGCGCCGACCGGCAAACGGACCTCCACCATTCCGCTTCACCGGGTTAACGCCCCGGACGCGTCACCGATGCGGGCCATTCGCACGACTGCCCCATTCGGCTTGACGCAACTACCTTACTCTACGTAACCTCACAGTGAGTTACGAGACGGACGTCGAACCCACCGGTAACGGCGTCGGCATTCGCCCGTGACCCACCACTGAACGCGAAGCAATCTCGTCCGGGGAGATCAATGTCCAGCGACTACGCGAAGCAACTCGGAGGCAAGCTCCGAGCGATCCGCACTCAGCAGGGTCTCTCCCTGCACGGTGTCGAGGAGAAGTCCCAGGGGCGCTGGAAGGCAGTCGTCGTCGGCTCGTACGAGCGCGGCGACCGTGCGGTCACCGTGCAGCGGCTGGCCGAACTGGCGGAGTTCTACGGCGTCCCGGTGCAGGAGCTGCTGCCCGGCGGAACCCCCGGCGGCGCGGCCGAGCCGCCGCCGCGCCTGGTGCTCGACCTGGAGAGACTGACCCAGGTCCCGTCCGAAAAGGCCGGCCCGCTGCAGCGCTACGCGGCGACCATCCAGAGCCAGCGCGGCGACTACAACGGCAAGGTGCTCTCGATCCGCCAGGACGATCTGCGCACGCTCGCCGTCATCTACGACCAGTCGCCGTCGATCCTGACCGAGCAGCTGATCTCCTGGGGTGTCCTGAACCCCGACGCGCGCCGCGCGGTGCGCGAGGAGGAGGCGAGCTGACGCTCGCCGCACCGGCTCCGGCCAGCGGAAACAAGCAGGTACACGCAGAAACGTCACGGCGCGGCACCCCGGACCCCGGGGGTCGCGCCGTGGCGCATCCCTGCCGTCACACGTCCCTGAGTCACCGGACCGGTCAGCAGACCGTCCCCAGACTGTAGCCCGGCTGCGCCGCCACACCGTCCAGCCGCACCGGCCGGGCCGCCGGCGCCCAGTCCGGCCCGCCGCTCGACCAGGCCCACGCGGCCGGCCGGTACTCCCCGCAGGCCGCCGCCGACCCCTGCGAGCCGTGCAGCACCGCCACCCCCGGCAGTTCCAGGGCCAGGCCGGCGCAGAGCACCGCGCAGACCAGCTCCAGGTCCTCGTCGTTGATCCGCACCACGCCGTCCTCCCACTGGAGGATCCGCGCCGCCGCGCTCAGCCGCCCGCCCGGCGCGTCCAGCCGCAGGCGCAGCTCGTACACCCCGGCGCCCGCGCCGACCAGCATCTGGCGGAACACCTCGGTGCCGCGCTGGTGGGCGGCGCGCACCCAGCGGCCGTGCTCCTCGTCCGCCTCGCCCGCGCCGCCGCCCGCGCCCTCGTACAGCCCGCCGTCGAGCAGCAGGTCGGCGTGGCAGAGCGTCAGCCCGTTCTCCCGGGCGCGGACCAGGCGCGGCACGAAGTCGCCGGCCAGTTCCTCGCCCTGGTAGGCGAGCAGCTGGGTCTGCAGCGGCGGGTTGATCAGGTAGCGGTCGCGGGCGGCCGACTCGGCCGGGTCCAGCCCGTGCAGGACGCAGAACTCGGCGAAGTCCTGCGGGTGGAACATCCGCGCCCGCACGGTGTCGAAGCGGCGCTGCGCCTCGGCGAGCAGCTCGGCGGTGTCGGCCAGGTAGCGCTCGTAGTCGGGGGCGTCGGTCACCCGCCAGGCGCGGGCCCGTTCGAAGTCCGCGGCGCTGGTCAGCACCCCGATGACGAAGGCCTGGTCGGCGCCCTCGGCCCGGTGCCGCTGGTGCGGCGCCCGCGCGTTCGGCCGGAAGCCGCCGGCGGTGCAGTCGGAGATGCGGCGAGGACGGCTGTTGCGGCTCATGCGCCCGCCTCGCTCCGCTCGGCGAGGGCATTCGCCCACGCGCACCTACCGATGGCTCGCTCGCTTCGCTCGCTCACGTGTTCGCTCCTGGCGTCGGCGGGCACCGTCGAAACGGGGTGACGGTCAGCGGCGGGCTTGCCGCTGACCGTTGTCCTCCCCAGCCCCGCGCGCCGCACACGTACGGCGTGTCACAGGAATGTAACCAACGGTAATAGGCCGAATTTCACGCCTGCCGCGGCACCCGGGCCAGCTGGCGGGACTGCGCGACCAGGCGGCCGGCCTCGTCCCAGACCTCGGCGTCCTCCTCGAAGTACCCGCCCGCCAGGTTCCGGGTGGCGTGGGTGACCCGCAGCCAGCCGGGCACCGGCCTGGCCCGCAGGTGGACGGTCAGCTCGACGGTAGGCGCCCAGCCGGGCATCCCCAGGTCGAAGGTGACCGGCGGCAGCGCGTCGGCGACCAGCAGGAGCAGCAGCGGGTCGGGCTCGCGGCCGTCGGCGAGCCGGAACCACCCCTGGATCCGTCCGCTGCCGGACGGCTGCCCGAGCGCCCAGCCGACGGTGGCCGGGTCGAGCCGCAGGTCGAAGCGCTCCAGCAGGGCGGCCTGGTCGATCAGCGCCTTGGGGGCGTGCTCGACGCCGATGCACTGGTCCGGCGGCGGCAGCTGCGGCGGCTGCGCGCTGGTGCGCACCTCGCCCTCGGCGGCGGCCAGGTCGCCGTGGCTGGCGACCACGCGCAGCCGCTCGACGCCGTCCTGGCTGAGCGAGGCGGTGCCGGTGGACAGGCCGCGGCCGGTGCGCAGCACCTCGGTGCGGACGGTGGCCGGGCCGGGCGCCGAGGCGGACAGGTAGTAACCGCTGATCGAGATCGGATCCGGGTGGTCGCCGTGCTCCAGCGACAGTGCGTGTCCGGCGACGGCGAGCAGCAGCCCGCCGTTGACGCCGCCGCCGATCTGCCAGCCCTCGCCGAGTTCGCCGTCGTAGCGGCCGGGCTCGTCGGGGTGTCCGGTCAGCGCGATGCCCTGGTCGAACTCGCTGCGGATCGCGGTGGTCATGGGGGTGGCCTGCCCTTCACTGCGGATGTGCGTGGGGGAATACCTGGGGATACCCGCCGCCAAGTTACTGACGAGTAGGGTCCCAACATACGCCACCCGGGTGAAACGCGCGACGGCCGCCGGACCCGATTATCGGGTCCGGCGGCCGTTCACGGGGCTCCGCGTGCCGTTACCGGCGGATGCTCGGCTTCAGCTCCAGGAAGCGGGCGAGCAGACCGTTGACGAAGGCCGGGGAGTCGTCCGTGGAGAACTCCTTGGCGATCTCGACGGCCTCGTCCAGGACGACCGCGTCCGGGACGCCGTCCTCCCAGATCAGCTCGTAGGCGCCGAGCCGCAGGACGTTGCGGTCCACGATCGGCATCCGGTCGAGCGTCCAGCCCACGGCGTACTGCTCGATCAGGTCGTCGATACGCCCGGCGTACTGGACGTACCCCTCGATCAGCTCCATGGTGTACTCGCCGACCTGCGGCGTGCCCTCGTCGGGCTTGGGCTCGCGGGCGCGGGCCACCCAGTCGGCGAGGACCTGCTGCGGGTCGACCCCGCGGTGGTCGGCCTCGAAGAGGATCTGGAAGGCCCGGGTACGGGCCTTGCTGCGTGCGGCCGACACGGACTTACTTCACCCGGCCGAGGTAGCTGCCATCGCGGGTGTCGACCTTGATCTTCTCGCCGGTGACGATGAACAGCGGCACGGCGATCTCGGCGCCGGTCTCCAGCGTGGCCGGCTTGGAGCCACCGGTGGAGCGGTCACCCTGGACGCCCGGCTCGGTGTGGGAGATCACGAGCTCGACGGAGGCCGGGAGCTCGATGTACAGCGGGGAGCCCTCGTACATGGCGACCAGGGCGTCGAAGCCCTCGAGCAGGTACTTGGCGGCGTCGCCGACGACGGACGGCTCGATCGCGACCTGGTCGAAGGTGTCCGTGTCCATGAACACGAAGTTCTCGCCGTCCTTGTACGAGAACTGCATGCCACGCTTGTCGACGTTGGCGGTCTCGACCTTGGTGCCGGCGTTGAAGGTCTTGTCGACGACCTTGCCGGTCAGGACCTCCTTGAGCTTCGTGCGCACGAAGGCCGGGCCCTTGCCGGGCTTGACGTGCTGGAACTCGACGACGGACCAGAGCTTGCCGCCCTCCAGCTTGAGGACCATGCCGTTCTTGAGATCGTTCGTGGAAGCCACGGGCGCACTTACTCCTGGATATAGCTGTCAAGGAACCAAGGGGTTGCGTCCTGCCGCCGACGGCCGTCGCAGGGCCGCGGTCACAGGGCGAGGAGCTCCTTGGTGGTGATGGTGAGCAGCTCGGGCCCGCCCTCTTCGAGGGGGCGCACGACGAGCGTGTCCTCGATCCGGACGCCGCCCTTGCCCGGGATGTGGACCCCCGGGCCGACGGTGACCGGTACGCGGCTGTCCAGTTTACCCATGTCCGCGGGACCGAGGCGCGGCGCCTCCCGGATCTCCAGCCCGATGCCGTGGCCCACCGGGTGCGGGGAGGCCTCGGGGTACCCGGCCGCCTCCAGGATCTGCCGCGCGGCCCGGTCGGGTACGCACTGCTCCACGCCCGGCCCGAGCGCCTCGCGGCCGGCCCGCTGCGCCCGGAACACCAGCCGGTGCAGCTCCACCTGCCAGGGCGCGGGCGCGGCCCCGATCACGAAGGTCCGGGCGCTGGACACCCCGTACCCGCGGTACTGCGCGCCGAGCACCACGGTCAGGAAGTCGCCCTCCTCCACCCGGCGGTCGGTCGGCTGGTGGGCGGGCTGGCCGGAGTGGCTGCCGGTGCCGACCGACACCGGGAAGGCCGCCCGGTCCGCGCCGTGGTCGATCATCCGGCGCTCCAGCTCCATGGCCAGGTGCCGCTCGGTCCGGCCGACCAGGATCGACTCCAGCAGCTCGCCGAGCGCCTGGTCGGCGATCTCCGCGGCGATCCGGAGGTCGGCGATCTCGTGCTCGTCCTTGACCACCCGCAGCCGCTCCACCACCTGCCCCAGCTCCGCCAGCCGGACCCCCTCCGCCATGCTCGCCACCGCCCGGTGCCGGGTCACGGTCAGGTCGTGCTCCTCCACCGCCAGGGCCGACACCCGCAGCCGCGCGGCCGTGGCCGCGGCGGCCAGCGCGGTGTCCGCCCCGGTCGGCACCGGCACTTGGGCGACCTCCGGGGCGATCAGGTGCTCCCCGGTGTCGTCCGGCGGCAGGTCGTCCGGCAGCGCCAGCAGCGCCCGGTCCCGGGTGAGCAGCAGCGTCGCCCCGCAGGGCGCGCAGCCGGTCAGGTACCGCACGTTCGCGGGCCGGGTGATCAGCGCCGCATCGGCCCCGGCCGCACTGCAGTGCTCCCTCAGACGCTCCCGCCGGCCCGCGTACGCATCAGCCATGCGTCGAGCCTACGAACCCCCACCCCGATCCGCCCGCCGAGCACCCCCGACAGGGCACGCTCTGCTCCCGTCACGCCCCCACCCGCGCGCCTGCGCCCCTACGGCGGGCCCCTTCCACACCTCGCCCTTCTACACCTCCCCCGGCTCGATCAGCCCGCGACGGTAGGCCGGGACCAGGTTCTGCGGGACGAGCAGCTCCCGGCCGTTCACCGTGATCGGGACGAGCTTCGGGGCCGTCGCCTTCCACTGGGCGCGGCGGTGCCTGGTGTTGCTGCGGGAGGTCTTGCGCTTGGGGACGGCCATCGGGGTCTCCTATCGGGTCGGGCCGGAGGCGTACGGGAGCAGGGCCATCTCGCGGGCGTTCTTGATCGCCCGGGCCATCGCCCTCTGCTGCTGGACGGTGAGGCGGGTGACGCGGCGGCTGCGGATCTTGCCGCGGTCGGATATGAACTTCCGCAGCAGGTCGGTGTCCTTGTAGTCGATGTACTCGATGCCGGCCGCCAGCAGCGGGTTGGGCCGGGGCTTGGGCGGGTTGAGTCGTTTACGCACGGTAGCGGTTCCTCGGGGGACGTCAGGGGACGGGGTCGAGCAGGTCCTGGAAGGCGTCGGGCAGCGCCTTCCAGCCGGGTTCGCCGGCGGCGAGTTCGGCGTCGGTGAGCAGGCAGGAGTCGAGGAGGTGGGTGATCCCGTCCACGTCCAGCCCCTCGGCCGTGAAGCTGAGCTGCTGCACCCGGTCGCCGTGCGTCGGGTGCCAGTCGAGGGCGGCGGCGGCCCGCCGGGCGGGCGGGTAGAGGTCCCACGCCGCGTCGGGCAGCGAGGTCAGCCACGGCCCGCACTCCTCGACGGCCAGGTTCGCGCCGGCCGCGTCCCACGCGAGCATCAGCTCGGGCCGGTTGGCGAGCCAGAACCGCCCCCGGCTGCGCTGGGCGGCCGGGACGAGCAGTTCCAGCGCCTCGTGCAGCCGCTCCGGGTGCAGCGGCCGGCGCCGTTCCCAGACCATCGTGGTGACGCCGCCCTCGTCGTGTTCCTGCGGGAGCAGCGCGAGCGCCGGGTTGACCCGGTCGCGGGCGGCGGCGACGTCGAAGCCGCCGAGCGCGGCCCGGGTGAGCGCGCCGGTGCCGAGCCGGACGACGCGGGCGGTGGGGTGGAGCTGGCGGAGCATCGCGAGCCCCGGCGTGTGCGCGGTCGCGTGCGGGACTGCGAGGGTGGTGGCGTACTCGATCTGGTGGGCGAGGGCCTCGGCGCGGGTGCGGGAGTCCTGGGCAGCGGTGTGTTCGCCGTGTTCCACGAGGTCGTCGGAGACGGAGAGTTCGCCGGTGAGCCGGTCGGGGTCGACGGCGGTGACGACGCCCGCGAGTTCGACGGCGTCGTCGAGGTGCCAGCCGTCGACCTCTCCCCCGGCGATGACCTCGACGGCGGGGTGCGGGTCGCTGCCGCCCCAGAGTTCGACGACGGCGAGCCCGTGCCGGCCTTCGTCGGCGATCCGCAGCAGGCGCGGCAGCAGGTCCTCGCGCAGGGCGCAGCACGGGCAGTCGTTGGCCAGCGGGACGTCGGCCCGGTCGAACACGCCGCCCGCGTCCCGCAGCTCACGGTGGACGACGCCGAGCGAGGCGTCGCGCAGGTCGTGGCGGAGGACCACGGCGTCGACCGCGGCCGCCGTCAACTCGTTGACCGCGCAGCGGCGTTCGTCGGCGTGCAGCCCGGCGACGACCACCACCGGCAGCCTGGTCCCGTCCACGCCGCTCACCAGCTCGCCTTTCGGACGCCGGGCAGGTGGCCCGCGTGCGCGTGGGCGCGGAGGTTGACCCGGGAGAGGCCGAAGGCGCGCAGGTAGCCGCGCGGGCGGCCGTCGACGGCGTCCCGGTTGCGGACCCGGGTGGCGCTGGCGTCGCGCGGCTGGCGGGCGAGTTCGGCCTGGGCGGCGGCGCGGTCGGCGGGGTCGGTGCCGGGGTGGGCGATGATCCGCTTGAGTTCGGCGCGGCGCTCGGCGTACCGGGCGACGACGGCGCGCCGCTGCTCGTTCTTGGCGATCTTGCTCTGCTTGGCCATCAGACCTTCTCCCCCCGGGCGCGGATGCGGGCGACGGCGGCCTCGACGCCGATCGTGTCGACGGTGCGGATGCCCTTGGCGCTGAGCGTGAGCCGGACGTACCGCCCTTCGCTCGGCAGCCAGTAGCGCTTGCGCTGGATGTTGGGGTCGAAGCGGCGGGGGGTGCGGCGGTGCGAGTGCGAGATCGCGTTGCCGAAGCCCGGCCGGCGGCCGGTGAGCTGGCAGTGTGCGGACATGGGGGCTCCCAAGCGGTCCGGGAATGGGCAGGACGGAGGTCACGTTACACCAGATGAAAATGACTTCCATTTCGGTGTACGGTTTCGGCCCGGCCCCGAACCGCCGCACCATCGACCCCCGGGAGGACCCATGGCCCGCAGTGAACTGCGCCCCGTCATCAAGCTCCGCTCCACCGCCGGCACCGGCTACGCGTACGTGACCCGCAAGAACCGCCGGAACGATCCGGACCGGATGGTGCTGCGCAAGTACGACCCGGTCGCGCGGCAGCACGTCGACTTCCGCGAAGAGCGCTGACCCGAAGAGCGCCGAACCCCCACACGCACGTAGAGCCAAGGAGCCCCCATGAAGCCCGGCATCCACCCCGCCTACCGCCCGGTCGTCTTCCGCGACAAGGTCGGCGGCCTCGCCTTCCTGACCCGCTCGACGGTCACCAGCAACCGCACGATCGAGTGGGAGGACGGCAACACCTACCCGGTGATCGACGTCGAGATCTCCTCGGCGAGCCACCCCTTCTACACCGGCCAGTCCCGTGTGCTCGACACCGCCGGCCGGGTCGAGCGCTTCCGCCAGCGCTACGGCGACCGGCACAGCTGAGCCGCCACGACGAACGGCGCCTCCCCCGCACAACCGGGGAAGGCGCCGTTCGTCACAGGCAGGGATCAGCGCGGGGGCGGGACGGACACCACCATGGTCATCAGCACGGTCCGCTCCCCCGCGTTGCGGTAGGCATGCGCAAACGAGGCGTCGAACGAGACGGTGTTCCCCGCCGGCACCCGGTGGTCACGCTCGCCGTGCACCAGGGTCAGCTCACCCTCCTCGATCCGGAGGATCTCCACCGTCCCCACCGGATGCGCTCACCCGTCGCCTGCCAGCGCTCGCCGTGGTGGTCGCCTCCCAGGCCGCGGCCGCCGCCGTCCTCCTCCTCGCCGTCCTGGCCACCGGCGGCTGGGCCGACGCCTCCCCCGCGCTCTGGTACGCCGTCGCCGCCGGGGTGATCGGCCCGTTCGCGATCCTCGCCTTCTACCGGGCGCTCGCGCTCGGCCCGATGGGCGTGGTGTCCCCGCTGGCCGACGTCGCCGCCAACGGCACGTACGCGATGGCCTCGCACGGCGGCTCGGCGGCGGTGGCCGCCGTGCTCGCCTCGCTCTACCCCGTGGTCACCGCGCTGATGGCGCGCGGGGTGCTGAAGGAGCGGCTGCGCCCGGTCCAGGTGCTCGGCGCCGGGCTCGCCGTCGCGGGGACGCTGCTGCTGGCAGCGTCCTGAGCCGCAAGGCCTGTCACGACCCCTGCGGATCCCAGCGCTTCTCGACCCCGGCCAGCTTCCAGTACGCGATCGCCGCGGCCCAGACCACGACGAACAGCCCGGCGATCGCGTAGCCGACGTTGTCCAGCGAGATGTCCGCGATCCAGCCGGTGACCGGGTCGGTCAGGTCCAGCTTCTCGTGCAGCACCCCGACCAGCTCGATGGTGCCGATGACGAACGCCACCGCGATCGACAGCCCAGTGATCGTCAGGTTGTAGTACACCTTGCGCACCGGGTTGGCGAAGGCCCACTGGTACGCGAAGTTCATGAACGTCCCGTCCAGCGTGTCGAACAGGCTCATCCCCGCCGCGAACAGCAGCGGCAGGCAGACGATCGCGTACCAGGGCAGTCCGGCCGCCGCACCCGAGCCGGCCATCACCATCAGCGTCACCTCGGTCGCGGTGTCGAAGCCGAGGCCGAGCACCATGCCCACCGGGAACATCTGCCCCGGCCGGGTGATCGAGCGGGTCGCCCGGTTCAGCACCCGGGCCATGAAGCCGCGCGAGTTGAGGTGCTCCTCCAGCTCCGCCTCGTCGTACTGCCCGGCCCGCATCGCCCGGAACACCTTGAGGATGCCGAGCAGCGCCGCCAGGTTGAGCGCGCCGATCAGGTAGAGGAACCCGCCGGAGGCCGTCGTGCCGACCACGCCCAGCCACTGGTGGGTGGTCGACTGGTCGTCCATCAGCGTGTTCGCCAGCTGCGCGCCGCCCGCCACCAGGGCGGCCATGATGACCACCATCGACGAGTGGCCGAGCGCGAACCAGAAGCCCACCGAGACCGGCCGCTTGCCGTCCGCCATCAGCTTGCGGGTGGTGTTGTCGATCACCGCGATGTGGTCCGCGTCGAAGGCGTGCCGCATGCCGAGCGTGTACGCGGTGATCCCCAGGCCGACCCCGAAGACCTCGGTGCCGACCGCGTAGTTGTGGGGCGCGACCAGGAAGATGAGCGTCCCGAACGCCACCACGTGCATGGCCAGGATCACCCCCATCAGCCCGGCCGTACGGATGGTGTCCTCGCGTCTCCACCGGAAGGTGGGCAGGACGGAGGGGGCCGCCTCGGGGGCGGCGGTTTCGGGCAGGGTCATCTTCGGATCACGCTCCAGCACCTCGTGGAATGACGTCGTGAGATGCCGTGGCCGGTCTCCTGGCTTACGGGGCTTCCGCACCCGCCTTCCCAGGCGCGCAAAGGCGCCCAGTGGCGTCGTGGGTACGGACGACTCCCCCGATAACAGTGGCGAGGGCCGCTCCGGACTGGGACCCCTGAGGGTCCGTCACCGGTCTTCCCGAGCACCACGGCGGGGAACACGGTAGGGGTCCGGCCCCACCGTTGCAAGGCTGCGCACCTGCGCAGGTGTCCAGGATCACAGCCCGGGGGCTGCAAGAATGTGCGCATGCATCTCGTACCGGCCGACCGCGCGGGCCACCGCACCATCGACGGACACCGGGTCTGCGAGGCCATCGCCGCGATCGGCGACGCCACGCACGTCCGCACCTGGTCCGAGCGGTTCTCCCTGCTCGCCGACCCCGGACGGCTCGCCCTCCTGCTAGCCCTCCACCGGGCCGGCCCACTCGCCGTCACCGACCTCGCCGTTGCCACCGGCATGCGCGACCCCGCCGTCTCCCAGGCCCTGCGGCTGCTCCGCACGGCCGGCGTGGTCACTGGCGACAAGGACGGACGCGTCGTGCGCTACCGGCTCGTCGACGACAGCATGCGCCCCCTCCTCGACGAGTGCGCCGCCGCCGAACACCACGAGCCCACCGCGGCGGCCGGCTGACCGACCCTCGGGCTGACCGACCCTCGGGCTGACCGGCCCTCGCGAAGGGTGCGCCGGGGCGGGGCGGGGTGAGTACGATCATGGGGTGCTGAACCGCCTGCGGCGCCGGCCCCGGTCCTGGCCCGACGAAGAGCGCTGGGAGACCTGGCCTGTCAAGGCGCGGGTCCTCGCGGTCACCCGGACGCTCACCTCGGCCACCCGGGTCCTGGACGTCCTCACCCTGCTGGTGCGCCCGCAGGCCGGCATCAAGTGCTACATCACCGTCAACCCGGGCTCGGAGTTCACCGCGGGGCTCGACACGTACCTGGACGACCAGCAGCCCGGCATCACGGTCCTCCCCTGGGAGGAGGCCGTCCGGTACGAGTTCGACCTCGCGGTCGCCTGCGCCGTCCACGCCTCGATGCACCGGCTGCACGCCCCGCTCGTCGTCCTGCCGCACGGCGCCGGATACAACCGCCTGGTGACCGAGTCCACGGGGGACGAGGTGAGTGCCGCCGGCCTGTCCCGGAACGAACTCACGCACCGGGGGCGGGTGTTCCCCGCGGTCATCGGGCTCTCCCACGAGGAGCAGTTCGGCCGGCTGAGGGCCTGGTGCCCCGAGGCACTGCCGCGCGCACGCGACGTGGGCGACCTCGGCTTCACCCGGATGCTCGCCAGCCTCGGCCGCCGGGACGACTACCGCGCCGCCCTCGGGGCGATCGACGGGCGCCGCCTCGTCGTCGTCAACTCCACCTGGAGCAAGCACTCGTTAGCCGCCCGCAGCCTCGACCTGCCGCACCGGCTGATCGAACAGCTCCCGGCCGACGAGTACACCGTGGCCGTGATCCTGCACCCCAACATCTGGGCCAAGCACGACCCCGAGACGCTGCTCGCCACCGCCCGGCGCTCCGGCCTGCGGCTCATCCCGCCGCACCAGGGCTGGCAGGCCGCCCTGGTCGCCGCCGACGTGCTGATCGGCGACCACGGCTCGGTCTCCTTCTACGGCTCCGCGCTGGACCACCCCACCCTGCTGGTCGCCACCGGCGCCGCCGAACTCGACCCGCACTCCCCCACCTACGCCTTCGGCCAGGCCGCACCCGCACTCGACCCGGACGGCGACCTGCTCGCCCAACTCGAAACGGCCATCGCCAAGTACGACCCGGAACTCCTGCGGCCGATCACCGACCGCTCGCTCGGGCAACGCCACCGGGCCGTCCCCGAGCTGGCCCCCGTCCTGTTCGACTTCCTGTCGAAGAAGATCGAGAACCTGGTCGCACCCGAGCCGCTGCCGCCCTACCCGGCGCCGGTCCCGCTCGCCGTCGAGCCGCCGGCCGCCTACGACGTCGAGGGCGAGTCCGACGGCGCCGAAGTCTCGGTCCGCCGGTTCCCGATCGATCCGGACGGCCACGCCCGAGGCGTCTTCGTGCTCAGCGCCACCGTGCCGACGGTGGAACTCCGGTCCGTCGCCGAGGTCCTGGCCAGGACCGAGATCCACGCCGAACGACCCGCCGAGCACTGGCTCGCCGAGGCAGCCGCCGAACTGCCCGGCCTCCTCGTCGCCGTGGCCGCCCTCGGCCACGACCGCGGCCTGCTCCGGCTCCGCACCGGCGAACTCCTGGAGGCGCACGCCGAACGCCCGTACGGCGGTGTCCAGCCCGGCCTCGACCCGCTCCTGCTCGGCGGCGCCGTCGCGCTCTGGCTGGCCGAGGGCGGCGACCCGGGCAACCTGCCCGAGCACGGCCTGACCATCCGCACCGGCGAGCACCGCACCCGGGTGGCCTTCACGCCGCCGCCCGGCTAGTCCCTCAGTTCGCTTCCTTCAGTTCGCCGAGCCGGACCCGAGCGCGCTCGGCCAACTCGGCGTCGCCGAGCTCCTCCGCCAGGGCCGCGAGCAGCGTGAACGCCTCCGCCTCCTTGGCCCGCTGCCCCAGGTCGCGCGCACGCCGGGCGCTCTCGTCCGCGTGCCGGACGGCCAGGTCGAGATCCCCCAGTGCCCGGTGGGCCCGGGCCCGCACCAGCGGCAGCCGCATGAGCATCGGGTCGTCCTCGGTCTCCTCGGCCAGCGCCGTCGCCTCGTCCAGGACGGTCAGGGCCTCCGCCACCCGGCCGGCCGCCGTCAGGGCCTGGGCGAGGTTGTAGCTCTGGACCACAACCCCGTGCGGGTCGGACCGGTTGTCCTCCAGCGCCAGCCGGAACAGCTCCACCGCCTCGTCCGGACGGCCCTCGGCCAGGCGGACCAGGCCGTTGGTCTCGTACAGCACACCGCTCAGCCGCGGCTCCGCCACGAGCGGCAACTGCTCCGACGCCAACGCCAACTGCTCGGTGGCGCGCGGGAAGTCCTTCAGCTCGTAGTAGGCCCGGGCCAGTTGGTTGCGCATCCGAATCACCGCGCCGGGCCGGCCGTCCCACTGCGCCGACTCGACCCCGAGCCGGTGCGTCTCGACCCAGTCCCCGTAGTGCTTGCCGCTGTGGTAGAGCGCCCAGAGGGATTCGCACAGCCGCCACACCTCGCCGTGCCACCCCTGTTCGGCCGCCGCGCGCACCGTCTCACGCAGGTTGGCCCGCTCGGCCCGGAGCCACTCCAGCGCCTCCGGCTTGGTGGCGAAGCCCGGCCACGCCGCCTCGACGGGCTCCTGGAGCCGGAACCGCTTCCCGAGCACCAACGAGTCCGCCAGCGCGGCCTCGCCGCGGTAGTACGCGACGATGCGCGCCAGTAGCCCGATCCGCTCGGGGAGTTCGCGGGCCCGTCCGCGTGCGTGCAGGCGCACGAGATCGTGAGCGCGGAAACGCTGACCCGGCGCGGTGTCCTCCACCTCGTCCAGCAGGTGGGCGGCGCGCAGTTCGGTCAGCCCGTCCCGCACCCGTTCGACGCCGCTCGCCTCGGCCAGTTCGGCCGACACGAACGGCCCGGGGTTCGTACCGACCAGGTGGTACAGCGCCCGGGCCTCCGGGGACAGCCGGCCGTACACCTGGTCGAGCATCTGGCCGATCGCGCCCTCCTCGTTGCTGAGCGAGGCCAACCTGCGGTCCGCGTCGGAGAGTTCGGCCACGATCTGGTCGACCTCCAGCTCTCCGTGGCCGACCAGCTGGAAGCCCACCGCGTTCAGCGCGAGCGGCAGCCCGTCACAGAGCTCGACCAGCTCGCACAGCTCCCGATCGGTGCCCCGGTCCGGCCCGAGCCAGCGGCGCACCAGTTCCGTGCCCGCCGAGGTGCTCAGCGGGTCCAGCCTCCGCACCTCGGCGCCGTCCAGCACCAGGCCTGGCAGCCGCCGGCGCCCGGCCACGACCACCAGCCCGTCGGACGGCAGCAGCGTGCGGACCTCGCTGGCGTGCTCGACGTTGTCCAGGAACACCAGCACCCGCTTGCCCGTCGTGACCGTCCGGAACCGAGCGGCCCGCTCCGCCAGCATGACCGGCACCTCAGCCTTGAAAGCACGCAGGAAACCCGCCAGGATCTCGCTGAGATCGACCCCGCCGAGATGGCGGAAGGCCGCGAGGTCGGCGTAGAGGTCTCCGTGCGGGAAGTGTGCGCGGTGCCGTGCGACGAACTGGGAGATCAACTCGGTCTTCCCGACACCGCCGAGACCGGTGAAGGCGACGATGGCCGGCTCACCGTCGTCGAGCCGGCCCAGCGCCGCGACCAGGGCGGCGAGCTCGCCCTCCCGGTTGACGAAGGTGCGGCGGGGCCTGCGGATCTGATGGGGCGTGGGCGGCGGCTCGGGGTGGAAGTGCACCGCCCCGATGCTCTGGGCCTGCACCACATGGCCACTCACCGTTCCTGACACGGCGTTGGCCGCCTCCCGCCGCTCCATCCGCCTGCTCCCTCCGGCCGGTCCGCCCCAGCCTACGGGCTGCGCGCCGGGCCGGAGGGCGGATCAGGGCCTCAGGCCGCCTGGCAGGTCGGGCACCAGAACAGGTTCCGCGCGGCGTGCGACTCCGTACGCACGTCCGCGCCGCAGACCAGGCAGGGCATCGCGGCACGGCGGTACACGTAGACCTCGCCACCGTGGTCGTCGACGCGGGGCGGGCGGCCCATCGCCTCGGGGGTGTGTTCGGGGCGGACGGTGTCGATCCGGCCGGCGCCCACGCCCTCGCGCATCAGCAGGACCAGGTCGGCCCAGATCGTGTCCCATTCGCCCCGGGAGAGGTCGCGGCCCGCCCGGTGCGGGTTGATGCCGTGCCGGAACAGCACTTCGGCGCGGTAGACGTTGCCGACGCCGGCGAGCACCTTCTGGTCCATCAGCAGCGCCGCGATCGTCGTCCGGCTGGCCGATATCCGGCGCCAGGCGGCGTCCGGGTCGGCGTCGGCGCGCAGCGGGTCGGGGCCGAGCCGGGCGGCGACGGCGGCCTTCTCCGCGGTGGTGATCAGCGCGCAGGTGTTGGGGCCACGCAGGTCGGCGTGGGCGTCGTCGTTCTCCAGGCGCAGCCGGATCAGGCCGACCGGCTCGGGGGCGGGCCCGGTGCCGAAGGTGAAGCCGCCGTAGAGGCCGAGGTGGATGTGGACCCAGGCGCCCTCCTCGAAGCCGAGGAAGAGGTGCTTGCCGGTGGCCTCCGCCTCGGTGAGCACCTGCCCGTCGATCAGCCTGGCGTCGTCGGCGAACCGGCCCTGCGGGCTGGAGACGCGGACCGGGCGGCCGCCGAAGGCGTTGGCGTTCTCGGCGGCGAGGCGGTGGATGATGTGGCCTTCCGGCACGGACGCGGCTCCCCACAACGAATCATTGAGACCGGTCCATCATCGCAGCCGGCCCCGACAACCCCACGGCCCCCGCGGATCTGAGGGGGCAGGTCAGCGGACCGGCATCCCCATCAGCCGGGCGAGGATCACCCGGTCCAGCTCGGCGGCGGTGGCGGCGACGTCCAGCTGCGAGTTGTCGATGATCGGCAGCCCGGAGTTGTACCAGCCGGCCATCCGGCCGTGGATGCGAGCGACCTCCTCGTCGCTGAGCCGCCGGTTGCCACTGCGCCGGGCGTTGCGGACGAGCACCGAGTCGAGGCTGGGCAGCAGCACGACGGGGAGCATGCCGGGGCCGATGTGCCGCTTCCAGCCGCCGAGGCCGATGGCCGGGCGGTCGGGGAAGACAGCGTCGTCGATGATGCAGGAGATGCCGTTGGCGAGGTAGTTGCGGCAGGCGAAGCCGCAGGTGCGGCGGGCCAGCCGGTACTGGGCCTCGGAGGCGTTGTTCCAGCCGGACTGCGGGTTGGCGAAGCCGGACTGCACCCATTCGCGGACGTCGTCCAGGCTGATGTGCGCGGTCGGGGTGCGCCGCCGCTCGGCCCAGTAGCGGGCGACGGTGGTCTTGCCGGCGCCGGCCGGGCCGATCAGCAGGACGGCGATGGGCCCGGCGGGGGCGTGCCGCTGCGGCGGGTGGGCGGGGAGCTGGACGGGCATGCCGGAGGGCAGCACGAAGTGCCCCGTGGCCCCGGCAGGCATCGGTGCCGAAGGAGCGGCAGGAGCGGCAGGAGCCGAGGGAGCCGCAGCCGAGGGCACAGCAGGAGCAGCGGGCGCGGCCGGAACCGGGGCGGGCGGCACGGGCGGCGGCACCCGCCCGCCGAACGGCGGCGGCCCCGGGGGCGTCGCGGCCGTGGCACTCCCGCCGGACGTGGCACCCCCGCCGGACGGCCGGACCGGCGGAGCGACGGGACGTGGGGGCACCTGTCCACCCCCGGCGTACTGCGTCACGGTCACCTCCCGACATCTTCCAGCGGGGACACTACACGTCGGCCCGGCGGCGGGCACAGTCCGCCACCGGGCCGCTGACCAGGGGTCAGCGCGTGGTGAGCTGCTCGGCCAGGGCGCGCAGGGCGAGTTCGTACGAGCCGAGCCCGAACCCGGCGATGGTGCCGGAGGCGACGGCGGCGATGACCGAGGTGTGCCGGAAGGTCTCGCGGGCGTACGGGTTGGAGATGTGCACCTCGATGAGCGGCGCGGTGCGCTGCGCGGCGGCGTCCCGCATGGCGTACGAGTAGTGCGTGAACGCGCCCGGGTTGATCACCACGGGCACCTTCCCGTCGGCCGCCTCGTGCAGCCATTCCACCATCTGCTGCTCGGAGTTGGTCTCGTGGACCTCGACCTCGAAGCCGAACTCCTTGCCGAGCGCGGTGCAGCGCTCGACCAGCCCGGCGTACGAGGTGGCGCCGTAGACGTCCGGCTCGCGGCTGCCGAGCCGGCCGAGGTTGGGACCGTTGAGCACCATCACCCTGGTCACGCCGAGACCTCCGCGTAGGCGGCGACCAGCAGGGTCGGGTCGGGGCCCTCCAGGACGGAGGTCTTGCCGAGGCCGTCCAGGACGATGAAGCGGATCAGGTCGCCGCGCGACTTCTTGTCGATCTTCATGGCGTCCAGCAACTTCGGCCAGGCGTCCGCCCGGTAGGTCAGCGGCAGGCCGACGGAGGCCAGCACGGTGCGGTGCCGGTCGGCCGTCTCGTCGTCCAACCGCCCTGCGAGGCGGCCGAGTTCGGCGGCGTAGACCATGCCGATGGAGATCGCGGCGCCGTGCCGCCACTTGTAGCGCTCGTTGCGCTCGATGGCGTGGCCGAGGGTGTGGCCGTAGTTGAGGATCTCGCGCTGCCCGGCTTCCTTGAGGTCCCCGGAGACGACGTCGGCCTTGACCTGGATGGCGCGCCGGATCAGCTCGACGGTGTGCGGGCCGGCCGGGGTCTTGGCGCCCTCCGGGTCGGCCTCGATCAGGTCGAGGATGGCCGGGTCGGCGATGAAGCCGCACTTGATGACCTCGGCGAGGCCGGAGACGTAGTCGTGCTTGGGCACGGTCTCCAGGGTGCCGAGGTCGGCCAGCACGCCCACCGGCGGGTGGAAGGCGCCGACCATGTTCTTGCCCTCGGCGATGTTGATGCCGGTCTTGCCGCCGACGGCCGCGTCGACCATACCGAGCAGGGTGGTGGGCATGGAGACCCAGCGGACCCCGCGCAGCCAGGTCGCGGCGACGAAGCCGGCCAGGTCGGTGGTGGCGCCGCCGCCGAGGCCGACGATGACGTCGCTGCGGGTGAAGCCGGTCTGCCCGAGCACCGACCAGCAGTACGCGGCGACCTCGGCGCTCTTCGCGTCCTCGGCGTTGGGCACCTGGAGCGCGATCGCCTCGTAGCCCTCGCCGAGCAGGTCCTCGCGGATGGCGTCGGCGGTGGCGGCGAGCGCCTCAGGGTGGATGATCGCGACCCGCTTCGCCCCTCTTGTCCCCATTTGGGGGGTGCCGATCAGCGGCGCCAGCTCGCCAAGCAGCTGGTGCCCGATCAGCACGTCGTACGGGTCGTGGCCGGCGCTGCCGCCGACGTGAATCCTGACGGTGTCACTCATGGGGGGTCTTCAGCTCCAGTGCTTCCAGTACGGCGTCCGCGACCTGCTCGGGGGTGCGGCCGGCGGTGTCGACGACGGCGGTGGCCACCTCCAGGTAGAGGGGGCGGCGGGCCTCCATCAGCTCGCGCCAGCGGGCCCGCGGGTTGACGGCCAACAGCGGGCGCGGGGCGTCCAGGCCGACCCGCTTGACGGCGTCGCCCAGCGGGACCTCCAGGAAGACGACGGGCAGCTCGCGCAGCAGCGCGCGGGTCGCCTCGGCCATCACCGCGCCGCCGCCGAGCGCGAGCACCCCGTCGTGTCCCGTGGCGGCCTCGCGCACGGCGCGGACCTCCAGCTCGCGGAAGTGCGGCTCGCCCTCGTCGATGAAGATCTCGGGGATGGGCTTGCCGGCCAGCGCCTCGATGTCGGCGTCGGTGTCCCGGAAGCCGACGCCCAGGCGCTCGGCCAGGGCCCGCCCGACAGTGGACTTGCCACTCCCGGGCGGGCCGACCAGCACAATGACCGGTGAGGTCATGCCCACACCTCGCTGCGCTCGGCGTGCGATGACCGCAACGGGCGCCTCCTGATGATGAGCTCGCTTCGCTCGCTCATCGGACGATCAGGTGGTCGAGGTAGCTCTGCACGTTGCGGCGGGTCTCGGAGACGTGGTCGCCGCCGAACTTCTCGTTGACCGCGTCGGCCAGCACCAGCGCGACCATCGCCTCGGCCACGATGCCCGCGGCCGGCACGGCGCAGACGTCCGAGCGCTGGTGGTGGGCCTTGGCCGGCTCGCCGGTGCGCACGTCCAGGGTCTGCAGGGCCTTCGGCACGGTCGCGATCGGCTTCATCGCGGCGCGCACCCGCAGCAGCTCACCGGTGGACAGACCGCCCTCGGTGCCGCCGGAGCGGCCGGAAGTGCGCTTCGCGCCCTCGGGGGTCGGGACGATCTCGTCGTGAGCCTTGGAACCGGGCACCCGGGCCAGCCCGAAGCCGTCACCGATCTCGACGCCCTTGATCGCCTGGATGCCCATCAGCGCCGCGGCGAGCCGGGCGTCCAGCCGGCGGTCCCAGTGCACGTGCGAGCCCAGGCCCACCGGCACACCGTACGCGAGCACCTCGACCACGCCGCCGAGCGTGTCACCGTCCTTGTGGGCCTGGTCGATCTCCGCGACCATCGCCTTCGACGCGTCCGCGTCCAGGCAGCGCACCGGGTCCGCGTCCAGCCGTGCCTCGTCCGAGGGCAGCGGCAGCACGCCGGCCGGCGCCTTCGCCGAGGCCAGCTCGACCACGTGGCTGACGATCTCGATCCCGCAGGTCTCCTTCAGGTACGCACGGGCGACGGCACCCAGCGCGACCCGGGCGGCCGTCTCCCGGGCGCTGGCGCGCTCCAGGATCGGCCGCGCCTCGTCGATCGAGTACTTCTGCATGCCAGCCAGGTCGGCGTGGCCGGGACGGGGCCGGGTGAGCGCCTCGTTGCGGGCCAGGCCCGCCAGCACCTCGGGGTCGACCGGGTCGGCCGACATGACCTGCTCCCACTTCGGCCACTCGGTGTTGCCGACCATGACCGCCACCGGGCTGCCCATCGTCAGCCCGTGCCGGACGCCGCCGAGGAAGGTCACCTCGTCCTGCTCGAACTTCATCCGCGCCCCGCGGCCGTAACCGAGCCGACGGCGCGCCAGCGCGTCGGCCACCACGGCGGTGGTGACCGGTACACCGGCGGGCAGGCCCTCCAGCGTCGCGACGAGTGCGGGGCCGTGCGACTCCCCCGCCGTCAGCCAGCGCAACGTACCCAACGGAGCTCCTTCATCAGCGGACCGGCCCACGGCTCCACCGCGGCCAGCCCGGGCGTGCCTTCTGTCCGAATCCTTTCACGACCAGGCGGCACCCGGGAGCGCGGTCCGCGTGACGGACAGCAACCGGCCATTCGGCGGGACGGACACGACCTGTGAGGCTCAGCGCCCGGCGAGCGCCTTCTCCCCCGCCTCGCGCATGGCGGCCAGCGGCCCCGGCGTCCGCCCGGTGAACGCCTCGCTCTGCAGCACCGCCTGGTGCACGAGCAGGTCCAGCCCACCCAGCACGGTCGCGCCGCGCTCGGCGCAGGCGGCGGCCAGCGCCGTCGGCCAGGGGTGGTACAGCACGTCGAACAGCGCCCCGGGCGCGGCCGGCAGCGCGCCCGCGAACCCGTCCGTGGCCCCGACCGGCGTGGTGGAGACGGTCAGCGGCTGCGCCAGCGCCTCGGCACCGCGCTCCCAGCCGGCGGTCCGCACGACGACGCCCAGCCGCTCGCCGAGCTCGGCCATCTCCCGGGCCCGCTCGGCGCTGCGCACGTAGACCGTCACCTCGCCGGTACAGATCTGGGCGAGCGCCGCCAGCGCCGAGGACGCCGTGGCCCCGGCGCCCAGCACGGCCGCGCCCGGCACCTCGGTGATGCCGCGCTCGCGCAGCGCGTTCACCAGCCCGGGGATGTCGGTGTTGTCCCCGGTGCGCCGCCCGTCGGCGGTGAACACCACCGTGTTCACCGCGTCCACCGAGCGCGCCGTCGCACTCACCTCGTCGAGCAGCGGGATGATCGCCCGCTTCAGCGGCATGGTCAGCGACAGCCCGGCCCACTCGGCCTCGTCCAGCCCCGCGACGAAGCCGGGCAGGCCCGCCTCGTCGACCTCGAACCGGTCGTAGCGCCAGCCGTCCAGCCCGAGCGCCGCGAAGGCGGCCCGGTGCAGGTCCGGCGAGAGCGAGTGGGCGATCGGCGAGCCCAGTACGGCGGCCCGGTGCTTGCTGGTCAACGCTTCTTCTCCGTGAAGTACCGTCCGGCAGGGGCTACTTGGTGGTGCAGTGGACGCCTTCCTGGTCGAGCTTCTGGCCGGCCGCCTCGCAGTACGCCTTGACGTTGGCCCGGTGCTCGGCGCCCGTCTCGGCGAAGAGCGTCTGGGTCGGGGACATCGCGATGAAGTACAGCCACTTGCCGTCCGCCGGGTTCAGCACCGCCTTGATGGCGTCGTCACCGGGGTTGGAGATCGGCGTCGGCGGCAGGCCCGGATTGATGTAGGTGTTGTACTTGTTGGAGCCGTCGTTGATGTCCCTCTTGGTGAGGTCCTTGCGGCCGAGCGAGTACTGCAGCGTGGTGTCCATGCCGAGGGTGTGGTGCGTCTCGGTGTCGTTGGCCAGCCGGTTCTGGATGGTCTTGGCCATCTTCGCGAAGTCCCCCGGGTTGTTGCCCTCGCGCTGCAGGATGCTCGCCTCGATGACCACCTCGTACGCGGTCTTGAGGCCGGCCTTGGGGGCGTCGGCGTCCAGGCTCGCGTACTTGTCGGTGGCGTTCTTGACCATCTGCTTGAGCAGTTCCTCGGGCTTCATGCCGTCCGCGATGTTGTAGCGGGTCGGCCAGAGGAAGCCCTCGATGTTGCCGTTCGCGTACGCGGGCAGGCCGAGGGTGCCGGCCTGCGCCTTGGCGGCGCCCGCCGTGGTGCCCTGCGGCAGCTTCAGCTTCGTGTCGATCATGGCGTAGATCTCGGAGGAGGTCTTGCCCTCCGGGATGACCATCCCGTCGCCGCCGGCCCCGCTGAGGAGCGCGGTCAGCGCGGCGGCGGCCGGCATCTCCTTCTTCAGCGAGTAGAAGCCCGGCTGGACGGTCTTGCACTTGGGCTCGGCGTCACAGGCCTTGCTGAACGCCTCGACGCTCTTGACCACACCGGCGTTCTTCAGTGCGAGGCCGACCTGCGCACCGACCGCGCCCGGCTTCACCTCGACCTGGACCGTGCCGGTGCCGTCGCCGGTGAAGTCCGGCGGCGGGCCGAAGTGGTCCTGGTAGAAGCCGTAGCCCCACCAGCCGGCCCCGCCCATGGCGCCGAGCAGCACCAGCGCGACCAGCAGGCAGGCGCCGCCGTTGCGGCGGCCCGACTTCTTGCCCTTCTCCTTGCGCTTCTTCTGCGCCTCGCGGGAGGAGTCCTCCTCGCCGAGGAAGCCGGCCTGCTCGTGCTCGCCGTCCGCGTCGAGGTACCCGCCGTCCTCGCGGTGGCCGTCCTCATGAAGGCCGTCCGTGTGGCCGTCCCACTCCTCCTCGGCGGGCTCGTGCCCCGCCACCGCCGGGTCGGCGCCGGATTCCAGCGCGGCGGCCTCGGCCTCCCAGTCGATGCCGTCCGGACCGGGCCCGGACACCGGCTCGGCCTGCTGCGGTACGGGCTGCGGCGCCACCTGCTGCATCTGCGGCTGCTGCATCTGCTGCGGGTAGCCCTGCTGGGGCATCTGCTGCTGCGGGTACTGCCCCTGCTGCGCCATCTGCTGCTGGGGATACTGCTGCTGTCCCTGCTGAGGCATCTGCTGCTGCGGATACTGCCCCTGCTGGGGGTACTGCCCCTGCTGCGAGTACTGATCCTGCCCGCCCGGAAAGCCCTGCTGTCCGTACCCCTGCTGCTGGAACTCCTGCTGGGGGAAGCCCTGCTGGGGCATCTGCTGCTGCGGGTACTGCCCCTGCTGAGGCATCTGCTGCTGGGAATACTCCGCCTGCTGCTGCCCCTGCTGGGGGTACTGCTGCGGGTACTGCTGCCACTGGCCGTCCTGCTGGCCGCCGTACGCGGGATCACCGGGGTGCCACGGCTCGGAGCCCTGGGGGCCGTAGCCCCGACCCAGATCGGTCATTGATCCCCTTAACCGACGGAGACGGCCGGCGGATCGGACCGGCCGTCCGGGACGGCGTCCCGGCTGATTCTCGAACCGGCGTGCTAGCGCAGCGCCTGGGAAGAGACGTTACCGTACCGCAGACGCACCCCTGGCAGGGCGGACGAGCCGTCAGCGCTCGCCCTCACCTGCTGGAGCCTCGGCCGGCTTCGACGCCGCGGACGGCGACGCGGCACTCGGAGCCGCGGCCGCGGCGCTCGCCGGAGCCGCCCGATTGGCGTTGAATTCCACCACATTGCGCTGGTGCATCTCCAAGTTGTCGGTGAAGCGGGTGTCCCCCGGCTTCACGGTGACGAAGTACAGCCAGTCGCCCTGCGCCGGGTCCAGCGCGGCCATGATCGCCTGCCGCCCCGGGTTGGAGATCGGCGACGGCGGCAGCCCGGGGTGCAGGTAGGTGTTGTACGGCGAGTCGAGCCTGGTGTCGGTCACCGTGGTGTTCAGCGTGGACCGGCCGAGCGCGTAGTTGATCGTCGAGTCGAGCTGGAGCGGCATCCCCTTGGCCAGCCGGTTGTAGATCACCCTCGCGACCCGGCCCATGTCCTGGGTGTTGTCGGCCTCGCCCTCGACCATGCTGGCCACCGTGACCAGCCCGTAAAGGCTCTGCCCGAGGGTCTGCGCGACGATGTCGGCGTTGTCCCGGCTGAATTCCTTGCCGGCCCGCTCGATCATCTGTTTGAGCAGGTCGGCGGCGGTGGTCCCGTCCGTGACGCTGTACGTGGCGGGGAAGAGGTAGCCCTCGGGGCTGCCCTTGGCGAACTCGGGCAGGCCCAGTTCGGCGGCCCGCTCCTTGGCGGTGCGCTCGGTGGTGCCTTCGGGGAGGTTCAGCTTCTTGTCGATCGCCGTATAGATCTGAGAGCCGCGCCAGCCCTCGGGAATGGTCAGGCCGTTGGCGTTCGCCGGGTCGATCAGGATGGAGAGCGCCGCCGCGGCCGACATCTTCTGCTTCAGCGTGTACGTGCCGGGCTGGATCCTCCCGGCCGCCGCGCTGCCCTTGGCGGCCCGGGTGAAGGCGAGCGAGCTGGCCACCACGCCGTTGCGCACCAGCGCGGACGCGATCTGGGACAGGCCCGCGCCCTCGGGCACCGAGACCTGGACGCTGTCGGTGCCCTGCCCCGCGTAGTCGACGGCGGCCGACGGCTTGCGCTGGCCCTGCACCCAGGTCCAGCCGGCCACCCCGGCCCCGCCGAAGACCGCGACCAGGGCGAAGGCGGTGAGCCCGCACGCCAGTCCGTTACGCCGTTGGTGCGGATCGGGTGCATCGGGGCGCGGGCGGGGCGCGCCCGGCGGACGGCCCTCCGGTTCCAGCACCGGCGCACCGAGGTGGCCGGGTGTGAGCCCCGGGTGGAAGTCCTGGTCGGTCATGGCGCGCGCCCCCTCGGCGGTCCCGAAACGGAGAGGGTCCGTGCGGACGCGTCCGCACGGACCCTCTCGGGACGTTAGAACAGGCCGGTCAGCCCGCCGCCTCGACGCTCTCACCGGGCGGGCGTCCGCTCACCCGTTCGGACTCAAGGGCGGTCTGCAGGATCACCACCGCGGCGGCCTGGTCGACCACCGAGCGGCCCTTCTTCGCCTTGACGCCCGAGGCGCGCAGCCCGTGGGTCGCGGTCACGGTGGACATCCGCTCGTCGACCAGCCGGACCGGCACCGGGTAGAGCCGGTTGGCCAGCCGGGCGGCGTACGCGCGGACCTTCTCCGCCGCCGGGCCCTCCTTGCCGCTGAGCGAGCGCGGCAGCCCGACGATCACCTCCATCGCGTCGTACTCCTCGACGATGGCGGCGATCCTGGCCTGCGACTTCACGCCGGCCGGAACGGTCTCCACGGGCGTGGCGAGCACCCCGTCGGGGTCGCAGGAGGCGACCCCGATCCGGGCGTCACCGACGTCGACGGCGATCCGCCGCCCCCGTCGGAAGGGGGGCCTCAAGGGCCTCTCCTCGAACTCCATCAGAACTCCATCAGGAGGCGCGCTCCGCGACCAGGCCACGCACCGCGGCGACGGCCTCGCCGACCGCGGCCGGGTTGGAGCCGCCGCCCTGGGCGACGTCGTCCTTGCCGCCACCGCCGCCGCCGAGGGTCTTGGCGGCGACCCGGACCAGCTCGCCGGCCTTGATGCCGCGGCTGCGGGCGTCCTCGTTGGTGGCGATCACGGTCAGCGGGCGGTCGTTCGCCACGGTGAAGGCGGCGACCACGGCCGGGCGCGAGCCGAGGCGGCCGCGCACGTCCAGGACCAGCTTGCGCAGCTCGTCCGCGCCGACACCGTCGGCGACCTGGGCGGCCACCACGGAGATGCCGTGCACGTCCTCGGCCGAGTCGGCCAGGCCCGCCGCGGCGGCCAGCACCTTCTCGGCGCGGAAGCGCTCGATCTCCTTCTCGGCGTCCTTGAGCTTGGCGAGCATGCCCGAGATCTTCTCCGGCAGCTCCTCCGGGCGGCCCTTGACCAGCTCGGTGAGCTGGGAGACCACGGTGTGCTCGCGAGCCAGGAACCTGTACGCGTCGACGCCGACCAGCGCCTCGACGCGGCGCACGCCGGAGCCGATCGAGGACTCGCCGAGCAGCTTCACCAGGCCCAGCTGGGCGGTGTTGCCGACGTGGGTGCCGCCGCACAGCTCCTTGGAGAAGTCGCCGATGGTGACGACCCGGACCTCGTCGCCGTACTTCTCGCCGAACATCGCGATGGCGCCGGCCTTGCGGGCCTGGTCCATCGTCATGACCTCGGCGGTGACCTCCAGTTCGCGGGTCAGCACGTCGTTGATCTTCTGCTCGACGTCGACCAGCACGCTGCCGGGCACGGCGGCGGGCGAGCCGAAGTCGAAGCGGAAGCGGCCCGGGGCGTTCTCGGAGCCGGCCTGGGCGGCCGTCGGGCCGAGCGCGTCGCGCAGCGCCTGGTGGGTCAGGTGGGTGGCCGAGTGGGCGCGGGCGATCGCCCGGCGGCGGTCGACGTCGATGGTGGCGTAGGCGGACGCGCCGAGCACCACCTCGCCGAACAGCACACCACCGGAGTGCACGATCACACCCGGGACGGGCTGCTGCACGTCGCGGATCTCCACCACCGCGCCGGACTCCAGCCGGATCCGGCCGTGGTCGGCGAGCTGGCCGCCGCCCTCGGCGTAGAACGGGGTGCGGTCGAGGATGATCTCGACCTCGTCGCCCTCCGAGGCGGCCGGCGACGGAACGCCGTCCACCAGCAGGCCGACCACGGTGGCCTCGCCCTCGGTGAGGGTGTAGCCGGTGAACAGGCTCGCGCCGGACTTGTCGGCGACCTCGCGGTACGCGGCGACGTCCGCGTGGCCCATCTTCTTGGCCTTGGCGTCCGCCTTGGCGCGGTCCCGCTGCTCCTGCATCAGGCGGCGGAAGCCGGCCTCGTCCACCTGGAGGCCCTGCTCCTCGGCCATCTCCAGGGTCAGGTCGATCGGGAAGCCGTAGGTGTCGTGCAGCTTGAACGCCTGGTCGCCGGAGAGGACCACGCCGCCGGCCTGCTTGGTCTCGGTGACCGCGGCGTCGAGCAGGCTGGTGCCGGCCTTCAGGGTCTGCAGGAAGGCCACCTCCTCCGCGACGACGACCGTCTCGATGCGCTTGCGCTCGGCCTCCAGCTCCGGGTACTGCGGGGCCATCGCCTTGATCGCGGTGTCGATGAGCACCTTGGCGACCGGCCCGGTGGCGCCCAGCAGGCGCATGTTGCGGATGGCACGGCGCAGGATGCGGCGCAGCACGTAGCCGCGGCCCTCGTTGCCGGGGGTGACGCCGTCGCCGACGAGCATCAGCGCGGTGCGGATGTGGTCGGTGACCACGCGCAGCGAGACGTCCGACTTGTGGTCGGCGCCGTAGGCGTGGCCGGTGAGCTCGGCGGCGCGGTCGAGGATCATCCGGCTGGTGTCGATCTCGAAGAGGTTGTCGACGCCCTGCAGGATGGCGGCGAGGCGCTCCAGGCCGAGGCCGGTGTCGATGTTCTTGCTCGGCAGGTCGCCGAGGATCTCGAAGCCGTCCTTGCCGTCGCCGTGGCCGCGCTCGTACTGCATGAAGACCAGGTTCCAGATCTCCAGGTAGCGCTCGCCGTTGACGGCCGGGCCGCCCTCCTCGCCGTAGGCGGGGCCACGGTCGTAGTTGATCTCCGAGCACGGGCCGCACGGGCCGGGGACGCCCATCGACCAGAAGTTGTCCTTCATGCCGAGGCGCTGGATCCGCTCGGCGGGCACGCCGATGACGTCACGCCAGATCTGCTCGGCCTCGTCGTCGTCCTTGTAGACGGTGATCCAGAGCTTCTCCTTCTCCAGGCCGTAGCCGCCGTCCGTGACGGAGCTGGTGAGCAGCTCCCACGCGAACTTGATGGCGCCTTCCTTGAAGTAGTCGCCGAAGGAGAAGTTGCCGCACATCTGGAAGAAGGAGCCGTGCCGGGTGGTCTTCCCGACCTCCTCGATGTCCAGGGTGCGCACGCACTTCTGGACGCTGGTGGCGCGCGAGAACTGCGGCTTGACCTCGCCCAGGAAGTAGGGCTTGAACGGCACCATGCCGGCGTTGACCAGCAGCAGGGTGGGGTCGTCGGCGACCAGGGACGCCGACGGAACGACGGTGTGGCCGCGCTCCTCGAAGAAGCGCAGCCAGCGGCGGCGGATCTCAGCCGACTCCATTAGTGGTCCTTCCGGTTCGGGGTGCCGCCCCGCTGCGGCAGGGCGCGGCGGGACGTTGACTCAATGGCTTGTGCGGTGCGGGCACCGTTGGGTACAGCGCGGGAACTGCTGGACGGAGGCAGGGCGGCGGCCGGGCTGCCGGGCGCCGCCGAGATAGCTCGGTACTGCGGCTCGCCCCTGAGCACCCGGGGGCGCCGGGGCTCGACGACGGCGGTGCCGTGCAGTCCGAGGTCGTCGCGCAGCTGCTCCTCGCGCTCGGCCATGCCGGCCTTCACGTCCTGGGCGAACTGCTTGGCCAGGTCGCCCAGGTGCAACGCGCCGCGCGCGGCGGTGCCGGAGAGGCTGTCCGGGGTGAGCCGGTGCACGGCCGCGTTGGCCTTGTTCATGGCCCAGACGGTGGCGCCGGCGCCGACCGCCATCCAGAAGATGCGTCGCACCATGCCGTCAGCCCCTCACCGCGCGCCGGACCCGGGAGAGCAAGCCGTTGCGCGGCGCGGTCGCCGCGCGCACCTCGGCCCGGATCAGCCGGGCCAGCTCCTCGCGCTCGCCTACCTGGCCGGGCACGGCCGGGGCGCCGCTCTGCTGCTTGGCGACGGCCTTGCGGACGCCGTAGCTGAAGGCCGCGACCTTCACCAGCGGTCCGCCCAGGGTGGCCGCGACGGTGGAGGACAGCGCGTTGGCATTGGCGGCGGCGTCCTGGACGTTGGCGGTGATCTCGTCGACCCGCTCCAGCTGCTCGTTGGCGCTGCGCACCGCGGCGCCCGCGTCCGTCAGCAGCGGCACGGCCTGCTCGGTGACGGCGGAGACCAGGACGGTGGCCTCCTTCAGGACCCGCGAGAGCCGGACCAGCACCACGGCGAGCAGGGTGACCAGGACCGCCCAGAACACGGCGACGAGCAATCCGGCCAGCTCTCCCACGGACACCTTTGCGCGCTCCCTCGCCTTGCTGTTCTCCAAACGGAACCCTATCGCGCCCACGCCCGGTTTCCGGACCGGGTTATCGGCGGCGAGCTCCCCCGCGATCCGGTCGGGTGTGCGAACCGCCCGCGTAACCTACCGGCCGGTCACCTCGTTCTGCCAGGCGGGCCGTCGCCCGTACGGCCCGACGCACGTCCGGACCGCGAGGGTCCGGGCCCGGACACGGGAGCAGCGCTTGGCCGGCGACTGGACAGCACAGCCTCGGGAGGCCGCGCTGCGGCGGGAGCCGGAGCCCGGCCGGCTGCCGGCCGAGGTGACCGGCTTCGTCGGGCGGCAGCGGGAGCTGGCCGAACTGGCCGGGCTGCTGGCGGCCGTCCGGCTGGTGACGGTGACCGGGCCGGGCGGGGTCGGCAAGAGCCGGCTGGCGCTGCGCGCGGCGGCCCGGGCGACCGGCGCGTTCCCGGACGGCACCTGGCTGGTCGACGTCTCCCCCGTGCAGGACCCGATACTGCTCGGCCACGCCGTCCTGAAGGCGCTGCGGCTGACCGACGGCACCGCCCGCCCGCCGCTGGACGTGCTGACCGAGCAGCTGGTCGGCCGCCGCCTGCTCATCCTGCTGGACGGCTGCGAACACCTGGTGGACGCCTGCGCGGAGCTGGCCGAGTCGCTGCTGCGCGCCCTGCCCGGCCTGCGGGTCCTGGCCACCAGCCGGGCCGCGCTGCGCACCTCGGGCGAGCACCTGCTCACGCTGGCCCCGCTGCCGGTCGGCCCGGTGCGTCCGGGAGTGCTGCCGGACGCGGTGCGGCTGTTCGCCGACCGGGCTCGCGCGGTGCTGCCGTCCTTCGCGGTGACGGAGGCGAACGCCGAGGCGATCGGCCTGCTCTGCCGCCGGCTGGACGGCATCCCGCTCGCCGTGGAGCTGGCGGCCGGACGGCTGCGCGCGCTGTCGGTGGAGCAGATCACCGCCCGTTTGGACGACCGGTTCCGGCTGCTGACCGGCGGCGCGAGAACGGCCCTGCCCAGACACCAGACGATGCGTACGACGATCGGCTGGAGCCATGAGCTCTGCACTGTGCAGGAACGTTTGCTCTGGGCCCGCCTCTCGGTCTTCGCGGGCAGTTTCGACCTGGAGGCCGCCGAGTACGTCTGCGCCGGCGAGGGCATCGCGGCCGAGGACGTGCTCGACCTGCTCGCCGAACTCGTCGCCAAGTCCGTCGTCCTGCGCGAGGACAGCGCCTTCGGCGTCCGCTTCCGGCTGCTGGACACCCTGCGCGAGTACGGCGGCCACTGGCTGCGCGCGGCCGGCGGCGAGCACCGCCCGCTGCGCCGCCACCGGGACTGGTACCTCGGCGTGGCCACCTGGGGTGAGGTCGAGTGGTTCGGCCCCCGGCAGGCGGAGACCGCCGAGCGCACCGGGCTCGCCCACACCAACCTCCGGGCGGCGCTGGAGTTCTGCCTGGCCGAGCCCGGCGAAGAGCAGCTCGCCCTGCTGCTGGCGGGCACGCTCTGGTTCTACTGGGTCGGCAGCGGCCACCTCGGCGAGGGCCGGCACTGGCTGGACCGCGCGCTCTCCCTGGATCGCGAGCCGACCGAGGCCCGCGCCAAGGCCCTCTGGGTGACCGGGTACATGGCCACCCTCCAGGGCGACCTGGCCGCGGCCCGCCCGGCCCTGGAGGAATGCCGCCGCCAGGCCATGGACACCGGCGACGACCGCGCGCTCGCCTACGCCGTCCACCGGCAGGGCTGCGCGGCCCTGATCGGCGACGAACCGGACCGCGCCGCCGAGCTGTTCGAGGAGGCGCTCTGGCACTACCGGACCATCGGGGAGCTCAACAGCAACGTCCTGATGGCGATGTTCGAGCTGGGCCTCGCGTACATCTTCCAGGGCGACCGGGAGAGCGGCGAGCTCTGGTTCGGCCAGGCCCGCGAGCTGTGCGAGGAGCACGGCGAGCAGTGGGCGTACGCGTACGTGCTGTACGCGATGGCGTTCTCGCACTGGCTGGGGGGTGACGTCCGCCCGGCCCGCACGCTGGCCCGGGAGAGCGTCCGGCGCAACCACGTGTTCCACGACCTGCTGGGCATCGTGCTGGGCATCGACCTGCTGGCGCTGCTGGAGACCGAGCCCGCCGGGCCGGAGGCGCCGGGCAACCTGTGCGAGGCCCGGGTGCTCCAGGGCGCCGCGCACCGCATCTGGCGCACGGTGGGCACGCCGTTCATGGGCTCGCGCTCGTTCTTCGGCCCGCACCAGGAGTGCGCGGAGCGGGCCCGAGCCGGCCTCACCGAGCAGGAGTACGAGGCCTGTTACGCGACCGGCACCCGGCTCGACCTGGACGCCGCGGTGAGCAGGGCGCTCGGCAGCGGCGGCCCCGCGGACGGCCCAGGGCCGACGCCCGGACCATGCTCGATGCCGCCCGCGCCCGCGCCGTCGCCGGTGCGGAATAGCTGAAGCTTGCGGATTGCTTGAGGAGGCAAGCAACTCCCCGGAAGGAGCCACCGTGGCCGTCCACACCGCCGCCGACGAGTACCGCCTCGCGACGTTCCACTTCGAGTCCCAGGCGTACAGCGACGCCGCCCGCCTGCTGGAGGGCGTGCTGGCCGAGGAGCCGGCCAACCTCTCCGTCCGGCTGCTGCTGGCCCGCAGCTACTACCACTCCGCCCAGCTCGGCCGCGCCGAGGCCGAGCTGCGCCGGATCCTGGACGCCGACCCGGCCGAGGACTACGCCCGGCTGATGCTCGGCCGCACCCTGGAGCGCCAGGGCCGCGCCGACGAGGCCCGCCCGCACCTGCGGCTGGCAGCAGCGATGACCGGCGAGAACCTCTGAACAAACGGGACGAGCCCCCGTCGCCTCGAAAGGCGGCGGGGGCTCGCTGAGGTACCGCAGGTGCGGAACCGCTCGCGGGTCAGCGCGAGTAGTACTCGACGACCAGCTGCTCGTCGCAGATCACCGGGACCTCCTTGCGCTGCGGCGCACGGTCCAGGCGGAAGGCCAGGGCCTTCAGGTTGACCTCGAGGTACTTCGGGGTCTGGCCCTCGCCCGCGTAGCCACCCTCACGGGCGACCTGGAACGGGACCTTCTCCTTGCTGCGCTCGCGAACAGTCACGACGTAGCCCGGCTTCATCTGGTACGACGGCTTGTTGACCTTGCCACCGTTGACCTCGATGTGGCCGTGGACGACCATCTGGCGGGCCTGGTAGATGGTGCGGGCAATGCCCGAACGCAGCACCAGCGAGTCCAGACGGGTCTCCAGCTCGGCGACGAGCGCCTCACCGGTCTTGCCCTCGGCCTTCTTCGCGCGGTCGAACGCGCGCGCCATCTGCTTCTCGCTCAGGTCGTACTGGGCGCGAAGACGCTGCTTCTCCAGCAGACGGACCTTGTAGTCCGAGTTCTGCTTGCGGCCACGGCCGTGCTGGCCGGGCGGGTACGGGCGGGCCTCGAAGTACTTGACGGACTTCGGGGTCAGCGGCACGCCGAGCGCACGCGCGATCTTGACCTTGGGACGCTTCTGGTTCGCCATGAACCAAACCTTCCTTGCTTACGAATACGGCTTCACCAGGTGTTGACGGAGGTCGCACGTCGCGACCCGGAGAAAACCCCGCCGCCTGCGCGGTGGGATCAGCCGCTCTCCGGAGCCGGGCACGGAAGTGCTTGTCACACGGACGACCCGGAGGACCGGGCCGGCCGCGACACCGAAAACGGTGCGCGACGCTCCTGGTGCGGGCCCCTCGGAAGGGGCCTACGGCCGATGCCCCGCTGGTGCGGCCGGTCGGTGGGGTCTCCCCCGCCGCCGTCCCGGGACACGGCACTCCGAGCGAGTATACCGGTGGATCCCTCGCTCTTAATTCTCACCCTGTCACTCGCCCGCTCGCCTCCGGGTTCCCGGCGCTCGGGGCGGGTCACTCCCCCCTGAGCCGCCCCCGCGTCCACTCCACGACGTCCGCGTACCGGGCCTCCCCACCGCGTCGCGTCGGCTGGTAGTACTCCTTGCCGTGCACCGCGTCCGGCGCGTACTGCTGGGCGGCGATGCCCTCCGGCAGGTCGTGCGGGTACCGGTAGCCCTGGCCGTGGCCGAGCTTGCCCGCGCCGCCGTAGTGCGCGTCCCGCAGGTGCGGCGGCACCGCGCCCGCCAGACCCTGCCGGACGTCCGCCAGCGCCGCGTCGATCGCCAGGTAGGCCGCGTTGGACTTGGGCGCCAGCGCGAGCGCGATCGCCGCCTGGGAGAGGATGATCCGCGCCTCCGGGAAGCCGATCAGGGCCACCGCCTGGGCCGCCGACACCGCCGTCTGCAGCGCCGTCGGGTCGGCCAGGCCGACGTCCTCGCTGGCCGAGATCATCAGCCGCCGGGCGATGAACCGCGGGTCCTCCCCCGCCTCGATCATCCGGGCCAGGTAGTGCAGGGTGGCGTCCACGTCGCTGCCGCGGATCGACTTGATCAGTGCGCTCGCCACGTCGTAGTGCTGGTCGCCGTCCTTGTCGTAGCGGACCGCCGCCTGGTTGACGGCCGTCTCCGTGGTGGCCAGCGTGATGCTCGCCTCGCCCTTCTCCAGCGCCGCCCCGGCCGCCGCCTCCAGCGTGGTGAGCGCCCGTCGGGCGTCCCCGCCGGCCAGCCGCACCAGGTGGTCCTCGGCCTCCGCGGTCAGCTCCAGCGAGCCCTTCAGGCCGCGCTCGTCGGCCACCGCGCGGCGCAGCAGCGCGCGGATGTCGTCGTCGGTCAGCGACTCCAGGGTGAGCAGCAGCGAGCGCGACAGCAGCGGCGAGATCACCGAGAAGTACGGGTTCTCGGTGGTCGCCGCGATCAGGGTGACCCAGCGGTTCTCGACGGCCGGCAGCAGCGAGTCCTGCTGAGCCTTGGAGAAGCGGTGGATCTCGTCCAGGAAGAGCACCGTCTCCCGGCCGGACATGCCGACCGCCCGCCGGGCGCCGTCGATGACCGCGCGGACCTCCTTGACCCCGGCGGTGATCGCGGACAGCTCGACGAAGCGGCCCTCGACGGCCTGGCTGATGACGTGTGCGAGCGTGGTCTTGCCGGTTCCGGGCGGGCCCCAGAGGATCACCGAGCTGGTCGCCGCCGGGCCGCGCGAGCCCGCCACCAGCCGGCGCAGCGGCGAGCCGGGCTTCAGCAGCTGCCGCTGCCCGGCGACCTCGTCCAGGGTGCGCGGGCGCATCCGGACGGCGAGCGGGGCACGGCCGGGCTCCTTGATCTGGCGTTCCTCGGCGGCGGCGGTGAAGAGGTCCGGTTCGTCCACACCGGAAGCCTATGCGAGGGCGCCGACACTCCTGCCGACGCTCCTAGTGCCGCCGGCGGTCCAGCAGGACGACGTCGAACTCCTCCACCGACCGCACGGTGGCGCCGACCGCGGCGACCGCCTGCGCCCGGGCGTCGGCCTGCGGACCGCGGGAGGCCGCGAAGCTCTCCTGGTCGGCGAAGATCGCGCCCACCGAGGCCTGGCCGCTCGCGCGGTCGACCAGCATCGCGCCGGTGACGAAGCCGTCCATCTTCTCCAGCATCGGCAGCGCGCGATCCCGGAACACCTCGGTCATGGTGTCCACCTTGGCCGGGTCGACCTCGACCCGCACGAGCCGGAACCCCGCGCCCGGCCCGACCTCACCGGGCGGGGCCGTCACCACGGCCTCCCAGACGTCGGTCGTCACCGTTCCCGCGAGCGGCGCCAGCACCTCGGCGCACCGCTGGCCCAGCTCCTGGTTGCTGTCGCGTTCGGCCTGCGCGGACTCCCACCACGAACTCATGACGATCTTGCCCAGCGCCCGGTCGGCGAACAGCCCGTAGCCGCGGTAGCCGGGCTGGGCGGTGAGCAACCCGACGGCCTCGGCGCGGAGCCCGTCGAGGGTCCGGTCGATCCGGTCCGGGTTCCCGGTGGCGTAGACGGTGCGAACGAACATGAGCGCGTCTCCCGACCGTGCACAGGCGCCGCCGAGGGGCCGTTCGAAGGGTGCGGCGCCCGGAGAAGCCCCGTCTACTCCAGTCTGGCAGCGTGGTCCGGCACGTACCTCTGGAGGTCGCGCGGGGGCCGCTGGTAGCCGCGCGGGGCCGGACGGGGCGGCAGGTCGATCTCCGGCGCGGTGATCTCGTGGTACGGCACGGTGGACAGCAGGTGGGCGATCATGTTGATCCGGGCCCGGCGCTTGTCGTCGCTCTCCACCACGTGCCAGGGCGAGTCCGGGGTGTCGGTGTAGACGAACATCTCGTCCTTGGCCCGCGAGTAGTCCTCCCAGTGGGTGATCGACTCGACGTCCATCGGGGAGAGCTTCCAGCGCTTCATCGGGTCCTGCAGCCGGTCCCGGAAGCGCCGCTCCTGCTCGGTGTCGCTCACCGAGAACCAGTACTTGCGCAGCAGGATGCCGGCCTCGATCAGCATCCGCTCGAAGGTCGGGCACTGGTGCAGGAACTGCCAGTACTCCTCGGCCGTGCAGAAGCCCATGACCCGCTCGACCCCGGCCCGGTTGTACCAGCTGCGGTCGAACAGCACGATCTCCCCGGCGGCCGGGAGCTGCTCGACGTACCGCTGGAAGTACCACTGGCTCTTCTGCCGCTCGGTCGGCGTCGGCAGCGCCGCGACCCGGGCGATGCGCGGGTTCAGATACTCCGTCACCCGCTTGATCGCGCCGCCCTTGCCCGCCGCGTCGCGCCCCTCGAAGACCACCACCAGCCGGGCACCCTCGACCCGCACCCACTCCTGGAGCTTCACCAGCTCCTGCTGAAGCCGCAACAGCTCCCGCTCGTACGGCTTCTTCGCCAGCCGCTCCGGCTGCGCGGGTCCCTGCTTCCTGCCCACCCGGGGTCCTCCGTCCGCCTGCTGCTGATGAGCACTCACGGTAGGCGTCGGAGGCCGATCGCGCAGGTCGTGGACGCGGGCAGGCGGCAGCGGCGGCCCCCTGAACCGCCGCTGCCACGCTCCCCCGTGGTCCGGCCCGAAGGCCGAGCGATCAACCTTCACCCAGACCTGCCGGGCGGGTCCAATTTCCGGTTCCATAACCTTGGGGCATGGATGTCGACACCCGGCTGCTGCGCAGCTTCGCCGCGGTCTGCGAAGAAGGGCAGCTGACGGCCGCCGCGGCCCGGCTGTTCGTCTCGCAGCCGACGCTGACCAAGCAGATCCGCCAGCTGGAGACGCTGCTCGGGGGCGAGCTGTTCGAGCGCTCGCGGCGCGGCATGGCGCCCACCCCGGCCGGCCGGGCGCTGGCCGAGCGCGCCGGGCCGATGCTGGCCGGCTGGGACGACGCGCTGCGCGCCACCAGGGCGGCCGCCGCCGAACAGGTGGCGACGCTGCGGGTGGGATTCGAGGGCGGGATCATCAACCTGATGTCCCGGCGGACGGTGGCCGACTTCACCCGGCGGATGCCCGGCTGGCAGGTGGAGCTGCGGCAGAACAACTGGTTCGACCCCACGTCGGGCCTGGCCACCGGCGAGATCGACCTCACGCTCTGGCACGCGCCGCCGTACCTGGCCGCGCAGTACAACGTCGCGGTGCTCGGCGAGGAGCCGCGGGTGGCCGCACTGTCCTCCGGACACCGGCTGGCCGCACAGGCCGAGCTGTCCTTCGAGGACCTGCTGGACGAACCGTTCGTCGCCATCCCGCACGAGGCCGGGCACTGGCGGGACTACTGGCTGGCCGCCCGCGAGCGGGGCGGGCGGCCGGTGCGGATCGGCGCGGTGGCGCACAACACCGACGAGTGGCTGGCCGCGGTGGTGTGCGGCCAGGGCATCGGTTTCGCACCGGAGACGATGAGCCGGCTGGCGCCGCGGGAGGATGTCGCGTACCGGCCTGTGCGGGGCCTGAGCCCGAGCCAGGTCGGGCTCTACTGGCCGAAGGACCGCGAACTCACCCCGGCGATGGCCGCGTTCGTGCGCAGCTGCCGGGCCACGGTGGGCTACGGCGCGACAGCCTGGGAGACGGGCCCGGGAGACGGCCCGGGACTCGCCTAGACCGCCACGAAGGGCTCGGGGTAGCGGCACAGCCCGCGCGGCCCGCCGTCGTACGCGGGCAGCGCGAGAGCCTGGAAGTAGGCGTCCGGCACCTCGAACGGGCCGGACACCTCGTGCCGCCCGGCCGGGGCGAAGCCGAACCGCCCGTAGTACCCCGGGTCACCGAGGACGACGACAAGCTTCTCGCCCGCCTCCTCGGCCGCCGACAGCGCGGCCCGGACGACGAGTTCGCCCACGCCCTTGCGCTGCCACTCCGGCGCCACCGCGACCGGCGCGAGCGCCAGTGCGTTGCCGCCGTCGCCGACCGGCAGCCGGGTCATCAGGGCATGCCCGATCACCAGCCCGGCGTCGTCCACCGCCACCAGCGACAGCCCGGGCAGCCACGCGGGGTCGCGGCGCAGCGCGTCCACCAGGTCCGCCTCGTCCGGGCCGGGGAACGCCGCCATGTGGACCCGTCTGGTCGCCGGGGCGTCGTCCGGACACTCGACTCTGGTACTGACGTTCATTGCGGGGTCAACCCTCCCTGTGTCACACGTCCTTGTGGACCGGCCCCGGACGGTGGGTGGACCGTCCGGGGCCGTTGCAGGTTAGCCGATGGGGCGTCAGCTCTGGGGCTGGGCCTCGGACTTGGCGTCCTCGCGAACCTTGGGCTGGGCGTCCACGCCGGCCTCACGGCGCTGCGCCGGGGTGATCGGGGTCGGGGCACCGGTCAGCGGGTCACCGCCGGTGGACGTCTTCGGGAACGCGATGACGTCCCGGATGGTGTCGTACCCGCCCAGCAGCGTGACGATCCGGTCGAGGCCGAAGGCGACGCCACCGTGCGGCGGCGGGCCGTAGTTGAAGGCGTCGAGCAGGAAGCCGAACTGCGAGGCCGCCTCCTCCTCGGAGAGGCCGATCGCGTCGAACGCCCGCTTCTGCACGTCGCGCTGGTGGATACGGATCGAACCGCCGCCCAGCTCCGAGCCGTTGAGGACCAGGTCGTAGGCGTTGGACAGGGCCGAGCCCGGGTCGGTGTCGAAGCTGTCCAGCGACTCCCGGGTCGGGGCGGTGAACGGGTGGTGCACCGCGTGCCAGCCCTGGAACTCGCCCTTGTCGTCCTCGATCGGCTCGAACATCGGGAAGTCGACGACCCAGAGGAAGGCCCACTGCGACTCGTCGATCAGCTCGCAGCGGCGGCCGATCTCCAGGCGCGCGGCGCCCAGCAGCTCCTGCGAGGGACGCTGCTTGCCGGCCGCGAAGAAGATCGCGTCGCCGTTCTTGGCGCCCGCGGCGGCGGCGAGGCCGGCCAGGTGCTCCTCGGAGAGGTTCTTGGCGACGGGGCCGCGCAGCTCGCCGGTCTCGGCGTCGATGACGACGTAGGCGAGGCCGCGGGCGCCGCGCGCCTTGGCCCAGTCCTGCCAGGCGTCCAGCGCCTTGCGCGGCTGCGAGGCGCCGCCCGGCATGACCACGGCGCCGACGTACGGGGCCTGGAAGACGCGGAACTCGGTGCCCTTGAAGTACTCGGTGAGGTCGGTGAGTTCCTGCCCGAAGCGGACGTCCGGCTTGTCGGAGCCGTAGCGGGCCATGGCGTCCGCGTAGGTCATCCGCGGCAGCGGGTTGGTGAGCTCGTAGCCGTGCACCTCGCGCCAGATGGCACCGACGATCTTCTCGCCGAGGGCCAGGATGTCCTCCTGGTCGACGAACGAGGCCTCGATGTCCAGCTGGGTGAACTCCGGCTGCCGGTCGGCGCGGAAGTCCTCGTCGCGGAAGCAGCGGGCGATCTGGTAGTAGCGCTCCATGCCGGCCACCATCAGCAGCTGCTTGAACAGCTGGGGCGACTGCGGCAGCGCGTACCAGTGGCCGGGCTGCAGGCGGACCGGGACGAGGAAGTCGCGGGCGCCCTCGGGGGTGGAGCGGGTGAGGTACGGCGTCTCGATGTCGAGGAAGTCGTTCTCCTCCATCACCCGGCGGATGATGTTGTTGACCTTGGAGCGCAGCCGCAGGCCCTTGGCCGGGCCCTCGCGGCGCAGGTCCAGGTAGCGGTAGCGCAGCCGGACCTCCTCGTTGACCGTGCCCGGCTCGTACTCGGCGACCGGGAACGGCAGCGGCGCGGCCTCGGAGAGGACCTCGATCTCGCTGACGACGACCTCGACCGCGCCGGTCGGGATGTCCGGGTTCTCGTTGCCCTCGGGGCGCACCCGGACGTCGCCGACGACCTTGACGCAGTACTCGGCGCGCAGGCCGTGCACCGAGTCCAGATCGCGGACCACGATCTGCACGGTGCCGGAGGCGTCGCGCAGATCGATGAAGGCGACGCCGCCGTGGTCGCGGCGGCGGGCGACCCAGCCGGCCAGGGTGACGGTGGTGCCTGCGTGCTCCGGGCGGAGCGTGCCCGCGTCGTGCGTGCGGATCACAGCTGCTTCTCCTTCAGGGTGGTGACGAGTGCGTCGAGGGCGACGGGGTTCTGCTCGCCGGTGGTGAGGTCCTTGAGCTGGACGACGCCCTCGGCGAGGTCCCGGTCCCCGGCGATCAGGGCGAAGCGGGCGCCGGACCGGTCGGCGGACTTCATGGCGTTCTTGATGCTCTTGACGCCGAAGGCGAGGTCGGTGGCGACGCCGGCCCGGCGCAGCTCGACGACCTTGGCGAACAGGACGTTCTTGGCCTCCTCGCCGAGCGCGACGGCGTACACGGAGGTGGCGGCCGGCAGGTCGAGGACGACGCCCTCGGCCTCCAGCGCCAGGTAGGTGCGGTCCACGCCGAGGGCCCAGCCGACGGACGGCAGCGCCGGGCCGCCGATCATCTCGGACAGGCCGTCGTAGCGGCCGCCGCCGCCGATCGCGGACTGGGCGCCGAGGCCGTTGTGCACGAACTCGAAGGTGGTGCGGGTGTAGTAGTCCAGGCCGCGAACCAGCTTCGGGTCGTCGGCGAAGGCCACGCCGTTGGCGGTGAGCAGCTCGCGGACCTTCTCGTCGTAGGCCTTGCAGTCCTCGCACAGGAAGTCGCGCAGCATCGGGGCATCGGTGAGCTGGGCCTGAACCGACTCGCGCTTGTCGTCGAGGACGCGCAGCGGGTTGATCTCGGCGCGGCTGCGGGTGTCCTCGTCCAGATCCAGGCCGGCGAGGAACTCGATCAGGGCGGTGCGGTAGACCGGGCGGCACTGCTTGTCGCCGAGGCTGTTGAGCAGCAGCGTGTAGTTGCTCAGGCCCAGCGAGCGGAACGCGTCGTCGGCCAGGATGATCAGCTCGGCGTCCAGCGCCGGGTCCTCGGCGCCGATCGCCTCGGCGCCGACCTGGGCGAACTGGCGGTAGCGGCCGGCCTGCGGGCGCTCGTAGCGGTAGTACGAACCGGAGTACCAGAGCTTGACCGGCAGGTTGCCCAGCTTGTGCAGGTTGGCCTGGAGGGCGGCGCGCAGCACCGAGGCGGTGCCCTCCGGGCGCAGCGCGAGGTCCTCCTTGCCGCGCTTGGTGAGGGAGAACATCTCCTTGGTCACGATGTCGGTGGACTCGCCGACACCGCGGGAGAACAGCTTCACGTCCTCGAAGACCGGGGTCTCGATGTAGCCGTAACCGGCCCGGCGGGCGGGCGCGGCGAGGCGCTCGCGGATCGCCAGGAAGGTCGCGGAGCTGGGGGGCAGCAGATCGTAGGTGCCCTTGGGGGCGGTGAAGGTGCTCAACTTCTCTTCCGTCACATTCCTCGTCGCGGGAAAGCCGGGGCGCCGGCCGCCCCTGCTGCCTGTCGGAGGTAGGGGTTGGTGGCGCGCTCGCGGCCGATGGTGGTCTGTCCGCCGTGGCCGGAGAGGACCACGGTGGTGTCGTCGAGGGGCAGGCACACCCGGGCCAGCGAGCGCATGATCGCTTCGCTGTCCCCGCCCGGGAGGTCGGTACGCCCGATGGAGCCGGCGAACAGCAGGTCACCCGAGAACAGCACCGGGGGGAGGTCCTCGGCACCGGGCGTCCGGAAGGTCACCGACCCCCCGGTATGGCCCGGGGCGTGGTCCACGGTGAGCCTGAGGCCGGCCAGCTCCAGCACGCTGCCGTCGGTGAGCTCGCGCACGTCGTCGGGCTCGCCGACGGTGAGCTCGCCCATCAGCTGGGTGCCCAGGGAACGGCCGAGCGCCTTCTCCGGGTCGGACATCATGTACCGGTCCTCGGGGTGGATCCAGGCCGGGACGCCGCGGGCGCCGCAGATCGGCATCACCGAGGCGACGTGGTCGATGTGGCCGTGGGTGAGCAGCACGGCGACGGGCTTCAGCCGGTGCTCGCGGACCAGTTCCTCGACGCCGCGGGCGGCCTGGTGGCCGGGGTCGACGATCACGCACTCCTCGCCGGGCCCCGGTGCGACCAGGTAGCAGTTGGTGCCCCAGGCTCCAGCGGGGAATCCGGCGATGAACACGCGCGTCCTTCGTGATGCGGTCGGCTGTGGCGGCTACGGGTGACGACCGGGTGAGATGCAGCTACCAGTGATTCAGGGGAAGCCTACCGGCGGTCCGGGTCCGGTTGCGAACCAGATAGCGGTGCCGGGCGCGGTTCGTCCTGACAGGTTCACCGCGTTCTTATGGGCCGGGTCCCTACACTTGGCCGCCGATGGATGCGATGATCCGCTCCGGAATCCATTCACGTTCCCTCCATGTCCGCCCACGGACAGGAGGGACCCAGCGCACATCATTCAGGAGACACGGCCGGTGGTCAGCAGCGAACAGCGGCGGCGGCAGCTCGCCCGCGACAAGTACGAGCGCCAGATGGAACGCCGGGTCGCGGCCCAGGCCGCCCGCAAGCGCCGCAACACGATCCTCGGCGCCTCGCTCGCCGTGGTCGTGCTGGCCGGCGGCGGTGCCGCGATCGGCACGGGCGTCTTCAGCTCGGACAACAAGAGCAAGAACGACACGGCCGCGGCCCAGCCCGCGCCGACCCAGGCCGTGCCCACCGCGCTCACCACGCCGACCCGCAAGCCGGTCGAGGGCTGCACCGACCCGGCGCCGGGCAAGCCCAACGGCAAGCAGTGGCAGGCCGAGCCGGCCATGACGGTCGACGCCGCCGGCACGTACACCGCGACGCTGGACACCAACTGCGGCAAGGTGACGATCACGCTGGACGCGGCCAAGGCGCCGCACACGGTGAACTCCTTCGCCTTCCTCTCCGGCGAGCAGTACTTCGACCACACCAAGTGCCACCGCCTCACCACCAACGGCATCTTCGTGCTCCAGTGCGGCGACCCGACCGCCGGCGCGACCAGCCCGGGCGGCACCGGCGGCCCCGGCTACAAGTTCGCGGACGAGAACCTGACCGGCGCGGTCTACCCGGCGGGCACCGTCGCGATGGCCAACTCCGGCCCGGGGACCAACGGCAGCCAGTTCTTCCTGGTCTACAAGGACACCCAGCTGGACCCGAAGTACACCCCCTTCGGCAAGATCACCGGCGGCCTGGACGTGCTGCAGAAGATCGCCGCCGCGGGCACCCTGGAGGGCCGCCCGGACGGCCACCCGATGGCCGACGTCACCCTCAACTCGGTGACCACGGCCAAGGGTTGACCCACCCCGGGGCCGCCCGAACCGCGCGCCCGAGCGCGCTCCGGCGCGGCCCCGGCCCGAAATCGCCCGCCCCGGATGCGGACAGCACCGGGCCTGGTCGCCTATGTTGGCGTTGTGTAGGGTGCCCGGACCCGCCTAGCCGTCACCCTCGGCAGCAAGTCACGGCGGACGGGGACGGCGGACTCATCGGTCCGCCGCACATCAACTGTGGACGACGGACGCGCGCGCCGCCCGGCGCGAGCGCGACGTCATGTGGAGGACGCGCTATGAGCAGCGACCCGTGGGGCCGTGTCGACGAGCAGGGCACGGTCTACGTCAGGACGGCCGACGGCGAACGCGTCGTGGGTTCCTGGCAGGCCGGCTCGCCCGAGGAGGCCCTCGCCTACTTCGAGCGCAAGTACCAGGGCATCGAGGTGGAGATCGGCCTGCTGGAGAAGCGGGTGCGCACCACCGACCTGGCCGCCAAGGACGCCCAGGCCGCGCTGGAGCACCTGCGCGCGCAGGTGGCCGAGGGGCACGCGGTCGGCGACCTGGACGCCCTGGCCAAGCGGCTGGACACGCTCGCCGGTGAGATCGAGTCCCGGCGCGAGGAGCGCAAGGCCGCCCGGGCGAAGGCCCAGGACGAGACCCGCACCGCCAAGGAGGCCCTGGTCACCGAGGCCGAGCAGCTCGCCGAGTCCACCCAGTGGCGGGAGGCCGGCGACCGGCTGCGCGCCCTGGTGGACACCTGGAAGGGCCTGCCCCGGCTGGACCGCAAGAGCGACGACGAGCTGTGGCACCGCTTCTCGCACGCCCGCTCGGTCTTCTCCAAGCACCGCAAGGCGCACTTCGCCACCCTGGACGCCGAGCGCGAGCAGGCCCGGCAGGCCAAGGAGGCGCTGGCCGCCGAGGCCGAGGCGCTGTCCTCGTCCACCGAGTGGGGCGACACCGCGGCCCGCTACCGCGACCTGATGGCGCGCTGGAAGGCCGCCGGCCGGGCCCAGCGGGACGTCGAGGACGAGCTGTGGGCGCGGTTCCGCGGCGCGCAGGACGTCTTCTTCCAGGCCCGTTCCGCGGTGTTCAGCGAGCGGGACGCCGAGCAGGTCGCCAACCAGAAGCTCAAGGAGGTGCTGGCCGGCGAGGCCGAGGCGATCCTGCCGATCACCGACCTGAAGGCCGCCAAGGCCGCGCTGCGCGAGATCAACGAGCGCTGGGAGGCGATCGGGCACGTGCCGCGCGACGTCCGTCCGAAGCTGGACGGCCGGCTGAACGCGGTCGAGCGGGCGATCCGCGAGGCCGAGGACTCCGAGTGGAAGCGCTCCAACCCGGAGGCCAAGGCCCGCGCCGCCGGCATGGTCGGCCTGTTCCAGGCCAAGGCCGACAAGATCCAGGCCGACCTGGACAAGGCCCGCGCCGCCGGCAACACGTCCAAGGCCGCCAAGCTGGAGTCCGAGCTGGCCGGCGTGCAGACGCTGCTGGAGCAGGCCCACAAGAGCCAGGAGGAGTTCACCGGCTGAAATCCTGAGCCGCTGAACGGCGAAGGCCCCCGGGGAGTCCCCGGGGGCCTTCCTCATGCCACCGTCACTTGCGCGCCGAGGTGACGCGGTAGACGTCGTACACGCCCTCGACGCCGCGGACGGCCTTGAGCACGTGGCCGAGGTGCTTCGGGTCGCCCATCTCGAAGGTGAAGCGGCTCATCGCGACCCGGTCGCGCGAGGTCTGCACCGCCGCCGACAGGATGTTGACGTGCTGGTCGGAGAGCACCCGGGTGACGTCCGAGAGCAGGCGGGAGCGGTCCAGCGCCTCCACCTGGATGGCCACCAGGAAGACCGAGGACTGGGTGGCGGCCCACTCGACGTCGATCATCCGCTCCGGCTGCTGGCTCAGCGCCTCGACGTTGACGCAGTCGGCGCGGTGCACCGAGACGCCGTTGCCGCGGGTCACGAAGCCCACGATCGGGTCGCCCGGTACCGGGGTGCAGCAGCGGGACAGCTTGACCCAGACGTCCTCGACGCCCTTGACGATCACGCCCGGGTCGCCCTTGGCCCGGCGGCGCGCCGCCCGGCGGGTGTCGTGGGTCGGGGTCGCGGTCTCGGCGAGGTCCTCGGTGGCCCCCTCCTCGCCGCCGAGCGCCTGGACCAGCTTCTGCACGATGTTCTGCGCGGCGACGTGCCCCTCGCCGATCGCGGCGTAGAGCGAGGAGATGTCGGGGTAGCGCATCTCGTGGGCCAGGGTGACGAGCGAGTCGCCGGTCAGGATCCGCTGGATCGGCAGGCCCTGCTTGCGCATCGCCCGGACGATCGCCTCCTTGCCGTGCTCGATCGCCTCCTCGCGGCGCTCCTTGGAGAACCAGGCGCGGATCTTGTTGCGGGCGCGCGGCGACTTGACGAAGCCCAGCCAGTCCCGGGAGGGGCCGGCGTTCTCCGCCTTGGAGGTGAACACCTCGACGGTGTCGCCGTTCTCCAGGGTCGACTCCAGCGGCACCAGCCGCCCGTTCACCCGGGCCCCTATGGTCCGGTAGCCGACCTCGGTGTGCACCGCGAAGGCGAAGTCGACCGGGGTCGCACCGGCCGGCAGGGCTATCACGTCGCCCTTGGGCGTGAAGACGAAGACCTCGTTGCTGGCCAGGTCGAAGCGGAGCGACTCCAGGAACTCGCCCGGGTCGGCGGTCTCCTTCTGCCAGTCCAGCAGCTGCCGCAGCCAGGCCATCTCGTTGACGGCGCCGGCCTTGTCGTCCTTGCGGACCTGGGTCGGGGTGTCGGTGCGGACCTTGGACGCGCCGGCCACCGCGCGCTGCTTGTACTTCCAGTGCGCGGCGATGCCGTACTCGGCGCGCCGGTGCATGTCGAAGGTGCGGATCTGGAGTTCGACGGGCTTGCCGCCGGGACCGATCACCGTGGTGTGCAGCGACTGGTACATGTTGAACTTGGGCATCGCGATGTAGTCCTTGAACCGCCCCGGCACCGGGTTCCACCGCGCGTGGATGGTGCCCAGCGCCGCGTAGCAGTCGCGGACGGTGTCGACCAGGACCCGGATGCCCACCAGGTCGTAGATCTCGGCGAAGTCCCGGCCCCGGACGATCATCTTCTGGTAGACCGAGTAGTAGTGCTTCGGCCGGCCGGTGACGGAGGCGGTGATCCGGGCGCCGCGCAGGTCCCCCTGGACCTGGTCGATGACGGTCGCCAGGTACTCGTCCCGCTTGGGGGCGCGCTCGGCGACCAGCCGGACGATCTCGTCGTACATCTTGGGGTAGAGGATCGCGAAGGCGAGGTCCTCCAGCTCCCACTTGATGGTGTTCATGCCCAGCCGGTGCGCCAGCGGGGCGTAGATCTCCAGCGTCTCGCGGGCCTTCTTCTCCTGCTTCTCCCGCTTGAGGTAGCGCATCGTGCGCATGTTGTGCAGGCGGTCGGCGAGCTTGATCACCAGGACGCGCGGGTCCTTGGCCATCGCGACGACCATCTTGCGGACGGTCTCGGCCTGCGCGGCCTCACCGAACTTGACCCGGTCCAGCTTGGTGACGCCGTCCACCAGCAGGGCCACCGAGTCGCCGAAGTCCTTGCGCAGGGTCTCCAGGCCGTAGTCGGTGTCCTCGACGGTGTCGTGCAGCAGCCCGGCCATCAGGGTCGGGGCGTCCATGCCCAGCTCGGCCAGGATGGTGGCGACGGCCAGCGGGTGGGTGATGTACGGGTCGCCACTCTTGCGCTTCTGCCCGCGGTGCCACTTCTCGGCGACGGCGTAGGCGCGCTCGATGTCGCGCAGCAGGGCCGGATCGGCCTTCGGGTCGTTCGCCCGGATCGAGCGGAACAGCGGCTCCAGGACGGGGTTGAGCACGCTGGAGCGCTGGCCGCCGAGGCGGGCCAGGCGGGCGCGCATACCGCCGGTGGAGGAGCTGCGGCCGGAGGGGGCGAGCGAGCGCGAGGAGGTCGGAGCCGGGCGTGCCGGGGTGGCCCCCGAGGGCGTGGGGCGGTCTTCGGGGGCGGCCGATGCGGCCGTGGGCACAACCTCGTCGGGCAAGGACACTCCTCGGGGCACCGGGCCGGCCCCTCGCACCGACCGCGCAGCCTGGCACAACCGGGAGGGGATGAATCTTCATGGTACCGAGCCGGGCGCCCGGGTGTTCAGCCGCCCGGGTGCTGACACGCCTCGGGACGGCGAAGGGCGGCGGCCGGATGATCCGACCGCCGCCCTCGCACGCACATCCCTCAGACCGTGACCAGCGTCTCCAGCGGAGCGCCGTCCAGGTGCCCGGCCAGCCGCTCACGGCCGTCCAGGAGGCCCAGCTCCATCAGCACCACGACGCCCACCAGCTCGGCGCCGGCCTGCTTCACCAGGTCCAGCGAGGCGCCTATGGTCCCGCCGGTGGCCAGCACGTCGTCCACCACCAGCACCCGCTCACCGGGCGCAAAGGCGTCGCACTGCACCTCCAGCGTCGCCGAGCCGTACTCCAGCTCGTACGAGCGCCGGAACACCTCGCCGGGCAGCTTGCCCTGCTTGCGGATCGGCACGAAGCCGAGCCCGGCCGCGAAGGCCGCCGGAGCCGCCAGCACGAAGCCGCGCGCCTCCAGGCCGACCACCTTCGTCGCCCCGAGCGCCGTCGCCCGGTCCGCCAGCGCCCTGGTGAGGGCGCCGAAGGCCTCGGCGTCGGCGAGCAGCGGCGCGATGTCCTTGAACAGCACACCCGGCTTCGGGTAGTCCGGGACGTCCCGGATCCGGCTCTTCAGCAGCTCGGCCAGTGTGGTGTCGGCGGTGGTCACGGTGATGGTGTCCTTAGCAGTCGGGGCTCAGCGCTTGGTGGACGGACGGCCCTTGGCACGCGTGGTGCCGGCCGACCGGCCGCGCTGACCGACCATACCCGCCGGCAGGTCCTCGTCCGCGATCTCCTCGTCCGCCGGCACCGCGTCCGCGGCCTCGGCCTTGGCCTCGGCAGCCCGGCGCTGGAGGATCCGCTTGCGCAGCGCCTTCATCTCCGGCTGCTCCTCCTTGAGCTGCGCCAGCAGCGGGGTGGCGACGCAGATCGAGGAGTAGGCACCGGCCGCGAGGCCGATGAACAGCGCGAGCGAGATGTCGTTCAGCGTGCCGGCGCCCAGGATGCCGCCACCGATGAACAGCAGCGCGGCGACCGGGAGCAGGGCGACCACGGTGGTGTTGAGCGAACGCACCAGGGTCTGGTTGAGGCCCGCGTTGGCCGCCTCGCTGTAGGTGAGCCTGTTCTGCTTGGCGATCCCCTTGGTGTTCTCCTTCACGGTGTCGAAGACGACGACCGTGTCGTAGAGCGAGTACCCGAGGATCGTGAGGAAGCCGATCACCGTACCGGGGGTGACCTCGAAGCCCACCAGGGCGTACACGCCGATGGTGATCAGGAGGTCGTGGATGAGGGCGACCAGGGCGGCCACCGCCATCCGCCACTCGAAGGCGATCGCCAGGTAGGCCGTCACCAGGATCATGAAGACGATCAGACCGGTGAGCGCCTTCTGGGAGATCTGCTTGCCCCAGCTGGGGCCGATCACCTGGGCCTCGACGGTGTCCAGCGGCACGCTGAGCTTCTGCGAGAGCTGCGAGCGGATCTCGTCCGAGCTCTTCGGCTCGTCGGTGCTGACCTGGATGCGGATCTTGCCGTTGTCCGTCGACTGCACCAGCGGGTGCGAGGAGACGACCTGGTCGGCCGTGTCCTGCGCCTGCGAGACGGTCAGCCCCGGCTTGCTGACGGTGTAGACCGAGCCGCCCTTGAACTCGATGCCCAGGTGCAGGCCCATGGCCAGGCCGATCGCGGCGACCAGGACGATGACGCCGGAGATCGAGTACCAGAGCTTACGGCGCCCGACGAAGTCGAAGCTGACCTCGCCCTGGTAGAGCCGGTGGCCCAGATTGGAGAAGCGTGACACGGTGTCAGGCCTCCTTCACGGCGGCAGAGGAGGGGCTACGGCGACGGGTGCTGCGCAGCGGCGGGCGGGCGCCCAGCCGCTTGGGGTCCAGACCGGACATCGGGTGGCCGTCGGAGAAGAACTTGCGCCGGGCCATCAGTGTGATCAGCGGCTTGGTGAAGAGGAAGATCACCACGACGTCGAGCAGGGTGGTCAGACCCAGCGTGAACGCGAAGCCCTGGACCTTGCCGACCGAGACGATGTAGAGCACGGCGGCACAGAGGAAGGACACGAAGTCCGACACCAGGATGGTGCGCCGCGCGCGCGGCCAGGCCCGCTGGACCGCCGGGCGCAGCGGGGCGCCCTCGCGGACCTCGTCGCGGATGCGCTCGAAGTACACGATGAAGGAGTCGGCGGTGATACCGATCGCGACGATCGCACCGCAGACCGCCGGCAGGTTCAGCGCGAAGCCGATCCCGCCGCCCAGCAGGCTCATGATCGAGTAGGTCAGGGCCGCCGAGACGAGCAGACCGGCGATCGAGATCAGGCCGAGGCCGCGGTAGTAGACCAGCGAGTAGGCGACCACCAGCAGCATGCCGATGGCACCGGCGATCAGGCCGGCCTTGAGCTGGTCGCTGCCGAGCGCCGGGGAGACGGTGGTGATGTCGCTCTGGGAGAACTCCAGCGGCAGGGCGCCGTAGCTCAGCACGTTGGCCAGGTCCTTCGCCTCGGCCTGCGTGAAGCTGCCGGAGATGACGGCGCTGCCGCCGGGGATGGCGCTGCGCACGTACGGGTGCGAGACGACCTCGCCGTCCAGCACGATGGCGAACTGGTTGGTGGGGTCGGGCTGGGTGGCGAGCTTGCCGGTGACGTCGGCGAAGGCGCTGGTGCCCTTGTCGTTGAACTGGAGCTGGACCTGCCAGCCGGAGCCCTGCTGGGTGTCGAGGCTGGGCCCGGCCTTGGAGACGTCCGAGCCCTTCACGGCCACCGGGCCGAGGGCGAGCTTGGAGTAGGCGCCGCCGCGCTCGGGCTTCTGGGAGCAGGCGACGACCGGCTTGTCCTCGGGCTGCTGCCCCTGCTGCCGCGCCTCGGGCTTGGTGCAGTCGAGGGAGGCGAAGGCCGCGGCCAGCTCCGGCGGCACGGTGCCCTGGGTCATCGCGGCGGAGAGGTCGGCCGGGTTCGGGGCCTGGGCGGGGGCGCTCGGGGTGCCCGAGGCGGCCGCGGACGGCGTGCCGGAGGCGGGGGCGCTCGGGGTGGCGCTCGCGCCGGTGGCGGCCGTGGACGGGCTGGCGTCCGCGAGGGCCTCACTGACCGCGCGGCCCTGCTTGGTGGCACTGGCGCTCGCGCTGGGCGTGCCGGTGGCAGCCGCGGACGCGCTCGGCGTGCCCGCAGCGGCGGCCGACGGGGTCGCACCCGGGGTGCCGGAGGCGCCGGCCGACGGCGTGGCGGTGGGCGCCGGGACCTGGAGGCCGCTGGGCGCCACGGCCAGGACCGGGCGGAAGTACAGCTTCGCGGTGGTACCGACCTGGTCCGCCGTGTTCTGCCGGTCCCCGCCCTTGGGGATGTTCACGATGATCGTGTCCGAGCCCTGGGTCTGGACCTCCGCCTCGGAGACACCCATCCCGTTGACACGGCGCTCGATGATCCCGGTGGCGATGTCCATGTTGGACTTGTTGATCGCCTTGGGGTCGGTCGACTTCGCGGTCAGCGTGATGCTGGTGCCACCTGCGAGGTCGATTCCGAGCCGGGGCTTGGTGTTGCCCGTCCCGAACATGAGGGCGACCAGTCCGACGGTGACGACCAGGATGAGGGCCAGCGCCCGCCCTGGGTAGCCGTCGCGCGGGCGCGACTTGGGTGTTGCCACCTTGCTCGTTTCTCCCTGTCCATGCCACCTCCCCGACCGGACCCCCGTCCGGCTCGTGGCGGAACGGGGGCGTGGCGGTCTGGCGGCCCTGAGGTCCTGTGGGCTCGCGGCACTGCGCCGCGGCGGCCGGGCGGGTGCCCGACCGTACTACTTGCTCGCGGGAGCCCCGCCCTCGACATCGCCCTTCTCGGCGCTGTCCTTGGTGAGCGTCAGCGGCTTGTCCTCGGCCGGCGCGGCGTCCTCGGCCTCCGGCTCGGGCAGCTCGTCATCGGCGGGGCGGCCGTTGATGATCGCGTCGTACTCCTGCGGGTCCAGGACGGCCGCGATCGCGCTCTTGGTGAAGTGGGTGACCACGCCGGGCGCGATCTCCAGCTCGATGGTCTCCTCGTTGACCGCCTTCACCTGGGCATACAGGCCGCCGATGGTGCGCACCCCCGCCCCGGGCTCCAGCGAGCTCTGCATCTGCTGCGTCTGCTGCTGGCGCTTCTTCTGCGACCGGAACATGAGCACGATCGCGATGATCGGGAGGAGAAGGATGATGAAGTTCACTGCAGCCAGGGTCCTTTACGGGCCGCCGACCGGCGGCCTGTGTGGTATTGGTCGGCCCGTCAGGTGAGAGGGGCGGTCCGGCGGAGTCTAGGCGACCCCGAAGTGATCGGACAACGCCAAGCATTGCATCCTGCCGCCGAAAGTGGCGACCCTCCGCCTGCACAGTTTCCCCGGACTTCTCCCCTGGCTTCTCCGCGCGGCGCGGCACACGGGCCCGGTGGGAACCGGGGGACGAGCATCACCCGTTCAGCCCTCGTCGGCCGGGAAGAGTTCGGACTGGGCCGGGACGGCGCCCCGGGTGGTCTGGACCGGCGGGGTCATTCCGAGGTGCTGCCAGGCGGCGGCGGTGGCGATCCGGCCGCGCGGGGTCCGGGCGAGCAGGCCCTCGCGTACCAGGAACGGCTCGGCGACCTCCTCGACCGTCTCCGCCTCCTCACCCACCGCGACCGCCAGTGTCGACAAACCGACGGGGCCGCCGCCGAACAGCCGCAGCAGCGCGTCCAGAACCGCGCGGTCCAGCCGGTCCAGACCGCGGGCGTCCACCTCGTAGACGTCCAGCGCCTGGGCGGCGATCTCGGGAGTGACCACGCCGTCGTGCCGGACCTGCGCGTAGTCGCGGACCCGGCGCAGCAGCCGGTTGGCGATGCGCGGCGTGCCGCGCGAGCGCCCGGCGATCTCGGCGGCGCCGGCCGGGTCGATCTCGACGTCCAGCAGCGCGGCCGAGCGGTGCACCACCCGCTGGAGCTCGGCCGGCGCGTAGAACTCCATGTGCCCGGTGAAGCCGAAACGGTCCCGCAGCGGCGGCGGCAGGAGGCCGGCCCGGGTGGTGGCGCCGACCAGGGTGAAGGGCGGCAGCTCCAGCGGGATGGCGGTGGCGCCCGGGCCCTTGCCGACGATCACGTCGACCCGGAAATCCTCCATCGCCATGTACAGCATCTCCTCGGCCGGCCGGGACATCCGGTGGATCTCGTCGAGGAAGAGCACCTCGCCCTCGGTGAGCGAGGAGAGGATCGCCGCGAGGTCGCCCGCGTGCTGGATGGCCGGGCCGGACGTGATCCGGATCGGCGCGCCGAGCTCGGCCGCGATGATCATCGACAGGGTGGTCTTGCCCAGCCCGGGCGGCCCGCTGAGCAGCACGTGGTCCGGCGCGGCGCCGCGCTTGCGGGCCGCCTGGAGCACCAGGGACAGCTGCTCGCGCACCCGCTCCTGACCGATGAACTCACCCAGCAGCTTGGGCCGCAGCGCCGCCTCGACCGCCTGGTCCTCGCCGTCGGCGACGGCCGTGACCAGCCGGTCGGCCGGGTCGGAGTCGTACGGGGTCATCGGTTCAGGCTCCAGGTCGATGATGTGACGGATGGTCGGAGATCGGTGAACCGGCCAGTCAGCGGGCCCGGTTGAGGGTCCGCAGCGCGGCCTTCAGCAGGGCGCCGACATCGGTGACGGCCTGCGCCTCGGCCTCCGGCGTGACGGCGGCCACCGCCTCGTCCGCCTCCCGGGGCGCGTAGCCGAGGCCGACCAGCGCGGAGTGCAGCTGCTCGCTCCACGGCGCCGGCCCGGCGGCGAGCGGCTTCTGCGCGGGGACGCTGCCGCGCGGGGCACCCAGCTTGTCCTTGTACTCCAGCAGCAGCTTGGCCGCCTTGGCCTTGCCGATGCCCGGCACGGCCACCAGAGCCTTCTCGTCGCCGCCCGCCACCGCCATCCGCAGCGCGTCGGGGCTGTGCACCCCGAGGATCGCCTGCGCCAGCTTCGGCCCGACGCCCGGCGCCGCCTGGAGGATCTCGAACACGGCCCGCTCGTCGTCGTCCGCGAAACCGAACAGGGTCAGCGAATCCTCGCGGACCACGAGCGAGGTCGCGAGCCGGGCCGGCTCCCCCAGCCGCAGCCCGGCCAGCGTGTTCGGCGTGCACTGCACGGCCATGCCGACCCCGCCGACCTCGACGACGGCGATCCCGGCGGAGATGCCCGCCACGGGCCCTTGCACGAAGGCGATCACCGGCTGATTCCTTTCAGAGGGGTGGAGCGGGCGGCCCGGACCGCGGCCTCGATGCGGTTGACCGCGCCACCGCGCCAGATGTGGCAGATGGCCAGCGCCAGCGCGTCGGCGGCGTCGGCCGGCTTCGGCGGGGCGTCCAGCCGCAGCAGACGCTGCACCATGGCGGTGACCTGCGCCTTGTCGGCCCGGCCCGAGCCGGTGACGGCGGCCTTGACCTCGCTCGGGGTGTGCAAGGTGACCGGGATGCCGCGCCGGGTGGCGCACAGCATCGCGACGGCGCTGGCCTGGGCAGTGCCCATCACGGTCCGGACGTTGTGCTGGGCGAACACCCGCTCGACGGCCACCAGGTCGGGCCGATGCTCGTCGAGCCAGCCCTCGATGCCCTGCTCGATCTGCAGCAGCCGCTGCCCGATCTCGGCGTCGGCGGGGGTACGCACCACGCCGACCCCGGCCATCCGCAGCGGCCGGCCCGGCGCGCCCTCGACCACGCCGACACCGCACCTGGTCAGCCCCGGGTCCACGCCCAGTACCCGCACGTCACGCCCCGCCTCTCGCCCTCGACCTGCGAAGGCTACCGTCCCGGTCGGACAACCCGACCGACGACACCGGCCCGGCGGTCCTGGGACCACCGGGCCGGGCAGTGAGAACGATCACTCGCCGTCGATCGGGCGAGGATCACTCGGCGTCGAGCTGCGCACCGACCTCGTCGGAGATGTCGAAGTTGGCGAAGACGTTCTGCACGTCGTCGCTGTCCTCCAGCGCGTCGATCAGCTTGAGGATCTTGCGGGCGCCGTCGACGTCCAGCTCGACCTGCATGCTCGGGAGGAAGTTGGCCTCGGCCGAGTCGTAGTCGACGCCGGCGTCCACCAGCGCGGTGCGCACGGCGACCATCTTCGAGGCCTCGGAGACGATCTCGAACGAGTCGCCGAGGTCGTTGATCTCCTCCGGCTCGTGGTCGAGGACGACCTCGAACAGCTTGTCCTCGTCCACGCCGTCCGCCTTGGGGACGATCACGACGCCCTTGCGGGTGAACAGGTAGGACACCGAGCCCGGGTCGGCCATCGAGCCGCCGTTGCGGGTCATCGCGACGCGCACGTCCGAGGCGGCGCGGTTGCGGTTGTCGGTGAGGCACTCGATGAGGACCGCGACACCGTTCGGGCCGTAGCCCTCGTACATGATGGTCTGGTAGTCGGCACCGCCGGCCTCCAGACCGCCACCGCGCTTGACGGCGCGGTTGATGTTGTCGATCGGGACCGAGCTCTTCTTCGCCTTCTGGATGGCGTCGTAGAGGGTCGGGTTGCCGGCCGGGTCGGGTCCGCCGGTCTTCGCCGCCACCTCGATGTTCTTGATCATCTTGGCGAAGAGCTTGCCGCGCTTGGCGTCGATCACGGCCTTCTTGTGCTTGGTGGTAGCCCACTTAGAGTGGCCGGACATCGCCAGCTCCTTTACGTCGCCAAAGGGAAATGAAACACGAGAGATCTTACCGGTGTCGTCACCGGAAAGGCGCACACGGTCAGCGCGCGGCTTCCCTCGCGAGCCAAAGGGCGCGCCGGTGCCGAAAGTGACGAGCGACAACCGAGCGCATCGAGGGCGGAGGGAGGGCGGAGGGAGGATCGTCGGCGCCGGGTCCTGAGCGCCCGGAGGCGAGCGAGGACTACTCTCCCAGGCTTTCCTCGACCATCCGTACGAAGTAGGCGTGCACCCGGTGGTCGCCGGTGAGCTCCGGGTGGAAGGACGTGGCCAGCAGGTTCCCCTGGCGCACCGCCACGATCCGGCTGTCCGGGCCGTCCGCGGCCGGCAGCTCGGCCAGCACCTCGACGCCCGCGCCGACCGCCTCGACCCAGGGGGCGCGGATGAACACGCCGTGCACCGGCGCGTCGTCCAGGCCCGCGAAGGCGATCCCGGACTCGAAGGACTCGTTCTGGCGGCCGAAGGCGTTGCGGCGCACGGTCATGTCGATGCCGCCGACGGTCTCCTGGTCGTCACGGCCGTCCAGGATCTTGTCGGCCAGCATGATCATGCCCGCGCAGGTGCCGTACACCGGCATGCCGGCGGCGACCCGCTCGCGCAGCGGGTCCATCACGCCGAACAGCAGCGCCAGCTTGGACATGGTGGTGGACTCCCCGCCGGGGATCACCAGCGCGTCGACCTCGGCCAGCTCCTCGGCACGGCGCACCGGGCGGGCGAGCGCGTCTGCCTCGGCCAGCGCGACCAGGTGCTCGCGGACGTCACCCTGCAGGGCGAGGACGCCGATGACTGGAGTGCTCACGGTCTTCAACCTCGTTCGATCGTTCTACGGAAGTACGCGGCGCGGCCCGCCGCGCGCCGAGGCGCTGCGGCGGGCCGTCTCGGAGTGCGGGCGACTACCAGCCGCGGTTGGCGTAGCGCTCGGTCTCCGGCAGGGTGTCGCAGTTGATGCCGACCATGGCCTCGCCGAGGTTGCGGGAGGCGTCCGCGATGATCTTCGGGTCGTCGAAGAAGGTGGTGGCCTTCACGATGGCGGCGGCGCGCTTGGCCGGGTCGCCCGACTTGAAGATGCCGGAGCCGACGAAGACGCCCTCGGCGCCCAGCTGGCGCATCAGCGCGGCGTCGGCCGGGGTGGCCACGCCACCGGCGGAGAACAGCACGACCGGCAGCTTGCCGAGCTCGGCGACCTCCTTGACGAGCTCGTACGGGGCGCGCAGCTCCTTGGCGGCGGCGTACAGCTCGTTGTGGTCCAGGGCGCGCAGGTGGCCGATCTCGTTCTTGATCTGGCGCAGGTGGCGGACCGCCTCGACGACGTTGCCGGTGCCGGCCTCGCCCTTCGAGCGGATCATGGCCGCGCCCTCGGCGATGCGGCGCAGGGCCTCGCCCAGGTTGGTGGCGCCGCAGACGAAGGGGGTGGTGAAGGCCCACTTGTCGGAGTGGTTGACCTCGTCGGCCGGGGTCAGCACCTCGGACTCGTCGATGTAGTCGACGCCGAGCGACTGCAGGACCTGGGCCTCGACGAAGTGGCCGATCCGGGACTTGGCCATCACCGGGATGGAGACCGCGGCGATGATCTCCTCGATCATGTTCGGGTCCGACATGCGGGCCACGCCGCCGTCCTTGCGGATGTCGGCCGGGACCCGCTCCAGCGCCATGACGGCGACCGCGCCGGCGTCCTCGGCGATCTTGGCCTGCTCGGCGTTGACCACGTCCATGATCACACCGCCCTTGAGCTGCTCGGCCATACCGCGCTTCACCCGGGCGGTGCCGATCTGCGGCTGGTCTGCGGTGATGGGGCTGGTGGACACGTGAGACCTCACTCGAAGATGAACCAGTGCTATCGCCCTATGGTAGGCGCTTGAATTGACGCACCCATGCGCCATCAAGTCCAGCCCGGCCGACGGGATGCGACAAACAGGCCGTATCCGTGCGTCGGTTTCCGGCCGGATTTCAGGCCGGTGCGCCCTCGGGCGTCAGGGCAGGCGGCGGGGCGTCGTCCATCTCGAAAGCCAGCGGGAACGGTGCCTTTCCGGCCAACCGGAAGTAGCGCACCAGCCGGTGCTCGCGCACCGCCCGGGCCGCCCGCACCGCGTCGTTGTGGAAGCGGCGGGCCATCGGCACCCGGCGCACCGCGGCCGTCAGGTCCTTCACGGCCTCCTCGCCGCCCGGCTCGGCCACCAGCACCGCCACCTGCTCCGGCTCGGCGAACACCGCCCGCAGCGCCAGGCTCAGCTGGCTCTCGGCCACCTCGCGCTGCTCGTCCTCCGCCTGCCGGGCCGCGTGCGCCGCGTCCAGCAGCAGCAGGGAGGCGGCCGGGTCCAGCAGCGAGGAGGTGGCCAGCTCCATCGCCACCGAGGCCCGGCGGACCAGCTGCGCGTCCAGCGCCGCGCGGGCGGCGTCGATCCGGGCGTGCAGCCGGTCCAGCCGGCCGGCCGTCCAACTCAGGTACATGCCGAACAGCACCACGGCCACGCCGGCCCAGATCCAGGTAGTCACGGGCCGCTACGTTACCGGGTGTCACCGGCCGGGAAGATCCGCACCAGGGCCGACGGACCCTAACCCTGGGCGGCCGCGTTGCGGTAGCTGTCCCGGTCGATGTCCGCGATGTTCACCGCGGTGAACAGCCGGGTGCCGGGCGCCGGCGTGATGTGCTCGGCCAGCAGCGCCAGGACGCCCTCGCTGAGCGCGGCCTTCGCCTCCGGCGTGCGGCCCGGGAAGATCTGGAACTCGACGAGCACCTGCGTGTCGGGCCCCGCGCTCTCCCCCACGACGAACTCGTCGCTCGCCCGGAACAGCGTCTTGCACGCCTCCGGCTTCGCGTCGATCGTCTTCACCGCGAGCCGGTTGATCGCCAGACCCAGCGCCCGGCGGTCGAAGGAGCCGGCCAGGCCGGCCGAGTAGTCGACGGAGATCTGCGGCATCGTTGCCCCCATGGTTCGTGGTGCGTTCGCCCGACCCTAACTCCACCGACACCCGGCCCGATCGCCGGACCCCCGGAGCCGGAATCAGTCCCTGGCCAGCCCGAACCGGCCGCGCCGGCCGCTGCGCACGTCCTCCTCGACCACCGCTGCGGCACCCGCCGTCACCGTCTCGTACACCGCGAGGATGTCCGCGCCGACCGTCGACCAGTCGAACCGCCGCACGTGCCGCGAGGCCGCCTTCCGCAGCTCCTCCAGCCGCCCCGGGTCGCCCAGCAGCCGCAGCGCCGTACGCGCAAGCGCGTCCGCGTCCTCCACCGGGAACAGCTCGCCCGCGTCCCCGCCGTCCAACACCTGCTTGAACGCGTCCAGATCGCTGGCCAGCACCGGCGCGCCCGCCGACATCGCCTCGACCAGGATGATCCCGAAGCTCTCGCCGCCGGTGTTCGGCGCCACGTACAGGTCGACGCTGCGCAGCAGCCGGGCCTTGTCCCGGTCGCTCACCATGCCGAGGAACTCGACCTGCTTGCGGACCTCGGGCGGCAGGCCCGCGACGGCCTCCTCCTCGTCGCCCTTGCCGGCCACCAGCAGCCGCACGCCCGGCCGCTCGGCCAGGATCTTCGGCAGCGCCGCCAGCAGCGTCGGCAGGCCCTTGCGCGGCTCGTTGATCCGGCCGATGAAGCCGATCGTGCCCGGCTCGCCCTCCGCCGCGCCGCCCGTCCAGCGCTCGTCCGGCTCGGCGCCCGCGAAGAAGCCGACGTCCACGCCGTTCGGGATCACCACCGCGTCGCCGCCCAGGTGCTCGACCAGCGTCCGCCGGGCGTACTCCGACACCGCGATCCGCGCCCGCATCTTCTCCAGCCCGGGCTGGAGGATCGGCGAGGCCGCGATCATCGCCCGCGAGCGCGGGTTCGAGGTGTGGAACGTCCCCACCATCGGCCCGGAGGCCGACCAGGCTGCCAGCACCGACAGACTCGGCGAGGCCGGCTCGTGCACATGCAGGATGTCGAACCGCCCGTCGTGCAGCCACCGCCGCACCCGCGCCGCCGACAGGATGCCGAAGCTCAGCCGTGCCACCGACCCGTTGTACGGCACCGCCACCGCCCGCCCGGCCGAGACCACGTACGGCGGCAGCGCGTCGTCGTCCTCGGCGGGCGCCAGCACCGACACCTCGTGGCCGAGGCGGATCAGGTGCTCGGCCAGGTCCCGGATGTGGAACTGCACCCCACCGGGGACGTCCCAGTCGTACGGGCAGACGATGCCGATCTTCACGGGTTCCTCATGCTCCTTCGCGTGCTCCGGTACGGCAGGGATCCGGTACGGCAAGGAGTCCGGGTTCAGGACCCGGACGCCTCGGCCGCGGGCTCGCCGGCCGGCTCCGGCGCGGCCGCCCGAACGTCCCGCACGGGCTCGATCCGCTCCGGGACCCGCTCCCCCGCCTTCTCCCCCATCGTCTCCCCGGCCGTCTCCCCAACCGTCTCACGGACCGGGAGGTCGGCCAGCCAGAAGCGCTGCAGCATGTGCCAGTCCTCGGGGTGCTCGGCGATCCCCCGCTCCCACACGTCCGCCATGGCCTGCGTCATCGCCAGCGTCCGCGTCTTCCGGTCGCCCTCCTCCGGCACCGGCACCTCGGGGTGGATCAGCGCCCGCAGCACCGGCCCGTCGTACCAGAGCGTCACCGGCAGCAGCGCCGCCCCGGTCCGCTGACACAGCGCCGCCGGGCCGGCCGGCATCCGGGTCGCCTCACCGAAGAACGTCACCTCGATGCCCGCCTCCGAGAGGTCCCGGTCCCCCACCAGGCAGACCATACGGCCCTCGCGCAGCCGCCGCGCGAGCGTGCCGATCACGTTCGTCCCGCTGCCGGTCAGCGCCAGGACCTCCATGCCCTGGCCCTCCCGGAACGCCACGAACCGGTCGAACAGCCGCTCCGGCTTCAGCCGCTCCGCGACCGTCGTGAACGGATAGCCCTGCTGCGCGACCCAGGTGCCCGCGAGGTCCCAGTTGCCCATGTGCGGCAGCGCTATCACCGCGCCCCGCCCGGCCTCCAGCGCCCCGCGCAGGTGCTCGAAACCCTCCACCTGGACGTCCCGGGCCACCCGGTCCCGACTCCACACCGGCAGCCGGAACGACTCCATCCAGTACCGCAGGTACGAGCGCATCCCGGCCCGGGACAGCGCCCGCAGCGCCGCCTCGTCCAGCCCCGGACGGACCCGGCGCAGGTTCGCCTCCAGCTGGAGCACCCGCTTGCCGCGCTTGCGCCAGGCGTAGTCCGCCAGCCGGTCGAACAGGGCCCGCGCCGCCCGCTCCGGCAGGTGCTTCAGCACCGCCCAGCCCAACGCGTACGCCCAGTACACCAGTCGGTCCGTCACCGCAGGACGCCCCCCATCAGCTCCCGGCCGCCACTCGGTCGGCCTCGAACGCCTCGCGGCGCACGGTCAGCATCCGCTGCAGCACCGTCACCAGGCTGCCCACCGCGACCAGCCACAGCGCCACCGGCAGCAGCCACTCCACGTACGGCACCCCGAACTTGTGCAGGCCCGCGACCCCGGCCGCCACCAGGCTGGCCACCAGCCGCTCGGCCCGCTCCACCAGGCCCGACACGTCGCACGGCAGCCCCTGGCTCTGCGCCCGCGCCTTCGTGTACGACACCACCAGACCGCTCGCCAGACAGACGATCGCCACCGCGCACAGCAGGTTGTTGTCACCCTTGCCCGCGTACCACATCGCCAGCCCGCCGAAGATCGCCGCATCGGCGACCCGGTCCAGCGTGGAGTCCAGGAACGCGCCCCACTTGGTGCTCCGGCCCAGCTGACGGGCCATGTTGCCGTCCACCAGGTCCGAGAAGATGAACAGCGTGATCGTGATGGTGCCCCAGAAGAACTCCCCCCGCGGGAAGAACACCAGCGCACCGACCACCGAGCCGGCGGTACCGATCAGCGTCACGGCGTCCGGGCTCACGCCCAGCCGGATCAGGAACGCGGCGAACGGGGTCAGAACACGTGTGAAGAAGGCACGCGCGTATTTGTTGAGCATGGCCTTCCCGACCGCTCCGATCTCCCTGGTACCCGCCTGGCGCGGTACGCGCGGCAGACGGCCGGGCGGATCAGCCCACCCGGCGCACCCATCGTAGCCACGCCGACGACACGCTCCGCCGCACACACCGCCCGACGACGCGCCAACGACACGCCGCACACACGGACGGTCACCGCCCCCCGTACGACACGCGCCCCGGCGACACCCGACCCTAGACTTTCGAAAGACACCCTCGGCGCGACGGGAGGAGACCCCGATGCCCGACCGCAGCACGGCCCGAGCCGGCCAGGCACCCGCCGTCACCGGCCCCCGAGACCTGCGCAACGTCGTCCTCATCGGCTGCAGCGGTGTGGGCAAGACCACCCTCGCCGAAACCCTCGCCCTCACCGCCGGCGCCACCGGCCGGGCCGGTCGCGTCACCGACGGCACCACCGTCTCCGACCACGAGGACATCGAGCACCAGCAGCAGCGCTCCGTCCAGCTCTCGCTGCTCCCGCTCGAATGGAACGGCGTCAAGATCAACCTGATCGACCCGCCCGGCCACCCCGACTTCACCGCCGACCTGCGCGCCGCCCTGCACGCCGCCGACGCCGCCGTCTTCGTCGTCTCCGCCACCGACCCGGTCACCGCCCCCACCCGCGCCCTCTGGCGCGAGTGCGCCGCCGAGGGCATCCCCCGCGCCATCGCCGTCGCCAAACTCGACCTCGCCCGCACCGGCTTCGACGACATCCTCACCGCCTGCCACGACGCCTTCGGCCTCGGCCCCGACACCCTCCGCCCGCTCTTCCTCCCCGTCCTCCACGACGGCCGGCCCGACGGCAGCGTCGACCTCCTCACCGGACAGACCTACGGCGACGCCGCCCCCCTGCCCGACACCGCCCCCGCCCGCGACAGCCTCGTCGAAGCCATCTCCGGCCAGGACGACACCCTCATGGAGCGCTACCTCGCCGGCGACACCCTCGACACCGCCGCCCTGGAGGAGGGCATGCGCCGCGAAGTCATCGCCTGCGCCCTCCACCCCGCCGTCCCCACCAGCGAGACCGGCCTCGGCGCCGCCGAACTCCTCGACCTCATCACCCACACCTTCCCCGACCCCACCGAACGCACCCGCCCCGGCCCCGCCTGCGACCCCGACGCCCCCCTCGCCGCCCAGGTCGTCCGCGTCACCGGCGACGCCTACGTCGGCCGGATCAGCCTGCTGCGCCTCTACGCCGGCACCCTGCGCCCCGACACCCGCATCCACCTCGCCGGCCCCGCCCACACCGCCGACCAGAACGGCGACGAACGCGTCACCGCCCTCACCAGCCCCTTCGGCAAACTCCAGCGGCCCGTCCCGCACGCCGTCGCCGGCGACCTCGTCTGCGCCGCCAAACTCACCACCGCCCGGGCCGGCGACACCGTCCACGACCCCGGCCACCCCGTCGAACTCGACGGCTGGATCCTCCCCGAACCCCTGCTCCCCATCGCCGTCGAGGCCCACAGCAAGGCCGACGACGACAAGCTCTCCCAGGCCCTCGCCCGCCTCACCGCCGAGGACCCGGCCCTGCGCCTCGAACAGAACCCCGACACCCACCAGCTCGTCCTCTGGTGCACCGGCGAGGCCCACGCCGAGGTCGTCCTCGACCGCCTCCGCACCCGCCACGGCGTCCACGTCGACACCGTCGAACCGAAGGTCGCCCTCCGCGAGACCTTCGGCAGCGCCGCCGCCGGCCACGGTCGGCTCGTCAAGCAGTCCGGCGGCCACGGCCAGTACGCCATCTGCGACCTGGAGGTCGAACCCCTCCCGGCCGGCTCCGGCTTCGAGTTCCAGGAGCACGTCGTCGGCGGCGCCGTCCCCAAGCACTTCATCCCCTCCGTCGAGAAGGGCGTCCGCGCCCAGCTCGCCAAGGGAGTCGCCACCGGCCACCCGCTCGTCGACGTCCGGGTCACCCTCACCGACGGCAAGGCGCACTCCGTCGACTCCTCCGACGCGTCCTTCCAGACCGCCGCCGCCCTCGCCCTGCGCGACGCCGCCGGGCACGCCGTCATCCGGCTCCTCGAACCCGTCGCCGCCGTCAGCATCCTGCTGCCCGACGACTACCTCGGCGCCGTCCTCGGCGACCTCTCCGCCCGCCGCGGCCGCGTCCTCGGCACCGAGACCGGCGGCCCCGGCCTCACCCTGCTGCGCGCCGAGGTGCCCGAGCTCGAACTCACCCGCTACCCCGTCGACCTGCGCTCGCTCACCCACGGCACCGCCGAGTTCAGCCGCGCCTACCTGCGCCACGAACCCATGCCCGCCGCGATCGCCGGCCGCTACACCGACTGACGGCTACCTGCGCCGAGCGCTACACCGACTGGGCCGGCGCCCGGTTCGGCATCGCGCATGCCGGCGTACCCCCCGGCATCCGGTGCCGGTTCTTCGCCACCCAGCGGTACACCACGCCCGCCACCGGCCGCACCGGCGCCAACGCCAGCAGCCCGCCCGCGAACGCCCACGCCCCGCCCGAACGCATCAGCAGCCGCGCCACCGCCTGCGCACCGCCGTACACCCGGCCCGCCGGCGTCACCCACAGCACCTCGCGCTCCGCCCGCTCCCAGCTGACCTCGCCCACCCCGCCGGCCCGCGCGTCCAGCGCCGCCAGATCCGCGAACTGGAACGGCACCGCCTCCCAGCCCCCCGACGCCAGCGTCTGCCGCAGATACCGCTCCGCCCAGCCCACGCACGACGAACAGAACGCGCAGTCCCCGTCGAAAACCAGCACCGGATCCTTCACGTCGGCCCCTTCCTCCGCCACTACGACCATCGTGCACCACCCCGACAGGGGGCGATCCACCGGGTATCGACCCACCCGAACCTGGGCATCATGCCTGTCAGACCTACGCGGCGCGATCGTGACGGTACTTCAGACGATCATCCGCGCGGCACCACGACGGCACGGTAACCTGCCGCTGACAAGGGGAGGAGGGGACGCCACCGTGACCACACTCGACATGACCCCGGGTGCGCAGATACCCCGGACCGACGCCGGCCCGCAGACCGCCGTCACCCAGGCGCTCTCCTCGGCCGCGTACCGCGACGGCAAGATCGAGGACTTCGTCAAGGCGGTCACTGCGGCGACCCACAAGAAACCGCACTTCAAGCTCTTCGAGGCCAACCTCGGCGAGGCGTTCAGCGCCGCCGTCATCGCCCGCACCCTCGGCGCCACCCGCAAGCCGATCGTGCCCTCCTTCGGCACCGACACCCGCCAGATCGTCGAACACTGCCTCGCCGCCCAGGAGTTCCGCGCCAACCGCGACCGCCGGCTCACCACCATCACCATCGTCTTCGGCCTGCTCGCCCTCCCCGGCACCCTGATCTGGCTCGCCGCGTTCTACCTCCGCACCTGGCTCCTCAAGGACAAGTCCCGCCAGAACGAGGTCTACGGCGGCCTCGCCCTCCTCGCCGCCGGCGCCATCGCCGTCCTGCTCGCCCTCCGCCCCCCGGCCGCCGGCCTGCTCGGCACCTACCTGCGCATCACCATGATCGCCCCGGTCGCCGGCTGGTTCCTCGCCAAGCGCATCGTGCTCCGCTCCACCCAGGAACTGCGCGACCGCTGGCAGGCCCTCGTCGAGGGCAACGCCGTCGCCGCCAGCGTCGCCAAGGCCGTCCCCCGCGACGACCTCGACAAGAAGGCCAACGACCTGCGCGACAAACTCGGCCGCCTGGAGGCCGAGCAGGAGACCAACGTCCAGCACTACGCAGGCCCCAAGGGCATCCTCGGCGTCGGAAGGCGCTGGGGCGAATGGCGGCTCGTCGACGTGCTGCGCCCGGCCGAGGGCCACGCCGACTTCCGCGCCTTCCACCCCTGGGACCTGGTCCGCAAGATCTCCGCCCACCTCAAGGCCCTCGCGGTCAGCGAGGTCGCCAACAGCGGGATGACCAACCTCTCGATCAAGCAGTGGGCGGTGCTCGAAGTCGGCGAGAAGGCCGACGAGATCTCCCGCCCCTCGGGCGCCGACATGGACGGCGACCGGATGCGCGAGTTCGCTGTCCAGACCATCGCCGACAAGCAGACGTTCTCCGGCGGCGGCGCCCGGCACTACCTCGCCACCCAGTTCATCACCTTCGACGGCAAGCTGGTCATCACCTTCACGGTCACGGTCACCCTGCTCGCCAACACGCTCACCGTCACCGTCGCCGGCTATGCGCTCGGCCCGGTCAACGGCCTCTTCGGGGACAAGCCCGCCCCCAAGGAGAAGACGATCCAGAAGACCGGCAAGTTCTGGGAGGAGAAGACCGTCCAGCTCCCCCTCATCGACAACGACGAGGTGGTCCGCCAGGCCCTGCGCGCGCCGTTCGTCCGCGCCCCCGGCCTGCTCGCCTGGCTCGGCGGCGGCCTCGGCCTGCCCGAGCCCTTCGGCTTCCGACACGCCTGGGCGAACCCGCCGTGGAGCAGCCGGTTCATGACGGACAACGCGCTCAACGCCTCCGTCCCGGTGCTCAGCGCGGTGCACTCCGCCACGCTGGAGTTCCTGGAGGAGCACGACCTGGACACCGAGCGCTTCTTCAAGAACCGCGCCTCGATCATCAAGTCCGAGGCGCAGGGCACCCGGCCGTACAAGGTCGACCAGTTCGACGCGGGCTGAGCCCGATCATGACGAAGGGGCCCGCCACCGTACGTACGGTGGCGGGCCCCTTCGTCATGCGTCTGCTCAGTCCTGCGGCCAGGACTCCGCCAGCATCTTCCGGGTGTCCGCCAGCAGCTGCGGCAGCACCTTGGTGTGCCCGACCACCGGCATGAAGTTGGTGTCCCCACCCCAGCGCGGCACCACGTGCTGGTGCAGGTGCGCCGCGATCCCGGCGCCGGCCGCCGCGCCCTGGTTCATCCCGATGTTGAACCCGTGCGCACCCGAGGCCGCACGCAGCGCGGTCATCGCCTTCTTGGTGAACACCGCCAGCTCGGCCGTCTCCACCTCGTCCAGGTCCGTGTAGTCGGCCACGTGCCGGTACGGGACCACCATCAAGTGCCCGCCGTTGTACGGGTACAGGTTCAGCACCGCGAACACGGAGCTGCCGCGGGCGACGACCAGCCCGTCCTCGTCACTGAGCGACGGGATCGAGCAGAACGGGCAACCGTCGTCCGGAGCCGGGCCGGTGGGCTTGTTCTCACCCTGGATGTACGCCATCCGATGGGGGGTCCACAGGCGGCGGAAGCCGTCCGGCTCCCCGACGCCCCGCTGCAGTTCCGGCTCAGTCGTCATGCTGATCAGCATATTCGCCCGACGGTGCTTGCAAAGCCGCGCGGGGCAGACTCGTCAAGAGCCTGCCCCGCGCGCGGTGGTCCGTCTACGGCGTCACACCTGGATGCGGTTCTTGACCGCGTCCACGATCTCCGCAATCGCCTCGGCGACCGGGACGCCGTTCTTCTGCTCGCCGTTGCGGTAGCGGAACGACACTGCACCCGCAGTGACATCGTCGTTACCGGCGATGAGCATGTACGGAACCTTCGACTTCTGCGCGTTCCTGATCTTCTTCTGCATGCGGTCGTCCGAGGTGTCCACCTCGACCCGGATCCCGTGCTTCTTCAGCTCGGCCGCGACCTCCAGCAGGTACGGCACGTGCTCGTCGGTGATCGGGATGCCGGTCACGGTGACCGGAGCCAGCCACGGCGGCATGGCGCCGGCGTAGTGCTCCAGCAGCACCGCGAAGAACCGCTCGATGCTGCCGAACAACGCCCGGTGGATCATGACCGGCCGCTGACGCGAGCCGTCCGCCGCCGTGTACTCAAGATCGAAACGTTCGGGGAGGTTGAAGTCCAACTGAATCGTGGACATCTGCCAGGTCCTGCCAATGGCATCCTTCGCCTGGACGGAGATCTTCGGACCGTAGAAGGCCGCGCCACCCGGGTCCGGAACCAGCGGAAGGCCCTGCTTCTCGGCCACCTTGGCGAGGACCGCGGTGGCCTCCTCCCAGGTCTCGTCCGAGCCGACGTACTTCTCCGGATCCTTGGTCGACAGCTCCAGGTAGAAGTCGGTCAGACCGTAGTCGCGGAGCAGGTTCAGCACGAAGGTCAGCGTCGAGTCGAGCTCGTCCGCCATCTGCTCACGGGTGCAGTAGATGTGCGCGTCGTCCTGCGTGAAGCCGCGGGCGCGGGTCAGACCGTGCACCACGCCGGACTTCTCGTAGCGGTACACCGTCCCGAACTCGAAGAGGCGCAGCGGCAGTTCACGGTACGAGCGGCCGCGCGCGTCGAAGATCAGGTTGTGCATCGGGCAGTTCATCGGCTTGAGGTAGTAGTCCACGCCCTCGTCGAGCTGCATGGGCGGGTACATACCGTCCGCGTACCAGTCGAGGTGGCCGCTCTTCTCGAAGAGCTTCCCCTTGGTGGCGTGCGGGGTGTAGACGAACTCGTAGCCCTCTTCCTCGTGCCGCTTGCGCGAGTAGTCCTCCATGGTGCGGCGGATGATGCCGCCCTTGGGGTGGAAGACGGCGAGGCCGGACCCGATCTCCTCGGGGATGGAGAAGAGGTCCAGCTCGTTGCCGAGCTTGCGGTGGTCGCGCTTGGCTGCCTCCTCCAGGAATTCGAGGTGGGCCTTGAGCTCGTCCTTGGTCGGCCACGCGGTGCCGTACAGGCGCTGCAACTGCGGGTTCTTCTCGCTCCCGCGCCAGTAGGCTGCGGCCGAGCGCATGATCTTGAACGCCGGGATGTGCCGGGTGCTGGGCAGGTGCGGGCCGCGGCAGAGGTCGCCCCAGCACTGCTCGCCGGTCTTGGCGTCCAGGTTGTCGTAGATGGTGAGCTCGCCGGCGCCGACCTCGACGTCGGCACCCTCGCCGGCGGTGGCGGCGGAGCCCTTGAGGCCGATCAGCTCCAGCTTGTACGGCTCGGCGGCCAGCTCCTCGCGGGCGGACTCGTCGGTGACCACGCGGCGGGAGAACTTCTGCCCGCGCTTGATGATCTCCTGCATCTTCTTCTCGATGGCCTTGAGGTCATCGGGGTGGAAGGGCTTCTCGACGTCGAAGTCGTAGTAGAAGCCGTCCTTGACCGGCGGGCCGATGCCGAGCTTGGCCTCGGGGTAGAGCTGCTGCACGGCCTGCGCCATGACGTGCGCGGTGGAGTGGCGCAGGATGTCCAGGCCGTCCTTGCTGTCGATCGCGACCGGCTCGACCTCGTCGCCGTCCTGGACGGCGTAGGCGAGGTCCTTGAGCTGGCCGCCGACGCGGGCGGCGATGATCGAGCGGTCGTCGGCGAAGAGCTCGGCGGCCGTGGTGCCCGTGGTCACCACGCGCTCTTCCCGATCGGGTTCGCGGCTGATGATTACCCGGACGTCCGTCACCGGTCTCTCCTGACGTGCTGGATTAGAGGACGCAACACTTCGCTGCGCGTGACGATGGTACCGAGCGCCCCACCCCCACCGTCCACCTCCAGCCCCTACGCCCCTTCTCCCCCTTCCTCCAGGCCCTTCAGCAGCCGCTCGCGGTCGGCGTCCTCCCAGCCGCAGAGTTCCAGGCCGCGCGGCCGGGTGAGCCGGCGGAAGCCGTCGTGGCGGTCGAGCCGGCCGCTGACCCGGACCGGGAGGCCGGCGAGGTGGGCCTCGGCGGCAAGCCGGTAGTCGGGGTCGGGCAGCCGGAGCTTCAGCTCGCGGACCTCGGCGCCGCCGAGCACCCGCAGGCGGACGGTCCCGGGGCCGGACGGGTCGGCGCGCTTGAGCCGGACGACCACGCCGACCACGGTGACGGCGACGGCGGGCTCGATCCGTTCCAGGAGTTCGGCGGCCTCGGCCAGGGCGGGCAGGTCGCCGGGCGAGAAGTCGAGGACGATCCGGCGCTCGCCGAAGCCGCCCGGGGTCCCGGCGGCGGCCGACCAGGCGACGGCGAGCTGCGCGGCGGTGGCGCCGCGCACCAGGTCCTCGACGGACTGGACGAGCTCCCGGCTGACCCCGGCCTGGACGGCGTTCTCGAAGGCCTCGGGCCCGCCGCTGACCCGGCGGTAGTCGACCGCGTCGCGCAGTGCCTCCAGCGCGCGGACGAGGGTGGTGACGGCCGCCCGGCCCTCGGGAGCGGGGGTGTAGGCGGTGAGGCCGGCGCCCTGTTCGACGACCAGGACGCGGTCCAGGAAGTCCCCGGCCCAGGTGTCCAGCCGGGCGCCGAAGTAGGCGGCCGTGGTCCGTCCGGCCTTGGCCCCGGCGGCGAGCATCCCACGCGCCGCGGCCTGGAGCCGTTCGGCGTCCTCCCAGGGCGTGGTGCCGGCCGGCCCGGGCAGTTCGCGGCGCCAGCGCAGCTCGTCGCCGGGGACGGCGAGGGCGAGCAGGATGGAGCGGGCGGACGGGCTGCGCGAGCGGGAGAGCGCGGTGACGGCGTCGGTGAGGAGGTCGACCGCGTCGTCGAAGCCTTCCCCGGCGGGGACGAGCAGGCTGGTGCCGGGGTCGTCGTCCGGGGGTGTCCAGCGGCCGTACCGGGCGGCGGGGCCGCCGCGCCGGACCCAGCCGTGCCGGGCGAGCAGGGTGGCGAGCACCGCCGGGTCGACGGCGGCCGGGTCGGGCAGGGCTTGGGCGTGGTCGCCCGGTCCGTGCGGCAGTGTCATGGGGGCTGGTCCTCCCTGCCGGGGCCGGGCGGTCACGGGCTGCCGCCCGCGCCGACCCGGGCCATGATGTCGCAGAGCGCGCGGTCGTCGAAGACCTTGGTGGTCGGCACCCGGACGTTGGTGCGCCGCTGCCCGGTGACCGGGTGGCCGGCCAGGTTGACCCAGTAGCAGCAGTGCCGCAGTTCGAGCGCGTCCGGCCGGGCCTCCAGCCAGCGGTCGACCCGGCGCGGCAGCAGCATCACGACCAGGATCCGGGGCACCGCGACGCGGGCCCGGGCGAGCTTGCGCAGGTGGTCGTTGTCCAGGGTGAAGCTGAAGAACGGGCCGGTCGGGCCGGGCGCGACCTGTTGGGTCGCCTTGAGCTGGATCTTGATGGTGACCTCGTCGTCGACCTCGTGCGCCCGGGAGCCGTGGCTGACCTGCCAGTCGATGCCGTTGTCCGGGAAGGGCTGGGAGAGCGAGCAGCCGGCTGCGGCGGCGACCGCGTGCAGATAGCCGACCTGCAGCGTCTCCATGCAGGCCGTGACCGCCAGGTTCCCCCGCAGGACGGCCGCCGCCTCCTCGGGCTGCGGCTGTGTCAGCGCCATCGTCCCGTAGCCTCCCCCGGCTCCGGGCCCGTCCGGATTCGAACGGGACATCCCCTGGGCCTGTCGGCCCAAGGCCAGCATCCCCGGCCCGGCCTGCGCCAAACGGTTGAACGGGCGTCAGAACCGGGTATCAACCGGGCGCGGAACGCACGCCTGAGGGGCAGTCATGCAGCAGCACTGGTACACCGGCCCACTTGCCTCCTTCGACACCGAGACCACCGGCGTGGACGTCGAACACGACCGGATCGTCTCGGCCGCCCTGGTCGTCCAACTCGCCCCGGGCGCACCCGTGCAGACCTCGACCTGGCTGGCCGATCCCGGGGTTCCGATCCCGGACGGCGCCCGGGCGGTGCACGGCATCACCGACGAGCACGTGCTCGCGCACGGCCGTCCGGCCCGGGCGGTGGTGGCGGAGATAGCCCGCGCCCTGGCCGAGCAGGCCAGGGCCGGGCGGCCGGTGGTGGTGATGAACGCGCCGTACGATCTGACGCTGCTGGACCGGGAGTTGCGCCGCCACCACAGGCTCACGCTGGCCGGCGGGCTGGGCGCGGCCGGACTGGTGGTGCTGGATCCGCGGGTGCTGGACAAGCACGTCGACCGCTACCGCAAGGGCCGCCGGACGCTCACCGACCTGTGCGCGCACTACGGCGTGGAGCTGACCGGGGCGCACGACGCGGCGGCGGACGCCTCGGCGGCGCTGGCGCTGACGCGGACGATCGGGGCCCGCTACCCGGCGGCGCTGGGCGGACTGACGGCGGCGGAGCTGCACCTGCGGCAGGCGATCTGGCACGCGGCGCAGGCGCGGGGGCTGCAGCACTGGTTCGACCGGTCGGGAACGCCGGAGCGGGTGGACCTGTCCTGGCCCCTGCGGCCGGCCCGGTGCGGCTGCGGCCGGCGGCTGGAGCCGGAGCACGGCTGCGAGGCGGCGGCGTAGCGGTGGCCCGCGGATGCGGCGCCGAACGCGCCGCAGGCCCTGACCGGTTTCCCGATCAGGGCCTGCGTGCTGTCCGGTGGGCGATACTGGGATCGAACCAGTGACCCCTTCGGTGTGAACGAAGTGCTCTCCCGCTGAGCTAATCGCCCGGGCAACGAGAAGAACTGTAGCACCATTTGGGGCCGGTCGTACAACTCGCCCCTTCGGGGGTGGGCCTGGCAGATCCGCAGAACTCGCACTCCGCGCGGAAGATGACTGAGCCTCAGCCGGATTCCCGATGGCGCTCTTCCGGCACTCTTCCGGCGGGAATCCGGAAATACATGTGAGGCCCGGCCGATAATCGGCCGGGCCTCACATATCACAATGCATTCCGGTGGGCGATACTGGGATCGAACCAGTGACCCCTTCGGTGTGAACGAAGTGCTCTCCCGCTGAGCTAATCGCCCGGGTGCAGAGAAAACATTACCGCATCCCGGAGGGTGGTCCGAACACCCGGTCTGCGGAGGCCCCGCTCCCGGACCGGCTCAGCTCTCGTCCCCCTTCCAGGGGACGATCAGGCCGTACCGCGCGAAGTACCAGCCGCCGATGCCGACGAGCGCGGCCGGTCCGAGCGCGGTGAGCGTGAGGTTGCGGCGGCGCACCCGCGGGTCCAGGGCGCGCCGGGCGGCCTCGGCGACCTTGCGGCGGGTCCGGCTTAGGGCCACTTGGGCCCGGGCGAACTCGGTGGCCCAAGCGCCCATGCCCAGGAAGATCACCACCCAGCCGGGTCCCGGCAGCGGCAGCACAATCACGCCGAGCACCACCACCGCGAGGCCGGCCCAGGAAGATCGCCACCTGCCAGGCCAGGTGGAGCGGACGGGAACGACGGATGAACGCGGGAGCCCGCGAGCCGGCCGCGCGGCCGCCGTCGACGCCCGTCTCCTCGACCGTGTCATCCGGCCTGACCGCATCACCCGTTCCCGTGTTCCCGCTCGTCTTGTCGTTTCGCACAGTCATGCCAGGAAACTAACCGAGAAGTGGCCCGGTAATGCCGGACCCGGGCACTCCGGGACGATTACGCAATGCGCCGTAAGGGGTACGACTCGGCCCCGAATCGGGACAGAGGGGTTTACATCGGGCTTGGAGGTGGGATGGTCCGTTCGCCGACGTGCGAATCCCCGAGCGCACACTGAGCGAAAGGCCATGGCGCTTATGAACACCACGGTCAGCTGCGAGCTGCACCTGCGCCTCATCGTGTCCAGCGAGTCCTCACTGCCCGTCCCCGCGGGCCTGCGCTACGACACCGCCGACCCCTACGCCGTGCACGCCACGTTCCACACGGGCGCCGACGAGACCGTGGAGTGGGTGTTCGCCCGAGATCTCCTTGCGGAGGGGCTGCACCGACCCACCGGTACCGGCGACGTCCGGGTGTGGCCGTCGCGCAGCCACGGGCAAGGGGTGGTCTGCATCGCACTGAGCTCTCCGGAAGGAGAAGCCTTGCTGGAGGCCCCGGCCCGGGCGCTTGAGTCGTTCCTCAAGCGGACCGACGCCGCGGTGCCCCCCGGCACCGAACACCGCCACTTCGACCTCGACCGGGAGCTGTCCCACATCCTCGCCGAAAGCTGACCCCCACCGGAGGCGGTCACGCCCCGCTGTCGGCGGGGCCGTAACCCCTGCCGTCACCGCAGCCGTCCTACTCGGGGGCACGGCAGCAGACTCAGCCGCGCACGACGCGGTCTCGGGGCCGGTGAGCGGCCCGCTCCCACCGGGGCGGGCCGGAGCACCGCAGGCGCCCGGCACCGGAGCCGGCCATCCGTACGGGTGGCCGGCCTCGCTGCCGGGCGCCGCTGGTTTTCCGGGGTTCCGGTGATCATTCGCGACGGTTATTCGATTGACCGCCGTCCGCTTTCTGTCACATTGACGACATCCGTACATTTCTTCGAAAGAAGGCGCCGTCCTTCTGTCGCACGGCCCGGTATGGTCTGGGGTAACCGTAGACGCGGGGTACCGAAGTCCCCCTCCGCGAGGAGTCCCCACGTGCTGATCACCCACGACACCGAGTGCGCGCTGAGCATCCTCGTCGAGCTGCTCAACACCGCCCCCGAGGTCTGCGGCACCGAGCTACTGCCCGACGTGGCCGCGCTGGACACCTTCGTGATCCGCCAGGAGATCAGCGAGATCGACTCGCTGACCGCCGACGACCTGCGCAGCGTGCACGAGCTGCGCTCGCGGCTGCGCGAGGTGTTCGGCACCGAGTCCACCGCGGCGGCGGCCGAGCTGGTCAACGGGATCGTCGCGGCGGCCGGGACGACGCCCCGGCTCACCAACCACGACCACCACGACTGGCACATCCACTACTTCGCCCCGCACGCCGCGCTCGGCGATCACCTGGCCGCCGAGCTGGGCATGGCGCTGGCCTTCATCCTCATGGCGGGCGAGCGCGAGCGCCTGCGCCGCTGCGAGGCGCCGGACTGCGCGCGGGTCTTCGTGGACCTCTCACGCAACCGCTCCCGGCGCTACTGCGACAGCCGGACCTGCGGCAACCGGCTGCACGTCGCCGCCTACCGGGCGCGGCAGCGCTCGGCCGAGGCCGTGCCGTCCGTCTGAGTCCGCCCGGCTCCGCTCAGATGCCGCGCTTGCGCAGGATCTCCTCGATGTCGGCGAAGTCGCCGAGGCCGTCGTCCTGCTTCTTCGCCGCCGCCTTCTTCGGCTTCGGCGGCGCGGCCGTCACCGCCGGGCGCTCGGGTGCCGGGCCGGCGGCGGCCGGGCGGGACTCCGGGGCTTCCACAGCGCCGCGGCGGCCCAGCCGGCGGGTGGTGAGCAGCAGGGCCACGGAGATGCCGAGCAGCACGATGCCCGTCCAGACGCGGGGGTCGAAGACGAGCTTGGTGGCCCAGTCGGCGAACTCTCGGCCGATCGTGCGGGCGACGGGGAACAGGCCGGTCAGGTAGAGCCCGGCGGGCAGCAGGGCCACCGCGAACCAGCGGGTCGCGGAGAGGAAGTGCCGCCGGTAGGCGCGCAGGCCGGCGACGGCGACTCCGGCCGCCGTGAGCACGAAGCTGATCGCGGCGGTCAGCACGGCCGTGTCCCGTCGCGTCGGGTCGTCCTGGTCATTGGTGCCTCCTGTCGCTCGGCCCTCGGGCACACCGCCGGGCGGCGCGGGGGTTCACTAGTGGAACACTGGGGGAATGATCGAAGGTTCCCTCCCCCGTCTTGAGTTCTGGTGCGACCTCCAGTGCCCGGACTGCCGTACCGCCCTGGACGACGTACGGGCGCTGCGCACGCAGTACGGCGACGCCCTGCCCGTCGAGCTGCGGCACTTCCCGTTGGAGAAGCACAAGCACGCCTACGCGGCCGCGGAGGCCGCCGAGGAGGCGTTCGCGCAGGGGCTGGGGTGGCCGTTCGTGGAGGCGCTGCTGGCCCGCGTCGAGGAGCTGGACGCGCGGGGGCAGCAGGTGCTGGTGGACGTGGCGCGCGAGGTCGGGGTGGACCCGGAGGAGGTCGACACGGCGCTGATCGACGGCCGGCACATGCTGACCGTGGACGCCGACCAGGCCGAGGGCAAGGCGATCGGGGTGAAGGGCACGCCGACGTACGTGATCGCCGGGAAGCGGCTGGACGGCGGGCAGAGCCAGGACGGCCTGCGGGACCGGATCGTGGCCATCATCGAGGAGGCGAAGGCTTCCTGACGTCATGTCAGGTCACAGCGGCTTGCCGTAGAGGCGGTTGGTGACCTGGTAGCCGAGCGAGGCGTAGAGCCGGATCGCCACCTCGTTGACGGTGAAGACGTTGAGCCCGAGGGTGTGGACCCCGGCGGCCAGGCACTCGCGTTCGGCGAGCAGCATCAGCGTCCGGCCGTGTCCCCGGCCCCGGTGGGCCGGAGACACTTCGACGACCATGACCCAGGCGAGCGGTTCGCCGTCGGGCAGGTCGCGCAGGTGGAGGTCCACCCAGAGCGAGCCGAGCGGCTCGGCGTCCGCCTCTGCGTAGAGGCTGCGCAGGGCGACGCCGGGGCTGTCCGCGCCTTGCGGGAGCAGGCGGAGGTGGTCGAGGTGCGACTTGGCGCGGGCCTGCTCCTCGCTGAGGCCGGAGTCCGTAAGCGAGCGGACGTAGCCCTCGGCGGCGCGGTCGAGCCAGGCCGGAAACTCCTCGGCCCCGATCCGGCGTGCGGTGACGCCGGCGGGCAGGGCGGGGGCCGCGGTCAGGCGCTTGGACAGGTTCCGCATTCGCTCGGTGTAGCCGAGGGCGGCGGCGAGGCCGCGGGCGATCGGCGCCGACTCGGGGATGTTGGCGTCCACCCGGGTGCAGCCCCAGCTGCGCAGCACCTCCTCGGCCGCGAGCGCGCCGAACGTCCCACGGCCCCGGCCGCGGCCCTCCATGACCTCCAACTCGGCGATCTCGCCCCACAGTTGGCTGCCGTGGGGGACGGCCGTCGTGCGCAGCGCGCCGACCGGGCGCCCGTTGGCGCAGATCTGCCAGCATCTGGTGCGGCCCCCGGCGGGGGTGGGTGTCTCGGGGCCCTCGGGGCGCAGCGTGGTGGTCATGTGGTGGTCCCTTCCCCACCCCGGAAGGGTTATCCGCGGGGCCCGGATCACGGGTCGAGGTCGTCGCCGCTGCGCTCGGTGAAGACGGCCATGGCCTTGGCGGTGACCGGGCCGATTCCGGGCAGTTCGCGGCCGTCGACGCGGGTGACGGCCTGGACGTCCCGCAGGGTGGAGGTCAGGAAGATCTCCTCGGCGTCCTGGAGGGCTTCGAGCGTCAGGTCGGTCTCCTCGGCGCCGCACCAGTCGACGACGAGGGCGCGGGTGATGCCGGCCAGGCAGCCGGAGGCGAGGGTGGGGGTGAGCAGGCGGCCGCCGATGACGACGAAGACGTTCGAGCCGGTGCCCTCGCAGAGCAGGCCGGCGGTGTTGGCGAACAGGGCCTCGGAGGCGCCGGCGCGGTGGGCGGCGGCGAGGGCGACGACGTTCTCGGCGTACGAGGTGGTCTTGAGGCCGGCGACGGCGCTGTGCTCGTTGCGGCGCCACGGGACGACGGCGACCGCGGTGGTGTCGGGGCGGCGGTTCACCGCGCCGATGGCGGCGACCAGGGTGGCGCCGGAGTCGCCGCGTTCGGAGCCGAGCGGGGCGTTGCCGCCGGTGTAGGTGATGCGCAGCCGGCCGAGTGGCATCGGGTTGGCGGCGAGGACCTGGGCGCAGGCCTCGCGGACCCGGTCGTGGTCGGGGTCGGGGAGGCCGAGGCCGCGGGCGGAGCGGGTCAGGCGGTCGAGGTGGCGGGTGAGCGCGAAGGCCTCGCCGTCGACGGCCTTCATGGTCTCGAAGACGCCGTCGCCTGTGGTGAGTCCGTGGTCGAGGACCGAGACGGCGGCGTCGGCGGAGTCGACGAGCGTGCCGTTGACCCAGCTCTTGGTGGGGTTCTGCATCGAGCGCTGCTCCTCAAAGAGGGTTTCTTCAGAGGGTTTCGCTGCCCGACGCTATCGCGACCAGGCGGGCGGCCTTCAGCTCGGTTTCGTCCCACTCGCGGTCGGGGTCGGAGCCCCAGGTGATGCCGGCGCCGGTGCCGAAGCGCAGCAGGGGGGCCGCGGGGTCGGTCCGGTCGAGCCAGAAGGTGCGGATGCCGACGGCGAGTTCGCCCTCGCCCCGGTCGGCGTCGACCCACCCGACGGCGCCGCAGTAGGGGCCGCGCGGGGCGGTCTCCAGGGCCTCGATGATCCGCAGGGCGCTGGACTTGGGTGCGCCGGTGACGGAGCCGGGCGGGAAGGTGGCGGCCAGCAGGCCGGGCCAGTCGGCGCCGTCACGCAGGGTGCCCTCGACGGTGGAGACCAGGTGGACCAGGCCAGGGTGCTTCTCGACGGCGCACAGGTCGGGGACGGTGACGCTGCCGGTGGCGCAGACGCGGCCGAGGTCGTTGCGGACCAGGTCGACGATCATCACGTTCTCGGCGTGGTCCTTGTCGAGGAGGTCGTCCTCGGTGCGGCCGGTGCCCTTGATGGGGCCGGAGGAGACGGTGCGGCCGGTGCGGCGCAAGTAGAGCTCGGGTGAGGCGGTGGCGATCTCGACGCCGTGCTCGGGCAGCCGGATCGTGCCCGCGTAGGGGGCGGGGTTGCCGTGGGCGAGGAGGCCGGTGAGGGCGTCGATGTCGCTGCGGGCCGGGTCGGGCAGCGGCGCGGACAGCACGCGGCAGAGGTTGGCCTGGTAGACCTCGCCGGCGGCTATGTGCTCGCGGATGCGGCGGACGCCCGCGGTGTAGGCGTCGCGGTCCAGGGAGCTGTGCCAGCTGCCGGCGTCCGGTCCGCGCCAGCCGGCGCCGGAGGGGGGCGCGGGGGCGGGGCGGACGTCGGCGAAGCGTGCGCAGGTGAGGCGGCCCTCGAAGTCGAAGGCGACGGCCCAGTAGCCGGTGGAGTCGAGGGCGGCCGGGTCCGAGGTGACGTCGCGCAGTCCGGTGGCGAGGCGGCCACCGAAGCGGGCGAGCGGGGTGTGGGGGGCGGTGGGGCCGGACACGGTTCTCCTGCGCGGTCGTGCTGAGCGGCGGTGCCTGAAGTGTAGGTCGGGGGCGCGGGCCCGGGCCGGGGGCGTGCGGCCGGCGCGAGCGTCCTGCGGGTGTGCACCGAGTGCACGCTGCGGGAACGGATTTTTAGCTGGCCCGGGAATCCGCTAGAGTTCAACACGTCGCCAGGGAGCGCAGCCGAAGAAAAGCGGTGAAGATCCCGGGGAGACAGGCGGACGTGGCTCAGTTGGTAGAGCATCACCTTGCCAAGGTGAGGGTCGCGAGTTCGAATCTCGTCGTCCGCTCGATGGAGAACAGTGTAAGATCGTTCTTCGAGTGTTGCCTGGTGGAGTGGCCGAGAGGCGAGGCAACGGCCTGCAAAGCCGTGTACACGGGTTCAAATCCCGTCTCCACCTCCAAGAGGCTCACCCGGTTCCACCGGGAGACCTCCCCGCGCGATTAGCTCAGCGGGAGAGCACTACCTTGACACGGTAGGGGTCACTGGTTCAATCCCAGTATCGCGCACGTCGGATCTTTCGGGGTCTGCTGCAGGACCGCCACACCAGGCGCGATTAGCTCAGCGGGAGAGCACTACCTTGACACGGTAGGGGTCACTGGTTCAATCCCAGTATCGCGCACGTCGGGCCTTTCGGGGTCTGCTGCAGGACCGGCCACACCAGGCGCGATTAGCTCAGCGGGAGAGCACTACCTTGACACGGTAGGGGTCACTGGTTCAATCCCAGTATCGCGCACAGTAACGGCCGGGGCCGCGATCCGTGAGGGTCGCGGCCCCGGCTGTTTGGCGTTGGCCGTGTTCGTTGGCGGTTCGTCGGCGTTGGCCGTGTTCGCGCCGTGGCACATCGTGGAACGTCGCGGGAAGAGAAGAGCCGCGTACGGTCGCCCTCACCGACGTCCGTACGCGGCATCTCCGCCTGCCGGGGTGCTCTGCGCACCGCTCCTCGCCCGTCCGCGTGTCAACGCGGCCGCGGCCTCCCCGGCGGCACTGGTTCCCCGTCCCCAGGGGATCAGTGCCCGTTCAGCGGCCGGCCGTGATGGCCGACCAAGTCTCAGCGCCCGATCAGTGGGTGATCAGATCGGCGACGGCCTGGGCCTGGTTCACCATCTGCTCCCAGCCGCCGAACAGCGCCACCAGCAGCACGGCGCACGGCAGGGCCATGGCCAGCGCCACCGCCGGGTGCCGCGTGGGCTCCGCGGAGCGGGGCTGGGTGAAGGCCGGCCGACGGCGGCGGGAGGTTCCCGTGAGCTGCGGTGCCATGCCCCTACTCCTGATCCGTGCTCGGTGCTTGCCGGTAGCTGAAGTCCGATCGAGTTGGCGCGGTGGACGGCTTACCTCGGGGGACGAGCTCCCCGTCCACCGCTGAGGACAACGCTATGGCGCAGGGGGCTGTTCGGGCGTCATGCCGTCGTACTGTTCCTCGGGCCTCCGGGAGGATGACGGTCAGACTTAGGGACTACTACCGCAGGGGGAGACGGTCTTCGCCCGGCCCCCGGGGGAACCCTGAGAGGCGACCCCGAGAAACGTTTCGGCACCCCGCTGACCTGCAGGTCAGCGCAAGATCAGACAATCGCACGGCGGCTTGAGGTGTTGCGTATCAGCACACCGCAGCAGGCAGTCCGTAAGCTGTGCCGGACAGGAACTGACGATGCCCCAACCGACGGGGCCTCACCCACAGGCTGACGGGGAACGGACATGGCGATGATGCGGCTGAGGCGTGAGGACCCCCGCATCGTCGGGCCGTACCGCCTGCACCGGCGACTGGGCGCCGGCGGCATGGGCGTCGTCTACCTCGGATCCGACCGGCGCGGGCAGCGGGTCGCCCTCAAGCTCATCCGCGCCGAACTCGCCGAGGACCAGGAGTTCCGCACCCGCTTCGCCCGCGAGATCGCCGCCGCCTCCCGCATCCGCGGCGGCTGCACCGCCCGCGTCGTCGGCTCCGACATCGAGGCCGACCGCCCCTGGCTCGCCACCGCCTACGTACCCGGCCCCTCCCTCTACAAGAGGGTCGGCGACGAAGGGCCGCTCAGCTGGCCCGAGGCCGCCCGGATCGGTGCCGCGCTGGCCGACGGGCTCGTCAAGGTGCACGAGGCCGGCGTCGTCCACCGCGACCTCAAACCGTCCAACATCCTGCTCTCGCCCCGGGGCCCCCGGATCATCGACTTCGGCATCGCGTGGTCGCGCGGCGCCAGCACCCTCACCCACGTCGGCACGGCAGTCGGCTCCCCCGGCTTCCTCGCGCCCGAGCAGGTGCGCGGCGTCGCCGTCACACCCGCCACGGACGTGTTCGCCTTCGGCGCCACACTCGCGTACGCGCTCACCGGGGACACCCCGTTCGGGTCGGGGGCCTCGTCCGAGGTCATGCTCTACCGGGTCGTGCACGAGGAGCCCGACCTGTCGGCCGTACCGCCGCAGCTGGCGCCGCTGATCCGGGCGTGCCTGGCCAAGGAGCCCGCCGAACGGCCCGGCGCGGCCGCCCTGCACGAGCGGCTCAGCGAACTCGCGGCGCGCGGCGCGGCAGCGGGGGCCGCCGGCGGGGTGCGCGGCGCGCGGCGCGGTACGGCTCCGGCACCTGCCCCTGCTTCGGGCGCGGACGCGGACGCGTCGGGTGGTGTGCGGCACGGGGTGCCCGCGCCCGGGCGGTCGCCGGACCCGGCTGCGGCGCGGGCCCGGGCAATGGCGTCCAGCCGGCCCGCCGGGCAGGCCCCCGGTGCGGCGCAGCGGCGCCCGCAGGGAGCGGCCGCTCCGCACCCCCGGCCCGAGGCGACGCCGACGGCCCGTCCGGTGCGGGACCGTCAGCAGACCCCGACACCCGGCCACCCCGGCTCCCGCGACCGCAGGCGGCCCCGGGACCGGCAGCACACCCCGGCCCCCGGCGGGCGGCCCACCACCGCGCGGCAGCGGCTGCTGCGGCAGCGGCTCGTCGTCTTCGTCACCGTGACGATCGGGGTGGCGTTGGCCATCGCGGCGGCGCAGGGGTGCGAGAACCGGAGCAACCAGGGCCTGCGGCCGGGCGGCGGGCCGACCGTGAGCGTCTCCCCCACCGGGCAGACGGGGGCCGGTACGTCGGTGGACGGAGCGGCGGCTGCGACGCCGTCCGCCGTATCCTCCGCCACGCCGTCGACTGCACCGTCCGCTACGCCGCTTGCGGCGGCGGCGCGGGGCGGGGCGGCCCCGGGTGACGCTGCGCTGGCTCCGCCGCAGGGGCCGGGGCCCGCCGTGGACTGGCCGAACCGCAGCTACCCCGACGCGGCCGGCGGCCCGGGCATCGCGCTCCGGGACGGGCACTCCGCCGGGGCCGGGCCGCAGGTCGCGCTCAGCGCGGTGCTGCCGGTGCGGTTCAAGGGGGCACCGGCGACGGTGGTCGTCCTGCGGCGGGCGGAGGGCGCGGTGCCCGTCGACCTCGTCCAGCTGTACACGTTCACCGGGGACACCCCGGTCGCCGCCACCTCGCGCTCGTCGACGGCCGACCCGCAGGCCAAAGCCACCTGGCGGCTCGACGGCGGCGCGGTGGTCCGTGAGGAACGCGTCGCCCAGACCGGCGCCGTCACCTCCACCCGCTACATGGTGCGGCCCGACGGCACTCTCGACGAATCCTGGCCCGGCGCAGGCGCCTCCGGCGGCACTGGCCTCACCACCCCGCCCCCAGCCGCTGCCCCCGCCCCGCCGACGGCTGCGGCGGGCTGAGCGCAGGAAGTCGGCCGGGCCGACCTTCGGTGCGGGATGACGCCGAGAGAATCGGCCGCCTGGGGCGCGACGAGCAGAGGAGCCCCTGGTGAGGTGTCGGCGCCCGGGCTTAGGAAGTCGGCTGGGCCGACTTTCAGCGCAGGGCGGGGGCTTGGGGGCTGAGCAGGATCGTTTCTGCTCCGGGTGGGGGCGTGCGTCAGGGCGCGAGGCCTCGGGGGGCTGGACTTATTGGGGCTGTGGAGTTGGGGGCCCGGAGCAAGGGTGCGGGTCGTGGCCTTCCGCTGCGCGCAGTTCCCCGTGCCCCTTGCGGGGCGCGGGGATTGGGATGTTGCGGCGAGGGACGCGGGGGTTGGGTGGTGAGGGAGAGGAGGGCGCAGGGGTTGGGCCAGGGCAGGGAGGGTCTGGGGGGCGCTGCGCGGGGGTGGGTCAGGGAGTGGTGACGGCGTAGAAGGCGACCGCCGCGGCGGCGCCTACGTTGAGAGAGTCGATGCCGTGGGCCATGGGGATGCGGACGGGGTGATCGGCGGCGGCGATGGCGGGGCGGGTGAGGCCGTCGCCTTCGGCGCCGAGCATGAGGGCCGTCTTGGGGAGGTGCTGGGAGGTGAGGGTCGCGAGGTCGACGGCGGAGTCGGCGGGGGTGAGGGCGAGGAGGGTGAATCCGGTGTTGCGGACGGTGTCCAGGGCGGCGGGCCAGGGGTCGAGGCGGGCGTAGGGGACCGCGAAGACGGCGCCCATGGAGACCTTGACGGCGCGCCGGTAGAGCGGGTCGGCGCAGTCGGGCGACAGGAGGACGGCGTCCATGCCGAGGGCGGCGGCGCTGCGGAAGATCGCGCCGAGGTTGGTGTGGTCGACCAGGCCTTCGAGGACGGCGACCCGGCGGGCGCCGGCGAGGACGGTGGCGGCGTCCGGGAGGGGCATGCGTTCCATCGAGGCGAGGGCCCCGCGGTGGACGTGGTAGCCGGTGACGGCTTCGGCCAGCGCGGGTTCGACCACGTGGACGGGCGCGTCCGCCTCGGCGATGACGTCGGCCATCACGTCCAGCCACTTGGGGGTGAGCAGCATCGACCGCATCCGGTAGCCAGCGGCGAGGGCGCGGCGGATGACCTTCTCCCCCTCGGCGATGAACAGGCCTTCGGCGGGTTCGCGCCGGCGGCGCAGTTCGACGTCGGTGAGGCCGGTGTAGTCGCCGAGGCGGGGGTCGGCCGGGTCGGTGATGGTGCTGGGTTCGGACACCCTGCGATCTTGCCAAGCCGGGGCGGGGAAGGCCAAACGGTCCCGCCGGGCCCCAGGGGCTGGGCGGCTTGGCCTTGGCCCCTCGCCAGCCGGGGTGCAAACATGACGGTATGGCCCGTTTTCCGGGCCGATCCTGGGCTCCGTCGGCCTCTGGTGCTACTGGTTCCGCCGGCCCCTCCGGTGGGCGCCCATACGGTCGGCAACAGCAGCCACGCGCCAAGCGGGCGTGGCCGGTCAAGCGCCGGTCGGTGGCCGGACAGGTGTTCGCGCTGCAGATCCTCGTGGTGCTGCTGCTCGTGGTGGCGGCCGCGGTGGCGCTGGTGGTGCAGTCCCGCAACGACGCCGAGCACGAGGCCCGCAACCGGTCGGTGGCGGTCGCGCAGACCTTCGCCAACTCGCCGGGCATCGTCGACGCGCTGCACTCCCCCGACCCGACCGCGATCCTCCAGCCGAAGACGCAGTCCGCGCGGATAACGTCGGGCGTCGACTTCATCGTCGTCCTGAACAAGGACGGCATCCGCTACACCCACCCCAACCCGGCCCGGATCGGCCACAAGTTCGTCGGAACCTACCAGCCCGCCCTGCACGGGCAGGTGGTGACCGAGCAGATCACCGGCACCCTCGGCCCGCTGGTCCAGGCGGTCGTACCGGTGTACGCGCCGGACGGCTCGGTGGCCGGGCTGGTCTCGGCGGGTGTCACGCTCGCGAACGTGAGCGCCGCGAGCGAGCGGCAGCTACCGGTGGTGCTCGGCGCCGCCGCGGGTGCGGTCGGGCTGGCAATGCTCGGGACGGCGCTGATCAGCCGGCGGCTGCGGCGGCAGACGCACGGCCTCGGGCCGACCGAGATGACCCGGATGTACGACCACCACGCGGCCGTGCTGCACGCGGTGCGCGAGGGCGTGCTGATCGTCGGCGGGGACGGGCGGCTGCTGCTCTGCAACGACGAGGCACGGCGGCTGCTCGACCTGCCGCCGGACGCCGAGGGCCGGCTGGTGACCGAGCTGGGCCTGGAGCGCGCCCCCGAGGAACTGCTGACCGCCGACCGGCCGGTCACAGACCAGGTGGTGCTGGCCGGGGAGCGGCTGCTGGCGGTGAACGTCCGGCTCACCGACCGGGACGGCGGCCCGCCCGGTTTCGTCGCCACCCTGCGCGACTCCACCGAGCTGCTGGCGCTGTCCGGCCGGGCCGAGGTGGCGCAGCGGCGGCTGCGGCTGCTGTACGACGCCGGGGTCACGGTGGGCAGTTCGCTGGACCTGACGCGGACGGCGGAGGAGCTGGCGCAGGTCGCGGTGCCGCGGTTCGCGGACTTCGTGACGGTGGACCTGGCCGAGCAGGTGCTGGCGGGCGAGGAGCCGCTGGCGGGCTCGTCGCTGGTGCAGATGCGGCGGGCGGCGGTGGCGGGCGTCCGGAGCGACGCTCCGTTCTACCCGGTGGGCACGGTGCTGAACGTGGTGCCGACGACGCCGTTGGCCGGGGCCCTGGACAGCGGGGAGCCGCGGCTGGAGCCGCGGCTGGCCGAGACGCAGGGGTGGCGGAAGCAGGACCCGGAGCGGTCGGCGCAGATCCTCGCGTACGGGGTGCACTCGCTGGCACGGGTGCCGCTGCGGGCGCGCGGGGTGCTGCTGGGGGTGGCGCGGTTCTGGCGGGCGGACCGCGCGGAGCCGTTCGAGGCGGACGATCTGGCGCTGGCCGAGGAGCTGGTGGCGCACGCGGCGGTGTGCATCGACAACGCGCGCCGGTACACCCGGGAGCACGCGATGGCGGTGACCCTGCAGCACAGCCTGCTGCCGCGCAGCCTGCCCGTGCAGAGCGCACTGGACGTCGCGCACCGGTACCTGCCCGCGCAGGAGGGCGTCGGCGGGGACTGGTTCGACGTGATCCCGCTGCCGGGTGCGCGGGTGGCGCTGGTGGTCGGGGACGTGGTGGGGCACGGGCTGCACGCGGCGGCGACGATGGGGCGGCTGCGCACGGCGATCCACAACTTCTCGACGCTGGACCTGCCCCCGGACGAGCTGCTGGGGCATCTGGACGACCTGGTGATCCGGATCGACCAGGACGAGACGGCCGACGGGGAGGGCGCCGAACTGGCCGGGGCGACCTGTCTGTACGCGATCTACGACCCGGTGTCGCGGCGCTGCACGCTGGCCAGCGCCGGGCACCCGCCGCCGGCCGTGGTGGGCCCGGACGGGCGGGTGGAGTTCCCGGAGCTGCCGACCGGGCCACCGCTGGGGCTGGCGGTGCTGCCGTTCGAGACGGCCGAGCTGGAGGTGGCCGAGGGCAGCCGGCTGGTGCTGTACACGGACGGGCTGGTGGAGGACCGCGAGCGCGACATCGGCGAGGGGCTGGAGCAGCTGCGGGCGGCGCTGACCGGGCCGCCGCGCACGCCGGAGCAGACCTGCGCGGACGTGCTGGGGGCGATGCTGCCCGAGCGTCCGCAGGACGACATCGCGCTGCTGGTGGCGCGGACCCGGGTACTGGCGCCGGACCACGTGGCGGAGTGGGACGTGCCGTCCGACCCGGCCGCGGTGGGCGGGGTCCGGGCGGCGGTGGCGGAGCAGCTGGCGGTGTGGGGGCTGGACGAGGCCGCGTTCGTCACCGAGCTGATCCTGAGCGAGCTGGTGACCAACGCGATCCGGTACGGCTCCGGGCCGATCCGGGTGCGGCTGCTGCGGGACCGGTCGCTGATCTGCGAGGTGTCCGACGGCAGCAGCACCTCGCCGCACCTGCGGTACGCGGCGACGATGGACGAGGGCGGGCGCGGGCTGTTCCTGGTCGCGCAGTTCGCGGACCGGTGGGGAACGCGGTACACGGCCACCGGGAAGGTGATCTGGACGGAGCAGCCGCTGGAGTAGGCGCGGAGTGGCGCGGGCAGGACGTCGGCCGGAGCAGGAAGTCGGCCGGGCCGACTTCCTGCTCCGGGGTACTGCGCGCGTTCAGCGCCGGAAGGCCGCCGCCAGGACGTTGACGACGTCGCCGATGACGATCACGGCCGGCGGCTTGATGCCCTCGGCGTCGACCACGGCGGCGACGGTGCCCAGGGTGGCGTCCACCCGGCGCTGGGCGGCGGTGGTGCCCTCCTGGACGATCGCGACCGGGGTGTCCGCCGGGCGGCCGTGCTCGACGAGCTTCGCCGCGATCGCGCCGATCTTGTCCACGGCCATCAGCAGCACCAGGGTGCCGCTCATCTTCGCGGCGGCCTCCCAGTTGGTGAGCGAGCGATCGTCGTCCGGGCCGACGTGGCCGGAGATCACGGTGAACTCGTGCGTCATGCCGCGGTGGGTGACCGGTACGCCGGCCGCCGCCGGGACGCTGATCGAGCTGGAGATGCCCGGCACCACGGTGACCGGCAGCCCTGCCTCGGCGCAGGCCAGCAGCTCCTCGCCGCCGCGGCCGAAGACGTACGGGTCGCCGCCCTTGAGCCGGACCACGAACTTGCCCGCCTTGGCGTGCTCGATCAGCGTCCGGTTGATCGCCTCCTGGGCCATGAACCGGCCGTAGGGGATCTTGGACGCGTCGATCACCTCGACGTGCTCGGGCAGCTCGGCCAGCAGCTCGCGCGGGGCGAGGCGGTCGGCGACGACGACGTCCGCGTCGGCCAGCAGGCGGCGGCCGCGCACGGTGATCAGGTCCGGGTCGCCGGGGCCGCCGCCGACCAGGGCGACGCCGGCGCCGTGCGCGCGGTACTGGCGGGCGGCCAGCGAACCGTCCCGCAGGCCGTCCACGATGGCGTCGCGCAGGGCGGCGGAGTGCCGCGGGTCGCCGGTGAGGACGGCAACGGTCGCGCCCGCGTCCCGACCGCTGGCCGGGGTCCAGGCGGTCGCGGCGGCGGCGTCGTCGCTGCGGGCGCAGAACACCCGCTCGCGCTCGGCCTCCGCGCTGACCGCGGCGTTGACCGCCGGGTCGTCGGTGGCCACCAGGGCGTACCAGGCGCCCGCCAGGTCGCCGTCCTGGTACGGGCGGGGGTGCCAGGTGAGCTCGCCGGCGTCGGCCATGGCCTGGACGGCCGGGGTGGTGGCCGGGGATATCAGGTGCAGTTCCGCACCGGTGGCGATCAGCGCCGGCAGCCGGCGCTGCGCGACCTGGCCGCCGCCGACGACGACCACGCGGCGGCCGGCGAGCAGCAGCCCGACCGGGTAGGGGGTACGGCCTTCGGTGCTGGGGTGCGGGGTGGGCGCGGTCATCGGCAGTGCTCCTGATCGGGCGTGCGGGTGTGGGGCGGTACGGCGAGACGCCGCTCCGCGGGCCGGCGCGCCCTCGGGCCGGCCCGCGGAGCGGTGACGGGAACGTCAGGCCTTCTCGGTGACCCCGGCGGAGTCGAAGGTGGCTACATCGTGCATCGCGCGGGCCGCACTCTGCACCAGCGGCAGAGCCAGCAGGGCACCGGTGCCCTCGCCGAGCCGCAGGTCCAGGTCGATCAGCGGACGCAGGCCGAGCTTCGCCAGCGCGGCCTGGTGGCCGGGCTCGGCGGAGCGGTGGCCGGCGATGCAGGCGGCCAGCACCTCGGGGGCGATCGCCTTGGCCACCAGCGCGGCCGAACCGGCGATCACGCCGTCCAGCACCACCGGAGTGCGCAGCGAGGCGGCGCCCAGCAGGAAGCCGGCGATGGCCGCGTGCTCCAGGCCGCCGATGGCGGCGAGGACGCCGATCGGGTCGGCCGGGTCGGGCTGGTGCAGGGCCAGCGCGGCGCGGATCACGTCGACCTTGCGGGCGTGCGTCTCGTCGTCGATGCCGGTGCCGCGGCCGGTGACCTCGGCCGGGTCGAGGCCGGTGAAGACCGAGATCAGGGCGGCCGAGGCGGTGGTGTTGGCGATCCCCATGTCGCCGGTGACCAGCGCCTTGTTGCCGGCCGCGACCAGGTCGCGGGCGGTCTCGATGCCGACCTCGATGGCCTTGAGGGCCTCCTCGCGGGTCATCGCCGGGCCCTGGGTCATGTCGTCGGTGCCGGGCTTGACCTTGCGCGGCAGCAGACCGGTGGTGCGGCCCTGCTGGATGGCGTCGGGCAGCTCGGCGGCGACGCCGACGTCGACCACGCAGACCTCGGTGCCGATCTGCTTGGCGAAGGCGTTGACCACCGCTCCCCCGGCCAGGAAGTTGCCGACCATCTGGGCGGTCACTTCCTGCGGCCACGGGGTGACGCCCTGGGCGTGCACGCCGTGGTCACCGGCGAAGATCGCGACGCAGGCGGGCTCCGGGATCGGCGGCGGGCACTTGCGGGACAGGCCGCACAGCTGGGCGGAGATGATCTCCAGCATGCCGAGCGAGCCGGCCGGCTTGGTCATCCGCTTCTGCCGGTCCCAGGCCTCGCCGAGCGCCTTGGCGTCCAGCGGGCGGATGCCGCGCAGAGTCTCGCCGAGCAGGCTCTGCGGCTCCTCGCCGGGCAGCGCGCGGTTGCCGTACTGCTCCTCGTGGACCACCCAGGACAGCGGGCGCTTCTTCGCCCAGCCCTGCTGCTCCAGCTCGGGCTCGTCCGGGAAGGCGTCCACGAAGCCGACGCACAGGTAGGCGACGACCTCCAGGTGCTCGGGCAGGCCGAGCTCGCGGACCAGCTCCTCGTCGTCGAAGAAGCTCACCCAGCCGACGCCCAGGCCCTCGGCGCGGGCGGCCAGCCAGAGGTTCTCGACCGCCAGGGCGGCCGAGTACGGGGCCATCTGGGGCTGGGTGTGCCGGCCCAGGGTGTGCCGGCCGCCGCGGGTGCGGTCGGCGGTCACCACGATGTTGACCGGGGTGTCGAGGATGGCCTCGATCTTGATTTCCTTGAACTGCTTCGCCCGGCCCTTGGGCAGCGAGTCCGCGTACGCCTCGCGCTGGCGCTCGGCCAGGGCGTGCATCCGGCGGCGGGTCTTCGCCGAGCGGATCACCACGAAGTCCCAGGGCTGGGAGTAGCCGACGCTGGGCGCGGTGTGGGCGGCCTCCAGGACGCGGATCAGCACCTCGTGCGGGATCGGGTCCGGGCGGAAACCGTTGCGGATGTCGCGGCGCTCGCGGATCACCTGGTGGACGGCCTCGCGGCCGGCCTCGTCGTAAGCCGGGGCGGCCGGGCCGCGCGGCTCGGCGGGCTCCTCGGCGACGGGCTGCGCCTCGGCGGGCTGCTCGTCCGTGGCCGGCTGCTCCTCCGTGGCCGGCTGCTCGGCGGGCTGCTCCTCGGCGGACGGCTCGGTCGCGGCGGGCTCCCGGGGGGCCTCGACCGGGGCGGCCTCGGCGGCGGCCTGGGGGTCGACGGCCGGCTCGGTGACGGCCTCGGCGGGCTCGGGCGCGGGCTCGGCGGTGACCGGCTGCGGCTCGGCCTCGACGGGCTCGGCGACCTCCGGGGTGGCCTCGGCCTCGGGCACGACGGGCTGCTCAGCGGCGGGCTGCTCGACGGCGGCCTGCTCGACGGCGGCCTGCGGCTGCTCGGCCTCGGGCACGACGGCCTCGGCGGCCTGCTCGACCGGGGCTTCGGCCGGGGTCTCCACCGGGGCCTCGACCTGGGTCTCGACTGCGGCGGCCTCCTGCGGCTGCTCGGCCTCGGCGGCGACGACGGCCTGACCGAACGGCATCTCGCCGGTGCCGGCGGCGGTCTCGGCCACGGCCTGCGGCTCCGTCTGTGGGGCCTCGACGGCCTCCGGCGCAACGGTCTGCTCGACCGGCTCCGCGGCCTCCACGACCTCGGCAGCCGCGGCCTCGACGACCTCCGCGACCTCGGCCACCGGGACCTCCACCGCCTCGGGCTGAGGCTGGGGCTCGGCTGCGGCCCCGGCGGGCGCTATGGGAGCGGGCTGCTGCGGGGCGACCTCCTCGGCCACCGGCGCCTGCTCGGTCGCCCCGACCTTGGGCAGGCCGTGCGGGGTCGGCGCGGCGAGGAAGGCGGAGATCCGGCGGGGCTGCCCGGCGGGCGCGGTGGCCTCGGCCTGCTCGGCCACGGCGGCAGCCTGGGCGGCCTCCTCGACGACGGGTGCCTCGACGACCGGCTGGACCGGCTCGACGGCGACCGGCTCGACGACCGGGTCGACTGCAACGGCCTGCGGCTCGGCCTCGACGACCTCAACGGGGGCGGCGGCCTCGACCACCTCGACGACCTCGATCGCCCCGGCCGTCTCGACGGCCACGACCGGCACACCCTGCTCGACGGGCAGCGGCACCTGCACACCGCCCGGGATCTCCTGGACGGCCTGGGCGTTCTGAGCCTCCGCCACCACGCCCGGCACCTCCGCGACCGGCACCGCGTCCACGGCCGGCGGCACGGGCACGACCGGAACGGCCTGCGGCACGGGCGCCGCCACCGGCACCGGGGCCTCGGCCATCGGCGGCCGGCCGACGACCGGGATGCCGTGCGCGGGCGTGCCCCCGTGCGAGGGACCGCGGTCGGCGAGCGAGCGGACCGGGACCTGGCCGGTCATCAGCGACGGGTCCGGGATCGGCGGACCGGCGTGCAGTGGGCGGCGCGGCGGCTGAGCGGCCGTCACCGGCTCCTGGATCTGCGGCTGCACGGCGAAGGGCTGCTGCGCCTGGACGGCCGGGTCGGCGCCCGGCACCGGCGGCTCCACCGGCGGCCAGGACGGCTCCACCGGCATGCCGTCCTGGAGCGGCGCGACCGGCAGCTGTTCGGCCGGGACGGCCACGGCCGGCTCGCCCCAGGAGCCCTGCGGGCCGGGCATCAGCAGGACGTCGTCCTCGTCGTCGAGCCCGTCCGGCTGGTCGGGCTGGTCAAGAAAGTGGAAAGCCGGGCGCGGAGCACCCGGGTCGACCGCCCAGCCCTCACCGGGCACACCGTAACCGGGGACACCCTGCGGGTGGCCCTGCGCCGGGATGACGCCGGCGGGCGGCACCGCGCCGGGCAGGCCGGTCCCCGGCATCGCCGGGTTCGGGATCACGCCGCCGTCGGTCATGACGCCCTGCACGGGTGCGACACCCTGCACGGGTGCGGCGGCCGCGACGCCCTCCGGGCCGCCGAGCGGGTCGGGCCCTGCGTGCAGGTGCTCCGGCAGTCCCTCGCCCGGGACGTGGCCGCCATCGGTCATTGTCAAAGCTCCTTCCAGGCCGCTGCCGCGCCCTTGGCGACACGATCACCGACCGCAGCGCCCATCCGCAGGGCCGGGCCAGCACCGACCCGCCCCTCAACCACATACGGCCGCCGCGCCGAGGCGCTGCGGCCAAAGTCCTTCCGGCGCGCTGCGGCACCCCGGTCCGCGCGCCTCCCCTGCGGGGCGGCGCGCCATCTGAAACAACGACAACCCGGGGCGACCGGCACCACCGCACCGGACCCTACGGCATTCTCCAGGTCCGGCACGCGGCCCGTCGAATTGCCCACACTCCGAGCCGGCCCTGGGGGCACCTCCCGGCCGCCAGGCTGGGGGAGTTGCGCCGCGTCAAAAGGTGACAAACCGACCGGATCGGGCTGGTCACCGACCACCGCGGCCGCCCAGGACGCCACACTACCGGCCCGGCGTCGTCACCTCTCGAATCAGTGTCCGGATGCGACCTGGATCACCGCCCGGGCCCGCCGCGATCGTCACCGGGACCCCACCGGCGGCACCGGTCGGGCCCAGGACGCGCCCCGGGCCTTCACACGATCTGCTCACCCCAGAGCAGCAGCGCGCCCGGCTCGCCCGCCCCGAGCTCCAGCCCGCCGCCGTCGGCGCCGCGCAGCGGGGTGGCATGCAGCAGCGCGCCGTCCGCCCGGTAGCCGGCCTCGGTGATGGCCCGGCGGATCTCCTCCGCCTCGGCGAAGGTCCGGGGCACCGCCACGAACCGCTCGGGCCTGCGGGCCAGCACCGCGCGCACCACGTCCAGTTCGCCCGACTCGACCACCGCCGCGTCCGGCTCGGGCAGCCCGCCCAGCACCTCGGGGCCGCGGCCGTGCACGGTCTCCACCTCGACGCCGTACCGGCGGGCGTTGACGGCCAGCCGGGCGCAGGCCGAGCGGGACGCCTCGACGGCGACCACGGCGGCGCCGAACCGGGCCGCCTCCACCGCGAGGGCGCCGCTGCCCGCGCCGACCGACCAGACCAGGTCCCCGGGACGTGCACCCAGACGGGCCAGCACCAGGGCGCGCACGTGCGCGGGCAGCGCTACCGATGCGCCCGGCTCGTCCGTGCGCCGGGCGCCCGCGTAGGCGTCGCCGGGGAGCGCCCAGCCGCGTTCCGCGCCGGGGAAGCCCACCGGGCGCCCCGCGAGCCAGCCGGCCGCCTCGTCCGCCGCCCCGGCCGGGGCGGCGCCGCTGTTGCCGCCGATCACCAGCACCACGTTGGGGTCGCGCCAGGTGTGATCGGCGATCCGGTCGGAGGTGAGGACGGTGACGTCCTCGTCGGGGGTGCCGAGGGCCTCGCAGACGACGAAGGTGCGGTGCACCCCGCGCAGCATGAGGGCGAGTTCGCCCGGCCCGGCGCCGGGGGCGGTGAGCACCGCGACCTTGGGATGGGCCCGGCAGATGTTGGCCGCGCGGCGCAGCCGTCCGCCGTGGGCGCTGACCACCTGGGCGTCCTCCCAGGGCATGCCCGCCCGGGCGAAGGCGGCGGCGACGGAGGAGACGGCGGGCAGGACTTCGAGTTCGAGGCCGTACTCGGGACGGCGCAGGGCGCGGACGACGCCGAAGAAGCCCGGGTCGCCCTCGGCGACCACGACGGCGGCGCCGCGGTGCTCGGCGATCGTGCGGGCGGCCTGCTGGATGTTGCCGAGCGCGATCCGCTCGGCGGCGGGCGGCACCGGGAGGGCGCCCAGCTGGTAGGGGGCGCCGGCCACCAGGGTCGCCGCGGCGAGGGCCGCACCGGCGGCCTCGGTCAGCGGCGTGCCGTCCCACCCGATGACCGTGATCCGGTCAGCCATCTGCGGCCGTTCTCCCTCGACTCGGTGCGCGCTCGACAAAAGGTGCGCGCTCGACTCGGTGCGCGCGTCGGTGCGCCGACAAACCGCGCCGGAGTACGGCGCCGGACAGAGGCTACCGGGTGTGATCCCATCGGTGCCGACATCTCGTACACCTGTCCGTGAAGGGTGGGAGACGAATGCGGGCGAAGTCAGTCGCGCAGTACGTAGCGGTGGTCGCCGTGCCGGCCGAGGTGATGCGGCTCCGGGGCCTCCAGGTCCTCGGGGAGGAGGCTCCACAGGATGACGTCACTGCGGCTCTCTTCCACCACCTCGCCGGATTCCCCCCTGACTATCCACGCGCTGCGCAGCACGCCCTCGCTGATGCCGCCGATCTTCTGGGCGACCTGCTGGCCGGAGGTGTTCCCGGCGGCGGTGCGCATCTCCAGCCGCAGGAAGTCGCGGTCCTCGAACAGCCACTGGGCGACCCCGAGGACGGCCTCCGGCGCGTAGCCCTCGCCGCGCGCCCAGGCGGCGGTGACGTAGGCGATCTCGGTGGAGCGCAGCCGCCAGTCGGTGTTGCGCAGCTCGACCAGGCCGACCAGGCGCTGGGTGAGGTGCTCGGTGACGGCGAGGACGATGCCGCGCCCGGCGGCCCGGTGGGCGGGGGCCAGGGCGCGGGCGAGTTCGGCCGCGTACTCCTCGGTGAAGGGGTGCGGGAGGTCCGTCCAGGCCAGCACGAGGTCGTCGGCCATCATCGCGGCCAGGCCGGACGCGTCGTCCTCCGCAAGGGGTCGCAGCAGCAGCCGCTCGGTGCTGATGGCGGTCTCGGGGAAGCTCGCTGCCATGCCGTCTCTCCTCGCCGGGTCGTGAACACAACACCGTACGCCTGCGCCGCGCGCTGGGTATCACGCGGTGCGCCGCCCGCACGACGGTACGTCAGAACGCCGTCGGCCAGGGCGTCACTGGTGCATACTGCCCGACCGGGCCCGCGCCGAGGTGCGGCGGGGGCCCGGTCGGAGGTCAGGGCGCGGATCGGATCGCGGCTCAGAAGGCCGGGACGACCGAGCCCTTGAAGGTGTCGTCGATGTACTTCTTGACCTCGTCGGAGTGCAGCAGCTCGGCGAGCTTCTTGACCCGCGGGTCGTTCTCCTTGCCCTTCTTGACGGCGAGGATGTTGGCGTACGGGTTGCCCTCGGCCTTCTCCAGGACGAGCGCGTCGGTGGCCGGCTTCAGGCCGGAGTCGAGCGCGTAGTTGCCGTTGATGACGGCGGCGTCGAGGTCGGCGACGGAGCGGGGCAGCTGGGCGGCCTCCAGCTCCTTCCACTTGAGGTTCTTCGGGTTGCCGGTGATGTCGGCCGGGGTGGCGGCGGTGCCGGCGCCGTCCTTGAGCGTGATGAGCTTGTTGTCGGCGAGCAGCTTGAGCGCGCGGCCCTCGTTGGTGGCGTCGTTGGGCAGGCCGATGGTGGCGCCGTCCGGCAGGTCGGTGATCGCCTTGACCTTCTTGGAGTAGACGCCCAGCGGCTCCAGGTGCACGGGCTCGACCGAGACGAGGTCGGTGCCGTGCTTCTTGTTGAAGTCCTCCAGGTACGGGACGTGCTGGAAGTAGTTGGCGTCGGCCGAACCGTCCTGCACCGCCGTGTTGGGGGTCACGTAGTCGGTGACCTCCTTGATGTCGAGCTTGAGGCCGGCCTTGTCCGCGAGGTTGTCCTTGACGAACTTGAGGATCTGCCCGTGCGGGGTGGGGCTGGCGACGACGGTCAGCGGCGCGTTCGGGTCCGAGGAGCCCGAGGAGCCGGAGCTGCCGCAGGCGGCGAGCGAGAGGGCGACGCCGGCGGTGGCGAGGACGCTGGTGAACTTCAGGGCGTTGCGCACGAAAAGTGCCTTTCTGCGTGATACGGGGAGCCGCGGCCGGAGTCGGGCGCGGGAGGTCTAGGAGGCGACGACGTCCTCGTCGGGGGTGGCCGGGCCGGCCGGGGTGCGGCCGAGCAGGCGGGTCCGGCCGCCGGTGCGGCCGCGGTTGGCGAGGCTTCGGACGGCGAAGTCGCCGAGCAGCTGGACGGCGGTGACGATGATCACCAGCTCCGCGACGATGACCCACATGAAGGCGGTCTCGAAGCGCTGGTAGCCGTAGTTGACGGCGAGGGTGCCGAGGCCGCCGCCGCCGACGGTGCCGGCCATCGCGGAGTAGCTGACCAGCGTGATGATCGTGGTGGTCACCGAGGCCGCCAGGCCCGGCAGTGCCTCGGGGAGCAGCGTCTTGCGGACGATCGTCCAGGTGCTGCCGCCCATCGACTGGACGGCTTCGACGAGGCCGCGGTCGACCTCGCGGACGGAGGTCTCGACCAGGCGCGCGAAGAACGGGATGGCGCCGATGGTGAGCGGCACGGTCGCCGCCTGCCAGCCGATCGACGTGCCGACCAGCCAGCGGGTGAAGGAGATCAGCGCGATCATCAGGATGATGAACGGCACCGAGCGGGCGATGTTCACCACGAAGCCGATGGCCTTGTTGACGGCCCGGTTGGCCAGCAGGCCGCCCTTGTCGGTCAGCACCAGCAGGACGCCCAGCGGCAGGCCGAGCAGCACGGTGACGGCCGCGGACACGCCGACCATCTGGAAGGTCTCCTGCGTGGCCGGCCACATCAGGGCCTGCATCTGGTCCCAGGTCATGCCAACGCTCCGTCCGCCGCGCCCAGTACGTCCACCTGCAGGCCCTGTTCGCGCAGGTAGCCGATCGGCACCACGTTGTCCTGGTGGGCGCCGGACAGCTCGACCCGCATCCGGCCGACCATCCGGCCGGCGATGGTCTCCACCGCGGCGCCCAGGATGTTGATGTCGATCTGGTAGGTGCGGGCGAGCTGGGAGACGAACGGCTGGGCCGAGGTGTCGCCCTGGAAGGTGATCTCCAGCACGGTCGACCCGGCGTGGCCGGTGCCGAACTCGCTCAGCGGGAACAGCTCGCGGGCCAGCTCCGAACCGGGCTTGGCGAGCAGGTCGGTCAGCTCGCCGGACTCGACCACCCGGCCGCCGCGCATCAGGGCGGCGGAGTCGCAGACGGACTTGATGACGTCCATCTCGTGGGTGATCAGCAGGACGGTCAGGCCGAGCTGCTGGTTGAGGTCGCGCAGCAGCCTGAGGATCGAGCGGGTGGTCTCCGGGTCGAGCGCCGAGGTGGCCTCGTCGGAGAGCAGCACCTTCGGATCGCCGGCCAGCGCGCGGGCGATGCCGACGCGCTGCTTCTGGCCGCCGGAGAGCTGGTTGGGGTAGCTGCGGGCCTTGTCGCCGAGGCCGACCAGGTCGAGCAGCTCGGCGGCCCTGCGGCGGCGCTCGGTGCGGTCCAGGCCGATGATCTCCAGCGGGAGTTCGACGTTCTGCTGCACCGTCCGTGAGGAGAGCAGGTTGAAGTGCTGGAAGACCATGCCGATCCGGCGCCGGGCCTCGCGCAGTTCCTTGCCGGCCCGGTTCTCGCCGCCGGACAGCGCGGTCAGCTCGACCCCGTCCACGGTGACGGTGCCGGAGGTCGGACGCTCCAGCATGTTCACGCAGCGGATGAGGGTGGACTTGCCGGCGCCGCTGGTGCCGACGACTCCGTAGACCTCGCCCGGGCGGACGTGCAGGTCGACGCCGGCGAGGGCGGTCACCTCGCGGCCTCGGGAGCGGTAGACCTTCGTGAGGTCCGTGGTGGTGATCACAGCTGCTTCCGTGGGTCAGGGGCGGGCGGCGCGTCGACCGCCCGACCGGGTTGCGGTCGGCGGCGTCCACGGCGCTTCGCCAGGGGGATCCGGACCTGCCACCCCTTGATCGTGGCCGCTGGACGGCGGGGCCGCGCGACGGCGTGGCCCTTACGAGTCATCGGCTACGGGTCATCGGCACCCGCGGGTGTGCGGGCAGGCGAAAGGAAAAGGAAGGGGTACGGCAGGCTGGGCGCGCTCACACGAACGGGAACGGGCGCCGGGGTCTCGCTTCGGGGCGCGAGGAGGGGGACGGTGGCCCTCAGCAGTGACACATTCGACGGCACATGGCACGCTCACCTGCCGGCAGAGTGCCGGTGGGGGTCCATTTCGTCGTCGCAGTCATGTGAGCCAGTAAATCAGATGGGCCTATTTGTGGCCCAATTATGTGGATGCGATGTCCGCAATGCGGACAGTCAACGCCACTACCTGCGGCGATACGGCTCGGCGCCGCCACCGGGGTGTCCGGATGTTGGCGGCGCCGAGGGGGCATGGGCGGGTGCGAACAGATCTGAACGGGTGCGAACGGGCGAAAGGGCTCAGGCGGTCGCGGCGAGTTGTGACGCGGCGGACTTCTCCAGATGCACGAAGCTCAGCCGGCTGCTGACCTGCTCGACCTCGGTCTGGCGGTAGCCCTGGCGGGCGTACAGGCGTAGGTTGCCGAGGCTGCGGTGGCCGGTGAACAGGCGGTACGCGGTCACCGGGCGGCCGTCCTCGACCAGGCGGCGCTCCAGCGCGTTCAGCAGCCGGCCGCCCAGGCCGTGTCGCTGCATCCGGGGGTGGACCACCAGGCGCCCTATCCGGCCGATGCCGTCGGCGTCGACGTGGCCGCGGACGGTACCGACCACCTCGTCGCCCAGCCGGGCGACCAGGAAGTGCTGCTCGGACAGTTCGGCGCGCAGGCTCTCCAGGCTCTGTGTCAGGGGCTCGATCGCCCAGTCGCCGTACAGCTCCGCCTCGGCCTGGTAACCGAGGTACTGAAGCTTGAGGATCTGCTCCGCGTCCTCGTCGTCCGCCGCCGAGATGATCACGCTCATGCCCATGTGCTGGGGCCTCCCCATCGTCGTGCCCGGCGCGCAAACGTGAGGGTGCCGCACCGGATGCCCTGCCGGAGGTGTCCCGGCCGGGGATCTGCCCTGGCCGGGGGTGGCGCACGAACGTACCAGCCGCACGGCCCGGGAGGGGACCATGCCGCCGGCGACGCGCTCACGCTCAGTATCCGAGTGATCGCGGCACCGTCAAGAGCTACGTTCGCCAGCGCTCTACCCGTGTGTCAGGTTCTCTCAACCTTCGGGGGGTTGGACGTGGCGAGGGTCACGCGAGGGATGGGGGTGAGTGAAGGGGCCCGCGCGGGAGTGGAGCGAGGAAGCGCGCGGGTTGGACGTGGCGAGGGTCACGCGAGGGATGGGGGTGGGTGAAGGGGCCCGCGCGGGGTCTGGCGTGAGGAGATTCACCTCGAACCCTCACAGGTACCGCTCGGTGTGGAGGAGGGCACGCAGGCAGGCGAGGCAGCGGGAGCGGGTGGGGCCGATGGAGCCGCGGGGCATGCCGAGGCGTTCGGAGAGTTCGCGGTAGGTCGGCGGCGGGTCCTCGGCGAGGGCGGCGACCAGCTGGGGGCAGCGGCCGGGCAGGGCGGCCACCGCGTCGCGGACCACGCGGCGGCGGCGCTCGGCGAGGAACACGTCCTCGGCGGAGGGGACGGTCGGAAGGCTGGTGCACACACCGTGCTTGACGGGCCCGGGCGGGGCCGGTTACGCCCGGCCGGTCGCGCGGACGGGAAAGGGGCGCGACGGTCCGACCGCCACGCCCCTCCCCCACTGCTCCCGGAGTCAGTTCCCGACCCACTCCTGCTGGCGCGCCAGGTCGGCCTTCACCTCGGCGAGCTGCACCGCCACCGCGGACGGGGCCGTGCCGCCGCGCCCGTTGCGGGAGGCGATGGCGCCGTGCACGCTGAGCACCGTCCGCACCTCGGGCGTCAGGTGCTCGGAGATCGACGCGAACTGCTCGTCCGTCAGGTCCGACAGCTCGATGCCCTGCGCCTCGCAGACCTTGACGCAGGCGCCGGCCACCTCGTGCGCGACCCGGAACGGCACGCCCTGCTTGACCAGCCACTCGGCGATGTCGGTGGCGAGCGAGAAGCCGGCCGGGGCCAGCTCCTCCAGCCGCTCCCGGTGCACGGTGAGGGTGGCCATCATCCCGGTGAACGCGGGCAGCAGCACCTCCAGTGTGTCGCAGGAGTCGAAGACCGGCTCCTTGTCCTCCTGGAGGTCCCGGTTGTAGGCGAGGGGCAGCGCCTTGAGGGTGGCCAGCAGACCGGTCAGGTTGCCGATCAGCCGGCCGGACTTGCCGCGGGCGAGCTCGGCGATGTCCGGGTTCTTCTTCTGCGGCATGATCGAGGAACCGGTGGAGAAGGCGTCGTGCAGCGTGATGAAGCCGAACTCCTTGGTGTTCCAGATGATCACCTCCTCCGCGATCCGGGAGAGGTTGATGCCGATCATCGCGGTCACGAACGCGAACTCGGCGACGAAGTCGCGCGAGGCCGTGCCGTCGATGGAGTTGCCGACCGAACCGCCCTCGAAGCCGAGGTCGGCCGCGACGGCCTGCGGGTCGAGGCCGAGCGAGGAGCCGGCCAGCGCCCCGGAGCCGTACGGCGAGACGGCCGTGCGGGCGTCCCACTGGCGCAGCCGCTCGGCGTCCCGGCCGAGGGCCTGGACGTGCGCGAGGACGTGGTGGGCGAAGAGGACGGGCTGGGCGTGCTGGAGGTGGGTGCGGCCCGGCATCGCGGTGTCGGGGTGCGCCTCGGCCAGGCCGACCAGCGCGTGCTGGAGGTCCAGGATCAGGCCGCCGATGATCTTCGCGTGGTCCCGCAGGTACATCCGGAAGAGCGTGGCGATCTGGTCGTTGCGGGAGCGCCCCGCCCGCAGCTTGCCGCCGAGTTCGGCGCCGAGCCGCTCCAGCAGGCCGCGCTCCAGCGCGGTGTGGACGTCCTCGTCGGCGACGGTGCCGGTGAAGGTGCCGGCCTCGACGTCGGCGAGCAGCTGGTCGAGTCCGGCCAGCATGGCGGCGAGTTCGTCGTCGGTGAGCAGGCCGGCCTTGTGCAGGACCCGGGCGTGGGCCTTGGAGCCGGCGATGTCGTACGGCGCGAGGCGCCAGTCGAAGTGGACCGAGGCGGAGAGCTTGGCCAGGGCCTCGGACGGGCCGTCGGCGAAGCGCGCGCCCCAGAGTCGGACGTCGGCGTTCTGGTCGGCGGTCATCGCGTGGGCTCCTTACGGGAAACGGGCGTTGGGGGAATCTAGCGGGTGGGCTCAGGCGAGGTCACGCCGGGCGGCGAGCTTCGAGGACATCCCGAAGATCTCGATGAAGCCCTTGGACATCGACTGGTCGAAGGTGTCGCCGGTGTCGTAGGTGGCGAGGTTGAAGTCGTACAGCGACTGGTCGGACCTACGGCCGTTGACGACGGCCCGGCCGCCGTGCAGGACCATCCGGATGTCGCCGGAGACGTACTGGTTGGCCTCGTTCACGAAGCCGTCCAGCGCGCGCTTGAGCGGGGAGAACCAGAGGCCGTCGTAGACGAGTTCGGCCCAGCGCTGCTCCACCTGCCGCTTGTAGCGGGCGAGTTCGCGCTCGACGGTGACGTTCTCCAGGGCCTGGTGGGCGGTGATCAGGGCGATCGCGCCGGGGGCCTCGTAGATCTCCCGGGACTTGATGCCGACCAGCCGGTCCTCGACCATGTCCAGCCGGCCGACGCCCTGGGCGCCCGCCCGCCGGTTCAGCTCCTCGATGGCCTGCAGGACGGTGACCTTGCGGCCGTCGACGGCGACCGGGACGCCGGCGTCGAAGGTGATGACCACCTCGTCGGCCTCGCGCGGGGTGGCCGGGTTCTGGGTGTACTCGTAGACGTCCTCGATCGGGGCGTTCCAGATGTCCTCCAGGAAGCCGGTCTCGACGGCCCGGCCGAAGACGTTCTGGTCGATCGAGTACGGGGACTTCTTGGTGGTGGCGATCGGCAGACCCTTGGCCTCGGCGAAGGCGATGGCCTTGTCCCGGGTCATCGCGTAGTCGCGGACCGGGGCGATGCACTTCAGGCCGGGGGCGAGGGAGTTGATGCCGACCTCGAAGCGGACCTGGTCGTTGCCCTTGCCGGTGCAGCCGTGGGCGACGGTGGTGGCGCCGTGCTTCTTCGCGGCGGCGGCCAGGTGCTTGACGATCACCGGCCGGGAGAGCGCGGAGACCAGCGGGTACTGGCCCTGGTAGAGCGCGTTGGCCTTGAGGGCCGGCAGGCAGTACTCGTCGGCGAACTCCTCGCGGGCGTCCGCGACCTCGGCCTCGACGGCCCCGCAGTCCAGCGCCCGCTGCCGGATGACGTCCAGGTCCTCGCCGCCCTGGCCGACGTCGACGGCGACGGCGATGACCTCGGCGCCGGTCTCCTCGGCGATCCAGCCGATGCAGACGGACGTGTCCAGTCCGCCCGAGTAGGCGAGTATGACGCGCTCGGTCACGGCTTTCTCCTTACAGCTGTGCGTACTGGCCGAAGTAGCCGTACAGGTTTGCGGCGATGGGCATAAGTATGCACGACTCCGTATGAAACACAAAACCCCGGCCGGTGGGAGTCCACCGGCCGGGGTTGTGAGGTGCTCGGGTGCTCGGACGCTACTGCGCCTTGGCCTGGGCGAGTTGCATGAGGTGGTCGGCGAGCGCCTGCCCGCCGGCCGGGTCCCGGCTGATCAGCAGGACGGTGTCGTCGCCGGCGATGGTGCCGATGATCTCGAACACCTCGGCCTGGTCGATCGCCGAGGCGAGGAACTGCGCGGCCCCCGGCGGGGTGCGCAGCACCACCAGGTTGCCGGAGGCGGTGGCGGAGACCATGAGCTCGCCGGCCAGCCGGGCCATCCGCCCCTCGCTGGCCGACTCCCCCATCGGGGCGCGCGGCGTGCGGTCGCCGCCCTCGGCCGGGACCGCGTAGATCAGCGCGCCGTCCCGGTTGCGGATCTTGACCGCGCCCAGTTCGTCCAGGTCCCGCGAGAGGGTGGCCTGGGTGACCACGAGTCCGTCGTCGGCGAGCAGCTTGGCGAGCTGGCTCTGCGAGCGCACGGGCTGGCGGGTGAGCAGGTCCACGATCCGCCGGTGGCGCGCGGTGCGGGTCTGCGGCACCTGCGGCGTCGGGCCGGCGGCGGACTGGCCGGAGTGGGAAGCGGTCATGTGATTATTCTCCCGGACTACGGTCAGCTCGCATCGCCCGGGGCGCTCTCCCGCACCGTCCGGAGGATGCCGGGCAGGGCGGAGAGGAAGGCGTCCGCCTCCTGCTCGGTCAGCACCAGCGGCGGCGCGAGCCGGACCGCGTCCGGGACTGCGGCGTTGACCAGGAAGCCGGCGTCCTGCGCGGCGGCCTGGATCCTGGCCGAAACGGGCTCGGTGAGCACGATGCCGAGCAGCAGGCCGGCGCCGCGCACGTGCGAGACCAGCGGGTCGCCGATCGCCTCCACGCCGTGCCGCAGCCGCTCGCCGATCTTGCGGACGTGCTCCAGCAGGCCCTCGGACTCGATGGTGTCGAGCACCGCGAGCCCGGCCGCGGCGGCCACCGGGTTGCCGCCGAAGGTGGTGCCGTGCTGGCCCGGGGTGAGCAGCTCGGCGGCCTCCCCGAAGGCGAGCACAGCGCCCATCGGCAGGCCGCCGCCGAGTGCCTTGGCGAGGGTGACGACGTCCGGCTCGACGCCCTCGAAGGCCTGGTGGGCGTACCAGTGGCCGGTGCGGCCGATGCCGGTCTGGATCTCGTCCAGGACCAGCAGCGTCCCCGTCGCGCGGGTGATCTCGCGGGCGGCCTTCAGGTAGCCGTCGGGCAGCGGGATGGCGCCGTTCTCGCCCTGGATCGGCTCCAGGAAGACGGCCGCGGTCCCGGTGGTGACGGCCACGCGCAGCGCCTCGATGTCGCCGAACGGGACGTGCGTGACGTCGCCGGGCAGCGGGCGGAACGGGTCCTGCTTGGCGGGCTGGCCGGTGAGCGCGAGGGCGCCCATCGTCCGGCCGTGGAAGCCGCCCTGGAGGGCGACCAGGTGGGTGCGGCCGGTCCGCCGGCTGATCTTGAACGCGGCCTCGTTGGCCTCGGCGCCGGAGTTGCAGAAGAACACCCGGCCGCCCGGCCGGCCGTCCAGCTTCAGCAGCCGCTCGGCGAGGGCGATGGTCGGCTCGGCCATGAAGAGGTTGGAGACGTGGCCGAGGGTGGCGATCTGCCGGCTCACGGCCTCGACGACCGCCGGGTGGGCGGTGCCGAGGGCGTTGACGGCGATGCCGCCGAGCAGGTCGGTGTACTCCTTGCCGTCGGCGTCCCAGAGCTTCACGCCCTCGCCGCGGACCAGCGGGATCCGGGGGGTGCCGTAGTTGTCGGTGAACGTGTGCTGCCAGCGGTTCGTCAGCTGCTCGTTCACGGTCATGCCAGTCCCCCGGTCACGGTCGCTTCGTCGTCCGGCACGACCATCGTGCCGATGCCCTCGTCGGTGAAGATCTCCAGCAGCAGGCTGTGCGGCACCCGGCCGTCCAGGACGCGGGCGGTGCCCACGCCGGAGCGGACGGCGCGCAGGCAGCCCTCCATCTTGGGGAGCATGCCGCTGGCCAGGCCGGGCAGCAGCGCCTCCAGCTCGCTCGCGCCGAGCTGGCTGATCACGTCGTCGGAGTTCGGCCAGTCCTTGTACAAACCCTCGACGTCGGTGAGGACCACCAGCATCTCGGCGCCGAGCGCGACCGCGAGGGCGGAGGCGGCGGTGTCGGCGTTGATGTTGTAGACGTGGCCGTCGGCGCCGCGCGCGATCGAGGAGATCACCGGGATGCGGCCGTCACCGATCAGCGCCTTCACCGCGCCGGCCTCGATGTTGACGATGTCGCCGACCAGGCCGATGTCGACCTGCTCGCCGTCCACGACCGCGTACCGCTTGACGGCGGTCATGGTGTGCGCGTCCTCGCCGGTTATGCCGACCGCGAACGGGCCGTGCTCGTTGAGCAGGCCGACCAACTCGCGCTGGACCTGCCCGGCCAGCACCATCCGGACCACGTCCATGGTCTCGGGGGTTGTGACGCGCAGGCCGTTGGTGAAGCTGGACTCCAGGCCCAGCTTTTCCAGCTGGGCGCTGATCTGCGGGCCGCCGCCGTGCACCACGACGGGGTGCAGTCCGGCGTAGCGGAGGAAGACGACGTCCTGGGCGAAGGCCGCCTTGAGCTCGTCGTCGACCATGGCGTTGCCGCCGAACTTGATCACGACGGTCTTGCCGTGGAAGCGCTCCAGCCAGGGCAGCGCCTCGATCAGCGTCATGGCCTTGGGCAACGCGGTGTTGTTGCGGGCCTGTTCGCCCTTGGGTGCGATCTGCACGGGTATCGGGTTTCCCTCGTCCGGATCAGGTGGAGTAGGCGCTGTTCTCGTGCACGTAGTCGGCGGTGAGGTCGTTGGTCCACAGGGACGCGCCCGCCTCGCCGGCGTTCAGGTGCGCGGTGATGACGACCTCGCGGCCGGTCATGTCGACCAGGTCGCGGTCCTCCCCGACGCTGCCGCCCTTGCAGACCCAGACGCCGTTGATGGCGACGTCCAGCTCGTTCGGGTCGAAGGTGGCCGTGGTGGTACCGATGGCGGCCAGCACCCGGCCCCAGTTGGGGTCCTCGCCGTGGATGGCGCACTTGAGCAGGTTGTTGCGGCTGATCGTCCGGGCGACGTCGACGGCCTCGTCCTCGGTGGCGGCGCCGGTGACGTCGATCCGGATGTCCTTGCTCGCCCCCTCGGCGTCGGCGATCAGCTGGCGGGCGAGGTCGGCGCTGACGGTGCGGACGGCCTCGGCGAACTCGGCCTCGTCCGGGGTGACGCCGGAGGCGGCGGAGGCGAGCAGCAGCACGGTGTCGTTGGTGGACATGCAGCCGTCGGAGTCGATCCGGTCGAAGGTGGTGCGGGTGGCGCCGCGCAGGGCGGCGTCCAGGGCGGCGCTGTCCAGGTCGGCGTCGGTGGTGAGGACGACCAGCATGGTGGCGAGGCTCGGGGCGAGCATGCCCGCGCCCTTGGCCATGCCGCCGACCGTCCAGCCGGCCGGGCTGGTGACCTGAGAAGTCTTGTGCACGGTGTCGGTGGTCTTGATCGCGATCGCGGCGGCCGCACCGCCGGTCGCGCTCAGCTCCTGGGCGGCCAGGGTGACGCCGGGCAGCAGCACGTCCATCGGGAGGCGCTGGCCGATCAGGCCGGTGGAGGCGACGGCCACCTCGCCCGCGTTGAGCTTCAGCTCCTCGGCGACCTTCTCGGCCGTGGCGTGGGTGTCCTGGAAGCCGAGCGGGCCGGTGCAGGCGTTGGCGCCACCGGAGTTGAGGACGACGGCGGAGACCTGGCCGCCCTTGAGGACCTGCTCGGACCAGAGGACGGGCGCGGCCTTGACCCGGTTGGCGGTGAAGACACCGGCGGCGGCGAGCGCGGGGCCGTCGTTGACCACCAGGGCGAGGTCCGGGGTGCCGGAGGCCTTGATGCCGGCGGTGACCCCGGCGGCGCGGAAGCCCTTGGCCGCCGTCACGCCCACGTTCATGCTGCTGCTCAAGGTGCGACTCCGTTCACGGGAAGGCCCATTTCCTCGGGCAGGCCGAGGGCGATGTTCATGCTCTGCACCGCACCGCCCGCGGTGCCCTTGACGAGGTTGTCGATCGCGCTGATCGCGATGATCCGCCCGGCGGTCGGGTCCAGGGCGACCTGGACGAGGGCGGTGTTGGCGCCGTACACGCTGCTGGTCTGCGGCCACTGGCCCTCGGGCAGCAGGTGAACGAACGGCTCGGCCACGAATGCCTCGGCGTACGCGGCGCGCAGGCTCTCGGCCGTCACGCCCGGCCTGGCCTTGGCCGAGCAGGTGGCGAGGATGCCGCGCGGCATCGGCACGAGGGTGGGGGTGAAGGAGACGGTGACCGGCTCGCCGGCGAGCGGGGAGAGGTTCTGCGACATCTCCGGGGTGTGCCGGTGCACGCCACCGACGCCGTACGGGCTGACGCTGCCCATGACCTCGCTGCCGAGCAGGTGGGTCTTGGCGGCCTTGCCCGCGCCGGAGGTGCCGGAGGCGGCGACGACCACGGCCTCGGGCTCGGCGAGCCCGGCCGCGTACGCCGGGAACAGGGCGAGGGAGACGGCCGTCGGGTAGCAGCCGGGCACGGCGATCCGGTTGCTGCCCTTCAACGCGGCCCGGTGGCCGGGGAGTTCGGGCAGGCCGTAGGGCCAGGTGCCGGCGTGCGCGGAGCCGTAGAACTGCTCCCAGTCGGCGGCGGCCTTGAGCCGGAAGTCGGCGCCGCAGTCGACGACCAGGACGTTCTGGCCGAGCGCCTCGGCGACGGCCGCGGACTGGCCGTGCGGCAGCGCCAGGAACACCACGTCGTGGTCGGCCAGCACCTCGGGGGTGGTGGGTTCGAGGACGCGGTCGGCGAGCGGGATCAGGTGCGGCTGCAGGGCGCCGAGCCTGGTGCCCGCGTTCGAGCCGCCGGTCAGCGCCCCGATCTCCACCTCGGGGTGGCCGAGCAGCAGGCGCAGCACCTCGCCGCCCGCGTACCCGCTCGCGCCGGCGACGGCGACTCGAAATGCCATGGCGTTCCTCCTTAGTCGTGGCATGAATATACGCATCACGGAACATCCATGCAAGGAGGATGTGGCGGGACCACCCGGGCAGGTGAGACTGAGTGGCCGAGTTCGCCCGTGAGCGTCAGGGTTGGCCCGCCTGAGCGTCGGAGTTGGCCCACGCCGATGAGCCCGGCCGGCGTCGGTAGAGTCGTGCAGTGACCCGGCATGCCGCTCAGTCGTCTCTGCCGACCCGAGATCAGCTCTGCGATCTGCGGGATTTCCTTCACGGGCGGAGTTACTCCGTTGACTCGGTTGCCCTTCGGCTCCCCGGCGAACCGCCTCATGCGGAGGGCTCGGCGATGGCCGATGTTCGCAGGTCCGCCGGCGAAAAATGACGCTCCGTCACTTTCCGCTTTCCGGTGGCCACCCCGTAGTCGCGCGGCTAGGGTGGGCGACGATCCGTCGGGCTCCTGACGGGCCGAGCGTGGGGCGGGATGCGGATGGCGGCCACTGTCGGCGTGAGGTCACGGTCGCACCGCTTCGGCCGCAGGCCCGCCGCGCCGCCCACCACTCCGGCCCGGCTGCGCCGGGTTGTGGTCGCGCTGGTCCTGTGCACGGCGGCGCTGTGGGGGACGCTGGAAGCGGCGCTCGCCGGCGCGCACACGACGGTGTCCGCCGCCGAAGCCCACGCCGATCCGGCCCTTGTCGACATCGCGCAGCTGTCGTACCTGCTCGCCGACGCGGACCGGGTCGCGGCCGGGAGCTTCGCCTCGGGGACGGTGCGCCTGAGTGGACCGGGGCAGCGCTACCAGGACGATCTGAAGTCGGCTCACCAGGCGTTGGCCCGGGCCGCCGAGCACGACGCGACCGGGCCGGCCGGGAGCGGGCGACTGCAGGCCGTCGAGGGACTGCTCGTCGAGTACACCAGCCTGATCGAACAGGCGCACGCCACCGAGAACCAAGGTGCCCTCGGCGCCGCCTACTTGAGCTACGCCTCAAGCCTGATGCACAAACCCGGTGATGGAGTCCTCGCCCAGGTCCAGCAACTGCGGGCCGCCGATCAGCGGGAACTGAGCCGGCAACAGCAGAGCGGATGGCTTGCCCCGGTCGTGTTGCTCGGCGTGCTCGCCCCTGCGGTGCTCGCCCTGGTCCTGCTGGTCGGTACGCAGCGCTTTCTGAGCCGCCACTTCAACCGGCGGCTCAACCCGTGCCTGCTCACCGCGTCCGTCCTGCTGCTCGCGCTGGCCAGCTGGACGGTGGTGGCGACCCTGCACACCGACCGGGCCTTCGGCACCGCCACCGACGAGGTGCTGCCCCGGCTGACCGCCGCCTGGCAGGCTCGCGCGCTCGCCGCCGATGCGGCAGGCGGCGATGCGCTGGCGGTGGTCCAGACCGTCCCCGGACAGGACCTTTCCGACGACTTCGCCACCTACACCGGCCCGCTGGCAGACCGTCCGGTCACGCCGGGAGTGGTCGCGGCGGCCGAGAACCAGCAGCCCACGTTCCACGGCATCCTCGCCGACCTGTTCGATGCCGACCTCCGCCCCGACTCCTCCCCAGCGAAACGGGACGCCGCCTTGCACACCCTCCAGGACTTCCAGCAGTTCACCGCGGCCGATGCCGAGCTGCGCCGGCAGGCCGCCACGCGCGGCCCCGCCACGGCAGCCGCGGCCGACCCCGCCGTGGTGGCCACGGCTGTTGGCCCCGGCGCCGCCCAACTGGGCGGCGCCGGCGCGGCGTTCGACGCCGACCTGGCCCGTCTCACGGAGCTGGACCGGCAACGGCTGGCCGATGCCGAGTCAGCGGCCCGCTCCGACCTGGGCCTGGGCCGCGCGCTCCCGGTGCTGTGCGCCGCCATCGCGGTGCTCTGCCTGGGCGGCCTCTGGCCACGGATCGACGAGTACCGGGCCGCGCGATGAGCAGGGCAGGCCGCTGGGCCCGGGCCGGTCTCGCCCTGCTGCTGGTCGCCCTCTTCGGCCCCACGGCCTGCAGCAGCGGCGAGTCGGGACCTGTGGTCCATGTGCTCGGCACCTGGACCGGCAGCGAGCGGGACTCGTTCCTGGCCATGGTCGCGCCGTTCGAGCGGCGGACCGGGATCAGGGTGGACTACCAGGGCTCCCGGGACTCCGACACCGTGCTGGCCGACCGGGTCGGCAACGGGACGCCGCCCGATCTCGCCGTCCTCTCCAGTCCCGGAAAGCTGGTGCAGTACGCCCGGGCCGGTCGGTTGGCCCCGCTCGACGGTGCGCTCGACCTGCCGGGCATGGCCGCGCAGTACGGAGCGAGCTGGGTGCGGTTGGGCGCCGTGGACGGCAAGCAGTACGCCGTGTTCGTCAAGGCCTCGGTGAAGAGCCTCATCTGGTACTCCCCCAAGGCCCTTGCCGCACACGGCTGGACGCCGCCCGGCAGCTGGGACCAGTTGAACACCCTGGATCGGCAGATCGCCGGGTCGGGTGTCCCCCCGTGGTGTGTCGGGCTGGAGTCGAGCTCCGCCTCCGGCTGGCCGGGCACCGACTGGCTGGAGGACATCGTCCTCGCCCAGTCCGGGCCGGACGTCTACGACCAGTGGGCCAGCGGCGTGCTCGCCTGGAACTCTCCTGCGATCAAACGGGCCTGGCAGACCTGGGGAGACGTGGTCGCCGCCAAGGGCCTGGTCCGCGGTGACTCCCGCGGCATGCTGCTCACCAACTTCGCCGGCTCGGGCGGCTCGCTGTTCGGCCGGCAGCCGGGCTGCTACTTCGAGCACGCGGCGTCCTTCATCACGGACTACTACCAGCAGGGCGACCCGCAGCTCAAGGCCGGCGAGGACTACGACTTCGCCCGGTTCCCGACCATCGACGAAGGGTTCAAGGGCACCGAGGAGGTGGCGGGCGACCTGCTCGGCATGTTCCACGCCACCCCGGCCGCCCAGCAGCTCGTCGCCTACCTCACGACACCCGAGGCGCAGCAGATCTGGGTGGCCCGCGGCGGTGCGCTGAGCCCCAACCGCCAGGTGCCCACCACCGTCTACCCGGATGCCCTGTCCCGCCGCCTGGGCCAACTGCTGGTCGACGCCCGGGCGGTACGGTTCGACGCCTCCGACCTGATGCCGGACGCGATGCAGAGCGCGTTCTACCGAGCCGTGCTCGCCTACGCCAACGACCCTTCGCAGCTGGACACCCTGCTCGCGGACCTGGACCAGGTCCGGGCCACCGTCTACGCCTGACTTTCGCTCGGTGACTCACAGTCAGGTGGATCATGGTCAACTGAGGTGTGTGTCCCTCTTGAAACAGCAGTCGAACCGTGACCGAACCTCCGAGGACATTCGTGGACCAGCTCCATCAACTCGCTTTGCAACCCGAGTTGGTCGGTCATCCGGCGCCGGCGGGCGGAAAGCGCATCAAGCCCGGTCAGCACCTGGCGCCGCCAGCCCGTCGCCACCGTGTAGCGCCATCCGGCCGCAGCCGCCGCCCGGTCTGCGGCGGCGAACTTGACCGCGTCTTTCTCCTTGATCAGATGGGCGGGCCGGACGTCGATCAGCACAGCCGTCCCAGGCAGAAGCACTAGGAAGTCCGGCGTGTGGTCCTCGGCGCCGTCGGCCGTGGTGAACCGCAGCCTGAACGGCTGGGACAACACCTCTTCGACGCCGCCGGTGAAGTCCAAAGCCAGTAGCAGGCGACGCTCAGCCAGGCTCTCGAAGCCGTGCATCCGGCCCGTGGCCAGCAGAAACTGCAGCCCAGGGCGGTGCCGCTGCCCCGTTCGCCAGGTGAACCCGCGCACTGGCACCGACGCGAGCGCCGGGACGCCGGCCAGACCCTGAACCGGGCAGATCACGTCCGCCCCGGCCGTCTTCCACGTTGCCGTCCACCGCCGGGCCCACCCCGCACCCGTCTCCAGCCGTTCCGCCACGACCGGATCGATGCCGAACGGCGCGACAAGATCATCCAAAGTGCAGCTGTGCGACCACACCGGCCGAGCGACTCCCGCCGTGCCCACCGCCTCCATGCGCCCAGGGCACCCCGCCTGTAGAAGCTCCCGCACGACTTCTCTCGAAACCCTGCAGGTGGGGTGAGCGAACCGCTACCCTGCGGGCCAACTGCCACGCTCAGACAGGCCGGCCCTGACGCTCCCGACCGCTACACCTCGCCGGAACTCGCGTGCCGAAGGCTGAGGTGCTGCCGCGCCTTGCGACCGCCCTGAGCGTCGCCCCGGCCGACCTGTGCACCGTCGACCACGAGCGCCTGGTCCACTTGCGGGTATTCGCAGGCCACAGCCGCGCCGAGGCGGCCAGGGCGCTCGGCATGGCGATGGAGACCTACCGACAGCTGGAGACCACCGGACAGCATGGCCTGGCTGTCCCCAGCCACAATGGCTACCAACCAGGTGGCTACACCTCCTGGGAGGAGCGGGCGCTGGCCGCCTATGGCGTCCCCCTCCTGCGGTCGCGGGCTGCCGTGCAGCACACCCATGAGCACTGGGAGCTTGGGAGGGCTGAGCAGTGTCGCCGCTGGATGGAAGACCCGGAACGGGCCGCGGCACTGGATCACATCCTTCAGCGGCTGCCCCTCACGCAGTGCTGAAGATCCACCGCGCTCGCTTCACTTCTCGGCCGTGGGCCAACTCCGACGCTCAAGCGGGCCAACCCTGACACTCACGGGCCAACTCAGCCCCTCAGTCTCAGCAGGGGTGGGTCCGGCTCAGCGCTTGACGGCGCGCAGCACCACGAACTTGGGGTCCCCGGCGACGAGTTGGCAGTTTCCGAAGAGGCGGCGCAGCTTGACGTGGTAGCCGAGGTGACGGTTGCCGACCACCCAGAGTTCACCGCCCGGCCGCAGCGCGCGGCGGGCGCCGGTGAACATCCGCCAGGCGGTGGCGTCGGTGGTGGCCTGGTGGGAGTGGAACGGCGGGTTGTTCAGCACGAGGTCCACCGAGCCGGGCGCGATCACCTCCGGCGCGAGCGCGTCCGCGGTCAGGAACTCGGCCCTGGCGTCCGGGCCGAGGTTGGTCCGGAAGGTCTCCTCGGCGGAGGCGACCGCCTGGTGCGACTCGTCGACGAACAGCAGCTCGGCGTCCGGGCCGGCGAGCGCGGCGGCCGTCCCCACCACGCCGTTGCCGCAGCCGAGGTCGACCACGCGGGCGCCCGGGGCCGGGGTCGGCAGGTGGCCGAGGAAGAAGCGGGTGCCGATGTCCAGGCGCTCGGCGCAGAAGGTGCCGGCGTGGTTGACGACCGTGCGCCCGGACGCCGGGCCGATGTCGCCCGGCAGCGCGTAGCGGTGCGGCCAGGGGTTGGGGCCGGGGTCGAGCGCCGGGTCGGGGGTGCAGAAGATCAGCCGGGCCTTGCGGACGGCGAGCGAGGTGCGGGTCGGGCCGAGGATCTTCTCGAACAGCTGCAGGGTGGAGGTGTGGATCTCGGTGACCATGCCGGTGCCGATCACCACCGTGCCCGGGTGGACGGCCGGGGCGAGCCGGTGCAGCTGGTCCTCCAGCAGGGCGAGGCTCTTGGGGACGCGGACCAGCAGGACGTCGATGCGCTCCGGCGGGGTGTCACGGGTGGTGAGCAGCCGGGCCGGGTCGGTGGCGGCGCCGGCCCGCACGAGGTTGGCGCGGGTGGCCTCGCGGCCGAGGTGGGAGTCGCCGATCTGGATGGGCTCGTGGGCGGCGAGCGCGGTGGCCAGCGCGCCCCAGCGGTCGCCGAGGACGACGACCCGGCGGCCGGCCAGCTCGGTGGCCGCGCCGTCGGCACTGTCCGTCTCGCCCGCGAGGTGGCGCAGCAGGTACTCGTCGGCGGCGTCCCAGGCGCGCAGCCGCTCGCGCGGGTCCTCGGGGTAACGGGTGAGCCGGAAGGTGCCCCAAGGGGTGGTGAACGGGGTCGCGGCGGCGGGCGTGCTCTCGGGATTCATCGTGTTCTCAGGCTAGCCGACCGTCCGACCGGGAACGGCGGACGGATACTGGAAGAGCCCGACCGAAGGGGTGAGGGCGATGGACTGGAAACTCGAAGTGGTCGTGGTCCCGGTGGCGGACGTGGACCGGGCGAAGCTGTTCTACGAGGAGCGGGCCGGCTTCACGGTCGATCACGACACCCGGCTGCGGGACGGGGTCCGGGTGGTCCAGCTGACGCCGCCGGGCTCGAAATGCTCGATCGTCGTGGGGAGCGGAGTGATCGAGGCGCCGCCCGGGTCGGTGAAGGGCCTCCAGCTGGTGGTGCCGGACATCGACAAGGCGCATGCCGAACTGGCGGCGCGGGGCGTGGAGGTCAGTCCGGTGCAGCACTTCGAGGCGGGGGTCCGGGTGAACGGGCACGGCGAGGCGTGGAACTCGTTCGTGTTCTTCAACGACCCGGACGGGAACGGCTGGGCCGTCCAGGAGGCGCCGGCGGCCGCTTAGCTTGCTTGGGTAGAGTCCGGGGATGGCGGAAGACGAGGGAAGCGTCCGGGTCGACAGCTGGATCTGGTCGGTCCGGCTCACCAAGACGCGGGCGCTGGCGGCGGCGGCCTGCCGGGCCGGGCACGTCCGGGTGAACGGCGAGCGGGCCAAGCCGGCCCAGCCACTGCGGCCCGGGGACGAGGTGCGGGTGCGCGAGGAGGGCCACGAGCGGGTCGTCGTCGTACAGAAGCTGGTCCGCAAGCGGGTCGGCGCGGCGGTGGCGGCCGAATGCCTGGTGGACAACAGCCCGCCGCGACCGCCGCGCGAGTTCGTCCCGGCGGTCGCCGAGCGCGACCGCGGCGCCGGCCGCCCGACCAAGCGCGAGCGCCGGGACCTGCACCAGCTGCGCGGGCGCTAGGAACGCCTACCGGACGGGGTGAGCCGCCGCGGGGCGTCGAGGGCGGTGAGGGGTTGTCAGTGCTGCCGTCTAGTGTGCGGAGCAGTGCGGGCCGGTCCCGGCGCCGGGAGGGAGGCGCCGGGGCCTGCCCGCGAATGGCACAGCGAGTGGCGTGGCGAAGGGCTACTTCTTGAACGCGACGCCCGCGTACGCGGAGACGTCCTGCCAGCCGTCGGGCAGTTCGGTGGTCGCGACGTGCCCGGCGGTCGGCCGCCAGAGCGGGAGCTGGACGAGGCCGGGGCCGGTGAACTCGAAGTCGCCGAAGAAGGGTTCGACGCCGGCGCGCGGGCGCAGCACCAGCGGGGCGCTCGCGCCCTTGTAGATCCGGGCGCCCTCGTCCGCGCTGTGCCGGGAGGCGAAGTCGGGGCTGCCGTGGGAGAGGATCAGGGCGCTGCCGGGGGCGAGCGCGTCGCGCAGGGTGGCGACGATCTGCTGGGCGCCCTCCTCGTCGCGTATGAAGTGCAGGACGGCGACCAGCATCAGCGCGACCGGCTCGGACAGGTCGACGGCGGCGCGCAGGGCCGGGTGGCCGAGGATGGCGGCCGGGTCGCGCAGGTCGGCCTCGATGACCGAGGTGTGCCCGGCGGGGTGGCTCGCGAGCAGGGCGCGGGCGTGGGTGGCGACGATCGGGTCGTTGTCCACGTACACGACGCGGGCGTCCGGGGCGACCCGCCGGGCGACCTCGCTGGTGGAACCCGCGGCGGGGATGCCGGTGCCGATGTCGACGAACTGCCGGATGCCCTGCCCGGCCGCGAACTCGACGGCGCGGCCGAGGAATTCCCGGTTGGTCCGGGCCAGCAGCGGGAGCGCGGGGTAGGCGGCGATGGCGGCCTGGGCGGCCTTGCGGTCGGCCTCGAAGTTGTCCTTGCCGCCCAGGTAGTAGTCGTACATCCGGGCGGTGTGCGGGATCCCGGTGTCGAGCTCGGTCGGCGGCTGCCAGTCGTCCGCCCCGACCCAGTCCCAGTCGGAGTCCGTGCCCCTGGCCGCGGTGGCCGCTGTTTCCTCGTGCATCCTGTTCCGCCCCCAATGCAGACTGCCGGATGATCGCCGCGGTGGGCCGCCGTCCCGTCGCATGCGGTGCGCGGCGATCGTATCCGACGACACCCCGTGGAAACACGGCGAGTTCAGGTTTACGCACCACTCGCACGGCGGTGTGTGTGCACGTCAAAAGTCGGTCTCCCCGCGGCCGCCCCAAATCGCCGCGGCGGGCCGCCGTCTCTATGCTGGCTGCCGATGACTGCCGACCGCCGCACCGTACTGCGCACCGCCGCCAAGCTGGCCGCCCTCACCGCCGCCGGCGGGTTCCTCGCGGCGTGCGAAAGCGGCGCGCCCCGCCGGACCGACCCGGGCGGCCTCGCCGTGCACCCGGGCACCGTCGACCCGCAGCACACCACCGACCCCGCCTGGAACGGCGGCGAGGGCCCCGCCTCCCCCGCACCGTCCGGCCCGGCCGAGCCCCAGCCCACCGCCACCGGGGCCGCCACCACCGCGCCGCCCACCCCGCCGGTGCTGCCGCCGCTCGCGCCGAGCACCCCGGTCGAGGTCGCGTACGGGCCGCGCACCGGCAAGAACGTGGCGCTCACCTTCCACGGCGCCGGCGACCCGAAGATGGCCACCGCGCTGCTGGAGATCGCCGAGCAGCGCGGCGCCAAACTGACCGTCATGGCCGTCGGCAGCTGGCTCGACCAGCAGCCGCAGATGGCCCGGCGGGTCCTGGACGGCGGCCACGAGCTGGGCAACCACACCCAGAACCACCTCAACATCTCCGCGATGACCCCGGACCAGGCGCGCGCCGAGATCGCCCAGTGCGCCGACCGGCTGCAGCGGCTCACCGGCTCGATCGGCCGCTGGTTCCGCCCGTCCGCCGCGCAGTACGCCACCCCGATGGTGCGCGAGCAGGCGAAGGCCGTCGGCTACGAGCACGTGCTCTCCTTCGACGTGGACCCGCACGACTACGCCGACCCGACCGCCGCCGAACTCCAGCGCCGGATCCTGGGCTCGGTCCGCGGCGGCTCGGTGGTCGCCCTGCACATGGGCCACCAATGCACGGTGGACGCCCTCCCCGCCGTCCTGGACGGCCTCGCCAAGGCCGGCCTCACGCCGGTGACCGCCAGTCAGCTCTGCGCCTGATCGGCTCTGCGCTTGATCGGCTCTGCACCCGAGGGCCGTCGGCGATCGGAGGCGTTCGGGGGCGTTCGGCAGCGTTTCGTCACGCCATCGGGTCGTCGGGCTTGTACGGCCGCAGGCGCAGCGTGCGGGCGTCCATCTCGCGGATCTCCTCCGCGCGGGTGACGAGCTCGTCCAGGTCGTCCCGGCCGGCGTGGATGAAGCGTCCGTGCAGGGCGTCGAAGCGGCCCCGGGCGGCGTCCACGGTGACCGCGACCATGTACGGGATGGAGCCCCAGCTCTTCCTGTCCTTGAACATCGGCATCGCGGCGGTCATGTCGGTGGCCACCGCGCCGGGGCTGATGTCGAGCACGACGACGTTGTGCTGAGCGAGCGAGTCCGCCATGTTGTCGGAGAGCTGGAGCAGCGCGCCCTTGGACGTCGCGTACGCGGTGTAGTGACCGTCCGGGCGCAGCGCGAAGCCGGTGTTCAGGTTGATGATCCGGCCGTGCTCGCGGGACACCATGCCGGGCAGGACGCAGCGCAGCAGGTTGTAGGGGCCGCGCAGGTTGGTCTCGACGACCTGCCACCACTGGTTGGCGTCGGTCTCCCAGAGCGGCACCTCGGCGCGGTCCACCCGTCCGGCGTTGTTGACCAGCAGGTCGATCGGGCCGAGGTCGCGCTCGACGAGCCGGACGGCCTCGCGGACCGAGCCGGGGCGGGTGACGTCCGCCGTCACGGCGACGCCCCGGGAGCCGTGCCGCACGCACTCCTTCAGGGTGTCGGTGAGCGTCTCGTGGGTGCGGCCGACCAGGCCGACGGCCATGCCCTCGGCGGCCAGCCCGATGGCGAGCTCCCGGCCGATGCCGCGGCCGGCGCCGGTGATCAGGGCGACCTGTCCTGTGAGCGATCCCATCGGCACTGCGTGCTCCCTTCCCGTCCCCGTCCCCGTCCCCCGTCTGCGGCATTCTGTCGGCCGACGGGCGGTGGCGGCCCCGGGCACACGGGCGGTCCGACTGTCGTCACTCGTTCGGGCGATCCGTGCCCGGGTGGCACTCGTCCGGGGAGGGGGTGACCTACTGGCCGGTACGGAGTAGTAACGTCGTCGGGACGGTGCACCGGTGCACCCATTCCGGCACACCGGCCCGTTGACCAGCGCCTTGCTGGGCCACCTGTCGCTGGGCGACCCCCAGCACCACCGAAGGGCAACTGAGTGAGTGACATCGCGCGCGTCGGAGTGATCGGCTGCGGCCTGATGGGGTCGGGCATCGCGGAGGTCTTCGCCCGGGCCGGGCTGGACGTCCTGGTGTCGGAGGCCAGCGGGGAGGCACTGGAGTTCGGCCGCACCCGGCTGACCAACTCCCTGGACACGGCGGTCAAGCGCGGCAAGCTGACCCCCGAGCAGCGGGACGAGGCGATGGCCCGGCTCTCCTTCACCGTCCAGCTGTCCGACTTCGCCGACCGCGACCTGGTCGTCGAGGCGGTCGCCGAGCGCGAGGACATCAAGGTCCAGATCTTCCAGACCCTGGACCAGGTCGTCGAGCGCCGCGACGCGATCCTCGCCTCCAACACCTCGTCGATCCCGATCGTCAAGCTGGCCGCCGCCACCTCGCGGCCCGAGCAGGTCATCGGCCTGCACTTCTTCAACCCGGCACCGGTGCAGAAGCTGGTCGAGGTCATCCCGACCCTGACCACCTCGGCGGTCACCACCGAGCGGGTCGAGGCGTTCGCCTCCCAGGTGCTCGGCAAGGAGCCGATCCGCGCCCGCGACCGGGCCGGCTTCGTCGTCAACGCGCTGCTCGTGCCCTACCTGCTGTCCGCGGTGCGGATGTTCGAGTCGGGCGTGGCCACCGCCTCCGACATCGACAAGGGCATGGAGGCCGGCTGCGCCCACCCGATGGGCCCGCTGCGGCTGTGCGACCTGATCGGCCTGGACACCATCGTGTCGATCGCCGAGTCGATGTACGACGAGTACAAGGAGCCGCTGTACGCCGCTCCTCCGCTGCTGTCCCGGATGGTCGACGCGGGCCTGCTGGGCCGCAAGTCCGGCCGCGGCTTCTACGACTACACCGCGAGCGCCTGAGCCCCGGCGCAGCAGGGCGCGCCCGTACCGGAGGTCCGGTGCGGGCGCGCCCTTTCACGCGCCTGACGGCTTCAGCTACTTGACCCCGGCCTCCGCGCAGGCCTGCGCGTACTGCTGGGTGCAGATGTCGGACGCTTTGTAGAGCCCGCCGCCGACGACCGTGGCCTCCACCTTCGGCTTGGTCACCACGATCGGGGTGAGCAGCAGCGAGGGGATGTGCAGCCCGCCGCTGTCGGTGACCGAGGTCGCGGTGGTGCTGATGTCCATGCCCTCGGCCAGCTGGACGGCGATGCTGCCCGCCGCGTCCGTCTCGGGCTTGTACGGCTTGTAGATGGTGTACGCCTGCTCGCCCGTCAGCACCCGGCGGATCGCGTCGATGGAGGCGTCCTGGCCACCCACCGGCACGTTCTTGATGCCCGCGGCCTTCAGGGCGTCGATGACCGCGGCGGCCATGCCGTCGTTCGCGGCGTAGACGGCCTGGATGCCGTCCTTCCCGAGGCTCTGGATGGCCTCGTTCATCTTCGCCGTGGCCACCTCCGGCTTCCACTCGCCGGACTGCTCGTAGGCGATCTTCTTGACCTTGCCGTCCAGCGCCTGGTGCGCGCCCGCCTGGAACTGCGCCGCGTTGGGGTCGGACTCGGCGCCGTTGATCATCACGACGTTGGCCGAGGAGGCCTTCGAGCCGAGCGCGTCGAGCAGGGACTGGCCCTGGAGCTGACCGGTCTGCTGGTTGTCGAAGGAGACGTAGGCGGCGACCTTGCCCTGGGCCAGCCGGTCGTAGGCGACGACCTTCACGCCCTTGGCGTTGGCGGCGTCGACCCACGGGGCGGTGAGCTTGGCGTCGACCGGGTCGAGCAGGATGACCTTCACGCCCTTGGCGAGCATGTCGTCGAACTGCTTCTTCTGGACGGTCGCGTCGCCGCCCGCGTTGGCGTAGCTGATCGTGCACTTCGTGCAGAGGCCGGTCACCGTCTGTGTGATCAGCGGCTTGTCGAACGCGTCGTAGCGGGTCGAGGAGGTGCTCTCCGGAAGTAGCAGACCGATGCCCTCGCTGCCTCCGCCGGCCGCCGGCGTCTGGGGCGCCGCGGTCTGGCCGCAGGCCGCGAGGGTGAGTGCGAGCGACGCGGCGGCCGTGCCCGTGGCCGCGAGACGCATGGGTCTGATCATGATCGGTGGTGCCTCCTGTACGGCGCCGCGACGCCGCGGCAGGGGACGGAGTCAAGCGCCACCGGGCGAATGCGTCAATACGGGGAGGAGGCTTCGTTATCCCCCTGCTCGATTCGTTACGGGATGAACAGGACTTTCACATTTTCGAAGATCGAATTCGGGGGAATATTGATAATTCAGAGGACTTATTAATTGCGAAAGAGGGCGCGGTGGACCGGGGGGATCCGCCCCGGCCCACCGGAGTCTCAACCGGCGATCGAATAGCTGTCGCCGTAGACCTTCCAGCGCAGCGGCGGGTTGAGGTCGAAGTTCCCCGCGTCGAGGAAGACCATCTGCTCGGTGTCGACCCGACTGGTGTCGGAGTGGGCCTCCTCCTTCTTCATGACCACCTTGCGGGCCTCCAGGAAGGCCTTGATGTAGGTGGCCTCGTCTCCACCCTGGGCGGGGGTCCTGGCCTTCTTCATGGCCGCGGCGCGAATGCCGCCGAAACTGTCGGAGTTGTTTCCGGGGCCGTGCATGACAATGGCGTCGTAGTAGGCGAACTGGCCGAGCGCACGCAGCCCGTCCGCCTTGGCCTGACCGACGGCGGGGTTGAAGTACACCCGGTCGCGCTCGTCGTTCTGAGCCTGTTGGAAGACCGGATCCTTGGCGGCGGCGGCCCAGTCCTTGACGAACGGGGCACCGAGACCGGCGTGCGAGTCGCTGCCGTTGACCTTCTTCAGCGCGGGCAGGTACTTGGCGAGGACGTTGCCGGGCTTGAGGTCGGTGTAGTGCTTCACCAGGTCCAGCATGTCCCCGGTCCCGGAACAGAAGCCGATGATGCCGGCGGTGTAGCCGCGGCCGTCACCGATGTCCTCGATGTACTTGTACTGGGCTTTCCAGTCCAGCGACGAGTTTTCCGCGCTGGACACCAGCTGCATGGCGATGTCCTTCTTGTGCGGGTCGTCCAGGCCGACGCCCTTGATCCGGACGGAGGCCGCGGCGGCGGGCGCGGCCTGGGCGGCCGAGGTGGCCGCGACCGTGAGGGGCGCGGCCACCAGGGCGGCGGCGAGGGCCGCGAGGAGGGCACGACGGGGCTGAGGACGCATGGGCTGCTCCGGTTCCTCGTAGGTTAGGAAACCTTCCTAACGAGAAGCAAACGCTCTGGAGCCCCAGCCCCGCAAGGGTTCTGACGGATTCACTTCAAGCCGATGTGAACGGCCCAGGTCAGGCGGCCCGGCGCCGCACCCACCAGACCGCCGCCGCGCACAGCGCCACGGCGAGCAGGGTCGTCCAGCCGAACTCGATCCACTGGAACGGCCAGAACCGGTTCGCCGGCTGGTACACCTCGTGCGCGGTGTAACCCCCGTCGCGCACCATCGACTGCCACTGGGCGAACGTGTCACCACGGTTGTAGAAGTCGTCCGCGGAGATCCGGGTCCCGGCCGGATCGGAGAACCAGGTGCTCAGCACCCAGCGGTTGTCCAGCGGCAGGGACGTCATGGAGTGCATCGCGTCCTCCAGCGGGGTCATGTAGTGCGAGCGCACGGCCTGCGCGAGGAACGGCATCGCGACGGAGGCCGCCAGGCCGATGCCCACCGCTATCACCGTGCGGCGCAGCACCGCGCCGGCCAGCGCCGCGACCCCGAAGCCCACCAGCACGCGGCCGACCAGCACCGGCGGCGCCAGGATGAACAGCTGCGGGTTGAACTCCCCGCCCTTGAACGCCAGGGGCTCGCTCCACCAGCGCAGCAGCACGCCGAACAGTGCCGCGACGGCGGCCAGCGCCCCGCCACCCACCAGCAGGCCGCCCGCCGTCCAGCGGGTCCGCCCGGCGCCCTGGGTCCAGGCGAAGCGCACCGTGCCGTGTTCGAACTCCCGGGCCAGCAGCGGGCCGCCGAGGAACGCGCCGAAGGCGCCGCCGAGGACGAAGAGCACGGTTTCGAGCGGCAGCACGCCGTCGCCGTACTGGCGCGTGAACTGCTTGTACTTGGCCGCGCAGACGTCGGTGGCCGGGTCGCAGGAGGCCGCACCCGTCCGCTCCAGGCCGTTGTGCAGGTACCAGCTGTGCACCAGCAGGACGAGGGAGACCGCGCCCATCACCGTGAGCAGGCTGAGCAGCGCGGGCCGGTGGCGCAACCCGGCGGCCCGCAGCACGGCGGAGCGGGGCGGGGCGAGGGTGGTCGAGCTCACGACAGTACCTTCTGGTTCTTGACGACGGCCCCGCGCGGGCCGGGCAGGGCGGAGGCGGTCGGTTCACGCAGGTAGGCGAGCACCAACTCCTCCAGGCCGATGCGCTGCTGGCGCCACTCGCCGGAGACCGGCGCGTCCACGCCGCCGGTGCGGACCAGCAGGTGGGACTGGGCTCCGGCCCGACGGTCGCGGACCACCGGCAGGCGCTCGGCGACCGCCTCCGCCTCGGTGGTCGGGCCGGTGAGCATCCGGTGGCCGCCCAGCAGGTCGTCCACCTCCCCCGCCACCTGGACCCGGCCGCCGGCCAGCACCACCAGGTAGTCGCAGCTCTGCTCCAGCTCGTTGACGGCGTGCGAGGAGAACACCACCGAGAGGCCGTCCTCGGCCACCGCGGTGAGCAGCACGGACATGAAGTCGTGCCGGGCCAGCGGGTCGAGCGCTGCCAAGGGCTCGTCCAGGAGCAGGAGTTCGGGCCGCTTGGCGAGGGCCAGGGCGAGCGAGACCTGGGCCTGCTGGCCGCCCGAGAGCCGGCCGTACTTGCGGTCCAGCGGGATGCCGAGACCCTCCAGGTGGTTGCGCGCCCGGGCATCGTCCCAGCGCCGGTTGAGGTGGCGGCCCATCGCGAGCAGGTCGCGCACGGGCAGGCCCGGGTAGAGCGCGGCGTTCTGGGCGACGAAGCCGATCCGGTCCAAAGCCCGCGGTGAGCCGGGGAGTTGGTCGCCGAGGACGGTCATCGCACCCTCGCTGGGCAGGGTCAGACCGGCGGCCAGGCTGAGCAGCGTGGTCTTGCCGGCGCCGTTCGGGCCGACCAGGGCCACCACGTGCCCGGCCGGGACGGCGAGGTGGCAGTCCCGCAGAGCCCAGGAGCGGCGGTAGCGCTTGCCGATCCCGCCGCAGTCGATCACGGTGTCCGTGGTCATCACGCCACCACCCCGTCGCGTCCCTCACGCAGGTCGCGCAGCGCGTCCTCGAACACCGCGACCATCCCCCCTTCGTCCAGCCCGGCGGCCCTCGCCGAGCGCATCCAGTCCAGCAACCCCCGCCGCAGCGCGGCCCGTTCCCGCAGGGGAACCACCCCCGCGGGCAGCCCCCGCACGAACGTCCCCTGGCCGCGGCGGCCGACGGCCAGCCCGCGGTGCTCCAGCTCCCGGTAGGCCTTCAGCACGGTGTTCGGGTTGATCGCCAGGCTGGCGACCACCTCTCGCACTCGGGGCAGCCGGTCCCCCTCCGCCAACCAGCCCATCCGCAGGGCCTGTTCGACCTGCTGCACGAGTTGCAGGTAGGTCGGGACACCGGAGGCCGGGTCCAGGCGGAACTCGATGGGCGAGGGCTGGCCCTCGGCTTTATCTACTTCCATAGGTAAAGAGATAAAGGATGGGATGACGAATCGTCAAGCCGGATAACGCGAGAGGGCCCCACACCCGCCTCGTGGCAGGTGTGGGGCCCTCTCGGGTGCTACGGGATTCAGGCCCCGCGCAGCACCGCTCCCGTACGGCTGACGGCCTCGGCGACGGCGGCCTCGCGGGCGGCGGTGGCCTCGTCGGCGGTCAGGGTGCGGTCGGCGGCCCGGAAGCGCAGCGCGTAGGCCAGCGACTTCTTGCCCGCGCCGACCTGCTCGCCGGTGAAGACGTCGAACAGCCGGATGGCCTCCAGGAGTTCGCCCGCGCCGGAGCGCAGCGCGGCCTCCACGTCGGCGGCCGGGACGGCGTCGTCGACGATCAGCGCGACGTCCTGGGTGGCCACCGGGAAGCCGGAGACGGCCGGGCCGTTGACCTTCTCGGCGCCGTCGGCGGTGAGCAGGTCGATGTCGATCTCCATCGCCGCGCTCCGGGCCGGCAGCCCGAGCGCCTTGACGACCCGCGGGTGCAGCTCGCCGGCGTGGCCGACGACCCGGTCGGTGCCGGCGACGACCAGCTCGGCGCAGCGGCCCGGGTGCCAGGGCGCCAGCTGCCCCTGGCGGACCGTCAGCTCGATGCCGGCCGCGCGGGCCACCGTGCGGGCCGCCTCGACGGCGTCCGCCCAGGAGGCCTGGGCGCCCTTGCCCCACCAGCCGGACGGCAGCCGCTCGCCCGCGAGGGTGACGGCGACCCGGCGCGGCTGGTCCGGCAGCGCGGCGTCCAGCGCGGCCAGCTCCTCGGCGCTCGGCCGGCGGTCGACGGCCGGACGCGGGGCCACGGTCAGCTCGTCCTTGGGCAGGAAGACGGTGCCGGTCTCGAAGATCGCCAGGTCGGTGTTGCCGCGGCCGACGTTGCGGCGCAGCGCCCCGAGCAGGCCCGGCAGCAGCGTGGTGCGCAGCGCCGGCTCCTCGTCGTTGAGCGGGTTGACCAGCTTGACGGTCCGGCGGCGGCGGTCGTCCGTCTCCAGGCCGAGCGCCTCGAAGGCGGTGTCGCCGAGGAACGGGTAGTTGTTGACCTCGACGTATCCGGCCCCGGCCAGCGCGACGCCGATCCGGCGGTGGGTGCGCTGGGCCTCGGTCAGGCCCTTACCCGGGGGCACGTTGGGCATCCGGGCGGGGACGTTGTCGTAGCCCTCCAGCCGGATGACCTCCTCGGCGAGGTCGTACGGGTCGGTGAGGTCGGGGCGCCAGGTCGGCGGGGTGACCTCCAGGACGTCGGCGCCGGCGACCGAGCAGCCGATCTCCTGCAGGCGCCGGGTGACGGTCTCGCGGCCGTACGCGGTGCCGGCGACCCGGTCGGGCAGGTCGGCGGCGATGGTGATGGTGCGCACCGGGTGCGGGGCGGCGATGTCGGTGACCCCGGCCTCGGCGGTGCCGCCGGCGATCAGGACCAGCAGGTCGACGGCGCGCTGCGCGGCGGCGCGGGCGGCCTCCGGGTCGACGCCGCGCTCGAAGCGCTTGGACGCCTCGGAGGGCAGCTTGTGCCGCTTGGCGGAGCGGGCGATGGCGACCGGGTCGAAGTGCGCGGCCTCGATGATCACCTCGGTGGTGCCCGGGCCGGCGGCCGGGTCGAGGATCTCGGTGGAGGCGCCGCCCATGACGCCGGCCAGGCCGATCGGGCCGCTGTTGTCGCAGATCAGCAGGTCCTCGGCGGCGAGCTTGCGCTGGACGCCGTCGAGGGTGGTGAGGGTCTCGCCCTCCGTCGCCCGGCGGACCGTGATCGGGCCGTCGACGCGCTGCTTGTCGTAGGCGTGCAGCGGCTGGCCGACCTCCAGCATCACGTAGTTGGTGATGTCGACGGTCAGCGAGATCGGCCGGATGCCGGCCTTCTGCAGGCGGCGCTGGAGCCAGATCGGGGACTTGGCGTTCGGGTCGACGCCGACGACGGTACGGGCGACGAAGCGGTCGCAGCCGGCCGGGTCGCTGACCTTGACCAGGTAACCGAAGGAGTTCGCCGGCGGCACGTCGAGCAGCGCCGGGTCGGCCAGCGGCAGCCCGTACGCGGCGGCGGCCTCGCGGGCGACGCCGCGCATGGACAGGCAGTAGCCGCGGTCCGGCGTGACGGCGATGTCGAGCACCTCGTCGACGAGCTGGAGCAGCTCGACGGCGTCGGTGCCGGGCTCGTACTCGGGCGGGAGCACGATGATGCCGTTGCCCCCGAAAGAATCAGGCACAGTGTCGCCCATGCCCAGCTCGCGGGCGGAGCAGATCATGCCGGCCGAGGTCTGGCCGTAGGTCTGGCGGGCCGCGATCGGGAACGGGCCGGGCAGCACGGCGCCCGGGAGCACGACCACGACCTTGTCGCCGACCGCGAAGTTGCGGGCGCCGCAGACGATCTCCTGCGGCTCGCCAGTGCCGTTGGCGTCGCCGACGTTGACGAAGCAGTGCCGGATCGGCTTCTTGAAGCCGGTCAGCTCCTCGATGGAGAGCACCTCGCCGACCACCAGCGGGCCCTTGAGGTCGCCGCCGAGTTGCTCGACGGTCTCGACCTCCAGGCCGGCCCGGACCAGGCGCTCGGCGACGTCACGGCCGGTCTCGCCGGCCGGCAGGTCGACGTACTCGCGCAGCCAGGAAAGCGGGACGCGCATCAGATCTCCATCCCGAACGGGAGGGTGAAGCGCACGTCACCCTCGACCATGTCGCGCATGTCGGCGACATTGTGACGATTCATCAGGATCCGCTCCAGGCCCAGGCCGAAGGCGAACCCGCTGTAGCGGTTCGGGTCGACGCCGCAGGCGACCAGCACGCGCGGGTTGACCACACCGCAGCCGCCGAGCTCGATCCAGCCCTCGGAGGAGCAGGTGCGGCACGGGCGGTCCGGGTTGCCGACGCTCTCGCCGCGGCACACGAAGCACTGCAGGTCGATCTCGGCGCTCGGCTCGGTGAACGGGAAGTAGGAGGGGCGCCAGCGCAGTTCGAGGCCGGTGCCGATCAGCTTCTCGACCAGCACCTCGATGGTGCCCTTGAGGTCGGCGAAGGTGATGCCCTCGTCCACCGCGAGGCCCTCGACCTGGCGGAAGACCGGGGTGTGGGTGGCGTCCAGCTCGTCGGTGCGGTACACGCGGCCCGGGCAGACGACGTAGACGGGGGGCTCGCGGTCGAGCAGGGTGCGGGCCTGGACCGGGGAGGTCTGGGTGCGCAGCACCACGCCGGAGTCGGCGGAGCCGTCCGGGGCCTGGACGAAGAAGGTGTCCTGCATCGAGCGGGCCGGGTGGTCCGGGCCCAGGTTGAGGGCGTCGAAGTTGAGCCACTCGGCCTCGGCCTCGGGGCCCTCGGCGACCTGGTAGCCCATCGCGACGAAGGTGTCCTCGATGCGCTCGGCCAGCGTCGTCAGCGGGTGCCGGGCGCCGCGCGGGGCGCGGTCGTACGGCAGCGTGACGTCCACCGCCTCCTCGACCAGCACGCGGGCGTCGCGCTCCGCCTCCAGCTCGGCCTGCCGCTTGGCGAGGGCCTGGTTGACGGCGCCGCGGGCCTGGCCGATCAGCTTGCCGGCGGCGGCCTTGGCGTGCGGGGGCAGGGCGCCGATCTCGCGGTTGGCGAGGGAGAGCGCGGAGCGGTCGCCGGTGTGGGCGACCTTGGCCTGCTTCAGCTCGTCGAGCGTGCTGGCGGCGGCGAACGCGGCGACGGCCTCGTCCCGCGCCTGCTCCACCACCTCGGGCTTGAGGGCCTCGACCTCGACCGGGTCGTACGACTTGTTGGGTGCCGACATCTCTATCTTCCCGTGCTCCTGCTCGTCCGTGCTCAGGTGGGTGGGCTCGCCTTCGCGTCACGCCCGGCGTGGCCGGGGCACGGGCAGCCCGTTCTCCGTTCACCGGAGGGCTCACGGGGAGACCGGAGGGCTAACGGGGAGAGGTGTCCGCGGCACAGCCGCGCAGGGCGTTGCGCAACGCCAAAGGTCGAGTGTAGTCGCAGCGCGTAGCGCGGCTGCCGCGAAGCCCGTCCGGGGGCGACTCGTCAAGCTGACTAGAGCATGAAGTCGGGGATCCCGGCGGGCAGGATAAATCGGAACCGGGCGCCGCCGCCGGGCGCGCGGTCGACGCGGATCGAGCCGCCGTGGGCCTCCACGATGCCCTTGACGATATAGAGGCCCAGGCCCGTGCCGCCGCGCTTGGAGCCGCGCCAGAAGCGGGTGAAGACGCGCGGCATCGAGTCCTCGGGGATGCCGCTGCCTTCGTCGCTCACGGTGACCGCTGTGCCTTCCACGATGCGGGGCGGGGTGCCGGAGCGCTCCCAGACGGGCGCCTCGACGACCTCCTTGGCCGGTGCCACCTCGATCGTGACAGTTCCCTCGCCGTGCCGCACCGCATTTTCCAGCAGGTTGGCGAGCACCTGGTCGACCTTGTCCGGGTCGGCCCACAGGACGGTCAGCGGCTCGGTGATCCGGATGTCGAAGCGCTCCTCGGGGATGCCGGTGGCGACCTTGCGCTCGACGTGCCGGCGCACCGCGGCGGCCAGGTCGACCACCTGCTTGCGCAGCTCCAGCCGCCCTGCGTCGATCCGGGAGATGTCGAGCAGCTCGGCGATCAGCCGGGTGACCCGGTCGGCGTCGGCGTCGACGGTCTCCAGCATCAGCCGCTTCTGCCCGTCGGTGAACCGCTCCCACTTGGCCAGCAGCGTCGCCGTGAAGCCCTTGACGCTGGTCAGCGGCGAGCGCAGCTCGTGCGCGACGGTGGCGATCAGCTCGGCGTGGCTGCGCTCGGTGCGGCGCCGGGCCTCGGTGCCGCGCAGCGCGATCACCAGGCGCTCCAGCGGCCCCAGCGGCGCGCACCGCACGTACCGGGCGGAGACCAGCACCTCACGGCCGCCGGGCAGCAGCAGGTTGCGCTCCGGCTGGCCGGTCCGGGTGGCCAGGCCGCCGTACGGGTCGGTCAGCTGCCACCAGCGGCGCCCGTCCAGGTCCTCCAGCGGGAGGACGTCCTCCAGCTCCCTGCCGAGCGCGGCCTCCCGGAGCACGCCGGTGATCCGGGCCGCGGCCCGGTTGAAGCAGACCACCCGGCCCAGCGCGTCGGCGACCACCAGGCCGTCCGGCAGGTCGTCCGGGTCGAGCTCTGGCCCGCTGCCGACCATGGGTGTCCTCCCCGATTACCCACCGTGCCGTTCCCCCCACCGAGGCGACCCTAGCGCCTCCATGCCCCCGGCAGTAGGGCCTGACGGGTGGATCGTGCCGCCGCCGTCAGTCGTTCGAGCGACAGCCGCCGGGCGAGCGCTGCGCCCTGGCCGAGGCGTACAGGCAGACGGCCGCCGCCGTGGCCAGGTTGAGGCTCTCGGCGTGCCCGTGGATCGGGACGCGCACGACCTCGTCGGTGAGCGCGCGGGTCTCTTCCGGGAGCCCCCACGCCTCGTTGCCGAACACCCATGCGCCGGGTGCGCCGAGGGTGCCCTCGTCGAGCTCCTGGTCCAGGTCGCGCTCCCCCGCGCCGTCCGCGGCGAGCACCCGGATCCCGGCCGCGCGCAGCTGCCCGACCGCCTCCTCGACCGGTACGCCGACCGCGACCGGCAGGTGGAACAGGCTGCCCACGGAGGCCCGGACGGCCTTCGGGTTGTACAGGTCCACGGAGGCGTCGGTGAGCACCACGGCGTCCGCGCCGGCCGCGTCGGCGGTGCGCAGCACGGTGCCGGCGTTCCCGGGGTCGCGGACGTGGGCGAGGATCGCGACCAGCTTCGGGCGGGCCTTCAGCACCTCGGCGAACGGCGTGTCGATGAAGCGGCAGAGCGCCACGATGCCCTGCGGGGTCACCGTGTCGCAGATCCCGGCGATGACCTCGTCGGTGGCGGTGAGCACCGGCAGCCCCTCGGCGAGCGCGGCATCGACGATGCCGGCGTGCCGCTCGGCGGCCTCCGGGGTCACGTACACCTCGACCACGGCATGCTCGGCCGAGCCCGGCAGCTGGCCGAAGGCGACGGCCTCCCGGACGGCCTGCGGGCCCTCGGCCAGGAAGCGGCGCTCCTTGGTGCGCTGGTTCCGCTTGGCGAGCCGGCGGGCGGCGACGACGCGCGGCGAGCGCAGGGAGGTGAGCAGGGGGGTGTCGGTGCTCGGCATGGTCTCGTTCTCTGTGGCGGGGTGGCTCGCGGGGTGGCTCACGGTGCAGGCTGCGCTTCGAGGCAGGGGCTTCGAGGCAGGAAATGCAGAACCGGACCCGCAGGAGAGCCTGCGGGTCCGGTCAGAGCTCAACTGATCCCGGAAGATCAGGCGGCGTCGGCGGCAGCCTTGGGGGCGTTGACGTCGGCCGGCAGCGCCTTCTGAGCGACCTCGACCAGGGAGGCGAACGCACCCGGGTCGTTGACGGCCAGGTCGGCCAGCATCTTGCGGTCGATCTCGACGCTGGCGGCCTTCAGGCCCTGCACGAAGCGGTTGTAGGTGATGCCGTTGGCACGGGCCGCAGCGTTGATGCGCTGGATCCACAGCTGACGGAAGTCGCCCTTGCGCTTCTTGCGGTCGTTGAAGTTGTAGACCAGCGAGTGGGTGACCTGCTCCTTGGCCTTGCGGTACAGGCGCGAACGCTGGCCACGGTAGCCGCTGGCGCGCTCCAGGATGACCCGGCGCTTCTTGTGGGCGTTGACTGCCCGCTTGACGCGTGCCACTTGATTACTCCTTGGGTTGGACCACGGACTACTTCACGCGGTCCGTCATTCGAATGGGTCGGGAAGGATCAGCTGCCCCGCTCACGGCTCGCGCCGGGCGGGAGGGCGATCACTTGCCGAGAAGCTTCTTGATCTTCTTGGCGTCAGCGGGGGCCAGCTCGACCGTCCCGGCCAGCTTGCGGGTCAGCGTCGAGGGCTTGTGCTCCAGGAGGTGGCGGCGGCCGGCGCGCTCGCGCAGCACCTTGCCAGAGCCACTGATCTTGAAGCGCTTGCTGGCGCCACTGTGCGTCTTCTGCTTCGGCATTTCGCCGTATCTCCTCGTCGGTCCCGTTCACGCCCGCGCGGTCTGCGCGGGCGTGAACTGGATGGATCTGCGTGACCGGGCGGGGCGCCCTGTCACCTTGGGGCCGGTCTCCCGGACTGCCCTGGCCCGTGAAGGCTCAGGCGCCCTGGGAGGCGGCCGGCTGCTCGACCGGAGCGTCGGCCTCGGCGGCCGGCGCCTCGGCCGGGGCGTCCTGCGCCTCGATCTCGGCGTCGTCGGTCACCAGGTCGTCGGTCACCAGGTCGTCGGCCACCGCGTCGTCGTCCGCGGCGGCGTCGGAGCCGGGGGTACGGCCCTGACGCTCGGCCTTGCGGGCGTCCGCGAGGGCGCGGGCCTCGGCCATCGCCTCGGTCTTCTTCTTGTGCGGGCCAAGAACCATGATCATGTTTCGGCCGTCCTGCTTCGGCGAGGACTCGACGAAACCCAGGTCCTGGACGTCGTCGGCGAGCCGCTGCAGCAGACGGAAGCCCAGCTCGGGGCGGGACTGCTCACGACCGCGGAACATGATCGTGATCTTGACCTTGTCGCCCTGCTTGAGGAACCGGACGACGTGACCCTTCTTGGTGTCATAGTCGTGCGGGTCGATCTTCGGCCGGAGCTTCATCTCCTTGATGACCGTGTGCGCCTGGTTCTTGCGCGCCTCACGGGCCTTCATGGCCGACTCGTACTTGAACTTGCCGTAGTCCATGAGCTTGCACACCGGCGGCCGGGCGGTCGCCGCGACCTCGACCAGGTCGAGGTCGTACTCCTGTGCGAGCTCCAGCGCCTTGGCAAGCGGCACGATGCCGACCTGCTCGCCGCTGGGACCGACGAGTCGCACCTCCGGGACGCGAATCCGGTCGTTGATGCGGGGCTCGGTGCTGATGGGGCCTCCTCGGTTGCACCTTCTGCGATGCGGCCGTCGGACGGCGGTCGCACGTAGTGGACTCGACCACTGGGCGGGGCTTCATTCGTGCTGCGCTGCCCGGCACCTGCCGGCACCGCGTGCACCGCGACACGAAAAAAGCCCCGCTCGGTACAAGCGGGGCTCCACACAACCGGGGGCGGCGCCCGGTGAGGGGCGCTGCGGCGACTCGGCGCCGTGGCGCCCGTCGCGGACCGGACCCGTCGACCGCGAGGCCGATCAGGTGGGAGACTTTCATGGTTGCCCTCTCGGGCCTCCTGGGTGGAGCCTCCACTTGCTGGCCAGGCGCCCATGCGGGATCCCGGCCGGTCAGTCTCGAAGCATACAGCGCCGCGGGGTCGAACGCTATTCCGCCCCGGCGCACTGCCTGTTTGTGCGCTACGAGGCCCTTGTACGCTCCACGTGTACCTGCACGGCACGACGGAACGAGCCCCCCTTGAGCAGCGAGCCCACCCAGACCCCCGGCGCGGACGACGACGCGATCGGCTTCGACGACCTGACCCGGGACATCGCCGAGGTCCCGGCCGTCGAGGTGATCACCACCGTCGCGGTGCACCTGATGAGCGCCGCCGCGGTCAAGTGCGGCCTGGCCGAGGGCGGCGAGAAGGACAAGGACCTCGACGAGGCCCGCAAGCTGATCACCGCGCTGGCCGGGCTGGTCACCGCCGGCGCCCCGGAGATCAGCAACTTCCACGCCGCCCCGCTGCGCGACGGCCTGCGCTCGCTGCAGCTGGCCTTCCGCGAGGCCTCGGTCGTGCCGGACGCGCCGGGCGCGGGCCCGGGCGAGAAGTTCACCGGGCCGGTCTACGCCTGACATTCCGCGAGAGGGCACCTACGAAATTTCGTAGGTGCCCTTTGCGCTACCGCCGGTACAGCGGCTCGCCGGGCAGCTGCGCGGTCGCCGGAAGGACCGCCAGGTCCAGGCCCCGGTCGAGCCGGACCCGCAGCACCGGGTCCCCCGCCACGGCCTGCCCGACCCGCTGCGCCGCCGCCTGCACGCCCGGCTGGTCCAGCGCCGGGTCGAACACCACCGCGAGCACCCCGTCCGTGCCCTCGGACGGCTCCAGCAGGCCGGTCACCACCTGCGGCTCGGCCGCCAGCAGCGCCCGGACCGCCTCGCGCACCTCGGGGTCGCGCGCCGGCGGCAGGTAGGGCCGGTTCTCGGCCAGGGCGCGCAGCCTGGCGCCGCTCAGCTGGTACGGCACCGGGCCGGCCGGGTCGATCAACAGGGTGTCGGCCCGCTCCGAGAAGGCGACCATCGCGGCCTGCGGGGCGGCCACCGGCGCCGGGCGCGCATCGGCCCGCCAGCGGGCGAGCGTCTCCAGCGAGGTGAAGGCCGGCAGCGCGCGGCGCCCGTCCGGGGCCTCCAGTACCGGGACCGCCATGTCGCTGGTCTTCTCGTGCTTGTGCCCGTGCTCGTCCACCTCGACCTCGCCGAGGAGGGCGACGATCGGGACCATCAGCCGGGTCGGGGGGAGCGCCGCGAGCAGCTCGGGTTCGGCCGTGCGGTCCTGCGACCAGCGGGCGAGCGCCGCGGTCAGCGCCGGGTCGGCGGTGCCGTCGTCGCCGGAGAAGCCGGGGTTCGGGATGTTCTTGCGGTCCACCCGGCCGACCCTATGCCACCGCGCGCCGGGAGCCTCACAAATGTGCACGCGGGGCCTACCCCTGGGTAGCCGGGTGTGGCAGCCTGCGCGCATGGTGATGCTCGAACCCGCCCTCGCCGCCACCCCGGTCACCGACCGCGCCCGGTACGACCGGGCCACCGCGCACCTGGACGGGCCGGTGGCCGTCGTCGACCTCGCCGCCTTCGACGCCAACGCCGCCGGCCTGGTCCGCCGGGCGGGCGGCAAGCCGGTCCGGGTGGCCAGCAAGTCGGTGCGCTGCCGGGCCCTGCTGGACCGGGCGCTGGCCACGGGCGGCTTCGCCGGGGTGATGAGCTACACCCTCGACGAGTCGCTCTGGCTGGCCCGCACCGGCGTGCGCGACGTCCTGCTCGCCTACCCGTCCGCCGACCGGGCCGGCTTCGCCGAGCTGACCGCCGACCCCGAGCTTGCCTGCGAGGTCACCGTCGTCCTCGACGACCCCGCCCAGCTCGACCTGATCGACAAGGCCCGGGGCGGCGACGCCGAGGTGCGGGTCTGCCTGGAGCTGGACACCGCGCTGCACCTGCTCGGCGGACGCGTCCGGGTGGGCGCCCGCCGCTCCCCGCTGCGCACGCCCGAGGATCTCGGCGCCTTCGCCGAACTCGTCCAGCACCGCCGGGGCTTCCGGGTGGTCGGCCTGATGGCGTACGAGGGGCACGTCGCCGGGGTGGGCGACCGGGTGCCCGGGCGGCCGGTGCGCTCCCAGCTGATCCGGCTGATGCAGGCCAAGTCCCGCACCGAGCTGGCCGAGCGGCGCGCGGCCGTGGTCCGGCGGCTGCGGCAGGTGGCCGAGCTGGAGTTCGTCAACGGCGGCGGCACCGGCAGCGTGGAGACCACCGCCGCGGAGCGGGCGGTCACCGAGGTGGCGGCCGGCTCCGGGCTGTACCAGCCGCAGCTGTTCGACAACTACCGCGCGTTCCGGGGCCGTCCGGCCGCGCTGTTCGGCCAGCCGGTGGTGCGCCGCCCCGGCGTCGGCGTGGTGACGGTGCTCGGCGGCGGCTACCCCGCGTCGGGCGCGGCCGGCCCGGACCGCTCGCCCGTGCCGTACCTGCCGGAAGGGCTGCGCTACGACCCGATGGAGGGCGCCGGCGAGGTGCAGACCCCGCTGCTCGGCGCCGCCGCGGACGACCTGCTGATCGGCGACCGGGTCTGGTTCCGGCACGCCAAGGCGGGCGAACTGTGCGAGCGCTTCGCCGAGTTGCACCTGATCGAGGGCGACCGGATCGTCCGGACCGTCCCGACCTACCGGGGCGAGGGCAGGACGTTTCTCTGACCGACCGGGCCCTGGTGTTCTACGGTGGTTCGGACACTGCGGAGCGACAAAGGAGCGGTATGGAAGCCGAGATCGTGCAGCTGGCAGCGTCGGGGGCGTCCGCGCTGCTCGGACTGATGGTCAACGAGGCCTGGTCGCAGGTCAAGCCGCGTTTCGCCAGGCTGTTCGGCCAGGGGCGGGAGGAGGACGTGGCGGAGGAACTGGAGGAGACCCGGACCGAGCTCGTCGAGGCTCGGGAAGACGGCGAGTCCGCCACCCGGGGCGCGCAGGCCGAATGGGAGCGCAGGCTGCGCCGGGCACTTCGCGACCCGGAGGCCGTCACCCAACTGCGGGCGATCCTGAAGGAGTTCACCCCCGAGACACCCGAGCAGGCACCCGGCTCGGTGCACAACGAGATCAGCGGGAACGCGACGGTGCACGGCAAGGTCGTCCAGGCCCACACGATCCACGACCTGAGCCTCTGATCCGACCCGCGACCTTTCCTGAGCCTTGAGCGGGCCCGATGGAACGCCTGACCCGGGCGTCCCGTCGGGCCTTTGCGCTGTTCCTGGCCATACAGTCCGTCAATAACCGCAGCACACCTGGCTATTGCCAGCTGGTCCAGACCAATCATACGCTCAGCGCAGGGGTCCGCGATCCGGGCCGGCGGCCCCCGAACGGGCAGGCGTGTCCGCTCCCCCACACTCGCCCGGAACGACGGCCAAGGAGTCCCCACCCCATGTCCATCAAGCGAAGTGCCGTGTCCGTCGGCATAGTTGGCGCCGCCGTCCTCGCGGCGGCCGCGACCACCGCGGGCACCGCCAGTGCCCACGGCACGATGACCAGCCCCGTCAGCCGGGTCGCGGCCTGCTACGCCGAGGGCCCGGAGCACCCGGTCTCCCAGGTCTGCAAGGACCTCGTGGCGGCGAGCGGCACCCAGCCGCTCTACGACTGGAACGAGGTCAACATCGCCAACGCCGCCGGCAACCACCAGGCGCTGATCCCGGACGGCAGGCTCTGCTCCGCCAACCGGGACAAGTACCAGGCCCTGGACTGGCCGCGCACCGACTGGCCGGCCACCGCCGTCAGCGCGGGCGCCTTCACCTTCCAGTTCCGCACCACCGCGCCGCACGTCGGCACCCAGACCGTCTACATCACCAAGCAGAGCTACGACCCCACGCAGCCGCTGAAGTGGTCCGACCTCGACCCGACCCCGGTCGCCCAGGTGCAGGTCGACCGCACCGCCACCAACGGGTACTACACCTACCCGGGCACCCTGCCGCAGCGCACCGGCCGCCAGCTGCTCTACATGATCTGGCAGCGCAGCGACAGCCCGGAGGCGTTCTACAGCTGCTCCGACGTCGACTTCGGGCGGCCCTCCGCCACCGGCGGCCAGGCGGTCTCCGCGCTCGCCGCGCAGGCACCGGCCGCGCCCAGCGACGCGCAGATCGCGGCGGACGCCCCGAAGTCCACGGTCGCCCATCACGGACACGGCGGCGACCCCAACTCCCCGGCCGGCGCCGTGGTCCCGACCGCCTCGGCGGCCGTCGGCACCTCGGCCACCGGTCCGCTGCTGCTCGCCGGCGCCGCCGCGATCGGCGTCGGCTGGGCCGGCATGGTGCTCCGGCGCCGTCGCGTCGAGGCTGTTCGACGCGATTCCTGAGGGCCGGATGCGGGGCCGGGCCGGTATACCCCCGTCCGGTCCGGTCCCGGCACTTCCCCGCGTGCTCAACGTGACCGAACGGCGGCGGCCCACCCGGGAGTTCCGGGTGGGCCGCCGCCGTGTCGTGAGGAGCGGGCCGCCGCTCAGGTGCTCGTGGTGGTGCCGCCCGAACCGCTGCTGCCCGAACCACTGCCGCCCGAACCGCCGCCGGGCGCGCCACCGCCGGGGAACGGGAGCGGGGGCAGCTTGCCCTTGTAGTCGCCGATGCCCTTGACGATGGTGTCCATCAGGCCGAGGTCCGGCGCCTTGTCGGCGATGTCGAAGCCGAAGTGCACCGAGACCAGCGCCTTGCCGTCGGCGGACGGGAAGACCACGGTCTGCACGTAGCCGTTGTTGCCCTTCGACGCGTCCACCTTCCAGCGGACCAGGTAGCCGTCCTTGCCGGCCACCGTGACCGCCTCGGACTTCAGCTCCTGGTGCCCGGTGATGTCGCCGTACGACTCCTTGGCCGCCTGGGCGATGTCGGCCTTGGCCGCCGCCCGGACGTCGGTGCCGCCGCCGTCGATCCGGCCGGTGATCACGCCGCCGAGCGTGCAGGTGCTGCTGCCGTCCGCGCAGGTGTACTGGCCGACGGTGAGGGACGCGTAGCCGTCGTTGGTGTAGCCGGAGTCCCAGCCGGCCGGGACGGGGAGGGTGATCCGGTTCACGAGGTCGATCGCGCCGTCGGCGCCGGTGTTGCCCTTGCCCTTCCCCTTGCCGTTCCCGCTGCCACCGTTGCTGCCGCTACCGCCGCTGCTGCCGTCCCCACTGCCGCCGCTACCGCCGTTGCCGCCATTTCCGCCGCCGAGGCCGGGGAAGCCGTTCCACGGGCCGTTCTCGCCCCACGGCGCGGCCTGCTGCTTGGCCACCCGCTGCGGGCGGTCGTTGTGGCCGTCCATCGCCAGGTAGGTGATCCCAGAACCGGCGCCCAGGCCGAGCACCGCCGCCAGGGCGGTCGCGATCACCAGCTTGGACGGCTTGCGCCGGGCCTTGGCCGGCGGCGGCACGGCGGCGCCGTACGCGGTGCCGAAGGGCGGCGGCTCCGGGTAGCGGACCGTCCCGCTCTCCAGCACCTCGCCCTCCAGCACCTTCGGGCCGCCGGCCGCCGGCTCGGGCTCGCCGGCCGCCCCCGGCCCCGGAGCGTCGGCCGCCGGGGGCTCCGGCGTCGGCGCGTCCGAGGGTGCGGGCCGGGTGCTGGCCGTCCAGCCCTTGCCGTCCCACCAGCGCTGCGGTCTCGGGTCGCTGCTGGTGTCCTTCGGGTCCGGGTACCACCCGGCGGGAATCTGCTCGCTCACACCAGAGAATCTAAGGGCAGCCGGATAAACGGGATATCAGCGCGACCCCGAATTCCCGTGCTTTCGCATGAGATTACGGTAAGAAGCACCCGGCGGTTCCGAAGAGCGGAGTGACCGGACCCGGGTGGCTAGAGCGGCGTGACGTACGCCCCGGCGATGCCGCCGTCCACCAGGAACTCGCTCGCCGTGATGAATGAGGAGTCGTCGCTCGCCAGGAAGGCCACCGCGGCGGCGATCTCCTCCGGCCGCGCGAACCGCCCCAGCGGGATGTGCACCAGCCGGCGGGCGGCCCGCTCCGGGTCCTTGGCGAACAGCTCGCGCAGCAGTGGGGTGTCCACCGGCCCCGGCGACAGCGCGTTCACCCGGATTCCCTCCCGGGCGAACTGCACGCCCAGCTCGCGGGACATCGCCAGCACCCCGCCCTTCGAGGCGGTGTACGAGATCTGCGAGGTCGCCGCGCCCATCCGGGCCACGAAGCTCGCCGTGTTGATGATCGACCCGCGCCCGTGCCGCCGCATGTACGGCAGCGCCGCCTTGCAGCACAGGTAGACCGAGGTCAGGTTGACCTCCTGGACCTTGCGCCACGCCTCCAGGCCGGTGGTCAGGATCGAGTCGTCCTCGGGCGGCGAGATGCCCGCGTTGTTGAAGGCCACGTCCACGCTGCCGTACGTCTCGTAGGCCTCGTCGAACAGCGCCTCCACCATGTACGGGTCGGTGACGTCGGTGTGTACGAACAGGCCGCCGGCCTCCTTCGCTGCCGCCCGGCCGGTCTGCTCGTCGACGTCCGCGCACACCACCTTCGCGCCCTCGGCGGCCAGCCTGCGGGCCGCGGCCAGGCCGATGCCGCTGCCCGCGCCGGTGATCACGGCGGTGCGGCCGACCAGCCTGCGGCAGACCGCCGCGTCCTTCTCGGCGCCCTTCGCCGTGTCCTTCTCGGCGGCCTTCTCGGTCATCGGCTGCTACTCCTCGCTGTGGATGAAGACGTTCTTGGTCTCGGTGAAGTGGCGCAGCGCGTCCGGCCCCAGCTCGCGGCCCACCCCGGAGTCGCCGAAGCCCCCGAACGGCGTCCAATAGCGCACCGAGGCATGCGAGTTGACCGACAGGTTGCCCGCCTGGGCGCCCCGGGCCAGGCGCAGCGCCCGGCCGAGGTCCCGGGTCCAGATGGAGCCGGAGAGGCCGTAGCGGGTGGCGCGAAGCCCCAGGCGGGACGGCGGGCTCGGTCATGGCCTCACATCCGCTCGAAGGATCGGTAGCGCTCCCAGTCGGTGACGGCCCCGTCGTACGCGCACTGCTCGACCCGGGCCATGTTCAGGTAGTGCTCCACCACGTCGTCGCCGAAGGCCGTCCGGGCCAGCTCGCTCTGCGCCCACAGGTCGGCGGCCTCCCGCAGCGAGCCCGGCACCCGGGTGTACTCCTCGACGGCGTAGGCGTTGCCCAGGCAGGGCGCGGGCAGTTCCAGCTTCTGCTGGATGCCGTGCAGGCCCGCCGCGATCATCCCGGCCACCGCGAGGTACGGGTTGACGTCCCCGCCGGGCACCCGGTTCTCCATCCGCAGCCCGGGCCCGTGGCCCACCACCCGGTACGCGCAGGTGCGGTTGTCCCGGCCCCAGGCGACCGCCGTCGGCGCGAACGAGCCCTGGCGGTACCGCTTGTACGAGTTGATGTTGGGCGCGTACAGCAGACAGAACTCGCGCAGCGCGACCAGCTGCCCGGCCAGGAAGTGCCGCATCGTGTCGGTCATCCGGCCGTCCCCGTCCGCGAAGGCCGGCGCGCCCACCGCGTCCCGCAGCGACAGGTGGATGTGGCAGCTGTTGCCCTCGCGCTCGTCGTACTTGGCCATGAAGGTCAGCGCGCAGCCCTGCTGGGCGGCGATCTCCTTCGCGCCCGTCTTGTACACGCTGTGCTGGTCGCAGGTGGTGAGGGCGTCCGCGTAGCGGAAGGCGATCTCGTGCTGGCCGAGGTTGCACTCGCCCTTCGCCGACTCGACGACCAGGCCTGCGCCCGCCATCTCGTTGCGGATCCGCGAGAGCAGCGGCTCGACCCTGGCCGTGCCCAGCATCGAGTAGTCGACGTTGTACAGGTTCGCGGGGGTCATGCCGCGGTAGCCGTTCAACCAGGCCTGCTCGTAGGTGTCCCGGAACACCAGGAACTCCAGCTCCGTCCCGATGTCCGCGGCCAGCCCGTGCTCCGCCAGCCGCGCGATCTGCTTGCGCAGCAGCTGTCGCGGCGCCGCGTCGACCGGGTGGCCGCCGTGCCGGGCCAGGTCGGCCGTCACCTGGGCGGTGCCCGGCTGCCAGGGGGTGAGCCGGAGCGTCCCGAGGTCCGGGCGCATCGCGAAGTCGCCGTAGCCCGTCGCCCAGGACGAGAAGGCGTAGCCGTCCACGGTGTTCAGGTCGACGTCCACCGCCAGCAGGTAGTCGCAGGCCTCGGCGCCGTGCTCCACGACCTCGTCGAGGAAGAAGCGGGCGGCGAACCGTTTGCCCTGCAGGCGGCCCTGCATGTCGGTGAAGGCGAGCGCGACGGTGTGCACCTCGCCGGTGTCGACCAGGGTGCGCAGCTCGTCCAGGGTCAGCGGCGCCCGCGGCGGCGTGCCCGCGGCGGCGGTCTCGGACATGGTGAACCCTCTCCTCGATCACTCTTCGAGATCAGGCGGTCACAGCGAACCGTACGGCCTGTGCCTCGCGGGGCGGAAGAGGGCGGGCGGGTGTGGCGCGCCGATATGCGTGATTGACGAGGGATCAGACGGTACGGGAGGAGAATGCGCGCCATGGATCGCAGGCCTTTCATCGGTGTCAGCACCTATCTGGTGGACGCGAGTTGGAGCGATTGGCGGGACCGCCGGGTGGCACTCGTGCCCGAGCGTTACACCGCCTACGTCCAGGACTCCGGCGGCATCGCCGTCCTCCTCCCGCCGGCCGCCCCCGAGCGCGCACCCGACGTCCTCGCCCGGCTCGACGCGCTCGTCATCGCCGGCGGGCCCGACATCGACCCGGCGTACTACGGCGCGGCGCGCCATCCGCTCACGGACGTGGACTCGCCGGAACGGGACGCCTGGGAGAGCGCGCTGCTGCGCGGCGCCCTCGCGGCGGGCATGCCGCTGCTGGGGATCTGCCGGGGCATGCAGGTGCTCAACGTGGTGTGCGGCGGCACGCTCGTGCAGCACCTGCCGGACGTCGTCGCGGTGGACGTGCACGGGGGCTCGCCCGGGAAGTACGGGACGCACCTGGTGCGGCCGGTGCCGGGGACGCTGCTGGGCGGGCTGCTGCCGGAGAGCGAGGTGGAGGTGCCAACCTTCCACCACCAGGCCGTCGACCGGCTCGGGGCGGGCCTGCGGATCTCCGCGCACGCCCCGGACGGGACGGTGGAGGCCGTGGAGGGGCCGGGCTTCACGCTGGGCGTGCAGTGGCACCCGGAGCAGGGGGACGACCTGCGGGTCATGCAGGCCCTCGTACGGGCGGCCACGGCTGCACAGTTGGACGCGGTCGCGATCGGGTAGGAGCAACTTGGCTTAGCGGAAGGCGAGTGCGACGGTTCCCCGCACCCCTGGACGGGGCGCGGGGAACTGCTGTGTCGGCGTCAGTTGGGAGCGGGGACCGGGGCGGGGAGGTGGGCGGCGGCGGTGAGGAGGGCGGGGAGCATGCGGGTGGCGTGGGTGGCGTAGCCGGTCGGGGACGGGTGGACGCCGTCGGGGCCGAGGAGTTCGGCGGCGCGGTCGCGGAATTCGGGGCCCGCCGTGGGGGCGAGGTGGGCGCCGACGCGGTCGGCGGTACGGATGTGGAGGCGGGCGAGGCGGCGGGAGCGGTGCCGGCCGGCCCAGCGGGCCAGGGGCCGGAAGCCGGGGCCGTAGCCGGGGTTGGGGCACGGCACGACCACGAGCTGCCAGCCGGCGTCCCGCAGCGTCTGCGCCAGGTACGCGAAGCGGCGGGCGGCGCGGCCGAGCGGGGCCGGCAGCAGGGCGTCGTTACCGCCGACGATCACCACGGCGACCCCGGGCCGCAGCCGCGCGGCCCGCAGCACCTGCCGTCCCATGGCTCCCGTCGTGGCGCCGATCCGCGCGTGGACGCGGAGGTCGACCGGGCGCCCGGTGCCCTCGGCGAGACCCTTTGCGAGCCGCGCGCCGAGGGTCTGTTCGGGGCGGTGGGCACCGAAGCTCTGGGCCAGGGAGTCGCCGAGCATGAGCAGGGTGAGCGGCCGGTCGTCGGCGGCTTCGGCGGGCCCGTACCGCCCGTCCGCGACCGGGACGGTCCAGTCGGCGGGCGGGCGGCGGAACAGCAGGCGGGCGTAGAGCCGGGCGAGCCCGGCCATGGGGACGCGCATCGGAGTGCTCCGGGGTCAGCGGCGGTGAGGACGACGGCGGCGTTCTGCCCGCCGAAGCCGCTGGAGACGGACAGGGCGGTGGGGACGGTGAGCGGGCGCGGCGCCTTGGTGACGACGTCGAGGCCGATCGTCTCGTCGGGCCGGTCGAGGTTGGCGGTCGGCGGGATCAGCCGGTGCTGCAGGGTGAGGACGGTGACGGCGGCCTCGATCGCGCCGGCCGCGCCCATGGTGTGGCCGATGACGCTCTTGTTGGCGGTGACGGGCGGCGGCCGGTGGAAGACCTGTCGGAGGGCCGCCGCTTCCGCGGGGTCGTTGAGCGGGGTGCCCGTGCCGTGCGCGTTGATGTGCCCGATCTCGTAGGGGGCGAGCCCGGCGTCGGCGAGGGCGGCCCGGACGGCGCGGGCGAGGCCGTCGCCCTCCGGGTGCGGGGCGGTGAAGTGATGGGCGTCGGTGGCGGCGCCGTGGCCAGCGAGGTAGGCGCGGGGGCGGGCGCCGCGGGCGCGCGCGTGGTCGACGCGTTCGAGGACGAGGACGCCGGCGCCCTCGCCCAGGACGAAGCCGTCCCGGTCGGCGTCGAAGGGGCGGGAGGCGCCGGCCGGGTCGTGGCGGCGGCGGGAGAGGGCGCCGAGCCGGTCGAAGGCAGTGGCGGTCATCGGGGTGCGGGGGCTGTCGGTGCCGCCCGCCAGGACGAGGTCACAGGTGCCGGAGCGGATGAGGTCGCAGGCGAGGGCCAGGGCCGTGGTGCCGGAGGCGCACGCGGTGCTGGTGACCAGGCCGGGCCCGCGGGCGCCGAGATCGAGACTGACCTCCCCGGCGGCCATGTTGGGGATGCTGCGCGGGAGCATCAGCGGGGAGACCCGGTCGGCGTGGCCGTCGGCGAGCCGGGCGTACTCGACGGCGTAGGTCTGCACGCTGTTGGCGCTGACGCCGAGGACCACGCCGACCCGGGTGCCGTCCCAGTCGGCGGGGTCAAGGCCGGCGTCGGCGACGGCCTGGCGGGCGGCGACCACGGCCATCTGGCTGAAGCGGTCGAGGCGGCGGGCGAGCCGCCCACCGAGCAGGGTGGGCGGGTCGAAGTCGTCGAGCCGGCACGAGAAGTCGACGTTCAGGCCCTCGAGTTCGGGGTCGGGGCGGGCGGTGGGCCCGGCGCCGAGGAACCGGTCCCAGACCGCCGCCGCGCCGTTCCCGGCGGGGGTGACCAGCCCGAGGCCGGTGACGGCCACCGCGCGGGTGCTCAACTGACGGCTTCCGCGGTCAGGGTGGCGTCCGCGTGGGCGGCGAGTTCACCGAGGGTGCGGTCGGGGGTGATGTCGGCGACGGTGACGCCGATCCGCTCCTCGACGACGAGGGAGAGTTCGACCAGGGCGAGGCTGTCGAGCTCCAGCGAGGCCAGGGTGGCGTCGGGGGTGACCTGCCCGGGCGCGACCTCGAACTCGTCGACGAGGCAGGTACGGATCGTTTCGAAGGTGCTGGACATGCTGAACTTCCTTTCGGTGCTGACTGGTTGATCAGTCGGGTTCGGGGATGAGGACGGGCCGCGGGCGCCGCCCGGGCAGCCGGCGCCAGGCGAGGGCGGCGGCGAGCACCGCGACCGTCGCGCCGACCACGGCCGCGGCGGTGAGGCCGTCGACGAAGGCGTCGGTGAAGGCGGCCGGGTCGCCGGGTGCGGCATCGGTGAGCGCGGTGGCCAGGACGGAGCCGAGCACCGCCACCCCGAGGGTCGAACCGACCTGCCGGGTGGCGTCGTTGAGCGCGGAACCGACACCGGCCAAGCCCGCCGGGACGGCGCTCATCACCACCTCGGTGGCGACCGGGGCGAGCAGTCCGGCGCCGACTCCGGCGAGGCTCTCGAAGACCAGCACCGGGGCGTCCCCGAAGTCGGCGGCCAGCCGGCCGAGCTGGACGAAGCCGGCGGCGATCAGCAGCAGGCCGCCCGCGGACGGCACCCGCGCGCCCAACTGCCGTGCCAGCAGCGGCCCGAGGATCGCGCCGGTGGCGAGGCCGACGGAGAGCGGGACCATCCGCAGCCCGGCCTGCCAGGCGGACAGGCCGCGCACCTGCTGGAGGTAGAGGGTGAGCAGGAACATCGCGCCGAACATGGCGAACGACATCAGCGCGAGCGACAGCGTGGCCGGCCAGACCGGCCCCCCGCCCAGCAGCCGGACCGGCACCATCGGTGCGGTGCACCGGAGTTGGCGCCGTACGAAAGCGGCCAGCAGCGCCGCCGCGACGGCGAACGCGGCCAGCACACCGGCGCTGTTCCAGCCCCGGCCCGGTGCCTCGATGACACCCCAGACGAGGGCGAGCAGCCCGGCGCAGGACAGCAGCGCGCCGGGCCGGTCGAGCGGGCGGGCCTCGGGGTCACGGGACTCGGGCAGGACGACGAGGGCCGCCGCGGCGATCACGGTGATCACCGGGACGTTCAGCCAGAACGCCGCCTGCCAGCCGTACCGTTCGACCAGCAGGCCGCCCGCGACCGGGCCGAACACCGCGCCGACCCCGGCCACCGCCGCCCAGATGCCGATCGCCCGCCGCCGGGCGGCCGGTTCGCGCAGGACGTGCACGACGGTGGACAGGGTGGCGGGCATGAACAGGGCCGCACCGAGCCCCATCCCGCAGCGCGCGGCGACCAGTCGGGCCGCGCCGTCGCCGGTGGCGCCGGCCACCGAGGCCAGCCCGCAGAGCGCGAGCCCGGCGAGGAAGGCCCGCCGCCGGCCGTACCGGTCGCCGAGCGCGCCGGCGGCCAGCACGCAGCCGCCGAGCGCGAGGGCGTAGCCGTCCACGATCCACTGGGTCTCGGCGAGGGTGGGCCCGAGCTCGGCTCGCAGCCTGGGGATGGCGACGTTGAGGACGGTGAAGTCCAGGCCGAGCAGGAACAGCGCGGCGCAGACCACCGCGACCGCCGCCCACGCCCGTCGGTCCGAGGACACCCCCGGCATCAGGCGGGCAGCCGCAGCGGCTCGTCGCGCCGCCGGAAACCGATCCGGTACAGCGTGGCGGCGCCGCGCAGGAACGTCACTTCGCTGCCGCGCAGGTAGCGCCGGTACCGCCGGTAGCCCTCGGCGCCGACCAGGCGCTCGGCCTCCTCGCGGGCGCGCAGCAGGCGGGCCGACCAGGAGGCGAGGGTGCGGGCGTAGTCCTCGGCAGAGGCGGTCAGCGCGACCACCGAGAAGTACGGGTCGCAGGCAGCGGCGATCTCGCTCAGCCGGGGCAGCCTGGCGTTCGGGAAGATGTCGCTGCCGACGAACTCGCCGAGCGGGCCGGAGCCGTCGGCCGCGCCGTCGTAGGCGATGGTCTGCAGCGACATCCGGCCGCCGGGGCGCAGCCAGCGGTGGCAGGCCTCGAAGTAGCGGGCGTAGACGCCGAGCCGCTCGGCGCGGCTCATCCCGGCGGTGGCGAAGTGCTCGAAGGAGCCCATCCCGACGACGGCGTCGTACGGCCGCGCGGGCTCGTGGTCCTCCCAGCTCTCCAGGCGGGCCTCGACGCCGGGCAGGGCGCGGGCGGTAAGGAACTCGTGCTGGGCGCGGGAGATGGTGAGGCCGGTGATCCCGGCCGCCCGGCCACCGCGGCTCGCGTGCTCCAGCATCGCGCCCCAGCCGCAGCCGATGTCCAGCAGTCGCAGGCCGGCGCCGGGGTCGGCGCCGACCAGGTCGAGGTGGTGGTCGAGCTTGGCCCGCTGGGCGCGGGGCAGGGCGAGGGCGTCCGGTTCGCCGCGGGGGATGCCGTCCCACTTGGCGGCGGTGTAGGCGAGCGTCTCGTCGAGCCACAGGGCGTAGAAGTCGTTGCCGAGGTCGTAGTGGTACGCGATGTCCTCGGTGTTGGTGCCGGCGGTGGTGATGGTCATGCGGGTCCTGTTCTGCGGATCGGGCAGGGCTCAGGCGGGTCGGGCGGGGATCGGGCAGGGTCAGGCAGGGCTCAGGCGGGTCGGGCAGGGTCAGGCCGTTTCCGCCCGGCGGGCGCGGGCGGCGAGGGCCTGGGCGCGGCGTTCGATGAAGCGGGCGGCCCGGGCGTCCAGCCGCGCCAGGTGTTCGGCGAGCCGGTCGCGGGCCTGCTCCCCGGCCGGGCCGAGGCCGGTCAGGTCGAAGACCCGGAGCGCGCGCAGCAGCGGGACGAGCACCTCGTCGTGGTGCACCCGCAGGTCGTAGACCCCGGCGACGGCGACCTCGGCGGCCATCCGGCCGAAGCCGGGCATGCCCTGGCCGGGCATGGCGAAGCCGCGAATCGTTTCGTCGAGGGCGACGAGCACCTGGTCGGCGTCCAGCTGGGCGGCGGCGCGCAGGAGCTCCCGATAGAAGACCATGTGCAGGTTCTCGTCCTGGGCGATCCGGGCGAGCAGCCGGTCGCAGACCGGGTCGCCGCTGAGCCGGCCGGTGTTGCGGTGGCTGACCCGGGTGGCCAGCTCCTGGACGGCGGCGTAGGCGACCACGCCGAGGACACCGTCGGGCTCCGGGACGGTACCGGTGCCGAGGTGGGCCATCCGGGCGCGTTCCAGGGCGACCGGGTCGACGGCGCGGGCGGCGTGCAGGTAGCCGCGGAGGGTGGAGGCGTGCCGGTCCTCCTCGGCCGTCCACTGGTGGAGCCAGGCGCCCCACGCGCCGTCCCTGGAGGTCTGCGCGCCGATGGTCCAGTGGTAGCCGGGCAGGTTGTCCTCAGTCAGCAGATTGACGATCAGGGCGGAGCGGACGGCGGGGGCGATCGCGGACTGCTCGGGGCACCAGGGCTCGCCGTCGAGGGGGCCGTCGAAGTCCCGGCCGAGGCTCCACGGGACGTACTGGTGCGGGAACCACTCGCGCGCCGAGGCGAGATGACGGTTCATCAATTCTTCGGCGGTTGCTTCGAGTTCGATGAGCCAGCGGACGGTCCCGGCGGAAGCGATCTTCACGGGCCATGATCGTTGCCGAACCGCGCAGGGCGGCGCAAGCTCGCCTCACCCGGTCGAGTGATGAAGGCATCCGTTCTGACCAGGGCCTGCGCCGAAGGCAGTCCGGCACCGAAGAACGCGGGCATCCGGACGGCAACGACAACGGTCACCAGTACAGCCTTTGGATCTTTGTCCATTCTGCGGTTCACTTCGGTTGCGGGGCGATCGCACTCCGCTCCCTCCCACCCGTGCGTCCAGAGAGGACTTCGATGGCCGGGCACGAGCATTCCCACGATGATCATGCGCATGACCATGGCCCCGAGGCCCACGGCGGCCACGGGCACGGTCACGGCGGGCACGGCCACGGCGGCCATTCGCACAGTGTCGCCGCCGACGCCGACCGCCGCTGGCTGGTCAGTGCGCTCGCGCTGATCGTCGTCTTCATGGCCGGCGAGGTCGTGGTCGGCTTCGCCGCGCAGTCGCTGGCCCTGATCTCCGACGCCGCGCACATGCTCACCGACGCCGCCTCGATCGTCCTGGCGCTGGTCGCGATGCGGCTCGCCGCCCGCCCGGCCCGCGGCGGCTACACGTACGGGCTCAAGCGCGCCGAGATCCTCTCCGCGCAGGCCAACGGCGTCACCCTGCTCGTCCTGTCCGCGTGGCTCGGATACGAGGCGGTCACCCGGCTGGTGCAACCGCCGGAGGTCACCGGCTCGCTGGTGCTGATCACCGCGCTGGTCGGCATCGTCGTCAACCTCGCGGCCACCTGGTGCATGTCGAAGGCCAACCGCAGCTCGCTGAACGTCGAGGGCGCCTTCCAGCACGTGCTCACCGACCTGTACGCGTTCATCGCCACCGCCGTCGCCGGCCTGATCGTGCTGACCACCGGCTTCGTCCGGGCCGACGCGATCGCCTCGCTGATCGTCGTCGCCCTGATGCTCAAGGCCGGCATCGGGCTGGTCCGGGACTCCGGGCGGATCTTCCTGGAGGCCGCCCCGGCCGGGATCGACCCGGACGCGGTGGCCGACCGGCTGGTCACCGAGCCGCTCGTCGAGGAGATCCACGACCTGCACATCTGGGAGATCACCTCCGGCCAGCCGGCCCTGTCCGCACACATCCTGGTCACCCCGGGCGGGGACTGCCACGCCGTACGGCGCGAACTCCAGCGCCGGCTGGCCGGCGAGTACGGGATCACCCACAGCACGCTCCAGGTCGACCATGTCGGCGAGGACGAGGCGGGCGCGCTGCTGCAGATCGCCGGCCCGGGCGAGCCGTCCGCCGAGCACTGTGCCGACGCACACGGCCCGGTCCACCGCGCGGGCCCGCACGAGCACTGACCCGCACGAGAACTGAAACGGGCGATCCGTCAGCGCGGTACGGCATGATCTGAGGCGTGACCGCACCGCGACTGATGCTGCTCGACTCCGCCAGCCTGTACTTCCGGGCCTACTTCGGCGTACCGGACACCCTGCGTTCGCCGCAGGGTGAGCCGGTCAACGCCGTCCGCGGCCTGCTGGACTTCATCGCCCGGCTGGTCCACGACCACCGCCCCGACCAGCTGGTCGCCTGCATGGACGCCGACTGGCGCCCGCAGTGGCGGGTGGACCTCGTGCCCTCGTACAAGACCCACCGGGTCGCCGAGGCCGCCGAGGACGGCGAGGAGGAGGTGCCCGACACGCTGGCCCCGCAGGTCCCGGTGATCGAGCAGGTGCTGGACGCGCTCGGCATCGCCCGGGTCGGCTCCCCCGGCTACGAGGCGGACGACGTGATCGGCACCCTCACCGCCCGCGCAAAGGGCCAGGTGCAGATCGTCACCGGCGACCGCGACCTGTTCCAGCTGGTCGACGACGCCCGCGCGATCACCGTGCTCTACCCCGTCAAGGGCATGGGGAACCTGCAGGTCACGAACGACGCGCTGCTGCTGGAGAAGTACGGCGTGCGCGGCGCGCAGTACGCCGACATGGCCGCCCTGCGCGGGGACCCGAGCGACGGCCTGCCGGGGGTGAAGGGCATCGGCGAGAAGACGGCCGCCCAGCTGATCAACGAGTACGGGGACCTCGCCGCGATCCGCGCCGCCGCCCTCGACGTCGGATCCCGGCTCACCCCGGCCCGCCGCCGCAACATCGTCGAGGGCGCGGCCTACCTGGACGTCGCCCCGAAGGTGGTCCGGGTCGCCGACGACGCCCCGCTGCCGCCCTTCGACCCGGCCCTGCCGCGCGAGCCGCTGGACCCGATGACCCTGGAGGAGCTCTCCGCCCGCTGGGGCCTCGGCACCTCCCTGGAGCGCGTCCTGGAAGCCCTCGCCACGCGCTGAGCCCGCGCACACGAGGGGCCCGCACGTTCGCCACGAACGTGCGGGCCCGATCTGTCCGACGTCACGCGGCGGCGAGTTCGGTTGCCCGCTGGCCGAGTTCGGAAGCACCCGGGATGCCTCGCCTGCTGTAGACGGCCATGGTCGAGCGCATGGTCTTCAGCTCCTTCCTGTTCCGGTCGGACGCCACGCCGTCCATGAGGTCCAGGCACTGGCTCCAGAGGATCACGGCCTCCTCGTGACGGTGCTGGGCCGCCACCGACTTGGCGAGGTTCGCGATGGTCAGGCCGCGAACCCGCTGGTACGTCTCCGGGACGCGGCCCTCCAGTGCCGCGCGGTAGTGGCGTTCGGCGGCCTTGTGGTCCTTCATCTCGGTCAGGGTCTTGCCCGTGTGCGATGCCACGGTGGCTGCCACCGGCCCGGAGGCCGCCGCGTACGAGGGAACGCCGTCGTCGCCGGCCAGCATGGCGTCCTCAGCGGCGAGTAGCGCCACCGCGGCGTTCTTGCCGTGGCCACTCGCTCCGTACGCCCGAGCAGCGGTCACCAGCAGCAGCGCCTCGGTCTTCCGGTCCACCTTCCCCCGGGCCCGCGAGTGTGCGGCCTCGGCCAGCTCCACACAGTGCTCGGACTGCTTCAGATCGAGGGCCTGATGCGTGAGCGCCCGCATCATCCAGGCCCCGTGGCCTGCGGGATCGGACTCGCAGGCAAGCTGGAAGGCAAGGAGGTAGAACCTCTGAGCAGCGCCTTCCCGACCGAGGTCGTGGCATTTCCACCCCACCAGGGTCGCCAGTTCAGCGGCCGCCCCGTATGCACTTCGCCGTACCGCCTCGGACGGAAACGTGGCCTGGAGCATCGGGGTGACGGTGTCAGCCAGGTAGGACGAGACCGTGGAAAGCCCGTGCCCTCCGCCGAACTTTTCGTCGGCGGATCTGAACATCTCGGTGAGCTGCCGGACGGTCGCCACTTCCTCGGCGCCGGCCCTACGACCGCTCTCGCCGCTTCTCAGCATGGCGGCGGCAGCCTCGTGGTCGTACGTGAGCGGGAGCCCGACCGATGCGGCGGCGAAGGCGCGGGCGAGGAAGTCGCGACGGTGGAACATGACGAGCCTCCCGAGATCGGAAGCGGTAGCCAGGAAATCAGGGGCCATGGCCTCCCCGATTGCGTCGCAGCCTAGACCGATCTCGGAGGTCGTCACCTTCCGCTTCGCCAATCTGGTGAGAGCTTCCGCAAGATAGGCCGCTGTACTGCCAGTTGGAGTGCCACCCTTCACCCAGGAGTGCACTGCCGACTTCGACGTGTACAGCGCCTCGCCGGGCTCCGCCGCGACGGCGCGGACCGCCTTGGCCAAAGCCTCGTACGTACACCCAGCTTCTGCGACGACGACGGCCAGCTGCCGATTCGTCTCGTTACGTCCAGTCAACTCACGCCCCAGCGTTGATCTTGAACGGATTGAACGGGATGGGCGGGCCATCACCATACCGCCTCAGCGTGTCCGGCAGTTCACTGACTGCAATGAACCCGAACCTCAGGAGAGGTCGATTTCTCATGGCTGACGTGTTCCCCGACTCGCGCCTGCGCGAACTGACCGGTGCCACTGTGCTGGTCACCGGAGGCGGTGGCCTGGTCGGCAGCCGCATCGTCGCCCAGCTCGCCGCGCACGGCGCCAGGCCGATCGTCCTGGACCGCTTCGACGCCTACCCACACCCGGTGCGAGGCCTGTTCGAGGTGGACCGGCACGGTACGCAGGTCGTCCTCGGTGACGTGCGTGAGCGGGCAACCGTGAAGTGGCTCATCGACCGAGCCGACTACGTGATCCACGCTGCCGCGTACGCCGATGTCGCGGCGTGCACTCGACGACCGGACACGGCGTTCGCCGCCAACGTGCACGGTACCCAGACCATCCTGGACGAACTGCTGGAATCCCGGGTGAAGCGGCTGGTGTTCGTGTCCTCGGCGTCCGTCTACGGTGACGGCGTCGCCGGGAACGATGCACCACGGTTCACTGAGGACCAGCCGCTGACGCCGATCTCGGTGTACGCCAACACGAAGTTGTGGGGCGAACACCAAGTACGTCTGATGCTCGGCGGCAGCCGCACCGAATATTCAATCGTCCGGTACTTCTCGGTGTACGGAGACCCGCAGATCCCCAAGCCCGGCTCGCACTCCTGGATGGTGCCCTGGCTGGCTCTGTCCGCCCACAGCGGCCGTCCGATGCGACTCAACGGCGGCGGCCACCAGGTGCGCGACCTGGTCCACGTCGAGGACATCGCGCGCGCCACCGTCCTCGCGCTCGTCGCCGATCAGGCGGCGAGTCAGACCATCAACATCGGCACCGGCATCCCCACTTCGGTCCGAGCGATCGCCGAACTGGTCGCCGCGCACTACCCCGGCACCGCGTTCATCGAGACACCGATGCCCGACGGCGACCCGCGCGGGGGTTACGCCGACACCCGCAAGGCCACGGATCTGCTCGGCTGGCACCCCGCCATCACGCTCAGCGAGGGCATCGACCGCTACGTGACCTGGCTCAGGGCTACGCCGAACTCCGTTCCGGACTGGTTCACGTCCCAGACCGTTCCGTTGGCTGCCTGATCGAAGGGACATAGTCTGATGCACATCGTGCTGCTCGGCGGGGCCGGATACATCGGCTCCGTCGCCTCTCACCACCTCGCATCGCTCGGCCACGACGTCACTGTCGTGGACGGCCTGATCTACAACCGTGCGGACGACCCGGGCCGGCTCCTGCCGAGCACCGCCGCCTTCGTCAACGGAGACCTGCGCGACCCCGACCTGCTCGCCCGGGTCTTTGACGGCGCGGATGCCGTCGTGCACCTCGGGGGCATCGTGGGTGAACCGGCCTGCCGACTGGACGAGGAACTGGCCGCCGAGCTGAACTTCGCCGCCCCGATGATCGCCGCCGAGGCCGCCGCCGGTGCCGGCGTCGCGCAGTACGTGTTCTTCTCCTCGTGCAGCGTCTACGGCAGCCACGACGGCACCGTGGACGAGGACACCGAGCCGAACCCGCTGGGGATCTACGCCCGGACCAAGGTCCTCGCCGAACGCCGCCTGCCCGATGTCCTCGCCGGGGTCACCGGGTTGACGAATCTGCGGCTGGCGACCGTCCATGGCTGCTCCCCGCGCCAGCGCTTGGACTCCGTGGTCAACTCGATGGCGTCGCGCGCCGTCGCCACCGGGCGCATCCCGCTCAACGGCGGTTCGCAGCGCCGCCCTCTCGTTCACGTCGGCGATGTCGCCCGAGTACTCGGCGATGTCCTGGAGGAGACCATGACGGGGGTGTGGAACGTCGGCAGCGACCAAGAGAACCACACCATCGCCGCCATCGCCGAGACCGTGGCCGCCATCGTGCCCGGGTCGAAGATCCGGCGTGGACCTGAGCGGGATGAAACCGACGCCCGCGACTACCGGGTGAGCTTCGCCCGGCTCGGGCGCCACATTCCGGGGGCCTGCTCGACCACGCTCAGGGAGGGGGCGCAGGAGATCGCCGATCTCCTGGTGGCACATAAGATCACCGACCCGAACGAGGCCGAGTACGACAACCACCGAGGCCTGGCGGACGCCTTCCGCGCCGGCAAGGTGCGGAGTGTACGCACCTTGGCCTGCCAGAGGTACCACGCCGAATACATCACCTCGTGGGGGCAGCCGTGACGACCACTGCCCCGTTCCTCCCGTGGAACCGGCCGTCCCTTGGAAGCGAGGAGGAGGCCGAGGTCATCGACACCCTGCGCTCGGGCTGGCTCACCCACGGCCCGAAGGCAACGCGGTTCGAGGAGGCCGTGAGGACCGACCTCGGGGTCGAGGACGCCTTCGCCGTCTCTTCGTGCACCGCAGCCCTGCATTTGGCGCTGCTGACGGTCGGCATCAAGCCGGGCGACGAGGTGATCACCCCGAGCCTCACCTTCTGCGCCACCCCGAACGCCATCCTCCAGTCCGGCGGCACACCGGTGTTCACCGAGGTCGATCCGATCACCTTCAACATCGATCCGAAGGCGGTCGAACAGGCGATCACCCCCAAGACCCGAGCCATCGTGGTCATGCACTACGGCGGCCACCCCTGCGACCTCCTGGCGTTCCGCAAGATCGCCGACGACCACGGCCTGGTCCTGATCGAGGACGCCGCCCACGCGCTGCAAGCCTGGCGCGACGGCCTGCGAGCGGGCAGCGGCGGCGACCTGGCGGTGTTCTCCTTCTACGCGAACAAGGTCATGACGACCGGTGAAGGCGGGATGATCGTCGGCCGTGCCGAACTCGTCCAGCGGGCCCGGCTGCTGGGACGCCACGGCATCGACACCTCGGTGTGGCAGCGGCACGGCAAGCGCCGCACCGCCGACTACGAGGTCACCGTGCCGGGCTTGAAGTACACGATGCCGGACATCACCGCTGCGGTCGGCATCCAGCAGTTCCAGAAGCTGCCGGAGTTCACCGCGCGCCGATCCCTAATCGCCGCCTCCTACGACCGGTCCCTCGCCGGCCTTCCAGGGCTGCGGCTGCCCACCGTCCTGGACGGGGTACGGCACGGCTGGTTCCTCTACCCCGTCCTGATCGAACCGGTCGGCGGCCGGACCCGGGACACCGTGGCCAACCTGCTCCTCGACGCGTACGGGATCGGCACCAGCGTGCACTTCAAGCCGGTGCACCGCCTCGCCGCGTACCGGTACCTGAAGTGCCACCTTCCCGTCACCGAACAGGTCGCCGCCCGGCAGCTGTCCCTGCCGTGTTACCCGGCGATGACCAGCACGGACGTGCAGCGCGTCATCGACGCCCTCCACGCCATCTGGTCCTGACCGGCACCGTGCCGGGCCGGCTGTCAGATCACCGGCGGTCGGCCCAGCCGCGTCATCCGCCACACCGTGCTCCACCGCATCGGTCGCCGCGGCGGGCATGGGGTGCGGACGCCCTCGAAGAACCCGGACCACCACGCCTT
>NZ_JAHTKP010000120.1 GCF_019192735.1 Kitasatospora aureofaciens
ACCGGCAAGATCCACCCCGGTGAGGACGCGCCGAAGGAACTCCCCGGCGACCACCCCGGCAGCACCCCCGACCACCCGGTCAAGCCGAACGGCCCCGACCCGCTCCACACCCCGGCCAAGGCCAAGGTCCCCGAGATGGCGGGCGTCGGCGGGCGCGACGGCGTCATCAAGCTCGGCTCGGACCTGTCCGACCCGTTCAAGGTGCCGGACCACATCCCGGACCACTTCCCGGATCGCGTCCCCGACCACGTCCCGGAGCACATCCCGGACCACCTGCCCGACCACACCCCCGGCGGCCACGCCCCCGAGGGCCCCAACGCGAGCCACGAGCCCCCCGGCCACAACGACGGGCCGGGCCACGACGGCAACGGCGGGCACACGGGCGGCGGGGACCACAACACCGGCGGTCACGACGGCGGCTCCGGCGACCACACGGGTGGCAGCGACCACACCGGCGGCCACGACGGCGGTTCGGACCACCCGACCACCGGCGGCCACGACGGGGCTCCGGGCTCCGGCGAACACCCGCCCGCCGAGGAGCCGTTGGGCAACCGCCCCGACGGTTCGTGGGAGGGCGAGAAGGGCCTCAAGCTCAACCCCGAGGCCAACGCCGCCGCCGACAAGTTCATACACGAGGCAGCGACCCACGAACCGCGTGTCACCGAAGCCGTCCAGGACGTCGCGGGCAAGGTCGACAACGGCAAGCTCATCGGCCTGGAGTACCGCCTCAAGGGCGAGGACTCCCTCAAGCGCAAGCTCGCCACCGACCTCGGCGGCAACGCGCTGCTCAAGCCCGAGGACGCCCTCGCCGAGATCAAGGACTCCGTCCGCTACACCATCGAAGTCCCCGCCAACGACTACGCCCACGGCGTCCAGCAGGCCGTCGAGGACCTCCAGAAGCGCGGCTTCGAGAACATCACCTTCAAGAACACCTGGGGCTCCGCCGGCTACAAGGGCATCAACTCCACCTGGCGCGACGCCGTCACCGGCCAGAAGTTCGAGCTCCAGTTCCACACCCCCGACAGCTTCACCGCGAAGATGGACGGCCACGTCCTCTACGAGAAGGAACGCCTGCCCGGCCTCACCCCGGACGAACTCACAGCCATCAAGGCCGAACAGGCCGACCTCTTCGGCAAGGTCCACGTCCCCGAGGGCGCCGCCGACATCAAGCTCCCCACCGAGCCCGTCCACGACATCCCCACCGGCACCACCCACGAACCCCACGGCACCGGCCACAACCCCGGCACCGAACACCCCAAGCCCGACGGCACCCACACCCCCAACGGCGACCATCCCAGCGGCTCGGACCACAACGGCGGCGGCGACCACACCCCCGGCGACCACAACGGCGGCCACGACGGTCCGACCGGTGGCGACCACACGGGTGGTTCGGACCACCCGACCACCGGCGGCCACGACGGTACTCCCGGGCACGGCGGCGGTGACCACAACGGTCCCGGCAACGGGCAGGGCCACGAGGGCGGCCGGCCGGAGAAGCAGCCCGGGGTCTACCTGGAAGGCGACCACATCGGCCAGCAGCCGAGCGGCCCCATGGCACCCGAGCACGCGGCCGACGTCTTCCAGGCGCTCCGCGACGCGAAGCTGCCCCCGCAGGACGCGGAACGCGCGCTGGTCCAGCTGAAGAAGCAGGGCTACGGGGCGTCCGTCGCCGACTACATCAGGAACAAGCGGTTCGCCGACTGCCCCGGCTACAAGAAGCTGATCGAGCAGGTCAAGGACAAGGGCATGATGCCGGCAGTGAACCAGGCACTGGACCACGCGGCGGAGCTCGAATCCAAGGGCATGACGGGAATCGAGTTCGAGCTGAAGCTCCCCGACGACAAGCTCGACCTGGACGTCCTGACCCGAGGAGCCGACGGAAAGGTCGATTACGCCGCCCAGCTCAAGGACATCCAGGGCGTCTCCGGCATCAAGTCCGCAGTCAAGAAGATCGCGGAAAAGCAGCTCGGCGGTTCCGGTGTCGGTTTCAAGATCGGCATCCTTGACATCGACGACCTGCGGGGCGCGATGGGGCCGGATGAACTCCAGGCCGTGCAGCGAGCGGCGGACCGGAGCAACGCGACCTTCGAGCTACGATTCAACGACGGGTCCGTCACCGTATTCCCGACCAACTCGTTCAAGCCGTAAGGAAGTCCTGTGTCATTTCTCATGCGTGCGCCGAAAGAAAGCGCCTCGTGGACCTGGGACCTCGACGGCGTGAAGGAAGCGGGCCTGGAATCGGTGCTCGCGGTCGCGGCGCAGATGTCCGGCGTCCTGCGCAGGCACGGCCTGCTGGAACCCGGCGCACTCGAATGGACCTGGTTCCAGATCGGCAAGGGAGGCCTCGGCATCCACAGCCGGCTCAGCCTCGTGTCGCGTTCGCTCGACGAGCCGACGCTCGCCGACGAGATGCGGGCCTGCCGACCGGTCGGCCATCCGCAGGCGGAGATGGGCGCGGTCACCGTGTTCGGCTCCGGCGCCTGGATCGACGCGGACGGCGAGGCCCGCACCGAGTACCGCCTGGTCGAGCTCATGGTGTCGCCCGACCCGGTCCTCGGCCCCTACGCCGAGCTGTCCGTCTACCACGACGTCTGGAGCGAGTGCGACTTCCGTGGGCAGCCGCACCCGGCGGTCCACGCGAGGAACGCACCGCGCCTCGCGGCGGCCCTCCAGGAACTCGACGGTCTGCTCGGCGTCGAAGCCGAACCGGGCGAGCGGACTTCCTTCGGCATGGCCGAGGGCTACGGCCTGGAGGCCCCCGAACTGATCGACGGGCTGGGACCGGATCTCACCCACCAACTGTGACCGTCCCGCCGTTGACAATCATTGAGTAGAAAGGGGGTTGGGGCGATCGTGGCATCCGATATGCCTGACAAGTGGTATCCCAAGACCCTGCCGCTGGATCAGCAGGCGGCCGCCCGGCTCGGCGCCTGGGTGACGGCCTCGGGCAGCGAGGCATTGCAGGCCACCGAGCTCGACCTGCGCGGAGCCAACCTCTCCGGCGGGGACTTCACCGAGGCGTGGTTCACCTTCGCCGTGCTCGTCGGCGTCTCCTTGGCGGGCGCCGACCTCTACCGCGCCCACCTGGAGAAGGCCGACCTGACCGGCGCGAACCTCACCGGCGCCAGCCTGGTCAAGGCCACCCTGGACCGGGCCACACTGCGCTCCACCTGCCTGGACCGCGCGAACCTGACCTCGGCCTCCCTGGTCGACGTCGACGCCAGCGCCACAACCTTCCGCCGCGCCGACCTCACCAACGCCACCCTCCTCCAGGTCGACCTGCGCGGCGCCGACCTGTCCGACGCCGTCACGGCGAACACCTCGTTCATCGTCCACGTCGACGACCACACCGTGGTCCGCGGCCTGTCCGGCACGCTCTTCGGCCCCGTCACGGTCGTCACCGGGGACACCGAACAGGAACTCGATGGCGCCGCCCTCCAACAGTGGTTCACCGAACACGGCGCCCAGGTCGAAGTCCTCGGCGGCGAACCCGTCACGTACTACGCGATGTTCAGTGGAAAGTACACGCGGGAAAACCCCCACGGGGTCATGCGCCGCCGCATTGTCGACGGCATCGACGTCGACGAGGCCTTCACCCGCAACCTGCGCTGGGAACCGACCGAATACCTCCGCCGGTACTACTTCGGCCACAACGACATCGACCACGCCGAGATCACCAGGGCCGAAGTCGACGCCTTCATCGAACGCGTCAAGCAGGCCGTCGGCCAACCGCCACAGGAGAACTGACCTCCAGTACTTATGAACGCCCGATGGCCCGACCACCATTTCGGCGGTCGGGCCATCGGATTCGTAGGTTCACACCGGAGGTGGCACCGTGATCGCCAGTACGCCGGTCGCCCGTTGGACCTGGGGCGACTTCATCGAGGGTGAGGACCAGATCCTCCGCTGCCTCGGCGATCTACTGGCCGCACAGGCCGTCCTGGCCTCACACCGGCTGGTGATCGGCGAGCCCCGGACCCGTCTCACCGTCTCGGAGTCCGGCAAGCCGCGCTCCGCGCTCTACCAGGGCGAGCTCGCCGCGGACGGCTCCGCCGAGGAGCTGGCGGCCGTGGTCCGCGCCGCCATGCGTCCCGGCCCCATCGGCTCTGCCGACGCCACGCTCTTCCCCGCCGGCGAGCTGTTCGGCCCCGAGGGAGAGGTCCGCACGGAGGGCCTGTTCGGGCTGTCGGCAACCACGTACACGGACTTCGCGGCCGTGGAGCTGGTGACGTACTCCGACGCCTGGATGCCCTTCGACCTCAGGGGCCGGCCCCAGCCCGCCGTGCACGAGGCGAACGCGCCCCGGCTGGCGGCCGCCCTCGCCGAGCTCACCGAAGCCCTCGGTTCCGACCTGGACCCGGAGGACCCAACGTACTTCGGCACGCCGACCGAGACGGGCGTCGACCCCCAGTTCGACCAGGACGGAACCCCGTCCGACACGTGGTCGCGGTTCGAACTCGTACGCCGGTACGGTGACTTCACCCACGCCCCCGGCCTCGGGCACATCGGCTACCGCCGAACGGCGGCCGGTGACGTGCGCTACATACCGATCGCCGACGAGCACGGCACGCTCGGCTACCTCTGGGCCTCCGACGCCGAGAACGCCGCGAGCTTCGAGCCTCTCGACGTCGACCACGACGAGCGCCACCGCGCCGCTCTCGGCTGGCTGGACCGCCTGCGCTCGGCTTACGACCGCAATCTGTCCCCCACCCAGGCCCTCACCGAACTGACCGGCCGCTCACCAGAGGCCGCAGACGGCCCCGTCGCCCTGTCGGCACTGCGCGCACAGGCAGAAGAGAGCTGAGACATGACATCCGACAACCGTGACAAGTGGTACCCAAAGAGCCTGCCGCTGGACCAGGCGGCCGCGGCCCGACTCGGCGCCTGGGTGACCGCGGCGGCCGGCGAGGCACTGCAGGCCAACGAGCTCGACCTGCGTGGAGCCAACCTCTCCGGCGGGAACTTCACCGGGGCGTGGTTCTCTCACGCCGTGCTCGCCGGCGTCTCCCTGGCCGGCGCGGAGCTCTGGCGCGCCCGCCTGGAGAAGGCCGACCTGACCGGCACCAACCTCACCGGCAGCAGCCTGATCAAGGCCACCCTGGACCAGGCCACCCTGCGCTCCGCCGGCCTGGACGACGCCGACCTCACCTCGGCCTCCCTGGTCGACGTCGACGCGACGGCCGCGACCTTCCGCCGCGCCGACCTCACCAACGCCACCCTCCTCCAGGTCGACCTGCGCGGAGCCGACCTCTCCGACGCCACCACGGCGAACACCTCGTTCACCGTCCACGTCGACGACCACACCGTGCTCCGCGGCCTGTCCGGCACGCTCTTCGGCCCCGTCACCCTCGTCACCGACGAGACGGAGCAGGAACTCGACGGCATCGCTCTCCAGCGCTGGCTCACCGAACACGGCGCCGAGACCGAGGTCCTCAGCGGCTTCACCTACTACGCGAAGCTCCGCACCGGATTCTCCCGCGAGAACCCCAGCGGAATCGTGCGCCGCAGCTCGGTGGACGGCATCGACTACGACGAGGCGTTCACCCGCAACCTGCGCTGGGAACCGACCGAGTACCTCCGCCTCTACGAACTCGGCCACAACAAGATCGACCACGTCGAAATCACCCGCGCCGAGGCCGACGCCTTCGTCGCCCGTATCACCGAGGCCCTCAGCACTCCGCCCCAGGAGAACTGACCTCCAGGACGCATGAACGCCCGATGACCCGACCATCATTTCGGCGGTCGGGCCATCGGGCGCTTATGCGTCCAGCGGCCTACGTCGGAAATTCGCCACACCAATTGCGGCCGATGAGGGCCGCAGGCAGGTACTCGGACTCGACCTCGATGGGGAATCCCGCATCGTGGGCGAAACAGGCCATCGCGAGCGGGGCGATGGCGACGGCGCCCGCGAGTTGGGTCTCCCGGCTCTCGTGGCTCCAGTACCGCTTGTGCCATTCGACGGCGTTGGTGAGGGCCCGGCCGAAGCCTTCGCGGTCGTCCCGGAGAATGCGGTGGAGCATTTCCATCGGCGGGTAGATCAGGTGCTGGACGGGCACCGGGTCGGCGACGGTCTCCGGGTCCGTCGCGTTGATCGCCGCGACCAGCTTGTCGCCGAGACCGGGGCCGCCCTGCCAGTAGGTCTGGAGCGTGTCGATCCAGATGTAGTAGTACTCCGGGAAGGCCGAACCGTTCTCCCGCAGCAGGGACACCGGCACCTTGCACAGGGCCGTGAGCCTCTCCCGCTCCCGGCACGCCGCTGCCAGGTAGAAAGCGGTCAGCCACGTACCGGGGTTCACGTGCCGATGGCCACCGGTGGCCGGGAACGTGCGGTCCTTGTGCGCGATGCGGCACACCACGTGGTCCTCGGTCGTCGTCGCGGTGGCGAACACGGCAGAGCCGACCTGCATGGCGGTCACCCAGGCGTCCCAGGTGGGGAAGATCGACGCCTGGGGGTCCAACAGACTGCGGCCGCCGGCGATGCGGAGCGTGGTGCCCAGGACGTCGCCCAGAAGGGCGCCGTTCGTCTCGGCCTTCTCCAGCCGCCGCTCGACGTCCTCCTGGAGCATGGCGAGGCCCGCTTCCGCGTTCCCCATGACGGGAAAGGGGTGGCGGCTGATGATCGAGGCCAACGCGATCTCCTTCTCCTTCGAGTTCACTTGAACAACTTGAAGTACTTGAGGTCGGCCCCAGCATACTCACCGACCGTTTCGCGGGCCTTGACCTGGACGTACTGCAAGCTCTTGTCGTCGATGGCGTCCTTGATCTGCTGGGCGTACTTGCCGTCCTCCACGGAACCCATGGCGGCACGCTCTTCCATGTCCGCCACGATCGTGTGGACGTACTCGAGCGTCCCCTGCTGGACCTTCGTGGGGACCTGGAAGTAGTCGCCGTTGCTGTGACGCCAGAGCAATTGGCCGTTGGGGGCCTTCGCCTCGACGATGATCAGCTTTCCGTCCTCGTTCATCCAGAGCTGGTCGAACCGCTTCGCACCGTTCGGGGTGTCGGGAAGGTGGATCTCCTTGTATCCCTTGAATTCCGGGAGTTGGAGCATGTGCTGACGTGCGGCTTCCTCGCCGAGGGTCTCGGAGACCCCGCTGTTGGGGGCGATGCCGTCATCGACCGTGTCGTAGAAGTGCTCCTCGGCCTTGGCCACGGCTGCTGCATTCTCCGGGGACTCGTCGTGCTTGAAGGCGTCCTCGGCCTTCTCCAGGTCCATCCACGCCTCACGGCCGCGCGCGACCTTGTCGAGACCGTCGAGGTTGCCCGCCGGAACCGTTCCGCGCTCGCCCGGCACGGGTTCGTGGGGCGTATCGAGGTGGAACTCCCTCGGGTTCGCGTGCAACATGTCGTCGGCGGCGATCCAGCCGTTGTCGGTGTGCTTGAGAATCGGCAGCATCTGGCCGTCGACCAGTTCGGTCGCGCTGTTGCGCTTGCCGGGGAAGTACTTGTCGTAGTGCTCCGCGCGCCAGGCCGGGTCCTCGTTGGCCAGCCGGACATGCTCGCGGGTGATGGCGGCCTTCTCCTCCGGGGTCCGGTCGTCGTACGGCTTCTCACGGGCGGCCTCGTACTCGGCGCGGTGCGCGGCGCGTTCCGCGTCGGTGGTGCCTGGGTGGGTGCCGTCGTGACCGCCCGTACCCGCGCCGTCGTGACCGCCGGTCGAACCGCCGTCGTGCCCACCAGTACCGTCGTGCCCACCAGTACCGTCGTGGCCACCCGTACCGTCGTGGCCACCCGTGCCGTCGTGCCCACCAGTACCGTCGTGACCGCCCGTGCCCGTGCCGTCGTGCCCGCCGGTGGTCGGGCCGTCGTGCCCGCCCGTGCCCGGGGTGTCGTGGCCGTTGCCGGACGGGTTGAGGTCGTTGCGGGGGCCCTCGGGGGCGTGGCCGCCGGGGGTGTGGTCCGGGGCGTGGCCGCCGGGTGCCAGGTGGTCGGGGACGTGGTCCGGCACGTGGACCGGTTCGGAGAGGTCCGAGGTGAGCTTGACGACGCCGTCCCTGCCGCCGACCCCCACCAGTTCGGGGACCTTGACCTGGGCCGGGACGGGGCTGTGGGGCTTGACCGGGTTGTGGTCCGCGCCGGTGTGGTCGCCGCCGTCCTTCGGGGCCTCGTCGCCGTGCTGGCGGAGGTTGCCGGC
>NZ_JAHTKP010000121.1 GCF_019192735.1 Kitasatospora aureofaciens
TCCGAAGCCATGATCCACATCGCCTCGATCGACAACCTCGCCAAGCGCATAACGGACGAAACCACACCATCCTGGCGAGGGACCTACTAGGGCATAAAGGGCAATCCGCCTACATCAAACGCCCTCTAAGGGCTTCGACGCCGGCTCCCGCCGGCGCCTCAGCAGGAGCTCATGAGCTCCGCGCCGCATTGATGCCCCTTCCGCCTGCGCGAACTCTTCAAGCGGCATCTCGGCCGGGCGTGTCATCTCCCATGGCCGTGCTGCCACTCGGGGCAGCACCAACAGAATCGTCCCAGCGGGCGGTCCAGGAACCACGATTCTGCATAAACTGGCCCGAACAGAGCCCCCGGCGGCTGAAACCGAAGTCGGCCTGGAACTCCCGCGCGATCGCGTCGATCATCCGGGGGTGGACCAGCCACCGCCCGCCGCGCTTCGGCGTCCGCTCTCGGAACAACGACTACGTCCGCGCCCACTTCGCGTTAGAAGTCGTGCGGATAGGCAGGATGGGCACCTCCTGCTCACATCAGGCGCGTGTCTCCCGTCTCCTCGAGTCACAACGCTCCGTGATCGCATGGTGGTTCTCTCGTCCTGGGCCGCAGTGCTCGTGGGGGTGAGTGCGCGGTACTTCCGGGCCGGTCTGCGGGGGCGAAGGGTGTGGTGGTGGGGTCGGTCAGAGTCCCGATCATGTCTGACGCTATGCCATACGACGCCCTGCGCGCTGAACCCGCCACGGTGGACGAACGGTTGACCGCCCCCGAGTTCCTCGTGGGCGCTGCTCCGGAGGAGGTCGGTGCGCTGTTGCATCGTGCGTCGGGTTCCTCCGCGCTGTTGGCGGCTGCGGTGTACGGGGCCTCGGCGCACCTGCACCACGATGCCACGCCATGACCGGCCACGTCGACCGGGTGTGGTCGGTGGCGACGGCGGTAGTGGAGGGCCGTGCCCTCGCCGTCACCAGCGGCGACGACGGGACCGTGCGGGTGTGGGACATGGTCACCGGTGAGCAGGTCGGCGAACCCTCATCGGACCCGGCAGCGGGGTGCGCGCGGTGGCGACGACGGTGGTGGACGGTCACCCCCTCGTGGTCGGCTGCGCCAGTTGGAGGGTGTGGGTGTGGGATCTGGTCCGCGTGACCGCTCCTTCCATGACTGGGATCAGTGCGGCTGGCACCATCGGGAGTTCCACGCCGGTCCGGCCCGGGTGCTGTACCGGTGGCGGGTGAACCGGCTGCTCGACGGTGCCGGGATCCACTGCCGACTGGCCGATGAGGGGGAGGACCAGGGGCGGTTGGTGGCCGTGACGGACGACGCCCGGGCCGAACTCGTCCACCGGGCCCTGGCCGTCACCGACCCCGACATCAAGTAGCGCACCGCGCACGCCATCGCCCTCTACCGCCGCCGCGGCGCAGCCATCGAGGAGAAGCGTTCGGCGATCATTGCCCTGGCGGGCATCCTCGAGGAGCGACGCGACCCTGATCCGCACCGAACTCGGAAAGCCCGACGACGGCGCCTTGTTCGTGATCGCCAACAAGTTCGAGATCCGTCATCGCGACGCTTCCCAGCAGGAGGACTACGACCCGGCGTTCCTCCACTGGATCTTCTGGTGGTACCTGGCCACGGTCGAACTCACCACCACACTTGCCGGGCGCCAACAGGCCGACGGCTGAACTGGTCACCTTGGCCAGGCTGTTCCGTCCTCTACTTCAGCGGCCGGTTGAGGCGCTCGGATGGCGTACCGCTCCGACGGGGCCACGGTGGACGCTCCGCCGAAAGCCGGGCACTGGATCACGCCGACGGCCTCGATTTGCGAGCCCCGAACGACAATCCGGACGTCATCCTGCTGCCCGCTGCGGCAGTTCGGCGCCGCCGAGTACTCAGCGGGCTGCTCAACGAGTGCCATGCTGCGTCGATCCCATGCTCTCGACCGCGGCGGGAAACGCCCAGGTCAACGGCCTGATCGGAGTTTTGACACCCGTCAGAACCATAGCTGTTTGCATACCCACGAGTTGTTCGCCTACTGGGCGTGCATCGTTTGTCGCTCGGCATCGCGGATGGCGCGAGCGGCGTTGATGAGCCCGATGTGGCTGAAGGCTTGGGGGAAGTTGCCGAGGGCCTCTGCTGTGGTGGAGTCGGTCTCCTCGGCCAGCAGGCCGAGGTCGTTGGCGTGTGCGAGGGCGGCTTGGAAGACGTGTCGTGCACGGGTGGTGTGGCCGGTGAGGGCGAGGGCTTGGGCAAGCCAGAAGGTGCACAGCAAGAAGGTGCCTTCTTCTTCCTGCAGCTCGTCGGTGAGGTAGCGGCGGACCAGGCCGTTGCAGTCAGTCAGGTGGGCGGCGATGGCCAGCACGGTGGACTGGACGCGGGGATCGTGCGGCGGCAGGAAGCCGACGATGGGCAGCATCAGCACGGAGGCGTCGAGATCGTCACTGTCGAATGCCTGGGTGAAGGCGCCCAGGCCGGGGTTCCAACCGCGTTGTTCGATGGCTTGGCGGATCTGGGCGCGCTCGTGCTGCCAGTGGGGCAGGCGTTCGTTGGCCTGGAGGGTGGGGGCCATGGCGATGGCGCGGTCCAGGGCGACCCAGCACATCAGTTTCGAGTGGAGGAAGTGTCCGCTGGGGCCGCGTCTTTCCCAGATGCCCTGATCCGTTTGGGTCCACCGCTGGGCGGCTGTCTCGGCCGCTTGGAGCAGGAAGGTGCGGGTGGCCGGGTCGAGAGGCTCGCCGGGCGGAAGGGTCTGGTGAGCGGCGTCGAGGAGTTCGCCGTAGACGTCGAGTTGGCGTTGGCGCCAGGCGTCGTTGCCGATCCGAACGGGGCCGCTGTTGCGCCAGCCGGTCAGGTGCGGCAGGACCCGCTCGCTCAGGTCACGTTCCCCGCCGATGCCGTACATGATCTGCAGGTCGATGCCGCGGTCGAGTTGGGTTGCCGCGGCCCGGGCGAGGAAGCCGAAGAAGCGGTTCTTCTCCTTCTCGCAGGCGGCCGTGGCAAGCGCCTGAAGGGTGAAGCTCGCGTCGCGGACCCAGGTGTAGCGGTAGTCCCAGTTGCGCGTCCCGCCCATTGTCTCGGGCAGGGAGGCGGTGGGCGCGGCGACGATGGCCCCGGTGGGAGCGAAGGTCAGGGCTCGCAGCACGCGTCCGCTGTGGCCCACCTCGTCCTGCCAGGGGCCGATGTAGCCGCGGTGGAGCTTCGACCAGGAGCGCCAGCCTTCGATGGTGTCGGACATGCGGCGCCGGATCCGCCCCGCCCGCCAGCCCACCGACTCCCTTTCCCATGCCGGTTTGACCTGTAGGGCGAATCCGAGGCGGTGCCCCGCCGAGAGCGGGATTCGGCCGTGCGCTGTGGAGCCGCTCACTCGCAGGTCGACGGGGCTCGACAGCAGCAGGACATGGGCGCCCCCGTACGCCGCGAGCCCGCCTCGCACGGCTGACAGGAGTGGGTGGACGAGTCCGAACTCCGGGCGCGGCGCGTAGGCGATCTCGATGTCCACCCGCCCTTCGGTGCAGGTGATCTGCCGCAGAAGTGTTCCCGGCGAAGCGGTGCCGAGCGCGTGCCCGCGCTCGCGCCGCCCCAGGGCAAGGGCATCGTGCAGGACCGCCGTACCCGTGGTCGTGCGGAAGGTCGTCTCCAGAACAAGGGTGTCCTCGACGTAGCGGCGGCTGATGTCGACCGGGCCGATAGGGCGGATCGACCAGTGGCCGGCGTCCTCGTCGAGGAGTCGGGCGAAGATCGCCGGGCTGTCGAATCGGGGCAGGCACAGCCAGTCCACCGAGCCGTCGGAGGTGACCAGCGCGGCCGAGCGGCAGTCGGACAGCAGAGCGTGGTCACCGATCGGTCGCGCACTCATGCGTCGCAGCCCGTCCACCCTGGGCCGGACGCGGCCCGGCCGGGACGACGTGAGCAGTCGCCTGCGCCGCAGCTCTCTCCAGGTGCTTGACGAGTGTCACTGATCCCGGCCTCCCTGCACGGCGGATTCACCCCCACCCAATCAGCACGATCGGTGGATCGCACGTGCCGGCCAGCGGCGGTTGCCCCGACTGGGTGGTGGCACGGCCTGGTGCCGCGCCCCACGCTGGGCGTCTGGTCGGCGTACGTCGTGTCTCCTCGCCACCGCGTGGTCAGCCCCGCCTCAGCAACGACGTCCCGAGGTAGGGTCCTGGCGGGCGAGGGCGAGTAAGCATCGGTGGCCGCATCTCCACTGGTCGGTGACGCTGAGGGCAAGGTCCTCGGCGATCCTGTGGAGCGCTGGTGCTCCCAGACGTGCCCAGGCAAACGGCGGACCCTGGTGGCCGTGGATGTTTCGAACCGGGCGGTGCACCGCTCCTCGACATCGTCGGGGTCGACCTCGACGAGGAGGGAACCCGTCGGGGCGGTGAGCTGGATACAGCGGACGTCATGGTGCAGCGTCGTGACCCGGTGCGGGTCGTTCCTTGGTGGCGCGGGTGGCTCGATGGACGCGGCGGAGCTTGAGAGCGAAGGCCAGTGCGGAGGCGGCGAAGAGCACGGCGGTGATGGCCAGCCACCGGCCGAGGTAGACGCCTTCTGGCAGTCGTGCGGCACCGGGGTAGGGGATCGACAGGTCGAAGATGAGGGGGAACCAGACGAGCAGGAGCACGCCGGCGAGGAAGGTGGGCACGCGCAGGTAGTTGATCCACGGCGGTTGTGGCATGCGGGGTGCTCGATGCCGCAGGACCGCCTGTGCCGACAGGTCGGCGAGTGAGTACAGGGGCAGCAGGATCAGGTCGTGGAGGATCGCCGCGCCGACGAACCAGATCGCGACCTCGAGCGGGCGGACGGCGAACAGGCGCACCAGGGCGTAGCCGGTGATGGCGAATGAGGCGATCAGGACGAGAAGGTGGAGGGGGCCGGAGCCGTACCAGCGGACGAAGCGCGCCATGGTCAGGTCCTGAAGGTGAGCCGGTGCACCCACTTGGTGTTGTTCACGCCGGGGTTGGCCGGGACGATGACGCGGGCCGGGTAGCCGTGGTCGAGTGAGAGGTCCGCGCCGTTGACGCGCAGGGCGAGCAGCGATCGGGGGTCGTGGATCTGGTTGCCCCGCAGTACCACCGAGCTGTAGGGGCCGGGTGGTTGGACGGATTCCACCAGGACGCTTCCGGCGTCGGGGATGCCTGCGAGGGCGGCGAGGTCGGCCAGCCGGAGGCCGTTCCAGCGCTGGTCGGGGGTGGACCATCCCTCCACGCAGGCGATCGGCAGTGCGGCGGCGTGCTGGGGCATCGCGAGGAGCTGTGCGCGGGTGAGGACGAGCATCGGTCCGGGGCCGTGGATCTCCAGCCGCCAGTCGGGGCCGACGTGCGCCGGGTTGATGCCGACGGCGGCGGCGGTCTTGTTGATCTGGAAGCCGTTCGGGCCGCTGCCTGGGTCGCGGTTGTGCGGCGCGAGAAGGGCGGTGCCCCGCAGCCGGCCGCCGATGCTCTGTCCCGCGGTGACCACGAGGAGGAGCAGCGATCCGCCCCCCACCATGGCGAGTGCGCCGCGCCGGGTCGTGGTCGGCGCCGCAGGCCCGAGTGCGACCAGGCCATCCGGATCGGGTGGCTCCGGCTGGGTGTCGTCGAGCCCGGTGCGCATCTCCGTCAGCAGGTTGCGGGAGCGCAGGGCGCGGGTCATCCGCCTGAGTTTGAGGCTCGCGTGGACGACGAAGGCGGCGATGAACACCCAGGCGCCGTAGAAGTGCAGGGTGTAGAAGGAGCCCGGGAAGACGTAGTAGAGCTGGATGTTGAGGATCCCGGTGACGAACTCGAAGACGACACCGCCCACCAGCGCCAGCAGTGACAGCCGCTCCAGCGCCTGGGCGGCGCTGCGGGCCGGCGGCCACTCGAACAGCTTCGGGATCACCGACCACAGTTTGGCCAGCACCACCGGCACCAAGACCACGCCGAGGGTCACGTGCACGCCCTGGGTGAGCCGGTAGAGCCAGTACGGATGTGTGGGCCAGTCGAAGAGGTAGAAGCCCAGCAGGCCCTTGTCCGGGGTCTGGTCGTTGAGTGTGCCGAGGCCAGGGTTGTAGGCGGCGTAGGACAGCGCGCCGGTCACGAAGAGGATCGGGATGCCGACAAGCAGCACCAGGCCGAACACCGAGGTCAGCCAGGGGCCACGGATCGGGCTGCGCCAGAAGCCGGGACGGAACGGCCCCGGGGGCGGAGGAGTCTGCTCGACCCGTCGCACGAGGGCCCGGATACCAGCGGTCCCCTTGGTGGCCAGTGCCGCCGCGGCAGCGCGAACGCGTTCGAGGCGCCCCTGCGCGTGACCCTTCTCCGAACTCGGGCGCTGCGGCCCGTCGGAGCCCGGGGCCGGCGGCCGTCCGCCACTGTCCATAGGCTGCCTCCTCTGTCCCCGGGCGACTCTCCAAGGGGTGGATCGAACCCCACCGCGCCGTCAGTGCCTGTCGAGTCGTCAGCAACAAACTGGCACAGATCGGATCGTTAGTCCGTCTCTGGCGTGCATGCGGGTGTCCGTCGCCAGCCGAACGGTCGAACCGGCACTCCGCACGGCTCGACGGGTCGCACGGTGGCCTCATGATGGTGGGGTGCGACGCCTCAGCACACGGCACTGTACCTCCGCCCGGCCGGGCCGCACCGTGCTGACCAGGGAAGTGTGCTGGTTCGTCGTGATCGGCGTCGCCTCCACGGTGGCCCAGGCATTGCTGTACTGGGTTCTGCGCCACTGGTCGCCGCCTGTCCTGGCCAATTTCGCCTCCCTTCTTGTCGTCACCGTCCTCAACACGGAGGCCGACCGCCGACTGACCTTTCGCAGGTCCGGCGGCCAGTCCGGCCACGAGCTTGCCCCACACCAGCCCAGCGCCCAGATGCCCGAACAGCCCGAGCGCGAGCACGAAGTACACCCCGACGCGAGAGGGGAGGCTTCGCAGTCGTCGCTCGCGTGCCCCGGTCTCGTCCAGTACCGCATCCACCAACTCGGGCGGGATGACCTGCGTTAACTCACCGATGTGACCAGGCGCGAACACGTCATCGGTTCCGCCCGTGACAGACTGAGCCACTGGGCCTCTGTGGCTGTTGTCTTTCCGGGCTTGAGGGTTGCGTTTCTGCTGGTCAGGCATAGGGTCGGCGGTCTCGGGGAGTGGTGACGCGTCGAGTCGTCGCTCTGGTGGAGGTCGGGATGCCGTCGGTCGTGGGGCTGCTGGAACAGCGTGAGCTGACCGCTCGCCGTCGCATGGACGAGCCGCGGGAGGAGGCCGACCGTATCCAGGCCGAGCTGGCCGTGGCTGAGCGGGAGTGGAACGAGTGGGTCATCGCCCGCTCGCGGGTCGGCGAGGTGCTGGCCCCGACCGACGGCGATGCCGCCGGCCCCGATGCCTCCGAGAACCTGCCGGATCCTGGTGAAAAAACCGGTTCGACCCGAACCAGCGGAGGCGGCGAAGCCGAAGTCCGTGGTCCCGGTGTGGCGCGCGGGGCTGTCCTGGTCGGTATTGTCGGTGGACTACCAGCGGATCCTGCAGGCTCTCGCGGACCGGAACCGGCTCGGTCAGGGTCCGCTGACGTGCCAGGAGATGGCCGCCTGCTTCGGCCTGGATCCGGTGCCGGGGAAGGTGGAGGCGTTGCGGTCGAAGGCGAAGCGACTGGTGGCCCGTGGGTGGCTGGCCGAGTCGGCGCCGGGCCGGTTCACGCTCGCGAAGGGCGTGGCCGGGCAAAGCGGCGGGTCATGAGCAGGGTCATGGACCAGTAGACCATCGCCTCGGCGCTGTTGGTGGAGCGTTCGAAGTCCCGCACGAGGCGGCGGCTTCGCATCAGGTGTGCGGTTGGGTCGGCCGCGCGGCGAGGTGCCTGCCCGTGGCAGGTCCTTTTCCGCGCGGCCTCCCGCCGAGTGAAGTAGGCCGCCGACGAGGTGCCCGTGGTTCGGGTCCTTTTCCGACGGCCCCTTCCCGAACCGTGCTGGCGAGCTTTCCCCGCACACGGCTCT
>NZ_JAHTKP010000122.1 GCF_019192735.1 Kitasatospora aureofaciens
CCCGCCGCTCCCCGCCCGGCGCTTGACGGCGGCTGCCGCGCGCGCCCGCCGCTCCCCGCCCGGCGCTTGACGGCGGCTGCCGCGCGCGCCCGCCGCTCCCCGCCCTGCGAAGCACGCGCACATCGGTGCTGACCAGCGCGAACGCCCCTGGTGCAGGTGAGGGTTCACTCCCGCGTTGTCAGACTGACCGTCAATATCCTTGGCATGACCGCTTCCCGGCGCTGCTACTGCCTGGTATCACATGTGTGACCCACATCACGCCAGGAGGCTTCATGCTGCGCAAGGCTCGTGTCATGTCCGCCACCGCGATAGCGGTCCTGCTCACCCTGACCACGTTCTTCGCGGCCTCGTCCGCGAACGCGGCCACCGTCAACTACGTCGCCCTCGGGGACTCGTACTCCGCCGGTGTCGGCGCCGGGAACTACCTCGGCGACAGCGGCAGCTGCAAGCGGAGCGCCAACGCGTACCCGTACCTGTGGCAGAGTGCGAACTCGCCGTCCTCCTTCTCCTTCGTCGCGTGTTCCGGAGCGAGAACCGGAGACGTCCTCAACAACCAGATCTCCGCCCTCAACTCCGGCACCACGCTGGTCAGCATCACGATCGGCGGCAACGACGCCGGTTTCGCCAGCACCATGCAGACCTGCGTGCTGAACTCCGAGAGCGCCTGCCTCGGCGCCGTCTCGGCCGGTGAGAACTACGCCCAGAACACCCTGCCCGGCCTGCTCGACCAGGTCTACGCGGCCATCCAGGCCAAGGCCCCCAACGCGCACGTGGTGGTCCTCGGCTACCCGCACCTCTACAAGATCGGCGGCAGCTGCATCTTCGGCATCGGCGACACCAAGCGCGCCGCCATCAACGAGGCGGCCGACGTGCTCGACGGCGTCATCGCCAAGAGTGCCGCCAACGCCGGCTTCACCTTCGCCGACGTGCGCGGCATCTTCACCGAGCACGAGATCTGCGGCTCCCAGGACACCTGGCTCCACAGCACCACCTGGCCCATCGACGAGAGCTACCACCCGAACGCCTCCGGCCAGGCGTACGGCTACTTCCCGGTGCTCTCGCAGTCGTAACGGCGCGACCGGTGCGGCGGCTGCCGACCCCTCCGCCGGCAAGGGGAGGGGTCGACGGCCGCACGCCGGCTCAGTGCGTCAGCTCAGCCCGTCGGCTCAGCGCGTCGGCGGGAATGGGATGTCGGCGAGTGCCGGCAGCAACTCGGCTTCCTCGTAGGCGAGATGTGCCTCCAGCTCGGCCGACATCCGGTCCACCTCGGCCCGCAGCCGTTCCGGCTCGGTCACGCCGATCCCGGCCAGCAGTGCCACCAGTTCGTCCTTGATCCGCCCGATCGCCAGGTGCTGCTCGGCCAACGCCTCCAGCACCTCGGCCAGTTCGGGATGGCTGCGGGCCAGCGCGGGGAAGATCGCGGCGTCCTCGCCGCGATGGTGGTGCGTCAGCCCCTCGCAGAACGCCAGGCAGTGCTGACGCAATTGGAGGCCGAGGCTCGCCGTCCGCCCCGCGACGTGGGTCGCCGCCTCCTCGCGGACGTACCGCAGTTGGGCGCGCAGCCAGGTGTGCGCCTCCAGGAGCTTGTCGGCGAGGCTGCGCACTTCCCGCGTCGGCACCTCCGGCCGTTCCAGCACGACGACCGGCAACTCCCGTCCGGCGTGCGCCTGGTAGTCGCCGTACCCCGGTGCGACCCGGACGACGGCGTCGAACAGCCGCTCCCGCCGTGCCCCTTCGGCCGGGACGGCGATCACGTCGAACGCCTCCGTACCGAGCTCGACCCGGACCACGGGTTTGGCGAGGAGGTTGCGGTACCACTGCGGATGGTCGGGCGCCCCGCCCGCCGACGCGACGACGACGAGCTCGCCCTCCGCCCGGACGTACCCCAGCGGGACGGTGTGCTCCCGCCCCGAACGGGCGCCGGTGGTGGTCAGGAGCAGCAGGTCGCCGCCCTCGAACGGTCCGCCGACCTTGCCGCCGTTCGCGCGGAATTCCTCGATGACAGTGTGATTGAAAGACATGGGCATGCGTGTGTGGTGAAGTCTCCGGAAAGGTGAGGGAGTTCAGGCCACACGCGGCGCCGCTGCGCACGGGCACGCGAATGCGGGCGCGTGGACGCGGACACCACGGGTGGCCGCGTACGTCAGATCAGGGCAGCGGAGAAGGTGCTCATCGCGCATCGTCCCTTGCAGAAAGGTGCTGGCTCGGCTGCCGGCCGGCCCACTGCTCTGTGGCCGACGCCGCGCTGCACGCCCCCATTAGAGCCACGCCGCGGGGACCCTGTCAACGAGCAAGATCACCACCGGACGGCCCGCGCCCGGGCGACGCGCCGCCACTCCCCTCGTGGTGGCGGCGCGTCGGGCTCGTGGGTGGCGGGTCAGCGCAGGTAGTCGACCAGGCCGGCGGGCTTGAGGCCGGCCGCGTCGGCGGCGGCGAGGGCGCGCGGGAGGTCGGTGGCGAGGGTGTTGGCCCAGTGCATCAGGACGACGTCGCCGGGCTGCAGGGTGCCGGGGTGCCAGATGTTGGAGGCGCCCCAGCTGAAGTCCGCGTCGGCGGTGAGTACGGTGCGGATGCCGCAGTTGGCGGCGGCCTGCAGGGTGTCGGCGTTCCAGGCGAAGTACGGCGGGCGGAAGACCACCGGGGCGGTGCCGAACAGGCGGGTCAGGGCGTCGCGGGCGTCGCAGATCTCGACCTGCTGCTGCTCCAGGGTGAGCTTGCTGAGGTCGGAGTGCGAGACGCTGTGGTCCTGGATGGAGGAACCGGGCACGGCGGTGACGCGCTGGAAGAAGCCGGGGTCGGTGCCGGCCGGCATCGGCAGCGGGAAGGCGGTGATCGGCAGGTGGTGGTCGGCGATGAACTTCTCCGCCTCGGGGGTGCGCTGCCAGCCGTCGTCGACGGTGAAGAAGACGACCTTGTCGGTGGTGGGCACGGACCCGGCGGGCACGGCCGGGGCGGGCGCGGGGCCGTCCACGTGCACATCGTCGACGGAGTACGGGCCCTCCTGGTACCAGCCATGGACGTACAGCCCGATGCTGCGCGCGTTCGGGCCGGTGGTGAAGCGGGTGGTCAGCTCCTGCCAGCTGCCGCCGGTGGTCTCCGTCCAGGCGGGGGCGACGTCCCGGCCGGTGCCGGTGGCGCCCAGGTAGACGAAGTTTCCGCGGACCCAGGCGGAGGCGGTGTAGCTGGTGTTTGGCTGGACGGCGACGGTCTGCGCGCACTCGCCGGTGGAGTCGGCGTTCGCGGGGGTGACGGTGAGCGCGGAGGTGCCGCCGTGCGGGGCAGTGGTGGTGACGGCCGCCTCGGCCGGGCCGCCGGTGCAGCTCCAGCCGGCGATGCTGCCCCAGTCGGACAGGTTGGGGGCGGGGAGCTCGAAGCCCGGGTTGGTGACCAGGTTGACGGTCGGGCCGGGCGCGGCCGGCGCGGCGGCCCCGGAGGACGCTGAGGCTGCGGTGTCGGCGACCGCCACCGGGGCGGTGACGGCGGCGACCAGGGCGACGGAAGCGGCCAGCGCGGACAGGCGCGTGGACAGGGACACGTGAGGACTCCTGCGTGTGGGGGCGTGTGGGGGCGTGTGGGGAAGCCCGCCCGTGGGGAGGGCGTGGCGGTAGCGGGACCGTAGAACCGTGGAACGGTGGAACCGTGGAACCGGGGCGCTCCCTGAGGGGCGGGAGCGGGAGGTGGTGCGCCGCACTCGGACCGAGGAGAAACAATGGACTGGACCAATCGGCCCAGTCAAGGGAACGGGGGGACGAACCGGCTCGCCACCGCGATCGCCGCCGTGACCGGCACCCTGCTTGCCGCAAAAGGGACAAGACGGTCCGTCAGGGGGCGTACAGCTCCTCGATGTCGGCGGTGTAGAACTCCGCGATCGCCGCTCGCCGCAGCTTCAGCGAGGGCGTCAGCAGCCCCTGCTCCGGGCCGAACTCCCGTGGCAGCAGGCGGAACGCGCGGATCGACTCGGCCCGCGACACCGCCGTGTTCGCCGCCGCCACCGCGCGCTGGATCTCGGCGTGCAGCTGCTCGTCCGCGAGCACCGCCCACGGGTCCAGCTGCTCCCGCCCGTTCGTCTTCAGCCAGTGCGCCAGTGCCGCCGGGTCGAGCGTGATCAGCGCGGCCACGTACGGGCGGTCGTCGCCGACCACCATGCACTGGGAGACCAGCGGATGCGCCGCCACCCGCTCCTCCAGCGCGGCCGGGGCGAGGTTCTTGCCGCTGCTGGTGACGATCAGGTCCTTCTTGCGGCCGGTGATGGTGAGGTACCCGTCCTCGTCCAGCCGGCCGAGGTCCCCGGTGGCGAACCAGCCGTCGTACAGCGACTCCGTCGTGCAGCGCGGGTGGTTGAGGTACCCGCCGAAGACGGACCCGCCGCGCACCCACACCTCGCCGTCGTCCGCGATCGCCACCGAGGCGCCCGGCAGCGGCTGCCCGACCGTGCCGAGCTTCTGCCGCCCGGCCGGGTTGGCGATGATCGCGGCGGAGGTCTCGGTCAGCCCGTAGCCCTCGTACAGCTGGAGGCCGGCGCCGGTGAAGAAGAGGCCGAGCTCGCGGCGCAGCGACGAGCCGCCGCACATCACGCTGCGCACCCGCCCGCCGAGCACCCCGCGCAGCCGCTGGTAGACCGTTCGCTCGTACGCGAGGTGGCGCAGCCGCAGCTTCGGGCTCGGTCCGGGGCCGAGCCCGAACAGCTTCTGCTCCCGCGCCGCCGCCCAGTCGACCGCCACCTGCCGGGCCTGCTCGAAGAGTTCGGTGCGCCCGGCGTTCTCGGCGGCCTGCCGGGCCTGCTGGAAGATCTTCTCGAAGACGTACGGGACGGCGTGCAGGAAGGTCGGCCGGAAGGAGTCCAGGGCGGGCAGCAGCGCCTCGGTGGACACCTCGGGGATGTGCCCGATCCGGAAGCCGCCGCGGATCGCGGCGACCTGCACGGCCCGTCCGTAGACGTGCGCGAGCGGCAGGAACAGCAGGGTGGACGGCTGGCCGCCGCCGGTGTCCCGGAACACCTCGTCCCAGCCGGCGAGCAGCGCGTCGGCCTCGGCGGCCAGGTTGGCGTGGGTGATCAGGCAGCCCTTGGGGCGGCCGGTGGTGCCCGAGGTGTAGACGACGGTGGCGATGTTGGAGGCCGAGACCCCGAGCCGCTGGCGGTGCACCAGCGCGTCGGGCACGCCACGCCCGTCCTCGGTGATCGCGGCGACGCAGTCGCGGTCCAGCTGCCAGATGCCGGTGAGGTCGGGCAGGGCGTCGCAGACCGCGCCGACGGTCATCGCGGCGTCCTCGTCCTCGACCAGGCAGGCCACCGCCTGGGTCTCGGCGAGGATCCAGCGCACCTGCTCGGCCGCGGCGGTGGGGTAGACCGGGACGGTGATCGCGCCGATCGACCAGAGTGCGTAGTCGAACAGCGTCCACTCGTAGCGGGTGCGGGACATCAGCGCGACCCGGTCGCCGTAGCGGACGCCCCGGGTGAGCAGGCCCTTGGCGAGGGCGAGCACCTCGTCGCGGAACTCCTGCGCGGTGACGTCCTGCCACACGGGGACGTCCTGCCGTGCGGTGGCGTCCTGCCGCGGGCCGCCGGCCCGGTCGGTGCCGGGCGGGTGTGGGTGTGCGGGTGCGCGGCGGGCCAACTGGACCAGGCCGGGCGTGCGTTCGGCGGTGTCGTACAGCGAGTCCGCGAGCCCTCCGGTGGCCTCGGGACGGGCCAGGGCGGGGGTGGTGAACTCGCGCACAATCCTCCCCGTTTCGCGGCTGCCGTGGAGCGAAACTATCGGATCGGTCTGTCGCTGCCCAGGGTTGTGACGGTGACGCGACGAGATCGACACCTGGACGTACGGAAAGTGCCGCACGTCCGTACGGAAAGTGCCGTGGCCGGGAGCGGCTCCTGACGTGTGCGGGGCAAGTCGGCGGGAGATGGATTTCGACCCTCGAACGAGTGGTCAGGGCGTAGTAGGCTCTCGCAGACCTGCGGCCGGAGGCCTCCCGGCCTGGCCCGATCCGACGACCCGAACCGACGACGTACGACCATCCGCGCTCCCCACCCTCCCCGTCCGCGCCTGGCACTTCCCGACCGAGGACTCCATGCGTCTGCGCAGCAGCTCGATCCGCGCGAAGATCATCGCGCTGCTCCTGGTGCCCATCGTCGCGCTCACCGCCCTGTGGGCGTACGCGGTGTTCGTCACCACCGGAGACGTCTGGAGCCAGCTGGAGATCAGCCGTACGTACAAGGAGTTCAGCGGCCCGGTCGACCAGTACGCCACCGACCTGCAGAACGAGCGCCGTGCCGCCGTCCAGCGGCTCGCCGACCCGAACTCGCGCGCCGCCAAGGACGCCTACGACCGCGCCAAGGCCGCCACCGACCACGACCTCGCCGTCCTGCGCGGCATGAAGGACACCAGCGGCGGCAAGCTCTCCACCGCCCAGCGCGGACGCTTCCTGCAGATCGTCGCCGCCGCCGACCAGATCGGCCCGCTGCGCGCCCAGGTCGGCCGCTCCGCGCTCAACTGGGAGTTCGCCCTCGACCAGTACAGCGACCTGGTCAAGCCCGTGTTCGGCTTCCGGTCCGCCTTCGTCGCCCGCCAGACCGGCCAATTCCCGCGCCAGGGCACGATCCTGATCGAGCTGGTGCGCGCCCGCGAGTACCTCGCCCAGGAGGACGCGGCGATGGAGGGCCTGCGCACCGGCACCGCCCGGCCCACCGCCGAGCAGTACCAGATCGCGCTGGACGCCCTGCACAACCAGCAGGCGCTGTTCACCGTCTACATCGCCGAACTCGACCCCGCCGACCAGGCCGACTACGTCGCCCTGCGCGGCAGCGACGCCTGGGCCGCGCTCGTCCGCGCCGAGGCCGACTTCGTCGGCGCCGGAGGCCCCGAGCGGGTCGCCCAGGCGATCAACGGCGACTCCTGGCGGGAGACCGCCGACCGGGCCCTCGGCGACCTCGCCGCCGCCGACTCCCGGATCGCCGACGGGATCGGCGCACGCGAGCGGTCCTACGAGATCGGGCTGCTGTGGCGCGGCGGCATCGCCGGCGCGGTCGGCCTCGTCGCGGTCGTCCTGTCGGTGCTCATCTCCTTCCGGATCGGCCGGGGCCTCGCCCGCGAGCTGATCGGCCTGCGCAACGCCGCCAACGAACTCGCCGGCACCCGCCTGCCGTCCGTCATGCGCCGGCTTCGCCGCGGCGAGGCGGTCGACGTCGCCGCCGAGGCGCCGGAACTGCGGTTCGGGCAGGCCGAGATCGGCCAGGTCGGCCAGGCGTTCAACGCCGTGCAGCGGGCCGCCGTCGAGGCCGCCGTCGAACAGGCCGAGCTGCGCCGCGGCGTCTCCGCCGTCTTCGTCAACCTGGCCCGGCGCAGCCAGGTGCTGCTGCACCGCCAGCTGACCCTGCTGGACACCATGGAGCGCCGCACCGAGGACCCGGCGGAGCTGGAGGACCTGTTCAAGGTCGACCACCTCACCACGCGTATGCGCCGGCACGCCGAGGGCCTGATCATCCTGGCCGGCGGCTCGCCCGGGCGCGCCTGGCGCAAGCCCGTCCGGATGGTGGACGTGGTCCGCGCGGCGGTCGGCGAGGTCGAGGACTACGCCCGGGTGATCGTCCGGCCGTTCCCGGGCACCGGCCTGCTCGGCAGCGCCGTCGCCGACGTGACCCACCTCGTCGCCGAACTCGTCGAGAACGCCGCGGTGTTCTCCCCGCCGACCACCCAAGTCACCGTCCAGGGCGAGGTCGTGGCGCACGGCTTCGCGCTGGAGATCGATGATCGCGGCCTCGGGCTGAGCGAGCAGGCGTTCGCCGAGATCAACGAACGTCTCGCCGTGGAGCAGGAGTTCGACCTCGCCGACACCGACCGGCTGGGCCTGTTCGTGGTCAGCCGGCTCGCCCGGCGGCACGGCATCCGC
>NZ_JAHTKP010000123.1 GCF_019192735.1 Kitasatospora aureofaciens
CCACGTCACAGGCCGCCACCGTGACCTCGACACCCAACTCCTCCAGATCGGCAACGAGTTCCGGCATCCCGGACGCCTCTGTGCCACGACGCGAGACCAGCAGCAGCCGCCCGGCCCGTCCGGTCGCGGCCAGATGCCGGGCGACCAGGCCGCCCAACGCACCCGACGCACCCGTCACCAACACCGTGCCCGCGCGGCCATCGATGCCGGCCGCGGTGGGCGCGGACGGCACACGCACAAGCCGCGGCACCCGCACCTGACCCGCCCGCACCGCAAACTGCGACTCACCGAGCTGCACTCCGGCGCGCAGCCACTCCGCGACCTCGGCAGCGGACGCGTCGTCCACATCGGCCAGCGTGATCCGGCCCGGGCTCTCCGACTGCGCAACCCGCACCAGACCCCACACCGGAGCAGCCGCGACCTCCACCGGCGCCTCGGGACCGGCGTCCACGGCACGCTCGGTCACCACCACCAACCGCGAGCCGGACAACGCATCCGCAGCCAGCCACTCCTGCACCAGACCCAGCACGCGCACCGCAGCACCACGAGCCGCACCCGCGACATCGCCGGCACCCGGCTCCGGCACGACCCGCACCACCACAACCTCGGGAACAGCCCCACCCTCGTCGATGGCCGACGCAAGCAACGCCGCCACATCCGGGTACGACACCGCGCCCGGCAACTCCTCCCCGAGCACGGCCCACCGACCGTCCGGCACCTCGGACTCGGTGACGACAGCAGGGACCCACTCCACCCCGAACAGATCGTCGCGAGCCGGCGCCGCAGCGGCGACGAAGGGCCGCAGGACCACGGAGCCCACCGACGCGATCAGCCCACCCGTGGCATCTGCCAGGGTCAGTGAAACGCCCTCGCCCGAGGCCGACGGCGTCACCCGCACCCGTGCCGCCACCGCATCCGCCGCGTGGACGACCACATCGCCCCAGGCGAACGGGACTTCAGGCCGATCCCGCCGTTCACCGGCACCCACGATCACGTGCAGGGAGGCGTCCAGCAGGGCCGGGTGCACCCCGAACCCGGACACCGCCAGGCCCTCGGGCAGCGCCACCTCGGCGAACAGTTCCTCGCCACGCCGCCACACCCCCTGCGTCCCCTGGAACACCGGACCGTAGGCGAGACCACACTCGGCCAGCCCCGGGTAGAACCCGTCCAGATCCACGGCTTCCGCACCGGCCGGCGGCCACTGCGCCAGACCACTACCGTCGTCGACGGAGACGTCGGCCGGAGCAAGAACGCCGACGGCGTGCCGGGTCCACTCCTCTTCCAGCGTCGCGCCCTCGGCCTGCGCGTAGACGGCCACCGCTCGACGACCGGACTCGTCCGCCTCGTCCACCGTGACCTGCACCCTAGTTCCGCCTTGGGACGGGAGCACCAGCGGCGACTCGATCAGCAGTTCCTCGACCCGGCCGCAGCCGGCCTCGTCACCGGCCCGCACCGCCATGTCCACCAGCACCGCAGCGGGTACAACCACCTGGCCGGCCACCGCGTGATCAGCGAGCCACGGCTGCCCGGCGAGCGACACCCGACCCGTCAACACCAGCCCGCCACTTGCCGGCAGCGTCACTGCCGCACCCAGCAGCGGGTGCCCCGGGTTCTCCAAGCCGAGATCCTCGGCGCGGCTGCCGGCGGTTATGTTCAGCCAGTAGCGCTGCCGCTGGAAGGCGTAGGTGGGCAGGTCGACGCGCTGAGCGCCGGTGCCCGTGTAGATCTCGTCCCAGCCGACCGAAACGCCCCGCACGAACGCCTTCGCCAGGGCCGTCATCAGCGCCCGAGGCTCGTCGCGGCCTCGGCGCAGCAGCGGCAGCCATGCCTCGGTGGCCGCGTCGTCTTCGGCGTCGGTGCGGGTCTGGGGGCCCATGCCGGACAGTACGCCGTCGGGGCCGATCTCGATGAACGTCCGCACTCCCGTGGCCCGCAGGGCCTGCGCGGCGTCGCAGAAGCGGACGGCCTCACGGACATGCTTCACCCAGTACGCGGGGTCGGTGACCTCGTCCGTCACCGGCTCGCCCGTCAGCGCCGACACCATGGCCAGCTTGGGCGCACCGTAGCTGACGGAGGCGACAACGCGCCCGAACTCCTCCAGCATCGGGTCCATCAGCGGGGAGTGGAACGCGTGGGAGACCTGCAGACGCTTCGTACGAGCCCCTGCCTGTGCCAACTCCTCGGCTGCTGCGAGCACTTCGTCCTCGACACCGGAAATCACCACGGCCCTGGGGCCGTTCACGGCGGCGATGCCCACACCGGCGCGGCCCGCGATCGCCTCGACGACCTGATCCTCGGTCGCCTCAACCGCCACCATGGCGCCGCCGGTGGGAAGTTGCTGCATCAGCCGGCCGCGAGCGGCCACCACCGCACAGGCATCCTCCAGCGACCAGACCCCGGCCACGTGCGCGGCGGCCAGCTCGCCGATCGAGTGTCCGGCCACCACGTGCGGGCTCACGCCCCACGACTCCAGCAGGCGGAACAGGGCCACCTCGATGGCGAACAATGCGGGCTGGGCCCACATCGTGTCGTCGATCCGACCCTCGCCCTCGCCCCGGACCACGGCCGCCGGCGAACCGTCCAGGTGCTCCGCCAGCCCGGCACAGACCGCGTCGAACGCCTCCGCGAACACCGGGAACGCCGCATACAACCCCTGGCCCATGCCCACACGCTGGGCACCCTGGCCCGTGAACACGAACCCGACCTTGCCCGCACCACCCACAGTTCCGGTCACCACGCCCGGAACCTCACGGCCCTCGGCCAACGCCCCAAGCCCGGCCACCAGCTCGTCACGATCCGAGCCGAGCACCAAAGCCCGGTGCTCAAGCGCCGCACGCGACGTCGCCAGCGACCAACCCACATCGGCGACGTCCACATCCGCCTGCTGCCGAACGACCTCCGCCAGCCGCTCGGCCTGACCGGCAAGACCCGCCACAGACCGACCCGACACCACCCACGGCACCACCGGCAGCACCTGGCCGTCCGCACGAGGCGCAGAAGCTTCCTCAACCGGCGCCTGCTCGATGATCACATGCGCATTCGTGCCGGAGAACCCGAACGACGACACACCCGCACGCCGGGGATGCCCGGCATCGGGCCAGGGTTGCGCTTCGGTCACCAACTGCACCGCGCCGGCGTCCCAGTCCACGTGCGAGGACGGCTCCTCGGCGTGCAGCGTCGCCGGCACCACACCGTGCTGCATCGCGGTCACCATCTTGATGATCCCCGCCACACCGGCGGCGGCCTGGGCGTGGCCGATGTTGGACTTCACCGAGCCGAGCAGCAGCGGCCGGTCCTCCGGCCGGTCCTGGCCATAGGTGGCAAGCAGCGCCTGCGCCTCGATCGGGTCGCCCAGCTTGGTGCCCGTGCCATGGCCCTCGACCACATCCACATCGCCCGCGGCCAGACCTGCGTTGGCCAGCGCCGCACGGATCACCCGCTGCTGCGACGGACCGTTGGGCGCGGTCAGACCGTTCGACGCTCCGTCCTGGTTGACGGCCGTACCGGCAACCATCGCCAGAATCCGGTGTCCGTTGCGCAGCGCGTCGGACATGCGCTCAAGAACCAGCACCCCGACACCCTCGCCCCACCCGGTGCCGTCCGCCGCCTCCCCGTACGCCTTGCAGCGACCGTCGGACGCCAGGCCGCGCTGGCGCGAGAAATCGATGAACGTGCCGGGGGTCGACATCACCGTCACGCCACCCGCCAACGCCAGGGTGCTCTCGCCCGAGCGCAGCGACTGGCAGGCCAGGTGCAGCGCGACCAGCGACGACGAACACGCCGTGTCCACCGTCACCGCCGGGCCCTCCAGCCCCAGCGCATACGACACACGCCCCGAGGCGACCGAGCCCGTACCCCCAATACCGAGATACCCCTCGACCTCCTCCGGCACGAAATGCGACGGCAGGTAGTCGTGGTAGAAGAGGCCCGCAAACACGCCGGTCGCGCTGCCCCGCAACGCCGTCGGGTCGATCCCGGCGTCCTCCAGCGCCTGCCACGACGTCTCCAGCAGCAACCGCTGCTGCGGATCCATCGCGACCGCCTCGCGCGGACTGATCCCGAAGAACTCCGCGTCGAACTCCCCCGCGTCGTACAGGAATCCGCCCTCACCCGAGACGCTCTTGCCCACCGCGTCCGGATCCGGATCGACCAGGTCCTCGGGCCAACCCCGATTCGTCGGGAAGAGACCGATCGCGTCCCCGCGCGACTCCAGCAGTTCCCAGAACTCGCCTGGGGACGACACGCCTCCCGGGAACCGGCACGCCATCCCGACGATCACCAGACGGTCGTCATCCGCCGGCACACCGCGGACCACGGGCCGCGCAGAGCCCGCCGACGCGGGATCGGCCTCACCGACCAGCTCGCCCAGCACGAACCCGGCCAGCGCCGCCGGCGTCGGGTAGTCGAACGCCACCGTCGCCGGCAGACGCAGACCTGTGACGTTGTTGAGCCGGCTGCGCAGCTCGACAGCGGTGAGCGAGTCGAAGCCGACCTCGCGGAAGGAGCGACCGGTTTCGACGGCTCCGGGTCCCGACATGCCCAGCACCAGGGCGGCCTGCGACAGGACCAGGTCCTGCACCGCCTCCCGCTGCTCGTCCGGGCTCAACGCGGCCAGACGCGCGGCCAGCGCGTTCTGGTCGCCGGCGGCGGACCGACCGACCGTACGACGGGCAGGCGAACCCGCCCGCGTCGCACGGACGAGGCCGGACAGCAGCGGCGGGACATCGCCGGAACGTTGCAGCGCGGCCAGGTCGAGCTGGGCCGTCACCACCATGGGGGCGGCAGCGTGGGCGGCAGCGTCGAGCAGGGCGAGCCCTTCGGACGCGGGCAGCGGCTTCAGGCCCTGGCGGGACAGCCGGCGCCAGTCGGCATCGGTGAGACCGCCGGCCATGCCGTCTTCCCACGGGCCCCACACCAGGGACGTCCCGGGCAGACCGGCCCGGCGGCGCAGCGCGGCCAGCGCGTCCAGGAAGGTGTTGCCCGCCGCGTAGTTGGCCTGCCCGGCGGTGCCCCAGGTCCCGGCCACCGAGGAGAACAGGACGAAGGTGTCCAGATCCATGCCGAGGGTCAGCTCGTGCAGGTTCCAGGCGGCGTCGACCTTCGGCCGCATGACCGACTCCACCCGCTCCGGCACCAGGGCCGTGGCAAGCCCGTCGTCCACGATCCCGGCCGCGTGGACGACGCCCGTCAGCGGCACACCCTTCAGGACGTCCGCGAGTTCCTCGCGGTCGGCGACGTCGCAGGCCGCCACCGTGACCTCGACGCCCAACTGCTCCAGGTCGGCAACGAGTTCCGGCATCCCGGACGCCTCTATGCCACGACGCGAGACCAGCACCAGCCGCCCGGCCCGTCCGGTCGCCACCAGATGCCGGGCGACCAGGCCGCCCAGCGCACCCGACGCACCCGTCACCAGCACCGTGCCCGCACGGCCATCGATACCGACCGACGCGGACGGCACCCGCACAAGCCGCGGCACCCGCACCTGACCGGCCCGCACCGCGAACTGCGGCTCACCGGACGCCACACCTGCCCGCAGGAACGACACCGCGTCGGCGGACAGGTCGTCCAGGTCCGCCAGCAGCACCCGGCCGGGGTTCTCCGACTGGACCACCCGCACGAGACCCCAGACCGGAGCAGCCGTGACCTCCACCGGCGCCTCGGGACCGGCGTCCACGGCACGCTCGGTCACCACCACCAGCTGCGACGCGGACAGCGCATCCGCAGCCAGCCACTCCTGCACCAGACCCAGCACGCGCACCGCAGCACCACGAGCCGCACCCGCGACATCGCCGGCACCCGGCTCCGGCACGACCCGAACCACCACAACCTCGGGAACAGCCTCGCCCTCGTCGATGGCCGACGCGACCAACGCCGCCAGATCCGGGTACGACACCGCACCCGGCAACTCCTCCCCGAGCACGGCCCACCGGCCGCTCGGCGCCTCGGACTCGGTGACCGCAGCAGGAACCCACTCCACCCCGAACAGATCGTCACGAGCCGGCGCCGCAGCGGCGGCAAAGGGCCGCAGGACCAGCGAGCCCACCGACGCGATCAGCCCACCGGTGGCATCTGCCAAGGTCACAGACACACCCTCGCCCGACGGCGTCACCCGCACCCGCGCCGCCACCGCATCCGCCGCGTGGACGACCACATCGCCCCAGGCGAAGGGGACTTCAGGCCGATCCCGGCGTTCGCCAGTGCCCACGATCACGTGCAGGGCAGTATCCAGCAGGGCCGGGTGCAGCCGGAAGCCGGCGGCGCTCACGCCGTCCGGAAGGGCGACCTCGGCGAACAGCTCCTCGCCCCGCTGCCACGCCGCACGGATCCCCTGGAACACCGGGCCGTAGGCGAGACCGCTCCCGGCCAGCGCCGGGTAGAACCCGTCCAGATCCACGGCTTCCGCACCAGCCGGGGGCCACTGCCCCCAACCCTCACCGACAGCCACGTCGGCAGAAGCCAGAACGCCCGCCGCGTGGCGAGTCCACTCTTCCTCGAACGTCGCGTCGTCCGCCTGGGCGTAGACGGCCACCGCACGGCGACCGGACTCGCCCGGCTCGTCCACCGTGACCTGCACCCGCACCCCGCCCTGGGACGGGAGCACCAGCGGCGACTCGATCAGCAGCTCTTCGACCCGGCCGCAGCCGGCCTCGTCACCGGCCCGCACCGCCATCTCGACCAGCGCGGTCCCCGGCACAACCACCTGCCCGGCCACCACGTGATCGGCCAGCCACGGCTGCCCGGACAGCGACAACCGACCCGTCAGCACCACGCCGCCACTCGCCGGCAACGTCACCGCCGCGCCCAGCAGCGGGTGATGTGCGGGCGACTGGCCCAGCCCGGCCGCGTCCACCACAGCGATACCGGTCGGCAGCCAGTAGCGCTGACGCTGGAAGGCATAGGTGGGCAGGTCGACCCGCTGAGCACCGGTGCCGGTGAAGACCTTGTCCCACTCGACCGCCAGACCCCGCACGAACACCTTCGCCAACGCGGTGAGCAGCGCGCGGGGTTCGTCGCGGCCTCGGCGCAGCAGGGGGAGCCAGACCTCGGTGGCCGCGTCGTCTTCGGCGTCGGTGCGGGTCTGGGGGCCCATGCCCGACAGCACGCCGTCGGGGCCGATCTCGATGAACGTCCGCACTCCCGTGGCCCGCAGGGCCTGCGCGGCGTCGCAGAAGCGGACCGCCTCACGGACATGCTTCACCCAGTAGGCCGGGTCGGTGACCTCGTCGGTCACCGGCCGGCCGGTGAGGGCGGAGACCATGGCCAGCTTGGGCGTCCGGTAGCTGACCGCACCAACCACCTCAGCGAAGCGCTCCAGCATCGGTTCCATCAGCGGGGAGTGGAACGCGTGGGAGACCTGCAGACGCTTGGTGCGCGCCCCCGATCGCGCCAACTCATCGGCGGCCGCGAGCACTTCGTCCTCGACACCGGAAATCACCACGGCCCTGGGGCCGTTCACGGCGGCGATGCCCACACCGGCGCGGCCTGCGATCGCCTCGACGACCTGATCCTCGGTCGCCTCGACCGCCACCATGGCGCCGCCTGCGGGCAGTTGCTGCATCAGCCGGCCGCGAGCGGCCACCACCGCACAGGCATCCTCCAGCGACCAGACCCCGGCCACGTGCGCGGCGGCCAGCTCGCCGATCGAGTGTCCGGCCACCACGTGCGGGC
>NZ_JAHTKP010000124.1 GCF_019192735.1 Kitasatospora aureofaciens
CAGACTTCTCCTGCAACGGGACTCCCGGTGATCGTCTTGCTCAGCACAAGTTGATCTATCAGGACGTCCCGTTGCGTCATTCAGCAGGGCTTGACGTGCAGCTCAAGACCCAAACGCAACGGCGTTGGGGAGGAGAGTCATCCGTGATCGTTGTGACGGGTGCCACCGGTACGGTCGGATCCAAGGTGGTCGTGGGGCTGCGGGAGCGCGGTGAGACGGTGCGGGCGCTGGTCCGCAACCCGGGGGAGGCACCGGCGGAATGGGACGACGCGGTCGAGCGGGTGGCCGCCGACTTCTCCGACCCGGCCTCGCTGGACGCGGCGCTGGCCGGCGCTGACGTCGTCTACCTGCTGGTCGCCGTCCACCCGGAAATGGCCGCCCACGAGCGGAACGTCATCGACGCGGCGGTGCGGACCGGCCGCCGGCCGCGGATCGTCCTGCACGCCGCTGCGGGCGTCGAGCAGCGGCCGGCCGGTGTCCGGTTCGTGGCCTCGCACGTCGCCGGGCTGGACCACCTGCAGGCGAGCGGGCTGCCGTGGACGGTGATCGCGCCGAACGGCTTCTACCAGAACTTCCTCGGCATGGCGCAGGCCGTGCAGGCCGGCTGGCCGTGCCGGGCGGCGAGGGCGCGGTGTCGTACGTCGACGCCCGCGACGTCGCGGCGGCGGCCGTCGAGGTGCTGGCGACGGAGGGGCACGAGGGCGCCGTCTACACCCTCACCGGCCCGGCGGCGCTGCCGCACGGCGAGCTGGCCGAGCAGCTGGCCGCCGTGGCCGGCCGGCCGGTGGACTACACCGCCGTCGCGCCGGAGGCCGCCCTGGCCGGGATGTTCGACGCGGGCTGGGACCCGTGGCGGGCGGAGGGCATGGTCGAGCTGTACGGGCTGTACGCGGCCGGGTACGCCTCCGCCGTCAGCTCGGACGTGGAGAAGCTGACCGGGCGTCCGGCCCGCTCGTTCGCCGAGTTCGCCACCGATCACGCGGCGGTCTTCGGCGGCTAGCACCACCCGACCGTGTCACCGTTGCCCAAGCGGCGGCGGTGTCACGGCCGACCCGTCAGCCGCTCCCCGAATGAAGACGATCCCGCCACGCCGGTACCACCGCGACGAGCATCATCCCCCACGCAACAGGCAGACCGCGACGACCGCCGCCATGCCGCCGGTGGCGGTGAGTATCAGCGCGGGCGCCCCGAGCAGCACCAACCGAGCGCCCGGAACTCCCGCCGAATCGCCCCTGAAACAAGAGAGTTGACGGCTAATCAAGCCGTCAGCCCTCCGTGCGGACGCCCGTCCGTCGGCCCGGCCAGCTCGTCCGCGAGCGCCGTCAGGGTCGAGCGCAGCAGCCGGACCAACGGGTCCTGCTCGCGCCGGGGGTGCCACACCTGGGTGACGCGCAGCGGCCGGAGGCCCGTCGGCGCCTCGACGGGCGCCAGGCCCAGGGTGTCCGCCAGCTCCCCGACCAGGGCGGCGGGCGCGATCGCCACCAGGTCGGTCCGGCTCGCGAGGTGCAGGGCGGCGAGGTAGCCGGGCACCACGCAGCGCACCGTCCGCGGATGCCCGGCCTCGTGCAGCTCGCGGTCGAGCGCGCTGTCCGGGCGGCCGCTGCGGGACACCAGCACGTGTCCGGCAGCGGCGAAGCGCTCGGCGGTCACCGCGCCGCCCCGGGTCAGCTCGTGCCCGGCCCGGACGACGACCGTCAGCCCGGCCCGGAAGAGCCCGAGGGAGTGCAGGCCGGGGTACTTGGCCGCGTTGACGATCAGGGCGAGGTCGGCGGTGCCGTCCCGGACGGCGTCCGCGCCGTCCCGCCCGCCGTCGGCGGCGAGGAGCCTCAGCTGGGCGGCGGGCGCGGCGGCCGAGAGCCGGGCGAGCAGCCGGTCGCTCCAGGTCAGGATCAGGTCCTGCGGGGCGACGACGGTCAGGCTGCGGGCGAGCGGCCTGGCGTCCCGGTCGAGCAGCTCCTCCGCCTGTTCGAGCCAGAGCCGTAGGCGCGGACGGAGGTCGAGGGCGACGGCCGTCGGCTGCAGGCCTCGGCCCGAGCGCGCCAGCAGCGGGTCCTGGAACGCGCGGCGCAGCCGCCCGAGGGCCCGGCTGGTGGCCGGCACCGACAGGTTGAGGCGGTGTGCGGCCCGGGTGACGGAGCCCTCCTCAAGGAGTGCGTCGAGGACCACCAGCAGGTTGAGATCGACCGACGAGAGTTGCACCAGGTGAAACTATCAGTTATCGAATTGCTGATTGCTGCAACTCCTGAGGGCGGCCTAAGTTCGAGGAGGAGCGGCCCCGCGGCCAACCGGCCCGCGTCCGAGCGACGCTCCTTCCCATCTCGTGACCCGGAAGGGGTCCTTCATGACGCTTGCCCTGCTCCGACGCGCCCCCGACAGTCCCCCCGTCAGTCCCCGCACTCTCGGCCCGGCCGGACTGATAGTCGTCTGCGGCGCGGCCATGTTCATCACCAGCCTGGACTCCACGGCGGTGAACGTCGCCCTGCCCTCCCTGCGGACCGAACTCGGCGCCGGACCGGCCCAGTTGGCGTGGATCGTGGACGCCTACACGCTGACCCTGGCGGTGCTGCTCCTGCTCTCCGGCGCGCTCGGCGACCGGCTCGGGCGGCGCACCCTGTTCCGCGCCGGGCTGCTCGTCTTCGGCCTCGGCTCGCTGGGCTGCGCCCTCGCCACGGGGGCGGGCGAACTCGTCGCCGTCCGCGTCGCGCAGGGCTGTGGCGCGGCGATGCTGGCGCCGAACGCGCTGTCCACCCTCACGACGGCGATCACCGACCCGGTCCGGCGGGCCCGGGCGATCGGCTTCTGGGCCGGGATCTTCGGGCTCGCCGCCGCCGTCGGACCGCTGGTCGGCGGCGCCCTGATCGACACCCTGGGATGGCGGTGGATCTTCCTGGTCAACCTGCCCGTCGTCGCGCTCGCGCTCACCGCTTCCGTCCGCGTCCCCGAGACCAGGGGCGGCACCGGCCGGCCGCTCGACCCGTTCGGGCTCGCGCTCGGCGCGGTCGCCGTCTTCGGCGTCACCCAACTGCTGATCCACGGCGCCCACTACGGATACGGCGGCGTCACGCCGGTGGTGTGCGGCGCGCTCGCGGTCGGCGGCGCGGTGGCGTTCGTCGCCGTCGAACGGCGGCGCCCGCACCCGGTGTTCCCGCTCGCCCTCGTACGGCACGCCACGTTCACCGCCGCCACCGTCACCGCCGTCCTCGCGTTCGCGATCCTGGCCGGGTTCCTCTTCGTCTCCAGCCTGTACTGGCAGCACGACCGGCACGCCTCCGCCCTGCACACCGGGCTCGCCCTGCTGCCGGCCACCCTCGCGATCGCCGTGGTGTCGCCGCTGAGCGGCCGGCTCATCCACGTGGTGGGCGCGCGTCGGCTGCTCGTCGGCTCCGGGCTGCTGCTGGCCCTCGGGGCGGGGATCCTCGTGTTCGCTGCGACCAGCGACCGCTACCTGCCGTACGCCGCAGGGTACTTGGCGCTCGGCCTCGGCTTCGGCCTGATCAACCCGCCCATCACCAACACCGCGGTGGCCGGCCTGCCGCCCCAGCAGGCGGGCGTCGCCTCCGCCCTGGCCACGACCTCGCGCCAGCTCGGCAACACGCTCGGCGTCGCCGTCCTGGCCACGGTCGCCGCCGGACGCGCGGACGGCGCGAGCGTCGACCAGCGCCCGGCGTGGATCATCGCTGCCGGCCTCGGCCTCGCCATCGCGGCGCTCAACGCCGCCGTGGGGCGGCGGTCCCGCAGGTAGCGAGCGGGACGGTCCCGCAGATAACAAGTGGGCGGTCCCGCAGGTAACAAATCGTCAAGTCCGTTCCGGCGCCTGTCCGAGCCCGCGCCGCGAGCGCATACTGAGCTGCGCGGCTTGCATCCGCGCGACAGGGGCCCGTCCGGTCCCGGCCCGGCTGCGCCGCGACGGGGGAGGTCGCAGCACCATGGCGGTTGTCGTACTCATCGTCGTCCTGGCCCTGTTCTGGCTGATCACCGGCGTCCGGGTGGTCCAGCAGTACGAACGCGGCGTGGTCTTCCGGCTCGGCCGGGTCCGCAGCCGGGTCCGCCAGCCGGGCCTCACCCTGCTGGTGCCGGTCGTCGACCGGATGCGCAAGGTCAACGTCCAGGTCATCACCATGCCGGTGCCCGCCCAGGAGGGCATCACCAAGGACAACGTCTCCGTCAGCGTCGACGCCGTCCTGTACTTCCGCGTCTTCGAGCCGATCAAGGCCACCGTGGACGTCCAGAACTACGGCTTCGCGATGCTCCAGGTCGCCCAGACCTCGCTGCGCTCCATCATCGGCAAGAGCGAGCTGGACGACCTGCTCTCCGGCCGGGAGAACCTGCACCGCGGCCTGGAGGTGATGCTGGAGAGCCCGGCCACCGGCTGGGGCGTGCACATCGACCGGGTGGAGATCAAGGACGTCACCCTCCCCGACTCCATGAAGCGCTCGATGGCCCGCCAGGCCGAGGCCGACCGCGAGCGTCGCGCCCGCATCATCACCGCCGACGGCGAGTTCCAGGCCGCCGCCAAGCTCGCCGAGGCCGCCATCACGATGGCCGAGACCCCGGCGGCGATGCAGCTGCGTCTCCTCCAGACCGTGGTCGAGGTCGCGGCCGAGAAGAACTCCACCCTGGTCCTGCCGTTCCCCGTCGAACTCCTCCGCTTCTTCGAGGCCGCCGCGACCCGCGTCACCGACCAGCCCCAGCCTCCGGCCGACCGCGGCTGACGGATTCAGAAGCGGACCATCGGCAGCAGCACCTCGTCGACGATGGCGTCCGGATCGAGCTGCACGGACTCGCCCCCGCACATCTTGATGCGGTACAGCATGAGCGCCGGGACGACGTCGGTGACCAGCGGCGTGACGGCGCCCGGGCGGACCTCGCCCCGGGCGGTGCCGCGGGAGAGGACCTCGGCGATCAGGCGGCTGGTGGGCTCGACCACGCGGGCGAGCACGATCTCCAGGAAGACGTGGGCCCGCTGGTGGTCGAGCTCGCCCATGATGGCGCGGACGGCGGCGCCCGGCTCGCTGAACATCGCCGTGCGCAGCCGGGTGACCACCTCGATCAGGTCCCCGCGCAGGCTGCCGGTGTCGGGGGCCGGCCCGGCCGGGGGCAGGCAGGCGCACAGCGCGTCCTTCACCAGCTCCTCCTTGGAGGACCAGCGGCGGTAGAGCGCGGCCTTCCCGGTCTGCGCGGCGGCGGCGACGCCCTCCATCGTGAGGCGTGCGTAACCGTCCGTGGTGAGCTGCTGGAGGGTGGCCTCGAAGATGGCGCTCTCCAGCACCTCGCCGCGCCGGCGCAGTGGGACGGGCATCCCGGCACCACCTCTCCGTGCTCTCCGAACCGTCCGTAGTGACCGATCGCTGTCCCTGTCACTCCGGCTCTACTGTCGATATTAGTGAACGGAACCGTTCTCTCCCAGTCCCCGCTCCCCCGCTGTCAGCGGAATCGGGTCGCGACTTTCCGTTATCGCGGTTCCTGTCGCCGGTCTCCTCCTGTAGTGAGGCCGAATCCCCTCGGCCCCGGACGGCGCCCCCTCCGGCGCACCAGCCACGGGAAAGACCTGCCGATGACCGCTTCTCCTCGTCCGTTCTCCCGAGGTTGGCTGCTCGCGTCCTGCGTGCCCGCGCTGCTCGTTCTCGGGATGGCCGCGACCGTTCCGTCCACGCCTTCCGGCTCCCCGCACGCCGGGATGCCGAGCATGCCGGGGATGGCCGGGATGGCCGACATGGCAGGCGCTTCCCAGGACCCCTCCCCAGACCCGTCCCAGGAGCCCGCCCGCGGCCTCGCCGCCGAACAGGGCGGCTACCGGCTGAAGATCGGGACCACCGACACGCCCGCCGGCCGGCCGCTGTCCGTCCGGTTCGCGATCACCGGCCCGGACGGCAGCCCGGTCACCGACTTCGCCGTCCACCAGACCAGGAAACTGCACTTCTACGCGATCCGCACCGACCTCACCGGCTACCAGCACCTGCACCCGGACATGGCCGACGACGGCACCTGGACCGCCGGCCTCGCCGCCCTCACCCCGGGCACCTGGCGGCTGTACACCGACTTCATCCCGAACACCGGGCCGCACAAGGGCAGGGAGTTCGTCCTCAGCCGCACCGTGGCCGTGCCCGGCGAGGCCGCCCCGGTGCCGTTGCCCGCCCCGGCCGATCGCACCACGGTCGACGGCTACACCGTCGCCCTGCACGCCGAACCGATGGCCGGTGCACACCAGTTGACCGCGACCGTCAGCCAGGACGGGCGACCTGTCACCGACCTCCAGCCCTACCTGGACAGCTACGCCCACCTCAGTGCCTTCCACGAGGGCGACCAGGCGCTGGCCCACCTCCACCCGGCGAACGCGGTGAACGGCGACCACGGCGGGCCGACGCTCACCTTCCAGGCCCTGCTCCCCGAGCCGGGCAACTGGCGGGTCTTCCTGCAGTTCCAGACCGCCGGACGCGTCCACACCGCTCAGCTCACCCTGCACATCGACTGACACCCCCACGGGATGCCCGGGTGGGCACCGGCGCCGACGCCGGCGCCCACCCGGGGCGGGATCAGGACCCGGTGCCCGTACGCCGGCGCAGGCCCAGGACGCCGAGCGCGGCACCGACCACGCCGACGACGATGCCCACGATGCCCAGCGTGCGGGCAGCGCTGTCGGACGAGGACGACGAGCCGTCCGAGGCGGAGGCGGCGGCCGGGTGGCTGTCGCTCCCGGAGGCGTCCCCGGAGGCGCTCGCGGACGCGCCCTCGGCGGCCGCCTTGGTGAGGGTCAGGGCCGGGGCCGGGTGCTGCGGCTCGGCCTGGCCGGGCGCGCTCTCGTCGATCCACCGCACCACGGTGCCGTCGTCGTAGGTCTGCAGGGCCTTGAAGACCAGCTTGTCCGTGTCGGTCGGCAGCGGGCCGAGGGAGATCCTGAAGTCCTGGAACTGGCCGGGGGCAATCTTCGCCCCGGCGTTCGCGGTCCAGGTGATCTTCGAGACGGCCTCGGTGATCCGGTCGCCGTCGTCGGTCTTGAGCGGGGTGGCCAGCTTGGTCTTCTCCACCGTGGCGGTCCAGCCGGGCACCGCCTCCGTCGCCACCGAGGCGACCGGGTGGTCGGCCGGCAGCGTGACCTCCAGCTTGGTGGTGGAGGCGGTGTCGCTCTCGTCGGGAACGCGGAAGGCGACCGCGGGGAAGCCGCCCTGGGGCGCGGTGCCGGGCTGAACGGTCACGTGGGCGAACGCGGGGACCGCGGTGGCGAGCACGGCGGCACCGGCGAGCACGGCTGCCGCAGCGGCGCGCCGGGAAACAGGGGAACGCATGAAGAGAATCTCTCCGTCCGGGAGATGGGCACGTCGCGGCCCGGCGCGGCGGCGTACGGCCGCCGCACGGGTCGGCGTGCGGTGATCAGGAGGTGTCGTCGCTAGGGCACGTATTCGGTCGTGATCAATCTGCGCGATTCACCCTCGCGGCGGGTCCTGATCCGGTAGACCGTGTTACGTGACGCGAGCGCAATTGACGGATGCGGAGTGGGTGTTGATCGAGCCG
>NZ_JAHTKP010000125.1 GCF_019192735.1 Kitasatospora aureofaciens
CACCCTCCCCCTCACCCCAGGGGCCGGACAGGGACCACCGGGATGACCCCGACAGGGCCCGCGCCCGCGCGAACCGCGTGGCACGGGCCCTCTCGCGGTTCCGCTGCCCGCCCCGCGCCGCCCGCCCGTCGGGAACGGCCGATTCCGGCCCCGGATCCACTTTCCGTGTCAGAGCCACGGAGCGTCACCGCAGCCGCGATCATGCACGGTCGTGGGTGCCCCTCTCCTCCAGGACCTCTGGCTCCACCAGGCCACCGATGTCGCGCCCGACAGCATCACCGTCCGTGCCGAGCGCGTGACCATCAACGCCGCGACGACCACAGATCTCAGGGCGCGTGGAGGATGGAGCCCAGGCGCAGGCCAGCGAGCCGCCGATGAGTCCGGGCAGCAGGCCCAGGAAGAAGCCGCCGAAGTTGGCGACCGGCACGGAGAGCAGTGAGAGCAGGATCGCCGCGACCCCGGCGAAGACCCGTACCTGCTGCTGGAGCCAGAGCGTGACACCCAGCGTGATCAGCAGGCTCCCAATGAGGAGTGAGCCCGCGCCCGCAGTGGTGGAGAGCGCCAGGCCGAGACCGCCCAAGCTGAGGTGGGTGTAGGGGAAGGGGAAGTAGAGGATCGGCAGGCCGCCGCCGAGCGTCAGCAGGCCGGCCCAGAAGGGGCGGGTGCCGCGCCAGACCCGGAACTCCCGCCGGGCCGTGGCGATCGCCTCGCGCGGCCGGGACCACGGGGCCGTGGTTCTGTTCCACACGTGGCAACTCCCTGTGCTGTCAGTGGGATTGACGCAGGTCATCGGGGTGTCGGGCCGGCGGGTCAGAAGCACTCGTCCCGGCCACGGACCAGCGACACGCCCAGCCCGGGAACATCGAAGCTGCCGGCCGCCACCGCGACCGCGGTCACCCGCAAGTCGGTCAGGTTGATCGAACTGGCTTGCTGTGCCGGGCTGTTGGGATTGAAGAAACGCGAGTCCCGATCGCCCCGGCTGATTTCGCCTTTGGTGAGCGCTCCGGCGGCGACCCCGATGTCGATGCGATGGGCGCTCGACTGGTCGGCCGCCAGGTGCTTCGCGTCGACGAAGAACCCCTTCACGGTGGCCGCTCGCTTGCCACCGGTGAGCCGCAGCGTGAAGGGGCCGAGCACCGGGATCGGGAAGACGGCGGACTGGCAGAGCCCGTGGATCGTGGCGGACTCGAACCCCGTCACCATGACCGGCACCGGGTCGTGCTCGCGGGTGAGGTCCACCGTGCCGTACAGGCTGAAGCCTTCACCACGGAGCTCGTCGGCGGAGAGCTTGAACTCCTCCCCGGAGATGAGGAACGACGCGGCGAGCGCGTTCTCGGCCACGCCGGCGGCGAGGGCCGCGGTGGCCGCGAGACACGGCAGCAGGATGACGGCGAAGCGCTTCCAGCGGGTCCTGCCGAAGCATTGCGACATACCGTCTCTCTCTGACGTGGACCGTGACTCCCGGGCGCCCGTGCGATCGGCCGGGAGCGGGCGCAAGGGACACCGCACCGACTGCCCGAGATCGGAAAAGGACCGAACACGGCCGATCATGCGATGCAGGACATGGCTCTGCAAACCATTCGCGACCACATTGACGACCATGTTGCCGCGCATCACTCCAGCGGCCCATCGGCCACGGCACAGGGGCTCTCTGATCAGCGCCGGTGGGATCAGTGGGAGCATCCGATTCGGCAGAGCCGAGAGCGCCGAGGCGATGCTGTGGTGACCGATGACCAGGCCATGAGCCGCCGACGGACCCGGCAACTCGGGGTCGAGGACCGGGCGTCGACCGGTTCCTGGCCGGGAGTCAGAATGGCAGGTTCATCGATGCATCCACCTTCGCGCAGCCGGTCGCCGGCCTGGCGCGCGTCGCGACGACCGCGTGGCGCCAACGGTCGGTCACGGTCCGGTACATTCGCGGGTCGGGCGGACTTGACGTGGCACAGGCGGCCCGGCCACGGCAGGCTCCCACACCCCCATGGGGTAGCGTGACGCGGTTGACGGCCGCAGCACGACGGCTCGCCGCACGCAACTTCTTGGCTTGAGTTCAACCAAAGATTTGGCATCATTTTGCCGAGGATTTTGCCAGATGGCTCATCAATTGCGGTATTCTGATCAGATTTTCATCTTCACTCTTCCCGGATTGTGCTTGCCGATCCCATCGCTCGGATTGACGATGGTCTAAGGGGGAATCGTAGGAAGGTTTGATCATGGCACTCCTCGAAAACCTCCGTGACCTCGGCAGGTTCCGTGACCATGGCGGGGACCACGGCGACGGCTACGGTGATTACCGTGGCTTCGGCGAAGGAGACCGCGGTGGCTACGGCGGCTACGACGAGGGCGACTACGGCGGCGGCTACGGCGAGGGCGACCGCGGCGGCTACGGCGACCGTGGCGGCTACGGCGGCTACGGTTACTGACCGACGCAGTAGCTGAACGCTTCCAGTCCGTTGTGACAGCAGGCCGGGCATGTTTCGTGCCCGGCCTGCTGTTCGCCCGCCCGGCCCGTCCGGCCCACGCCACCCGGCGGGTTCCAGGCTCGGGGCGGGGTTCCGCGGGGTGACCGGTGCCGGGCAGCAAGCGGGAAGACCGTGAGATGACGCGAAAACGGACCCTTCGAGAGGCTCTGCGAGGGCTAGTAGTCGTCGAGAGCTCCGACGCCCTGGTCGCCGCCGCACCGCCGGTCCCGCTCCGGGAGATCTTCCGGCGCTTCTGGCCCTACACCAAGGGCGGCCGCCACTGGCTGGTGGTGCTGCTGGTCCTGGTCGCGGTGGGCCCGGCGATCGAGGCCGCGGAGATCTGGCTGTTCAAGATCGTGATCGACGAGATGCTCATCCCGCACAGGCTGAGCCTGTTCGTGCCGATCGCCTCCGCCTACGCCGGGCTGGCCCTGCTCTCCGGAGTGCTGGGCTTCGCCCGCCGGGTGACCTCCACCTGGGTCAGCGAGCGCTTCCTGCTCATCCTGCGATCGGACGTGTTCCGGCACATCCAGGGCCTGTCACTGGGCTTCTTCGAGCGGCGGCGGCTCGGCGACGTGCTGTCCCGGGTGACCGGCGACGTCGACGCGGTCGAGACCTTCCTGCTCTCCGGGATCGTCAGCGCGATCGGCCAGGTGGCGCGGCTGGGCATCTACGTCGGCCTGCTGCTGGCGCTGCGCTGGGACCTGACGCTGACCGCGCTGGTCGCCGCGCCGCTGTTCTTCCTCACCGCCCGCCGCTTCGCCAAGCTGATCCGGGCGGCCTCGCGCGAACGCCGCCGGCGCGGCGGTTCGATCAGCGCGGTCACCGAGGAGGCGCTCGGCAACATCGCACTCGTCCAGGCGTACAACCGCCAGGACTGGGAGCACGACAGGTTTCAGCGCGAGAGCATCGGCCGGTACCACGCCGCGATGGCCTCCACCCGGATCGGAGCGCTCTACGGACCGACGGTCGAGTTCATCGAGCTGCTCGGCGGCCTGGCGGTGTTGGGGCTCGGGACCTGGGAGCTGGTCCGTGGCCGGCTCACCCTCGGCGGCCTGATGGTCTTTCTCACACTGCTGAGCCGGCTCTACGGCCCGATCCGGGGCATGTCCGGGCTCGGCAACACCTTCTACAGCGCCTCCGCCGCCGCCGAGCGGATCATCGAACTGCTCGACCAGCGCCCGCAGGTCGCCGAACCCCCCACCCCGCGGGCGATCGGCCGGGCCCAGGGCGGGATCGAGTTCGACGACGTGACCTTCAGCTACCCGGAGGCGGCAGCGCCCGCGCTCTCCGGGGTGTCCTTCAAGGTGGCGCCGGGGAGGACGCTGGCCCTGGTCGGTGCCAGCGGCGCGGGGAAGTCCACCGTCGCCAAGCTACTGCTCCGCTTCTACGACCCGACCGCCGGCGCGGTCCGGCTCGACGGTGTCGATCTGCGCGAGCTGTCGCTCACCGAGCTGCGCGAGAACGTCGCCGTGGTGCTGCAGGAGACCCTGGTCTTCCACGGCACCGTCCGGGAGAACATCGCGTACGGGCGCCCGGAGGCGACCGAGGCCGAGATCCTGGCGGCCGCCAGGGCGGCGGACGCCCACGGGTTCGTCAGCCTGCTGCCCGACGGCTACGACACCGTGGTCGGCCAGCGCGGACGACTTCTCTCCGGCGGCCAGCGCCAGCGTCTGGCCATCGCCCGTGCGATGATCCGAGACGCGCCCGTCCTCGTCCTGGACGAACCCACCACTGGCCTGGACGCCGAGTCGGCCCGCCGGATCATGGGCCCGCTGCGTGTGCTGATGACCGGCCGCACGACGATCATCATCTCGCACAACCTGCTCACGGTCCGCGACGCGGACCAAATCGTCCTGCTCGAACAAGGCGGGCTCGCCGCCCACGGCACCCACGAGGAGCTCCTTGCCCACAGCCCTGCCTACGCCGGCCTCCACCGGCTCCACCACCCACGGGGCGAGTCGGTGAAGATCGTCCCCTGAGCCCCCGACCCGCCGCATCGACGGCCGCGCTACGCACCCGACGGGCACCGCCCCCTCGTGGTCACCCTCGCAGCGGTGTTAGAAGATGGACGCATGGTCGAACATGCCGACCGATCCCGGACCGTATCGAAGCAGTCGCTGATCGCGAAGAGTCTTCTCGGCAAGATTCCTCGAAGCGTTGCCGGACAGCTGTTCGTACTGCAGGTCGCGGTCGTGGTGCTGCTCGTCCTCGGGGCGATCCTGGCGCTGGTCCTCGAATCGCGGGCCGCCAGCGAGACGGAGGCCCGCAATCGATCGGTGGCCGTCGCGGAGACGTTCGCGCATTCGCCCGGCCTCCTCGAGGCACTGAAGTCGCCCAATCCGACGGCGGTGCTCCAGCCGCTGACCGAGGTGGCGCGCCAAAAGGCCGGCGTCGACTTCATCGTGGTCATGAACGACCAGGGGATCCGGTACACGCACCCCCTGCCGGATCGGATCGGGAAGCAGTTCGTCGGGACGATCGGCCCTTCCCTGGCCGGCCACATCTACACGGAGAGTGTGTACGGCCCGCTCGGCCATGAGGTCCAGGCGATCGTTCCCGTCACCGCCCCCGACGGATCGGTCGCGGGCCTGGTGTCGGCCGGACTCAAGGTCAAGAACGTCACCACGGCCGGCAATCGGCAGCTGCCCGTCATCCTGGGTACCGGCGCCGCGGCATTCACGGTGGCCACCACCGGGACCGCCCTGGTCTTCAGACGGCTGAAGCGCCAGACGCGCGGCCTGGGGCCGGCCGAGATGACCCGCATGTACGAGCACCACAACGCCGTCCTCCACGCGGTGCGGGAGGGCGTGGTCATCGTCGCGCAGGACGGACGGCTGCTGCTGGCGAACGACGAGGCGGAGAAACTGCTGGGACTGCCGGCCGACGCGGAGGGCCGGATGGTGGGCGAACTGCGGGACCTCGACCCGGACACCGCAGAGCTGCTGCTGTCGGGCAGAGTGGCTACGGACGAGGTGTACCGGTCGGGCGGGCGGCTACTCGCGGTGAACCAGCGGCCCACGGACCGCCACGGCGGCGCGATGGGAACGGTCGCAACGATCCGCGACTCCACGGAGCTGCTGGCGTTGGCCGGCAAGGCCGAAGTGGCCGGCAGACGCCTCGCCCTGCTCTACGAGGCCAGCATCGGCATCGGCACGACGCTCGATGTGGTGCGCACGGCCGAGGAGCTCGCTCAGGTCGCTGTTCCCGGCTTCGCGGACTTCGTCACCGTCGACCTCGCCGACCCGGTCCTGCGGGGCGACGAGCCCACCGGCGCCCGGATGGACCTGCGCCGCGCGGCCGTCCACGGAATACGCGAGGACCACCCCTTCTACCCGAGCGGCATGCTGATCGCCTTCATCCCCTCGACCCCCCAGGCCCGGGGTTTCGACAGCGGCCGGTCGCAGGTGGTGCCCGACCTGTCCGTTGCCCGCGGCTGGCAGGCCCAGGACCCCGAACGGACCCGGCAGGTCGTCGAGTACGGTGTCCACTCGCTCATCGCCACTCCTCTGAAGGCACGCGGCATCATCCTGGGCGTCGCCAACTTCTGGCGGTCACGGAAACTCGAACCGTTCGACGACGAGGACCGGTCGCTGGCCGAGGAACTGGTCGCGCGCGCCGCGGTCAGCATCGACAACGCCCGTCGTTACACCCGCGAGCACGCCATGGCCGTGACGCTGCAGCGCAGCCTGTTGCCGCGTGCCCTGCCGGAACAGAACGCCCTCACCGTCGCGCACCGCTACCTGCCCGCACAGTCCGGAGTGAGCGGCGACTGGTTCGACGTGATATCGCTGCCCGGCAGCCGGGTCGCCCTCGTCGTGGGCGACGTCGTCGGCCACGGGCTGCACGCCGCGGCCACCATGGGGCGGCTGCGCACCGCCGTGCACAACTTCTCGACCCTCGACCTCCCGCCGGACGAGCTGCTCGGCCACCTCGACGAGCTGGTGAACCGCATCGACCAGGAGGAGGCCGAGACCGGCACCGGCGTCACCGGAGCCACATGCCTGTACGCGATCTACGACCCGGTCTCCCAGCTCTGCACCATCGCGCGGGCGGGACACCCCCCGCCCGCATTGGTCGGGCCCGACGGCAGCGTCGTGTTCCCGGAGCTTCCGATCGGCCCACCGCTGGGAACAGGCGGGATGCTGTTCGAGACGGCGCAGGTGCACCTGGCCGAAGGCACCCAGATCGTCCTTTACACCGACGGGCTGATCGAGGAACGCACCCGGGACTTCGATGTCGGCATGGAACTCCTGCGCGAGGTGCTCTCGCAGCGCATCCGGGAGCCCGAGGAGCACTGCCAGGCCCTGCTGGACGGCCTGCTCCCGGCCCATCCGCAGGATGACGTGGCGCTGCTGATCGCGAAGACCCGGGTGCTCGGTACGAACCGTGTCGCCGATCGGGACGTGCCGTTCGATCCGGCCAGCGTTGCCGACGTGCGTGTGTGGGCCACTGCGAAGCTGGACGAGTGGGGCCTGGCCGATCTGGCGTTCGGTACGGAACTGGTACTCAGCGAACTGGTCACCAACGCCATCCGCCACGGCTCGCCGCCCGTACGGGTGCGGCTGCTGCGCGACCGCAGCCTGATCTGCGAGGTGGCCGACGGCAGCAACACCTCCCCGCACCTGAAGTACGCGGCGATCACGGACGAGGGCGGCCGCGGGCTGTTCCTGGTGGCGCAGCTCACCGAACACTGGGGCACCAGGTATACCCCTCAGGGCAAGGTCATCTGGGCGGAACAGGCGTTCCCCGTCCCGGACGGAAGTCCGGACGGGGGCTGAAGGCAACCTCGACGGCCCTTCCCGATCGCCGGCGGACGCCCGTTCGCCACCCGGCGGATCTCCTGGCTGACGGCGGAGGGGCGGGCAGCGACAACGCATGGCTGACGGCCTGCTCTCCTGACGGCGAAGGGCGGTTTCGCGTCGTGCGTACGACGCGAAAC
>NZ_JAHTKP010000126.1 GCF_019192735.1 Kitasatospora aureofaciens
TGGGACAAGGCCATCGCGCACCCCCTGGTGAACTCGCCGTTCTACTCAGAGAGTTGCGCGATGGCTCTCCCATGACCAGGGGTTACTCCAAGATCCTTGCTACACCACTCCACGGGACGCCATCCGGTGGAGCGGTTTTGGCCGGTGTCCTGCATGGTTTGGGGTCGGGCATGATCGGGGGGCCGTAAGCTGTTGCGACTCGGTCAGGGCTTTTGGGTCTGACCGCAATTTGGCCGAGTGGCCCCCCGTTCTTGCTCGACTCGGGTCCCGGGCCGGGGAGGTGGGTAAAACCGCGTAGCCGCCCGTCCCCGGCCACCGCGCGGCAGCGAACGGGCCTTCGCGCCTTCGCTGTTGGGGGCCGTTTCTTCGTGGGCGGGCCAGACGCCCGGCCGGGACCGGCCGGCAGGCCGCAGCCCGGCCGAGGCGGCTGGGACCGCCCGGCGGCGCTCGGCGCCGCCGCTTGAGTAAGTGAAGGCAAGTTGCGACAGCCCCCGCGCCCTGGCTCGGACGTGGGGGCTGAGGGCTGATCGGTGGGGTGTGGCGGTCAGTGGGCGGCCTTGGCCCTTTGGGTGGCGCGCTTGGGCTTAAGGGCCTCGATGTCGAAGGTCAGGCCGGTGGACTCGGCGCCGAGCCTGGTCTCTTCGAGCAGCAGCGGCAGGCCCGACGGCCGGTCGTAGGTGACGCGGTGGACGACCAACAGGACGGCGGCCTCGGACAGATGGAGGGCTTCCCGTTCGTCGGGCTGCGGGACGCGGGCGCTGACCCGGTCGCGCCAGGCCGGTTCGCGTCCAGCGGCGGCCAGTGCCGCGTACGCCTCGGCCGGTGCCACGCCGGGCTGCTCGGTAAGAGCAGTGCCTTCGATGCGCTCCATGGGGAGCAGGAAGCGGTGCAGAGCGCGGCCGTCTCCGGCGGGGTCGGCGATGAGGCGATCGACGCCGATCATCAGCTCGTCCTCGGCCATGTCGAGCAGTGGCGCCGTGATGGCGTCGGTGCGGGTGCGGTAGACGGCCGGCTCCTCGCCCTGGGCGAACCACGCGTCGGTGGGCGTCTCGTAGGTTCCGCCCCTGAGGGTGACGGTGCGCTCCATGGTGGCGGAGGGGCCGTGGACGGTGGGGCGGACGAAGGTGCCCCGGCCCTGCTTGACGTCCAACTGGCCTTCGCTGCGCAGGGCGGCGACGGCGAGGCGGACGGTCGGGCGTGAGACGCCGTAGGTCTGGGCGAGATCGGTTTCCGTCGGCAGTTGGGTTCCGGGGGGCCATTCGCCGGTGGCGATCGCCTGTCGCATCGCCGCCGCCACCTGCTTGTGCAGGGCCTCGTTCCGGATGATCGCCATGGTGTTGACCCCTTGGTGCGGGCGCCGGGGTGGCCCGCGTCGCATGTGTCGTGTGGTTTTCGAGGGTTCGTGTGTCGTCGTTTGCCCTGGTTGGGCGGCATCTCTATGTCTGTCGTCAGTCGCTAGGCGTTAAACGTAAGCATGAATCGCTTGCGTCGGGGCGTCAAGGTGGCGCATCATCGAAGCGCAAAGGTGAGTACGTTTGACGATCGACGTTAAACGGCCTTTGTGATCTAGGAGTGTGCGCTCATGCAGTCCATTCCCGTGGACGGAACCCGGCTCGGCACGATGACCTGCATCGTCGCCCCGGAGGTGCGGATCGCGAACCGCGAGACCGGGGAGGTGAGGAAGGACCGTGAGGGGCAGACCGTGTACACGGTCGGTGTCGCGGTGCGGCAGGACGGCCGGCGGGCCTCGATCATCGAGATCAGCGTGTCCGGCGAACCGGTAGGCGTCGTGGAGGGCGTGCGCGTGCACGTCACCGGCCTGACCGCCTTCTCCTGGGCGATGGGCGACCGGCACGGCCTGTCCTTCCGTGCCGACGCCATCACCCCCGTCCCCGCCCCCGCGCAGACCACCTCGCGCAAGGGAGGTGACGCCTGATGAGCACCGCCACCCGCGCACGGCTGCGGCGCCTGCTCGGTGAACTCGGCGACCTGGCCGAAGAGGTCAACCCGTTCGCCTCCGACAGCAGCGGTGCCCAGCTCTTCGACCACATCGCGACCCTCGCCGCCAAGGCGGCTGGCCAGGCCCGTGACCTGGAGACCGAAGCCCACAACACGGCGATGGAGAACGGGGGGCGGCCGTGATCCTCGCGCAGCTCCTCTGGATGGCACTGCTGGCCACGGTGCTCATCCTGCTCGCCACGGCCCCGGGGCTGCGGCGCGCCTACCCCTACATCTGGTGGTGCGTGCTCGGCTACCCGGTCACCGTGATCAGGGTCCGTCTCACCTGGCGGCGGCTGACCACGAACCTCGGGCTCGCGGTGGCCAAGCGGCCCGGGCGGGCGCTGCTCGGCGACCTGGTGGTCCGCGGTGACCCGCTCAAGCCGGTCCCGCCTCGCCTGGGTGTGCCGAAGCTGCGGCGCGGCGGCCTGGACGTGGCCGTGCGTCTGCACCCCGGGCAGGTCCCGGACCACTTCCTGTCCGCCGTGGAAGCGCTGACACACGCCTGGCGGGTCCACGCGGTGAGGCTGTTCTCCGACGAACGCGGGTTCGTCATCCTGTCCGCGCTCGCCTGGGACCCGCTCCGCGCACCGGTCGTGCCGTACCAGCTGAAACAGCGGGTGCTGCGGGCGGTGGTCGGGCTGCTGGAGGACGGCCGGGCCTGGGTGATCGACTTCCGGCGCGCGCCGCACTGGCTGATCGTCGGTGCCACGCGGTCCGGCAAGTCCACCCTCATCGCCTCCCTGGTGAGGGAACTCGCTCCGCAGCGCGTCGCCCTGTTCGGCATCGATCTCAAGGGCGGCATGGAGCTGTCGCTGTTCGAGGACCGGTTGTCGGCGCTGGCGTCCACCCGGGCGGAAGCTGCCCGGCTGCTCGCGGAGCTGGTGGCGGAGACCGAGGCGCGTATGCAGTTGTGTCGTTCGGTCGGGGCCCGGTCGATCTGGGACCTGCCGGCCAAGCTCCGCAAGCTGCCCGTCGTCGTGATCGTCGATGAGGTGGCCGAGCTGTACCTGATGGCGACGCGCGAGGACAAGGCGGAGGTCGGGGAGATCTCCACGAACCTCCTGCGCCTGTCCCAGCTCGGCGCCGCCCTCGGCATCCACCTGGTCATCGCCGGACAGCGGGTCGGCTCCGACCTCGGCCCCGGGGTCACCGCCCTGCGGGCGCAGCTGGCCGGCCGCATCTGCCATCGGGTGAGCGACGCGGGCACGGCGGAGATGGCGCTCGGCGACCTCAACAAGGACGCCCTGGCCGCAGCCCAGCGCATCACCCTCGCCGAACAGGGCGTCGCCATCACCGCCGACACCGACGGCCAGTGGCTCCGCGCCCGCTCGATCCACGTCACCCCCGACCAGGCCCGCCGTGCCGCGCGGAAGTACGCCCGCCTCGCCCCGACCTGGCCCGGCCTCCACGTCGACGAGCCGACCGAAGGGGTTTACCTCTGATGAGCAACGGCGCCGCCCTCATCCTGATCGCCTTCCTGGCCCTCGCCACCTTCCTCCTGGTCCGCTCCGGCGAACTGCGCTTCTGGCAGGTCCTGTTGGTCGGCGTGCTCGCCATCTACCTCGACCGCATCGGCTGGACCGACCCGATCGTCTACGCCGTGACCTGGATCGTCCAAGGCCTCACCCACACCACCACCTGAAAGCGAGTGATCACCGTGCCAACCCACCCAACCCCCACCGGCGGCCCAACCCCGATCCGCCGGACCCCCTCCACCCGCCCCAACGCCACCCCCGGCCGCGCCACGCACAACCTGGCCCGGCCGGGGCCCGGCGAACCCTGGCCCTGGAGACACCCACCATGACCGCTGGCACCAACCCGTACACCAACCCCACCGCACGCCGCGCCTACCTCTCCCGGGAGGCGCGGCTGCGCCAACTACCCTCCATAGAACGAGACTTGGTCCGCCTCGGCGAGATGCCGGACCTGAACCGCTGGCTCGAACAGATCCACGCCACCGGCGGCTGCGCCGAACCCGTCTACCTCACCGGCCACACCACCACCCTCGACGCCGACACCGGTGAAGTCCTGCGGTACTACTCGACCGCCACCGAACCCGGCGGCCGGCTCGCCGTCCGCTGCCGCAACCGCCGCGCCACCCGCTGCCCGTCCTGCTCGCGCGAGCACAGCGGCGACACCTTCCACCTCGTCCGCTCCGGCCTCATCGGCGGCAAAGGCATCCCCGACACAGTCCGAACGCACCCGCGCCTGTTCGTCACTCTCACGGCGCCGTCGTTCGGCCCGGTCCACCGCGCTGGCACCTGCCACCCCGCCCGCCGCCGACACTGCGAACACGGCAGGCGCCACGGCTGCGGCCGAACCCACCCCGACACGGACCCGCTCATCGGACAGCCGCTCTGCGCCGACTGCTACGACTATCCCGGCCACATCCTGTGGAACGCCATGGCCCCCGCCCTGTGGAAGGCCTTCCGCGACAACCTCTACCACCACATCGCCGCCCGGACCGGCGTCGGCCGCACGGCCATCCGCAAGCTGATCCGGATCTCGACCGCCAAGGTCGCCGAGTACCAAAAGCGCGGCGCCGTCCACTTCCACGCCGTCATCCGCCTCGACGGCCCCGACGGGCCGGCCTCCCCGCCCCCGCCCTGGGCAACGGCGGATCTCCTCCTGGAAACCGTGCACTCAGCCGCTGCCGCCGTGGCCCTGCCGCGCCCCGAATCGGCCGCGTACGGCGACGGACGACTCAGCTTCGGCACCCAGCTCGACGCCCACCCTCTTACCAATGGGGACGGCGGACGACTCACTGACGACGCGGTCGCCGCCTACGTCGCCAAGTACACGAGCAAGAGCGCTGAAACCGCCGGCGCCGTCGACCGCCGCATCACGGACCTGGCAGAGATCCGAGCGCTACGCGTCACGCCCCACATCCGGGCCCTCATCGCCACCGCCTGGGGACTCGGCGAACTGCCCGAACTGCAACACCTGCGCCTGCGTGCCTGGGCTCACATGCTCGGCTACCGGGGCCACTGCCTCACCAAGACCCGCGTCTACTCCACCACGTACGGACGACTCCGGACCGACCGCGCCGAACACGCGCGCACCCTCGCCGGCGTCCGAGACCTGTACGCCGACTGGGGCGCCGACACCACTACCGAAAGTGCCTGGCGCTTCGCCGGGACCGGCCACACGGTCGCCGAAGCACTCATCGCAGCGGGCATCGCCGAAGATCTCGCCACCAATCGGGAGATCGCCCGCGAAGACGTGGAGCGCTCCGAGCGGCCCGGTGGGACGCGGTGACCAGCGCGGCACCTGTGCCGAGAGGCCGTGTCGAGCGGGCCGGGATTTCGGGGCAGGAGAAGGCGCCGATCATCAGGAGCGAGATCGTCATCGTGGACGACGATGGCAATGAGGAGCCGTACGACCCCGCTAAGCACTGACGACGGCAGCCCCCGGCCTTGATGACCGGGGGCTGCCGCCTGTCGGCTGCTCGCGTCAGAGCTTGCCTGCGAAGTCGTCTTCCTTGACGATCAGGCGGTCGCGGTAGTCCTTGGGGATCTTGAGTCGCAGCTTGATCGCGGGTGCCCGCTGACCTTTGACCTTGGTGCGGGTGACCTCGCAGCGGACGCCCACCCGCAGGAGGTCTGAGGCCATCGCCTCGATGCCGCCTTCCTCCCACTGCTGCCGGAACGTCTTCCCGTTGGCCACGTTCACCCACCGGTCTTCGGTGGTCTCGGGGTCGATCTCCCCGAGTTCGGTGATCAGCTTGTCCAGCGTCTCCTCCGCCTGTTCGCGGGTGAACCGGGTCTTCGCGTACCGGCCGCCGGGCTCCAGCTCCTTCATGTAGTAGGCGATGGACTCCTCAAGCTGGGCCACCTGGGCGCGGGCCTCTGCGCCCCGTGCGTATTCGCGCACCTGCACGGGCTCGTCACCGAGCACTGACAGCACATCGAGGACGAGTTTGGCGTTGATCACCTCGGGGTTGGGGGCGCCCAAGCCTCCGCCCTTGCATCCCTGGCACCGCAGGTACTCGTACACCCGATCCTTGACGCGGTTCCGCTGCTCAACCATGTTGGTCTTGCAGTCGAAGCAGACGAAGACCCCGAGGAACTTCGTGGCACCGCCGGGCCGGCGTTGAGGCTGGTTCTTGCTGCGCTTGTCGAGGTCCGCTTGGAGTTCGTGGAACTCCTCGTCGGCGAAGACGGCCTCTGCGACCCTGATGGGCTTCCCGGCCTTGTCCAGGACGAGCTTGGACCGGCGGGCGCCGCCCTTCTTCTCCTCCTCTACTCGGTAGCCCATCAGCGCGGGATTGCGGAGCTGGCGCAGTAGGGTCGTGGCCGTGAGGCCGTCGCTGGCAAGACCCGCGCGCTTCAGCAGCTTGACCATGCGGGTGGCGGAGACGCCTCGACGGGCCATGCGGCGGCACCAGTGCAGAGCCTTGTGCGCGTCGGCCTCAATAACAAGGACGACGTTCCCGCTCTCGTCCTCCTCGGTGGTGTATCCGAAGGCAGGCTTGCCGACCAGCCAGGCGGACTGGGTTTTCGCGTAGTCCCAGAGGCTCGCGACGCGCGTGCTCGTGTTGCTGGCCTCGATCTCCGCGATGCCGCCGATCAGCGTGACCATGATCTTCCCGACGACCGTGGTCAGGTCGATCGAGTCGTGCTTGGAGACCAGGTTCTTCCCGCACTTCAACGCCCAGTCGATCATCGTGTTCAGGTCGGACAGTCGACGGATGAACCGGTCGAGCTTCCAGAACAGCAACACGTCGAACTCCGGCACCCGGTTGTTCAGCCAGTCGCCCAGCTGTTTCCGCTTCCACGGCGGCACCTTCGTGGCCGACACGTTGAGGTCGCTGGCGACGCCGACCACGCGACATCCCCGGTTCAGGGCCTCGCGACGAAGGTCGAGCTCCTGGCGGACGGGGGAGGTGGTGTCTTCCGTGAGCACGGACAGCCGGACTGAGAGCAGTGCCCGGGGCGCATCCGTAGGAAGGGCGGCCTCAGCTCTCCTCAGCTCTTCCAGCAGCGCCAGATCTGCGGCGGTCCATTCGGCCTCGACCGTGTACGCCTTCTGCTGTGCGGCGCGGGCCGTACGGGTGCGCTTCGCCATGTCGGTGACCCCCTCGACGGTTTTAGACGTGTCTCCATATAGCCTCAGATGGATACGCACATCCAAATCGGCCCCACGGGCAAGAAGATGCTGCCGCTGACAGTCGTCAACAAGTAGCTCTATACATGAGGCGGCCCCTGTCGGATGTGTCCGACAGGGGC
>NZ_JAHTKP010000127.1 GCF_019192735.1 Kitasatospora aureofaciens
CCCCCGCCGCTATCTGCCTGAGGGCAGCATGGACCAGCTCTACCCTGGCGAGCAGGCTCGCGACCAACTACCACCCACCGCATGACCGTTGGCAAACGACCACTACACCACTTCACGGGACATGACCAGGCGGTCGATCATGGCGGCGGCGACGGTCTCGTCGCCGAAGGTCTCTCCCCAGCGTCCGAAGGGCTTGTTCGAGGTGACGATCACGCTGGCCCTTTCGTATCTGTTCGAGATGAGCTGGAAGAACAGGTTCGCGGCCTCGGCCTCGAACGGGATGTAGCCCACTTCGTCGATCACGATCAGCGGGTAGCGGCCGAGCTTGACCAGTTCGTCCTGAAGCCGGCCGCTGTGGTGGGCGGCGGCCAGGCGGTCGACCCACTGGGCGGCGGTGGCGAACGCGACCCGGTGGCCTGCCTGGCAGGCCCTGACAGCGAGCCCGGTGGCGACGTGTGTCTTGCCGGTGCCCGGCGGTCCCAGGAAAACGGCGTTCTCCTTGGCCACTATGAAGTCCAATGTTCCCAGATGCGCGAGTTGTTGGCGCGTCAGACCACGCAGATGGGTGAGATCCAGCTCCTCGATGGTCTTGATCGCGGGAAACCGGGCCGCGCGGATGCGGCCCTCGCCGCCGTGGCTGTCGCGGGCGGAGACCTCGCGCTGGAGACAGGCGACCAGGTATCGAGGTGGGTCCAGGACTCGGCATGGGCGCGTTCGGCCAGCCGTTCGGCGGCGTCCAGCAGCGCGGGTGCCTTCATCGCGCGGGCGCAGAAGGCCAGGTCGGCGGCGGTCTGCCGACCCGTGCGGGCCGTCTGGCCGTCGGGCTTGGCCGCATCGGCGCTGGCGGTGCTGGAGGTTGCGGTGGTGCGGGCCATCAGGTGTCCTCCTTCCCGGCGCCGCCCTCGATGAGGGTGAACATGCGGTCGTAGGTGTCCAGTTCGCGTTGTTCGACCTCGATGCCGAGGCTGTCGGGGGCCAGGAGTGCGGCGCGGGCGGTGGCCGCCCGCGCGGCGGCCTGCTGGTGGATGACCTCGCAGCGCAGGAGGTCGGCCGCGGCGGCGTGCTCGGGGTCGGTCAGGCTCTGGTGTCTGGCCCAGCAGCGGGTGTGGCGGGCCACGATGTCGTTGCCGCAGGTGACGGTGACTTCTTCGTTGTCCGCCCGGACCATCACCGTCCGCCCGATCGCGCGCGGGTGAACGGAGTAGTCGTTGGTGTCGACGCGGACGTAGTGGTCGCGGCCGATGCGGGTGTGAAAACGCCACCAGTGTGGGGGTGAGACGGGCGGGACGGGCAACATCGCGGCGCGGTCCGCCTCCCAGCGGTCCACCGGCCGGGCGTCGATCGAGCGGTGCTGGCGCCGGTTGGCGATCTGCAGCCAGGCGGTCAGCTGGTTGTTGAAGTCGTCGGGGCCGGTGAAGACCCGTCCGGGTAGGAAGCTGGTCTCCAGGTAGCCGTTGGCGCGCTCGACCAGGCCCTTCGCTTCCGGATCGCGGGGCCGACACAAGATCACTCTGACGGCGAGCAGTCCGGCGAACGCGGCGAACTCACTGGTCAGCCTGCCCTTTCCGACCCCGGCCTCGTTGTCCCAGACGAGTGTCTTGGGAACGGCTCCCCAGCCGTCGGCGAGCAGGCGCCAGTGCCCGTCGATCAGGTCGCCGGTCTGCCGCGAGGGCAGCATCCGCGCGGTGATCATCCGCGAGTAGCCCGAGACGATGACCAGCACCGGCGGCCGACCCGACTGGCCGTAGCCCAGCGGGATGTCCACCGCCGGGAACCACAGGTCGCACTGCGCGAGCTCCCCTGGCCGGTAGACCGTCCGCGAGACCGGATCGACCGGCAGATACGCCGGCCGCAGCTCGCGCACCCGCTCCTTGAGGATCGTCAGTCCGCGCTCCCACCCGATCCGCTCGGCGATCACCGTCGCCGGCATCGTCGGGGTCTGCTTCAGCAACTCCCGGATCGCGGGCTCCGCCGCGTCCACCGCCGAGCCTTTCAACGGGCGCTGGTAGACCGGCGGCCGGTCGCTGGCCAGCGCCCGCTTCACCGTGTTCTTCGAGATGCCCAAGTGCCGGGCGATCGCCCGGATCGGCATCTGCTCGGCCCGGCTCAGCCTGCGAATCTCAGCCCAGTCCTCCACGTGAATCACCCTCTCCTCCTGACCCTCGATGGGGATCAGGATGATCAGACGATCGCAAGAAGGGTCGGATTTGCTCCGGTGGGTCCCGATTCATCCGCCGTTCAGCGGTCAGTTTTCACCCGTCGCCGAGAGGTGGACGGACCTGGAGGAGATGCAACGGCAGTTCGAGCGGCGGGAGGCGCTGCGGGCCGCGTGCGATGGTCTGCCGGATCCCGGCTACACCTACCCCGGTGCGCACGGCATTCCGGAGGTGCGGTGATGTCCCGGGCGTTCGTCAAGGACCTGCCGAACGGCACCCGGCGGGGGAACACCAAGGGCCTGCGGCGGTGTGAGCGGGAAGGGTGGACGCTGCTGGGCAGCGCCTACTGCTCGGTGAGGTACGAGCCCCGGGCGAAGAATGATCCCCGGCCGTGGTGGGACGGGGTCCGGCGGTACCGGGCTCTGGACTGCTGGGCCGTGCCGCCCATCGTGACCGAAACCCTGGCGGTGATCGGCAACAGAGAGTAATCTGGCGGCCCTCGACGGCGGGCCCTCAGGCGCTCCCACCAGCGACATCCGCTCGGCAGCCCCCGGCCACCACGGCACGGGGGCTGTCGTGCTTGCGGTGCCGCGCGGCGCCCGGCTGCTGTCGTCGGGGTGTGGTATCGCTGGTGTGGTGGTCGGTGCTGATCGGCACGGGGGTGGTATGTCGGACGGGGAAAGTGACGATGGCTCCGGGGAAGACGGGGAGACCTTTCTCGGCGGCGGGCCGAAGCTGGAGGGCGTGAACTACGAGGCGCCGTGGCTTGAGGCGAGAGCTGCGGCCGTCGACCTGAACACCGTGCTGGCCGCTCTCGGACTTCAGGGCGTGGATCTTGTCCGGGCTCAGGCGGGGTGGTCCGATGACGGACAGGGCGTGGTCTTCCTTAAGGGCACGCCGTCCGGGGCCCGGAAGCTTCGGGCGGTGCTGGACCGGATGACGGCCAGGGACCCGGACGACTCCGGCAGCGGGGTCTGACTCGGTGTCCGCGACGGTGCGGCCGGGCGCCGACTGCTTGTGGTGAGGGCACGCTGGTCGTGGTCGGCCTGGCGCCGGCCGGGACCGGCCGTCAGGCCGCAGCCCGGCCGTGCGCCATGGGCGACCGGCGGCGCAACGCGCCGCCTCTTGAGTAAGTGAAGAAAGTATTCGACAGCGTCGGCGTGTCTTCGACAGGTTGAGTGAGAGCCACTCGGACCTGTAGTGCCTGGTCAACGACCCATCTCGCCTCCCGGCCTGCAAGAAAGCCGTTCGGATCGCGGTCACGTGACGGGCGATCCGAACGGCTTCGGGGACAGTCGAGGGTGTACTGGGCCATAAGCGACCGGATGTCGAGGATGCTCACCGGGACCTCCGCCCCCACCTGGCGCGGCGCATGACCGGCGGGGAGCTGACCTTGGGGGCGGTGCTGGCGCGGCTGGAGGAGCGGGAGCGGGAGATCGCCGCGCAGGCCGAGGTGGCCCGGGAGAAGATCGCGGAGCTGACCGCGCTGCTGGACGGGTTCGACAAGGCCGCCGAGGAGATCCGGATCACCCGCAAGACGCTGCTGGAGCTGCTCGATCCGCGGCCGCCCGCGCCGCCGACCGCGAAGCTGCCGGACCATCCGGCCTACCAGCAGGTCATGGCGGTGTTCGCCGCAGCCGACGCACCGTTGCGGGCGCGGGCGGTGTGCGAGGCGGTGGACATGGAGATCGCGCCCAACAACGTCAACAACGTCCGCCTGAAGCTCAAGCGGCTGGTCGAGCGCGGGATCCTGGCTGAGGCCGAGCAGGGGTTGTTCACCCGGCCCCGGCCATAGCCGCCCCGCGAGCCCGCGACCAGGCCGCTTGCCCCAACCGAAACGGCAAAACGGGCGTCAACTCACTTACCGCCCTCTGATGAACCTGGCCCACTGGATGCCGCACCGGAGCTTGACGTCGAGGATTGGATATTCATCTTGGCGGAAGCCATGATTTCCCTCTGGCCATTCGCCAAATTTGATGGTTCACGAACGGTACTGAAAGATGCCGCCTTCACTCGCCTAGAGGATCACCAGGAGATCTTGAGCAAGGTTCATTCTGTAATTGATGAATCGTACCGGGCGGTTGGAATTCTCTAAGCTAGACCCTAGAGGGTTAGACCATTTGAGGAGTCGCAGATAATTAACCTGTTCTAAGCATATTTCGGCCCAGCAGGATCGCGAGGTACGCGCAGGAAGGCGGACTGACCGTGCTGCCCCGGCCTTGGTCAGAATTTTCGGCAGTTGAATAACTGATTCAGCCCGCGAGCACGGACACCGTGTTACTGGTGGAATTGGCCACATAGACTCGATTGGTCCGATCATTCACCGCTATACCCAAGGGATCAGGTCCAACCGGCGCGTTGCCAAGCACATTGTTTGTGGTCCCATCGATCACCACGACTCGGCGCAAGCCGTCAGTCGCGTAGATGCGGTTGGTTCTGACATTAACCGCAACTTGAGTAATACTTGCCTCGACCGTTATGGGCTGAAGATTGAGTTGGCCACCCGGACCTCTGGTTCCGTCCGTCATATAGATCCTGGAGGTCGTGAAGGGTGCACTGGACCTGCCTGCGTAGATGCGACCAGTGGTGAAGTTCGCAGCCAGCCCGGACAGAAACTCGATCTTCGAGAAGCTGTGTTTCGCCACGACAGAGTGGGTTGCGCGGTCGAATTCAAACAGCCCGCCGTCCTGTTGGTCGCCTACATAGATACGACCGGTGGTCGGGTTGACCGCGATTCCGTGCGGATTGGCCCACGGGGCGGGACCCGTAGGGGGAGGGTTCATGGGAGGCACTGTGATGGTGGCTTTGACTCCTGCATAAGGGTTCAGGCCGTCAATCACTGCCACAGTGCCGGCGTTGTAGTTGGTTACATAGATGCTCGGGTCGCGCCCGCTCCAATCCACGGCGACGAAGCGCGGCTGGCTGCCCGCGCCAAGACTTACTGACTGCCCTGCACTACTGACAGAGGTGTTGCTGAAGTCGAAGACCCAGAGCGTGTCGTCGGCACTGCACGCCACAAAGACATGGTTGACTGACAGAAAAGTGTGAGGTCGAGCCTCGTAAAATCCCCTGAGCACTGCCACGCCGAGGGGGCTGGCGCCGACAGCGAAGCTAGAGAGGACCCTATTGGTGACTCCGTCGATCACCCAGAGAACGTTCGTAGTATTGCCGAGGTTAGAACTCGCCACATAGACAAGGTTGCCTTCCGGATCCACCGCCACACCGGTCGGGTTCTGGTCAGCGTCGAGTGAGATGGTCGCGAGCGCCTGCGGCATCGGCCGCTGGTGTTCCTTCTCCTGGCCACGTAATTCAGCGGGGGCGGATTCGACCAATCGGGAATCAGGAAGGGCAGCGGTCCGGGCATCGGGGTTCGATCGTTGCTCACTCATAATCTCGGCTCCTTGGCATCGATCTATTATGAGCGGGCGGCTTGGGATTATCTCGGTATGGCCGCGACAATGAAACCGTCAGCAAAACAATAATAACAGGGTGGCGGCAGGGTTGCGCGGGGCGTTCAGATCTCGACGAGCTGGCAGGGTCCAGCCTCCATTCACTCGGGGGATGATGGAAGAGCCAGGCTTCAGCGTGTTGCTGGCCGAGGCCGGCCCGCCGCTGTCAGGCGAACGGCTCCCGACATCACACAATCAAGTTGAGTACTCAGCTTGAACTCGTAGTCGCCTGAGGTGGTGACGGTCCTTGATCCCTGCGGTATGCCGTGGTGGTGAGGTATGCGCAGGCGGGTGGGTACACGCCCGAGGCGCAGGCGGCTCGTGAACGGTTGAGGCTGGAAGCTGCCGAGCGGTTCGAGCGTGGGGATGCGACTGGGGAGATCGCCCGGGACCTGAGGGTCGGTGAGCGGTCGGTGCGTCAGTGGCGGCGTGACTGGCGGACGGGCGGAGTGGAGGCGTTGCGCTCGAAGGGGCCGGTGTCGGTCGAGCGGCTGTCGCGTGAGCAGTGGGAGCGGCTGGAAGCGGAGTTGAAGCGGGGGCCGCTGGTGCATGGTTTCGAGGACGACCAGCGGTGGACGCTGAAGCGGATCAAGCTGCTGATCGGCCGGATGTTCCATGTGGGGTACACGGTGCAGGGGGTGTGGAAGCTGCTGCGGCGGCACGGCTGGACGTGTCAGGTGCCGGTGCGCCGGGCGGTCGAGCGGGACGAGGCCGCCATCGAGGTGTGGAAAGAGGAGGTGTGGCCGCAGGTAAAAGCACCGCGGCGGACCTGGGCGCCTACGTCTGCTTCGAGGACGAGACGGGACAGGGCCTGAGTCCGCCCAAGGGACGCACGTGGGCGCCGCGCGGCGCGCGCCCGGTGGTGCGGGTGCGCGGCCGGGGACGGGGGAGGGTGAACGTGAAGTCAACGCCGTTGCGTTTGGGTCTTGAGCTGCACGTCAAGCCCTGCTGAATGACGCAACGGGACGTCCTGATAGATCAACTTGTGCTGAGCAAGACGATCACCGGGAGTCCCGTTGCAGGAGAAGTCTG
>NZ_JAHTKP010000128.1 GCF_019192735.1 Kitasatospora aureofaciens
GAGCTTCGCTGTTCCCCGCGCGGGCAGGAGTCCGCCGCCGACACCTGACCCGCCTGCCAGGCCGACGAGACCGGTCCGCGGTGAGCGACGGGCGCTCACCGCAGGCCGCCCCGGACACGATTACCCCTCAGCCCCCGATCGCCGGCCGACCGTTCCACCGGCCAGGCTGCCCGGCACCCTGTCTCACTGGCGCGGACCGGTTCCAGGCCGCCCGGCACGACGGCACGCCGCCCCGTTGAAGTACACAGCAGGGGTTCATCCACTACCGTTCTGCCCCGGGCCCGGCCTACTTCCCGTCGACCGGACCGAGCCCACGCTCCCGCCGCCTCGGTCGCACCCCCGATGACCACTCCGCGACCGCCCGCGCCGCGCGAGAGGTGACCGAGGAAGGGATGCCGACGCCACTTCCGCACGCTCGCTTGTCGGATGCACCGGCCCCCTCGGGACCGGATCGTTCAGGCCGCGCTCAGTGCACAACTGTGTTTCCTTGCCCGGTCCTTGACCGCGCCTGCCGCTGGCGGTTCGCCTGCGCTGAGCGGACGGTCCGCGCGGTCGCCCGGCCGCTACGGTGGGGTTGCGCCGCCGCCTGCGGGCCGTCAGGCAAGTCGCCCGCTTTGCGGGCGCACTACGGCCCGCCCGAGACCGGGGCCGCGAGGAGTACTCGGTGGCCGTCCCCGCGGAGTCCGTCCCCCCTGCCCTCGATATCCGCCTGCGACCGGGAACCGGCGACCTGGTGCTCGACGCGATGGGTGACCCGGACCAGGACAGCGGCCCAATGTTGAACGCCGCCATGGACGGCGCCCTGGGCAGCCGACTGCGGGCGCGTCGGCGCCGGCAGAGCTGGCCTAGAAGCTGAGCAGGCCGATGGCGTGGCCGTCGGGGTCGACCACCGGCCACGTGCCCAGGCCGCGGGCGCGCATGGCGGCGGCTGCGGTGGTGGCGGGCATGTCGGCGGTGGCGAACGGGGCCTGGTCGAGGACGATGTCGCGCACCGGGGTGCGCTCGGTGGACCGGGTGCGGGTCTGGAACGGGGCGAGGTGCAGGCGGGTCAGCAGACCCGCGCAGCGGCCGTCGTCGTCGCGGACCAGGAGGTGGTCGGCGCCGGAGCTGTGCAGGATGTCGATCGCCATGTCGACCATGACGTCGTCGCTGATCTGCAGCTCGGGGTGTCTCATGAGGTCGCCGACCGTGGCGGTGGTCGCGGGGTGTTCGAGGGTGAGGGTCATGGGCGGACTCCTTGGTGTCGGTTCCGCCGGGGCCGGCGGTGGTCGGGGCATCGGGTGTGGGAGGGCCGGCGGGGTCCGCCGGAGCGGGCCGGGACTCTTGTTTCGCGCTGGTGAGTCGTGTGGGCCTGGACCGCAGCGGCGGTCCAGGCCCACACCTGCCTCCTAGGCGGCGAGGGCGACGCGCCTCGGTGCCCGGCGGCGGCCGGAGGAGCCCTGGTTGTCGCGGCCTGCGACGGCCGCGTGGGCGGGGCGGCTGCGGCGGCTGCGGCTCGTGGACGGGCTACGGCGGGGGCGTTCGACGGCGGGGGCGGCGATCACGGTGGGGATACCGGTGGGCACGCGGGCGCCGGTGATGCGGGCCAGGTCCTCGTCGCCGGCGGTGACCCTGGTGGTGACGGGCGTGATCGCGGCGGTGGTCATCAGGCGGGCCATCTCGCGGCGCTGGTTGGGCAGCACCAACGTGACGACGGTGCCGGACTCGCCGGCCCGGGCGGTGCGCCCGCCGCGGTGCAGGTAGTCCTTGTGGTCTGTCGGCGGGTCGAGGTTGACGACCAGGTCGAGGCCGTCGACGTGGATGCCGCGGGCGGCGACGTTGGTGGCGATCAGGGCGGTGACCTGGCCGGTGCGGAACTGCTCCAGGGTGCGGGTGCGCTGCGGCTGGGACTTGCCGCCGTGCAGGGCCGCGGCCTTCACCCCGTTGGTGAGCAGGTCCTCCACCAGGCGGTCCGCTCCGTGCTTGGTGTCGGTGAACATGATCACCCCGCCGTCACGGGAGGCGATGTGGGCGATCGTGGCGTTCTTGTCGTAGTTCTGCACGTGCAGCACGTGGTGCTCCATGGTGCTGACCGCTCCCGCGGACGGGTCCACGGAGTGCGTGACCGGGTCCTTGAGGAAGCGCCGCACCAGGCGGTCGACGTTGCGGTCCAGGGTGGCGGAGAACAACATCGTCTGGCAGCCCTCGGCGACCTGGTCGAGGAGTTCGGTGACCTGCGGCAGGAAGCCCATGTCGGCCATCTGGTCGGCCTCGTCGAGCACGGTGATGCCGACGCCGTCCAGCTGGCAGTCGCCGCGCTGGATCAGGTCCTTGAGCCGGCCGGGGGTGGCCACTACGACCTCCGCCCCGTGATTCAAAGCTTTGGCCTGACGCCCGATCGACATGCCGCCCACCACGGCCGCCATCCGCAGCCGCAGCGCGTGGGCGAACGGGGTGAGGGCGTCGGTCACCTGTTGCGCGAGCTCGCGGGTGGGGACCAGGACGAGGGCCAGCGGGCGGCGCGGTTCGGCGCGCCGGCCGGCGGTGCGGGCCAGCACGGCGAGGCCGAACGCGATGGTCTTGCCGGAGCCGGTGCGGCCTCGTCCGAGGACGTCCCGGCCGGCCAGCGAGTTCGGGAGCGTCGCGGCCTGGATCGGGAACGGTGCAGTGACGCCCTGGCGGGTCAGGGTGGAGAGCAGGGCCTTGGGCATGTCCAGTTCGTCGAACGCTTCGACGGCCGGGAGCGCCGGGGTGGTGCTCACCGGCATCGCGAACTCGCCCTGCGGGGAGGAACTCTGGCGGGCGCTACGGCCGCGGGCGGGCCGGTCTCCGTAGAAGGAGCTGCCGCCGGAGCGGGAGGAGGCCGAGGAGCGGGAGTTGGCGTTCTGGTACGAGGAGCGACTGGAGCGGTTCATGTGAGACCTTCCTGGGGCGGCACGTCGCGAGGAAGCTCCGCAGCGCGAGGCGCCGGCAGGAGGTCGCAAGGAACGGGCCGAAAGTGTGGAGCGCGGGGCGTGGACGGTGGAACCGTGCGGCACGTCACCTGCGGTCGGCGCTCACCGAAAGGGGTGGGAGCGAACGACCTCGAACCGTGAGCTGTCACGGCAGGGCGCCGATCCGGACGCGGCGCTGTGCGTCTCGCGTGGGGATGGCCGCCGGTGGCGGAGCCAGGGGGCCAGAAACGGCCGGGGAAGCGCGTCGTGGCGCAATGCCGAGGGGCCCGCACCGGGCATCATGTACGCGGTGCGGGCCCCTCGCTGCTAGGCGGGTGCCGTGGCAGAAGAACTACAGCGGACGAATGTTCTCGGCCTGCGGGCCCTTCTGGCCCTGCGTGACGTCGAACTCGACCTTCTGGCCCTCGAGCAGCTCACGGAAGCCGTTGGCGTTGATGTTCGAGTAGTGGGCGAAGACGTCCGGGCCGCCACCCTCCTGCTCGATGAAGCCGAAGCCCTTTTCCGCGTTGAACCACTTCACAGTGCCATTAGCCATAAAGAAATCTCCTTCAAGGGGCTGTCCGAAGCCCGCACAGCGCGCGCTTCGAGTCGCCGCGATGAGCACCCACCCGGGGAAGAGCCGGGAAACAAAAAGGCGCCTGCGAAACACCAGCAGGCGCACACAAAGTTCATGGGAACCACTACTGCAACTAAAACGACTCTAGCAGGCCCAGGCCCGCTGCGGGCGGATATTCCACCCCCGGTCCTGCAGGGCCCCTTCCCCGGGGCCGCCGGGCGCGGGGCGACAGGCCCGTCAACACGCATGCATGGCGGCCCGGTTGGGCATGGATCCCGCCTCCTGGGCGTCGACCACTCGCTCCCCCAGGAGGGCGAGTCGCGCGGGAGCTGAGCACCCGCCCCCGCCGCGACAGACCCGCGAAAGCAACGCACCACGCCCACCGGCGCCATCCGGGGGCGCACTGGACGGCTTGCGCGAAATTCCTGTCGTAGCTCCGAAATCGAGTGCACCGAGAAGACCCGCTCCCGCGATTTTCGGCGCATACTGCAGGGAATGACGAAATCTGCAGCAGTCCGCCGCGTCCTGCCCACCAGCCCCTTCAAGCCCCCGGCCGAAGCTCCGCGCAAGCACTTCGCCGTCGGCGACCGCGTCACCCACGACACCTACGGCCTCGGCCGGGCCATCGGCGTCGAAGGCGACAGCGGCATCGCGGTACTCGTCGACTTCGGATCGCGGCGGGAACGCATCACCCAGCCCTACACCGCGATGTTCAAACTCTGACCCAGGACGCACGCGGTTCTCCGCCGAGTGCGCCGCGCATGGTGTGGACCCTGCGGGAGGCCCCCGGCCCGTCGCGTCGGCGCACCGTCCAGGGGACGCGCACCCCGGCCGGGTCGAGCGGGAACCCGACGCTCCGGCCCCGTAGCCTCACCGGCAATGGCCGGAACGGAATGTGACGAGTCGTCATTGATGGGCGGGCGCGGGCTGGGCAGGCGATAAACCCTGCGCGTGGATGACAAACATCTGTTTGAGTCCGTCTGTGCAGTGCTCTCCCGCCGAGGGTTTGAGCCGGCACCGCCCCAGGCTGCCGGGCTCTTCGCCCGGCAGCGTCCGGGGATCGGCCTGGTGCTGGGATGGAGCCCGGGCCAGGACCTGATCGGACCGACCCTCCACGCCTGCCCGCATCCCGCCGACGCCGCCGGGCGCACCGAGTTCCGCGGTATCCGCGGCGCGCTGATGCCGGCGCTGGCGGCTGGCGGAGGTCCTCGGCTCCGCGAGCTTCACCGTCACCGCCTTCGGGGCCGACCTGCTCGCCACCGCCGGCCCGCGCGATCCGGGCGATGCCCCGGCCCTCACGGCTGCTGCCACCTGCCCTGTACCGCGGCGCAGCCGATCGGCGTGTCAGGTCGCTGCCGCGTAGCGCCCGGCCGTGCAGCTGGCGCAAGGCCCGTGGCCGCCATGGCCGCTGCCCCGGGCCCGTGGGCGCCGCGGAGGCCGTGTCCTATTCTGGGGGGCATGTCGAACCCTGACGGGCTGCTCGTCGACATCGCCGCGATGGTCGAGTCCGAGCACAGTAATCAGATGTCCCTGACCGTGGTAGTCCCCGGAGCCGTGATCACCGGCAGGCTCGCGCCGGTGACCCTGTGGTTGGAGCGGGTGGCAGAGGTCCTCCAGGCCTCGGAGCGCCTGAAGCCGTTCGCCGCTCTCTTCGCCCCGCCCGCCGACGGCCCGCCCGCACGGCCCACCCATCTGCATCTCCACCGGGCGAAGATCCTGCAGGGCGATTTCGGGCTGCCCCACACCGGAGGCATGTACCGCATCGCCATTGAGGACGTCAGCAGCTGGACGGTCGGGGACCTCAGCTACTCCGATTCCTGAGAACCACCGCAGGCCCAAGTGGCCGCCTGGCTTGGCGCCCTACGTCCCCGCACCAAGGAGTTGCTGAGCCTTGAGCGGGTGCCGTGACGGCTGGTCCGGGTGTCGGGGTGGGACCGCTGACGGCCCCGGCCGCAGAGGCGAAGGGCACAGCGGGCGAGCCGAAGGCACCGGCGCCCCGGGCGGTGTCGGCGCCCTCTCTGAGCGGACCATCCCGAGCACCTGGCTGGCGGGGTCGAGCCCGGCCGCGCCCTCCAGCCGCCACGTCTTGTGCCGCGCTGCGGTGTTGCCGTACGGGGCGACGGCCGGAGCGTGCGGCGCGAGGCCGTCCCCCTGTCTGGCCTCTGCGGCGGGCGGCCGTACGGCTGGAAGGAGCTGTGGGCCAGGTTGCCGGTCCGGTCAGGTGTCCGCGGTGGGCTCCTGGCGGTGTTGGGTGCGGCGGAGTTG
>NZ_JAHTKP010000129.1 GCF_019192735.1 Kitasatospora aureofaciens
GGCATCGCCACTCGCTACGACAAGACACCCGGCAGCTACCTCGCCGGCCTCCACCTCCGCGGCGCAATGATCTGGATCAAGGACCTCACCAAAACTGCTCCTTGATCACGACCAAATACGCTCCCTAGCGAGACGGGAAGGTGTACGCGAGGAACCAGTGCTTGACGCCCCGTAATTTCGACACCGGCTCCAACCTGGCGGATCTGGGCCGGACGCAGTGCACGACCGTCGGCGATCCGACGGTCGACTCCGAAGCCGAATCTACCTATCGGTGGGGAGGCCACGCCGAATGTCTGCGGCGTAGGTGTGGCGATGCTGCCGGGGTAGAGCTGGGCACCTCACCCGTCGATCGACTCCGTGGTGAACGTGGGAACTGTCCGCGGTCGCCCTCCGCGCCGGGCCTCCAGTCCGGCCGAGGGCAGGTCCATCGCCGGCTGAAGGCCGTCGGACAGGGCGGAGGCTCCGTAGTACTCGGAGGCCGGGAAAGCCGGCCACATGGGGAAGGGGGCCAGCAAGTCGGCAGTAAGGACCCTGGAATGTCAGGAGGTTGTCGCCGGTGAACACCGACGAGCTGGAGTCCGCCCTGTTCGGGGCGGAGCTGCGGGTACTGAAGATCCAGACCAAGCTGCACCGTTGGGCAAACGATGGTCCTCATCGCAGGTTCGACGATCTGTTCAACCTTGTGACCGACCCCGCCTTCCTTCTGATGGCATGGGATCGGGTCCGGGGGAACAAGGGTGCCCGCACGGCCGGAGTGGACGGGAAGACCGCGCGCTCCATCGAGGCCGGGCAGGGAGTCGAGGCCTTCCTCGACGGGCTGCGATCTCAGTTGAGAGACGGCAGCTTCCGGCCGGTTCCAGTACGCGAGCGGATGATTCCGAAGGCGAACGGCAAACTCCGTCGTCTCGGTATTCCGACCGTGGCGGACCGGGTGGTCCAGGCATCCTTGAAGCTGGTGCTGGAGCCGGTGTTCGAAGCGGATTTCCTTCCGTACTCGTACGGATTCCGCCCGAACCGCCGGGCGCAGGACGCTGTCGCCGAGACTCGCTACTTGACCAGTCACTCCTACGAGTGGGTGGTGGAGGGCGACATTACGGCGTGCTTCGACGAGATCTCGCACACGGCTCTTATGGACCGGGTCCGGAATCGGATCGGGGACAAGCGGATCCTGGCCTTGGTGAAGGCGTTTCTCAAGTCCGGGATCCTGTCCCGGGACGGAGCCCTCACCGACACACGCACCGGAACCCCGCAGGGCGGGATCCTCTCGCCCCTGTTGGCCAACATCGCACTCTCGGTCCTGGACGAGCACATCGCCCAGGCCCCCGGAGGAGCAGGCGCTACCTCCGAAGAACGGCGCCGCAGACGGCGGCGAGGATTGCCCAACTACCGGCTGGTCCGGTACGCGGACGACTTCCTCGTACTCGTCTCCGGCAGCCGTGAGCAGGCCGAGGAACTGCGAGGGGACGTCGCAGAGGTGCTGAAACCGATGGGTCTTCGCCTGTCGGTGGAGAAGACGAGGATCACCCACATCGACGAGGGCTTCGACTTCCTTGGGTGGCGCATCCAGCGCCACCGGAAGCGGGGCACCGACGGGCAGTACATCTACACCTACCCGGCACGGAAGTCAGTTCACTCCGTGACGGCCAAGGTGAAGGAACTGACCAGTCGACAGAACGTCGGCTTGCCGCTGACCGCCCTGCTGCACCGGCTGAACCAGGTGCTGCGGGGCTGGTGCGCGTACTTCCGTCCAGGGGTTTCGAACGTCGCCCTCTGCTACCTCGGCCACTACACGTGGATGCGGGTAGTCCGATGGATACGGCGCAAGCACCCCGGGATCACATGGAAGCAGCTCCGCCGCCGCTTCTGCGACGGCGGCTGGTGGCCCACCACGGAGGAGGGAGAACTGTTCAATCCGGCGAAGGTAAGCACAACCAGATACCGATACCGGGGAACGATCATCCCGACCCCGTGGCCCACTGCGGCATGAGAATCTGAGCCACCCCTAAACGGGACTTGTGGAGAGCCCGGTGCCCGGAGACGGGCACGCCGGGTTCGGGAGGCGGCTCGGGGAAACCCACTGGGTGGAAACACCAGCAGGGCGCCCCGAGTCGACCTCACCAACCGCGCGGAAGGTTTTCAGCTTGTTGATCGCCCGCTCGACGGTGTTGCGCTTCTTGTAGCGATCCTTGTCGAAGCCGGGCGGCCGACCCCCGGCGCTGCCGCGTCGGGCCCGGCCGGCTGCCTGGTCGCGCTTCTCGGGGATGACATGCCGGATTCCGCGTCTGCGCAGATAGCGGCGGGTTCGGCGGTTGCTGTAGCCCTTGTCCGCGCTGACGCTGTCCGGCCTGGTGCGCGGCCTGCCGCAGGTCAGCCTCGGCACGCGGATCTTGTTCATGACCGCCTCGAACTGGGTGCAGTCGGCGCACTGCCCGGGCGTGACGACCAGCGAGAGCACCCGGCAGCGGCCGTCCGCACTCAGGTGGATCTTGGTCGTGAACCCGCCGCGCGAGCGGCCGAGCGCCTCGCCTCCCGCACCACCTCCGCCAGCCGGTCGATCAGTTCCGCCCGAACCCGAGCGGCTTTGACCGCCTGGGCGAAGCCCCCTTTGACGGCGGGCGGCGGAGCATGCCGGGCGCCGGCGGCGTGGTGGTGCGCGCGCACGGACGTCGAGTCGACCGATACGTCCCAGTCGATCTCACCGGCCGCGTCCGCCTCGGCCTGGATCCGCCGCAGGAGCATCTCCCACGTTCCGTCCGCAGACCAGCGGCGATGCCGCTCGTGCACCGTCTTCCACGGTCCATACCGCTCCGGCAGATCGCGCCACTGCACGCCCGTGCGTATTCGGTACAGCACCCCGTTCACGACCTGGCGATGGTCCCGCCACCTGCCACAACGCCCGTTACTCACCGGCAGGAGCGGCTCCAGGCGCTCCCACTGGGCATCCGTCAGATCAGTCCTACTCCCCATAGTCGTATCAACGACTCAACTGATCGCCAGGACACTGCCTAGCCTGCGCGTTTCACTTGGGACTACGTCCGGATCATGAGCGAGAACGCGAAAGTGCCTTCTGAACTGGGAGGATGAGGCTTGTCTAAGGTCTCCGTCAGCCCAGCAGGAAGGCACTTTCTACGTGCACACTACCGGGTCTCGTCCCCGGCTCGTCGTCTCCACCGACGGGCGTGGCGTGGTCAGCCACGCCGGGTCGCGACTGCTGGCCGATCTCGCCGACGCCACCGGTCTCACTCGCGCCTTCAGCGATGCCCTGCGCCGGCTTCGTCCCCGCGGCACCGGCCACGAGCCGGGCCGGATCGCCGCCGATCTGGCGGTGATGCTCGCCGACGGCGGCGAGGCGATCGCAGACCTGGCCCTGCTGCGCGACCAGCCCGAAGTCTTCGGATCGGTGGCCTCCACCCCGACCGCCTGGCGGCTGCTGGCCGGCATCGACCCGGCCGCGCTCGCAGCCGTTCGCGCGGCCCGCGCCACCGCCCGCGAGATCGCCTGGCTCCAGGCCTGCGAGACTCGCGACGGCGTCCCCGCTTCTCACGCAGGGGGACGCGAACTGCCAGGCCTGGTCCTGGACATCGATGCCACCCTGGTCACCTGCCATTCCCAGAAGGAAAACGCCGCGTCGACCTACAAGCACGGCTTCGGTTACCACCCGCTGCTTTGCTTCCTCGACAACACCGGCGAGGCCCTGGCAGGCATGCTGAGGCCGGGCAACGCCGCGGCCAACACCGCCGCCGACCACATCGCCGTGCTCGATGCCGCGCTCGCCCAGATACCCGACGCCCACCGCCACGGCACCGAGATCCTCATCCGCGCCGACAGTGCCGGCTCCGCCAAGGCTTTCCTGGCCCACATCCGCGCCCTGCGCTCGCGCGGCGTCCGAGCGTCGTTCTCCGTCGGATGGTCCATCACCGAGCCGGTCCGTCTGGCGATCCGCCACCTGCCCGACCAGGTTTGGCATCCCGCCCTCGAACAGGACGGCTCCCTGCGCGACGGCGCCGAGGTCGCCGAACTGACCGGCCTGGCAGACCTGTCAGGCCTGCCCGGGGGCACCCGGATCATCGTCCGCCGCGAACGCCCGCACCCCGGCGCCCAGCTGTCCCTGTTCGACCAGGACGAGGGCATGCGCCACCAGGTCTTCCTCACCGACACCCCCTACGGCCATGGCTCCCTGCAACTGCTGGAGGTCCGCCACCGCGCGCACGCTCGTGTCGAAGACCGGATCCGCTGCGGCAAGACCACCGGATTCGGCCGGTTCCCCTCGCGTCACTTCGCCATCAACGCCGCGTGGCTGGAGCTGTCCCTGACCGCCATCGATCTGCTCGCCTGGACTCAATCCCTCCTACTGGAGGGAGAGTTGGCTGCGGCCGAGCCGAAGAAGCTCCGCTACCGGCTGCTGCACGCCGCCGCGCGCATCACCCGCGGCGCCCGCCGACTGCACCTGCGGATCGCCGCCACCTGGCCCTGGCGCCACGATCTCGCGACCGCCTTCACCCGACTGCAGGCCCTGCCCCGGCCCATCACCTGAACCGAGGCGACCACCATGCCCGCCCACGACCCGAGGACCTTGGAGAGACCGGCCACCGCGTCGGGCACTCGGCATGCTCAGCACCCGAACTCGACCTCGGACCACTGCCAACGTCATCAACCCGACTCAGCCAACCCCAAGCGAAACGCGGAGGCTAGGGCACGCATTTGGTCGTGATCAATGGGTCCGAGGCCTTGATCCACCAGCTCGGTCTTGCCCAGCACCGTGCCCAGCGCGTCGCCAGGACTGCTCCAGTGAGTGAGCGTACGGCCCGCGCACTCCGCGTCCGCAGCCGTCCAGCGCCAAATTCTCGCAGCCGCCGACTGTGCTACCGCGAGCTGCCGGATCAACCGTAGCTTCCAGCCGCCGGAACACGTCGCACGTCAAGTCGAAACGCCGATCGTCCACGCATTCTGAACCGGGGGCGGCGACTTGTCCGCCGCAATGCCCACGCGATGGAGCTAGACCCGATGCTCATACGCCAACCAGGCTCAGCGGTCCTCGACGATGAAACACGCCCGCTGGTAGAGCTCGTCGAACGTGATGATCTCGACGTCCTGGAGGGCCTGTCCGCTCCCCCAGGAGTGACACCCACCTGGCGGGGCCTCAACTTCGTCGACGGCCTTGCCGCCACATACCCGCAGGTCATCGACTACTACCTGCACGGCGGCCGGGAGAGGGTCGAGAGCGCTGTCTCCGACCTCACGAAGCTCCTGCGCCTGCACACCACCTCCGCCCACGACGCAGAGGTCCTGGAGGCGGCCGACGCCACTGCGACGCTCACCGCCCTCGCCGAGCGGGTCAACGCTGAAGACCCGCACTACAGCTACGACCTGATGATCACCCACGATCCGGTCGACATGGAGAACCTGGACCAGCACCGCCTGGCGGTCGTCGTGCAGCAGCAGACCGCGCGGTTCTGGGTGACGATCGCGGTCCGGGCCCGCTTCGAGGACGCGGAGGCGGTCCGTCCGAGGCGCTATGAGTGGACGTTAAGTCCCTTTTCTCTCGGTTCGTGATCGCTCGTTCATGTGAACGCCAGCCGTACTGGCGTGCCAGTCGGGGTTCGGGTGATGTTCTGCGGCGCATGGAAAGACGGGCGTATCCGAGCGACTTATCGGATGAGCAGTGGGCGTTGATCGAGCCGATGATCACGG
>NZ_JAHTKP010000012.1 GCF_019192735.1 Kitasatospora aureofaciens
GGGCAACATCGGCCCGGCCGCCGCGCTGCCCGTCATGGAGGGCAAGGCGGCCCTCTTCAAGCGCTTCGCCGGCATCGACGCCTGGCCGATCTGCCTGGACACCCAGGACACCGACGAGATCGTGGCCATCGTCAGGGCGATCGCCCCCGGCTTCGCCGGCATCAACCTGGAGGACATCTCCGCGCCGCGCTGCTTCGAGATCGAGGCCCGGCTGCGCGAGGCCCTGGACATCCCGGTCTTCCACGACGACCAGCACGGCACCGCGATCGTGGTGCTGGCCGCCCTCACCAACGCGCTGAAGGTGGTCGGCAAGGAGATCGGCGACATCCGCGTGGTGATGTCGGGCGCCGGCGCCGCCGGTACCGCGATCCTGAAGCTGCTGCTGGCCGCCGGCGTCGAGCACGCCACCGTGGCGGACGTGCGCGGCGTGGTCCACCGGGGCCGGGACGACCTCAACGACAGCCTGCGCTGGATCGCCGAGCACACCAACCGCTCGGGCCGCACCGGCAGCCTCAAGGAGGCCGTGGCGGACGCGGACGTGTTCATCGGCGTCTCGGCCCCGAACGTCCTGGACGGCGACGACCTGGCCACCATGGCCGACAACGCGATCGTCTTCGCGCTGGCCAACCCGGACCCGGAGGTCGACCCGGCCATCGCCCGGCAGACCGCCGCCGTGGTGGCCACCGGCCGCAGCGACTTCCCGAACCAGATCAACAACGTGCTGGTCTTCCCGGGCGTCTTCCGTGGCCTGCTGGACGCCCAGAGCCGCACGGTCAACACCGAGATGATGATCGCCGCCGCCCGGGCGCTGGCCACCACCGTCGGCGACGACGAGCGGAACGCCAACTACATCATCCCGAGCGTCTTCCACAAGGACGTGGCCAAGACGGTGGCCGCCGCGGTGCGCGAGGCGGCCCTGGCGGGTGCCCAGGAGGCCCCCGTCCCGGCCCGTCCGACCCCGGGCATCGTCGGCACCCTCGACACGGCGTCCTTCCCCACCGTCAAGCTCTGACGGCGGAGTCCGCGGCCGTGGCGCGGATCGGTCAAATGACCGAATAGCGCCCTTACCCGCCCAAGTTCGCCCCGAACCCTTGCGACACAAGGGCGAGGGGCGTGTTTGGGCTTGTCGTGCCTAGGGCGTACGGTAGCCCTGCACGGGGCAGGCGTGTCCGACAAGTACGGAACGTCCCCCTGGTCTTCCGGCGCGTCGTCCCGACCGCCGCCTGCGCCCGGTCCGCCGGAGCCGACGGAGCGTCACACCTCCAACGGGCGGGCTGTGTTCGGGTGGCGAGGCCGGGGCCCGATTGGCTTTCTCGGGGCCGGTCGGGGCAGGATTCGTATCCAGGCAGGCGGGCGGGCCTTCGACGGCACCGGCGCGCGGTATCGGGTACGGACCCGGCCTGCGACCACGCATTGCCTGCATGAGCACAGTGTGCGGACCTGCGGCCCATCCGGGTGCCCCCCGGTGGGAGCACCGATGGGCCCCCGCACACCGCAAGCGAACAGACCACAGGAGTACACATGAACCGCAGTGAGCTGGTGGCCGCGCTGTCCGAGCGCGCCGAGGTGACCCGCAAGGACGCCGACGCCGTTCTGGCCGCCTTCGCCGAGATCGTCGGCGAGGTCGTCGCCAAGGGCGACGAGAAGGTCACCATCCCCGGTTTCCTGACCTTCGAGCGCACCCACCGCGCTGCCCGCACCGCGCGCAACCCGCAGACCGGCGAGCCGATCCAGATCGCGGCCGGCTACAGCGCCAAGGTGAGCGCCGGCTCCAAGCTGAAGGAAGCCGCCAAGGGCGCCTGAGTCACCCCTTGAACGCCCGAGAGGCCGGGCTCCCCGCACGGGGAGCCCGGCCTCTCGCCGTATGACCGGTCAGGCAGGTCAGGCGTCGACCAGCTGCTCGCTGGGCAGCTCGACGTGGGCGCCGAGGTCGCGCAGCTTGTCCATGAAGTTCTCGTAGCCGCGGTTGATCAGGTCGATGCCGTGCACGGTCGAGGTGCCCTCGGCCGCCAGTGCCGCGATCAGGTACGAGAAGCCGCCGCGCAGGTCCGGGATGACCAGCTCGGAGCCCATCAGCTTGGACGGGCCGGAGACGACCGCGGAGTGCAGGAAGTTGCGCGCGCCGAAGCGGCACGGGGTGGCGCCCAGGCACTCGCGGTAGAGCTGGATGTGGGCGCCCATCTGGTTGAGGGCGCCGGTGAAGCCGAGCCGCGACTCGTACACCGTCTCGTGGACGATGGACAGGCCGGTCGCCTGGGTCAGCGCGACCACCAGCGGCTGCTGCCAGTCGGTCTGGAAGCCCGGGTGCACGTCGGTCTCCAGGGCGATCGCCTTGAGCTCGCCGCCCGGGTGCCAGAAGCGGATGCCCTCGTCGTCCACCTCGAAGGCGCCGCCGACCTTCCGGAAGGTGTTGAGGAAGGTCATCATCTCCAGCTGGCGGGCGCCGCGGACGTAGATGTCGCCCTTGGTCGCGAGCGCCGCACAGGCCCAGGAGGCGGCCTCCAGCCGGTCCGACAGGGCGCGGTGGGTGTAGCCGCCCAGCTCGTCCACACCGGTGATCAGGATGGTCCGGTCGGTGCCCAGCGTGATGATCGCGCCCATCTTCTGCAGCACGCAGATCAGGTCGACGATCTCCGGCTCGATGGCCGCGTTGCGCAGCTCGGTGACGCCCTCGGCGAGGACGGCGGTGAGCAGCACCTGCTCGGTCGCGCCGACCGAGGGGTAGGGCAGCTCGATCCTGGTGCCGCGCAGGCGCTGCGGGGCGACCAGGTAGGTGCCCTGCGGGTGCTTCTCGATGGTGGCGCCGAACTGGCGCAGCACCTCGAAGTGGAAGTCGACCGGGCGGCCGCCGATGTCGCAGCCGCCGAGGCCCGGGATGAAGGCGTGGCCGAGGCGGTGCAGCAGCGGGCCGCAGAACAGGATCGGGATGCGCGAGGAGCCGGCGTGCGCGTCGATGTCGGCGACGTTGGCGCTCTCCACGTGCGACGGGTCGAGGATCAGCTCGCCGTCCTCGTCGCCGGTGCGCACGGTCACCCCGTGCAGCTGGAGCAGGCCGCGCACCACCTTGACGTCGCGGATGTCCGGGACGTTGCGCAGTCTGCTGGGGCCCTGGCCGAGCAGGGCGGCGACCATGGCCTTGGGGACCAGGTTCTTCGCACCGCGGACGCGGATCTCGCCTTCGAGCGGGTTTCCGCCGTGGACCAGCAGGACGTCGTCGGTCATCGTTCTCGCAATCCGGGGTGCCAGAGGAAAAGGGGAAGGGCTCCGGGAGAGAGCCGGTGGTGGACCGGTCGTACGGGCGCGTTCGGGCCCCCGGCGTCACCGAGTCGGCACCGTGTAAGGGCGTCCACCATCCGTAGATGGTAGTAGGCGTCCCGGCGGTTCCCGTGAGCCTCTCACGTGATGGTGCTCTCTCGGGCCGGTCGGGCGCCCTTCCGATACGCCCGTACGGGTGCTTCTCCGGCGTGGCGAGGTTTCGTGTGTTGCGGTGTCCGCGCCCGGCCGTTCTGCGGGATCATGTGTGGCATGACGGCGGCCCATTCGCACGGAGGCCGGTCCCACACCGGCCGTCTGCTCGTCGCGACGCCCGTGCTCACCGATCCGAACTTCGCGCGGGCGGTAGTGCTCCTGCTCGACCACGACGCCGAGGGAGCGCTCGGGGTCGTGCTCAACCGGCCGACGCCGGTCGAGGTGGGCAGCGTACTGGACGGCTGGGGCCGGCTGGTCGGGCAGCCGGCCGTGGTGTTCCAGGGCGGGCCGGTGGCGCTGGACTCGGCGCTCGGCCTCGCGGTGGCCCCGGGGGAGCCGGGCGCCGGGGAGCCGCTCGGCTGGCGGCGGGTGCACGGCGCGATCGGCCTGGTGGACCTGGAGGCGCCGCCCGAGGTGCTGGCCGGCGAGCTGGGCGCGCTGCGGATCTTCGCCGGGTACGCGGGCTGGTCGCCCGGGCAGCTGGAGGTGGAGATCGAGAGCGGCGCCTGGTACCTGGTGGACTGCGAGCCCGGGGACATCTCCAGCCCCGAACCGGAGCGGCTGTGGCGCTCGGTGCTGCGCCGCCAGCGCGGCCCGCTGGCGCTGCTGGCGACCTACCCGGACGACCCGACGCTGAACTGACGGACGGGCCGCCGGTGCGACACTGGCCCGGTTTCCCGGGGCGCCCATAGACTTGGCACCTATGAGCACTCTTGAGCCCGAGCGAGGCCTCGGCACCGGCACCCTGGTCGAGCCCGTCCCGCAGGTGTCCAACGGGGACGGCGACCACGAGCGCTTCGCGCACTACGTCCAGAAGGACAAGATCATGGAGAGCGCGCTCTCCGGATCGCCCGTGGTGGCGCTGTGCGGCAAGGTGTGGGTGCCCGGGCGCGACCCGAAGAAGTACCCGGTCTGCCCGATGTGCAAGGAGATCTACGACGGCATCGGCAAGCCGCAGGGCGGGGACGACAACAAGTAGTCCGCGGCGCTCTGCTGCACCGACTCGTTCTGCACAGGGCTGCGTCTCCGCAGTGGTCTATGCCAATCGTTCCGGGCGTGGGCAGGATGTCGGAATGGACCTCATTCCCGCACCTTCGAGTGCCGTTCGCCGCCCGGGTGAGGACTTCGTCCTCGACGACGCCACCACGCTGACCGCCCCGCCCGCGCTGGCCGACGCCGAGCGCTGGCTGCGCGCCTCGCTGTCCGCCGCGACCGGGCTCCCGCTCGGCCCGGGCGGGCCGGGGGCGGGCATCGAACTGGTCCACGACGACACGCCGGCCGCCGAGGCGTACCGGCTCACGGTGCGCCCCGGCCACGTCGTGGTCGCCGCCGGCGGCCCGGCCGGCGCGCTGTGGGGCGCGCAGACGCTCCGGCAGCTGCTCGGCCCGGACGCGTTCCGCCGTTCCCCGCTGCGTCGTACCGGCTGGGTGCTGCCCGGCGCGGACGTCTCGGACGCGCCGCGGTTCGGCTGGCGCGGCGCCCTGCTCGACGTCGCCCGGCACTTCCTGCCCAAGTCGGACGTGCTGCGCTTCGTCGACCTGTTGGCCGCGCACAAGCTCAACGTGCTCCACCTGCACCTGACCGACGACCAGGGCTGGCGGGTGGAGATCAAGCGCTACCCGGACCTGACCGCGCGCGGCGCCTGGCGGGAGCGCTCGATGGTCGGCTACCGGGCCGCCGGGCGTCGCGACGACCGCCCGCACGGCGGTTTCTACACCCAGGACGACCTGCGCGAGATCGTCGCGTACGCGGCCGCGCGCGGGGTCACCGTCGTGCCCGAGATCGACCTGCCCGGCCACACCCAGGCCGCCGTCGCCGCCTACCCCGAGCTCGGCAACACCGACGTGGTGGACACCGCCGCGCTCGGCGTCTGGACCGACTGGGGCGTGAGCCACAACGTGCTCAACGTCTCCGAGGACACCGTCCGCTTCTTCGAGGGCGTGCTGGAGGAGGTCCTGGAGCTCTTCCCGTCCGAGTTCATCCACCTCGGCGGCGACGAGTGCCCCAAGGAGCAGTGGAAGGACAGCGCCGCCGCCCAGGCGCGGATCCGCGAGCTCGGCCTGGCCAACGAGGACGAGCTGCAGAGCTGGGTGATCCGGCACTTCGACACCTGGCTCGCCGAGCGCGGCCGGCGGCTGATCGGCTGGGACGAGATCCTGGAGGGCGGCCTCGCCCCGGGCGCGGCCGTCTCGTCCTGGCGCGGCTACGGCGGCGGGATCGCCGCCGCGCGGGCCGGGCACGACGTGGTGATGTGCCCCGAGCAGCACGTCTACCTGGACCACCGGCAGGCGGACGGCCCGGACGAGCCGATCCCGGTCGGGTTCGTCCGGACACTGGAGGACGTGTACCGCTTCGAGCCGGTGCCGGAGCAGCTGGACGAGACCGCCGCCCGGCACGTGATCGGTACCCAGGCCAACCTGTGGAGCGAGTTCATGGACAGTGCCCGGGACATCGACTACCGGGCCTTCCCGCGGCTCGCCGCGTTCGCCGAGGTCGCCTGGTCCGAGCTGCCCGCCGAGCCGGCCGAGCGCGACTTCGCGGGCTTCGAGCGCCGGCTGGCGGCGCACCTGAAGGTCCTGGACGCGCTCGGCGTCGAGTACCGCCCGGCCGACGGACCGCACCCCTGGCAGCGCCGGCCCGGTGTGGCCGGGCGCCCGCTCGACGGCCCGCCGCCGGTCCGCTGAGTCGCAGGGGGCGCACGGGAACTTCTGAGTGGTCATCCGACGTCAAGAAAAGATGAACATCTGCCCCGGCTCCTCCCGGGTGGGGGCAGATACCGCCCGGTATCCGTCCCAATCGGGCAGTCCCGTTCACCGGGCCCGAAATGATCATCGAGCATTGTGTGCCAGAGTTGCCCAACCCGGCCCGATCGCCCGTACCCTACGGGCCAGGCCGGGCTGCCGACGCGGACACCACGGCCGCGGGCGGCAGGCGATCGATGAGCAAGTGGAGCACGGTGGGACCCAGGTGAACCGGACGATCATGCTGCCGGCCTCGCTCGACGAGGCCGTCGACGCGCTGGCCGCCGCCCCTGCCGCGGTACCCGTGGCCGGCGCCACCGACCTGATGGAGGCCGTCAACGCCGGACGGCTGCGCCCCGCCGCCCTGATCGGCCTCGGCCGGATCACCGAACTGCGCGGCTGGCGCTACGAGGACGGCGGCACCGCCGTCCTCGGCGCCGGGCTCACCCACGCCCGGATGGACCGCCCCGACTTCGCCGCGCTGATCCCGGCTCTCGCCGACGCCGCCCGCACCGCCGGCCCCCCGCAGGTCCGCAACGTCGGCACCCTCGGCGGAAACATCGTCACCGCCGCCCCGGCCGGCGACACCCTCCCGGTGCTCGCCGCCCTGGAGGCCACCGTCACCCTCGCCCGGGCCGGCGCCACCCGCGAGGTACCGGTCAGTCACCTGCTCACCGGCCTCGACCCGGTGCGCCCCGGCGAACTGCTCACCTGGGTGCGGGTCCCGCTGCTGCACGCGCCGCAGGTCTTCCTCAAGGCCACCGGACGCAGCGGCCCGGCCCGCGCCACCGCCTCCGTCGCCCTCGTCCTCGACCCCGCCCGGCGGGCCGTGCGCTGCGCCGTCGGCGCCGTCGCGCCGGTGCCGCTGCGTCCGCTGGAGGCCGAGGCCTGGGTGGCCGGCTGCATCGACTGGGACGGCAGCCGGGAGATCGACCCCGCTGCGACCGCCGCCTTCGGCGAGTACGTGGCCGCCGCCTGCGTCCCCGACGGCTACGGCGCCGAGGGCGCCTGGGAGGCCGTGACCGAGGGGCCGAGCGCGGCCTCCGTTCGGCTACGGCGTACCGTGTCGGTGCTGGCCCGACGGGCACTGGGAAGGGCGCTGAAGTGAGCACAGACCCCATCGAGACCCTCGACGCCGACCCGCTCGGCCTCGCCCCGCAGGTCAGCCGCGAGCTGCGCCCCTGCGCCTCCTACACCCTGCGGGTCAACGGGTTCGAACGGCCCGTCACCGACGCCTGGATCGGCGAGAGCCTGCTCTACGTGCTGCGCGAGCGGCTCGGCCTGGCCGGCGCCAAGGACGGTTGCGAGCAGGGCGAGTGCGGGGCCTGCTCGGTGCAGGTGGACGGCCAACTGGTGGCCGGCTGCCTGGTGCCCGCCGCGCTGGCCGCGGACAGCGAGATCAACACCGTCGAGGGCCTGTCGGCGGCCGGCGGCGCGAGCGACGTGCAGCAGGCACTGGCCGAGTCCGGCGCGGTGCAGTGCGGCTACTGCACGCCCGGCATGGCGATGGCCGTGCACGACCTGCTCCAGCGCAACCACCGGCCCACCGAGGTCGAGGCCCGGCAGGCGCTCTGCGGCAACCTCTGCCGCTGCACCGGCTACCGCGGGGTGCTGGCCGCCGTCCAGAGCATCGCTGACGCGCGCGCGCTGGAGGCCGAGGAGGCGGAGGAGGCCGCCCTCGCCGAGGAGACCGCCGCGGCGGCTGCCGAGCAGCCCGTCGAGCAGCCCGGTGCGGCGCCGGCCGAGCCGCCGGTCGAGGAGCCCGTTGCCGAGCCGCCGGTCTACACCGACGCCTGGATCGAGCACGTTCCCCAGCCGCCCGCCGAGGAGATCCCGGCCACCGTCGGCACCGGCCACGGCCTGCCCTACGGCGCCGACGGCCAGGGCGGCTACGACACCGGGGTGTACGACACCGCCGTCATCCCGCCGGTCCAGGGCATCCCCGCCCAGGCGGCCGAGGACCAGGTCTACTTCCCGCAGCAGGGCTACCCCGAGCAGCCGTACCAGGCAACCCCCGCACACGGCACCTACCTGCCGCCCGGCGCCGGCTACCCGGACGGCTACCCGCAGCAGCCCGGCTACGACGGCGGCTACGACGCCCCGGTCTACGAGCCCACCCCCGCCCACGGCACGCCGGTCCACGGCGCCGCCTTCGACGGCACCCCCGCGCACGGCACGCCGTACGTCCCCACGCCCCCGCACGGCGTCCCGGCCGAGGGCAGCGCCCCGGCCGGTGTCCCGTACGGCGCCACCCCCGCCCACGGCATCCGGCTCCCCGAGGACGACCACGCATCATGACGTCGCCTACCGACATCGGCGCAGCAACGCAGCAGGACGGCGACGAGGGCGGCGCACCGGAGCCGTTCGGACTGGGCAGTTCACCGCTGCGCAGTGACGCCCTGCCCAAGGCGCTCGGCATCTACCCGTACGCCGCCGACCTGTGGGCCGAGGGGCTGCTCTGGGGCGCGGTGCTGCGCTCGCCGCACCCGCACGCCCGGATCAAGGGCATCGACACCTCCGCCGCGCTCGCCCTGCCCGGCGTGCACGCCGTGGTCACCGCCGCCGACCTGCCGCCCGGTCCGGACGGCACCCCCGACGGCGCCCCGGCCGGGCCGATCGTCGCCGACCGGCCGGTGCTGGCCGCCGGCGTGGTGCGCCACCACGGCGAGCCGGTCGCCGCCGTGGCCGCCGACCACCCGGACACCGCGCGGCTCGCCGTCGGCCTGATCGCCGTCGAGTACGAGCCGCTGGAGGCCGTCACCGACCCCGAGCAGTCCTTCACCGCCCCGCCGCTGCACCCGGACGGCAACCTGTTCCGCCACCTGCCGCTGCGCTGCGGGGACCCGGAGGCGGTCGGCGAGATCGTCGTCGAGGGCCTGTACCAGGTCGGCCGGCAGGACCCGGCCCCGCTCGGCGCCGAGGCCGGGCTGGCGGTGCCGCGCCCGGACGGCGGCGTCGAGCTGCACCTGTCCTCGACCGACCCGCACGGCGACCGCGACCGCACCGCCGCGTGCCTGGGCCTGGAGCCGGACCGGGTCCGGCTGGTGGTCACCGGCGTGCCCGGCGCCACCTCGGACCGCGAGGACCTGTCCTTCCAGGTCACCCTGGCCCTGCTGGCGCTGCGCACCGGCCGCCCGGTGAAGATGACCCTCACCCGCGAGGAGTCCTTCCACACCCACACCTCGCGCCACCCCGCGCTCCTGCGCTACCGCCACCACGCCGACGCCGAGGGCACGTTGGTCAAGGTCGAGGCGCAGATCCTGCTGGACGGCGGCGCCTACGCGGACGTCTCGGCCGAGGCGCTGGCCGCCGCGACGGCCTTCTCGGCCGGCCCGTACGTCTGCCCGAACGTCTTCGTGGACGCCTGGGCGGTGCGCACCAACAACCCGCCGGCCGGGCAGATGCGCGGCGAGGGCGCGCTGCAGGCCTGCTTCGCCTACGAGTCGCAGCTGGACCAGCTGGCCGCCCGGGTGGGCGTGGACCCGGTCGAGATCCGCCGCCGCAACGCGATGGCCACCGGCGACCCGCTGCCCACCGGACAGGCCGTCACCTGCCCCGCGCCGGTGGCTGCGCTGCTGGAGGCGGTCGCCGCCGAACCGCTGCCCGCGCTGCCGGTGGACGACCCGGACGCCGAGTGGCTGCTGCCGGGCGGGCCCGGCGGTGCCGGGGACCCGGCCGCGGTGCGGCGCGGGATCGGCTACGCGGTCGGCATGGTGCACATGCTCGGCGCCGAGGGCGAGGACGAGGTCTCCACCGCGACCGTGCGGGTCAGCGGCGACCACGCCACGGTGATCTGCGCGGCCGTCGACTCCGGCCAGGGCTTCGCCACGCTGGCCCGGCAGATCGTGCAGTCCGTGCTGGGCGTCAGCGAGGTCTACATCGCGCCCGCCGACAGCGACCAGTCGATCGCCGGGCCCTCCGCCCGCGGCCGGCACACCTGGGTCTCCGGCGGCGCGGTCGAGCGGGCCGCGCTGATGGTCCGCCACCAGCTGCTCCAGCCGATCGCCGCCAACTTCGGGATGTCGGTGGAGCTGCTGCAGATCGCCGACGGCAAGATCACCTCCTACGACGGGGTGCTCGGCATGCCGGTCGCCGAGGCGCTGGAGGGCAAGGAGCTCTGGGCCACCGCGCAGTGCCGCCCGCACCCCACCGAGCCGCTGGACGAGTCCGGGCAGGGCGACGCGTTCGTCTCCATCGCGTTCTGCGCGATGCGCGCGGTGGTGGACGTGGACATCGAGCTGGGCACGGTCCGGGTGGTCGAGATGACCGTCGCCCAGGACGTCGGCCGGGCGCTGAACCCGCGGCAGATCGAGGACCGGATCGAGGCGGGCGTGGCCCAGGGCGTCGGCCTGGCGCTGCTGGAGGACCTGCGGACCGAGGGCGGGGTGCTGCAGAACCCCTCGCTCACCGGCTACCGGCTGCCGACCGCGCTGGACACCCCGGAGGTGCGGATCGCGGCCCTGCTGGAGGAGCGGGACGTGGTCGCCACCTTCGGCGCCAAGGCGGTCAGCGCCGTGCCCGCGGTGGTCTCCCCGGCGGCCGTCGCCGCCGCCGTCCGAGCCGCCACCGGGCTGCCGGTGGGCCGGCTGCCGATCCGGCCCGAGGACGCCGTCGCGGGCTGACGGGCCTGCCTGGTCCGACCGGGGAATATCCGGAACAAGAATTGCCGGTCGGCATTGCGCCGACCGGCAATTCTTGTTCCACATGGAGGCCATGACGGGAATCGAACCCGTGTATACCGCTTTGCAGACGGTTCCCTAAGCCACTCGGGCACACGGCCACTGAATTGTTCTTGTTCCTGCTCTCTCCGGCGGGGCCGGTGAATTCATAGTGGCGGATTTCATGAGGGGCCGTCAACGCCGGATTGTAAATTCTGTATGGCAACTCGTCCGGCCATTCGTGCTACGGTCGAGGACAGGTGACCGGTATCCGGCCACCCCGGACGAGCGCGTCGTACCCGGTGACGACAAGACGGCGCAGTTCAGCGGCAATCCGGCCGCTGTGGACTGCGGAGGTACCGGCCGTCATGGCTTGGCTCGTCCTGATCATCTCGGGCGTCCTGGAGACCGTCTGGGCGGTGGCCCTGGAGTCGTCCAAGGGGTTCACCCGCCTCGTCCCCAGCCTCGTCTTCGGTGTCGCCCTGCTGCTGAGCATGGGCGGCCTGGCCTACGCGATGCGCACCATCCCGATCGGCACCGGCTACGCGGTCTGGGTCGGCATCGGCGCGGTCGGCACCGCGCTCTACGGCATGGCCGTCCTGGGGGGCCCGGTGACCCTGGCCCGGATCGGCTGCCTGATGCTGATCGTCTCCGGCGTGGTCGGCCTGAAGGTGCTGCACTGACGCTCTGGTCCTAGGACCTGCGGCCGAGTCGATCAGCGACTCCGGTCAGGGGTCAAGAACGCAGACGGCCCTTACGATGTTACGTATGACCACTGCCTCCCCCACCTCGGTCGACTCCCGTCCGATCCCCCTTGAGAACGACCCCGGCGGCGGGGTCCTCGGCGGCCGCTACCGCGCGCTGACGCTGGGAATCGTGTCGGTGGTCCTGCTGCTCGCCTTCGAGGCGACGGCCGTCAACACCGCGATGCCGGTGGCGGCCCGCCAGCTGGACGGCCTCGGGCTGTACGCCTTCGCCTTCTCCGGCTACTTCACCACCACGCTCTTCGCGCTGGTCGTCTCCGGCCAGTGGTGCGACCGGCGCGGCCCGCTGCAACCGCTGTTCACCGGCATCGCGGTGTTCGGCGCGGGCCTGGTGGTGGCCGGGGCGGCGCCGGACATGTGGCTCTTCGTGGCCGGCCGGGCGATCCAGGGCCTGGGCGGCGGGCTGGTCATCGTCGCGCTGTACGTGGTGGTCGGCCGGGCCTATCCGGAGCGGCTGCGGCCGGCCGTGTTCGCGGCCTTCTCCGCGGCCTGGGTACTGCCCTCGATCGTCGGCCCGGTGGTCTCCGGGGCCGTGACCCAGCACCTGGGCTGGCGCTGGGTGTTCCTGACCGTCCCGGTGCTGATCCTGCTGCCCCTGGCGGTGATGGGCCCGGCGCTGCGCCGCTCCGAAAGGGACCACCCGGTGCTCAAGGGCGCGGACTTCGACCGTCGCCGGACCGTGCTGGCCGCGATGGCGGCGCTCGGCGCGGGCCTGCTGCAGTACGCGGGCCAGCGGCTGGACCTGATCGGCCTACTCCCGGCGGTGGCCGGGGCGGCGCTGCTGCTGCCCGCCGTGCTGGGCCTGCTGCCCACCGGGACGCTGCGGGCCGGGCGCGGGCTGCCGACGGTGATCCTGCTGCGCGGGGTGGCCGCGGGGGCGTTCTTCGCGACGGAGGCGTTCATCCCGCTGATGATGGTCACCCAGCGCGGCCTGTCGCCGACGCTGGCCGGGCTGACGCTGACCAGCGGCGGGCTGTCCTGGGCGCTGGGCTCGTGGCTGCAGGGGCGGCCGGGGGCCGAGCGCTACCGCGAGGCGATGATCCGGGGCGGGTTCGTGCTGACCGCGGTGGCGATCGCGGGGGCGGCGCTGGTGCTGGTCCCGGCGGTGCCGGCCTGGGTGGCGGCGGTGGCCTGGGCCGTCGGCGGCATCGGGATGGGGCTGACGGTCGCGAGCATCAGCGTGCTGATGATGAAGCTGTCCGCGCCGGAGGACGCCGGGGCCAACTCGGCCTCGCTGCAGATGAGCGACGCGCTGGGGAACGTGCTGCTGGTCGGGCTCGCCGGGGTGCTGTTCTCGGCGCTGGGCGGCGGCTCGGTGGCCGCCGCCCACGAGGGCGCCGGGGGCACCGGCTCGGCCGGTGCGTTCGCGGTGATCTTCCTGACGATGACCGGGGTGGCGCTGCTGGGGGCGCTGGTCTCCGGCCGGGTCCGCAGGGCCTGACGGTCAGCCGGCGGCGGCAATGGCGGGGGCGGCGGGGGAGGGCACCGGCGCCGCCGCCGGGGTGCCGAGGAAGTTCTTCCAGCCGCCGGCCGGGGACTGGCCGGGGGCGAGGCTCCGGAGCTTGCGCAGCACCGCCGGGTCCTGGGCGTCCAGCCAGTCGACCAGCTGGCGGAAGGAGACCAGCCGGACCCCCGGCTTGCCCGCGATGGACTTGAGCACCTCCTCGACGGCGTTCATGTAGATGCCGCCGTTCCACTCCTCGAAGTGGTTGCCGATGATGTACGGCGCCCGGTTGGTGGTGTAGGTGCGGTCGAAGCCCATGAGGTAGGCGTCGCGGGCCTGGGACTGGAAGCCCGGGTGGAGCGCGGGGTCGGCCTTGGTGTTGGGGCCGCACTGGTTGTACATGATGTTGTAGTCCATCGACAGCACCTGGAAGGTGTGCCCGGGGAAGGGGATGGACTGCAGCGGCAGGTCCCACAGCGCGCCGCCCTGGATCTTCTGCGGCCACACCTGGCTGCCGTTGCCACTGCTGTCGTAGCGCCAGCCGCGCTTGACGGCGGTGGGCAGCAGGTTGCGCCGGCCCTCCAGGCAGGGGGTGCGGCTGCCGATCAGCTCCTTGCGGTAGTCGAAGGGCAGCGCCGGCAGGTCGGTGAAGCCGGTGTTGGTCCGCCAGTTGGTCACGAAGTCCATGGCCTGCTGGATCTCGCTGTCCCACTCCTCCGGGGACCACTTGCCGACGCCGGTGTCGCCGCAGAAGTGGCCGTTGAAGTGGGTGCCGATCTCGTGGCCCTCCAGCCAGGCGGCGTGCAGGTTCTCCAGGGTGTCGCGGATGTGCCGGTCGCTGAGGTAGCCGATGTCGGAGGCGCCGACCTTGTGCTGGGGTGGGAGGTACAGGTCCTTCTTCGACTCGGGCAGCAGGTAGAGGCCGCTGAGGAAGAAGGTCATCGACGCGTTGTGCTCCTGCGCCAGCCGGCGGAAGCGGCCGAACAGGCCGTTGTCGAGCTCGCCGGCGCCGTCCCAGGAGAAGACGACGAACTGCGGCGGGCGCTCGCCCGGCTTGAGCCGGTCGGGGATGGGCTGGTGGGGCTGGGTGCCGGTGTCGGAGGTGGAGCCGTCGCCGATCAGGACGACCTGCGGCTTGGGGGCCGGCGGGGCCGGGATGGCGGTCAGCGTCGGGGTGCTGCTGTCGGCCGGGGTGGCGGCACCGGCCGCCTGCCCGCCGCCCGCGGTGTTGCTGCCGCAGCCGGCCGCCAGGGTCGCGGCGGTTGCCGCGCCGGCGGCCAATAGGGTGCGACGGGAGAGAGCGTCCATGGTCACTCCGTTCAGGAGGCGTTCGGCAGGCGTGCGGGCATGCCGGGAGGGCGCGCCCGGCGGGCATGGCGTGCGGGCGTGCGGAAGTCCGGTCGGACGAGGGGTCGAGCAAGGGAGTGATAGAACCCGTGACCGAGTCAGCATGGCACGCGAACGCGTTCGGTCAGTGATTCACCACGGACGGTCGTAAGTGATCGCCCGATCGATGCAACCGGATCGGCAATGGTCGTCGTCGATGGTCAGGCGAGGTCGATCCGACGGCTGCCCGGGCGCGGGGTCCGATGCTCGCGCTCCGTGACCGGACGCCCACTTGGCGCAGGGAGCGCGGCCCCGGCCCTGCCGATTGGGGGGGATTGGTACGACCATCGTATGGACGTGCCTTAGGGTCCGGTCCGGTTGAATTGTTCCCAGGAAACTCCCAGGATCCGGGAAGTCGTCAGCAGAGGGGAGCGCCCGTGGGCGCCCAGCAGAGCAGGAGTCCGTGGCCGGGCACCCTCGCGGCCGGAGCCGCGATCGTCCTCGGCGCCTGGCTGCTGCACGGGGGCGGCACGGGCGCGCCGCCGCCCGCGCCCGCGGCCGGGCAGGCCCTGTCCGGGTTCGCCCCGGTCTCGGTCATCCCGCCGCTCGGCCCGTCCGCCCCGACCCGGATCCGCATCCCCGCCGTGCGGCTCGACGCCCCCGTCACCGGCCTCGGGCTCGACGCCGACGGCCACCTCCAGGCGCCGCCCGTAACCGACCGGAACCTGGCAGGCTGGTACCGCGACGGGGCCACTCCCGGGCAGCGCGGGACGGCCATCATCGCGGGCCACGTGGACACCAAGACCGGACCGGCCGTCTTCTACCACCTGGGAGCGCTCCACCGCGGCGACCGGATCGAGTTCGTCCGCGCGGACGGCGCCACCGCCGTCTACCAGCTGTACGCCATCGAAGTGCACGACCGAAAGGACTTCCCGGACGACCGGGTCTACCGTCAGGCCGACGACGCGCAGCTGCGGGTGATCACCTGCGGCGGCGCGTACAGCGAGGAACACGGCTACGAGGGCAACGTCGTGGCCTACGGCTTCCTGGCCGACACCACCCGGCCGGGGAAAGCCGCATGACCCCGATCACGCTCGCCTCCCGCTGGAACCCGATCGACTGGCCGCTCACCCACGGCCCGATCCCGTACGCCGTGCTCGCCGCGGGCTGGGGCGCGCTGCTCGCGCTCGCGGTCGGCCGGGGCCGCTCCTGGTGGCGCTTCCGGCTGCCGGCCGCGCTGCTCACCGCCGCGGCGCTCAGCCTGCTGCTCGACGTCGTTGTCGACGGCTGGTGGCACCCGTTCCCGGAGGGCACGCCCCGGTACGTCACCTGGTGGATAGCCGTCGCCCTGCTGGGCTTCTGCCTGGTCGGCTACCGGCTCCACCGGCTGTCCTGGCGGCGTCGGGGGCTCGCGGTCGGCCTGGGCTCGCTGGTGCTGCTGATGGCGGCCTCGCAGGTGAACATCGGCTTCGGCCAGTTCCCGAGCGGCCGGGTCATGCTCGCGCCCTGGCTGACCCCGACCGACGCGCAGATAGCCCCGAAGGTCGCGAGGACGGCGAGCGCGCCCCCCGACAAGGTGCTTTCCGAGGTCTGGACGCCGCCCGCAGACCTGCCGGCCAAGGGCACCGTGTCGGTGGTGCCGATCCGCGGCGTGAAGTCCGGCTTCGCGGCCCGCGACGCGTACGTCTACCTGCCGCCCGCCTACCAGGCCAACCCGCGGCCGCTGCTGCCGGTCGTCGTCCTGATCACCGGTCAGCCCGGCAACCCGGGGGACTGGGTGCTCGGCGGGCAGGTGAACGAGGCGCTGGACGCCTTCGCGGCCGAGCACGGGGGCCTCGCGCCGATCGTGGTGATGCCCGATCAGCTGGGCTCGGCCTGGAACAACACGCTCTGCCTGGACTCGAAGATCGCCAAGACGCAGACCTACCTGACGGTCGACGTCCCCAACTGGATCAACCAGAACCTGCAGACCGCCAAGGGGCGGGGCTCCTGGGCGGTCGGCGGCGCCTCGATGGGCGGCACCTGCGCGCTGCAGCTCGCCGTCAACGCCCCCGACCTCTTCGGCACCGTCCTCGACATGTCCGGGCAGGAGGAACCCACCCTGGGTACCCGAGAGCAGACCGTGAACGCCGCCTTCGGCGGGGACGAGGCGAAGTTCGACGCCGTCGACCCGCTCCAGGTGATGGCCCGCAAGCGCTTCCCCGACACCAACGCGGCGATCGTCGTCGGCCAGAGCGACGGCGAGTTCCGTCCGCAGATGGAGAAGGTCTTCCAGGCCGTCCAGGCGGCCGGGATGAAGGCCAGGTTCGACCTGATGCCGGGCGGGCACGGCTGGGTCGTGTTCCGCCCCGGCATCGCCGCGCAGATCCCGTGGCTCGCCCAGCAGACCGGACTGACCAGGTGATCGGGGCCGAGACGGCGCCCGCCCTGGTCGGCGAGCGGCAACGCGAGCGGGAGCGGGACCGGGCCCCGGTCACCCGCACGCCGGAGCCCCGGCCGCAGCGGGCCCGGCGGACGGCCCGGCTGGTCGGCACGCAGCTGCGGTCGGCGCCGCTGACGATGCTCCTGCTGGTCGTCCTGTGGGGCGTCGGCGCGGCCACCGGCAGCCTGTCCGGCGGTCCGTCCGAGCGGCTGCTCGCCCGGGCCGGGGTCGGGGTGCCCACGCTCGCCGAGGGCCGCTGGTGGACGCCGCTCACCTCGATGTTCTGGTGCGCCGGGCCCGGCGCGTACGTGTTCACCAGCGTGCTGCTGCTCCTGGTCGGCCCGGCCGCCGAGCGCCGGCTCGGGCGGCGGCGGACCCTCGTCGTGCTGGTCGGCGGGCAGTTGGCGGGCACCCTGCTCGGCACCGGGCTGGTCGCGGCCGGCTCCCGGGCCGGCGAGCAGTGGACCGACTCGGTGGTGGACCAGATCGCGATCGGCCCGGGCGTCGGCCTGTTCGGCCTGGCCGGGGTGCTCGGCTACCGGCTCACCGTGCTCTGGCGCCGCCGGCTGCACCTGCTGGTGCTGCTCGTCCCGCTGGTCATGATGCTGTACGTCGGGCACCTGCAGAGCGTCCAGCGGTGCGCCGCCGCGCTGCTCGGGCTGGGCGCGGGCGCGCTGCTCTCGCGCGGCCGGCTGCACCTGCGCTCGCACCGCTCCTCGCACACCGAGACCCGGGTGCTGGTGGCGCTCTGCCTGGTCGCCGCCGCCTTCGGCCCGCTGATCGCCTCGCTGTACGACAACGCGGCCGGGCCGTTCAACACCTTCTCCGAGCTGTACTTCTCGCACCGGCTCAGCCCGGACGAGGTCGCCGACTTCTGCGCGATGTCGGCGCACGACTGCGCCCGCGCGCACGCCGTCGAGCGGATCTTCGACACCCCCGGCCGGCTGATGGCCGCGCTGTTCCCGGCGCTGCTGCTGGTGCTGGCCGAGGGGCTGCGCCGCGGGCTGCGGTTCGCCTGGCGGATCACCGTCGTCACCGAACTGCTCTGGGTGGCGCTGCTGGTGTGGCTGTACAACGACGCCGGGCCGGTCAGCGGGGACGTGATCCAGTACTTCGTCGAGGCGCTGCTGCTGCCGCTGCTCACCACCGCCCTGCTGCTGGCCACCCGGCAGCGGTTCCGGCTGCGGCTGCCGGGCCGGACGGTCCGCCGGCTGGCGCTCGTCCTGGGGAGCGCCGCGGCGGCGGCCTCCGCCGCGTACGCGGGCCTCGGGGTGCTCGTCGCGGGCCAGTTCGAGCCCGGGGCGACCTTCCGCGGCCTGCTGAACGGGCTGCCCGCGCAGTTCCTGCCGCCCGCCTACAACGACCTGCTGCCGGACTACCCGATCGCGGTCGGCCCGGTGGCGCGGTTCCTGGAGACGTACTGCGGGCTGGCGTTCTGGGCGGTCGCGCTGAGCGCGCTGCTGCTGGCCTTCCGGCGCCCGGTCGTGCATGCCGACGCGGCGGCTGCGGCCCGCGCCCGGGCGCTGCTCACCGCGCACGGCGGCGGGACGCTGTCCTTCATCGCCACCTGGGACGGCAACCACTACTGGTTCGACGAGGAGGGCCGGGCGGCGGTCGCCTACCGGGTGCTCAACACGGTCGCGCTGACCATCGGCGACCCGTTCGGCGAGCCGGCGGCCCGCGCCCGGGCGGTGGCCGGCTTCGCCCGCTACTGCGACGCGCGCGGCTGGACCCCGTGCTTCTACAGCGTCTCCCGGGACACCCGGGCCGCGGCCGCGCAGCTCGGCTGGCGCTCGGTGCAGGTCGCCGAGGACACCGTGGTCGCGCTGCCCGAGCTGGCCTTCACCGGCCGCAAGTGGCAGGACATCCGGACGGCCCTGAACAAGGCCGGCAAGCAGGGCATCACCGCCGAGTGGTGGGCCTACCACGAGGCGCCGCTCGCGCTGAAGGACCAGATCCGCTCGATCTCGGAGGAGTGGGTCTCCGAGAAGGGCCTGCCCGAGATGGGCTTCACCCTCGGCGGGCTGGAGGAGCTGGACGACCCGGACGTCCGGGTGCTGGTCGCGGTGGACGAGCAGCGTGTCGTGCACGGGCTGACGAGCTGGATGCCGGTGTACGAGGACGGCGTGCCGGTCGGCTGGACGCTTGACTTCATGCGCCGGCGCTCGGACGGCTTCCGCGGGGTGAACGAGTTCCTGATCGCCTCGGCCGCGCTGGGCTTCAAGGAGGAGGGGGCACGCTTCCTGTCGCTGTCCGGCGCGCCGCTGGCCCGTTCCGGGCAGGACGAGGAGCCCACCGGGCTGCAGCGGATGCTGGACTGGATGGGCCGGGTGCTGGAGCCGGTGTACGGCTTCCGCTCGCTGCTGGCGTTCAAGGCGAAGTTCCAGCCGGAGTACCGGCCGATGTACATGGCGTACCCCGACCCGGCCGCGCTGCCCAGCATCACCAGGGCCATCGGCAAGGCCTATCTGCCGCACCTGACGGCGGCGCAGGGCGTCCGGCTGATGCGCCGGCTGTCGGGCTGAAAGCTGCGGGCGGCTGTCGGGCTGACGGCGGCGGACTCTGACGGCCGGAAACGCGGGGGCGTTTCCGGACGCCGGGCCGCCGGTCAGCCGAGCAGCTCGGCGAGCGCGCGGTCGGCGTCCAGGTGCAGGTGCTCCTCGCCCTCGGACACCAGCAGCCGGCTGCGCCACAGGAAGCGGCGCAGGTCGGTGGTGTCGAACTGGAGCAGCGCGGTGCCCTCGGGGGCCCGCAGCTCGACCATGGTGCGCCGGCCGACCGCGGGCCGGACGTGGACGTCGCCGAGGCCGGCGGGCAGCTCCAGGCCGGCCGAGAGCAGCCGGCGGGCGAAGACCCAGACGATGTCGTCGGCGGCCTCCCCGTCCCGGCCCGGGTCGTCGGCGGGCTCGTCGAGGGAGAACTCGGCGGGGAAGCCCATCCGGACGGCGAGCGGGTCCTCCGGGCGGTAGGTCAGGGTGACCCGCAGGCGGACGGAGCGGTGGAGGGAGAGGATCAGGCGGGCCTGGACGGTCTCTTCGACGACGGTGTGCACGGCGGGTCCCTTCGGGTCGGTGTGAGGCCGGTGAACGGCTGTGAGGGTTGGGACGGCCTCACACCAGTGAGAGTGGCGGGGGAGGCTTCGCTTACCCGGTTTCCGCGGGCATTCGCCGTGACCTGCGCCACATCGATTTCCGGCCGCCGGAGCCCCGCGCAGGGTCGGGTCGGAGCGTCCGAGCGGCGCCGGGCCGGTAGGCTGGGCGGGTTGTCCGATCGCCGCCCGACTGCGGGACGGGGCCGCAAAACCGCCTCTGACCTGCGATGATCCCCTTCGGAGCCCGTGAGTACCGCCGCCGCCTCCTCGATGCCGCTCTTCTCCGACGTGCCCGAGCCGCATGCGTCCGTCCGGGCCGCCGGTCCCACCGGCCACGCCGGGCCCACCTCTTCGCACCACCTCTCGCCGGCCTTCCCCGGCCGTGCCCCCTGGGGTACCGCGGGCAAGCTCCGGGCCTGGCAGCAGGGTGCGCTGGACAGGTACATCGAGACGCAGCCGCGCGACTTCCTCGCGGTCGCCACCCCGGGCGCAGGGAAGACCACCTTCGCGCTGACCCTGGCCTCGTACCTGCTGCACAACCACCTGGTGCAGCAGGTGACCGTCGTCGCGCCGACCGAGCACCTGAAGAAGCAGTGGGCCGAGGCCGCCGCGCGCATAGGCATCAGGCTCGACCCGGCGTACTCGTCGGGCCCGCTCTCCCGCGACTACCACGGCATCGTGGTCACCTACGCGGGCGTCGGGGTCAACCCGATGCTGCACCGAAACCGGACCGAGGCGCGCAAGACCCTCGTGATCATGGACGAGATCCACCACGCCGGTGACTCGAAGTCCTGGGGCGAGGCCTGCTTCGAGGCCTTCGAGCCGGCCACCCGCCGGCTGGCGCTGACCGGGACGCCGTTCCGCTCGGACACCAACCCGATCCCGTTCGTCCAGTACGAGGCGGGCGGCGACGGCATCCGCAAGTCCGTCGCCGACTACACCTACGGCTACGGGCACGCGCTCGCCGACCACGTCGTCCGCCCGGTGATCTTCCTCAGCTACAGCGGCAACATGCGCTGGCGCACCAAGTCCGGCGACGAGCTGGAGGCCCGGCTCGGTGAGCCGATGACCAAGGACCTGATCGCCCAGGCCTGGCGCACCGCGCTGGCCCCGCAGGGCGAGTGGATCCCGGCCGTGCTGCAGGCCGCCGACCGGCGGCTGACCGAGGTCCGCAAGGCCATCCCGGACGCCGGCGGGCTGGTCATCGCCACCGACCAGAACACCGCGCGGTCCTACGCCAAGATGCTCCGCGAGATCACCGGCGAGAAGGCGACCGTGGTGCTCTCGGACGAGACCGAGGCGTCCAAGCGCATCTCCGACTACGCGGCGGGCGACTCCCGCTGGATGGTCGCGGTCCGGATGGTGTCCGAGGGCGTCGACGTGCCGCGGCTGTGCGTCGGCGTGTACGCGACCTCGATCTCCACCCCGCTGTTCTTCGCCCAGGCCGTCGGCCGCTTCGTGCGTGCCCGCAAGCGCGGCGAGACGGCCTCCGTGTTCCTGCCGACCATCCCGATGCTGCTGGGCTTCGCCAACGAGATGGAGGTCCAGCGCGACCACGTGCTGGACCGGCCGAAGAAGGAGGGCGAGGGCCTCTTCGACGAGGAGGACCGGCTGCTCGCCGAGGCCGAGCGGGCCAACGACGGGCCGGACGGCGCGGGCGGCGAGGAGTTCTCGTACGAGGCCATCGGCTCCGACGCGGTCTTCGACCGGGTGCTGTACAACGCCATGGAGTTCGGCATGCAGGCCCACCCGGGGAGCGAGGAGGAGGAGGACTACCTCGGCATCCCGGGTCTGCTGGAGCCGGATCAGGTGCAGATGCTGCTGCAGAAGCGCCAGCACCGGCAGATCCAGCGGAGCAAGGGCAAGCCCGCCGAGGAGGCCGACCTGCTGGAGCTGCCGGCCGAGCAGCGGCCGGTCGTCACCCACCAGGAACTGCGCGAGCTGCGCAAGGAGTTGAACGCGCTGGTCGCAGCGTGGCACCACCGCACCAGCCAGCCGCACGGCACCATTCACAACGAGTTGCGCCGGGAGTGCGGCGGTCCGCTCACCGCGCAGGCGACCGCGAATCAGCTGAAGGCGCGGATCGCCCGAATCCGGGAATGGGCGAAGTAACGGTACGTCAGTGGATTCTTCCGGTCGGTTGGGGAGAATCCGGGGCGCGGTAACGCGTTATGACATTCCGGTATACGTCGTGGAATTGTCGAGACGACAAGTGTGATCATCCGCTAGTGTTCCGCGTGCCGCGCCGCCACCGGACCGTCCGTGCTGCGAACCGACCCGCCCGGGTCGGCCACCAGCATCGGTGGAACGGCAGGCGACCTCACCACCGGCCGGCGACCGACCGTCGCCGCCGCCGGACCTGTCACACAAGGAGCACAGCGAACGTGTCGTACCCCCCTTACGCCGGCCAGCCGTACCCGGGTCAGCAGTACCCCGGCCAGCCCGAGCTGTCGGACAAGTCGAAGATCGTCGCGGGCATCCTGCAGCTGTTCCTCGGCGGGTTCGGCGTCGGCCGCTTCTACACCGGCCACATCGGCATGGGCATCGCCCAGCTTCTGACCTGCGGTGGTCTCGGCTTCTGGGCCCTGATCGACGGCATCATGTTCCTGGTCAGCAACGACCGCACGGACGCCCAGGGCCGTCTGCTGCGCGGCTGACCTTGCGCACGCCACGCGCGGCACGCCGCCCCGGCTCCGGCCGGGGCGGCTTCGCCGTGCCCGTACCCGAGCGGCTGCGCCCGTCCTCCCGGATGCGCGCCGCCGTCCCGCCGCTGGCGGTGCTCGCCGGCGGCCTGGCCGGCTCGGCGTACCTGTGGTCGCGCAACCCCCACCTGACCGGGCAGGCGCTGCCGTTCTGCCCCTGGCGGCGGATCACCGGGCTGCAGTGCCCCGGCTGCGGCGGCACCCGGATGGCGTACGACCTGCTGCACGGCGACCTGGCGGCGGCCTTCCACGACAACGCGCTGCTGCTGATCTCGCTGCCGCTGGTCGCGCTGATGTACGTGACGTGGCTGCGCGAGGGCCTGGCCGGGCGGAGCTGGCGCCCGCCGCTCGGGCGGCGCGGCACGGCGGCGGTGCTCGGCACCGCGGTGGCCTGGACGGTGCTGCGCAACATCTGGTGAGCCCCGGCATCCGGTGAGTACCGGCGGTGGTGTGCCCCCCCTCTGGGCCGACGTGTCCGGACTTCGGACCGTGTTCGAACTTATGGCCGCACAGTCCGGGTGGAACGTGGGGATTTGCCCCGATTCGCTCTCGCCCGTTCCCTCGATCACGCCCGAATTTTGGACAACCACTTCCGCCGCGACAATTCCTTCACTACCTTTCCCACACGCTCTTCCGCCGGGTAACCCCCGAGAGACGGGCGCCGCAGGGACCGCACCGGCGTCAAGGACGACACTGCGCGACCCGAGCGCGGCCACCCCCACCTGCGCGCGACACCGACACCGGACCGGCGCCGCCCGGTCCGCGAGCGCCGCGGAAAGGAATGCCCGTCGTGACAGCCGAGACCTCCCAGACCCTGGACCGTGGTGTCCGGGTGCTCAAACTCCTCGCCGACTCCGAGCGCGGGCTCACCGTCACCGAACTGGCCGCCCGGCTGGCCGTGAACCGGACCGTCGTCTACCGGCTGCTGGCCACCCTGGAACAGCACGGGCTGGTCCGCCGCGACATCGGCGGCCGGGCCCGGGTGGGCCTGGGCGTGCTGCGGCTGGCCCACCGGGTGCACCCGCTGCTGCGCGAGGCCGCCCTGCCCGCCCTGCGCAGCCTGGCCGAGGACCTCGGCGCCACCGCCCACCTCACCCTGGTCGACGGCAACGAGGCGCTCGCCGTCGCCGTGGTCGAACCGAGCTGGACCGACTTCCACGTCGCCTACCGCACCGGGCTGCGCCACCCGCTCACCGAGAGCGCCGCCGGCCGGGCGATCCTGGAGGCGCGCACCTTCCCGAGCCAGCGGCGGCCCGAACAGGGCTTCGTCATCACCCGCGCGGAGGAGCAGTCCGGGGCGTGCGGCGCCGCCGCCGCGCTGCTCGGGCTGAGCGGCATCGAGGGCAGCGTCGGCGTGGTGATGCTGAACGGGCTGGTGCCCGAGCGGGTCGGCCCCCGGGTGGTGGAGGCGGCGACCGAGGTGGCCGACGCCCTGCGGTAGTGCCCGCGCCGGACGTCCGGTGTGTTTGGATTCCCCTGTGTCCGACACCAAGCTGCCCAAGGCCCTGACCTCCCCGCGGACCCGCGCGCTCGCGCTCTGCGGGGCGCTGGTCGCCGCGCTGTTCGCCGTGGCCGGGTTCGTCCCGCTGCCGTACACGCTGACCTGGCCCGGCCTGACCGCGGACACCCTCGGCAGCTACCACGACAAGCCGGTCCTCACCATCACCGGGGCGCCGCTGCGCACCACCGAGGGCGAGCTGCGGATGGTCACCATCTCAGCCACCAACCCGGGGGAGCGGACCACCTTCTGGCGCTCCCTGGAGGCCTGGTTCGACCCCAAGGTGGCGGTGCGCCCGACCGAGTCGGTGTACCCGCAGAGCAACCCGGCCAAGGCCGAGGAGGTGACCGCGCAGCAGATGGCCGAGTCGCAGAACAGCGCGACCACGGCCGCGCTCGGTTACCTCCACCTTTCGCCGGCCCAGGTGAAGGTGACGGTCGACCTCGGGGACGTGGGTGGCCCGAGCGCGGGCCAGATGCTGGCGCTGGGCATCGTCGACAAGCTCGCCGGCGACGGCAAGGGCGGCGACCTCACCGGCGGGCTGAAGATCGCGGGCACCGGCACCATCGACGACGAGGGCGCCATCGGCGCGGTGGGCGGCGTTCCGCTGAAGACGCAGGCGGCCGCCCGGGACGGCGCGACGGTGTTCCTGGTGCCCAGGGACGAGTGCACGGACGCCAAGGTGAACAAGCCCGCGACGCTGCGGCTGGTGCCGGTCGACACGCTCGGCGACGCGGTCTCGGCGCTGGAGGCGCTGAAGAGCGGCGGCAGCGTTCCGGCCTGCTGACCGGGACCGGGGGCGGTGCCCAGGGCGAGGCCGGTGTCCCGGGCGAGCTGCTTGGCGGTGGCTCCCCGTCTATTCGGCGGCGGCCTGGTCCACCAGCGGCAGGATGCGGTACGGCACCGGGTTCTCCAGGGCGATCGCCGTCGACGAGCGGACGATCCCGTCGAAGCCCACCACCCGGTCGATCACCCGCTGCAGATCGGCGTTGGAGCGGGCCACGATCCGCACCATCATGTCCCCGGCCCCGGTGATCGTGTGCAGCTCCAGCACCTCCGGCACGCTCGCCAGGTGGGCCCGGACGTCCGCGCCCTGGCCCTGGGAGATCTCCAGGGTGGCGAAGGCCGTCACCGGGTAGCCCAGCGCGGCCGGGTCCACCTCCGGGCCGAAGCCGCCGATCACGCCCTTGGCCTGCAGCCGGTCCAGCCGGGCCTGCACGGTGCCCCGGGCGACCTGGAGGCGGCGCGAGCACTCCAGCACGCCGATCCGGGGCTCCTCGGCGAGCAGCCGGATCAGCCGGCCGTCCAGCGCGTCGATCGCGTCGTTCCCCGCGGGCGCCGTGGCGGTGCCGGAAGCCCCTTGCGGCGTAGGGGGGTTGGGCGAGCCGGGGGAGCTCGGGGAGTGGGCGGGGGGCATCGCGGCTCCGTCCTCCGGTGGGCATTCTGTACAGCGGTGCCATCGATTCTCCCGCCCCGGCGCACAGCTTGACCAGGATGAAACGGAACAGTTGCGCGTCGGTCGGCCCGGCGTCACCCTCCAGCCACAACCCCGTGCGCCGGGCCCCACACCGGCGGGTGGGGCGCACACCGTGGTCTCGTACGCCTACCGGGAGGGCCGTCATGACCGACACCGCCGCCGAACCCGTCCTGCTCGCCGCGGGCCGGGAGGAGCCCGAACTCGTCCCGATGGGCCGTGCCGACGCGGTGGTCTTCGTGGTCGGCGACGCCGAGCGGGCGGCCCGCCGCTACATGGGGGCGCTCGGCCTGCGCTGTACCGCGTACGCCGGGCCGGAGACCGGCGAGCCGGAGACGGTCTCGTACGTGCTGAACGCGCCCGGCACCCGGTTCGTGCTGACCTCGCTGGTCCAGGTGATCGGCCCGCGCGGGCGGGAGCTGGCGGCGCACCTGGCCCGGCACGGGGACGGGGTGCTGGACCTCGCGGTGGCCGTGCCGGACGTGTACTACGCGTACGACTACGCGGTGGACCGGGGCGCGGCCTCGCTGACCGAGCCGTACGAGGTGCGGGACCGGTACGGCGCAGTGGTGCTCGCCGCGATCCGGGTGCCCGGCGGGACCAGGCACACGCTGGTGGACCGCTCGCGCTACGCCGGGCCGTACCTGCCGGGGTTCGTGCCGTTCGAGCGGCAGTGGTGAGGGCGGCAGTGGTGAGGGCGGTGGAGGTGAGGGTGGCAGTGGTGAGGGCGGCTCAGCGGACGGCGGTCTCGACGATCGGCGGGTGGCCGTTCCAGTAGACGAACACCGAGTTGGCCTGGGTGTCCTTGGTGAAGTCCACCCGCATCCACTGGTCGCCGTTCCACACCTGCATCTGCCAGCCCGGGTCCGGGGTGGCGGAGACCAGCGAGGCCTTGTCCGGGCGGATGTCCAGGGCGACCCGGCCGCCGGGCACCGGGTAGCTCTTCACCGTGGACGTCGTAGTGGTGGTGGCGGGCGCCGGGCGGCGGGAGGCCGACGGGGTGGCGGTGGGGGCCGGCCCGTGGGAGGCGGCGGCGGACGGGGAGACGGGCTGGGCGGGCGTCTCGGCCTGGGGTGCGGAGCGCTCCTGGTCCGGGGTGGCGGTCGGCGTGCGCGGGGCGTCGGTGGCCGGGGAGGGCAGCGGCAGCGCCTTGGGCTGCTCGAACGCGGCGCCGGTCAGCACCGCGTGCACGCCGAACCAGGACAGCGCCACCGCCGCCCCGGTGGCCGCCGCCCAGGCGCCGAGCTGCACCAGTCCGTTCCGCATCGTGCGCACATCCTGCCGTATTCCGGACCGCGGCAGACCGGCACCCCCGTTGTCGGTCAGGGGAGTTGCACCATGCCCGGACCCACCCCCGAGGTACAGACCACTGGGTGCCGATGGCGTACCGTGCAGGGCCATGGCAACAGTGCTCGTGGTCGAGGACGACCCCTTCGTACGGTCCGCGCTCATCCGGCACCTGACCGGCACCGGTCACGCCGTCCGCAGTGTGGGCACGGCCCTGGAGGCGCTGCGGGAGGTCGCCCAGGTCGGCTGCGACCTGGTGATCCTCGACCTGGGCCTGCCCGACCTGGACGGCAGCGAGGCGCTCAAGATGATCAGAGGGCTGACCAACGTGCCGGTGATCGTCTCCACCGCCCGGGACGACGAGGCCGAGATCGTCCGGCTGCTCAACGACGGGGCCGACGACTATCTGGTGAAACCTTTCTCCGGGGAGCACCTCAGCGCCCGGATGGCCGCCGTCCTGCGCCGGCTCGGCGGCGGCGCCGCCCCCGTCGCCCAGGTGCTCCGGGTCGGCGGACTGGCCATCGACCTCCAGCGCCGCGAGGCCGTCCTGGACGGGCGGCTGCTCGACCTCACCCGCCGCGAGTTCGACCTGCTGGCCTTCCTCGCCGCCCGGCCCGGCGTGGTGGTGCCGCGCAAGGAGATCCTCGCCGAGGTCTGGCAGCAGACCTACGGCGGCGACCAGACCATCGACGTCCATCTCTCCTGGCTGCGCCGCAAACTCGGCGAGACCGCCTCCAGCCCCCGCTACCTGCACACCGTGCGCGGCGTCGGGGTCCGGCTGGAGGCTGCCGGGGGCCCGGCGGAGCACCGGACATGAGGCGGTTCGGGCACTCGCTGCGCTGGGCTCTGATCAAGGCCGCCGTCGCCGGGACCACCATGGTCGCGCTGGCCTTCCTCATCCCGCTCGGCCTGATGGTCCAGCAGACCGCCCGGGACCGGGCGTTCACTGCCGCAGAGCGGCAGGCCGCCGCGCTCGGGCCCGCCCTCGCCATCACCACCGACCAGGACGCCATCAACCGCGCCCTGGCCAGCACCGATGCGGGCGCGCAGAACCGGATGGCGGTCCACCTGCCGGCGCCGGCGGCGCCAGCGAGTGCGCCCGGGGCGGGCGGGCCTGGTGGGCCCGGCGGACTCGGTGGGCCTGGTGGGCCTGATGGGCCTGGTGGGCCCACCATCGGCGAGGCCCGGGCGGCCGCCGCCGACGTCTCCACCGCCGGCGGGCAGGGCCGCTCCTTCACCGTCGAGGTGCCCGGCGGGTACGCGCTGCTCCAGCCGGTCGCGGTGGACACCGGCCGGACCGCCGTCGTCGAGGTGTTCGTGGCCGACGGCGACCTCACCCGGGGCGTCTCCACCGCCTGGCTGGTGCTCTCCGCGGTCGCGCTCGCGCTGGTCGCCATCTCGGTGCTGGTCGCCGACCGGATGGGCGCCCGGATCGTCGCCTCGGCCCGCCGGCTCGCCTCCGCCGCCCGCTCGCTCGGCGCCGGCAACCTCGCCGTCCGCGTGCCGGTCGACGGGCGGACGGCCTCCGGCAGCCCCGAGGAACTGCGCGAGGCCGCCCACGCGTTCAACACCATGGCCGACCGGGTGGTCCAACTCCTCGCCGCCGAACGGGAACTGGCCGCCGACCTGTCGCACCGGCTGCGCACCCCGCTGACCGTGCTGCGGCTCAACGCCGCCTCGCTCGGCGAGGGCGATGCGGCCGACGCCACCCGGCACGCCGTCTCCCAACTGGAGCGCGAGGTCGACCAGATCATCCGCTCCGCCCGCCGCGCGCCCGAGGACGCGCTCGCCGTCGCCGTCGGCTGCGACGCCGCCGAGCTGATCCGGGAGCGGGTCGGCTTCTGGTCCGCGCTGGCCGAGGACGAGGGCCGCCGCTGGCAGCTGGCCGGGGCCGACCGGGCCGCGCCCGTCCCGGTCCAGCGCGGCGACCTGGCCGCGGCCGTGGACGCGCTGCTCGGCAACGTGTTCCGGCACACCGCCGTCGGCACCGCCTTCTCGGTCGACGTGCTGGCCACCGACAGCTCGGTGATCGTGCTGGTCGGCGACGCCGGACCGGGCTTCAGCGACCCGGCCGCCGCCCTCAAGCGCGGCGAGGGCCACGGCGGCGAGGGCTCCACCGGCCTCGGCCTGGACATCGTCCGCAAGCTCGCCGAGGCGACCGGCGGCGACCTCGCGCTCGGCCGCTCCGCCGTCCTCGGCGGCGCCGAGCTCCGCCTCCGCCTCCTGACCCGCCCCGACGGCGGGGTGCCGCGCGTGGGCCGGCGCCGCAACCGGGGCGTGCTGTTCCAGAAATGAACGCAGGGGCAGGGAGTTCGGCTCCGCGGCGGGGTCTCCCTTAACCGCGTCCTAAGGGAGTTCTACCGTTCCTTTGGACTGATCAGGAGTGGTTCCCGATGAGCCGCACGCCCCGAACGGTCTTGGGCGCACTGGTCCCCGGCGTACTCAACCCCGCTGGGCGACACGCATCCCGTGCGTGGTCCGTCCCGGGAGGCCGGTTCCCTCACGACCTGGCCACATGGACGCGGCCAGAGGCGACGGGGAGGCCCTGAACCATCACTCCGGTGGAGCAGGGGCCCCGCACGCCGACACCGAACCCGGTGTCCCAGATCGCGACACGAGACTACGTGACCATGCAGCCGCCTTACCCACAGCCGACTGGATGCCACCCGATCGAGCTAACGAACTCGGATCGACTCGCTCTGGAACGCCACCTTCACCGCCGACGGGCAGCACATCACCGTCAGGCCGGAGTCGTGGAGCAAGCGGCTGGAGCCCGGCAAGAGCGTCGTGGTCGGCTTCGTCGCGCAGGGCGCCGGCGCCGCCCAGACGGAGCCCGTCAACTGCCTGATCAACAACGCGTCCTGCAGGGGCGGCGACGGCACCGTGCCCACGCCGTCGGGCCGTCCGACCGCCACCGGCACGCCGACTCCTTCGGGCCGCCCGACGGCCACCCCCACTGCGACCCCAACCACGACGGCCACCGCCACCGCCAAGCCCAGCCCGACCGCGACGGCGAAGCCGACCACCCCGGCCCCCACACCGACCGGTGCGCCCGTACCCCCGGCCGCCGCCGGGGCCGGCTTCGCGCCGTACGTCGACACCTCGCTCTACCCGCCCTACGACCTGGTCGCCACCGCCAAGGCCACCGGCGTCAAGAACGTCAACCTCGCCTTTGTCGTGTCCGGCGGCGGCTGCACCCCGAAGTGGGGCGGCGTCAGCGACCTCTCCGCCGACGCGGTGGCCGCCCGGATCGGCGCGCTGCGGGCGGTCGGCGGGGACGTCCGGGTCTCCTTCGGCGGCGCCAACGGCACCGAGCTCGCCCTCGCCTGCTCGTCCGCCCCCGACCTGGCCGCCGCCTACCAGAAGACCGTCGACGCCTACGGCCTGACCAGGCTCGACTTCGACGTCGAGGGCGGCGCGATCGCCGACACCGCGGCCAACACCCGCCGCGCCCAGGCCATCGCCCAGCTCCAGCGGAACGCCGCCGCCAAGGGCAAGCCCCTCGACGTCTCCTTCACCCTGCCCGCGCTGCCCTCCGGCCTGACCCAGGACGGCGTCAACCTGGTCGCCGACGCCAAGAACAACGGCGTCGCGATCGGCGCCGTCAACATCATGGCGATGGACTTCGGCGACGGCGTCGCCCCGAACCCGCAGGGCCGGATGGGCACGTACGCGATCGCCGCGGCCACCGCCACCCAGGCCCAGGTGAAGAGCGTGCTCGGGCTGGACGACGCGGCCGCCTGGCGCAAGGTCGCCGTCACCCCGATGATCGGCGTCAACGACGTCGCCGGCGAGGTCTTCACCGTCGCGGACGCCAAGCAGCTCGCCGACTTCGCCGCGACGAAGCACCTGGCCTGGCTGGCCATGTGGTCCGGCACCCGCGACAAGGCCTGCGACGGCGGTGCCAAGGCCTACGCCGACGCCACGTGCAGCAGCATCGTCCAGCAGCCGCTGGACTTCACCCGGGCACTCGGCGCCTACACCGGCTGACGCTCTCGGACCCCGTTCCCTCTCCGCGCCCCGGCCGGCCGTACTCCGATCCGCAACGGAACACGGCTGGTCGGGACCTTTCGTCACGCTGTGTGATCGATCGCTCCCGGGCCGGGGTGGCGGACATCCGGTATCGTCGCTGGTTGGCCGAGCGGTGGACGGAGCGAACAGTGACAGCGGTGCAAGACGAGCGCAGCCCGGTGCGGACCGCACCCGACCCCTCGCCCGCTCCCCTGTCGGACCGGCTGAAGCACGCGCTCGACGCACCCGTCCGCGCCCTGCGCGAGGCACCCCGCCGTCCGCTGCTGGCCGCGTCGGCCGTGGCGTTGCTGTCGCTGGTCGTGTACGCCGTGGTCCGGCACTTCGTCCACACCTCGATGGTGGACATGATCGTCTACCGGGCCGAGGGCGCCGCCGTCGCCAACGGCACCGATCTCTACGCACTGCGCGTCACCGAGTGGAAGCTGCCCGCGACCTACCCCCCGTTCGCGGCCATGCTGTTCGTCCCGACCACCTGGTTCGGGATCCCGTTCCTGCGGGTGGCGATCACTCTCGGCAACCTCGGGCTGCTCGCGCTGCTCGCCCACCTGTCCTTCAAGCTGGCCGGCTGGCCGCGCCGCGAACTGCGGCCGATCGGCGTGATCCTGGTGACCGGCTGCGGGGTCTGGCTCGAACCCGTGTTCACCACGCTCCGCTACGGCCAGATCAACCTCGCGCTCGCCTGCCTCATCCTCTGGGACCTGACCAGGTCGGACGCGCGCCGCAGCAAGGGCATGGCGATCGGCATCGCCGCCGGCCTCAAGCTCACCCCCGGCCTGTTCGCCGTCTACCTGCTGATCACCGGCCGGGTCCGGGCCGCCTTCGTGGCCGGCCTCACCTTCCTCGGCACCTTCCTGATCGGCCTGGTCGCGCTGCCCGACGCCACCTGGGGCTTCTGGACCAAGTACCTCTACGACTCCTCCCGGGTCGGCAAGACCGAGATCGTCGACAACCAGTCACTGCGCGGCGCCTTCGCCCGCCTCCTGCACACCGCCGACCCCGGGACCGTCGCCACCCTCGCGGCCGGCCTCACCGCCGTCGCCGGGCTCTTCGTCGCCGCCTGGGCCGCCCGCAGCCACCACTGGCTGCCCCGCGCCGAGGCCTGGGGCATCTGCTGCGCCGCCGTCACCGCCGTGCTGATCTCCCCGATCAGCTGGACCCACCACTGGGTGTGGTGCGTGCCGGTGCTCGTCCTGCTCGGCGCCGAGGCCTCCGTCGAGCACGCCCGGCCGGCGGTCGTCCGCAGGGTCCGCTGGCGGGCCGTCTTCTGGGCCACGCTGGTCGCGTTCCTCTCCTTCGCGATGTGGGCCGCGAAGCCGCTCGGTCCGGCCGTCCTGCACATGGGGCCGCTGCGCCAGCTGCCGACGTCCGTCTACCCCTGGGTCGGGCTCTGCTTCCTGCTCGCCGCCGCGATCCGGATAAGGGCCCGGCGGCGGGCCGGCGGCGCGCCGGTCGTCCGGCTGCCCGGGCAGCGCGACGGCGGTCCCGGCGCCGCGCGCGAGCGTCAGCAGGCCCCCGCGGCCCGCTGAGTCTGCGGGGGCGCCGCTCCTGCGTGTGCCGTCCGGGTGTGCCGTGCGGCGGCCACTCACGCGAGCAGCTCGGCGAGCGAGCCGTCCATGTCCAGCGCGGCCAGCTCGCTGCCCGGCGGGACCAGCCGGTGTGCGCGCTCCAGCCAGGCCGCGACGGCCGGCAGCGGCGCCTCCAGCAGCGCGTCCCCGGCCGGGGAGCTGAGGGCCAGGCACAGCACGCTGCGCCGGCCCGAGCGGGTCGGCCAGATCCGCACGTCGCCCTGGCCGCACGGGCGGAAGGTGCCCTCGACCAGCAGCTCGCGGGCGAACACCCAGGTGACCGGCGAGCCGGTGTCCAGGTGGAAGGTGATGTGCACCGCGTACGGGTCGTGGCTGCCGTAGGACAGCCGCGCGGGGACGGGGACGCTGTGCTCGGGGGAGAGCACCAGGTTGAGCTCCAGCTCGTGCTCGACCACGCCGACGGGGCGCTCCATGATCGTCGTCCTCTCTGCCTTCGGTTCGTGCCCGGTTCCGGGCCCTGTCACCTTTGAGAGCGCGGTCCGTACCGGCTCTTACTCGTGTTTCCGAGATTTCTTCGGAAACTTCCGGGAACGTCGGCGAGAGGTGGTGAGCGGTGGGAGGCGGGCGCGCGGGCTGCTCTGCGCGCCGGGGGTCGCCGCTGTCGGCGCGCGGTGGGCTCCTTACCCCGGGCGGTCCCCCGCTGTCCGGGGATTGGCCAACTTACTGTGACGGGTCCGCCGAGGTACTACCCTTTGTGACTGCCCGGCGACTTTCCGCCCACCCGGTGATGCCCCCGCACGCACCGACCGCAGAGCCGCCCTCCGCGCCCCGGGTCGCCCCGCCGGCCCGCCGGGCGGGCGTGCCGTGGCGGCCCCGCCAGGACCAGCCAGGAAAGAAGACCCCCATGACGGACCGGCCCTTCGCCGGCGGTACGGACACGGCCGTCGGACCCACGCCGGGCTACTACCCCGACCCCTCGATCCCCGGGTTCGTCCGCTACTGGGGCGGCTCGGCCTGGGTGCCTGGCACCAGCCGGCCGGCGCCGGCGGAGGGGGAGGTGCTGGAGCCGCCGCGCTTCGTGGCCCGGCGGCCCGGGGCGGGTGCCGGGGTGGGGGCGGGGGCGCGGTTCGTGCCGCCGCCGGCGCCGGCTCCTGGGCCGACGGATGCGGCGGACGGTGGCGACGGTGGCGGGGACGGCAGGGCGAACGGTTCCGGGGAGACCGGGCCGGTGTACCTGGACCAGACGGAGGGTGGGGCGTCGTTCGTCGTCGGGCCGCAGATGGAGGCGCTCGGCGGGCCGGTGTTCCGGGAGGCGGGAGAGCCCGTGCCTCCGGTCTCCGGTGTGCCCGAGGTGTCGGAGGCGCCCGAGCTTTCCGAGGTGGCCGAGGGGTCGGACACGTCCGGGTGGCAGGTCGATCCGCGGGCGCAGCGGGGCCTGATGGAGACGGGCGTGGCGCCGCGTTGGGTCTCGTGGGGGGTGCTTCCGGGGGCGCCCGAGGTGGAGGAGGGGCGTGCGGAGGAGCAGCTAACTCCGGTTGGTGAGGCGGCGGCGGCGGTCGGCGTCGCGTCGGTGACGGCTTCGGGGCCCGTCCCGGCGGTGGCGGTGCGGGCGGCGACTGCTGTTGCGGTGGAGGTGCCTGAGCGAGCCGAGGCTGCCGAGCCTGTTGAGCCCGTTCCTGCCGAGCCCGCCGCCCCGGTCCCTGCCGCCTCGGCCCCCGCCGCCCCCGCCGTACGGCCGCGCCGGGCAGCCGCCGCCCGCCGTCGCCCCGCCCCCGCCGCGCCGGCCGAGCTCGGACGCCGGCTCGCCGCGCGGGCCGTCGACACCGCCGTCCTGGCCGTCGTCGCCACCGCCGCCGCGATCCCGCTCGGCACCTCGGCGGCCGACCACATCCAGCAGAAGCTCGACCAGGCCCGGATGGCCAGCGCCCTCACCCGCCGTCAGGTCCAGGTGTGGCTGATCGACGACGTCGTGGTCGGCAAGATCGTGGTCCTGCTCGGCATCCTCGTCTTCGTCAGCCTCCTCTACGAGGTGCTGCCGACCGCCCGCACCGGCCAGACCTTCGGCAAGCGGCTCGCCAAGATCCGGGTGGCCGACGTCGCCGCCTCTCCGAGCGCTGCCGCCCGCACCCGGCTGAGCCTCGGCCGCGCCCTGCTCCGGTGGGTGGTCGGACTGCTGGCCGTCCTCCTGCCGATCGGCCTGCTCTGGCCGCTGCTCGACCGCCCGGCCCGGCGCGGCTGGCACGACCGGGCGGCGCGCACCCGGGTCGTCCGGGACTGAGCGCCGGCCCGCGGCCCGCCCCGTCCTCTTTCCGCCCCTGCCGGGCAAAACGGACTGAATATCCCAAACGCGGCGAATGTGTGATGTTCTACTCGGGGGCATGAGTACCCACGACCCCTCAGGCCCCCAGCCGGAGGGGGGCGGCCAGCCCTCCTCCGACAAGCAGTCCCCGCAGCCGGGCGACGGCACGCCGGAAGGCAAGCCGTCGGAGCCGTACGGGAGCCCACCGCCCGCCGACAGCCCCCAGGACCGCCCCGGCGCATACGGCGGCACCTTCGGCGGACCGTCCTACGGCCAGGGACCGTTCGGCCAGGCCCCGTACGGCCAGCAACCGCCGTACGGCCAGGGCCCGTCCGGCTACGACCCCACCGGACACGGCGCCCCTGGCGGGGGCCCCGTCCCCGGGATGCCGCCCATCGGCAGCTGGCCCAACCGGATCCTCGCCCGGCTCATCGACTACCTCCTCGTCCAGGTCGTCGCCGTGCTCATCGTGCTGCCCTTCGCCAGCCTCAGCGACCGCTCCGGCTCGGCCGGCGCGTTCTGGCTCGCCTGCGCCCTCTACCTCATCTACGAGGGCCTCATGCTCGGCCGGGACGGCCAGACCCTCGGCAAGAAGGCGATGAAGGTCCGCGTCGCCATGCTCGTCGACGGCAACTCGCCCACCCAGCCGGCCGCCTGGACCCGCGCCGCCGTCTACATCCTCCCCGCCGTGCTCTGCTGCGCCGGCCTCTGGTGGCTCATCGACGGGCTCTTCGGCGTCTTCGACAAGCCCTACCGGCAGTGCATCCACGACAAGGCCGCGAAGACCGTGGTGGTCTCCACGGCCTGACCGGTGGAGCGGTGCGGTGACGCCCGGCGGCGGATCAGCGCTGCCGGGCGTACTCGTGCCCGGCCGGGGCCGCAGCCGGCACCTGTGCGGGCCGGGCCGACCGCGCGGAGACGGACAGCGACAGCAACGTCACCAGCGTGCCGAGCGCCACCGCGAAACCCACCAGCACCGCGACCTCCAGGACGCCCGCGGCGCCCGAGACGGCCAGCAGCACCACGGTGGTGGCGACGACGGTGAACGTACCGAGACAGAACTGAGCAGCGGACGGACGCGGCATGACGGGGGTCCTTCGCACGTCGGGGGAAACGGGCGGGAATGGTGCCGGTTCCAGAAGTCCTACCCGGCAAGGGAGTTCGGTAAGTCCAGGCTAAGCCCCCGCCTCCGGGGCACAGGGGGCGCACGGGCTCACCCCGGGGTCGTCCGCCCCGCTCGATACGGTGACCTCGACCCGCCCGCCCACGTGATCCCCGGGGGACCCACCCGTGCCCATCCCTGCCGACTGGCCCACCACCGAAGCCCAGGCCCTCGCCGAACAGGAACGCCTCCGCCCCCTCGTTCAGCCCCACGACGACCCGGGCCTCCCCGCCGACCGGCTCATCGCGGGCGTCGACGTCGCCTACGACGACGACCGCGACCTCGTCGTCGCCGCGGCCGTCCTCCTCGACGCCGACACCCTTGCCGTCGTCGAACAGGCCACCGCCGTCGGCCGGATCCCCTTTCCCTACATCCCCGGACTCCTCGCCTTCCGCGAGATCCCCGCCGTCCTCGACGCCCTCGCCGCCCTCTCCCACACCCCCGACCTCGTCGTCTGCGACGGCTACGGCCTCGCCCACCCCCGTCGCCTCGGCCTCGCCAGCCACCTCGGCGTCCTCACCGGCCTGCGCACCCTCGGCGTCGCCAAGACCCCCTTCACCTTCCACCACGACCAGCCCGACACCCCCCGCGGCGCCACCACCCCCCTCACCGACCCCGCCACCGGCGAGGAAGTCGGCCGCGCCGTCCGCACCCAGCCCGGCGTCAAACCCGTCTACGTCTCCGTCGGCCACCGCATCGGCCTCGACACCGCCGTCCGCACCACCCTCCACCTCGCCCGCCGTTACCGCCTCCCCGAAACCACCCGCCATGCCGACCACCTCTGCCGCCGGGCCCTCACCGCGGAGACGCAAGCGAACTGACCGTGTCCCCGGCGGGCCCGTCCCCGGCGCTGGCAGCATTTTGGTGGTGGGTGGCGGCAATGGCGCTGGTGGGGTGGGTGGGGCGGCGCCATTCTGGGGGCATGAGTACTTCGGAGAACCCCGCCGGCGCGATCGTTCCGGACACCAAGGACTGGACCTGGGTACTGGAGCAGGCCTGTCCGGACTGTGGGCTGGACACCCCGGGTGTGGTGCGTGAGGACGTCGCCGGGATGGTGCGCGCGAACGCGACGGGCTGGCTCGCCGTGCTGTCGGGCGACGAGGACGGGCTGCGTCGCCGGCCGCGTCCGGAGGTGTGGTCGGATCTGGAGTACGCGTGCCATGTGCGGGACGTGTTCCGGCTGTTCCACGTCCGGCTGAACCTGATGCTGGAGCAGGACGACCCGCTGTTCGCGAACTGGGACCAGGACGAGACGGCCGTCGCCGAGCGCTACGGGGAGCAGCGGCCGGCCGCGGTGGCGGAGGAGTTGGCGGCGGCCGCCGAGAGGTTGGCGGCGGCGTTCGAGCGGGTGGCGGGGGAGCAGTGGCAGCGGACCGGGAACCGGAGTGACGGGGCGCGTTTCACGGTCGAGTCGTTCTCCCGCTATCTGATCCACGACCCGGTGCACCACCTGTACGACGCGACCGGCGCGCGGGCCTGAGGGCCGGGGTCACCAGCCGGAGGCCTCGTGCAGCATGGTGCGCCGGAGCCGGCCGGCCACGCTGGCGGTGTCGGTGCCGATGACGTCGGCGATCTCGGGGGCGGCGAGGCCGACGACGTAGTGCAGGATGGCCAGGTCGTCGTCGGCGGGGTGGCGATCCGGGGTGGTGGGCACGGGCTGCCGGGTGTGTTCGGCGACGGTGCCGCGCAGGATTTTCCAGGCGTGGGCGGTGGGGTTGGAGCTGCCCAGTAACTCGCGCCAGTGGACGGCGATTTCGGCGAAGGCCTGCTGGACGGCGATGGCCGCCTCGGCGCGGTCGGGCAGCCACACGCGGGCGTAGCTGAGGTACCGCGGGCGGTGGAGTTCGCAGAACGCGGCGAACTCCACGGGGACGTCCGGCGGGAGGACGGCCTGGTCGGCGGGCCGCGGGGGCGGCTCGGCGGAGCTCCTGTGGCGGTTGGTCATCTCGGCTTCTCGGCAAGGGAGATGGATGTCTGACGGTCGATCATCTGCGCTCACTCTACGGTAGGCCCTCGGTGCGCTGGGTGACCAATCGGATTGAATGCCCGGATCCCGTCGCCGCTCGGCCGGTTCCGGTGCCGGCCGGTGCGGCGCGGGGGCGGTCGGCGGGAGGGTGGTGCGCAGTGCTGCGGGGGGTGCAGGGGTGAGCGTGTCGAGGCTGGTCAGAGGTGTGGGCGGCGTCGGCCGCACGGCAGTTGATGTGCCACCGTAGGCCCTGCGGGGCCTGACGTCCACGCCCACGGCGCGAAGCCGGGTGCGCGCAACCGCACGCACGACCGTGGCGCCCGCGACGTCGCGCCAGGGGGCGGCCGAATCGACCACGCCCCGGCGGCACTCTGCCCGGGGCGTGGATGGATTGACGGTTCGTCAGTAGTGCGGTCGGGCCTCGGCGGGGGAGATCCGGTCGTCAGCGGCGGTGTTGCGTTCGAGCTGGGAGGGGAAGGTGTCGATGGCCCGTCGCCGGGCGAACTGTGCCGCGACGGCGGCCGCGGCTCCGGCGGCGCTCGCGGCCGCGACGGTGTTGGCGTTCTCCTCGCACGAGCGGGGCGGGCGTGCGTTCGTGCCGCGCCGGCGGCGGCCGAGGGCGGTGCGGGCGGCGTGTTCCTCGGCCGCCTGTCTCGCGGCCAGGTAGGCCTGGACGGCGGCCATGCCGTAGACCGGCTGGATCAGCTGGTGGCCTTTGAAGAAGGGTCTTGCGGGGGCGAATCCGGCGGCGACCACGAGGTCGCGGATCTCTGCTATCTCGGCTTCGCTGCGGGCGGTGAAGCGGACCTCCCAACCCTTTTTGTACGTATGGCCCTGTTCGCCGCTGCGGCGGGCCGGGTCCGGGCGGCGGACGTATCCGGGCAGGCGGCCGAGGCGGAGTTGGGCCGCGCGGAGGCCTGCGGTCTCGTCACGTGACATGACGTAAGCCTAGGCAATCCCGCGGGCGGGAGTGACGCCCGGAGGGTGTCTCGGCGTATGCCCTTGGTCACCCTCGGTCAGACGGCCTGGTCGCTGATCGTTTTCGATCAGATACGACAAGCATATTGGCGTTCATTACTCCAAATGAGTGAGGGTATGGGGACTTTAGTGCAGGCTGATCCCGGTTTCGCGACGGTTGCGTAACAGTGCGTCAGGCGGTCGCTCACCGGTCCGGGCGGTTGGGGATGGTGTCGGCATGAACTACCGGATTCCCTCGCCGCCGCCGTCCCTGGAGGAGCTGGCGAAGCGTCAGCAGAACGTCATCACCGCGAGCCAGCTGCGCGCCCGGGGCGTGCCGGCCCGCGTCATCACCGAGCACTGCCGCCGCGGCGGCCCCTGGCAGCGGCTGCTGCCGCGGGTCTACCTGCTGCAGTCCGGCGGTCCCACGCCGGAGCAGCGGATGTGGGCCGCGCTGCTGTACGCGGCGCAGAACGGCCGGGAGGAGGGCCGCCGCGAGGGCGCGGTCATCACCGGCGCCGCCGCGCTCGCCCTGTACGGCTTCGCCGCCGTGCCCCGGCTGCCCGCCGTCACCGGGGTGGACGTCCTGGTGCCCCGCCAGCGCCGCCTCAAGGACGCCGGCGACGTGCGGATCTGGCGCACCGAACGGGAGTTGGTGGCCCGCTCGGTGCACGGACTGGCCTGCGCGCCGGTCGCCCGGGCGGTGGCCGACGCGCTCCGCGAGTGGACGGCGGACGGGACGGCCCCGGCGCCCGTCCGGGAGGTGCTGCGCGAGGCCGTCACCCGGCCCGAGGGGCGGTGCACGGTACGGGAGTTGGCGGCCGAGCTGGCCGAGTCCGGGCTGACCGCCGAGCCCCGGGTGCGGGCCGCGCTGGACGAACTGCTGGCCGCCGAACGGGACGCGGTGCTGGACCGGCTCGGCGAGCTGGTGGACGAGTGGCTGCTGCCGATCCCGCTGGCCGGCCCGGAGTTGCGGATGCGCGGCGGCACCTACATCGCCGTCCCGGACCTGTACTGGCCGGAGCGGGGCGTCGCGGTGGAGGTCGACTCCGACCTGCGCTGCGTCAGCGAGGGCGAGGCCGCCTGGGTCCGCGGCGGCCAGCACCGCATGGAGTACCTGGGGATCCGGGTGGTCTACGTCAACGGCGCGCGGCTCGCCGCCGACCCGGAGGCGGTCGGCACCGAGCTGCGCGAGGCCTTCCGGGCGGGCGGGACGGACGTCGTGGAACTCCTCCTGGAGTAGGGGCCGTCTTCGGACTCCCGACGCCCGCCGGTTCAGCCGCGCACCACCGGCTCGCCGACGAGTTCCACGCCGGCCGCCCGGAGCTCCTCCAGCGCGGCGGCGGTGGTCCCGGCCGCCACCCCGGCGGTCAGCTCCAGCAGGACGCGGGTGGTGAACCCGGCCCGGGCCGCGTCGAGCGCGGTGGCCCGGACGCAGTGGTCGGTGGCGATGCCGACCACGTCGACCTCGTCGACCTGCCGCTCGCGCAGCCACTCCACCGGCCCGCGGTTGTTCTCGTCCAGCCCCTCGAAGCCGCTGTACGCCGCCGAGTGGGCGCCCTTGTCGAAGACCGCCTCGACCGCGCCGGAGATGACGGCCGGCGCGAAGTTGGGGTGGAAGCCGACGCCCTCGGTGCCCGCCACGCAGTGCACCGGCCAGCTGGTGACGTAGTCGGGTTCGGTGGAGAAGTGGTCGCCCGGGTCGATGTGGTGGTCGCGGGTGGCGAGGATGTGCTGGTAGCCGGGGGAGGACTCGGCGATCAGATCGGTGATGGCGGCGGCCACCTCGGCGCCGCCGGCGACGGCCAGGCTGCCGCCCTCGCAGAAGTCGTTCTGCACGTCGACGACGATCAGTGCCCGGTGCATGGCTCGCATCCTCGAATGTGGGGGGCGTCCGCCGTCGGCGGCGTCCCGGTGGCGGGGTCCCCGGGAGTGCTCGGCCCGCGGACGAGGTGCGCGCACGACGAACGTTCGCGGGACGTACGCAGGTCGTACGCGGGTCGTACGCGGGGAGTTCTCGGGGACTCCATGGGAACTCTACGGCTGACTCTAGGGAGTGGCGCGCGGAGGCGGAAGGCCCGGGACTCGCAACGGGCCCGCCGCCGGTCCGCGCGTCCGCCTAGACCATCAGCTCGGTCGGCAGGACCGGGTCGCCCTTGGAGAGCTGAGTGGCCGACAGTGGCAGCGCGGCCCGGGCCCGGACGTGCCGTTCGCGGGCGGCGCCCAGCGGCTCGCGGCCGACCGGCTCGCCGGCCCGGACCAGCGGCACCTGCATCAGGTACGGCTCCAGCTCGGCGGGGACGGGCCCGGTGCCGACCACCTCGGCCTCGGCCACGCCGTCCGCGTCGGGCCGGCGGGCGGCCCACTTGCGCCCGCCGATGCTGGTCTTTCCGCCGGCCGCGCGCTTGGCCACCGGGATCAGCGGCCCGTCCGCGGTCTCGGCGCGGGCGACCAGCTTGTAGACCATCGCGCAGGTCGGGTGGCCGCTGCCGGTGACCAGGCTGGTGCCGACGCCGTAGCCGTCGACCGGGGCGGCGGCGAGCGCGGCGATCGCGTACTCGTCCAGGTCGGAGGTGACGATGATCCGGGTCTTCTCGGCGCCGAGTTCGTCGAGCTGGCGGCGGACCCGGTGGGCGAGCAGGGTGAGGTCGCCGGAGTCGATCCGGACGGAGCCCAGTTCGGGGCCGGCCACCTCGACCGCGGTGCGGACGGCCTCGCGCAGGTCGAAGGTGTCGACCAGGAGCGTGGTGCCCTTGCCCATGGAGGCGATCTGCGCCCGGAAGGCGTCCCGCTCGCTGTCGTGGACGAGGGTGAAGGCGTGCGCGGCGGTGCCGGTGGTGGGGATGCCGTGGGTGAAGCCGGCCTCCAGGTCGGAGGTGGCGGCGAACCCGGCCACGTAGGCGGCCCGGGCGGCGGAGACGGCGGCCTGCTCGTGGGCGCGGCGGGCGCCCATCTCGATGACCGGGCGGCCGCCGGCGGCGGCGGTCATCCGGGAGGCGGCGGCGGCGATCGCCGAGTCGTAGTTGAGGATCGACAGGATCACCGTCTCCAGGATCACCGCCTCGGCGAAGGTGCCCTCGACGGTGAGCAACGGCGAGCCGGGGAAGTAGACCTCGCCCTCGGGGTAGCCCTGGATGTCGCCGGTGAACCGGTAGTCGGCGAGGTAGCGCAGGGTGTCGTCGTCGACCACGCCCTGGTCGGCGAGCCAGTCCAGTTGGGCGCGGGTGAAGCGGAAGTTCTCGACGGCGTCGAGCACCCGGCCGGTGCCGGCCATCACCCCGTAGCGACGCCCGCTCGGCAGGCGCCGGGTGAACACCTCGAAGACGGAGCGGCGTTGCGCGGCCCCGCTGCGCAGGGCGGCCTGCAGCATGGTGAGCTCGTAGCGGTCGGTGAGCAGCGCGGTCGAGCCGGCCGCGCGCACGGAAGTGGCGTCCATGCGGATGATGCTACTACCACTTAACGTCAGAGTGACGATTTCTCGTGGACGGCGGCCGGGGCGAAATCGCCTGGGGGTCCCCCGGATGGCAGCATGGGGGCTGACAGGGACATCGGACGACAAGCGTGGAGACAACGCAGCGAGGAGGACCCGGCGGTGAGTGTCGCGCCCGTGGAGATCGAGCGCCCGGAGGTCGAAGGACTGCCGGTGGCGGAGCCGGACACCCCCTGGGTGACCATCGTCCACAACGACCCGGTCAACCTGATGAGCTACGTCCAGCACGTCTTCCAGGCCTACTTCGGCTACCCGAAGGACAAGGCCAGGAAGCTGATGATGGACGTGCACACCAAGGGCCGGGCGGTGGTCTCCAGCGGCTCCCGCGAGGAGATGGAGCGGGATGTCCAGGCGATGCACGGCTACGGCCTGTGGGCCACGCTGCAACACGACTGACGGCGGGGGCGAGAAGGCCCCCGACGACCGCGCGACCGGCGACCGTGCGAGCGGATACGACCGCGCGACCGAAGACGACGAAGACGGGCTGACCGATACAGATGGCTGGGTTGTTCGAGAGCACCGGCGGCGGGAGCGCGGCGATCGCGCTGGACGAGGTGGAGGCCTCCATCCTGCGCTCGCTGGAGGTGCAGATGCTGGAGCTGATCGGCCCCGGCCCGGGCGAGGGCGGCGGCGACCCGCTGGCGGCGCTGTTCGCCGAGGGGCCGACCGAGGCGCCGGCCGATCCGGCGCTGGCCCGGCTCTTCCCCGACGCCTACGGCGACCCGGGCAAGCCGGACGACCCCGAGGCCCAGGCCGCCTCCGGCGAGTTCCGCCGCTTCACCGAGCTCGACCTGCGCGCCCGCAAGCGCGACGACGCCCTGGTCGTCGTCCGGACGCTGGACGGCCTCGGCGGCGGTGGGGTGCTCAAGCTGGCCGCCCCCGACTGCCTGCGCTGGCTGGGCGCGCTGAACGACCTGCGGCTGACCCTGGGTGCCCGGCTGGAGGTCACCGAGGAGGACGAGCAGGGCCTCTACGACCTGCCGGACAGCGACGAGCGCAAGCCGCTGGTGATGGCGTACCTGTGGCTGGGCGCGCTCCAGGAGTCGCTGCTGGAGGCGATCGCCGACTGATGGCGGACTGATCGCGGACTGATTTCGCCCGCTTTCGCACCTGATCCTGCCCGGTTTCGGGCACGTCCCGGCCGCTTCGTCCAGCATGTGGACGGGCGGCCGGGGCATTTCCGTTCAAATCGGGCGAACCCTACCAGGTCATGCTCAAATAACGCTCAGATGAACTCCGCTATCCGGACCCTGCGTGGTACGACTTCTCCACTCCACGAGACCCACCCAGGACGGTGCACCATGGCCGAGCAGCTGTACGACGAAGTGGTCGACACCAAACCGGACGACGAGGGCTACGAGCGGGGACTCGGCAGCCGCCAGATCCAGATGATCGCGATCGGCGGCGCCATCGGCACCGGCCTGTTCCTCGGCGCCGGGACGGCGATCTCCAAGTCCGGCCCGAGCCTGATCCTCTCCTACGGCGTCGCCGGCGTGGTGATCTTCGTGATCATGCGGGCCCTCGGCGAACTCCTCACCTACCGCCCGGTCTCCGGCAGTTTCGCCGAGTACGCGCGGGAGTTCCTCGGCCCCTTCGCCGGCTACGTGACCGGCTGGACGTACTGGCTGTTCTGGGTCGTCACCGGCATGGCGGAGACCACTGCCGCCGCCGTGTACGTGAAGTTCTGGGCGCCCGGAATCCCGCAGTGGCTCAGTGCGTTGACCTTCCTGGTGATCCTCTACGCGGCCAACCTGATCTCGGTGAAGCTGTTCGGCGAGATCGAGTTCTGGTTCTCGATGGTCAAGGTCACCGCCATCATCGGCATGATCCTCATCGGCATCGGCGTGCTCACCCTGGGCTTCAGCAAGGCCGGTGACACCGCGTCGATCACCCACCTGTGGCAGGACGGCGGCTTCTTCCCCAAGGGCATCGGCGCCACCGTGATGACCCTGCAGATCGTCATGTTCGCCTACCTGGGCGTCGAACTCGTCGGCGTCACCGCGGGCGAGAGCGAGAACCCCGAGAAGACCCTGCCGCGCGCCATCAACACGCTGCCCTGGCGCATCGCGCTGTTCTACATCGGCGCCCTGGTGGTCATCCTGTCGCTCGTGCCGTGGACCGAATTCCAGCCCGGCGTCAGCCCGTTCGTCGCCGCCTTCGGCAAGATCGGCATCCCCGCGGCGGCCGGGATCATCAACTTCGTGGTGCTCACCGCCGCGCTGTCCTCCTGCAACTCCGGGATGTACTCCACCGGCCGCATGCTGCGCGACCTCGCGCTGCGCGGCCAGGCCCCGGGCCGGCTCACCAGGCTCAACACCCGCCGCACCCCGGCCTTCGCGATCACGGTCTCCTGCCTGCTGATGGGCGCCGGCGTGGTGCTCAACTACCTCGTTCCGGCGCGGGCGTTCGAGTACATCACCTCGGTCGCCACCGTCTGCGGCCTGTGGACCTGGGCGATGATCCTGATCTCCCAGATCCGCTACCGCAAGGCCTGGAAGGGCGGCCACCTGCCGCCGCCCAGCTTCAAGGCACCCGGCGGCGCCTGGGTCAGCTGGGCCGCGCTCGGCTTCCTCGTCCTGGTCGTGGTGCTGATCGGCCTCGACAAGGACAACCGCATCTCGCTGTACGTCTTCCCGGCCTGGGCCGCGCTGCTGGTGGTCGGCTACCAGGTGCTCAAGCGCCGCAGCCCGGAGGCCGTCCACGGCGTCGCCCACGACCACCTGCACGTCCGCAACGGCGGCTGAGCAGGCCCGGTTCCCGGCCTGCCGGACCCCCGCGACCGGGTGGCGGACGCCCGGTGACCGGGCTTCGGACGCCCCGGCGGACACCCGCCGGGGCGTGGCTATCCTGACCGCATGCTGACCATCACCCGAGAACTGCGCGACCGGATCGTCGCCCACGCCCGTGCCGATCACCCGGACGAGGCCTGCGGCGTGGTCGCCGGACCGGCCGGCAGCGGACGGCCCGAGCGGTTCGTCCCGATGCTCAACGCCGCCCGCTCGCCCACCTTCTACGAGTTCGACTCGGGCGACCTGCTCAAGCTCTACCGCGAGATGGACGACCGCGACGAGGAGCCGGTGGTCGTCTACCACTCGCACACCGCCACCGAGGCCTACCCCTCGCGCACCGACGTGAGCTACGCCTCCGAGCCGTTCGCCCACTACGTCCTGGTCTCCACCGCCGAGGGCAACGGCGAGGACGACCCGTACCAGTTCCGCTCGTTCCGCATCGTGGACGGCGAGATCACAGAGGAAGACGTCCAGGTCGTCGAGGCCTACCCGGCCTGACCAGCACCCACCTGGGCACGGCCCGCCGACCGCCCGCGAGCGGTCGGCGGGCCGGCGTCGTCTCCGGCACCGTCCTCGGCACAGTCCCGGGCGTCGTCTCAGCAGAAGGAACGAGAACATCCGGATCCCGAGACGGGCATGTCGGAGCGGGCCCGGGAATCTATACGATGAGCCCATGCGTTCCGTCGATGTGAGCAACCAGGCCCCGGGCACCCGCCTCGTGGCGCGCCTGCACATCGACCTGTGCCGGCTCGCCAGTGCGATCTGTCCCGGCACGCCCGCGCGCTCGCGCTGAGCCGCCCCGCCCCACCCGGGCCCGCCGCCGCACGCCGTGCCGAGCCCCGGGACCGTCCGCCCTGCCGCGCCCGCTGCGGCCCACCCACCTCACGACTCGCACAGGAGCGCACCCATGGCCATCGAGGTCCGCATCCCGACCATCCTCCGCACCTACACCGACGGCGCCAAGGCCGTCGAGGGCACCGGCAGCAACCTCGGTGAGCTCTTCACCGACCTCGACGCCCGCCACCCGGGCATCGCCGCCCGCCTGCTGGAGGGCGGCGAGCTGCGCCGCTTCGTCAACGTCTACCTGAACGACGAGGACGTCCGCTTCCTGGAGGGCATCTCCACCGCCGTCGCCGACGGCGACAGCGTCACCATCCTGCCCGCCGTGGCCGGCGGCGCCCGCTGACTCCTCGGCTCCCCCGCCCCGGGGCGGGGGAGCCGCCCTTCCCGACCCTCACCGCCGTGGCCGGAGGCCTCCCTTGCGTTACGACAGTCCGCTCGAAGCCGTCGGCAACACCCCGCTGGTCCGCCTGCCGCGGCTGTCCGCCGCCGTCCCGGGCAACTCCGCGGGGCTGGTCACCCTCTGGGCCAAGCTGGAGGACCGCAACCCCACCGGCTCCATCAAGGACCGCCCGGCGCTGCACATGATCGAGCGCGCCGAGGCCGACGGCCGGCTCACCCCCGGCTGCACGATCCTGGAGCCCACCAGCGGCAACACCGGCATCTCGCTCGCCATGGCCGCCAAGCTCAAGGGCTACCGGATGGTCTGCGTGATGCCGGAGAACACCAGCGAGGAACGGCGCGAACTGCTCCGCATGTGGGGCGCCGAGATCATCGCCTCCCCGGCCGCCGGCGGCTCCAACACCGCCGTCCGGATCGCCAAGGAGATCGCCGCCGAGCACCCCGACTGGGTCATGCTCTACCAGTACGGCAACCCCGACAACGCGGGCGCCCACTACGCCGGCACCGGCCCGGAGATCCTCGCCGACCTGCCGACCGTCACCCACTTCGTGGCCGGCCTCGGCACCACCGGCACCCTCATGGGCGTCGGCCGCTACCTGCGCGAGAAGGTCCCCGGCGTGCGGATCGTCGCCGCCGAACCGCGCTACGACGACGTGGTGTACGGGCTGCGCAACCTCGACGAGGGCTTCGTCCCCGAGCTGTACGACGCCACGGTGCTCACCACCCGCTTCTCGGTCGGTTCCGCGGACGCCGTCCGCCGCACCCGCGAACTCCTCCAGCAGGAGGGCATCTTCGCGGGAGTCTCCACCGGCGCCATCCTGCACGCCGCGATCGGCGTCGGCCGCAAGGCCGCGGCGGCGGGCGAGCGCGCGGACATCGTGTTCGTGGTCGCGGACGGCGGGTGGAAGTACCTGTCCACCGGCATCTACACCGCCGAGTCCACCGAGGCGGCCGTCGAGGCGCTGCAGGGCCAGCTCTGGGCCTAGTAGGCCCGAGGCGGGCCCTAGTTGGTCTGCAGCGCCCGCTGCGCGTGGGCCCAGACCTGGCGGTCCACCGTGCCGGCCCGGCGGCGGAAGGCCGACAGCGGCACCTGGCGCAGCTCGTCGGTCTCCAGCCAGCTGGTCCGGCCCTGCCGGTCGCCCACCGAGCCGGGCGGCAGCGGCAGCACGCCCGGGCGTTCGGCGTGGTGCTTGCTGGTGATCTTCGCGACGGTGGCCGTCCGGCCGTTCACCCGCAGCACCAGGCACGGGCGGTCCTTCGACCCCGGGCCGTCCTCGAACGGGACCTCGGCCCACCAGATCTCCTGCGGCGCCGGCCCCGGGCCGCCCTTCGTCGCCGGGCGCGGCCGCGGACCGGTCGGCCCGGACGGGCGCGGGGCCGGGCGTGAGGTCGGACGGGCACGCCTGACCAGCGCCGACGCGACGGCCACCAGGACCGCGACGCCCGCCACCGCCAGGACCACCCAGATACCGGTCGTGCCGCTCAGGCCGCTGATGCCTTTCATGCGGCGAACCGTACCGGGCCCATGGTGAACCCCACCACTGTGAGTGCTGTGACAGTTGAGTATTTGTCCGCACGTTGCTCCCGGTTCGTCACGGTACGACCACGGGGCCCGTTCAGCGGCGAAGACCCTGCCAAGGTTCGGAAGGCTGCCTCACGAACGTCCGCCCCCGCCCCTCCGGAGGTGCCGCATGAGTGAGCGAAGCGAGCGAGTCATCGAAAGGTGCGTGTGGGCGAATGCCCCTGCCGAGCGGTGGGGGTACCTCCCAGCCGCCAAGGCTGGGGGAGAGGTGGGCGCATGAGTGAGATGTGGTCCTACGCCGAGATCGCCCGCCATATCAAGGTCCAGGCCGAGACCGTCCGCAACTACCGGCGGCACGGACTGCTGCCCGAACCGGACGTGATCGACGGCAGCGGCCACCCCCGCTGGTACCCCGCCACGATCCGCGCCTGGGCCCGCAACCGCCCCGGCCACCGCTGAACCGGCGCCCCGGCCCCGTGCCCCGGCGTTCTGGTGATTCCAGCCACAGCCCGGCACGGGGACGGGGGCAAAGTGCCGCTCCGCCCTTACTCTCGACAACGCGAACGCAGTGCTACCGGCCGGTCCACCGGCCTGTCCTGCCGTTTTTCCAGCAGCAGCCAGGACGTGTCGGGGCGGAGGGGCTCGGATGAAACTGACCGTGGTGGGGTGCTCGGGGAGCTTCCCGTCCGCCGACTCGCCCTGCTCCAGCTACCTCGTCGAGGCCGACGGCTACCGGATCGTGCTCGACCTCGGCAACGGCGCGCTCGGCGCCCTGCAGAAGTACACCAGCCTCTACGAGGTCGACGCGGTGCTGCTCAGCCACCTGCACGCCGACCACTGCGTCGACCTGTGCGCCTACTGGGTCGCCCGCAACTACCGCGCCGGGGGCTGCCCCGACCTGCTGCCCGTCTACGGCCCGGCCGGCACCGCCGAGCGGCTCGCCCGCGCCTACGACATGCCCGAGAACCCGGGGATGAAGGAGGTCTTCGAGTTCCGCACCCTCACCCCCGGCCGCTTCGAGCTCGGCCCGTTCAGAGTGGACGTCGCCCAGGTCAACCACCCCGTGGACGCCTTCGCCTTCCGGCTCGAACACGACGGCCGCTCGCTGGTCTACTCCGGCGACACCGGGGAGAGCGCCGAACTCGTCGAGCTGGCCAAGGACGCCGACCTCTTCCTGTGCGAAGCCGCCTACATCGACGGCCGCGACACCTACCGGGCCGTCCACCTCAACGGGCGCGAGGCCGGCGAGCACGCCACCGCGGCCGGCGCCCGACGGCTCGTCCTCACCCACATCCCGCCGTGGACCGACGCCGAGCACAACCGCCGCGACGCCGCCGCCGCGTACGCCGGGCCGGTCGAGGTCGCCCGCGCCGGCGCGGTGTACGAGATCTGACCGGTCAGTCCACCGGGGTCAGCCAGTTTCGGTAGCGGGGATCGGCGCCCGAGACGGCGGCCTCGTACGCCTTGCGCAGGTGCGCAGGTGCGCAGGTGCGCTGGTCGCGCTGGTGGCCGAGCTGTTCGAGTACTTCTGGTCGGCGGCCTGGACGCCACCGGAACTCGGGCCGGGAGAAGTCGAGATGACGGATCGTCGGATCGAGGTGCTGCGCCGGCTGGTCGCCGAACTGACCGCCGGCCTGGGGGCGGAGAGCCGCTTCCAGGCCGGCGTGCACGCTGCCCGGCTGGGGTGGATCTAACGCCGGCTGGGGTCCGGCAGGCCTGGGCGGTCGGGCAACGGAACGACCCCGCCCCGCCGCTCACGGGGGAGGAGCGGCGGGGCGGGGTCGCGGGGTGCGGACGGGAGGGGCCTCAGGCCTTGGTCACGTCCTCGATCTCGTCGTCGTCCTCGCGACCGGGGGTCTTGAGGTCGAACTTGGTGATCGCGAAGCGGAAGAGGAAGTAGTACAGCGCGGCGAAGACCAGGCCGATCGGGATGATCATCCACGGCTCGCTGGCCTTGTTCCAGGCGAGCACGTAGTCGATCAGGCCGCCGGAGAAGGTGAAGCCGTCGTGCACGCCGAGCGCCCAGGTGACGGCCATCGAGACGGCGGTGAGCAGCGCGTGGATGACGTACAGGGCCGGGGCGATGAAGACGAAGGCGAACTCGATCGGCTCGGTGACACCGGTGACGAAGGAGGTCAGGGCCAGCGAGATCATCATGCCGGTGATGGCCTTGCGGCGGTGCGGCTTGGCGGCGTGGGCGATGGCCAGCGCGGCGGCGGGCAGTGCGAACATCATGATCGGGTAGAAGCCCGACATGAACTGTCCGGCGGTCGGGTCGCCGGCGAAGAAGCGGGTCAGGTCGCCGTGCACGACGGTGCCGTCGGGCTTGGTGAAGTCACCGGTCTGGAACCAGGCGTAGGAGTTCACGAACTGGTGCATGCCGACCGGCAGCAGACCGCGGTTGACCAGGCCGAAGGCACCCGCGCCGAGCGCGCCGGCGCCGATCAGGGTGTCGTTGAGGCTCTTGATGGCGTCGCCGATCGGGCCCCAGGTCAGGGCGAAGACGACACCGACGGCGGTGCCGACGAAGGCCATGATGATCGGCACCAGGCGGCGGCCGTTGAAGAAGCCGAGCCAGTCGACCAGCTTGGTGCGGTGGTACTTCTGCCAGAGCACGGCGGCCAGCAGGCCGATCACGATGCCGCCGAGCACACCCGGGTTCTGGTAGGTCGGGGCGACCCACTTGCCGTCGGCGATGTGGCCCTCGGTGATCGGGAACGCGGTGAGCACGTTCTTGTACACCAGGAAGCCGACCAGCGCGGCGAGCGCGGTCGAGCCGTCCGCCTTCTTCGCGAAGCCGATCGCGATACCCACCGCGAACAGCAGCGGCAGGTTGTCGAAGACGCCGCTGCCGGCGGTGTTGAACACCGCGGCGACCTTGTCCCAGCCGAGGCCGTCCGCGCCGAAGACGTCGGGCTGGCCGAGGCGCAGCAGCAGACCGGCGGCGGGGAGAACGGCGATGGGCAGCTGGAGGCTGCGGCCGATCTTCTGCAGCCCCTGGAGGAGGCTCTGGCCGAACTTCTTGGCGGGACTTGGCGTGGCCGGAGCCGTGGCGGGCGCCGGTGCCTGCGCAGACTGACTCATGGGGGTGGGTTCCTAACGGCATGGCGGTCGGTCGGGGGAAGGTGCACAGGGGGCCGAACCGCGAACTGGTCTACACCACGTGTGGTGTAGACCAGTTTTGTAGCACGCGTGGAGAAGGGGGGGAACCCCGGAAAGCGGTACCGCCGGGAAGTGCTATGAAATCGAAACCTACGCACGGAACGTCGATCATGATTTTCGCCACGATTGGGATTTTGGCTATTTGCGCAACAAAAGGCGGGGCCTCGCGTGGCGACGCTCGCACGGGCTCGGGGGTGCGCGAACGGGGTGCGGGGCAGTGACGTTGCGCCACCGGGTGCGGACGGGTCGGGGTCGGTGGGGCCGTCCCCCCTCGGGTGGCCCTCCGGTGGCCTGTCCGGGCGGATCGACCGACGGAGAAGACGGTCTCCGTGGAGCCGACATCGCCGCCGGGAAGAGTCCGGACCTGGCACCGTCCGTCTCCGTGGAATACACGCTTTCCAGTCGGCCGGGCCTCGGCGGCGGGGCCGGCGCGAAACAGCGGCGGCGGATTGCCGAATGCCGCACCCCCCGCGGTGACGATCATCCCCCCACCCCGGTCCGCCCCGGCCGAGGGTGCCGCGACCGGCCGGCGCAGGTCGCTCCGCCCCTTCCTGGCGGGGCGGCCGACCCTGCCCGGGCGACCTGCGGCGGATATCGGAATTGTTTTACGGTCCGGGTATTCGGTCCTTTTCGGAGAAGTCGAAAGCCCCCGGACCGAGGGGTCCGGGGGCCATTGTTTCCGGCTCGATATGACGCTATGCCTTCGTGACGTCCTCGACTTCGCTCTCGTCCTCCCGGCCGGGTGTTTTCAGATCGAACTTGAGGATGATGAACCGGAAGAGCGCGTAGTAGACCGCTGCGAAACAGAGCCCGATGATGATGATCAGCCACGGTTCGGTGGCCAGCCCCCAGTTGATCACGTAGTCGATCAGGCCGGCCGAGAAGCTGAAGCCGTCGTGCACCCCGAGTCCCCAGGTGACCGCCATCGAGGCGCCGGTCAGCAGCGCGTGCACGCCGTACAGGGCCGGGGCGATGTAGGCGAAGGAGTACTCGATCGGCTCGGTGACGCCGGTCACGAAGGAGGTCAGGCCCACCGAGAGCATCAGGCCGTAGATCTCCTTGCGGCGGTGCGGCTTGGCCGAGTGGGCGATCGCCAGGGCGGCGGCCGGCAGCGCGAACATCATGATCGGGAAGAAGCCGGACTGGAACTGCCCCGCTGTCGGGTCGCCGGCCAGGAAGCGCGGGATGTCGCCGTGCACGATCGTGCCGTCCGGCTTGGTGAACCCGCCGAACTGGAACCACACGAAGGTGTTCAGCAGCTGGTGCATGCCGATCAGCAGCAGGGCGCGGTTGAAGAGGCCGAAGATGCCGGCGCCGCCCGCGCCGAGGTCGGCCAGGTTCTGCGAGAAGTCGTTGAGGCCGCGTCCGATCGGCGGCCAGACCCAGAGCGCCACGCACGCGGTGGCCATGCCGACCAGCGCCGTGATCATCGGCACCAGGCGGCGGCCGTTGAAGAAGCCCAGCCAGTCGACCAGCTTGGTGCGGTGGAAGCGGACCCAGAGCCAGGCCGACATCAGGCCGATCAGGATGCCGCCCAGCACACCCGGGTTCTGGTACGTCGCGGCCGCGGACTTCGCCGAGCCGTAGTCCACACACTGGTCGCTGACCAGCACCGTCGGCGGCTTGCAGTGCTCGGGGAACGCGTGCAGCACCTTGTAGTAGACGAGGAAGCCGACCACGGCCGCCAGCGCGGTCGAGCCGTCCGCCTTCTTCGCCATGCCGATCACGACGCCGATGCAGAACAGCAGGGGCAGGCCGAGCGAGGAGTCCAGCAGGGCGCCGCCGGCCGACGCGAAGACCTTGGCGACGTCCGTCCAGCCCAGGCCGTCCGCGCCGAAGACGTCGGGCTGGCCGAGCCGGTTGAGGATGCCGGCCGCCGGCAGCACCGCCACCGGCAGCTGGAGCGAGCGGCCCATCTTCTGGAGGCCGCCGTAGAAGGTGTGCCACCACACGGTCTGCGGGGCTGTGGCGCCTGCCGAACTCATGCTTCGCCCTCCGGGAGCAGTTGCCGACCGGTGGCCCGCTGCAGGACCCTCGGACGGGGCCAGGAACACCCGGGGTCCTTCCTGCGTTCATCGGAGTACACATATATTGGTGTAGACCACCTTGGGGCGCAGGCCGCACGCCGGGGCGCAGGCCCCGCTGATCGTCATCCTCGGGCGAGGATCCGGGACGCTGCGCGCCGGACTGGGCCAAACGTGGACTAACGTGGCAGACCGGACCGACCCGGGTGATGCTTGTCGCGCCGCCCAGCGGCACGGCGGCAGGTGAACCCGCGTCAGCACCGGCAATGACCTCGCCGGCCCCGGCCGGGTGGTACCCCAGCACAGCGCAGGACGGCGCCCGGCAGAGCAGCCGGCGGGCCGAGACAGAGGGAGAAATCAGATGGCCAGCAAGGCTGAGAAGATCGTCGCCGGTCTGGGCGGCATCGACAACATCGAAGAGGTCGAGGGCTGCATCACCCGCCTGCGCACCGAGGTCAAGGACGCCTCCCTGGTCGACGAGGCCGCCCTCAAGGCCGCCGGCGCCCACGGCGTCGTCAAGATGGGCACCGCGATCCAGGTCGTCATCGGCACCGACGCCGACCCTCTCGCCGCCGACATCGAGGACATGATGTGAGCTGAGCCTCCCCGGCTCACCGCCTTCGGCCCGCCGCCCCCGACGAGGGACGGCGGGCCGAGGCACATCCGGAACACCCCTCCGGAGCGACTACGCTCGATGCCTATGTCACGCATCGACGGCCGCACCCCCGACCAGCTCCGCCCCATCACCATCGAACGGGGCTGGAGCAAGCACGCCGAAGGCTCCGTCCTCATCTCCTACGGCGACACCAAGGTGCTGTGCACCGCCAGCGTCACCGAGGGCGTCCCCCGTTGGCGCAAGGGCAGCGGCGAGGGCTGGGTCACCGCCGAGTACTCCATGCTCCCGCGCGCCACCAACACCCGCGGCGACCGCGAGGCCGTCAAGGGCCGCATCGGCGGGCGCACCCACGAGATCAGCCGGCTCATCGGCCGCTCGCTGCGTGCCGTCGTCGACCACCGCGCCCTCGCCGAGAACACCATCGTCCTCGACTGCGACGTCCTCCAGGCCGACGGCGGCACCCGCACCGCCGCCATCACCGGCGCGTACGTCGCCCTCGTCGACGCCGTCGCCTGGGCCCGCGACCGCAAGCTCCTGCGCGCCAAGGGCCAGCCGATCACCGGCGGCGTCAGCGCCGTCAGCGTCGGCATCATCGACGGCGTCCCGATGCTCGACCTCCAGTACGAGGAGGACGTCCGGGCCGAGACCGACATGAACATCGTCTGCACCTCCGACGGCCGCTTCGTCGAGGTGCAGGGCACCGCCGAGGGCGCCCCGTTCGACCGCGCGCTGCTCGACCGGCTGCTCGACCTCGGCACGCTCGGCTGCGCCGAGCTCGACGCGATCCAGCGCAAGGCCCTGGAGGGCTGACCCTCCGTCTGTCGGAGGGCCGACCCTCCGCGCCTGTCGGAGGGCTGACCCTCCGCCTGTACAGGCCGGGCCCGGAGCCCGTACGGTTCCCGCAGCACTCCCGTTGCGGGAACCGTGCCCCACTCTGGGCGCGTCCCTCCGTACGGAACCCGCGCCCCCAGGAGGACCGGATGCCGTCGAGCATCGCCCGTCCCGCCGCGCTCGCCGTGGCCGGTCTGATCATCATCCTCCCGCTCAGCGCGGTCAGTTGCTCCGCCGCCCAGAAGGCCCTCGACTGCGGCACCACCGCGGCCCGCGTCACCGGCGACATCGCCGACGTCACCAGCGCCTACAACAACGCGAGCAACGACTCGGCCGCCGCCGGCAAGGCCCTGCAGAAGCTGAAGAACGACCTCGACCAGGTGGGCCGCAACTCAAAGAGCACCGACGTCACCAAGGCCGTGAACGACCTGCGGACCCAGGTCGACAAGGTCCAGCAGGCCGTCGACAAGAAGGAGGTGCCCGACCTCAAGCCGCTCGGCGACGCGGCCGGGAACCTCACCTCGGTCTGCACCGGCTGACCGCTGTCCGCTCCCGGATAGGGTGGGCGATATGTCCAAGCGTTTGATCCTCGCCACCCGTAACCAGCACAAGGTCGCCGAACTCCGCGCCATCCTCGGCGAGGCCGGCCTGGACGTCGAACTCGTCGGCGCCGACGCCTACCCGGAGATCCCGGACGTCCCCGAGACCGGCGTGACCTTCGCCGAGAACGCCCTCCTCAAGGCCCACGCCCTGGCCCGCGCCACCGGCCTGCCTGCCGTCGCCGACGACTCCGGCCTCTGCGTCGACGTCCTGAACGGCGCCCCCGGCATCTTCTCCGCCCGCTGGGCCGGCAAGCACGGCGACGACCGCGCCAACCTCGACCTGCTGCTCGCCCAGCTCTCCGACATCGACGCCGCCCACCGCGGCGCCCACTTCTTCTGCGCCGCCGCCCTCGCCCTCCCCGACGGCACCGAGCGCGTCGTCGAGGGCCGCCTCCTCGGCACCCTGCGCACCGCCCCCTCCGGCGACGGCGGCTTCGGCTACGACCCGATCCTCCAGCCCCTCGGCGAAACCCGCACCTGCGCCGAACTGACCCCCGCCGAGAAGAACGCCATCAGCCACCGCGGCCAGGCCTTCCGGGCGCTGGCGCCGGTGGTGAAGGAGCTCCTGGGCTGACGTCGGGTCACGGAACGCCGAAGGCCCGCCCGGAGATCACCTCCGGGCGGGCCTTCGATTCTAAGGTTGAGGCTGGTGCGGCCTGAGGGATTCGAACCCTCACGGGGTTTCCCCCACCGGATCCTAAGTCCGGCGCGTCTGCCGAGCTCCGCCAAGGCCGCGTGGCCTCTAGTCTAGGGCTTCGATTCCCGCGGGAACACCGGGATTCCATGTGGAGCCTTGCGCTTGTTCTTGTTTCGTCCGCAGTAGGTGTCGGTGATGGAGTGGCAGTTCGGGCAGAGCAGTCGGAGGTTTTCCGGCCTGTTGTCCGACCAGTCGCCGTTGATGTGGTCGACCTCCAGGGTCATCAGGCGCCCGCGCCACTCGGGGCCGGTGCCGCAGTCCTCGCACAGCTCCGGTCGGCCGAGTTCGGCCAGTGCGCTGCGGATCCGTGAACCGGCAAGCCGTTTGGCTTCCGAGGGGCGTCGGACGAGGAGCTGATCGGCGGGGATTCTGGTGGGTGCGTGCTTGCCACGGCCATGGGCCTGTCCGGTGAAGTGGGAGGTGTCGATTCCGAGCTCCTTGATTCGCCGTCCGATGTGGGCTTGGGTGCCCCCAGCCTGGCGCTGGTGGAGGTGCCGCACGACCCCGGCCACGCTGTGCGACACCGAGACGGCCTCCTGAAGGAGTTCCCGGGTGTAGACGGTTCCGGCTGAGCGGAAGTGCGAGGTGTCGATCCCGTACTCGGTGAGCTTGCGACGCAGGTACTTCCGCCGGTCGCGGTTCGGTTCCCGACCGAGCGTGGTCAGCGTCTCGTCGAGCGTGGTTTGAGGCACCTGCGGCCTCGGCCAGCGCTTCCCTTGAATACTGGCGTTGCCTGTAGACGCGGCAGCCCTGGTCGAAGTGCGAGGCGTCGATGTCGTAGTGCCTGAGTCGCTTAACCAGGTGGCTGTGCGTGCCGCGTGTCATAGGCGCGCCGAGCTTGCGCATCATCTCGTTCACGCTGCTCGACTCGGCGGCGAGCGAGGCGAGCAACTCGCGGGTGTACTTGATCGGCATGGTTGTTCCCCCTTCGGGCTGGTGTGCGCCCGTCCCCCGGTGTGCGAACGATCCATGGGCCGATTGGTTACGGACTTCCGGGATGTTTGGGAGTTGTTTGCCAATTGGTACAGACCTATTGACCTGTCTGGTTCAGACCACATAGCTTCGGCGCCAATTGGAATCCCCCACGTGCGTGCTCCCCCACAGGCACGCGCCGACACTCTCTCCCGGAGGACCGAGTGTTGATCCGAAGCACGGCGGAGCGGCGTCCCACCGCTGCGTTCCGCCGCACGAGCGCCCGGGCCGGTTTTGCCTCGGTGGCCGCGGCCGGCCTGGCGGGTCTGCTGATGGCGACGCTGGGTGCGGCGCCCTCGCAGGCGTCGGCGGCCGTCGACAACGCGGCCTGCCGCCCTGACGGCCTGTACCGGACGCCCGGGGTGGACGTCCCGTACTGCTCCGTCTACGACACCAGTGGCCGGGAGAAGATGGGCGCCGACCACCAGCGCCGCATCATCGGCTACTTCACGGGCTGGCGCACCGGCAAGAACGGCGACCAGCCGTACCTGGTGAGCGACATCCCCTGGGACAAGGTCACCCACCTCAACTACGCCTTCGGGCACGTCGGCGGCGACAACAAGCTCTCCGTCGGCACGGACGGCCCGACCAACGCCGCCACCGGGATCGACTTCCCCGGCGTGCCGGCCGCGCAGCTGGACCCGACGCTGCCCTACAAGGGCCACTTCAACCTGCTGACGAAGTTCAAGAAGCAGTACCCGAACGTCAAGACCCTGATCTCGGTGGGCGGTTGGACCGAGACCGGCGGGTACTTCGACGACGGCGGCACCCGGGTCAACTCCGGCGGCTTCTACTCGATGACCGTCAACCCGGACGGCAGCGTCAACCAGGCCGGCATCGACACCTTCGCCGCCTCGTCCGTCGACTTCATCCGCAAGTACGGCTTCAACGGCGTCGACATCGACTACGAGTACCCGACCTCGATGAAGGACGCCGGCAACCCGCTGGACTGGCAGCTCGCCAACGCCAAGCGCGGCTCGCTGGCGAAGGGTTACGCGGCGCTGATGAAGACGCTGCGCGAGAACCTGGACCGGGCCGGCGCCGCCGACGGCAGGCACTACCTGCTCTCGGTCGCGGCACCGTCGTCCGGCTACCTGCTGCGCGGCATGGAGACCTTCCAGGTGGCGCAGTACCTGGACTACGTCAACATCATGTCGTACGACCTGCACGGCGCCTGGAACAAGTACGTCGGCCCGAACGCCTCGCTCTACGACGACGGCAAGGACGGCGAGCTGGCGGCCGCCAACGTCTACGGCACCGGCCAGTACGGCGGCATCGGATACCTGAACGCCGACTGGTCGTACCACTACTTCCGCGGCGCGATGCCCGGCGGCCGGATCAACGTCGGCCTGCCGTACTACACCCGCGGGTTCAAGAACGTCACCGGCGGCACCAACGGCCTCTGGGGCACCGCCGCCGCGACCACCTGCCCGGCCGGCTCCGGCCTGACGGCGTGCGGCGACGGCGCGGTCGGCATCGACAACATCTGGAACGACAAGGACGACGCGGGCAAGGAGTCCCCGGCCGGGTCGAACCCGATGTGGCACGCGAAGAACCTGGAGAAGGGCATCCTGCCCGACTACCTGGCCAAGTACGGCGTGACCGACACCGCGCTGCAGGGCACCTACACCCGCAACTACAGCGACAGCCTGGTGGCGCCGTGGCTGTGGAACGACACCAAGAAGGTGTTCCTCTCCACCGAGGACGAGCAGTCGGTGGGCGCCAAGGCGGACTACATCGTCAACCAGGGCGCCGGCGGCGCGATGATCTGGGAGCTTGCGGGCGACTACAAGTGGGATCCGGCCGCCAACAGCGGCAAGGGTGAGTACGTCCGCGGTTCGACGCTGACCTCGCTGATGTACGACAAGTTCAAGGCGGCCACGCCGTACGGGGCGACCCGCTCGACGATCGCGCTGCCGCAGCAGACCCTGCCGATCGACGTGTCGTTCACCAACTTCGCGCTGGGTGACTCGAACTACCCGATCAACCCGAAGATCCACATCGTCAACAACTCGACGGTGACCCTGCCGGGCGGTACCGAGTTCGAGTTCGACTACGGCAACTCGGCGCCGGGCAACGCCAAGGACCAGTCCGGCTTCGGGCTCCAGGTCATCCGGCAGGACAACCCCGGTCCGGGCAACGTGGGCGGCCTGAAGGGCACCTACAACCGGGTGTCGGTCAAGCTGCCCGGGTGGCAGTCGCTTGCGCCGGGGGCGTCGATCGACATGGACTTCGTCTACTACCTGCCGGTGTCGACGCCGTCGAACTGGACGGTCAACGTGGGCGGGACGCTGTACGGGATCACGGGCGACCTGACCCGGGGCGCGGTGGACGGGGGCAGCCCGACGTCTACGCCGACTCCCACGGTGACGGCATCCCCGACTGCTACCCCGACGGTGACGGCTTCCCCGACCGCGACCGCGACCACGACCGCGACCACGACCGCGACCGCTACGGCCACGGCCACCGCGACGCCCACCGCCACCCCGACCTCGGGCGCCTGCACGGGCGCGCCGAGCTGGGACGCGGGCACCACCTACGCGACGACCACCAAGGTGTCGTGGAAGGGCCACTACTACCAGAACAAGTGGTGGACCAAGGGCGACGACCCCACGGCCGGCGGCGCGTGGGGCGTCTGGAGCGACCTCGGCGCCTGCTGACGACGGCGGTCCGCCCGAGGTGAGAGACGGCGGTGGCGGTGCACCCGGTCGGGGGGGTGCGCCGCCGCCGCTGCGTCGTCCTTGAGCTGCGTCGTCCTTACGCCGCTTCGACCTTGAGGTCGCGCAGCAGCTTGGCGACGTGCCCGGTCGCCTTCACGTTGTACAGCGCGTGCTCGACCTTGCCCTGCTCGTCCACGATCACCGTGGAGCGGATGACCCCGGTGACGGTCTTTCCGTACAGCTTCTTCTCGCCGAACGCGCCGTACGCCGCCAGCACCTCCTTGTCCGGGTCGGACAGCAGGGTGACCTTGAGGTCCTCGGTCTCGCGGAACTTGCCGAGCTTCTCGGGCTTGTCCGGCGAGATGCCGATGACGTCGTAGCCGGCGCCCGCGAAGGCCTCCAGGTTGTCGGTGAAGTCGCAGGCCTGCTTGGTGCAGCCGGGGGTGAGCGCGGCCGGGTAGAAGTAGACGATCACCTTGCGGCCCCGGTGGTCGGCCAGCGACACCTGCGTGCCGTCGGCGTCGGACAGGGTGAAGGCGGGTGCGGTGTCGCCGGGCTGGAGACGCTCAGTCACGGTCGGACTCTCCTGGTGCTGGGACGGGCGGTCGTACCACGGCAAACTTACCTCCGATGGTGGGTGGGGCCGCGCGGCCCTGCCCGGCAGCTGACAGACTGGGTCAGTCGCACAGACAACATCAGTGAAGTGAATGGGGTGGCCCGAGTGGGCGAGGCGAGCACGAAGGACAAGTCGGCGCGGACGACCGCCCAGATCGAGGCGGACATCTCCCGGACCCGCACCCAGCTGGCGGAGACCCTGGACGAACTGGCCATGCGCGTGCACCCGACCACCATCAGTGCCCAGGTCAAGGCCAAGGCCGTCGCCGCCGTCGAGGAGAAGGCCGGCCGGGCCTACGTGGCCGCCAACGGCGCGGTGGAGAAGCTGCGGGCGCAGTTCGTGGACGAGAACGGGCAGCCGCGCAAGGAGCGGATCGTCCCGGCCGCGCTGGTCGGCGTCGGCCTGGTGCTGCTCGTCGCCTCCGCCCGCAAGCGCCGCAAGGACTGAGCGGACACTGTCGCAGGGGCCGGGCGCGGGCGAGCGCCCGGCCTTCCGCATAGCCGGGCCGGCGTCACGTTCCGCGCCCGGGAGCGGTACCTTCGGGACCGTGAGTACGAACGACGAACCGACCGCACAGCCCACCCCCGACGCGCCCCGGCACGACCGCCTCGGCGAGAAGCTGCCGATCCGGATGCTGCACGACCGCGTCCTGGTGAAGATCGACGGCGGCGAGGGCGAGCGCCACTCGACCGGCGGGATCATCATCCCGGCGACCGCGGAGCTCTCGAAGCGCTGCGCCTGGGCCGAGGCCGTCGCGGTGGGCCAGAGCGTGCGCTCGGTGGAGCCCGGTGACCGCGTGCTGTACGACCCCGAGGACAAGCTGGAGGTCGAGGTCCGCGGCGCCACCTACGTGCTGCTGCGCGAGCGCGACCTGCACGCCGTCGCCGCGACCCGCTTCGGCGACACCGAGGGTTCGACGGGGCTCTACCTCTGATCTTCCCGTGATTGTCGGTGCCGGGCGCTAGGGTCCCGGCATGAGCAGGCGTGTGCCGGTGATCGGTGACGGGGAGCGGCGGGCCCGGGTGGGGCGGCGGCATCTGCTGGTGCCGTCGGGGCGGGTGGCGCGGGTGGAGGCGGCGGCCGACGCGGTGGTCGGGCTGCACGCGACGGATGCCGCCACGGTGTATCTGTCGGCGTGCGCGCGGCTGGCGGAGCCGTCGGTGGCCGAGGTGGAGCGGGCGTTGTACGAGGACGTCTCGCTGGTGAAGCTGCTGTCGATGCGGCGGACGATATTCGCCGTGACGGAGGAACTCGCGCCGTACGTGGCCTCGTCGACCGCGCGGGTGATCGCGGCCAGGGAGCGGGCGGGGCTGCTGAAGCACCTGCAGCAGCACGCCGTGGGCTGGGACGAGGCCCGGCTCGCGGCGACGGAGCGCAAGGTGCTGGCCGCGCTGGAGCGGCGCGGTGAGGCGACGACGAAGGAACTCGGGGACGACGTCCCGGAGTTGCGCGAGCAGATGCTGATGTCGGCGGGCAAGCCGTACGAGAACAAGCAGAGCGTCGGCAGCCGGGTGCTGCGGCTGCTGGCCGCGGACGGGCACGTGCGACGGGGCCGTCCGCGCGGCTCGTGGCTGAGCAGCAACTACCCGTGGGCGCCGGTGCGGCAGTGGCCGGACGTGCCGGTGCGGGAGGCGAAGGCGGAGCTGGTGCGGCGCTGGCTGGCCTCGTACGGGCCGGCCACCGTCGAGGATGTGAAGTGGTGGACGGGCTGGACGCTCGGGGACACCCGCAAGGCGTTGGCGGACGTCGGCGCGGAGGACGTGGAGCTGTCCGGCGGGGTGGCCGCGCTGGTGCTGCCGGGGGACGTGGAGGCGGTGGCCGAGCCGGAGCCGTGGGCGGCGCTGTTGCCGGGGCTGGATCCGACGATGATGGGCTGGCGCGGACGGGACTGGTATCTGCGTCCGGAGGACGTGCCGGCGCTGTTCGACCGGGCGGGCAACGCCGGGCCGACGGTGTGGTGGTGCGGCCGGGTGGTGGGTGGCTGGGCGCAGCGCCCCGACGGCGAGTTGGTGTGGCGGCTGTTCGTCGACGTCGGGGCGGAGGCGGAGGCCGCGATCGGGGCGGAGGCGGCCCGGCTGGCGGGCTGGTTGGGGGAGGTGCGGGTGACGCCGCGGTTCCGGACGCCGCTGGAGCGGGAGTTGGTCGCGAAGTAGTCCGGCGCAAATCAGGGGCTCATTGCGTCACCGGCGGCGTTGCCGCACCGGTGGCGGGCGGCGCGGTGGCCGTGGGCTGGGGCGTCGGCTTGGGCGGGTGCGTCTGGGTGGGCCGGGTGGTGGCGGTCGGCTGGTCCTGGGTGGGCGTCGGGAGCGGCGCCTGCGGGCTGGGGACGACCGGGTCGGGTGTGGGCTCGCTGGTGGCGCTGGGCCTGGCCGAGGCGGGCTCGGTGGGCGCCGGGGCGCTGGGCGGCCGGCTGCCGGCGGCCGTGGGTGCGGTGCTCGCGCTGGGCGTGGCACTGGCCGAGGAGGTGCCGGTCGGCCAGGTGGTCTGGCCGCTGCCGCCGCGACCGGTCTGGAGGTCGAAGTGCTGGACCGCGCTGCCGTCGAGGGCGTCGGTCATGTAGGCGGTCCAGATCTTGGTGGGGAAGGTGCCGCCGTTGATCCGGCCGAGGCCGGCGGTGCCGGCCAGCGGCTCCTTGGCGTGGGTCTTCGGGTTCTCCCGGAACAGGCCGACGGTGGTGGTGAGTTCGGGGGTGAAGCCGGCGAACCAGGCGGAGAGGTTGGAGTCGGTGGTGCCGGTCTTGCCGGCGGCGGGGCGGCCGAGGTCGAGGGCGGCGGCGCCGGTGCCGCGCGGGCTGATGACGTCGCGCAGGACGTCGGTGACGGTGTCGGCCTCGTTGCGGTCCAAGGCGGCGGTGGGGGTGTGCTCGGGCATCTTGGGGACGTCGACGGAGCCGGAGCCGGCGTTGACGCGTTCGAGTTTGGTGACGGACCACGGGGTGTGCGCCTGGCCGTGGTTGGCGATGGCGGCGTAGGCGCCGGCCAGGTCGAGGGCGCTGGGGGTGGCGGTGCCGAGGGTCATCGAGGTGTTGCCCGGGTCCATGCCGGGGACGTTGTCGGGGAGGCCGAGCTTGATCGCGGTCTCCCGGACGCGGGCGAGTCCGGCGTCGACGCCTTCCTGCGCGTACACGGAGTTGACGGATTTCAGCATGGCGTAGCGCAGGGTGATGTTGCCGTAGTCGATGCCGTCCTCGTTGGGCGGCGCGTACGGGGTGGGGCCGCCGGTGACGGGGCGTTCGCTGGAGCCGTCGTAGCGGGTGTCCGGGGTGATCGGGCGGCCGTCGGGGGCGTGTTGGGCGACGAGACCGGCGGCGAGGTCGATGGGCTTGAAGGTGGAGCCGATCTGGTTGTCCTGGCGCAGCGCGTCGTTGTAGGGCTGCTTGGCGTAGTCGGGTCCGCCGTAGACGGCGACGACGCGGCCGGTGGCGGGTTCGACGGAGGCGCCGGCGACGCGGACGTCGGTGTCGGTGGCGGGCCGGGCCTTGGGGTCGAGGTTGTCGGTGAGTTCCTGCTGGACGGCCTTGGTGAAGGCGTCCTGCTTGGGCTTGTCGAAGGTGGTGGTGATGCGCCAGCCGCCGGCCTTGAGGGTGGGGGCGTCGATGATGCCGGCGGTGACGAGGTAGTCGTCGGCGACGCCGACCAGGTAGCCGGCCTGGCCGGAGAGGCCGGTGGTGGGCTGGGGGTCGATGGGCTCGGGGAAGGTGGTGGCGGCGCGGTCGGCGGGGCTGAGGAAGCCGAGTTGGACCATGCCGTCGAGGGTGTAGTTCCAGCGGGCGATGGCCTTGTCGCGGTTGGCGGGCTTGGCGGTCTTGACGTCGTAGGCGCTGGGGGCCTGGAGCAGCGCGGCGAGGTAGGCGCCCTGGGCGAGGGTGAGTCCGGAGACGTCGACGCCGTAGTAGGCGTGGGCGGCGCTCTGGATGCCGTAGGCGCCGCGGCCGAAGTAGCTGCTGTTGAGGTAGCCGGACAGGATTTCCTTCTTGTCCCGCTGCTGGTCGACCTTGAGGGCGATGAAGAGTTCGCGGCCCTTGCGGGAGATGGTCTGGTCCTGGGTCAGGTAGTAGTTCTTGACGTACTGCTGGGTGATGGTGGAGCCGCCCTGCATGCCCTTGCCGGTGAGGGTGTTCCAGCCGGCCCGGAGCATGCCCTTCAGGTCGATGCCGCGGTTCCGGTAGAAGGTGCGGTCCTCGGCGGAGACGACGGCGTGCTGGGTGTCGAGGGGAATCTGGTCGATGGTGACGTCGGTGCGGTTGACGGCGCCGGTGCGGGCGATCTCGGTGGTGCCGTCGGCGTAGAGGTAGATGTTGTTCTGGGCGACGGCGTGGGCGTTGGCGTCGGGCACCGGGACGATGACGTAGAGCACGGCGAAGGCGCCGACGGCGAGCAGGAGCAGCGCGGTGACGGTGCCGAGGACGACGCGCCAGGTGGGCAGGAGCCGGCGCCAGAGCGGGAGGGCGCGGCGGGCCTCGCGGCGGATGGCCCGTTTGGCCTGGCGTCGGGTGCTCACGGTCATGCCGAGATTATGTGCTATTTGACTGGGGGTCAGGGACGCGGTGGGGGTCGGCGCCGGCCGGGGAAAACCGGGTGCGACGGTCCGGGGCCGGCGGTACGGTGAAAGGTGCAAACCACATAGCGCACCCAGTTCTTGCAGCTCCGCCCGTTCGGCCCGGTACCCCCGGGTTCGGCCGGTCGGAGCCAATGGGCTGTGCGCGGACGTCCGCGGGCACCCGTGTGCCCGTAATTGTCGACAAGGAGACAATATGCCGAATGCGCCCGGGCTCTACGCCGCCGTCGCGCGCGGCGCCTTCCGCCGCTACTCCACCTACCGGGCCGCCACCCTGGCCGGCACCTTCACCAACACCGTCTTCGGCATCATCCTGGCCTCCTCCTTCCTCGCCCTCTGGCAGGCCCGCCCCAACCTCGGGGGCTACGACCAGAGCCAGGCCGTCACCTACATCTGGGTGAGTCAGGCCCTGCTGGTCACCGTCGCCGTGTGGGGCGGCGGCTTCCAGGACGACGTCCAGGACCGCTTCCGCAGCGGGGACATCGCCATCGACCTCTACCGCCCGGTCGACTTCCAGGGCTGGTGGCTGGCCACCGACCTCGGCCGGGCCGCCTTCCAGCTGCTGGTCCGGGGCACCGTGCCGCTGCTGGTCGGCGCGCTGGTGTTCCGGACCCGGATGCCGGAACAGCCGGTGACCTGGGCGGTCTTCCTGCTCTCCGTGCTGCTCGCGGTCGTCGTCAGCTTCGGGCTGCGCTTCCTCGTCTCGATCACCGGGTTCTGGCTGCACGACTCGGAGGGGGTGCGGTCGGTGATGCTGGTGGTCTCGATGTTCTTCTCCGGGATGCTGCTGCCGATCGCGCTCTTCCCCGGCCCGCTCGGCGAGCTCGCGCACGTCCTGCCGTGGGCGGCGCTGGTGCAGGCGCCGACCGACGTCTTCCTGGAGCGCAGGACCGGCACCGGTCTGCTCGGGCCGCTCGGCTTCCAGCTCGTCTGGGCCGTCGTGCTGCTCCTGGCGGGCCGGGCGGCGCAGCTGCTGGCGACCCGCAAGGTGGTGGTCCAGGGTGGCTGAGCCTCTCACGGGGACCCTCGCTGAGCCCCTTGTCGAGCACCTCGCTGAACCCCTCACCGAGCCTCTGGGTGCCCGGACCCGCTGGGCGGTCCGCTCCTGGTGGCTGTGCGCCGGGATGTGGATGCGCTCGACGATGGCCTACCGGGCCTCCTTCGCGCTGACGCTCGGCGCGAGCCTGGTCACGCACTCGCTGGACTTCGTCGTGCTGGTGCTGATGTTCCGGCACACCGACCAGCTCGGCGGCTGGACCCTGCCCGAGCTGGCCTTCCTCTATGCCACCGCGACCTTCGCGCTCGGCATCGCCAACCTGCTGGTCGGCTCGGTCGACGGCCTCGGGGCGCGGATCGTCAACGGGACGCTGGACACCATGCTGATCCGGCCCGCGCCGGCCCTCTCCCAACTGTGCGCGGAACGCTTCTCGCTGCGCCGGCTCGGCCGTCCGATCCAGGCGCTGGCCGTGCTGGTCTGGTCGCTGGCCACGCTCGACGTGACGTGGACCTGGGACCGGGTGCTGCTGGTGCCCGCCCTGCTGGTGTGCGGCTGCGTCATCTTCGGCGCGATCTACGTCGGCGGCGCCACCGTCCAGTTCTGGTGGGGCGAGGCCAAGGAGATCCAGAACTCCGTCACCTACGGCGGCGCCACCCTGCTGCACTACCCGCCGACGATCTTCGCCAAGGAACTGGTCGCGGGCGTGGTCTTCGGCGTCCCGCTGGCCTTCGTCAACTGGCTGCCCGCGCTGCACATCCTCGGCCGCCCCGACCCGCTCGGCCTGCCCACCGCCTTCCAGTACGCCTCCCCGCTCGCCGCCGCGCTCTGCGTGGCCGTCGCCGGCCTCGCCTGGCGCGCCGGGCTGCGGGCGTACCGCGGCACCGGCAGCTGAACCCTCCCTCCACGCAAGGAACTCCCATGGCACTGATCGAACTCGAAGACGTCCGCCGCACCTTCACCGTCCGCGCCCGCACCGGCCGGTTCAGCCGGGAGAAGCGCGAGGTGCGCGCGGTGGACGGGCTCAGCTTCACCGTCGAGGCCGGCGAGTGCGTCGGCTACATCGGCCCGAACGGCGCCGGCAAGTCGACGACCATCAAGATGCTCACCGGCATCCTCGTCCCCAGCGGCGGGCGGCTGCGGGTCGCCGGGGTGGACCCGGCCCGCGAACGCGTCGCGCTGGCCCGGCGGATCGGCGTGGTCTTCGGCCAGCGCACCACGCTCTGGTGGGACCTCCCGCTGCGCGACTCCTTCGAACTCGCCCGCCGGATCTACCGCATCCCCGATCGGCGATATCGCGAGAACCTCGGCCGGTGCGTCGAACTGCTGGACCTCGACGGGCTGTTGGACACGCCCGTCCGACAGCTCTCGCTCGGCCAGCGGATGCGCGGCGACCTCGCGGCGGCGCTGCTGCACGACCCGCAGGTGCTGTACCTGGACGAGCCGACCATCGGCCTGGACGTGGTCAGCAAGGGCCGGGTGCGCGAGTTCCTGCGCGAGGTGAACCGCGAGCGGGGCACCACCGTGCTGCTCACCACGCACGACCTGACCGACATCGAGCAGCTGTGCGGCCGGGTGATGGTGATCGACCACGGGCGGGTCGTGTACGACGGCGGGCTGGACGGCCTGCACGAGGCGGGGGAGAGCGAGCGGACGCTGGTCGTCGACCTCGCCGAGTCCCGGCCGGCGATCGAGGTGCCCGGCGCCCGGGTGGTGAAGGTCGAGGGCCCGCGGCAGTGGCTGGCCTTCCCGGCGCGGGAGAGCGCCGCGCCGATCGTGGCGGCGGTGGCCGCGCGGTACCCGCTGGTGGACCTGTCGGTGCGCGAGCCGGCGATCGAGGACGTGATCGCCCGGATGTACGCGGAGGTCGCGATCGGCTGAGCGCGCGGGCGTACGTTCGCTGAGTGCCCGTTGAGTGCCCGTTGAGTGCCCGTTGAGTGCCCGTTGAGCGCCCGGACGTTCGCCCGTCGATCGCCCGGGCGTCCGCCTGTCGAACTGCCTGTCGGCTTCGGTCACCCGTTCGGGGAGTGCACGTGACTCCCCGGCGGGTGGCCGAGTTGATCCTGCGTCGCTCGGCCGACTGCACAGGCGAACCGCACAGGCGAACCGCATCGGCGAACCCGCACACCGGAGGAGCAGCGCAACTCGATGGCCGGACCCGACGTGACCGTGGTGGTCGCGGTCTACAACACCATGCCGTACCTCACCGCCTGCCTGGACTCGCTGGTCGCGCAGACCCTGGCGCCGGGGCGGCTGGAGGTGGTGGTCGTCGACGACGGCTCCACGGACGGCGGCGAGGCCGTCCTGGACGACTACGCCGCCCGCCACCCCGGGTTGTTCCGGGTGGTGCACCAGGCCAACTCGGGCGGCCCGGCGGCCCCGACCAACCGCGGCCTGGCGCTGGCCCGCGGCCGGTACGTGCTCTTCCTCGGCGCGGACGACTGGCTGGGCGCCGAGGCGCTGGAGCGCCTGGTGGCGGCGGCCGACGCGTGGGGTTCGGACGTGGTGGTGCCCAAGCAGGTCGGGGTGAACGGCCGGCTGGTGCCGCAGGGGATCTTCCACGCCAGCGCCGAGTCCGTCTCCTTCACGGACTCGGCGCTGGCCTGGGCGCTGGCCGACACCAAGCTGTTCCGGCTGGACCTCGTGCGGCGGCACGGGCTGCGCCGCAACGAGAAGCTGAAGGTCTTCTCCGACCAGCCGTTCACCCTGGAGGCCTGCCTGCGGGCCGCCCGGGTGTCCGTCCTTGCCGACTACGACTGCTACTTCCTCGTCCTGCGCGAGGACCTCGGCAACGTCACCGAGCGGGCCACGGCACTGGACCGGCTGTGTGGGATCGCCGCCCTCCAGCAGGTGGCCGCCGACCTGGCCGAGCCGGGGGAGGAGCTGGACGCGATCCGGATCCGCAGCTTCACGTGGGACGTGCCGCGGCTGCTCCAGCACGACTTCCTGCTCTTCGACGACGAACTCCAGCACCGGGTCTGCACCGAGGTGGCCCGCCTGATCGGGCGCTTCCGCGCCCGCGAGGTCTACCACCGGCTGCCCGTCGCCGAACGGCTGCGGCTCGAACTCGCCGCCGCCGGACGGCCCGAGGCGCTGCGCGACCTCATCCGGTACGAGGCGGCGCACGGCGAGCCGCCGGTGGTCGTGGACGGCTGCCGCCACTACGCCGGCTACCCGGCCTTCCGGGACGCCGAACTCGGGCTGCCCGACGAGCTGTTCCTGCTGCGCGAGGTGCCGGCGGAGGTGGTGGCCGCGGCCCCGCCGCTCAACCTCGCCCAGCAGCTGTGGCGCGGCGCCGTCCCGGTGGAACTGCGGCGCATGCTGCGGCGCCACCCGACGTGGCGCCGGCTGGCCAACTCGGTGAACGGAGGACGGGGATGAGCGGCGGCGTGGACGGCGGGGCGATGGACATCTGCGTGGTGGGGCTGGGCAAGCTGGGCCTGCCGCTGGCCGTCCAGTTCGCGCTGAAGGGCCACCGGGTGACGGGCGCCGACATCGCGCCCCGGGTCGTCCGCGCCGTCAATCAGGGCCTACCGCCGTTCCCCCGTGAGGAGGGTTTGGACGAGGCCCTGAAGCGGGTGGTCGCCGAGGGCCGGCTGACCGCCACCACCGACACCACGGCCGCCGTCGCCGGGGCCGAAGCCGTCGTCCTGGTCGTCCCGCTGGTCACCACGGCCGACGGCACCCCGGACTTCGCCCTGCTCGACGCCGCCACCGACGCCGTCGCCGCCGGGCTGCGGCGGGGCACCCTGGTCAGCTACGAGACCACCCTGCCGGTGGGTGTCACCCGGGGCCGCTGGGCGCCACGGCTGGCGGCAGGCTCCGGGCTGGCCGCCGGGGCGGACTTCGGGCTGGTGTTCAGCCCGGAGCGGGTGCGCACCGGCCGGGTCTTCGCCGATCTGCGGCGCTACCCCAAGCTGGTGGGCGGCATCGACGCGGAGTCCACCCGGCGCGGCGCCGAGTTCTACCGCGCGGTGCTGGACTTCGACCCGCGCCCCGACCTGCCCAGACCCAACGGCGTCTGGGAGCTGGCCTCGGCGGAGGCGGCCGAGTTCGCCAAGCTCGCCGAGACCACCTACCGGGACGTCAACATCGCGCTGGCCAACCAGTTCGCGCGGTACGCGGACCGGATCGGGGTCGACTTCGCGGCCGTCGCCGACGCCTGCAACTCGCAGCCGTACAGCCACCTCCACCGGCCGGGCATCGCGGTCGGCGGGCACTGCATCCCGGTGTACCCGCGGCTGTACCTGTGGAACGACCCGACCGCGACGGTGGTCCGCGCCGCCCGGGAGGCCAACCTGGAGATGCCCGGGTACGCGGTCGGCTTGCTGGCCGGGGCGCTCGCGGGCGGGGTGGCCGGGCAGGGCGTGCTGGTGCTCGGCGCTTCGTACCGGGGCGGGGTCAAGGAGACGGCGTACTCGGGGGTGTTCCCGCTGGTCGAGGCGCTGCGGGCGGCGGGGGCGCGGCCGTACGTCACCGATCCGCTGTACGGGGCCGAGGAGCTGACGGCGCTCGGGCTGCCTGCGTACGACGGGGAGCCGGTGGCGGCGGCGGTGCTCCAGGCGGACCACCCGGAGTACCGGGAGCTGGCGCCGGAGGACCTGCCGGGGGTGCGGGTGCTGTTGGACGGGCGGCGCTGCACGGATCCGGCGCGGTGGACGGCGCCGGGGGTGCGCCGGATCGTGCTGGGCGGGGCGTGAGTCGGGCTGGGCTGGGCGTGAGTCGGGGCGTGAGTCGGGCTGGGCTGGGCGTGAGTCGGGGCGTGAGTCGGGCTGGGCTGGGCGTGAGTCGACGCTTGTGGGGCGCGTGATTGCGGGGTGCGCCGTCCGCTTGCGCGGGCCAGCGGGCAGACTGGCGGGGTGAGTGACGAAGCCTTCAGCGGGACCGGGCCCGGGGTCCGGTTCACCGCGGCCGATGAGGAGAAGAGACGTGGCGTCCGCCGGATGAAGACCATCGCGACCGGCCTGCTGGCCTTCGCGACCCTGGTCTTCGCCCTCGCCACCTGGGCCAAGGCGGCCGGCGCGGGCCCCTGGGCCGGATACGTGGCGGCCGCCGCCGAGGCGGGCATGGTCGGCGCGCTCGCCGACTGGTTCGCGGTGACGGCGCTGTTCCGCCGACCGTTCGGCCTGCCGATCCCGCACACCGCGATCATCCCGACCAAGAAGGACGCCTTCGGGCGCACGCTGGGCGAGTTCGTCGGGGAGAACTTCCTCTCCGGCCACGTGGTCCGCGGCCGGCTCGCCGCGCTCGGCATCGCCCGCCGGCTGGGGGAGTGGCTGGCCGCGCCGGGCAGCGCCGAGCGGGTCACCAAGGAGGCCTCGGCGGCGCTGCGCGGGGTGCTCGCGGTGCTCCGGGACGACGACGTGCAGGCGGTCGTCGGCGAGGCGGTGACCCGGCGGGCCGCGGCCACCTCGGTGGCCGAGCCGATGGGCCGGATGCTGGGCAAGGTGGTCGCGGACGGCGGCCACCACGGCGTGGTCGACCTGGTGGCGGTCCGGGCGCACGGCTGGCTGACCGCCAACCACGAGGAGGTGATCCAGCGGGTCTCCCAGAAGACGCCCGGCTGGACGCCCAAGTTCATCGACCACCAGGTCGGCGAGCGCGTCTACAAGGAGCTGATGCGGTTCGTCACCGACATCCGGGACGACCCCAACCACCCGGCCCGCGGGGCGATCGACAACTTCCTCGCAGACTTCGCGACCGAGCTGCAGACCGATCCGGAGACCATCGCCCGGGTCGAGCGGGCCAAGGTGGACCTGCTGGCCCGGCCCGAGGTGCAGGAGCTGATCGCCTCCACCTGGGCGGCCGTCCGCACCCTGGTGCTGAACGCGGCCGAGGACGAGGACAGCGAGCTGCGCCGGCGCATCCGCGAGGGCGTGCGGAGCTTCGGTGCGCGCCTGGCCACCGACCCCAAGCTCCAGGCCAAGGTGGACGGCTGGCTCCAGGACGCCGCCCAGTACCTGGTCGACACCTATCGCGCCGAGATCACGTCGATCATCTCGGAGACGGTGGCGGGCTGGGACGCCGACGACGCCTCCCGCAAGATCGAGGCCAACGTCGGCCGCGACCTGCAGTTCATCCGGATCAACGGCACCGTGGTCGGCGCCATGGCCGGGCTGCTCATCCACACCGTCGCGGTCGCCCTCGGGGGGTGATCCGCGTTTCGGCCTATCCTTGCCAGCACTTGTCGATACGCGCGTAGAAGGAAGCAGGGAACCACCGTGGTCCAGCCGGACGGAAGTCGGATCGGAAACCTCACTGGCAACGGCGGCATCGAGGCGTTCATCGCCGGGATGCCCAAGGCGGAGCTGCACGTCCACCACGTCGGCTCGGCCTCGCCGCGCGTCGTCGCCGAGCTGGCCGCCCGCCACCGCGGCCAGTCGAAGGTGCCGACCGACCCGGCGGCGCTCGCCGAGTACTTCACCTTCACCGACTTCGCCCACTTCATCGAGGTCTACCTGAGCGTCGTCGACCTGATCCGCGACGCCGAGGACGTCCGCGCGCTCACCTACGGCGTGGCCGAGGACATGGCGCGCCAGAACATCCGGTACGCCGAGCTGACCATCACCCCGTACTCCTCGGTCAAGCGGGGCATCCCGGACGTCGCCTTCATGGAGGCGATCGAGGACGCCCGGCTGCGCGCCGAGAAGGAGCTCGGCGTCGTGCTGCGCTGGTGCTTCGACATCCCCGGTGAGGCCGGCCTGGAGGCCGCCGAGGTGACCGCCCGGCTCGCCACCGAGCTGGCCCCCGAGGGCCTGGTCAGCTTCGGCCTCGGCGGCCCGGAGATCGGCGTGCCGCGGCCGCAGTTCAAGCCGTACTTCGACCGGGCGCGGGCGGCCGGCCTGCGCAGCGTCCCGCACGCGGGCGAGACCACCGGGCCGGAGACGGTCTGGGACGCGATCCGGGTGCTCGGCGCCGAGCGCATCGGGCACGGCACGCAGTCGGTGAAGGACCCGGCGCTGCTGGACTACCTGGGCGAGCACCGGATCCCGCTGGAGGTCTGCCCGACCTCCAACATCGCCACCCGGGCGGTGGAGCGGATCGAGGAGCACCCGATCAAGCGGATGGTGGACGCCGGGCTGCTGGTCACGATCAACAGCGACGACCCGCCGATGTTCGGCACCGACCTGAACACCGAGTACGCGGTGGCGGCGCGGCTGCTTGGCCTGGACGAGGCCGGGGTGGCGGCACTGGCGCGCAACGCGGTGGAGGCGTCGTTCCTGGACGTGGCCGGGAAGGCGCGGCTGGTGCAGGAGATCGACGCGTACCTGGCCGGGTGGCAGCAGGGCTGAAGCCTTCTGTTTTACCTGGTGAACCGCCCTGTCGGCCTCGGCCGGCAGGGCGGTTCACTGTTGTCTGGCGCCACTCGTTCAGATGGTGGCACCATTGTGGCGCCAAAAGTGCTCGACATGGCGCCATCGCTGTGCCATGCTCTAGCCATGGACCTCACGCCGTACGTCGAAAACCTTCGGAACGAGCTCGCGGTGGCCGCGGGCACGGGCGGGGAAGAAGCCCGTGCGCTGGCCGAGCGGCTGACGCTGCCGCTGGAGTCGGCCGTGCGGCTCACCCTGCTCAACGCGCTCTCGGCCGCCATGAGCGAGATCACCCGGGATCTCGCCCCGGGCTCGGTGGACGTGCGGCTGCGCGGGCTCGACCCCGAGTTCGTGGTCACGGTACCGCCCGGCGCCGATGCCTTCCACGGAGATGTGCCGCCCGTGGTGCCACCGGTGGCTCCGATGGCACCATCGGTGCCGCCGGTGGTGCCGGAGGCGGACGAGAGCGGCACCGCCCGGATCAACCTCCGCCTCCCGGCCCACCTCAAGGCCCGGGCCGAGGACGCGGCCGGGCAGGAGGGCCTCTCCCTCAACGCCTGGCTGGTCCGGGCCGTCGCCGGCGCGCTGGAGGGCGGTGAGCCGGCCGCCCGCCCGGCGGCTCAACCGGCCGCGCGCACCCGCCGCGGCCAGGGCTTCACCGGCTGGGTCCACTAACGCTTCTTCCGTCACAACGTCACCCCCGCTCCGACCAGCGGGAACACCCATCAGAGTCAAGAGGACGGGACAGCCATGCCTACGTACGAGACCGACGGACCGATCTCCGCCATCCTCGAATTCGACATCGGCTCGGTGCGGATCTGCGCGAGCAAGCGCACCGACACCGTGGTCGCGGTCCAGCCCGGCAACGCCGCCGAGGAGGCGGACGTCAAGGCCGCTCAGCAGACCCAGGTCGCCTACTCCGGCGGCCGGCTCACCCTCAAGGGCCCGAAGAAGCGCTCGCCGTTCGGCCGGACGGGCTCCATCGACGTCCTGATCGAGCTGCCGGCGGGCTCGGAGATCCACGGCGACGCCCCGATGGCGGACTTCCTCACCGAGGGCCCGCTCGGCGAGTGCCGGCTGAAGACGTCCCTCGGTCGGATCCAGATCGACCAGGCCGCGAGCGTGTGGCTCAAGACCGACCACGGCGACATCCGCCTGGGCACGGCCACCGGGGACGCCGAGGTGTACGGCTCCGGCCGGATCACGATCGGCGCGGTCGAGGGCGGGCTGACGGTCAAGAACAGCACCGGCGACACCGAGATCGACGAGGTCCACGGGGAGCTGACGGCCAACGCCTCCATGGGCCGCATCCACGTGGGCGTCGCCGAGGCCGGCGTCGACGCCAAGACGGCGCAGGGCCCCATCCGGATCGGCCGGGTCGCGCGCGGCCAGGTCACCCTGCAGACCAGCCTGGGAGACCTGGAGGTCGGCATCGCGCAGGGCACGGCGGCCTGGCTCGACGTGCACAGCAAGGTCGGCACCCTGCGCAACTCGCTCGGCACGGCCGATGGCCCCGGCGAGGCCCGGGAGACCGTCGAGGTCCGCGGCCGCACCCAGTGCGGCGACATCGTGATCCGGAGGGCGTGATGGTGGCGATCTCGGCGGTCGGACTGACCAAGTCCTACGGCGACAAGGCCGTGCTGAACGGCATCGACCTGACGATCCCGGCAGGCAGCGTGTTCGCCCTGCTCGGTCCGAACGGGGCCGGCAAGACCACCACCGTGCAGATCCTCTCCACCCTGATCCCCGCCGACGGCGGGGTGGCCCGGGTGGCCGGGCACGACCTGGTCCGGGAGGCCGACGGGGTCCGGAAGGCGATCGGGGTGACCGGCCAGTTCTCGGCGGTGGACAACCTGCTCACCGCCGAGGAGAACCTGCTGCTGATGGCGGACCTCAACCACCTCCGCCGTCGGGAGGGGCGGAGGCGAGCAGAGGACTTGCTGCGGCGCTTCGACCTCACCGAGGCCGCGCGCAAGCCGGTCGCCACCTTCTCCGGCGGCATGCGGCGCAAGCTCGACCTCGCGATGACGCTGGTCGGCGACCCGAAGGTGATCTTTCTGGACGAGCCGACCACCGGGCTGGACCCGCGCAGCCGGCGCACCATGTGGGAGATCATCCGCGGGCTGGTCGCCGACCACGGGGTGACGATCTTCCTCACCACGCAGTACCTGGAGGAGGCGGACCAACTCGCCGACCGGATAGCCGTCCTGGACGGCGGGCGGATCGTCGCCGAGGGCACGGCCGAGGAGCTGAAGCGGATCGTGCCCGGTGGGCGGATCCGGGTGCAGTTCGCGGACACCGTCCAACTCGGTGCGGCGGCGGCGCTGTTCGACTACGCCACGGCGGACGCCGAGGCGCTGCGGCTGGACATCCCTGGCGACAACTCGGTGATCACGGTGAAGGCCGTGCTGGACGCGCTCGACAACGCGTCGGTGCGGGCGGAGTCGCTGACGGTCGAGACTCCGGACCTGGACGACGTGTTCCTCATGCTGACGGGATCGACGGGGGTGGGTGTGCGATGAGTGCCTCGGTGAGTTACGCGGTCAGCGACTCGCTGACCATGCTGCGGCGGAATCTGAAGCACGCGCTGCGGTATCCGGCGATGACCTTCTCGGTCGTGATGATGCCGGTGATGATCCTGCTGCTCTTCAACTACGCCTATGGGGACGCGTTGGGAGCGGGGATCGGGGGCGGGAGCTACATCGACTACGTGACCCCGGGGATCGTGCTGATGGCGGCGACGGCGGGGTCGGTGGCCACGGCGGTGGGCGTGTGCGTCGACATGACCGAGGGGATCGTCAACCGGTTCCGGACGATGGCGATTTCGCGGTCGGCGTTCCTGGCGGGGCATGTGGTCGGGAGCGTGATACAGACGGTGATCGCGCTGGTCCTGGTGATCGGTGCGGCCTTCGCGATGGGGTTCCGGTCGAGTGCCGGGCCGGTGGAGTGGCTGGCGGCGATCGGGCTCCTGGTCTTCGTGATTCTGGCGCTGACCTGGATCTCGGCGGGGATCGGGCTGGTGGCGAAGACGCCGGAGAGCGCGAGCAACACGCCGCTGCCGCTGACGTTCCTGCCGTTCATCGGCAGCGCGATCGTCCCGCCCGACTCGATGCCGACGGCACTGCGCTGGTTCGCCGAGTACCAGCCGTTCACGCCGATCATCGAGACCCTGCGGGGGCTGCTGATGGGCACCCCGATCGGCAACAGCGCGTGGAGCGCGCTGGCGTGGTGCACCGGGCTGACGCTGCTCGGCTACTTCTGGTCGAGGAGCGTCTTCTACCGGCGGTGACAGGGGTACGGCCGGTAGGCCGGAGGCCCGGGCGACGAAACCGTCGCCCGGGCCTCACGGCTCGTCGCGCGCTGATGCTCCCGCAGCCCTCGGCCGGCAGGTGCCCCTCGGGCGGACGACGGGCGTCCGAAGTCGAGCCTCAGGCGGTGGCCATGGTCGGCAGGGGCTGCCAGCGGGCGGGGAGGTCGCGCATGAGCAGGGCGGAATCCAGGGTGGCGCTGCCGGGCGGGAAGCGGTCTGGGTCGTCGAAGAAGGAGGATTCGACGGACAGGGGGCGGCAGGTCTCCATGTGCCAGGCGTCGGTGTTCAGGGTCATGCCGTCCAGGTGGTGGTGCCGGGTGGCGGAGTAGCCCTTGCTGCCGCCGCGGAAGAAGGCAGAGGCCTCGGCCAGGTTGGTGAAGAGGGTGCTGTCGGTGAGGCTTTCGGTGACGGCGACGGTGGCGCGGACCTGGGTGGTGCGGTCCCGGCTGGCGTAGGCGATGTCGAGGCGGTCGGGCGTCTCGCGCACGTCGAAGTCGGCGCGGTGGTGCACACCGGGGAACAGGCGCCCGCCGACCAGGGTGCTGAGCCGGGAGGTGGTGTCGCGGCGCGGGATGTAGACCCCGGTCTCGACACCGTGCGGGCCGTCCCACTCGACGGCGATCCGGTGGGCGGCGTTCTCACTGCGCAGGCCGGTACGGAAGGGAGCCCAGGCCGGCCGCACGTCGCCGAGCCGGATGAGGCAGATGCCGGCGACGGCATGGCCGCGGATGAGTTGCGGGCGCAGGGGCGCGGGCAGGAGGCGGGCGGCGATGCCGGGGTCCACGCGGTAGTTGACGAGGAGACGGCGCTCGACGGTGCTGGCGACGTTCGGCTGGATCACGGTGATGTTCAGCTTTCCGTAGGCGCGGAGATCCACTTTCGGAGGACGAGGCAGGCCGGGATCGGTGCGACCAGCATGGAGAGCATCCACAGGCCGACGCTGGCGGGGGAGTAGATGTAGTACTGCCAGCGGGCCGGTAGCAGCGCCGGCAGGAACAGCAGTGCGATCAGCGCCAGCCAGGTCCCGAACACCACAATGACCACGCGGGCGAAGGCGATGAAACAGCCCATGGTCCCCCCTCAGGGCCGTCACCAGGCGCGGCCCGTCCATGAGGACATCATCGCAGGATATTTGAACGCGTTCAATACCGGCCCGGCGGCAGCCCGGCGCGCCGAGGACTTGGCGATCGATGTGGTCCACGCCCTGGGGTTCAGGTTCGAGGGCGGCGAAAGGCCGGCCGGATAGGCGGGCCCCCGCGCCCGGTTGGGGCGCGGGGGCCTGGTGGTGGTGCTCGTTACTCGTTACCAGCGGTCGATGCCCATCGCGTTGGCCGCGCTGTGGATGGCGTTGTAGTGGGCGATCGACATGTCGGACTTCTTGTCCTTGGCGGGAAGCTTCTTGTCCGCCGCCCGGAACTCGTCCCGGGCGGAGGCGAGGAGCGAGGTGCCGTAGGAGACGGGGACGTCGTTCTTGCCGTGGATGGGGTGGGACTTGGCGGCCGTCTGACTGCCGGCCTGAGCGAGGATGCTGCGGGCCTGGTTGTAGGCGGCGGCCTTGACGGTGCTGGGATTGCGGGTCTGGGCGTGGGTGGCGGTCGAGGTCCCGGCAGCCACGGCAGCAGGGGTGGCGGCGGCACCGAGCGCCGCTACGGTCGCAACGGTCACGAGCACGTTTCGCATGGTGGTGTTCATGGGAGTCTCGATACCCTGGCTTTACACGTCGAACTCGCCCGCCCGGATGGCGGCGACGAGATCGCGCCATTCGTCGGTGGTGAGTTGGGCGATGGCGGAGGGCTGGAGGCTGCTGCGTACGTAGACGGCGTCGCCTGAGGCGGCTACCTCCGGGCAGTTGCCGGAATTGGCGCAAGCGGCGGGGCGCATCCAAGGCAGGTTCTCCATCGGCTATATCTCCTTCTTGATCTTTGCGATCAGATCGCGGGAGCCTTCAACCGAGAGAGATCTGTCAGTCATCTGCTCGATGATTGAGCGGTACCGCTCCAAGTGCTCTGTCGAGTCGAGGAAGATCGGCCCATCCACCGAGTCGTACATAACGGTGTCGAGACGGGGTACCCGGCCGCTCGCATAGTAGACGGCCTGACCAGATCCCTTGAAACCTCCAGACGCGAAGCTGACCGCTCGAAGTGTGACGTGCGGCAGCTCAGACAACTCCAGCATCCACTCCAGTTGTTCCCGCGCCACATCGCGCCCTCCGAACTGCATGCGCAGAGCAGCCTCGTGGACGATCGCTGTGTACGGCTGGGCGCCCTCTGTCATCAGCGTCTCGGACCGCCGCATGCGGTTCTCGACCCGCGTTTCCACGACGCGCGGAGTCAGCTTCACCTGAGAATCTTGGAAGATGGCGCGGCAGTATCGCTCCGATTGCATGGGGCCGGGAGGATGGCAGACCTGATAGGAGCGCATGCCCATCGCGTGGTACTCGAACTCGCAGATGTCGAGAAACCCCACCGGAACTGAGCCTCGATACTCCTCCCACCATCCCTTGGTCTTGTCGCCCGCCATCGTTGCGATCGCCTCAACGTAAGTGGTGTCACTCTCTTCGTACTTGTGGGCGAGGGCCAGGACCCGTTCCGGCGTCACCGCGTAGATGCCCTGCTCGATGAGGGTGACCTTCGTGCGGGCCAACCCGAGGACAACGGCAGCCTCGGCTGTGGTCACGCCGGCGGCATCTCGCATCTTTCGCAGCTCGATGCCGACCCGCTTCCTTCGTGCGCTTGGAGTAGGTGGCATGGGCCCAAGCATCCACCGCGACTGTGTTGCGAGTCCAGCCGCATTAGGGGGGACATGTCCCAGAACCGTTGGTACATGTCCCTCGGATGCCCTACAGTCTGTGACTAGCCACTCACCCAACGGGGTGTCAGTTCTTCTATACCGCTGGGAGATCTCCCCATGCGTAACCTCAACTCCCCCTCCCTCACCATCGCCCGCGAGACCCTTCGCGACGCGATGACCCGCGCCGGCTGGGGCCCCTCCGCCATCGCCGACGCCGAACTCGCGCTCGCCGAACTGATCGTCAACGCCTGGCGCCACGGCGACACGACGTCCCCCGTCGTCAACATCCTCTTCCTCCACGACACCCTCCGCGTCGCCGTCGCCGACCGGAGCTCCACCCTCCCCGAACCCTGCAACCCCTCCGCCCTCTCCGAGACCGGGCGCGGCCTCCAGCTCGTCGACGGCCTCACCCACCGCTGGGGCGTCGACCCCCAGAAACTCGGCAAGGCCGTGTGGTTCGAGCTGGAGCTGGACGGTGCCGCGTGAACGCCCTCCACCCGATCCACCCCGCCGACCCGGCGATCCGCCACCTCACCAGCCGTCAGATCACCGACCTGATCATCGAACTCCGCACCGAGGGTCGCGAATTCGGCCTCCTCTGGCCCTCCGCCAAGCCCGGCGAGACCGTCCTCAACGGCCGCGTCCTCGTCAACGTCGGCAACATCCCGGCCAGCACCCTGATCAACCTCCTCGCGCTCCTCCGCGAGTACAAGCGCGACCGAGGACTCCGGTGCTCGGACTCCTGACCCTCAACCTCCTCGCCGCCCTCCTCGGCGCGCTCTGCGAAGCCCGTACCCGCCGCCTCGACCAACTCCTCGTGCCCGGCTAGGAGAACGCCCGACCGCGAGCCCGCTACCGGAAGTCGTCGGCGTGTTCCCTCGCCCACGTGCGGAAGGTTCGCGCCGGCCGTCCGAGCAGTCGCTCCACGGTGTCGGTCACCCGCTCCGGCTCGTGCGTGAACGACTCCCAGGCCCTCAACCGGGCCTCCACGAACGCCGCGTTCCCCCAGGCCGCCGTCAACTCCTCGCGGGCGGCCTCCGGCGACAGATCCTCCCACCGCACCTCGCGCCCGATCTCCTCCCCGATGATCCGGGCCAACTCGGCATGGGGGATCGACTCGGGCCCGGTGATCACGTACTTGGCCTGGTCGTGGCCGTCGGACGTGAGCGCGTGCACGGCCACGTCCGCGATGTCGCGCTCGTGGATCAGTGATCGACGGGCCTGCCCGTGCGGCCAGCGGACGACCCCCTGCCTGACCTGGTCGGCCCACCCGAGCATGTTGGTGGCGAAGTCGATCGCCCGCACGAACGTCCAGCTCAGCCCGGACTTCCTGATCAGCCGCTCGATCTCCTGGTGGAAGATCGTGGCCGGCTCGCCGTCGGCGAGGTCGGCCACGTCGGCCGACAGGTACACAACGCGCTTGGCGTGCTGGGCGATCAGCTCCACCACACGTGGTTCCACAGGGATCCCGGGCCACATCAGATAGGCGCCGTCCACCCCGCGCAGCGCCGCCCCCAGGCTCGCCGGCGCTGCCAGGTCGCCCTGGACGGCCTCAACCCCCTCGGGCAGCGAGGCCCTGCTCGGGTCACGCACCAACGCCCGTACCTCAAACCCGCCTTCGGCCAGCGAGGAGACAACATGCCGGCCCACATTGCCGGTCGCACCGATCACCAGAATCTTGGTCACGTGCACCCCCAACACCCGCCGCCCCCGGAGCATGCCCGTCAGCGGCGCACAGGCAGGTCTCGTTCCTCTGCGCAGGAAGTCGGCTCGACCGACTTCCTGCGCAGAGGTCGCCAACTCCCTTCCCTCGCACGCAAGACCCTCCGCTTCGCGCTGGACGCGGCGACCGGCCGGGTGCTCCGGCGGCGTACCGACCTCGGGTACTGCAGCATCTCGCCCTCGTCGGTCGCCGACGGGACGGTCTGCCTTCTCCGTCGCAACCGTGTCATCGCCCTGGACACGAGCATGGACCGTCCCGGTGCCGGCCGGCCCGGGCCGCGGAATGAGCACCGCGCCCGTCGCCGACGGCACGGTCTACGTCGCGCTGAACAACGGCCGTCTCCACGTGCTCGACCTCGCCACGGGCCGGCTCCGATGGCGTGACGACCCGGCCGACTTCGGCCGCGAGTACACCGGGCCTCTCGCCGACCGCCTTCCGTTGGATGCAGGACGATCCGGTGGGGGGCATGCACCTCGGCACCCTGCTACACCTGACGGGCCGCCCGATCCGCCACGAGTTCAGGCTCCCGTCGCAGGAGAACCTGCTGCCCCCGCCGAACGCGATCCTCGTGGCCCCCTTGTCGGCGAACACCCTGAACAAGTGGGCCGCCGGCCATGCGGACGCCCTCGCGCTCGGACTGATCACCGAGGCCATCGGGCTGCCCATCCCCATCGTCGCCCTGCCGCACTACAACACCGCCCAGGCCGCGCACCCGGCGATCGGCCGGAGCGTGGCGACCCTGCGGGAGGCCGGCGTCAACGTCCTGCTCGGACCCGACGGGTTCACCCCGCACCCGCCGGGGGAGAGCACCCTGCGCACCTACCCGTGGCAGGCCGCGATCGACGCGCTGCCCACGCCGCGCTGAGCGGTGCCCCCTTGCGCAGGAAGTCGGCGGGCCGACTTCCTGCGCGGGACGATCTGATCGATGCCGCGGTCAGCCGCAGTCCACGTACGTCGAAGCGACGGTGACAGGCTCATTGCTGTCGGGGCCGGTCAGGTTGGTGACGCGGCCGTTGGCCCACTTCGCGTCACCGCCGAGACCGTGCCCCGGGAAGAGCCCCACCGCACAATCGCCGCCCGCAGGCAGCGGCGTACGGACCGACTCGGCGTGCACCGACGGGTTGAGGTTGGTGATGTCGGCTTTCTCGATCTGCGACAGCGGGACCTGCCAGACGACGGTGCCGCGCGCATCCTTCGCCGAGTACAAGCACACGTTGTTCTTGGCGCAGTTGTCCGCAGCCTGCGCTGCGGGTGCAAGCGCGATCGGGGCTGCGAGTGCCAGGGGGACGATGAGCGTTCGTACAAGTCGCATAGGGGTCGTCACTCCTCAAGATGGGCGCCCCTCGGGGCGGGGCCGCGAGTGCTCACATCTTGGCATGTACACCACCTAAATCTCCCACCGCCCCCACCAGCACAGGAAGTCGACCCCACCGCCTTCCCGTGCCACCCCCCGGCTCGCTCCGCCTTGCAGCCCCGCCCACGTCCCGCTGGCGCGACGACCGGCGGCGGGAGCACGGCCGGCAGCGGGCAGACGCCCGGCTGGCCCGGTCGTTCGAGGACTTCGCCGCCGAGGCCGCCGCAGCGGGCTGTTGGGGTCGACCCGCTAGGCTCGTCGGATGCCCGCCGAGCCGCTGCACCTCACCGTCCTGGGTAGCGCGACCCCGTACCCGAGCGCGGACAACCCGTGCTCCGGCTACCTGGTGTCCGGCGGCGGAGCCCGCGTCTGGGTGGACGCCGGCACCGGCACGCTCGGCCCGCTCCAGCGGTACGCGCGGCTCGACGAGCTTGACGCGATCTGGATCTCGCACCTGCACGCCGATCACAGTGCCGACCTGCTCACTGCCTACTACGGCCTCCTCTACGCCGACATCCGACGTGCCGCTCCGATCCCGCTCTACGGACCGCCGGGCATCGCCGACCGGCTGGCGGGGTTCCTGACGAACTCAGCCGTCCGCAGCCCGATCGAATCCGCCTTCGCCGTCACCGAGCTGTCCGACGGGCACCGGTCGACGGTCGGCGCGCTCAGCCTGACCAGCCGCGCGGTGGAACACGGCATGCCGGCCTTCGCCCTGCGGGTGGAGACGGCTGGCCGGTCCCTGGTCTACTCCGGGGACACCGCGCCATGTAGGGCCCTCACCGAGCTGGCCGAAGACTGCGACGCCCTGCTGTGCGAGGCCGACACCCCCGATCCCGACCCGGCCCACCACACCCCCGAGGACGCCGCCGACACCGCCACGGCAGCCCACGCCCGCCGCCTGATCCTCACCCACGTCGGCCGCGCTTTGACACCAGCCCAGGCCGTCGCCCGCGCCTCGGCCCGTTTCGCGGGCCCCGTCGTCCACGCAGATCCTGGGGCGACCTTCGCTATCTGACATCGGGCTCGCTGCCGGCCTGATCCCGGGATCCGGCCCGGGCGCCGGCCACCGGGCTCCCTCGATCTGCCCCGTGGAGGGCCTTGCGGCGTGTGTGATCGGATGCCCGCCTGCCAGGGGGAGGGCCCAACTGCCCACGCTCAGGTGCCTCATGGTGGGCCGGCCCGACCACTGCCAACTGTGGGTGGCGATGCTCCCGCCCAACCACTCGCGCTTACCGCGCACTTGCTGTGGCAGATGGTCAGGCCGTGGTGGCCGGAGTCGGTAGTGGTGAGGGGCGGCCAACCGGGCGGGGCGGATTGTGCGGGTCGCTCGCGCAGGAAGTCGGGCCGGCCGACTTCCTACGCGGGAGCCGTGGGTGCGCTCAGGCCCCCACTCGGGCCACGTACTTGCCCGTCGCCCGGCCGGCGGCCATGGCGTCGTGGGCGGCAGGAACGTCGGTGAGGCTGGGGAGTTCGGTGACGGGGAGGGTGAGGCGGCCGTCTGCCAGGAGGGCGAGGACGCGGCGGATCGCGTGGGCGACCTTGGCCGGGGCTGTGGCGGCCAGGCCGCGGTGGCTGAAGCCGGTGATCGTCAGGTTGCCGGCCATGAGACGGCTGACCGGGGGCAGCGCGTCCACGGCGCCGCCGCCGGCGTTGCCGAAGAGGACGATGCGGCCGCCGGGGGCGGCGAGGTCGAGGTCGAGCGGGAGGGCCTCGGTGCCGAGCGGGTCGAGGATCAGGTCGACGCCCCGGCCGTCGGTGGCCTCCTCGACGGCCTTCCGCAGCCCCTCGTCGCGGGCGAAGGCGGCGTCGTACCCCGCCGCGACGGCCGCCGCGGCCTTCTCGGGCCGGCCCACCGTGCCGAGCAGCCGGCCCCCGCCGAGCAGCGGCACCAGCTGGGCGATGGCGTTGCCGATCCCGCCGCCCGCCGAGTGCACCAGGACGGTGTCCCCGGCGGTGAAGCGCCCCGCATCGGTGAGCAGCAGCAGGGCGGTGGCCAGGCCGAGCGGGACGGCGGCGGCCTCGCGGAGGCCGACCCCGGCCGGGACCGGCACGGTGAGGGCGGCCTCGGCGATCGCGACCTCCGCCAGCCCGCCGCCCGCCGGGGCGGCCACGACCGGGTCGCCGACCGCCAGTCCGGTGACGCCCTCGCCGAGCGTCCGGACCGTCCCCGCGATCTCCTTGCCCGGCAGGTACGGCCAGGCGGCCACGTATCCGGCGTCGCCCCGGCGCGACATCACGTCGACGAAGTTGAGCCCGGCGTAGGCGACGTCGATCGCCACCTGCCCGGGGCCGGGCTGCGCTGCCTCGACGTCCTTGACCTGCGAGTTCTCCGCCCCGCCGGGTGCGGTCATCACCAGTGCGCGCATGTCGGTACCCCCTGCAGCTACGATGTTCTACGAACGACGAAATTAGTACCACGCTTCTTCGATGTTTGTCGAACATCGAAGAACCTCGAAGAACATCGAACCTGGAGGTCCCGCCCGTGCCCCGCAGCACCAGTCGCCGCCGGTTGCCGCTCGCGCACCCGGCGATCGAGGAGATCGACCTGCTCGACGTGCTCCACGCGCTCTCCGACCCCACCCGGATGACGATCGTGCGCACCCTCGCCGCCGAGCCCGAACGGGCCTGCGGCACCTTCCCGGTGGACGTCGCGCCGTCCACGCTCAGCCACCACTTCAAGGTGCTGCGCGAGTCCGGCGTGGTCCAGCAGCGCGAGGAGGCGAACCGTCGGCTCACCGCCCTGCGCGCCGCCGACCTGGACGAGCGCTTCCCGGGCCTGCTCGGCACCGTCCTCGCCGCCTACGAGCGAACCGAGGAGCCCGAGGACGAGGAGCCTGGGAGCGAGGAGCCCGAGAACGAGTAGCGCCCCGCAGAGCCCGTGAGCTCTGCGGGGCTGCCCAGTCGGCCGCCGGGGACGATCAGCCGCCGGAGTCGATCAGCCCTTCCGCCAGGTCATCCACCCCTGCTGCCGGTCGACCCGGTCGACGTGCCAGTCGGCGGGGTGGTCCGGCCAGGACGCGTCCGGCTCCTTGTCCTCGGGGGAGGGCGCGGTGACGATCACCGTGGCCTGTGCGGGGATCGGCCGGGTGTGCGGGTCGCGGAACCAGACGCGGCCCTGGTAGACCTCGAAGGCCTGGGCGCCGCGCATCGACCAGTCGGTGTCCCAGCCGAACACCACGCTGTCCTCCGGGCGTATCCCCGCGTTCTCGGTGAAGCCGGTGGCGATGCCCTTGCGCCAGTTCGAGTGTGGGTAGCTGATCGACTCGGTGATGGTGTCCGTGGCGTATCCGGCGAACAGCGCCAGCACGACGCCGGCCCACACCACCCGCTGCGGGGCGAGCAGCCGCAGCAGCACGACGATGCCGAGCACGCCGAATGCCACGACGGTCGTCCGCATGATCCGCAGCACGCCCCAGTTGTCGGCGAGGAACAGGGCGTCGGGCATGCCCCAGGCGATGAAGACCTGCGTCCTGAGCAGCGAACCGGCGGACCGGACCACCGCCTCGCCGAGCACCAGCGTGAGCCCGGCCGTGCCGGCCAGCGCCCAGCCCAGGGCGCGGCTGCGGAACCGGCACAGCACCGCGGCGCCGACCGCGAAGGCCGCCGGGACGAGGTAGGAGGCGTACCGGGCGTATACCCAGTCGTCGATCCGCTTGTCGTCCGGCAGCGCGGCGGCGGCCGCCAGCGCGGTGCCGACCAGCAGGGCCACCATCACCCCGCCGGTGATCCGGTGCGGGCGGGGGAAGCGCTTGCTGAAGACGGCGAACAGGCAGACGGTGACGGCGAGTCCGCCGACGCCCCAGGTGGAGATGATGAAGTACCAGATCTGGCCGACCGTCCGGGTCAGCGTCCGCTGAGCGGCCTCCGGATCCGAGAGGCCCTTCCACAGGAACCCGCCGACGTCGCTGTTCGGCACCGTGAACTGCGCGTGCAGCCAGGCACTCAGCAGCTTGCCGCCCGCAACGCCCGCGCCCAGCGCGCCGAGGCCGGCGACGACCGTGCGCCGGGGCGTCCAGCGCAGCAGCAGGGCGGCGACGAACACCACCCCGGTGAGGGCGACGACGACGCCCCCGCGGTCGTGCGTGGCCATGGCGTAGGCGGCGGTCGCGCCCGTCCCGGCGGCGTACCAGACGCGGCGCCGCAACGGGCCGTCGGTGAGCCAGCCGTGCAGGCAGAGCAGCCAGGCGAGGATCAGCACCGGCATGACGGTGTCCGTCAGCGCGAACTCGGAGTAGAAGACCAGCGGCGGCAGCAGCGCGGTGGCGACGGCGAACGCGTACGCCTGCGGCCGGTCGAGGCCGAGGCGGCGCAGGGCGAGCCAGGCGAGCGGGAAGATCAGCGCGTTGAGCAGGGCGTTGGTGCCCATCACCAGGTGGTAGGCGGTGACGGGATCGTCGGCGATCCGCAGCGCGGGGGAGATCAGCAGCGGGTATCCGCCGGGGATGATCACGCCGACCGGCATTTCGGTGCTCTGGTGCCCGGCCAGGACCCGCGCGAGGACGAGGTAGGACTCCTCGTCGGGGTGGATGGACGGGTAGCTGAGGTTCCGGACGAGGTAGAGCCGGAAGAGGACCTGGGTTATGTACCCGGCGAGCAGGGCCCCGGGCCAGAACCAGCGCCGGTTCGGGAGCTCCCGCGCGCGCCGTTCCACCGGTGGTGGCGGTTGGACGGCGACGGTTGTCGGCGGGCCTGTGCGTACGGACGTCTGTGGCATGGAAATCGGTCCCCTCCCTGGTGCGACGGGCTCCCGGAGGAGCGCCCCCACGTCGCACAACTATATATATCGGCAATCTGCATATGTAGTCCAGTGGATCCGGGAGGCAGGGTGAGCCCTCGCCCTGTCGGCCGTCGGGGCGGGCGCGTTCTGGCTCCGCCGCGCCCTGCGCCGCTTCTGAGCGCCGCCGCGAACGCGCCCCACAACGGCTGGAGCCCGCCACCCTCCCGGGTGACGGGCTCCCACTGTCGAAACGTCAGCGCAGCCGCGACGACGACAGGATCGACGCCAGGTGCGCCACGACCATCCCCCACGTGATCACCGCGATCCCCGCCACCGCCGCCCGGGTCGGCCCGAGGCCGCCCACCGCCGCATCCGCGACGGCCGCCGCGAGCAGCACCAGCGAGGCCTCGATGCCGTTCGTCACCCGGTGGATCTTCAGCACCGACGCGAGCCGGCGGGCCGTCGCGATGCCCTGCGAGCGCGGCTGGGTCGACTCCTCGTCGGCCGGCGCCATGCCGCTGCGGGCGCGGGCCACGTCCACCAGGTCCGTCGAGGCCTTCAGCAGCACCACGCCCAGCGCGGCCGCCAGGCCCACCGACACCCACAGCTCCGACCCGCCCCGGGCCGCCCGGACGCCCGCGCCGATCATCAGCGCCGCGTCCGCCAGGTAGGCGCCGAGCCGGTCGACGTAGACCCCGGCCATGCTGAACCGGCGCTTCCAGCGCGCCACTTCGCCGTCCACGCAGTCGAACAGCAGGAACAGCTGGAACAGCACCGCCGCCAGCACGGCCCCGGTCACGCCGGGGATCAGCAGGGCCGCCCCGCCGCCGACGCCGCAGACCACCATGACCCAGGTGAGGGTGTTCGGCGACACCGAGGTCCGCACCAGCTGGCGGGTCGTCCGCAGCGACAGGCGGCGCATGTACAGCCGGCCCGCCCAGTGCTCACCGTTGCGACTCTGCAGCTTGGCCTGCGGCTGGCACACCTCGCGCAGCTCCGAAAGCGCCGGAGCAGCCACCATGACGAATCCTCCACACCTGTCCCGAAACCTGTCCCGAAACGATCACCACAGGAACGATCACCACAGGGTAGAACCTGCCTGGACCCGGCCCGCGCCTGGGACCTCACCGTCAACCGCTGATCACACCACCGCCATGGACGGCACCGGCACGCTGCCCCGGTGCAGCCAGGCCCGCTCGGCGGCGGACCAGACCCCCGAGGTCAGCAGGTACAGCGCCGCCGCCAGCGGCACCAGCGCCGCGAACAGCACCGTCCCGAACGACAGGTACGGCAGGACCCCCATCCCCGGCTGCGCAGTCGGCGCTGCCGCGGCCGCCCGCCGGGCCCGCCGGAAGTTGACGTACGCGACGCCCGCCAGCCCGGCGTACAGCACCCCGAACACCGCCAGTTGCCCGGCGCCGTGCGCGTTCCCGACGTGCAGGCCCAGCGGGGCGCCGAACAGGGTGTGGTCGAGCAGGTCGTTGGGGGTGGTGAACAGGCGGTACATCACCGAGAAGAACGGAATCTGCACCAGCGCCGGCAGACAGCCCGCGGCCGGCGACACCTGCTCCTCACGGTGCAGCTCCGCCATCGCCTCACGGAGCTTCTCCGGGCGGTTCTTGTGCTTGCGGTTCAGCTCGGCGATCTTCGGCGCGAGCCGCGCCCGCGACTTCTCCCCGCGCGCCGCCGCCCGCGCCAGCGGGTGCAGGGCGAGGCGGACGGCGACGGTGAACAGGACGATCGCGAGCGCGGTCGGGACGACGTGGGCGAGCGCGGCGACGACGGTGTGGGCCACGGCGACGGCCGGGTCGAGAACGGCGAGAACGGACATGGTGAAGCGAGCCCTCCGGGGTCTCAGGACATGAGTGATCGGCGGAGGACGGCCGCGAAGAACGGCAGGAACGAGAACTTACGCGGCCGCCGGGGCCGCACCCGGTGCCCTGGGGCGTCGCCGGCCCCGGGCGTCCGGATCACGCTGGGGCAGGAAGGCCGTACGGAACGCCCGCCGCCGCAGCACACCGTTGCGTACTGCCGCAGGCGCCCGCGCGCCCAGCAGCCGCGCCCCGGCCAAGGTCCCCGCGACGGCCCCGGCCAGCAGCGCCACGGCCGCAACCGCCGCCACCGACGCGAGTGTCCCGCTGGTGGTCGACAGCTCCCCGGTCAGCACCCGAAGCAGGCCGAGCAGCATCGTGATCACACTCACCGCGCGCCCACCCCCTTCACATGCCGGCGCCGACCCCGACAGAGACCCGTCGGACAGTGACGACGATCCTACGACCTCCGGAGTTCCCGCGTTTCCCCGGGAGCGCGAGGTGTAGCCAGGTGTGCTACGCGGGGCTACCTTGGAAGGATGAAGACGATTACCCAGCGGGAGTTCCGGAACAACTCCGCCGCGGTGATGGACGCGGTGGAGGCGGGGGAGATCTTCCACATCACCAGGAACGGGGTCGAGGTCGCGGAGTTGCGGCCGGTCACGGGGCGGCGGCGGTTGACCGCGGAGGAGCTGGTGGCGCGGCACGTGAAGCTCCCGCGGGTGGACTACCAGCAGATGCGCAAGGAGGCCGAGGAGTACTTCGGGCCGGAGGAGCTGGTGGGGGACGAGGGCGACGACCCGTTCGAGCGGAAGCGTGGCTGAGCGCCGGCGGGCGGCCCGGCGGCGGCCGGCCGGGGTGCTCGACACGTGCGTGTACATCGACCTGGCGCTGCTCAGCCCGGCCGACCTGCCCGCCGTGCCGGAGCTGACCGCGATCACCTTCGCCGAACTCCAGCAGGGCGTCTCGATGGCCCGCGACCCGGTCAGCCGGGCGGCCCGGCTGGAGGTGCTGGGTGCGGCGATGGCCGACTTCGACCCGCTCCCGTTCGACGCGGCCGCCGCCGCCCGGTACGGCACGCTCGTCACCCTCACCATCGCCGCGGGCCGCCAGCCGCGCCCGCGCCGGATCGACCTGATGATCGCCGCCGTCGCCTCGGCCCACGGCCTGCCGCTCTACACCCGCAACGTGGCGGACTTCCGCGGCCTCGGCTCGGCGGTGGAGATCATCGGCGTGTGACGGCCGCCGCGGCCCGCAGTGGGGGTCTGCGAGCCGCGTGGCGGGCCGTCAGGGGAGGCGGACCGTCGTCCCCGTGGCGGCGGAGGTGCGGGCGGCTTCGAGGATGGTGAGCGTGGTGGCCGCGTCGCGCGGGTCGACGGGGGGCGGGGCGCCGGGGGTGGCCAGGGCGGTGGCGATGCCGGCGTAGTAGGCGGGGTAGTCGCCGGGGTCGGTGGGGAGGGAGATCGCGGACTCGTCGGTGCCGAGGGTGCCGTACTGGGCGGGCTGGTCGGCGCCCCACGGCCGGGTGCCGTCGGGGCGGCGGCCGGCGCGGAGGTCGGCCTCCTGCGGGTCCATGCCGGACTTGACGTACCCGGCGGTGTCGCCGAGGACGCGCAGGCGGGGGCCGGTGAGCGGGGTGAGGGCGCTGGTCCACAGGTGGGAGTGGGTGCCGGAGGCGTGGGTGAGGGCGAGGAAGGCGTCGTCGTCGACGACCGCGCCGTCCCGGCGGACATCGATCTCCGCGTACACCGTCGCGACCGGCCCGAACAGGGTGAGCGCCTGGTCGACCAGGTGGCTGCCCAGGTCGTAGAGGGTGCCGCCGGCCTCGGCGGGGTCGGCGAGTTCGCGCCAGCCGGGCTTGGGCTTCGGCCGGAACCGCTCGAAGCGGGACTCGAAGCGGTGCACCCGGCCGAGCGCGCCGCCGCGGACGAGGCGGGAGGCGGTGAGGAAGTCGCCGTCCCAGCGCCGGTTCTGGAACACGGAGAGCAGGACGTTCTGCGACTCGGCGAGCCGGCACAGCTCCAGCGCCTCGGCGGCGGTGCCGGCCAGCGGCTTGTCGACGACGGTGGCCAGCCCGGCGCGCAGGGCGGCGCGGGCGAGCGGGGCGTGGGTGCGGTTGGGGGTCGCGATGACGACGAGGTCGAGCGCGCCCGGGTCGGCGAGCAGCTGCTCGGGGGTGTCGACGGCGCGGGCGTCGGGGTGCTCGCGGTGCAGCTGGGCGCGGCGCTCCGGGTTGGCGGTGACCACGGCGTCCAGCCGGAGCCCGGGGGTGGTGGCGATGAGCGGGGCGTGGAAGGCGGAGCCGGCCAGGCCGTAGCCGATCAGGCCGACGCGGAAGGGGCGGGGGGTCTCGGAGCTCATGCGCCCACCTCGCTTCGCTCGGCAGGGGCATTCGCCCATGCGCAGATTTCGATGACTCTCCCCCAGCCTTCGGCCGGGGGGACCCCCATGCTTCGCTCGCTCATGCACTCCATTCGATCACAACGGTGCCCGGTTGCTCCCGGTTCCTCCGGACCGGCGGCCGCGTTCCGGAGGGCGGGACGTGCTGCCGTCGGCCAGGCGTGCGGATTAGGCTGTGCCGCGTCAGGGCCTTCGCAAGACGTTGCAACACTTCGGGAGACACGCACGTGGCAGACCGCAAGCCCATCGAGTCCTGGCTGACCGACATGGACGGCGTCCTCATCCACGAGGGCACGCCGATCCCCGGCGCGGAGGAGTTCCTGCGCCGGCTGCGGGAGTCCGGGAAGCCGTTCCTGGTCCTCACCAACAACTCCATCTACACGCCGCGCGACCTCAGCGCCCGCCTGGCCGGGATGGGCCTGGAGGTGCCGGAGGAGTGCATCTGGACCTCGGCCCTGGCCACCGCCAAGTTCCTCAAGGGCCAGCGCCCGGGCGGCACCGCGTACGTGATCGGCGAGGCGGGGCTCACCACCGCGCTGTACCAGGCCGGTTACGTGCTGACCGACAACAACCCGGACTACGTCGTCCTCGGCGAGACCCGCACCTACAGCTTCGAGGCGCTGACCAAGGCGATCCGCCTGATCAACCAGGGCGCCCGGTTCATCTGCACCAACCCGGACGAGACCGGCCCGTCCCCCGAGGGCGTGCTGCCTGCCACCGGCTCGGTCGCGGCGCTGATCACCAAGGCGACCGGTGTCGAGCCGTACTTCGTCGGCAAGCCGAACCCGCTGATGATGCGCGAGGCGCTGAACACGGCCGGTGCCCACTCCGAGACCGCCGTGATGATCGGCGACCGGATGGACACCGACATCGTCGCGGGCATGGAGGCCGGCATGGAGACCATCCTGGTGCTCACCGGCCTGACCGCCGCCGCCGACGTGGAGCGCTTCCCGTACCGGCCGACCCGCGTGGTCAAGTCGATCGCGGACCTGGTCGAGCTGGTCTAGCGTCTGCGGTGCTGTCACGGGCTCCGCTCCGGCCGATGGCCGGGGCGGAGCCCGTTTTCGTACGTGTGGGGAGTACGTGTGGGGAGGAACGGCGGATGAGCACCACGGGGGAGCCCGGGAGCGAGGAGAAGCGGGTCACGTGGGCCGAGCTCTACTTCGACCTGGTCTTCGTCTTCGCGATCACGCAGGTCTCGGGCCTGCTGCACCACCACCACGACTGGACGGGCGTCGCCCGGGCGCTCGTCGTGTTCGTGCCGGTGTACTGGTGCTGGGTCGGCACCACCGTGCAGGCCAACATCCGGGACGTGGACAACCTGCGGGACCGGTTGGGCATCCTGCTGGTCGGCCTGGGGGGCCTGTTCATGGCGCTCGCCGTGCCGGACGCGTTCGGCGGGCGCGGGGTGCTGCTGGGTGCCGCGTACTGGCTGGGCCGGGTGGTGCTGCTGATCCTGATGATCCGCATCACCGGCATCTGGCACGGCCCGTACGGGGCGGGCGTGCTGGTCAGCGGGCCGCTGCTGGTGGTGGGCGGGCTGCTGCCGGACGGGCCGCGGCTGGCGCTGTGGGCGGTGGCGGCGCTGTGCGACCTGTCGGTGCCGCTGGTGTTCCGGCGGCGGCTGGCCGCGGTGGCGTACCACCCGGCGCACATGCCGGAGCGGTTCGCGACGTTCCTGCTGGTGGCGCTCGGCGAGTCGATCGTCGGGATCGGCGCGACGGCCGCCCGGGCCCGCCTGGACGCGGCCGAACTGACCGCCGTGGCGGCCGCGTTCACCATCTCGGCGGGCCTGTGGTGGCAGTACTTCGTCTACGCGGCGGACGCGATGCGGCACGCTGTGGTGATCGCCGACTCGCGCCGGGACGTGATCCGGCGGATCTTCCAGTACGGGCATCTGGCGCTGGTCGCCGGGGTGATCGGGGTGGCGGTCGGCTTCGGGGAGACGGTCGCGGACCCGTGGCGGGCGCTCGGCCCGGGGGCGGTGGCGCTGCTGTACGGCGGCTGCGGGCTGTACCTGCTGACCTTCGGCTACACCCGGTGGATGATGTTCCGCAAGGTGGCGACGACCCGCCTGATCGCGGCGGCGGTGGTGCTGGCACTGCTGCCCGCGATGGTCCGGCTGCCGGCGCTGGCGGTGCTGGTGACGCTGGCGGTGCTGCTGGTGGCGCTCAACGTGGTAGAGCACTTCAGGGTGGAGCGGGCCGCTGCCGTCCCTCCAGCCCCGCCAACCCCCGCTCCGGCGGAGCGACCTGTCGGTGGGCCTGTGTAGCGTTCGGGGTGCAAAAGGGCGTGCGGCGCCAGGGCCGCGGTGTGGGAGGTAGATGTCGTGACGGACACGGTCGAGGCGGACGTGGTCGAGGCGGACGCGGTCGGGGCCGGCGAGGGCGGCGGGCTGGAGCTGCCCGAGTCCTGGCGCGCGGTGCTGGGCGCCGAGACGGAGAAGCCGTACTTCGCCGAGCTGGCGGCCTTCGTGGCGGCCGAGCGCGCGGAGCACCAGGTGTTCCCGCCGAGCGGCCAGGAGTTCGCCGCGCTGGCGGCCACGCCGTACGAGAAGGTGCGCGTGCTGGTGCTCGGCCAGGACCCGTACCACGACGACGGCCAGGCCCACGGCATGAGCTTCTCGGTGCTGCCGGGCACCAAGACGCCGCCGTCGCTGCGCAACATCTTCAAGGAGCTGGACGCCGACCTCGGCATCCCGGCGCCGGACAACGGCTACCTGATGCACTGGGCCGAGCAGGGCGTGCTGCTGCTCAACGCGGTGCTCACGGTGCGCGCGCACGAGGCCAACTCGCACAAGGCGAAGGGCTGGGAGAAGTTCACCGACGCCGTGATCAAGGCGGTCAGCGAGCGCGACGAGCCGGTGGTCTTCGTGCTGTGGGGCAACTACGCGAAGAAGAAGCTGCCGCTGATCGACACCGAGAAGCATGTGGTGGTGCAGGGCGCGCACCCGTCGCCGCTGTCGGCCAAGCTGTTCTTCGGCAGCCGCCCGTTCTCGCAGATCAACGCGGCGCTGGACGACTTCGGCGCCGACCCGATCGACTGGCAGGTGCCGAACCTCAAGAAGGCCTGACCGCACAGCACGCCGAGCGCGACGAACGGACGGGCCGACACCCCGTCCGTTCGTGGCCATCCGTTGTTCACCGCCGGTGGCCACCGGCCCGCGCCCGGTGTGCTTAGCTGGTCGCGACCCGGTCGCCGGACGGGGTCTGGGAGGGGCGGAGCGTGCGCCGGGTGGGGCGGATAGCGGGTGTCCGATGGGCCGTGGGGGCGGCCCTGTTGGGGCTGTTGGCGGGTACCGCGGGCTGTAGCGGATCGAGTGGCCGGAGCGGTCCGACGGCCGCGCCGAGCAGCGCCGTGCCGACCCCCGCCCCGACGCCCGGCGGGCTTGCCCAGCTCCCCGGCCAGGCCTTCTACGTTTCCGACCAGACCTCCGCCGCCCGGCAGTTGACCGCCCTGCGCGACCAGGGACGGACGGCCGAGGCGGACGCGCTGCTCAGGATCGCGTCCCAGCCCTCCTCGCAGTGGCTCGGCGAGCAGAGCGCCAAGAGCATCGTCGAGCAGGTGAGCCGCCGCGCCGCCGAGGCGGACCGGACGCCGGTCTTCGTCGCCTACAACATCCCGCACCGCGACTGCGGCCTGTACTCGGCCGGCGGCGCCACCGACGCCGCGTCCTACCGGACCTGGATCACCGGCCTCGCGGAGGCGCTCGGTGACCGCAGGGCCTGGGTGGTCCTGGAGCCGGACGCGGTCGCGCACACCCTGGACTCCTGCGGGGTCAAGGGCGACGCTGCCGCCGAGCGGTACGGCCTCCTGGCCTTCGCCGTCCAGGAGTTGAAGAAGCGTCCGCAGGTGCGGGTCTACCTGGACGCGGGCAACCCCGGCTGGGCGCAGGACCCTTCGGCGATGGCCGACGCGCTGCGCAGGGCCGGGATCGGCGTCGCGGACGGCTTCGCGGTGAACGTCTCCAACTTCTACGGCACCGACCGCAACGCGGAGTACGGGGCCCGGCTCTCCGCTGCGCTGGGCGGCAAGCACTTCGTCATCGACACCAGCCGCAACGGCAACGGCCCGCTGGGCAGCGACGCCTGGTGCAACCCGCCCGGCCGCGCGCTCGGCGAGCCGCCGACCGCCGACACCGGCCGGCCCGGGGTGGACGCGTACCTGTGGATCAAGAACCCGGGGGAGTCCGACGGCGAATGCGGCCGCGGCGAGCCCCACGCGGGCGAGTTCTGGCTGCCGTACGCGCTGGGACTGGCGCAGGCGGCCCGCTGACGCACGGGCCGCCGTGTGCGGCATTCACCCGGTGACCTGGATCCACCGCGCCACCGACGGAGTCCCGGCGCTGTCCGTCAGGAACAGCATGTACCACCCGGGCGGCAGCAGGTTGGGGTTGCCCGGCAGGGTGAGCGAGACGCCGTCGGCCGTGCGCCCGGTGACGTCCAGGGCCACCGACCGCTGCTCGACGTCGGTCACGTGGGTGACCGAACTCGGCCTGATCAGCTTGGCGGTGGCGACCGCCTCTGGCCGCGCGGTGCCGACCGTGACCGTGCCGCCGAGCTTCGCGCTCTCCGGCGCGGCGGTGACCTGCGGACGGTCGCCGTGGAACAGGTACGCCGGGGTGTAGAGCTCGATCCGCTGCTCGAAGCCGCCCGGCGTGGTGTTGGCCTCGTCCGCGAAGAGCGGGTTGGAGCCGAGGACGGCGACCCGGCCGTCCGGGAGCAGCAGCGCCTCGGAGTGGTAGTCGCGGCCGACGGTCGGCTCGGCGGCGGTGGTGAAGGTGTTGCTGTCCGGGTGGTACACCTGCGCCTTGAGCAGGTCGCTGCCGCTCTTGCCCCGGTAGCCGCTCGAACCGCCGGTGGTGAACACGGTGTCGTCCGGCAGGATCACGCTGTTGAGGTAGCGGGTGCCGCCGGCCGGCAGGTCCGGGCCGGGGGTGAAGGCGGGCTTGGGGGCGGAGAGGTCGGCGATGTCGGTGCGGGCGGTGGACAGCGGTGACTCGCCGACGCCCCCGCCGCCGAGCACCATGACCTTCTGCGCCTGCGCGGGCGGCAGCAGCACCGAGGACGAGGTCTCGGTGAGGGCCGGGTCGCGCAGGCCGGGGACGGGCTGGAAGCTGTTGTTCGACAGGTCCCACAGGCCGGGCTCGCGGCCCTTGTCGGCCGGGCCGTAGCCGGCGTTGGAGCCGGAGTAGAAGAGCTTGCCCGAAGTGGTCAGGAAGATCGACGGATAGGTGGGGAAGTACCGGTCGGGGGCCTTGGCCCAGGTCTTGTTCTTCGGGTCGTAGACCTCGTTGTCGTTGCCGGTGAGGATCTGCCCGGTGTCGTCCAGCCCGGAGACGGTGACCACCCGGCCGTCGCCGAGCCCGGTCAGCGTCGGGTACCAGCGGGCGTGGGCCATGTCGGTGACCTGCTCGTACAGTTCGGTGTCCGGGTTGAACTCGAACGCCGAGCGGATGCCCTGGTACTCCTGCTTCTCCAGGGTCATCCTGTCGCTCATGCCGTACAGGTTGTGGGCGTCGACGCCGGTCAGGCCCTTGATCCGGTACTGGGCGCGGCCCTCGGTGACGTAGTCCCTGCCCTCCCCGACGGCCTCGACGAAGACGTGCTGCTCGCTGGCCGTGACGACGGTCCCGGCGCCGGAGCCGGTCTTCACCGCGGCCGGGACGGTCACCGGGGCGGTGGTGGCGTACTCGCGGCCGTTCGGGGCGACGAAGACGGTGCCCTTGGGGAAGGTCCGGGCGCGGTCGGGGCTCTCGTTGCGCACCCGCATGGTGCCGGCGGCCTTCTTCACCGCGCCGTCCAGCTTCTCGTACCGCTGGGTGCCGCCGGCCACGAGCAGGCGGCCGTCGGGCAGCGAGGTGTGACCGCCGCAGAACATGTCCTCGGGGGTGGGGATCAGCTTGTAGGTGTTCTTGGCCGGATCCCAGAGCAGGCTCTTGAAGGTGCCCGCGTCGAAGTGCTTCTCGTCGTTGCCGGAGCCGGCCACGATGAGCACCTTGCCGGTGCGCAGCAGCGAGGCGTGGACGGCATTCACCCGGAACTCGGCGGGCAGGCCGAGGGTCTGCCAGTGGCCGTACTCGGCCTTGTACTCGGGGCGGTTGATCACGTACTGGTGGTACTGGTCGGTGGCGAAGCCGAGGACGGCCGGCGCGTTCATCCCGGCCACGGTCAGCGCGACCGTGCTGCCGAGGGCGAAGCGCCTGGTCCGGCCAGCGTTGTGGATCTTCACGGTGGTTGGTCCCCTCGTCGTGCGGGCTCGTCGTGCGGGCTCGGCGAGAACGGCTGCGGGCCCGTCGGAACCCTGCTCAGCGGGTCGTTGTGGGCTCGGCGTGCTGGGGCGGAAGGGTCGGCTTCCGGAGCTCGACGGTGGGCTGGTCGAGCCGGATCACCGGCCTCCTGAGCTGGACGGTGGGCTGGTCGACCCGGACGGCGGTGGCCGCCGGGTGGCCGTCGGTCACGGTGAGGGTGGCCGTGGGCCGGGCGCGGCGTCGGCGGACGGCGTCCGCGGCCAGCACCAGCATCGGCAGCACCGTCACGAACAGGGCGATGAACGCCCAGGTGCGCATGGCCGTATGGTCGTACCCGGTGAAGAACGACGCGGTGATCGCGCCCCCGAACACCAGCGTCCAGAACAGGTGCAGCCGGAAGGTGGTGAGCCGGTCGGGGCTGGCCGAGCCGCCCTTCGGCGTGACGACGAAGCGGCTGCGCCGCCGCAGCACGGCCTGGACGAGCGCGGCCGCGTAGACCGGGCCGCAGAGCGCCGACATCACCATGCCGGCGACCCCGGAGGAGCCGGCCGGCTCGTGCGGGCTCACGTTGTGCTTGCGGTTCCAGGTGTAGAGCAGGAGTTGGAGGGCGGCGGCGTCGCTGTAGAGCATCATCCAGATCTCCGAGGAGACGTGGACGCCGGAGGCCCCGAAGACCAGGTAGAGCACGCTGGAGGCCGCGCCGAGCAGCCAGGTCAGCGCCGCCATCGGGTAGAAGCACACCATCAGCGAGTAGTTGAGCAGCCGCCCGGGCGAGAGCTTCCAGAGCACCCGCCAGTACTGGGTGAGCAGGGTCTCGTAGGTGCCGCGGCTCCAGCGCAGTTGCTGGGAGAAGAAGTCCGTCCAGGAGGAGGGGCCTTCACCGACCGCGAGAACGTCCGGGGTGTAGACGGACTTCCAGCGCGCACCGGTGGCGGGGTTTCGGCTGCGGTGGAACTCCAGACCGGTCGCCATGTCCTCCGTGATGGAGTCGTACAACCCGCCGATCGACTGGAGCGCGCTGATTCGTACGGCGTTGTTCGTGCCGACGAACATCGGTGCGCCGTAACGGTTTCCGGCGCGCTGGATGAGCGCGTGGAAGAGGTACTGCTGGCTCTCGGAGAATGCGGTGACGGCCGAGCCGGAGCTGCGGTAGTTCCCGTACACCTGGGGTCCGACCACGAATGCGACGTCGGGGTCTCGGAAGTAGCCGAGCATGCGTTCGCAGAAGTCCGGCAGCGGCACGTGGTCGGTGTCGACCGAGACCCAGAAGTCGTAGTCGCCGCCGTGCGCCTGGAGCCAGGCGTTGTAGTTGCCGTGCTTGGTCCCGGCGCGGAACCGGCCCTTGGGGCGGTTCCAGTGCGGGCGGGCGAAGCGGCTGAAGTGGTGGACGCCCAGCTCGGCGCAGAGAGCGCGCATCGCAGGATCGTTTCCCTCGTCCAACAGCCAGACGTCGTACGGGCCTTCGTGCCGCACGGCGCGCGCCGCGGCGAGCGTGGCCCGGACCATCTCCGGCGGCTCCTTGCCCGGTACGCAGGTGGTGAGGAACGCGACCCGGGTGCCGGGCTCGGGCGTCACGGGTATCGGGTCCCGGGCGACGAGGGTGGCGTGGGTGTTGGAGATGACGTTGACCAGCCGGAACACCTCGACGACGGCGATGATTCCGATCATCACCTTGTCGGCGGTGAGCAGCCAGACGTGGGTCTCCCCGGGGCGCTCCGGCCAGTGCTCGGGCAGCAGCAGCCAGATGAGCAGCACCGCCTCCACCACGGGGGCGGCCATCAGCAGCAGGGCCGCGCGGATCCGGTGCGGCTCGCGGCGCATCAGGCTGCGGTACCGGACGCGGTACGGTTCGCCGTCCGGACCGGCCATGGCGTCGTCGGTCCGGTAGACGCCTTCGTCGGGATCGATGGCCGGTCCGGCGAGCCGGCTGAAGTGGGCGTAGTCGTAAGGGGCTTCGGGGACGGGCATGGCGGCCAGGGCGTCGTCGACCTGTGCGCTTCCTCGTCCGTGGGCCGTCCCGGCGTGCTTCTCTCGCGAGAACGGCTTGCTCATGGTGTGTTCCCCCCGGAGTCTTCCGTTGCCTGGCTTCGCCGTCGCTTCGGAGCCGCCCGGGGCAGAACACTGCCCGGTGAACTGCGAGGGTTCAGGCAGTTTCCGGGCCGTTTGTCACATAAACCGTGAGCAATCAATTCTATTGTGTGACTGCATGGCGGGCTTCGAATGTGGGATCCCGACGCACTTCCCAGCTTCCCCTCCGGGTGCGCGGGATCCTTGGCGTGTTCAACTCTCCCGGAGGGCCGCGGTGATCGCAACCGATCCGAGAAATGATCAGTGCGCAAGCGTGAAGATACTACGGTTCCAAGCCAAACTGGTGACGGGTAGTGATATTGACGCCGATTTCACATGACCGGCACCCGCCGAGTACCGAATGAACGTACGACGGCCGGGCCTCGCCCGAGGTCCGGCCGTCGCATCGGTGTCGCGCATCGGTGTCGTATCAGCGCCGTCAGCCGGCCGCGCCCAGGAAGGTCTCCCACCCGCCGGTCGGTGCCTGGCCGACGTTGAGGGTGCGCAACTTGCGCAGGGTGGACTGGTCCTGCACCTCCAGCCACTCGACCAGCTGCTTGAAGGAGACCATCCGTACCTCCGGCTTGCCGGCGATGGCCTTGAGGGTCTCCTCGACGGCGTCCATGTAGATGCCGCCGTTCCACTGCTCGAAGTGGTTGCCGATGAAGAACGGCGCCCGGTTGCTGTTGTAGGCGCGGTCGAAGCCTGCGAGGTAGGCGTCCCGGGCCTGGTTGCGCCAGTCGTTGTACTTGGCCGGGTCGCCCTTGGTGCTGCCGGCGGACTGGTTGGCCAGGATGTTGTAGTCCATCGACAGGACCTGGAAGGTGTGTCCGGGGAAGGGGATGGACTGCAGCGGGAAGTCCCAGACCTTGCCGTCCTGCACCTTCTGCGGCCATATCTGCAGACCGCCGGCGGAGCTGGCGTCGTACTTCCAGCCCAGCTTGGCCGCGGTCGGCAGCAGCGCCTTCTGCCCCTCCAGGCACGGGGTCCGGCCGCCGATGAGCTCCTTCTTGTAGTCGAAGGGGAGCGGGTCGACGTCGGTGAAGCCGGTGTTGGTCCGCCACTGCGTCACGAACCCGATCGCCTGGTCGATCTCGCTCTGCCAGTCGTCCGGGGTCCACATGTTGACCCCGTTCTTGTCCGGGCGGCTGGAGCAGAAGTGCCCGTTGAAGTGGGTGCCGATCTCGTGCCCGGCCAGCCAGGCCTGGCTGATCAGCTTGAGGGTGCTCTTGACCGCGCCGTCCGACAGGTACGGGATGTCGGAGGCGCCGACCGAGTGCTTCGGCGGGTGGTACAGGTCGGACTTGCCCTTGGGCAGGGCGTAGATCCCGGAGAGGAAGAAGGTCATCGTGGCCTTGTACTGCTCCGCCAGCTTGAGGAAGCGGGGGAACTGGCCGTCGTCGGTGCCGCCCGCGCCGTCCCAGGAGAAGACGACGAACTGCGGCGGACGCTCGCCCGGCTTGAGCTTCTCGGGCTTGGGCTGGTTCGGCTGCGGGCCGGTGTCCGCGTTCGAACCGTCACCGATCGGGGTGCCCTTGGGGACCGTGGTCCTGGTCGGGTCGGTGGTGTCCACCGGGGCCGCGTTGGGGGTGCCGGCGGAGGTCGAGGAGGAGGCCGGTCCCGAGTTGGACCCGCCGCTGGAGCAGGCCGCGACCGCGCCGAGAGCCGCGGTCGCTGCGGTGGCACTGAGCACGGTCCTGCGCGAGATGCTGGTCATGGTCTCCCCTGGGTGCCGACGGCCGGTGGTGCGGGCGGTCCTGGGCCGTACCGGTCAAATCGGGCAATTGATGAGTATTCCGCCGTTAGCATGTCATGTTGACCTGACGGCGACCAAGGTCGCCGAGGTCCGACGAGAGTCAATACGCCGGCCGCCCCCGGTCGGGCTGCAGGAACTCGTGCTCTGTTGCCGTCCTGTGACGCTTCACACCCGTGTGCGCCGCCAGGGCAGTACCGTACCGCCGGCAGGCCGGGGTCGGTCAGAGCGCGGCGAGCCGCCGGTTGCGGCGCACGATTCGCGCGATGGCGGTGCTCACCGTGGTGGCGGCCGCGCAGGAGACGGCCAGGCTGAGCCAGGCGGTGTCGAACCAATGGCTGTTCAGCCAGCCCAGCGTGACGATGTACGCGGCCCAGACCAGGGCTGCCAGCGCCGACCAGTGCAGGAACCGGTGCGGGTGGGCGGGGGAGTGGCCGATCGCCAGGTCGAGGACGGTCCGCCCGGCCGGCACGAACCGGGCGATCACCACCATCGCGGCGGCGGCGCCGCGCGGGCGTTCGGTCAGCGCCTGCTGAACTCTGGACACGCTGGCCGCGAGTTTCGGACGCCGGGCCAGCCGCCGCTGGAGCAGCGGCGCGCCGCGCCGGGCGAGGTGCAGCAGCAGGAGGTCGCCGAGGAACGAGGACACCGCCACCCCCAGGCCGAGCAGCACCGGGGCGCCGTTGATCTGTGCCGTCTTGAGTACGGCCAGGATGACCAGCGTGCCGCTCGGGAGGAAGGGTAGGAGGGCGTCGCCGAGTACGGCGCAGAGCGCCAGGGCGCAGATCCACGAGGATCCGATCGCCGCCACGAAGTTCAAGGCCCGTACTCCCTCCACGCCGCCCGGGGGAGCAGGTGGCTGCTGGGGTCAACGCTAGCGCCTCGACTTTTCATGCCATGAAGCACCCCGGGCATGTGCGGGATCACAGCGCGCGGGATCACGGCGAGGGAACGAAGCCCGCGAGGCCGACGGCACCCGCAGCCCGAGTGATCCGCGCCACATTCCATGGTGCCGCGCGTCGCGCCACCCATGGAACGAGCCCCCGGAGCGGGGTTGCCACTCCGGGGGCTCGCATGGATCGATCGGCGCTGGTCCAGCCCGACGACCTTGTCGGCGGAGCGCGGGTCCCATCGAGCCTCGCTCCTGATCACCAGCCTGCCGGACGCCGGCCGCCGTCCGCGAGCCCTGGGCCTGGCGACTTCCCGCTCTGGCGTGAAGTCGCCAATCGTGTCCGCCCGCTGGCTCTCCGTCAGCCGAACGGTCGGTCGGTTCCGGGCCGATCGCGGGCCGCCCGCGGGCCGACGGTGTGCTGCGGCACACTCCGCCGGCCGGGAACAGTGAGCCCGGGAGCGTGGTTGATCCCGGTCGGCAGCAGACAGGCACGGCCAGAAGGGCGGACGGCATGACCACCGAGGACCAGCAGGCGCACGGCACCGAGCCGCCCGCCCACCCCGCCGCGATCCGGGGCACCGCCCGCGGCACCGCGCCCGCCCCGCTCTCGATCCTCGACCTGGCCACCGTCGGCGTCGGCTACACCCCCGCCGAGGCACTCGCCGCCACCACCGCGCTCGCCCGCAACGCCGAGCAGTGGGGCTACCACCGCTTCTGGGTGGCCGAGCACCACGGCATGCCCGGCGTCGCCAGCTCCACTCCCGCCGTCCTGCTCGCCCACCTCGGCGCGAACACCACGATCCTGCGGCTCGGCTCGGGCGGGGTCATGCTCCCCAACCACGCTCCGCTGGCCATCGCCGAGCAGTTCGGCCTGCTGGAGGCCCTGCACCCCGGCCGGATCGACCTCGGCCTCGGCCGCGCCCCCGGCACCGACCCGGCCACCGCCCGGGCCCTGCGCCGCGGCCTCACCGAGGGCGCCGACGACTTCCCGCAGCAACTCGCCGAGCTGACCCACTTCCTCGACGGCGACTTCCCCGCGGGCCACCCCTACGCCCGGCTCACCGCCGTCCCCAAGGGCGACGGGCGCCCGCCGGTCTGGCTGCTCGGCTCCTCGGGCTTCAGCGCCCAGCTGGCCGGCCGCCTCGGCCTGCCGTTCGCGTTCGCCCACCACTTCAGCAGCGTCAACACCCTCCCGGCGCTCGACCTCTACCGGGACTCCTTCCGCCCCTCCGCCGTCCTCGACGAGCCCTACGCGCTGATCGGCGTGAGCGCGGTCGCCGCCGACGACGTGGACGCCGCCCGCCGCCTGGCCCGCTCGGCCGCCCTCGGCATGCTCCGCCTGCGCCGCGGCAACCCCGGCCCGATCCCCACCCCCGAAGAGGCCGAGTCCTACCCGTACAGCCCGGCCGAGGCGGACTTCATCGACAACTGGCTGGCAAACGTGGTCCTGGGCGCCCCGGGCGAGGTGGCGGACGGCCTGGAGTCCCTGCGCAAGCGGACCGGGGTGGACGAGCTGATGGTCACCTCCCACATCCACGGCCACGAAGCCCGCCTCCGGTCCTACGGCCTGATCGCCAAGGCCTACGGCCTCACGGCGGACGCCTGACGGCCGACCCCGGCCCCAGGCGGCTGTCGCGGAGCGAGGGGCCGCAACCGCCGCCCGGCTAGCGCTCGTTGCGGCCTGGACGGGCGTCGCGGAGTATGGCGGCGACCAGTTCGGCTTCGCCGGGCCGGGCGAAGTACCAGCCCTGGGCGGTGTCGCAGCCGGTGAGGCGGAGTCGTTCGGCCTGGGCGGCGTTCTCGATGCCCTCGGCGGTGACGGTCAGGCCGAGGGTGTGGGCCAGCTGCACCATCGCGCCGACGATCTGCTCGTCGGCGTCGGTGCGGCGCCCGTCGGACTCCTGGTGGTCCGGCCGGCCGGCCGGGTCGCGGAAGCCCTCGATGAAGGTGCCGTCGAGCTTGAGCACGTGGACCGGCAGCCGGGAGAGGTAGGCCAGGTTCGAGTAGCCGGTGCCGAAGTCGTCGATCGCGATCCGCACGCCCATGTCGGCGAGGGCCTGGAGGGCCTGGAGCGGGCGCCCGCCGGGGCCGAGCAGGGCGCTCTCGGTGATCTCCAGCTGGAGCAGCCGGGCCGGCAGACCGGTGCGTTCGAGCGCCCGGGCCACGTCGGCGACGATGTCGGAGTCCCAGATCTGCCGGGCGGCCAGGTTGACGCTGACGAACATCTCGGTCTCGGGGAACTCGGTGAGCCACTGCCGCGCCTGGCGGCAGGACTCCTCCAGCACCCACTTCCCGAGCGGCACGATCGCGCCGGACTCCTCGGCGAGCGGGATGAAGCGGTCCGGCGAGAGCGTCCCGTAGCGGGGGTGGCGCCAGCGGACCAGGGCCTCCGCGCCGTGCACCGCGCCGTCGGCGAGGCCGACCAGCGGCTGGTACTCGATGGTGAACTCGCCGCGCTCCAGGGCGGGCCGCAGCGCGGTGGCGAGCAGCTGGCGGGTGAGCTGGTGGGCGCCGCGGTCCGGGTCGTAGAGGGTCCAGCGGGCCCGGCCGTCGGCCTTGGACCAGTAGAGCGTGGCGTCGGCGTCCTTGACCAGGTCGGTCGGGGTGGTCTCGTGCACGGACCGCTCGACGACGCCGACGCTGGCGGTGATCACCAGCCGGTGCCCGGCGACGTCGAAGGGCCGTTCCAGCAGCGCGAGGATGCGGGCGGCCAGGTCGGTCAGCTGCTCGCTTCCGGCGCTGTCGGTGACCAGGACGGCGAACTCGTCGCCGCCCATCCGGGCCACCAGGTGGGGCTCGTGCCCGGAGAAGCCGCGGCGCAGCCGGGTGGCGACGGCGATCAGCAGCTGGTCGCCGATGTGGTGCCCGAGGGTCTCGTTGATCGCGGCGAAGCCGTCGAGGTCGAGGTAGCAGACGCCGACCCGGCGGCCGTTCACCGGCGCGGGATCCCCGGTGAGGCAGGCGGCGTCGAGCCGTTCGAAGAAGGAGGTGCGGTTGGGCAGCCGGGTCAGCGGGTCGTGCAGGGCCTGGTATTCCAGGCGGTCGCCGAGGCGGCGCTGCTCGGTGATGTCCTCCACCAGGGCGAGGGTGTAGAGGGGACGTCCGGCGCTGTCCCGGATCAGCGAGACGGTCACCTTGCTCCAGACCGTGCGGCCCTCGCGGTGCTTGAGCTGCTTCTCCACCCGGAACCGCTCGCGCCCGCTGTCGACGAGTTCGGGGAAGAGCCGGTGCGGCATGCCCTCCGGGTCGATGATCTCGTGCAGGTGGGTGCGGACCAGTTCGCCGACGCTCCGTCCGATGAGCGCCGCGAAGGCCGGGTTGACCTCGATGATCCGGTCCTCGGGGTCGATCAGCGCCATGCCGATGACCGCGTCGCAGAAGGCGGCCCGGAAGCGGGACTCGCTGGCGCGCAGCGCGGCCAGCAGCCGGTCGGTCCCCTCGTCGCCCAGCGGGTGGGCGCCGTTGGTCAACGGCGCCGAGCAGGTGGGGCAGAGCACCACTTCGGGGGCCGCATCCAGTGCCGCCCCGGGGACCGCCTCTGGCACGGGCTCGGGATCCGGCCCGGGCTCGCGCGGTTCGTCCAGGACCACGCCTGGGTGGTATGCGTCGGCCCCCTCGTTCTGGCCCGGCACGGCATGCTCCCGTCCGCTGCTGACGCTTGATGCTGGGTCCGGCCGGTCACCCGGGACTGCGGCGGCCGGCTCCGCACTCTGTCGCGGTCCTCGGAGTCGGTCCGGTGCGGGACGCCCGTCGGGGGCGCTGTCGCGTGGAGACCCGCGGGAGACCCGCGTGAAGAACAGGGCGCTGCGGCAGATCATAAGACGCGGTGGCAACGCGCGGTGACCGCCGCCAGGGTGATTCGCCCCCTTTGGGGTCAAGCGTGGTGGAACATGCAGACGCCCCCGGTACGCATCGCATGATGCGCGCCAGGGGCGTGAGCGCCGAACCCGCGCCTCCGGGCGCCGGTTGCGCGCCGGGGGCGTAAACGGGGTCGCGGACGGACGGCTGACGGAACGGCGGGCGGAAACCCGGCGGAGCGTCAGGCCAGCTTGGCCGTCAGGGTGATGGTGGTGCCGGTCAGGGCCTTGCTGACCGGGCAGTTCGCCTTGGCGTCCTCTGCGGCCTTCACGAACCCGGCGTCGTCCAGGCCCGGGACATCACCGACGACGGTCAGGTGGATGCCGGTGATGCCCTCACCGGGCTGGAAGGTGACGTCGGCCTGGGTGTCCAGCTTGGTGGGCGGCGTGCCGGCGCCGGCCAGGCCGTGCGACAGGGCCATCGAGAAGCACGCGGAGTGCGCGGCGGCGATCAGCTCCTCCGGGCTGGTCTTGCCGTTGGGCTCCTCGGCGCGGGCCGGCCAGGAGACCGGGTACGTGCCGATCCCGGACGAGGCGAGGGTCACCTGCCCGTTTCCCTTGAGCAGGTTGCCTTCCCAGGCGGTGCGGGCGGTGCGGGTGGTTGCCACGATCGGTACCTCCAGTACTGAGGAACTGTTGATGCGTCACTTCCGGTCATGCACGCACCAGCCTACGGGCAGCCCGGGTCGGCTCCGGCGCAGCGCGGGCGGCGGGCGGTGCGTACGCCGTCCGTATGGTGGGACGGTTGGGCCGAACGGTGCGGGTCCGGGCCAGGTGCCCTGTTAGATTGGCCGGGGCCCGAGCCCGGCCGCCGTACGGCCGGGTGTCCACCACCAGCCTCCGGGAGCCGCCGCGATGACGGACCACCCCACGACCCCCGACGCCGGCCTGTCCGAGGGGATCGACGACGCCGTACGGGCCGAGCTGACCAGCCTGCGCGAGAGCATCGACAACATCGACGCCGCGGTCGTCCACATGCTGGCCGAGCGCTTCAAGGCGACCCAGCGGGTCGGCCGGCTGAAGGCCGAGCACAAGCTGCCGCCGGCCGATCCGGCGCGGGAGCGGGACCAGATCAAGCGGCTGCGCGAGCTGGCCGCCGGGGCCAAGCTGGACCCGGTCTTCGCTGAGAAGTTCCTGAACTTCATCATCGCCGAGGTCATCCGCCACCACGAGGCGATCGCCCGCGCCTGAAGGGCTGCGCACCCCGGGCGGGCACCCGGGGATGTCGGGGGCGGCTAAAAGCCCGATTTCGTGAGGCTCCACGGTTGGCGTAGCGTGCAGGTTCCCGCGGCCGGAGAGGTGGAGCAGCGACGATGGCGGTGAACCTGCCCGAAACGACCGGCGAGGCCGTCGGCCGTGCCGAGAGCCCCGCCGCCCCCGGTGGCCGCGCCGAGGCCCGCCGCCGTGCCCGGGGCGGGCGCGTCCGCAAGGCCCGCCGGACCGGGCGCAGGCCCCGGCCGTGGTGGATCGAGATTCCGGCGATGGCGGCGGTCGGCCTGGTGGTCGCGCTGCTGATCAAGACCTGTCTGTTCCAGGTCTTCACCATCCCGTCCGGCTCGATGGAGAACACGCTGCGGATCGGCGACCGGGTCGGCGTGAACAAGCTGGCGCCGCTGACCGGCTGGAAGCCGGAGCCGGGCCAGCCGGTGGTGTTCAAGGACCCGGGCGGCTGGCTGCCGCCGCAGCCCACCGACAGCAACCCGTTCACCAACGCGGCCACCTCGGCGCTGAGCTTCGTCGGGCTGGTGCCGCCGAAGGACGACAACTACCTGGTCAAGCGGGTGATCGCGACCGGCGGGCAGACCGTGAAGTGCACCGGCACCACGCTGACCGTGGACGGGAAGAAGGTCGACGAGCCGTACCTGCACGCCGGGGACGACTCCTGCGCGAACATGGACTTCGGGCCGGTGACGGTGCCCGCGGGCTACATCTGGGTCGAGGGCGACCACCGCAGCGACTCGGCCGACTCCCGCTACCACCAGGGCGGGCCGGGCGGCGGCGCGGTGCCGGTGGGCAACGTGGTCGGGCCGGTGTCGGCCGTCGTGTGGCCGCTCAATCACCTCGACTGGTTCGGCTGGGTCGGCCGCTGACCGCGCGCTCGGCGGCCACCCGTTCCCGGGTCTCGACCGCCGGGACGACGACGGGCTCCGGCGCGGCGTCGGCCGGCTTGCTCGCCTGGGCCGCGAACGCCCCGGCCAGCACCAGCAGGCCGCCCGCGAGCTGCGGCAGGCCCAGGTGCTCGCCGAGCAGGATCCAGGCCAGCACGGTGGCGACGACGGCCTCCAGGTTGGCCACCACCCCGGCGACCGGGGGCGAGAGGTGCCCGACCGCGACCACGCCGGTCAGGTAGGCGAGGACGGTCGCGACCAGCACCATCCAGACGGCCGGGACGAACGCGGGCAGGGAGTGCCCGTTCATCACCACGTTCCCGCCCAGCGGGCTCCAGTCGGCCTCCCAGGGCCGGGTCAGCGCGGTGAGCACGACCGCGCCGATCAGCAGGCCGTACGCGCTGACCGCCATCGGGTCGACGGGCCGCTCGCCCCGGCGGCCGGCGTCGGCGAGCACGAAGTAGCCGACCTGGCAGCAGGCCGCGCCGAGGCCGAACAGCACGCCGAGCGCGTCGAAGCTCAGGCCGTTCCAGACCTCGACCACGCAGGCCAGCCCGGCCACCGCGACGGCGGCGCCGATTGCCGCGCCCCGGCTGATCGGCTTGCGCTGGACGAACTTGACGTAGCCGATGAGCAGCGGCGGTCCGAGGTACTCGATCAGCAGGGCGACGCCGACGGGGATGCGGGAGATCGCCGCGAAGTAGCAGGCCTGGACGCCGGCCACGGCGAGCAGGCCGAAGCCGAGCAGCAGGCCGGGCCGCCGGAGCACGGCGGAGCGGTGGCGGTAGGCGATCGGCAGCAGGGCGACGGCGGCGCCGGTGACCCGCAGCCAGACCACGTGCAGCGGGGAGAGGCCGGCTTCGATCAGCGGCTTGGCGGCGGTGCCGGAGCCGCCGAAGGCGAACGCGGAGACCAGCGCGAGGCTGAGGCCAAGGGTTCGGCCCGAGGGGCGCGTGGGCGTGGCCGTCGATTTGTGCACCGACGCATTGTGACAGTCATACCGGCAGTTCGGTAAGGCGCCATTTCGCCATTTGGTCCTGCACGGAACTGTACGCAGCGGCGTGTTCACCCACCCGGCCCCTCGGGGCCTGGGTCACTGCCCGGTCGCCGGCCCCGCCCCGCCCGTGGGCTGAGTGGTCGGCTGGGTCGTCGGGGCCGTGGTCGGCGGCGCGGTCGGCGTGGGCCGGGAGGTGGGCCGGCCGGTCGGCGTCGTCGTGGGCTGGGTGGTCGGCTGCGTCGTCGGGGGCGCGGTCGGCGCGGTGGTCGCACCGCCCGGGTTCGAGCCGCCCGGGTTCGAGCCGTCCGAGGTCGAGCCGCCGTTCGTCGAACCGCTGCTGGACCCGCCGCTCGGCGGGGTCGTCGCCCCGCCGGAGTTCGCGCCGCCGGTGGCGGTGCTCGTCGACGGGGTCGTGGACGGCGTGGACGGCGTGGACGGGGCGGTCGGCACGTCCGTGGCACCGGAGTCGCCGCCGTCCGACGGCGTCGGGAAGTCGCTCACCGGCTGGCCCTTGAGCGCCGCCTTCATGTAGCTGGTCCAGATCTGCGCTGGGTACTGGCCGCCCGCCGCGCCGTCGATCCCGCCGACGCCGCTCAGGCTGACCTGCGTGCCGTTGCCCGGGTCCTGGCCGAACAGCGCCACCGAGGTGACCAGCTCGGGGGTGTAGCCGACGAACCAGACCGACTTCTGGTCGTCCGTGGTACCGGTCTTGCCGGCCACCGGGCGGCCCAGCGCCTTCGCGCGCCAGCCGGTGCCGCCCGGGTCGCTCACCACGCCCTGGAGCATCGAGGTGACCTGGTTCGCGGTGTCCGCGCTGATCGCCTGGGTGGTCTTGTGCGCGGGCAGCTGGACGGCGTCGCCCTCGTGGTCCACCGACTGCACAAGCCACGGGGTGACCTGCTTGCCGCCGTTGTCCAGCGTGGCGTACACGCCGGCCATGTCGAGCACGCTCGGGGTGGCCGCGCCCAGCGGGATGGACGGCACCGGGTCGAGGCCCGGGGTGCTGCCGGGCAGGCCCAGCGCGACCGCGGTGTCCTTGACCTTCTGCAGCCCGGTGTCCTGGGCGAGCTGGGCGAACGCCGAGTTCACCGACCAGTCGGTGGCCTGCTGGAGGGAGATCTGGCCGTAGCTCTTGTCGCCCTCGTTCGGCGGCGCGTACGGGGTGCCCTTGCCGCCGCGGACCTTGCGGCCGCTGGTGCCGTCGTAGACCGTGCGCGGGGTGACGGTCCGGCCGTCCTGGGTCTTGGCGTTGTTCTCGAACGCGGCGGCCAGCGCGATCGCCTTGAAGGTCGAACCGGCCTGGTAGTCCCGCCGGGTCGCGTTGTCGACGTAGTGCTTGACGTAGTCGACGCCGCCGTACAGGGCGACCACCGCGCCGGTCTTCGGGTCCACCGAGGCGGCGCCGGCCTGGGCCGCCGCGTCCTTCTTCCGCTTGTCCGGGTTCAGGGTGTCGTGCAGCTGCGCCTGGACGGCGTCCTGGAGCGCCTGCTGGCGGGCCGGGTCGATGCTCAGCTTGATCGTGTAGCCGCCCTTGGCCAGCTCGGTCTCGCTGATGATCCCGTTCGAGGTGAGGTACTCGGTGGCCGCGTCCACCAGGTAGCCGGACTGGCCGGACAGGCCCGGGTTGGGCTGCCGGTCCTTGACGTCGGGGAAGGGGGTCCTGGCCCGCTCGTCGGCGGACAGCCAGCCCTCCTTGACCATGCCGTCCATGACGTAGTTCCAGCGGTTGACCGCGTTCTGCTTGCCTGCCGGGGTCGTGGTGGCCACGTCGTAGGCGCTGGGGGCGTTGAGCAGGGTGGCCAGGTAGGCGCCCTGGGCGGGGCTGAGCGCGGAGGCGTCGATGCCGAAGTACGCCTGGGCGGCGGCCTGGATGCCATAGGCGCCGCGGCCGTAGTAGGAGGTGTTCAGGTAACCGGAGAGGATGTCGTCCTTGGTCTCGGTGGCGTCCACCTTGATGGCTATGAAGAGTTCCTTCACCTTGCGGGTGATCGACTGCTTCTGGCTCAGGTACGTGTTCTTCACGTACTGCTGGGTGATCGTGGAGCCGCCCTGGGTGCCCTCGCCCTTGGCGGTGTTGAGGGCGGCCCGGACCAGGCCCTGCACGTTGACCGCGCCCTCGTGGTAGAAGTTCCGGTCCTCGGCGGCCAGCGCGGCGTGCTGGGCGGCGGGGGAGACCTTGTCCAGGCCGACGTTCTGTCGGTTGAGCTGGCCGGTGCGGGTGACCACCGAGCCGTCCGCGTAGAGCCAGGTGTTGCTCTGCGCGGTGGCCGAGGCGTGCGCGTCCGGGACCTTCACGAGCGCGACGCCGAGCGCGAACAGGCCGACGCCGAGCAGCAGCGAGGCGGCCAGGCCGAGCAGCGTCATCCGCCAGGTCGGGATCAGCCGGCGCCAGCCGGTGCGCCTGGGGCGGCGTGGCTTCTTCCCGCCTGGGGCGGGGGTGCGCTTCAGCCGCTCGATCGGCCGGATCGACGGCACGCGGCGGCCGCTCTGGGCGTTTCTGGACAAGGCGCGGCCTTTCCTGCGGGCGGACCGGGCCAGCCTGCACGGACGGGGACAACGGCGGTCAGGGACCTTTGTCCCGATTCCGATTTACTGCCCTGGACGAGCGGGACGGGCCGATCGGCTCCCTCGGAGCGGTAATCGAGACCGACATCACACGCAAAACGGACGTCGAAGGGCAAAAAAGTGGGGGAGCCTCTCGCTGCTGCGAGAGACTCCCCACTCTGTCTGTGCGCCGCCAGGGACTCGAACCCCGGACCCGCTGATTAAGAGTCAGCTGCTCTAACCAACTGAGCTAGCGGCGCCTGCTGACCCGGTAAACAATACACGGTCCGAAGGGGTGCCTCCGACCACTTTCGAACCCCGCGGCCCGAGGGTGTCCGTTTCCGCCCGGTTGGGGCGGAGTTCGCCGCCGGTTAGGGTGGAACCGTGCCCCGCCCCACCGCCGGCCGCCCCAGCACGGGACGTCCGCGCGCCCGCACCGCGGTCGCCGCCCTGCTCCTGCTCGGCGTTCACTGCCAGGAGTCGGTATGAAGGCGGACGGAACCTCGCCCGTCCGGGCCGCCTTCCTGCGCATCGACGGCGTCCCGCTGCACGTCCGCACCGAGGGCAGTGGCCCGGTCTGCCTGCTCACCGGGGGTCTCGGCACCAGCTGGTTCGACTGGGACCTCGTCGTCCCCTTCCTCACCCCCTACCGCACCGTCGTCCGCTTCGACCGCCCCGGCTACGGGCTGAGCGCCCCCGAGCCCGCCACCGGCCGCCCTGCCCCGACCGCGACCGGCGAGGCCGAGCGCATCCGGGCCCTGCTGGACGCCCTCGGCCTGCGCGAGCCGTGCACCCTGGCCGGCCACTCGGTGGCGGGCTTCCACGTCGAGGCCTTCGCCCGGCTGCACCCCGAGCGGGCGGCCGGGCTGGTCCTGGTCGACAGCAGCGTCGAGCCCGCGCCCCGGCCGCTCCCCGCACCCGGGCTGCGCGACCTCGCGGCGCGGGCGGCGGCGGGCGCCGCGACCGCCCTCGCCGTGCCGTACCTGTTCGGCCCGGCCGCCCGGCGGCTGACCGCCCGCCTCACCACCGTCCGCGGCGAGGACCTCGCCCCGGCGCCCCTCGTCCGGCACTGTTACCGCACCGGCCGGGCCCTGCGCGCCCTGCTCCGGGAGAACGTGCGCTACCTGGACGTCGCCGCCGAGCTCGACGGGCTGCGCCGCAGCCGGCCGCTGCCCGAGGGCCTGCCGGTCACCGTGCTCGCCGCCGACGACGGCCTGCGCAGCCGCCGGACCGAGGCCTGGCTCGCCGAGCAGCGGGGGCTCGCCGCCCTGCTCGGCGCGGACTTCCGCATCACCGCCCCGGCCGGGCACCTGGTGATGTTCGACCGCCCCGACGCGGTGGCCTCGGCGATCCTCGACACCCGCTGACGGCCCTCGCCGAAAGCCCTCGCTGAAAACCGGCCGGAAACGCCGGAAGGCCCTCCGCTCTCGCGAAGGGCCTTCCGGCTGTCTGTGCGCCGCCAGGGACTCGAACCCCGGACCCGCTGATTAAGAGTCAGCTGCTCTAACCAACTGAGCTAGCGGCGCCTGCTGACGCGGAAGACTTTACACGGCACCCAGCGGATCTGCCGAATCGTATTCGAGTGACAACCCTATGCAATGACGCGAGGTCCTCGCTCCACGAAGGGGTCCTCACCCCGGGAAGTGGCAGGCCGCCTGGTGGCCGTCCCCGGCGAGCGCGGGCTTCTCCTGCTCGCACCGCGCCCGCGCGCCCGGCTCCGCGAGGCGCGCGTAGACGGGGCAGCGGGCGCGGAAGGGGCAGCCGGTGTGCCGTTGCGTGGGGGAGGGCGGGTCGCCGGCGAGGAGGATCCGGTCGCGGGCGCGCTCGGCGGCGGGGTCGGGCAGCGGGACGGCGGAGAGCAGCGCGCGGGTGTACGGGTGGCGGGGGCGGTCGAAGACGGCGGATACCTCGCCCTGCTCGACGGTCCGGCCGAGGTACATGACGCTGACCCGGTCGGCGAGGTGCCGGATCACCGAGAGGTCGTGCGAGACGAACAGGTAGGAGAGGCCCAGCTCGGCCTTGAGCGACTGCAGCAGGTTGAGCACCCCGGCCTGGATGGAGACGTCCAGTGCGGAGACCGGCTCGTCCAGCACGAGCAGCTTCGGCCGGACGGCCAGGGCGCGCGCGATGGAGATCCGCTGGCGCTGCCCGCCGGAGAACTGGTGCGGGTACCGGGTGGCGTGGTCCGGGTCGAGGCCGACCTGGCGCAGGAGTTCGGGGACGCGGCGGGCGATCTCGGCGCGGTCGGCGTGCTGGGCGTGCAGGGGTTCGGCGACGATGTCGCCGACCGGCATCCGCGGGTCCAGGCTGGCCATCGGGTCCTGGAAGACGATCTGCAGCCGGGCCCGGAGCCGGTGGGCCTCGGCGCGGGTGAGCGTGGCGGTGTCGTGGCCGAGGAGTTCGATCCGGCCGGTCTCGGGGGCGGCGAGGTTGAGCAGCTCGAACAGCGTGGTGGACTTGCCGGAGCCGGACTCGCCGACCAGGCCCAGGGTTTCGCCCTCCCGGAGGTCCAGGTCGACGCCGTCCACCGCGTAGACCTCGCCGATCCGGCGCTTGAACACCGTGCCTTTCAGCAGCGGAAACGTTTTGCCGAGTCCGCTGACCGCCAGCACCCGCGCGCGGGAGTCGCGGTCCCCGGTCACGGCGGCGGGCGGCACCTCCGGCACGGGGTACACCTCGGCCGGCGCGGGCCGCCGTTCGGCCAGCTCCGCCGACCGCACGCAGGCCGCCAAGTGCCCGTCGCTCCCGCTCAGTTCCGGCTCCACCGTCGAGCAGCGCTGCTCCGCCAGCGGGCAGCGCGCGGCGAACGGGCAGCCGGGCGGCAGCTCGGCCATCGGCGCGGGGCTGCCCGGGATCGGCACGAGCGGACCGCCGCGGCCGTCCAGCCGGGGCACCGCGCCGATCAGGCCGAGCGTGTACGGGTGGCGGGGCGCCGCGAACAGCTCGTCCACGCCGGCCGTCTCGACCACCCGGCCCGCGTACATCACCGCGACCCGGTCGGCCGTCCCGGCGATCACCCCGAGGTCGTGGCTGACCAGGACGAGCGCCGCACCGGTCTCCCGCTGGGCGGTGCGCAGCACGTCGAGCACCTGGGCCTGGATGGTGACGTCCAGGGCGGTGGTGGGTTCGTCGGCGAGCAGGATGTCGGGCTCGTTGGCGACGGCCATGGCGATCATCGCGCGCTGGCGCATGCCGCCGGAGAACTCGTGCGGGAAGCTGTCCAGAGCCCGCTCGGGGGCCGGGATGCCGACCAGGTCGAGGAGTTCGGCGGCGCGGCGGCGGGCGGCGGCCTTGTCGACCTGCTGGTGGACGCGGACGGCCTCGGCGATCTGGTCGCCGATCCGGTAGACCGGGGTGAAGGCGGAGAGCGGGTCCTGGAAGACCATCGCCACCCGCCGGCCACGGATCGCGGCGAGTTCCCGGCCGGGCAGCCCGACCAGCTCCCGCCCGTCCAGCTGCACGGACCCGCGGACGCTCGCCGTCCTCGGCAGCAGGCCGAGGACGGACAGCGCGGTGACGGACTTGCCGGAGCCGGACTCGCCGACGATGCCGAGGGTTTCGCCGCGCCGCAGGGTGAGGTCCACCCCGCGCACGGCGGGGACCGGGCCGAGCGGCCCGGCGAAGTCCACCCGCAGGTCGCGGACGGCGAGCAGCGGGGTGTCGACGGTCGTGGTCACGGCTTCTTCCTACGGGAGTTCCGACGAGGGCGGCCGCCCCCGGCGGTGGGGTCGAGGGCGTCGCGCAGCCCGTCACCGATCAGGTTGACGGCGAGGACGAACAGCACCAGCAGCCCGGCCGGGAAGTAGAACAGCCAGGGGAACACCGGGGCTTCGCTGGTGCCGGCGGCGAGCAGGGTGCCGAGCGAGACGTCCGGCGGCTTGACGCCGAAGCCGAAGTAGGAGAGCGCGGTCTCGCTCATCACGGCGCCGCCGACGGCGATGGTGGCGTCGATGATGAGGAAGGAGGCGACGTTCGGCAGGATGTGCCGGCTGATGATCCGCAGCGGCCGGACGCCCATGAACCTTGCGGCGCGGACGAATTCGCGCTCGCGCAGCGAGATCGTCATCGAGCGGACCACCCGGGCGGTGATCATCCAGTTGAACACGGCGAGCAGCAGGACGAAGGCGATCCAGCCGGTGCTCTTCAGCCGGGGGGAGACGATCGTGATGATCAGGAAGCTGGGGAAGACCAGCAGCAGGTCCACCACGAACATCAGCGCCCGGTCGGCCCAGCCGCCGAAGTAGCCCGCGCAGGCGCCGACCAGGGAGGCCAGCACGGTGGAGAACAGGGCCACCAGCAGGCCGATGACCAGCGACTTCTGCAGCCCGCGGACGACCTGGGCGAAGACGTCCTGGCCGATCCCGTTGGTGCCGAACCAGTGCTGGGCGGACGGGGGTTGGTGCAGCGCCGTGAAGTCCGGGGTGGCGTAGTCCCAGGGCGTCAGGTACGGGCCGCCGAAGGCGAGCACGAAGAGCAGCAGGACGAGGACGGCCCCGGCGACCGCCCCGCGGGCGGCGAGCAGCCGGGTGAGGACGAGGCGGCCGCGGCCGGCGGCCCGGGGAGCGGGGGCGGCCTCGGCCGGGTCCGCGACGAGGGTGGTCACGTCAGGTCACCTCCGGTCAGGACCGCACGCGCGGGTCGAGGGCGGCGTGCAGGGTGTCGGCGAGGAAGCCGGAGACGAGGACGACGACGGCGGTGAACAGGTTGACCGCCACCACGGAGTTGACGTCCTGTTCGTTGATCGACTGGATCAGCCACTCGCCCATGCCGTGCCAGCCGAAGATGGTCTCGGTGAACACGGCGCCGGTGAAGATGCCCAGGAAGCTGTAGGCGAACATCGTCGACATCGGGATGACGGCCGTCCGCAGCCCGTGCTTGAGCAGGGCCCGGCCGCGGGTGAGGCCCTTGGCCTCGGCGGTGCGCAGGTAGTCCGAGCCGAGCACGTCGAGCATGATGCCGCGCTGGTAGCGGCTGTACGTGGCGAGGCCGTGCAGCGCCAGCGACATGGTGGGCAGCAGCAGGTGGAGCGCCCAGTCGGAGAGGTGGGCGCCGAGGCCGCCGGTGAGCCCGGGGGTCTCGTAGCCGGTGAACGGGACGACCTCGTGGCCGGCCGCGTCCTTGGCGGCGATGGCGCCGTTCTTGAGGAACAGGGCGACCAGGAAGACCGGGGTGGAGAGCAGGACGAAGGACAGCAGGGTGAGCAGCCGGTCGGAGATCCGGTACTGCCGGACCGCGCTCCAGGCGCCGGCCGCGACGCCGAGCACCATGCCGAGCAGGCTGCCGATCAGCAGCAGCCGCAGCGAGACCCAGACCCGCCGGCCGAAGTCGTCCGTCACCGGGGTGTCGTGGATGGTCCGGCCGAGGTCGCCGTGCAGCAGGCCGCCGGCCCAGTGGCCGAAGCGGACCGCCACGGGGGTGTGGTCGTTCAGGTTGAGGTCGGTGAGCTGCCGTTCGACCGATTCGGCGGCGGGCCGGGGCACCTTGGCCTCGAAGTAGGTGCGCGGCTGGAGGGCGGTCGCGGATATCGCGTACGCCAGGAACACGGCGGCGATCAGCAGCACCGCGTAGTAGCTCAGCCGCTTCGCCAGGTAGCGGAGCATCAGCGGCCGCCCGGGGTGGGGGCGGGGCCGGTGCGTCTGGTGGGCATCCGGTGGTGGCCTTCGGTCGGTGGCCCTGGTCGGGCCGTTCGGGAAACAGCTGGTCAGAGTGTTGCAGCGGTGTACGGCCGGGGTGTTGCGGGAGCGTTGCGGCGTGTGACGTTTGGATCAGATGTGAACTCCGCCCCCTGGTGGGCCAATTGAACGGCTGTTACGTTCTGCTGGTCCGGTGCCGACTTGGCTGCCCATGCTCAAGCCCCGCCACACCTCGCGCGGCACAACAACTGCGACACGACAACTGCGCCAACAACTGCGGCACAGCAACTGCGACGCAAGAACTGCGGCACAACAACTCCCGCACTCGAAGAACTCACCAGGGGGACTCCCATGGACGCTGCCACCACGGCTCGCCGCCTCGGCCGGGCCACCGTTCTCGCCGTCGCCGTCGCCCTGGCGGTGACGTCGTGCACCTCAGGCGGCGGGGGGTCCGCCGACAACGTGGCCAAGAGCGAGCCGCCGAGACAGGACTCGGACGACATCAACCCCAAGCCGCTCGACCAGCTGAAGGACGGCGGCGAGGTGCGCTTCCCGCTGTACCAGTGGATCACCCAGTGGAACCCGTTCCAGGTGGACGGCCGCTACGGCGACGCCGTCGACATCATGCGTGCCCTCGAACCGAACCTCTTCACCACGGACGCCTCCGGCACCTTCCAGACGAACCCGGACTACCTGGTGGAGGCCAAGGTCACCTCGACCTCGCCGCAGGTGATCACGTACAAGCTCAACCCGAAGGCCAAGTGGTCGGACGGAAAGCCGCTCAGTTACCTGGACTTCAAGGCCGACTGGGAGGCCAGCAACGGCAAGAAGGACGGCTACAACATCGCCGACTCGGCCGGCTACGAGCTGATCTCGTCCGTGGAGCAGGGCGTCGACCCGACCGAGGTCAAGGTCACCTTCGCCGAGACCTACGCGGACTGGCAGAACCTGTTCCGCCCGCTCATACCGGCCGCCGGGATCGCCACCGCCGACGACTTCAACAAGGCCTGGATCGAGAAGATCCCGATCACCGCCGGCCCGCTGAAGATCGGCGTCGCGGACAAGACCGCCCAGACGCTCACCCTCGTCCCCGACGGGAGCTTCTGGGGCACCAAGCCCAAGTTGGAGAAGATCACCTTCCGGGTGATGTCCCAGGCGGCGACCACCCAGTCCTACCTCAACAACGAGATCGACCTCGCGACGGCCGCCACCGCGACCGCGTACGGCCAGCTCAAGGACGCCAAGGACACCGTGATCCGCAGCGCCAGCCCGTGGGACGAGGTGCACATCTCCTTCGGCGGTGGCGGCCCGCTGGCGGACCAGAAGGTGCGCCAGGCGCTCGGCAAGGCGCTCGACCGTTCCGCGCTGATCAAGATCGCCAACAACGGCGTCCCGGTGGAGTTCAAGCCGCTCGGCAACCACATCTTCATGCCCAACCAGGCCGGCTACCAGGACAACTCGGGCGAGTGGGCGAAGTTCGACCTGTCCGCCGCGAAGAAGCTGCTGGACGAGGCCGGCTGGAAGGAGGCGGGCAGCGGTCAGCCGCGTACCAAGGACGGGCAGCAGCTGGAGCTGCACTTCGTGATCAACGACTCCACCCCGCAGGCGCAGATCGACCTGTCCACCGCGGCCGCGTCGATGTGGCTGGCGGCCGGCGTGAAGGTCGACCTCGACAAGGTGCCGAAGAACGACTTCTTCACCAAGTACGTGAACCCGGGCAAGTTCGACATCGCCAGCTGGCGCAACACGGACTCGTTCCCGCTCTCCAGCAGCCTGACCAACTTCCGCCTGCCGGTGGGGGACAACGTCTTCGGCAACTACTCGAAGCTCGGCACCCCCGAGATCGACGCGCTGCTGAAGAAGGCGGCCGGGACGATCGACCCGGTGGAGGCCGCGAAGTACTACAACCAGGCGGATGCGAAGATCTGGGAGCTCGGCCACACCGTCGAGCTGTACCAGCGGCCGACCGTGGTGGCGGCTCGCAAGGGCCTGGCCAACTACGGCGCGTTCGGCCTGGCCACGACCGACTACACCAAGGTCGGCTGGGAGAAGTAGCCCCCGCCGCGGACGCGGCAGAACCGACAGCGCGGCAGGCGCTGGCGAGCAGCGCGGTGATCACGAGGCCGGTGGCGCGGACATGGGTAGGACGGCTCTGCCGCCCCCGCCGCTGTCCTGCCACCGGCCTTGACCTTCCGCGTTGCCCGCAGGCCGCCCGTGTCGTGGGGCCCCGAGAGGCCCGCGCTCGCTTCCAACCGGGGAAGAATCTAGCGGGGTGACCCGGCGGCTCGGGCGGTACGGCGCGGCGCGCCCGGAAACCCGCCGCGCTGTCACCCGGTTCGCGCACCGGGGCGTCAACTACGGCTGACGGCAAGGAGAAAAGGGGCAAAGGCGGCGGTAACGGTCGCGCGGCGGCCGAGGGCGGCCCCGTCGCGCCGGTGCGTGCGCCGGGCTCGGCCCGCTGCCAGGATGCGCGGGACATCCCAGCGGGACAGCCCCGCCCGTCCGCCCCCGACCCCGGAGCAGCGCCGATGACCAGCGATTCCGCCGCAGCGCCCCACCCGCATCCCGCCGACCCGCGCCCGGTGCGCCGGATGGTCCCGCGCGACCGGAACGAGTCGCACCGGGTCGCCACCCCGCTGGAACTCTTCTTCGACCTCTGCTTCGTGGTCGCCGTCGGCCAGGCCGGGCGCGAACTCGCCCACGCCCTTGCGGCCGGGCACTACGGCGAGGGCCTGCGCGGGTACGGGTTCTCCTTCTTTGCCATCTGGTGGGCCTGGATGAACTTCACGTGGTTCGCCTCCGCGTACGACTGCGACGACGTGCCGTACCGGGTCACCACGCTGGTGCAGATCGCCGGGGTGCTGATCCTCGCGGCCGGAGTGCCGCGGCTGTTCGTAAGCCAGGACCTCGTCCTGGGGGTGGCCGGCTACGTCGTGATGCGCCTCGCGATGGTCACCCAGTGGCTGCGCGCGGCGGCCGGCGAGCAGGGCGAGGCGCGCCAGGTGGCGTTGCGGTACGCGGGCGGCGTCGCGCTGTGCCAGGTCGCCTGGGTGGTGGTGCTGTTGCTGCCGCACGGTGCCCTGACGTTCGTCTTCCCGATCGGCGTCGTGGCCGAGCTGGCCGTGCCGGTCTGGGCCGAACTGCGGATGCAGACCACCTGGCACCCGCACCACATCGCCGAGCGGTACGGGCTGTTCACCCTGATCGTGCTCGGCGAGACGGTGGCGGCGGCGACCGTCGCGATGCAGTCGGCGGTCGACGAGCACGAGGGGGTGGGCCGGCTGGTGCCGGTGGCGATCGGCGGTCTGCTGATCTGCTTCTCGGCCTGGTGGATCTACTTCGCCCGGCCCGTGCACGAGCACCTGCGGTCCAACCGGCAGGCGTTCGCCTGGGGTTACGGCCACTACGTGGTGTTCGCCTCGGCGGCGGCGATCGGCACCGGGCTGGAGGTGGCGGTGGAGTCGGCCGTGCACAAGGCGGAGATCTCCGCGGCGGCCGCCACCGCGACGGTCACCGTGCCCACCGCGGTCTACCTGTTCACCGTCTGGCTGCTGCACTCCCGGCACACCAAGAGCGGCATCGCGCAGGTCCTGGGCCCGGCCGGCGCCGTGCTGGTGCTCGCCTGCACGGCGTTCGGCGACTCCGGGGTCCTGGCCGCGGGCCTGGTGTGCGCGTTGATCGTGGCGGTGGGCGTGGCGCTGCACGCCCGGGAGGCCTGAGGCGGGTCCGGGCGCAGCCCGAGCAGCCTCGGCTCGTGCCGGGCCAGCCAGGCCAGGTAGGCCGGGTTGACCCTGGCCAGATCCAGGTAGGCGGCGCGCAGTTCGCCGTACAGCGCGTCCACGGCGGGCGGGCCGATCGCGCGCGGGCGCCAGGCCAGCAGCAGCCGGACGGCCAGCGGGTCCCCGTGCACCGGGCGCACCACCGTGCCGGGGCCGGGGAGGGAGGTCGGCTGGCAGGGGCGGACCGCCTCGCCGGAGGCGACCAGGTCGGCGGCGGTGGTGTTGTCCCGCACCTGCACCACCCGGGGGTTGAGCCCGGCCTCGCTGAACACCCGGCGCATCGCCGCGTACTCGTGGTCGGCGGTCGGGTCCACCATCCAGGTGTCCTCGGCGAGGTCGGCGAGGTGCACGACCGGCCGGGCGGCGGCCGGATGGCCGGCGGCGAGCGCGACGAACTGCGGCTCGCGGGCCATAAGCACCCGGTGCTCGGCGTCCGGCGGCACGCGCAGCGGGAAGCCCTCGCTCTCGTACACGAAGGCCACGTCCAGCTGGTCGGCGGCGACCATCCGCAGCAGCGCGCCGGCGGAGACGTCGACGTGGATGGTGGTGTCGGTGTCCGGCATCCGCTCGTGGACGCGGCGCAGCCAGGCCGCCACCGCCCGGCTGCCGACGCTGCCGATCCGCAGCCGCCGCCGGCTCCCGGCGCCGGCCGACTCCCGGGCCTCCTGGCGCGCGGCGGCGACCAGCGCGGCCATCTCGGTGATCACCGGCCGGGCCCGGGACAGCACCGAGTGGCCGAGCGCGGTGGGCCGGCTGCCGGTCTGCTCGCGGGTGAACAGGGTGCCGCCGATGGCCCGTTCGATCCGGTGCAGCTGGGTGGTGAGGGAGGGCTGGGTCATGCCGAGCTGGAGCGCGGCCTTGCGGAGGCTGCCCGTGTCGGCGATCGCGCACAGCACCCGGAGGTGTCTCACGTCGAGCTCCACGTCGGGAGCATAAACGTCGTCGACCTGCCTCGCCAAGGACATGACACGGGTCAACACGGCGGATCCCCACCGGTATTGGGCGGCGCTATCGCCGGTTGACATCATCCGCGACGGGCCCGCCCGGGTCGACTCTGGGGCAGCGAAATTCAATCGTCCGCCGTCGCCGGCCCCCACCGGTTCCGGCAATCCGACGTTCTGCGAATCGGAGCCCCCACATGTCTCGATCCGTGCTGTCCGCTGCCCTCGGCCTGGCCCTCGCCGCCGGCCTCGCGGCCCTTCCCGGGTCGGCTGCCGCCGCGCCCGCCGCGCCCGCCGTGCCCGCCGTGCCGGCCGTCCAGGGTTACGCGCCCCCGTCGTACGCCGGCTCGGCCGCCGAGGCCGCCGACAACCAGGCGTTCTTCCAGGCCGTCATGGCCTCCGCCAAGGCCCGGCAGGCCGCCAACCCGTGGCTGCTGACCGTCACCGTCACCTACGACACGGGCAACGCCCCGTCCTTCACCGGCCAGATATCCCAGGCCGCCCAGATCTGGAACAGCTCGGTGCACAACGTCCAGCTCCAGGAGGGCAGCCAGGGCGACTTCTCGTACTACGAGGGCAACGACCCGCGCGGCTCGTACGCCAGCACCGACGGCCACGGCCACGGGTACGTCTTCCTCGACTACCAGCAGAACCAGCAGTACAGCTCACTGCGCGTCACCGCGCACGAGACCGGGCACGTGCTCGGCCTGCCCGACCACTACTCCGGCCCGTGCAGCGAGCTGATGTCCGGTGGCGGCCCCGGCCCGTCCTGCACCAACCCGAACCCGGACGCGAACGAGCGCGGCCAGGTCGACGCGCTGTGGGCGAACGGCGCCGAGTAGTCCCCCCGCCGACCGGGGCGCAGCGGGCCGTCCGGCCGGAATCGGGCGGCCCGCTGCTCGGTTACTTCCCCGCGGCGGAGCCTAACCGGCCGCGGAACGGAATGCCAGGGGCATTCACGAGTCAAGGTGAGTCAAAGACAATCAAAAACCGGGGATTTCTGGGGTATTGGACGGTGCTATCGCCGGTTGACATCATCCCGCCCGCCGCTGTGCTGTCCGCCGCCCTCGGCCCGGCCCTCGCCGCCGGAGCCCGGTCTGTCGGTGCCGCGTGCGAGCATGCGGGCGAGACCCGTCCGTCCGACCGTGAGGTGCCACCCGCCATGCCGTACTCCGCCCCCGACCGGCTTGCCGACCTGCCCTACGCGGAGCTGCTGCGCCCGCATACCGGTCGGCTGCGCAGCGACGAACGGTACGACACCGCGCACTTCGACGGCGGCGCGTACGTCGACCAGTCGGCCGCCGGCGCGACCTTCCTGGAGTGCGCCTTCACCGGCGTCGAGTTCAGTGGCGTCAAGCTGCGCCAGGCCCGGTTCACCGAGGTGTGGGCGCACTCCGGCCGCTGGGTGGCCTGCGACCTGAGCGACAGCGAGTGGCAGGACAGCGCGTTCATCGGCGGCGTGCTGGCCGGGATCGCCGCCCACGGCTCGGCGCTGCGCCGGGTGGTGTTCCGGGGCTGCAAGCTGGAGGCGGTCAACCTGCGGGCGGCCGTCCTGCGCGACGTCGTCTTCGAGGACTGCCTGCTGCGCGACGTCGACTTCGGCGACGCGAAGCTGACCGAGGTGTCCTTCCCCGGCTCCACCCTGGAGGAAGTCCGCCTGCGCGGCGCCACCCTCAGCAAGAGCGACCTGCGCGGCGCCGCCCGCCTCGGCCTCCCCGACGGCCACCTGGGCCTGCGCGGCGCCGTCATCAGCTCCACCCAACTCCTGGAACTGGCGCCGCAGTTCGCCCACGCCCTGGGGATCACCGTGCAGGACCGCTGAGGCCGGCCCCCCATCCGTTCCCTCGTCCCCTCCCCGGCGTTTCAGCCCCGCGTTCAGCCCCACGTCGTTCGGTGACAGCCGGGCGAACAGTCCGCCAAACCTGCTGCACGCATCTGGTGGGCCGGTTCGGCGCCGGTGGAGACTGCTGCGCGATCGATGAGCCCGACTTGTGTACACAACATCGCCAGTGAAGGGACGGGCTGGGCTGATGGCCGAGCTGAGTCGTAGAAAGTTCGTCACGTTGTCCGGCGCTGCCGCCGCGGGCCTGGCCGTGGCCGGCGCTGGCGGTGCGGGGGCGGCCCCGGGTGCGGCGGGCGCGGCGCCCGCGGCCGCGTCCACTGCGGCGCTGTCGCAGACCGGCACCATCACCGACGCGCAGCACGTGGTGATCCTGATGCAGGAGAACCGCAGCTTCGACCACTACTTCGGCATGCTGCGCGGCGTGCGCGGCTTCGCCGACCGCAGCGCGATCCAGATCGCCGGCGGCTACAGCGTGTTCAACCAGCCGAACGGCCTGTTCAGCCGTCAGTACCCGTGGCAGTTCAGCCTCACCAAGCCGGCCGGCGGCGCCGACCCCGAGCGCCTCGCCCAGTGCAACGGCGACCTCGCGCACGGCTGGAGCGACCAGCACACGGCGTGGAACAGCGGCAGGATGGACTCCTGGGTCGCCGCCAAGGGCAACGTCCGCACGCTCGGCTTCCTCACCCGGCAGGACATCCCGTTCCACTACGCACTGGCCGAGAACTGGACCATCTGCGACGCCTACCACTGCTCGGTGCTCAGCGCGACCGGCCCGAACCGCACCTACCACTGGTCCGGCCAGATCGACCCGGCCGGCACCGCGGGCGGCCCGGCCTACGACGGCGGCGACGAGAAGGGCCTGCGGTGGCAGACCTACGCCGAGGCGCTGGAGACCGCCGGCGTGAGCTGGAAGGTCTACCAGAACGCCGCCGACAACTACGGCGACAACGCCCTTCAGTGGGTGGGTAGATGTAGTTTTAACTCATGGGCGATGAGCTGATTCGGCAGGTGCAGTGGGGCAGGTTCGAGGGTCAGAACTGGGCAGGCTTGACCCGCCTTTCGACGGAGGAGGAAGAGGGGGAGCTGACGTCCGACATGGCGTCAGGGAGGGCGAAGTACCTGACGGGCAAGGACATCAAGAGCACCGACGAGCAGGAGAAGGACGACAGGGAGTTCGTCGAGAGTCGCGGGGGGAGGTACGTCTACACCTACACCGAGCCGGACACTTCGGCATGGAAGCGCCGTCGGGTGCGTCTCCCTGACGGACAGGTGGCCTATCGGGTCGTGCGGCCGGTGTTCGAAGGCGCCTTGGGGGATTTGAAGGCGCGTCGGGCGCCCAATGGTGAGCGTCTTGATGGCTTGATCGTCTACGACATCGACCGGCTGACGCGCGACCCGCGCCACCTCGAAGACGCCATCGACGTGGTACAGCGCTACGGCGTGCCGATCATCGACATCACCGGCAGCCTGGATCTTCTGACCGACAACGGGCGCGCCATGGCGCGAGTCATCACCGCCATGAACAACAAGTCGTCGGCGGACACCGCCAGGCGCGTCAAGCGCAAGCACACGGCCATGCAGAGGCAGGGGATTCCGGGCGGGGGTCCGCGCCCGTTCGGTTGGCAGGAGGACCGCCGGACGCTGGAACCGGACGAGGCGCGGCTACTGCGTGACGCGGCGAACCGGATGCTCGCCGGTGGCGTGTGGTACCAGATCGTCACGGGCTGGACGGGCGACGGCATCGTGACGGCCAGTGGGAAGCCCTGGACTGTGCAGGCACTGAAGAAGGTTCTCAGCAACCCCCGGATCTGTGGCTACCGCTCGCGTACCGCTGTCGAGTTCGACGAGGAAGCGGGAACGGAGAGCGCGCACATGGTCGTTGTGTACGACGACAACGGGGAGCCGACGATCGGACAGCACGAACCGATCTTGACGGTTGAGCAGTGGCAGGCGATCTGCGACCTCATCGACGCGAGCCCCGGGCGCGGCACCGGCCACAACACGCGTAAGTACCTGGGTACCGGGACGCTTCGCTGCGGCAAGGACGACTGCGGTGCGAAGCTGCGCGCGATGAAGGCCTCTCCTAGCCAGAAGAAGCCGGAGGGCTACCACTTCTACCAGTGCCCGAACTCGGCCACGGGGCAGGGCTGCGGCGGCGTGCGGGTCGGTGGTCCGGAGACCGACGAGCTCATCCGGAAGTTGGTGATCGCCAAGCACCAGGAGGAGAACGCACAGCGCGGCGCGGTGACGGCCGGTGAGGCGTGGCCGCATGAGGAGAAGCTGGCTCGTGTGCGCGAGGACATCGCCGACGCCAAGCAGGCCCGCAGGGACCGGCAGATCAGCGCGGAGCGGTACTACAAGGATCTTGCCGAGTACGAAGCCGACGAACGCCGGCTCGTGAAGGAGCGCAACGTCTGGCAGCGCAGGACGAGCGCGCTCCAGGGACATCCCATCGACGTGGAGAAGGAGTGGGAGCGCCCGGACGTCACGCTTGCCGAGAAGCGTGCCTACGTGGAGCGGGCGTTCACGGCCATCGTGGTCAAGCCCGTCGGCCGGGGCAGCCGCACCCCGCTACGGGAGCGGTTGATCCCGATCTACAACGAGTCGTAGCCGGGAACGCCGGAGATCACGCGGGCGGGGGGACACGGCGGCGTGGATCATGGTTCGCCGCTTTGATCGCGAGAACCGTGTTCATGCGCCGCCACTTCTCATCCGACCACTTCGGCGCCCGCCGTGCGTGTTCTCTCGCCCAGGCCCAGTCTTGATCATCTTCGGTCGCCTCAGGGCCGATGGCCGATGCGCCCCCCGCCACCTCATCCCCCATGATCAGCCCCCGTGTGCAAAGCCACGCCAGCCCGCCGGCGTCCTCGCCGCGCCCCACCCACCCACCCGAAGGGCAGGTGGTCCCGGGCGATCTCGCGGGTCCGCTGAAGGTCGGCGGCGATACCCTCAGCGATCAAGGCCTCACCGGGCCGATGTCCTGCCCCGGCGAACCGCCAGTTGCCAACCGTGATCTCGTCGCCGCTCACGGGCCCGCCCCGGACGTGTTCACCGCGCTCTGCCCGCAGCCTGCGATACGTGGTCGAGTAGGCGCGGGTCTTGGTCAGGCAGTGGCCCCGGTAGCCGAGCGTGTGAGCCCAGGCCCGCAGCCGCAGATGCGCCAACTCCGGTACAGCGCCCAGTCGCCAGCACGTTCCCACCAGCGCCCGCATGTGAGCCGACAGTCGTAACGCGCGGATCTCCGCCGCACTCGTGACCCGCCGGTCCACGGCACCGGCCGAATCGGCGCCCTTGGTGGTGTACTTCGCCACATAGGCGGCGACCCGATCGGCACTGACCGGCGAGTCCTGCCCGCTGCCGATCTCGTGAACGTCCATCTGCGTGCCGAACCGCAGGCGCCGTTCACCGTAGGTCGACGATGCGGGGGCAGCCAGCGAGACCGCCGCCACCGCCGTGCGCACCGCGTCCATCAGCACGGCGACCGTCGCCCACCCTGGGGGCTCTTCGGCAGATCCGTCCGGGCCGTCGAGGCGCACGACGGCGTGGAAGTGGATCACGCCGCGCCGCTGGTACTCCGCGACCTTCACCGCCGAGACCCGCAGCACACGCCGGATCCTCGAACGGCTCACCCCGCCCTGCGCTGCGAGGTGGTGGTACAGATTGTCGGTGAAGGCCTTCCACAGCGCGCCCGCGTGGGCGTTCCACAGCACGTGCCCGGGGTAGTCGTAGCACTCGGCGCACAACGGCTGACCGACCAGCAGCCCACTGTCCGGGTGGACCTGGCCGCAGCCCAGAGGGTTGCCGTGCCCGCACGTTCCCGGGCGTTGCCGGTGGCAGCGGCCCGCGCGGTGCACCCGCCCGAAGGACGGTGCCGTCAGGGTCAGGAACACCAGTGGATGGGTTCCCACCACGTCCGGGACACCCTTCCCGCCGGCCAGGCCAGCGTGCACGAGGTGCCAGCTGTCGCCCTGATGCAGCCACGAGCAGGGCCCGCACCGTGACGAACGGCGGTTGCGGCAGCGCAGCGCCAGCCGTTCCCCGGGCTCTTCCGCCGTGCTGTACCGGCGCACCATCACGCCCGACACCGCGTCGAACGTGGCGGACGATCCGGTCAGGTACACCGGCCGGGCGCACCCGCCGGTCGCGGTGATCTGCTCCAGCCACCGGGACAGGTCCGGTATCTGCCCGAGGCGCACCAGGTCCCGATCCACCTCACTCAGAGCCCGGAGTCGCTCCTCCCGGGCCAGGAACCTGCGGCGGGCCGAATTGCTCTCATACGGGTTGTTCATGGGGGATGCCTCCAGGGGAGGACGGGCCGCCCCGGCCACACCAGGTACGACCCGATGTGACCGAGGACGACGCACGACGGGGACCGGACGGCCCGTGGTCGACTCACGCGAACTCCAGTTCGACTAGGGGGCGGGGGAGTGGGTCAGGCCCGTGACGAACCACGTCACGGCCGCTGCGATCGGGTCGGCGAGGTGGGTTTGTGCCAGGTAGAAGCCGAGCACTCCCACCAAGATCGTCTGCCAGATCTTCAGCTCACCGGAGCGGATCTGAAGGACGACGATCACGAACAGGAACGCCGTTATGGGCACGATGACGATCACGCCACACCTCCCGCGTACAACTGGCCCATGGCGGGCGTCAGGTGTGCGAAGCGCTGCGCGGTCTCCTGCGCCTGCTCGGGTGTCACCAGGTGGGAGCGTGCCCGCATCCAGCCGCCGCCCCGCGCACCGAAGGCCACCGCCACGCCCGGCGTGTCGACGGAGATCGCCTGGACCGCGTCCAGCGCTTCACGGTCCAGGTCACCCAGCGCCATCTCCGCCGTGCCCTTGTCCGACACCCGGAAGCAGACCCGGCCCGCCAACTGCGCCCGCAGCGCCGTCACACCGGGGCCGAGGTCGGACCCCACGCGCTGACCGGCGACCACCAGGTGAACGCCGAGAGCAGCGCCGAGCTGTCCCAGCCGCAGGAACGCCGTCGACACCTGCGCCACCTCCGCCTTGTCGGCACTGGTCGCCGTCAGGTACAGCTCCGCCACCTCATCGACGATGACGATCACCGGTACCGGCTGCTCAGGAGGCGGCAGTTCCCACACCGAGCGGACCCCGGCCGCACGACACAGCGCCATCCGCCCCAGGGTGATCTCCACCAGCCTGCCCAGGAGTTCGGCCGCCTCACTGCGGTTGGTCGCCAGCGCCGACAGACGCGGCCCGAACAGCGACAGCTCCATGCCGCCCTTGAGGTCGATGCCGACCATCGCCACCCGTTGCCGTGCCCACTGCGACACCAGTGAGGCCACCAGGGTGGACTTGCCCGAACGCGTCGCGCCGACGATCAGCCAGTGCGGGATCTGCCGCAGGTCGATCAGCCACCGCGCTCCGTCCTCCCACAGGCCGGCGACCGCCGACAGGAGCCCGAGCGAGCCCCGGAACGGCTCCGCCGCAACACTCAGCGGATCCCACGCGCTAGCCTCCAGACGCACCGTCCCCCGCGAGTCGGACGCCGCCCGCACCGCGAAGACCCGCCACGCGTGGGCCATCGACTCCGCTGCCGCTTCGTACGCCTCCGGGACCTGGCCCGGGTGCAGCCGAACCCGGACCACCAGCCCGCCGCGCCGCCAACGGGGCAGCCCCATCCGGGGCTTGATGGGCTTGAGCGCCCGGCCCTGCACCACCACGTTGCCCAGCAATGCCATTGCCGGCCGCTTGGGCACCGACAATCCCTGAAGATCGGCGAGCCTGCGCCAGGTCCACACCACCCGCACGAGCGCCGCCGGGAACCCGCACAGCGCCCACCACACATGGGGGTTGCGGCGCCGCAGCGACGGCGACACCACCGCCAGCGCGACCATCACCAGCGCCAGCGCGCCCAGCATCCACACCCCGTACGGCACCGACCCCACACCGGAGTTGGCCGCCGCCACATTGATCATGTTCACTCCCTCACCTCCGCGATTGCGAGGATCACGTCCATCTCCACCACCAGCGACCGGCTGATCTGATCGGCCCACGTCTGCCGCCGGTGATGCACGATCGGCCGCACCAGCCCGAAGAAGGCGGGCGCGATGTCCACCACATGCAGCAGGCTGCGAACGATCGACCGGGCCGGACCCAGCGGGCGCGCGGTGTCCTCGTCCACCGTCACAATCCGCATCACCCGCTGCCCCAACGACTGACCAGTGCGGCCCCGAAGCGCCCACTGCCACCCGAAGAACGCCACCGGCAACGCCCAGCCGAAGAACCCGAACACCGGCTGCATGTGGACACCGACCAGCAGCGCCACCCCTTGAATCAGCGCGAACACCGGCTGCGCGTAGAACAGGAGCGCGGTGTACGCGGTCATGATCCCGGCGGCGATCGAGACCTCCAGAAGCGAGGCGCAAGCCCGGGTGCTCCAGTCGGCCATGCCGGGGACCGCCGGCCGGACTTCCTTGGCGACCCGGCCCGGCCCGACGAGGGCCTTCCACCGTTCCTCACTCACGGGAACCACCGTCGCCCAGATCCAGCGGCGGCAGCGAAACGCCGTTCTCCGCCGCCAGGTTGAGAAGCTCCGTCTCCAGGTCCCGCGCCAGAGCGGCGGCATCCTGCGCCATTTGCGCGATGATCGCGAACAGGAACCGGTACGCTCCCCAGTCCAGATCCGGCGCGATCTCCGCCCCGAGGTCCGCGAGGTCGTTCAGCCGCTCGCGCAGGTCCCGCCAGTCACGCGCTCTGCCGCTCACTTCGCGCCGCCGGAGGCACGCGGCCCCTCGCCCGACGCCGGCCGCGCCGGGGCAATCGCGGGAACCACCGACGCCGCACGGAAGGACAGGCCCATGCGCCCGTTCATCTCCCACCAGAACGCCTCCAGGCCCACCAGCCGCACGGCCTGCCCGACCTCGACGCCCGCCGGTTCGCCCGACACGGCCACCTCGATCAGCGCCGTCTTACGACCCTCGGGACGGACCGCGACGCCCACCGTCCACACCGGGAGCCCGTCCCGGTCGGCCTTCGCCTGTCCCGTTTCCGGATCCGTCTTCTCTTCCACCGACACGCACAGCGCGCTGCCCAGCCGCGCCGCGTCCAGCGGCAGGTTCTTCAAGGTCATGTCCCTCTCACTCCTCCCGGAACGACCGACCGGTAGGTCAGTCGTCATGATGAATTTCGTGGAAGGTTGATGATGAGCGCACTTGACGCCGGGCGCAAGGGCATTCATCCTGACGACTGCTGAATTATGGTCGCCGTACGGCACTTGAGCAGCGGCGACGGGAACTAAATTTCTGTTTGATAACGGACCTGACGGCTACGAACGAGTCGTCACCAAGGGGGCCCAAGTGGCGGCAGTGAGAGGGCAGGCGCTCTACAAGCAGGTCGCGCGCGAGATGCGCAAGGCCATCGCGCGCGGCACCTGGCGACCAGGCGAGCAGATCCCGACCGAGGACAAGCTCACCGCGCTCTACCAGGTGTCACGCCCCACCGTTCGTCAGGCCGTCGCCGAACTGCGCGCGGACGGACTGCTCGACGTCCAGCAGGGACGCGGAACCTTCGTCAGGGGACCCCAGCCCGAACCCGAAGCAACCATCCTCATCGAGCGAACCGTCCTGTGCTTCGGCGACCAGTACCACTGCCCGGCCGGATGGCACGACGCGGAGGAGCCCACCGTCTACCGCGTACGCCTGGAACCCAGCGCAGCCGAGCTGCTGAACACGGAGGAAGGCGAAGCCGCCTACCTCGTCCAGCGCCTCTACACCCACGAGGACAGCGGAATCCGCGCCCGCTACACGGCGCTCCTCCCGATGGAGCAGATCACCGGAACGCTACTGGCCCAGCAGCCCGAGGTGTTCAACACCGACGCCTACGCCGCACTGGCCGCAGCCCACGGCGCGATCGAGTGGCGCGAGGGCGTCAGCGCCCGCATGCCCAACCCCGACGAACGCGCAGCCCTGCACATGCCCGAAGGCGTGCCCGTTCTCGTCTCCCAGCGCCTCACCCAAACCCAGCAGGACCCCAAGCCGCTCATGCTCGAAACCCTCACCATGACCGCAGGCGCAACCCAACTCACCATCACCCACCGGCCGGTGCTCCGGTAGCAGACCCCGTCGAAAACGTTCTTCACTTACTCAAGAGGCGGCGCGATGCGCCGCCGGTCGGCCCGCCGCCCCGGCCGGGCTGCGGCCTGGCGGCCGGTCCCGGCCGGGCGCCGGCCGACCCAGACCCAACGTCCCTGAGGCGAAAGCCCGCAGGGTCAGAGGATCACTCGCCGCACGTGGACCCGCACTCGTTCCTGTCCGCCATGCGGTCGAGCACCTCCCCGAGCCGACGCGCCCCGGACGCGGTCCCCTTCAGGAACACCACGCCGTGCCCGTCGTCGGACCAACCGGCCTGCGCCCGCACAAGATCGGGCCCTTGAAGGCCCAGGGCGGCAAGAATGGCGTTCAGATGCTCGGCCGCAGCACGCGCCTCCAGCCACGGCGCCTCGTAGTTGACACCTTCCAGCTTCGGGCCGCCGCCGAGAAAGACCCCACCGTCTTCCTCGGGCTGCCCATCGCCTTCCCACTCCGGCATGTGCTCTTCCCCTGTGCCGACCGTCACGAGCAAACCGACAGCCCCCGACCGGAGAGGCCGGGGGCTGCCGAGTGTAACGGCTGGCCGGAGCGCCAGCGGGTCTGTTGTCGACGCCCGTCGAGCTAACTCTCAGTCGCCGAACACCGCCAGGGTTTCGGTCACGATCGGCGGAACCGCCCAGCAGTCCAGAGCCCGGTACCGCAGGACACCGTCCGACCACGGCCGCGGGTCGTTCTTCGCCCGGGGCGCGTACTCCACCGAACAGTAGGCGCCACCCATGATGGTCCACCCCTCCCGCTGGCACTTCCGCAGGCCCCGCGTGTTTCCCTTCCGGGTGCCGTCTGCCAGCACCTTGACGAACGCCCGCGACATCACGCACCCCGCCCGGTGAGAACCCCGTGGCCGTCGGTCGCGTTGTCCAGCCAGTGAAGCGGATCCGGAAGGTCGAGTTGCGCGGCGAAGGCCGCCGCGCGCCGGCTCCGCTGCTGGATCTTCTCCCACTGTGCCGCGCGGTCCTTCGCGTGGCGTTCCAGTTGGGCTGTCTTCTGGTCCGCGGGAGTCTCCTCCCACGCGACGAGGTACCGAGGGATGAGCCGGAGCGAGTCGAGCGGCATCGTCCGGGCGAGCAGGTGAGCCGGAATCGGACGGTGCCACCCGCAGATGACGGGCGTCTCCCGCCGCTCCGGACGGATGGGAACGGAACGGTGTTCCCCGCGCGCCGGCAGCACCCGGCGTAGAACCCAGAGGATCACCAGAACGGTAAGCTTGGCCATGTCGTCGCTCCTCTAAAGCGTCGGCCATGCCCCGGGACCGTTGGCGCGGTCGCCGGGGTTCTGTGGTTGTGTTTCGACGGTACTTATCTATGTCTACCCATGTCTACCCTTGTCTACCCATCTGTCTCGATGAAGCCCTATGGCTACCCTTCTCGGCATGCCAGACGAGATCGACCACCACGCCCCCGAGTGGCCATACCGCCAGATCGTGACCACGTTGAAGACCGAGATTCAGGCTGGCCGATGGCAGCCGGGAGGACAGTTCGATACGGAGAAGGCCCTGTGTGAACGCTTCGGGGTCGCCCGGAAGACGGTCCGCCGCGCGCTCGGATCTCTGCGCGAGGAGGGGTGGATCTTCACGGTCCCGCACCGGGGAACCTTTGTTGCCGATCCGCTTCCGGGTACGACGGAGCCCCGCCCAGGCGAACCCGGACGGGGCCTGTAGCGCACCGTTCCTCAAGTGGTCGGCTTAGGGCGCCCCTTCCATTCCCCGTTGTTGAGGGGGATATATCCCGTGCCTTCACAGTCCGGGCAGCGTTCGGCCACGTGCCCGGTGCCAACCTGGCCGTCACGGACGCCCATGCGGGCCCGGTGGCGAACTCCGTCCGAACAGTTGGGGCATCGGACCCTGAACTTCATGAACGGGCGCGTGCCGGAGCCTTCCTCGTCTTCGCTCATGGTGCCAGTATGCGGCTCAGTACTGCTTCCTGCCGGTGCCGCCGCAGCTCGAACACTGCACGACGACGGTGCTGGTCTGCTGGATCTGGGTTCCGTCGGGTCCCGTGATCCACTCAACCTTCTGCTGCTGCACCTGCCCACCGCCGCCGCAGGTCGGACAAATCATTTCGGGCATTCTCGTACCTCCTGATGTGTTGCTCCCCGGGCCTGTCCCAGGGGCTCGTGCACTTTCAGGGCCCGTTCCAACCGGCTAGCTACCCGAGAGGGCTGCGGGCTGGAACGGGAGTCTTACGGCCCTCGGCGGCCGTCCCGGGCGGTCCCGCTCGTACCGGTTTTCCATGGCTGGCGGACCGGCACACCGGATGGTCATATAGACCGGGCGGTCTCTCTCGAAGCGGCGGATGCACACTTCCGTGCAACGCACCCGTCCGGTCAGTGGATCGCCGAGCTTTCGGCGGCCGAGGACGACCCAAAGGCGGCCGTGCCTGTCGCGGAAACTCCCTTGAATCGACGGCAGTTCGAGCCGCTCCACGCACATGGCAGGTTGGGGGCACTCGCAGCCGCCGGTGTCGACCACCGTTAGGACTTGGGCATCCGACCCGTAGAAAGATCCCGGATCGGGCTTCTGTCGAGGCACCGGGCTACCGCCCGTCGGGGTCATAGGTCACCATGACGTGAGCCCAGTCTTGGCGGCCGTTCGGCTTGTACGTCCACCGCCCTTGAGCCTCGGCAATCGGCCGTCCGTGGCGGAGCAGGATCTCTCCGAAGTTCCTCACCTGCACGGGCACTTCGATGTCCCACCACCGTCGGCCGGCGTCCGCGATGAGATGTGCGGCCAACCGCTCGAACGAGTCGGCACTCGTCGACCCATGGACGTCAGACCGGCCCGGCATCCCGGGCAATCCCGGTTGCCCCCGGAAGTAGTAGACGGCACGCCACACCTCGGTAGGTCTCCCCGGACCCGAGCTGGCGTTCATGCGCCGTGGCGCTGGTCGGCGGGCTGACCGATGTAGAGAAGTGGCTGCCGCAGCCCGCTGTCCGCGTGGTCGACGGCGATCCGGATGCGCGCCGCCATGTACGGCTCGACGTGGTCGTCCAACTCATCCGGGTGCACCCACACGAGCGCCCGGATCTCTTCGGACGCGCCAATGGGGATGCTCAGTCCAGCCACCTCCGCATGCGAGGCGAACCCGCCGTCGCAGATGAAGTTGAAGCCCTCCGGGGAGCCGGTGTTGGGGTTGGCCGGAATCTGGTCGACGCCCAGGTGGAAGGCGATGACCCGGCGCAGGCCGGTCTCCTCGGCGAGTTCACGCGCGGCAGCGTCCGCCACCTGCTCACCCTTGTGCGCGGCGCCGCCTGGGAGCTGCAAGCCCTTCCGATAGTTGGTCTCCTCCAGGAGGACGCGCTTCTTGCCGTCCCTGATCAGGACCAGAGCGCCGATCCGGCGGGCGGGCTGCTGCTGAACCTCGTTGTGCATCACGGACTTCCCTTGAACAGTAGGCAGGTTGGAGTGCGCGGTCCCGCCCGTCCACGACGGGGGATGCATGTACGGGCGGGACCGCATCCCGCACCAGGCCGTCCGCCCGGAACAGCCCCGGCCGGAGGTGCGGGGGTTGGAGCCCGTCCCGGCCGGCGACTGTCACGGGAGGGGTCGACGAGCGGGACGGGAGCCTGAAGGTGCTACTCGGGGGGCCGCGCCGACGACCGGCGACGTCGGTCAAGCGCGTGCCGACGAGCAGTGACCCGGAGTTCGGACTCTGCGAATTTCACAGCCCTACGGCGATTCGGGCTCAACAGGAGTACCGGTCGGCTCCACTGAAAGACGCCGTGCCAGAGCACGTGGACGCCCATCCTCGGATCGCGCCAAAGGAGTTGCAGCCAGCGTCCGAGGCGCGCCGGACGACCGTAGGGGTTCACGCGGCGACCGGCGCGGTCTCGCTCCGTCGCTTCCGGCCGCACACCTGAACGGCGAACTCCTCGGGGTGCTCACGGAGGTACTCCGGCGGCAACAAGTACCCGAAGCGTCGGCAGGCGCACACCCAGGTGGCGATGTCACTCTGTCCCGGCGGATCGGGCCGGATCGATGCGCCGCACTCACACTTCTCCAGTGTGACCTGCATAGGACCTCCCTCAGGCCGAGTCTGACCATCAGTCACACGATGGCCAGTCAGTGAACTAGTCCAGCATGAAGAGTGGCCTAGTTCATCCGCTACGGTTCCGAGTGGACTAGTCTGCTCCAAGGGGATCGCCCACTGAGCGGAAGCGAGCGAACATGCCGAGCAAGACGCCGAGGACGTGGTCTGTGATCGCAGATCACTACCGCCAGCGCATCCTTTCGGGGGAGCTGGCACCGGGCGCGAAGCTGCCCAGCAACAAAGAGATCGCCGGCCGTTGGAACGTTGCTGTGGCTACGGTCAGCCGGTCGCTTCAGCACCTTCAGGTAGAGGGCTATTTGCGCACTTCACCGCGTGGAACGTTCGTCGCGGATGACCCGCGCGTGAGTGCCAGCAGCCGGGACCGCCTGGCCCGGGTTCAGAGGGTGCAGTCCAGCCTGATGGATGGCGAGACCAGCCGTGTGACGGCCGCCGAACTCGTGATCCCGCCGCTCTATGTTGCGGATCTGTTTGATCTGGAACACGGCGATCAACTGGTGCGTCGCGAATACATTGCTGGTCGCGGCAAGTCGCGAACCCTGTTCGCGGTGTCTTGGTATCCCGCGCACTTCGCTGCACTCGTGCCGGATCTGCTCAACACGGCCCCAGGACGAAACGATGGAATCACGGCTAGGGTCCTCGAAGCTACGGGCCGGACCATCACGGCGGCGCGCGACGACATGCACGCGCGTACGGCGGACCAGCGGGAAGCCGCAGCCCTAGCGGTGCCGGTCGGCAGTGCGATCCTGGCACTCGTCCATCGCTGGTCGGATGACGAGGGGGTGGTCGAGTATACGGAGTCGTGCCTCCCTGCCCGATTCACCATCGGCTACGAATACACACCGTAGAAAAGCTGTGTGCTGGCCCCATGGCTGCCGCGCGGTGGCGGGGGCCGGGGGCGGGAAGCTTTACGCACCTCCCACTGGCGGAACCCGAGTCGGGCAAACCCGGGGGGCCACTCGGCCACATTGCGGTCAGGCCCAACAGCCCTGACCGAGCCGCGCCAGCTTACGGCCCCCCGGCCATGCCCGACCCCACCACCGGCAGGACACCGCCCAAAGCTTCCCGCCCCCTCGGCGCAGCCGCTCAGCTGATCACCACCATCCGCAGACGGGTCGGGTAGCCGGCGCGCCCGCAGGTCAAGGTTCGGTAAAGCCAGAAACTACATTCGCCAGAGTATTGCCTGGCCTACTTCACCCAGTTCGCCAACGCCCCGGCCGGCAGCCCGCTGGCGGTCAAGGGCATGAGCTCGGTGCCCGCCGTCACCGGGAAGACCCCGGACGACATCGTCGCCGCGATCAAGGCCGACGTGCTGGCCGGCACCCTGCCGCAGGTCTCCTGGATCGTCCCCGACCAGGCCTCCTCCGAGCACCCGTACGCCACCCCGGAGGACGGCGCGCACTTCGTCCACAACGTGATCGACGCGCTCAACGCCGACCCGAACGTCTTCAACTCCACCGTCCTGTTCATCAACTACGACGAGAACGACGGCTTCTTCGACCACGTCCCGCCGCCGGTCGCCCCGGCTGGCACCCCGGGCGAGTTCTACAACGGCACCAACATCGGCCTCGGTTTCCGCGTCCCGCTGATCGCGGTCTCGCCGTGGACCCGCGGCGGCTGGGTCAACTCCGAGACCTTCGACCACACCTCGGTGCTGCGCTTCCTGGAGACCTGGACGGCCGCCCTCGGCACGCCCGCCACCAGCCCGAACATCAGCGACTGGCGCCGCCGCGTCTGCGGCGACCTGACCAGCGCGTTCGACTTCGCCAACCCGGTCTACGGCCTCCCGGCGCTGCCCGACACCTCGCAGACCATCGGCCTGTCCGCCTGCGGCCCGCTGTCCAACCCGGCCCCGGTGAACAACCAGCTGCCGGTGCAGGAGTCCGGCACCCGGCAGGCCCGCGCGCTGCCCTACCAGCCGAACGCCAACCTGGACCACCTGGAGTTCGGCTCCGCCGGGGTGATGAAGGTCTGGATCACGATGGCCAACGCGGGCACCGCGGCCACCAAGTCCGCGCACTTCGCCGCCTACGCCAACGCCTACCGCGGCGGCGGCCCGTGGCAGTACACCGTCGACCCGGGCGGCAACACCAGCGACTTCTTCAACTGCGGCACCGGCTTCGGCGGCGGCCCGTACGACCTCACGGTGGTCGGCCCGAACCGCTTCCTGCGCCGCTTCAAGGGCGACGCCACCAAGGCGGGCAAGAACGCGGCGGTCACCGCCTCGTACGCGGTGGAGCCGGGCACCGGCAAGCTCGCCGTCTACTTCAAGCTGGCCAACTCCGGCAGCACCCCGCTGACCTTCACCATCGCGTCGGACAACTACCGCACGGACGGCCCCTGGACGTACCAGGTGCCGGCCGGCGGCAGCGTGAGCGACTACTTCAACGCGGCGGCCTACACCAACGGCTGGTACGACTTCACCGTCACGGTGGACGCCGACAGCAGCTGGTCGCAGCGGTTCACCGGCCACCTGGAGACCGGCACACCCAGCGTCAGCGGCTGATGGTCGCTCTCACCGCGTGGAACGTAGGCCCCGCTACCCGCCCCGTCGGGTAGCGGGGCCTCGCGCAGCTTGCAAGATGCGTCAAACCCGCTCCGAGTGCGCCGGCCCGCCCCTCCTTGCGCTCTTGACGGTCTGTCATCTCTGCGGAACGGTAACGCAAGGATGCGCAACCGACTTGGCACGGGAGGACCCGATGGCACTACGGTTCAACGGGATGGACCCCGAGACCCAGGGGAACGGCTCGCCGACGGTGTGGGTGGACGACGAGGAGCGGGAGCTGGTGTTCCAGGGTTGGAATCCCAGCGAGGAACTGCTGGCCGAGATCAGCACGACTGAGTGGGCTCCGGGCCACGCGATCGGAATCCCCCAGGGCGAGGCCGTAGTCCGTGTCCCGCTCCGCATGGCGGCGATCATTAGGAAGGCACTCGATGACGCAGAACGTTCCGGACTTCTCTAATCTGCTCAAGGCCAGTCAGCACTCCGCCGTGCACCTGGAGATGCGCGACTGGTACGGCGTGGGCGATGAGTCGGCGGACTTCGCAAGCTTCAAGCAGACCGGCGTCCACCCCGACCTCGACCCCGAGTCCGAGGGTTGGGCCGGGTGGGTGCCGCTCGTCCGAGATGCAGTCAGTCGCGGTGTGGTCATGCGCAGGGCTCGGATCGTCTCGGAACCGGTGACCGACTACATCCGCTTCGAGCATGCCGGGACCGCCGTGAACATCGCGGCCGGTGAACAGGTTCGTTGGCTTCCACGCCGCCAGGCGTCGGACATCGCACTGCCGGGCAATGACTTCTGGGTCTTCGACGGCCGGTTGGTCGAGTTCAACCACTTCACCGGCGTCGGAGAGTGGGCCGACCCCAGGTACGAACTGTCCGAGGACCCGGCGGTGGTGAAGCTCTGCGTCTCGGCGTTCGAAGCCGTCTGGGAGCGAGGCATCGACCACACGGAATACAGCGTCTAACCCCTGCGATCAGCCACCGGACAGCCAGTTCATGCCCTCCTCTCCCTCGTCCAGCGTGCAGGCCGCCCGCGCCGCCGTTGCCGCGCGTCTGCGCGAGCTGATGCTGGACGCCGGCCTCAAGGGGCAAGAGCTGTCTGCCCGGTGCGGATGGCACCCGGCGAAGACCTCGCGCATCCTCTCCGCGAAGGTGGCCCCTTCCGATGCGGACATTCGGGCCTGGTGTACCGCCTGCGGTGCCGAGGATCAAGTGCAAGACCTCATCGCCACCTCGCGCGCGGTGGAGTCGATGTACGTGGAGTGGCGGCGGCTCCAGCGCAACGGCATGCGCAAGGTTCAGGAGAATGTCTACGCGCTGAACGAGCGGGCCCGTCTGTGCCGGGTGTACGTATCCAACGTCGTGCCCGGGTTCTTCCAGACGCCGGCCTACGCCACGGCCTTGATGCGCTCCATCACGCAGTTCCAGGGAACTCCCGACGATGTGACAGAGGCTGTCGCCGCCCGCGTGGCTCGCAGCCGGTTCCTGTACGAGGGCGGTCACCGGTTCGTAGTGCTGGTGGAGGAGTCAGTGCTGCGGTATCGCATCGGCGATGCCGAGGTGATGCGTGGGCAGCTTCGACACCTGCTCACCGTGATGCCGCTCCCCTCGGTCTCGCTCGGGATCATCCCGTTCACCGCCCAGCGCTCCGTCTGGCCGCTGGAAGCGTTCTACATGTTCGATGACCAGCACACGGTGGTGGAGACCCTGACGGCCGAGATCAACGTCAAGCAGCCTCGCGAACTGGCCGACTACGGCAAGGCGTTCGTCCAGCTGTCTGACGCGGCTGTCTACGGAGACGCGGCCCGCGCTGTGATCGCGACTGCACTCGACTCTCTCGGGTGAATCGCCGCAATATCTCGCAAGTTCATTGAGGCCGGGCGTGGTTGCTCCCTACCGTCGTTGGTGCCGCTCGGGCCGTGGATGAGCACGGCAACGACAGTAGGGGAGCGCCCCCACTCTGGCCGTTCCCGCCCGCAGGCGGGGCAAGCCGGGCTGTCCGTAACTCGATGCAACAACGAGAAGCAGGAGGAGCGTTGAGCACCGCTACCGAACTCCGTCCCGTCGCCCCCTGGGGCATGGGGCGCATGGCGCCGTTGCGCAACGGCGAGCCGTCGAACTGGCGCTACGCGGGGCTGGACCCCGACACGCAGACGGGCCGGTGGGCCGGAGAGAACGGAGTGATGACCTCTGCCGAACTCGGCAAGCACGGCACCAGCGTGGGCACCTACCCGCCCACCCAGATCGGCAAGGACGGAAAGGTGGACGGCGACACCGGCCACGACGCCGAGCAGGACTAGGAGGTAGGACCGTGGACGGACACCCGGTGCTGGTCACCACCGCGTACGAGGACCCGACGGCCGATATCGTGATCACGGAGTTGAACCGGCGCCGGGTGCCCGTCCTCCGGTTCGACCCTGGCAAGGACTTTCCGCAGCGCGTCGCCTTGACGGCGGCCCTCGGCGCGGACGGCTGGACGGGCGCGCTCGCTGTTGGCGATCGGACCGCCGATCTCGCGCACGTTCGCGCGCTGTACCACCGTCGGCCCAGCGCGTATCACCCCGAGAGCAACGACCAGGCCGGCCGGTTCGCCGCGCAGGAGAACCGGCGGGGGCTCGGCGGTGTGCTGGCGGACCTGCCGGGCTGTCTCTACCTGAGCCACCCACAGGCGATCGCCCGGGCCGAGTGCAAGCCCACTCAGCTTGCCCTTGCGGCTCGTCTCGGCCTGCTGGTCCCGGCAACGCTGATCACCAACAACACTGCCGAGGCGAAGGCGTTCGCCGCCGCGCAACCCGCCATCTACAAGCCCTTGCACGCTGGGGCGTACAACGTGGACGGCGAGCCGGCTGGCATCTGGGCCGCCTCGGTCGAAGCCGGCGAGATCACCGACGCCGTGAGCCGCTGTGCCCATCTCTTTCAGACGCAGGTGCCCAAGGCCGGGGACGTACGCGCCGTGGTGGTCGGGAACAGGGTTTTCTGCGCGCTGATCACGGCCCCGCCCGGGGTGCTCGACTGGCGCAGCGAGTACCGCCACCTGACGTACGAGCCTGTCGACTGCCCAGAGCCGATTCGGACCGCGCTGCTGGCGTTCCTCGCCGAACTCGGCCTGAACTTCGGGGCGTTCGACTTCGCAGTGACCCCCGCAGGGGAGTGGTGGTTCCTGGAGTGCAACCCGAACGGCCAATGGGCGTGGCTGGAGCACGCGGCGAACCTGCCGATCACCCGTGCGATTGCCGATCTTCTGGAGAACGGAGTAACCGAGTGAGCGAATCGGAAGGGCTTCGGGCCGCACTGGCCGCACAGCTCAAGGAGGCGGGGGTGATCCGTAGCGCCGAGTGGGAAGCGGCGGTGCTGGCGGTCCCGCGTGAGGCGTTCCTGTCGGGCGGTTGGTTCGAGCACGACGGCGGCGGGTGGTACCGGCCCGTCTCTCTCACCGAGTCGCCCGAGCTGATCAGCCGGGTGTACGAGGACGACACGCTAGTGACTCAGCTCGCCGGCTGCGTGGTCCCGCGTCAGGTCGAAGGGCGGTTGTCGCAGGGGCCCACGTCGTCTTCGACGCTGCCGAGCCTGGTCGTTCGGATGCTCGAAGAGCTGCGGGTGTCGCCCGGCATGTCGGTGCTGGAGGTCGGCACCGGGACCGGTTACTCCACGGCGCTGTTGACGCATGTACTCGGCGACGACCAGGTGACGTCGATCGAGGTCGACGCGGACGTGTCGGCGCGGGCGTCCGTGGCACTCGGAGAACTCGGCTACTGGCCCGACCTGGTGGTCGGTGACGGGCTCTCCGGGTATGCGAAAAGCGCGCCGTACGACAGGGGCATTGCCACCTGCGGTGTGCGGACCGTTCCGGCGGAGTGGGTCGCTCAGACCCGCCCCGGCGGCGAGATCCTGGTGACCGTCGGCGGGTGGATGAACGCTTCCGAACTGGTGCGGCTCACCGTGGCCGAAGACGGGACGGCATCCGGCCCGGTGCTCGGGGGCGGTGTGTCGTTCATGCTGGCCCGTCCGCACATGCCACCGCCGCTCGGCATGCTGCCCGATCTCGACCAGGGTGAGGCGGCACCGGCAGCCGTCGGCGCCGATGTGCTCGACCGGTGGGCGGCTCGCTTCGTCGCGCAGTTTGCCGCGCCCACCGCCCAGCACTTCGCGATGCCCCGCAACGGCAGGACTGAACATGTCGTCATCGATGTGGCCGCCGGAGCGTGGGCTGCCGTGTATGAGGAAGGCGGCCGATGGCTGGTCCGGCAGGGTGGCCCTGCCCGTCTGTGGGACCAGATCGCTGACCAGCTCAATCGGTGGCGCCTCGCGGGCGAGCCCACCGCAGAGCGGCTGTGGCTCACCGTCGGCCCTACGGGGCAACGGCTGGAATGGGCGGGCTGAACCACGGAAGGCCCCACAACCGGCCGTGGGTAGTGGGGCCTCGGGGCAGCTTGCGAGGTGCGTCAGACCGTGCCGAACTCGTCGGCTCGGATGGCGGAGACGAAGGACTGCCAGGCCTCGGCCGGGAAGATCAAGGCCGGGCCATCAGGGTCCTTGCTGTCCCGCACCGGCATCTGGCCGGGAAGCCCGTCCGCCACCTCCACGCACTGCCCTTCCTGGACGCTGTATGTGCTCTTGCGCCACTTGGCGCGCGTTGGGTCATTCATTCTCAAATCCCCTTCGAACTCGCCGGATGAACTCTCGACTCGCTGCCCGGGACAACGCCTCGACTTGCAGTTGATCGTACTCACCGGTCCACTCGGCCAGCGTCTCCGGATCGCGTTCGAGGAAGCCCCGCCGCTGCGTCTCGCCGTACCCCACGATGGTCCTGTTCGGCATGGTCAGCAAGGTGATTGGAAGCCCGAACGGCCTGTCCTCACCGAGTGAGAACGGGCTGACCTGGACAACGATCTGAGGTTGAACCGCCAGTTCCTCCAGGTGTAGGAGCTGCTCCATCATGACATCACGGCCCCCGATGGCTCGGTGTAGGCAGCCTTCATCTATGACCGCGTGGACCCGGGGCGCAGGCTGCCGGTTGAGACGTTGCTGCCGATGCAGCAGCAACGCGAGCCGTTCGTCGGCCTGCTGCTGGGTTGCCCGTCCTCGGCGAACTCGTGCTTCCTGATATGCCCTCGCGTAGGCGGGGGTTTGGAAGAGGCTCGGGATGATGTTGATCTCGAACAGTCGAAGTGCCACCGCGTCAGCCTCGCTGCGCAGGTACTCGGCGAATCCCTCAAGCAGGACGCGCCGCCCTGCGTTGCGCCACTCCCGTTCGAACTGCCCCGGAGTCTCGAATGCTTCGTCAAGCCTTCTGGAGAATCGCTCGGTTGGAGGTTTGCGGCCAGTTTCGATGGCGGACACGTGTACGGACGAGTACCCGGTGAGCGTGGCCAGGTGGTCCTGAGTCCAACCGCGTGCCTCTCGTAGCTCGCGAAGTTGCGCGCCAAACTTTGCGGCAGGTGAGGAGTCCGGATCAAGTTCCTTGCGGTTCATGATTGTTAGCTCCTATTCCTTCCCTGATGAAAGGTTGAAGGCACCGTCGACTATAAAGCACAGTTGGCAGCCCTGGGTAGTCATCGCACTACGGAAAGGAGTTGCTGCCGTGACGCGCAAGAAGTTCCCCGCTGGGTCGCCCTATCGCCCGCAGGTCGGCGAGCTGGTCAAGGACGTGACGACCGACAAGAACGTCGTCTACATGGACACGCGGGGCGGGCTCGCCTACGTGCGGCCGGTGGGCGGTGGGGTGGAGCGGACGGTCGACCCCACCGGTATCCGACCCCTTCCGGGCGGGCCGACGCTGGTCGTCCACATCGTTCCCGCCAAACCCCGTGGCCGGCTCGGCGCCGACGAGGGCGTCGCGTGAAGCGCCAACCCGCGTTTGGTGCTGACGTGTTGGTTGCAGTCGGCATCATCGGTGCACTGAGTGGCGGCGCAGCGGCCGCCGTGACCTGGGTCCTTCCCGGTCCGCCGAGCGTCGCCACGGTGTTGGTCTGCCTGATGACATTCGCCGCCGTCCTCATGCTCGGCATCGTCGCGTCCGAACCCATCATCCGGCGGGCCACCCAGCGGCGGCTCAGGCGGGACCGCCACCGATGACCAGCCCTCCGACCTGTCCCGCGTCGGCCTGTGGTGCGCCGGTCGATCTGTTCAACGATGCCAACTCGGCCGGGCAGACGTGGAACTGCCCGCAGTGCGCCCGGTGGGGTGTCGCCTGGTCGTCGGCCTACCTCGCGGACCAACCGTTCGAGGAATCCCTGGTCGTCCTCGGCCGCAGGCTCCAGCGTCGGGCGATGGGCGAACCGTGATGCCGATGCTCGAAGTGGACCGGAACCCGCGCTCTCGTCTCGCTTTCCTCGGCCGCACGATCCTCGGCCTGATGCGTGAGCCTCGGATCACCTGGTCATGGGTCTGGGGCGCCTACTTGCAGTTCACGCCACCGGTTCTGTGGCTCAGCCCCAAAAGACGCCAAGCGGTCGCGGCGGTCGCGCAGATACTCGCGGAGGAGCGGCACGTCCGCGAGACGTGCCGCGAGGCCACCCGGGACGCACTTCACGCCGAGTTGTACGAGGCAATGGCCAGACTCCAGCGGGCGGCGGGCCCGTACGCCTTGGCCCGAGAGCTTGCTCCGGTGCCCCGTCGTCGGCCTCGGGCGTCCCGGCCGCCCAACCGGCCCAACTGATACGGCAGCTCACGCGAACGGGCCCCAGGGGAACCACGGATCGTGGACCTCCCGGGGCCCGTCCGGCGTCAGCAGGGTGAGCGCCGGCGGCGCCGCCGCGTAGTCGGCCAGCAGCACCGCGCCGTGCCGGGTCTCCAGCTCGGCCTGCACGGGTACGGGCAGCTTGCTGAACGAGCGCCGCAGCTGGAGCGCGTCCCGCCGGCTGACCGGCTGCGGGGCGCGCAGCACCAGCCGCAGCGGGCTGAGCGGCCCGGCCACCGGCGTGCCGGTGCCCAGCTCGTAGCCGACCGCGCCGATCGGGCCCCAGGCCAGCCGGTGGTCCGCCGGCAGCTCGCCGACCGCCGGCAGCAGGGCCAGCGCCGGGATCGCCGCCACCCGCTCGGGCGCGAGCAGCGCCCGCCGGGCGGCCAGCCGCTCGGGCCGGAACGTGCGGGCGACGGCCGCCCACGGCGCCAGCACGTTCAGCAGTTGCCCGCGCTGGGGCCGCGTACGGTCACCGGGATCCACTGCTCGGGCGCCGCCGTGACGTCCCGGGTGCAGCGCACCGGGTGCGGGGTGTCCACCCGGGAGCCGGCCACGGCGGGCGCGCGGCCGACCGTCACCCACGGGTGCGCCCGCAGCACGGCCCGTGCCCAGTCGGGGAGTTCCCCGCCGCCGAGCGGGCGCAGCGAGCTGGGGCACTGCATCAGCAGCAGGTCGTGCGGGCCGGGCAGCCGCCCGTCCAGCGCGGCCAGCGGCCCGACCAGTCGGCGCGGTCCGCCGGGCGTCTCCTCGGCGGCACGCCGGGCGGGTGTTTCGGAGTGGGCGACGGTCACGGCAGTCCTCCTGGGCGACGTCAGACCGGCTGACGGCTCCACCCTCCGCCCGCCTCCGGCCGGACGGCTACGGCCCCTGGACGCGTTCTCCCGGGACCAAAGGCTCAAGGTGCGCCGTTCTGGTCACAATGTGAGAGTGGGGGCAGCCCGGTATCCGTCCGGAGGAGGAGTCATGGGCATCTTCGACAGGTTCCGCCACAAGGCGCACGAGTCGAGCGAGGACGAGCGAGGCTCGGTCGGCCGCCATCAGGAACAGGACACCTCCGCGATGGGGGACGCCGCCCAGCGTGCCGCCCTCGCTCACGACGAGGCCGCCGACGCGTTCAGTCCCGAGATCGAGCGGACCCGTGAGTCGCGCGAGTCGGCGCAGCGCGCGCAGGAGGAGGCCGACCGGCGTGCCGCCGAGAACATGACGGCCGAAGGCGACCCCTGGGATTGATCCTGTAGCGGATCGATCCGGTAGGACACGCCACCGCCGCCCCGGGCTCAGCGCGCCCGGGGCGGCAGCGGCGGGCGCCGCAGGTCGGGCCGGGGGGTGTCGTCCGGCGGGGGCGCCGCGGCGGGCACGTCCTCCAGCAGCTCCAGCGCCAGCTGGACGGCGGTGGTCAGCTCCGGGTGTCGCCCCCGGGCCCAGTCCTGCGGGCCGCGCAGCACGTGCACGTCCGGCTCGACGCCGTGGTTCTCCACCGACCAGCCGAGCCCGCCGGTGAACCAGGAGGCGTTCTTCGGCACCGAGATCTGGGTGCCGTCGCCGAGGGTGTGCCGCCCGGTCATCCCGACCACCCCGCCCCAGGTGCGGGTGCCGACCACCGGCCCGAGCCCGAGCAGCTTGATCGCCGCGATGATCACGTCCCCGTCCGAGCTGGTGGCCTCGTCGGCGAGCGCGACCACCGGGCCGCGCGGCGCGTTGCGCGGCCACCGGACGGGCTGCCGGCCGCGGCTGAAGTCCCAGGCGAGGACCCGCCGGGTGAGTTTCTCCAGGACGAGTTCGGAGACGTTGCCCCCGGCGTTGCCGCGGACGTCGAGGACGAGCGCGGGCTTGTCCAGTTCGCGCCGCAGGTCGCGGTTGAACTGTGCCCAGCCGGAGCCGCCGAGGTCGGGGATGTGCAGGTAGCCGCACCGGCCGTCACTGAACTCCCGTACCAGGGACCGGCGTTTGACCACCCAGTCCTGGTAGCGGAGGGGCTGCTCGTCGGTCAGCGGGGTGACGGTGATCCGTCGCACCGGGGCGTCCGGGCCGCTGCGCAGGCTCAGTTCGACGGTGCTGCCGCCGGTGCCGGCCAGCAGCGGGAGCGGGCCGCGGAGGGGGTCCACCGGGCGCCCGCCGATCTCCAGGAGTTCGTCGCCGTCCCGGACGCCCTGGGCGGCGAGCGGGGCGCGGGCGCGCGGGTCGGAGGACTCGCCGGGCAGCACCCGGTCGACCAGCCAGCGGCCGTCGGGGGAGCGGTGCGCGGTGGCGCCGAGCAGGCCGAGCGGCTGCTGGGCGAGCGAGGGGCCCTCGGCGCGCCGGGACGGGGTGACGTAGGCGTGCGAGGTGCCGAGTTCGCCGAGGAGTTCGCGCAGCAGGTCGGCGAAGTCGTCCGGCCCGGCGATCCGGTCGAGCAGCGGCTCGTACTGGGCGATCAGGGCGGGCCAGTCCAGGCCGGACATCCGGGCGTCCCAGAACTGGTCCCGGACGATCCGGGCGGCCTCGTGGTAGGCCTGGCGCCACTCGGCGGCCGGGTGCACGGTGTGGGTGATCCGACGCAGGTCCACCGGGGTGCCGGCGGAGGGGACACCGACCGGGACGATCCGCAGGGTGCCGGCCGAGTAGACCGCGATCGAGCCGCCGTCGCCGGAGACGGCATAGCCGTCGAGCTTGTCGACCAGGGTGGTGCGGGTGCCCCGGGCCAGGTCGAAGTGCTCCAGCGAGGGGCGCCCGGAGGTGTCCTCCGGGCTGGCGAAGGTCTGCCCGAGGGTGCCGGAGATCGGCCAGCGCAGCCAGACCAGGCCGCCGCGCACCGCGTCGGTGGCCGAGTACTTGGAGGCGATCACCGGGAACTGCAGCAGCCGCTCGCCGATGCCCTGCGGGTCGACCCGGACGGTGCCGTCGCCGCCGCCGTCGCCGCGCGGGGTCCCGTCCTCGGCGGGCGCGGCGAACGGGGACGGGGCGTCGGCGGTGAGCGGGACGAGGTAGGGGCGGCAGCCGAGCGGGAAGGAGAGGTCACCGGTGTGCACGTCGTGGACCGGGTCGAAGCCGCGCCAGGACAGGAAGGCCAGGTAGCGGCCGTCCCGGGTGAACACCGGCTGCTCGTCCTCGAACCGCCCGTCGGTGACGTCGGTGATCGGCGCGGGCGCGTCGGTGCGGGTGAGCCGGATGCGGCGCAGCGAGCGTCCGGCGGCCGGCTGGGACCAGGCGATCCAGTGCGAGTCGGGGGAGAAGCGGGCGCTGGAGACCGGCCCGTACCCGGAGGCGGCGACTTCGCGGACGGCGCCGTCGGTGGTGGCGACCAGCAGCAGCCGCCCGTCCGACGCGGCGGCGGCGAGGTGGCTGCCGTCGGGGGAGGCGGTGAGCTCCAGGACGCGGCCGAGCCGCCCGGCGGCGAGCACCCGGTGGCGGTGCTTCTCGCTGCCGTCGTGCCCGGGCAGCGGCATCACCTCGACGGCGTCGGCGCCCTCGGCGTCGGTGATCCAGGCGGCCTCACCGGTGTGCCCGAGGATCACCGGCAGCCGGGTGCGCACGCCGGGGGTGTCGGCGAGCGCGCGGGCCGGGCCGTCCTTGTGGGTGAGCCAGTACTGGCTGCCACGCACGGTGATCACCCCGGCCCGGCCGGTCTGGTCGCAGGCCAGGTCCTTGACCTGGCTCGCGGCACCGACCTGGTACGGGCGGCGGCCGGCCCGGGACCCGCCGAGCGGCACGTGCAGCCGGCGCGGCCCGGGGGCGTCCAGGCTCTCCAGCAGCCAGAGGTCGCCGGCGTGCTGGTAGACGATCCGGGTGCCGTCGCTGGCGGCCTCGCGGGCGTAGTAGGAGGCGTGGTCGGTGTGCCGGCGCAGGTCAGTGCCGTCGGGGCGGCAGGAGTAGAGGTTGCCGACGCCCTCGTGGTCGGAGAGGAAGGCGATTCTCTCGTTGGGGGGATCGCCGACCGGCATGGGTGAGGCCAGGTGGCCCCGGTGCCCGGCGAGGATCTGCTCGCCGTCCGCCCAGAGCCGCCCGGTGGCGCCGCCGCGGTAGCGCTTCCAGGCGGCGGGTTCGTGCGGGGCGGCGCCGGTGAGCAGGACGGTGCGCTCGCGGCTCATCTGGGCGTCGCCGACCGGTCCCCAGGGCATCCGGCGGCCGGGAGAGCCGTCCGGGGGCAGCGCGTGCGCCCAGGTGTAGTGGCCGAAGGGCTCGTGGAAGGAGGTGACGGCGAGCACCTCGCCGTCCGGCAGCCAGCCGCGCACCCGGGTGTCCTGGCTGCCCCAGTGGCTGAGCCGCCGGGCCTCGCCGCCGGCGGTGGGGGCGGTCCACACCTCGGGGGTCAGGCTGAGCCAGCTGGTCCAGGCGAGGGTGCGGCCGTCGGGGGAGAACCGGGGGTGGCTGACCCGGGTGCGGTCGCAGGTGAGCCGCCAGGCCCGGCCGGTGGCGGCGCCGGCCTCCAGCGGGGCGAGCCAGACGTCGTCCTCGGCGGTGAAGGCGAGCAGGTCCCCGTACAGGTGGGGGTAGCGGAGGTAGCCGGGCGGGGTCACCCCTCCATCCTTCGACGGGGTGTCACACCCGGCAACCGGGGCGGGCCGCGGGGTGGGTCCGGACCGGTCCGGGTCCCGCCCAGTTCGGTCGCCGGCCGACTCCTGCGATGCCGTGCTGATGCTCGCCGTCCTCGCCGTCCTCGCCGTGCTCCTCGGCGCCCGCGCGCACGGCTTCCCCGCCCGCCGCGCCTGGCTCACGACCAGGTCGCCGGCTCAGCCGACGACGAGGTCGCCGGCGCGCAGCGACTCCACCAGCCCGGCGGGCGCGGTCGCGGTGGAGCCCGCCGAGTACGGCGGCTGCGGGTCGTACTCGATGACCAGCTGGATCGCCTCCGCGGTCGCGTCCCCGGCCAGCCGCCCGGTCAGCGACAGCGCCAGGTCGATCCCGGCCGAGACCCCGGCGGCGGTCGCGTACTTGCCGTCGACGACGACCCGGTCGGAGGCCGGCTCGGCGCCGAACCGGGGCAGCTGGTCGAGGCAGATCCAGTGCGAGGTGGCCCGGCGGCCGGTGAGCAGCCCGGCGGCGCCGAGCAGCAGGGAGCCCGAGCAGACGGACGTCGTCCACGTGGTGGTCGCGTCCACGGCGCGCACCCAGTCGAGCAGCGCCTCGTCCGCCAGCAGTTCCGCCGTCCCGGGCCCGCCGGGGATGAGCAGGACGTCGGCCGAGTCGACCTCGTCCAGGGCGGCGTCCGCGGTGAGCGCCAGGCTCGTCATGTCGGTGCGCACCGGGCCGCGCCGGGCGGCGGTGAACACCACCTCGGCGCCGGGGATGCGCGACAGCACCTCGTACGGGCCGACGACGTCCAGGGCGGTGAAGTCCTTGTACAGCAGGAAGGCGATGCGCATCAGTGGTCCTCTCCGGTCGGGCAGGGGGTTCGGTTGGGGCGGAAGCGGCGTCGGTACTCGGCGGGCGGCGCGGCCAGGGCCCGGACGAAGGCGCGCCGCATCGCCTCCGGGGTGCCGTAGCCGCAGGCGCGGGCGATCTCCTCGATCCCGTCGTCGGTGTCCTCCAGCCGGCGCCGGGCGGCCTCCAGCCGGACGCCGTCCACGTACCGGCCCGGGGTCACCCCGACCTCGGCGGTGAAGGCGCGGGCGAAGTGCCGCGGCGACAGGGCCGAGCGGCGGGCCAGCGTCTCGACCGAGAGGTCGTCCTCCGGGTGCTCGGCGATCCACTGCTGGACCTCGCGCAGCGGGTGGCGGGCCGCGACCTGGGCGGCCAGCTGGGTGCTGAACTGGGCCTGGTTGCCGGGCCGGCGCAGGAACACCACCAGGTGACGGGCGATCAGCAGCGCGGTGTCGCGGCCGAGGTCCTCCTCGACCAGGGCCAGCGCCAGGTCGATCCCGGCGGTGACCCCGGCGGAGGTGGCGATGTGCCCGTCCCGGACGTGGATCGGGTCGGGGTCGACCTCGATGTCCGGGAAGCGCCGGGCCAGCGCGTCGCAGTACGCCCAGTGCGTGGTCGCCCGGCGCCCGGCCAGCAGCCCGGCCGCGGCGAGCAGGAAGGCGCCGGTGCACACCGACACCACCCGCTCGGCCCGGCCGGCCAGCTCCCGGATCCGCGCGACCAGCGCCGGGTCCGGGTCCCGGGTGCCGTCCCCGCCGGGGATCACCAGGGTGTGCACCGGCCCGACGTCGGCCAGGTCCTCGTCCGGGAGCAGCCGCAGCCCGCTGCACGTCCGCACCGGCTCGCCGCCCTGGGCAGCGGTCGTCACCCGGTACGCGTCCGGCTCCCCGGCGGCGGTGCCCGCTCCCGCGAACACCTCCAGGGGGCCGGTCACGTCCAGGCTCTGCACGCCGTCATAGAGGACGACGAGCACGCTGCGTGTTCTCATGCGGCCAGCCTGTCAGTGGGCCGGGGTGGCAGCAATGACCTGTTTCCCACCTTTCCTGCCATCCGGAGAGGCTTCGGCTCCTGCCACCCGGGAGGTGCCGGCCGGAAACGCCGAGAGGCCCCTCGCTTTCGCAAGGGGCCTCTCGGCTGTCTGTGCGCCGCCAGGGACTCGAACCCCGGACCCGCTGATTAAGAGTCAGCTGCTCTAACCAACTGAGCTAGCGGCGCCTGCTGACGTGGAGAACATTACCTGGTCAGCAGCCGAAACACACAATCGGCCCGGACGGCCATGCGCGGAGCGTTATGAGGCCGGGACGGCCCTGCCCCGCGCAGCGTCACGGGGTCAGGACGACCTTTCCCCGGACGTGCCCGGTGGCCACCATCCGGTGGGCGTCGGCGGCGCGCTCCAGCGGGAAGGTCTCGGCCACCTCCAGCCGCAGCCCGCCCGTCTCCCACAGCTCGACCAGCTCGGCCAGCCGGGCCGCCGTCCGCTCCGCGCGCAGCTGCCGCAGCCCGAGCCGCTCGGCGGTCGCGTAGTCGACGATCGTCCCGATCCGGTCCTTGTCCGCGACCAGCTCGACCGAGGCCTCCAGCGCGCCCCGCCCGGCGGCGTCGAGCGCGGCGTCCACACCCTGCGGCGCCACCGCCCGGACCCGCTCCACCAGGCCCTCGCCGTACGCGACCGGGATCGCGCCCAGCTCGCGCAGGTACGCGTGGTTGCGCTCGCTCGCGGTGCCGATCACCGTCGCTCCCCAGGCCCGGGCGAGCTGGACGGCCACCGTGCCGACCCCGCCGGAGGCGCCGTGCACCAGCACGGTGTCGCCCTTGCCGACCTTGAGCAGGCCGAGCGCCATGTGTGCGGTCTGGCCGGAGGCGGAGAGCGACCCCGCCTGCTCCCAGGGCATTCCGGCCGGCTTGGCGACCAGGTGGGAGGTGTCCACGGTGACGAACTCCGCCTGGCTGTTCAGCACCTGGAAGCCGAGCACCTCGTCGCCGACCTCCCAGCCGTAGCTGCCCGGCCCGAGCTGGTCGACCACGCCGGCGAACTCGTTGCCGAGGACGAGCGGCGACCCGATCACGGCCCCCGGCGGCCGGAAGCCCTCCCGGATGGCCAGGTCCACCGGCTGCACCCCGGCCGCGTACACCCGCACCCGCACCTCGCCCGGCCCGGCCGCCGGAGTGGGCACCTCGGCGACCCGCAGGACCTCGGGTCCGCCGGGCTCGGGGACGGTGACTGCCTTCATGGTGTTCCTGCCTCTCGATCGACCGTGCGGGTGGTGCTTCCCGATCATCGGACCTGAAGCGCGCTTGAGGTCAAGCCCCACCCGACGTGTTGCCATAGATGGGCGCATTGTCAGATTTATCCTGGGCGGCGCTCAGCCGTCCGTCGTCGAGAGGAACCTCCCCGTGGGCCAGCTGCCCCTGCTCTTCCTGGTGCTGCTCGCCTCCGTGGTCACCTTGCCGCTCGCCCGGCGAACCGGCGTCCCGCAGCCGGTCCTGATGACCCTGCTCGGCATCGTCATGGCGCTCGTCCCGCAGATCCCGGACATCTCCATCGAGCCCGAGCTGATCCTGCCGCTGGTCCTGCCGCCGCTGATCTTCGCCGTCGCCCGGCGCTCCTCGGTGCGCTACTTCAAGGCCAACGTCCGCTCGATCCTGCTGCTCGCCGTCGCCCTGGTCGTGGTCACCACCGTCGCCGTGGCCGGCACGGTGCACTGGCTGCTGCCCGCCCTGCCGCTCGCCGCCGCCGTCGCCCTCGGCGCGCTGGTCTCCCCGCCCGACCCGGTCGCGGCCGTCGCGGTGGCCGGCAGTGTCGGCCTGCCCCGCCGGCTGGTGGCGATCCTGGAGAGCGAAGGCCTGTTCAACGACGTCACCGCGATCGTCATCTACTCGCTGGCCATCGACGCGGTGGTCAGCGGCGACTTCTCGGCCGGCCATGCCATCCTGCGCTTCGTCCTCTCCGCGGTGCTCGCCGTCGTCGTCGGCGTCGCCCTCGGCTGGCTCAACGCCAAGCTCGCCGAGCGCCTGGAGGACCCGACCCAGCAGGTCGCACTCAACCTCCTGGTGCCGTTCGCCGCCTACGCCATCGCCGAGGAGATCCACGGCTCCGGCGTACTCGCCGTCGTGGTCTGCGCGCTCTACCTCGCCGAGCGGGCCGCCGACGCGGACGCCGTCTCCTACCGGCTGGTCGGCAACGCCTTCTGGGAGGTCGTCGAGATCCTCATCACCGGCGTCGCCTTCGGCCTGATCGGCCTCGAACTCGCCACCGTGCTCAAGGAGGCCGGCCGCGGCTGGACCGGCTTCCTCGGCGACGCCGCCATGGTGATCGCGGTCGTCGTCGTGGTCCGGCTGATCTGGCTGCTCCCGGCCGGCTGGCTGTCGAAGCGGCTGCGCGCGGGGGACGACGAGGACACCCCGATCAGCTGGCGGGAGAGCGCGGTGCTCTGGTGGTCCGGCATGCGCGGGGTCGCCACCGTCGCCCTCGCCCTGGCCATCCCGCTCACCGTCCACTCCGGCCAGGACTTCCCCGAGCGCGGCCGGCTGGTCTTCATCGCCTTCAGCGTGGTGCTGTTCACCCTGCTCGTCCAGGGCCTCACCCTGCCCTGGCTGGCCAAGCGCTTCCAGCTCGACCTCGACCAGGACAAGCACGAGCAGGCCGTCCGTCAGCTGTGGTGGCGCGCCGCCAAGGCCGGGCTCACCCGGCTCGGCGAACTGGAGAAGCAGGACCGGCTGCCCGCCGAGGTCGCCGACCGGCTGCGGGACCGTCAGCACGACCGGCTGGCCCGGCTCTGCCCCGAGAAGTACGCCGAGGAGGAGGCCGCCGAGGCCAAGTTGCGCCTCTCCCAGTGGCGGGCCGCCCGGGAGGTCGAGCAGGAGATGATCGCCGCCTCTCGGCGCGAGATGCTGACGGCCCGCAGCGAGGCCGGCGCCGACCCGGAACTCGTCGACCAGGTGCTGCGCGGGCTCGACCTGCGCTCGGACCGGACGTGACTCCGACCGGGAGTGACTCCGAGCGGAACTGACCCGACCGGACGTGACCCGACCGGACGTGACTCCGACCGGACGTGACGCGGCGTCCGTACACCTGACGTTCACCGCACCCCGGACGTGACCGAACGGAATGTGCGCGGGGTGCTCCGACGTTGCATAGGCTGACTCCGGGCGGGCCGGCAACGGAGTCGGCGCACCACCAGTACCCGGACGACCTCGCGAAACCCTCACCGCCTGGCCCTGCCGGTATCTGCACCCAGATGAATCGAGGAATACCGATGGCGGAGACCCGCGCCGACGCCCGCACCCCGCTCGACCGCACCCCGCAGTGGGCCGCCCTCGGCAAGCACCGGGCCGAGCTGGGCGACACGCACCTGCGCGAGCTGTTCGCCGCCGACCCGGAGCGAGGCCGCCGCTACACCCTCCAGGTCGGCGACCTGCACGTGGACTACGCCAAGCACCTGGTCACCGACGAGACGCTGGAGCTGCTGCGCGAGCTCGCCGCCGCCACCGGCGTCGCCGGGCTGCGGGACGCGATGTTCCGCGGCGAGAAGATCAACAACACCGAGCACCGCGCCGTCCTGCACACCGCGCTGCGCGCCCCGCGCGGAGCCGTCGTCGAGGTCGACGGCGAGAACGTGGTGCCCGGCGTGCACGCGGTCCTCGACAAGATGGCCGCCTTCGCCGACCGGGTCCGCGGCGGCGAGTGGCGCGGCCACACCGGCAAGCCGATCCGCACCGTCGTCAACATCGGCATCGGCGGCTCCGACCTCGGCCCCGCCATGGCCTACGAGGTGCTCCGCTCCTTCGCCAAGCGCGACCTCGACGTCCGCTTCGTCTCCAACGTGGACGGCGCCGACCTGCACGAGGCGGTCCGCGACCTCGACCCGGCCGAGACGCTGTTCATCGTCGCCTCGAAGACCTTCACCACCATCGAGACCATCACCAACGCGGTCTCCGCCCGCGACTGGCTGCTCACCGGTCTGGGCGCCGGCACCGAGGCGGTGGCCAAGCACTTCGTCGCGCTGTCCACCAACGCCCACGGCGTGCAGGACTTCGGCATCGACACGGCCAACATGTTCGAGTTCTGGGACTGGGTCGGCGGCCGCTACTCCTACGACTCGGCGATCGGCCTCTCGCTGATGATCGCCATCGGCCCGGACGCGTTCCGCGAGATGCTCGACGGCTTCCACCTGGTCGACGAGCACTTCCGCACCGCCCCGCCGGAGCAGAACGTCCCGCTGCTGCTCGGCCTGCTGGGCGTCTGGTACGGCGCGTTCTTCGACGCCCAGGCGCACGCCGTGCTGCCCTACTCGCACTACCTGTCCAAGTTCACCGCCTACCTCCAGCAGCTCGACATGGAGTCCAACGGCAAGTCGGTGGACCGCGACGGCAACCCGGTGAACTGGCAGACCGGCCCGGTGGTCTGGGGCACCCCCGGCACCAACGGCCAGCACGCCTACTACCAGCTGCTGCACCAGGGCACCAAGGTGATCCCGGCCGACTTCATCGGCTTCGCCGAGCCCGTCGCCGACCTGCTGCCCGGTCTGGTCGCCCAGCACGACCTGCTGCTGGCCAACTTCTTCGCCCAGACCCAGGCGCTGGCCTTCGGCAAGACGGCGGAGGAGGTCGCGGCCGAGGGCGTGCCGGCCGAGCTCGTCCCGCACAAGACCTTCAAGGGCAACCACCCGACCACCACCATCCTGGCCGGCCGGCTGACCCCCTCCGTGCTCGGCCAGCTGGTCGCGCTGTACGAGCACAAGGTGTTCGTCCAGGGCGCGATCTGGAACATCGACTCCTTCGACCAGTGGGGCGTCGAGCTGGGCAAGGTGCTCGCCAAGCGGATCGAGCCGGTGCTGCTCACCGGCGAGGGCGCCGAGCAACTGGACAGCTCCACCGCCGAGCTGGTCGCCCGCTACCGCGCGCTGCGCGGGCGCTGAGCCGGCTGAGCCACCGGAACCGGGGCCGTCCGCCTTTCCGGCGGGCGGCCCGGTTTCTTTGTGCGATCCGCCCGCTTTGTGTGATCCGCCCCGGTTTTTGGACGATCGTGCGTCCGGAAATGCCGAGAGGCCCCTCGCTTTCGCAAGGGGCCTCTCGGCTGTCTGTGCGCCGCCAGGGACTCGAACCCCGGACCCGCTGATTAAGAGTCAGCTGCTCTAACCAACTGAGCTAGCGGCGCCTGCTGACAGAGAAAACTCTAGCAGCGGCCCCGGCCCGGGCCAAAATCGAATACCGGTCGTGCGGAGTTCACCCGCCGGTCACGGTCGCCGCCCCGGCGGAACCCGCCGCGGCCGGCTCCCGCACCGCCCGGACGCACGCCCACAGCACCACCGACGCGCCCGGCAGCCACGGCTCCCGGTCCTCCGGCGCGACGATCCACCGGCCCGCGCCCAGGCCGGGGGAGTCCGGGCCGTTCACCATCCGCTGCACCGGCGGCACCGTCACCGCGTCGCCCTTGCCGTGGCACAGCAGCGGCGGCACGTCCCGGGCCCACTCCTCCCAGGCCAGCAGCCGGCGCAGCCGGGCCGCCGCGCCCGGCTGGACGAACAGCAGGGTCCGCCCCCGGTAGACCGCGACCGGCCCGCAGCCCGGCCCGGAGGCCCACAGCTCGTCCAGCACCCGGCGGCCGAACAGGGACGGCATGCTGATCACGTCGAACGCCCGCCCGCAGGGCAGCACCGAGGGCGCCCACGGACGGGACTCCCACAGCGCGCGCATGCTGCGCGGGTACTCGCTCGCCGAGGCCAGCCAGGCCTCCCCGGCCACCGTGACGTACTCCACCGACTGATGCGTCCAGATGTCCACGCACAGCAGCGTGCGCGGTGCGCGCGCCCGACCGGGCGGAAAGCGCCGTTTGCCGGACAGGGCGGCGGGGAACGGCGTACCCTTCCCGCCGCGCATATGCCAGCGGCGCGTTCCCGACGGTCTGCTTGGCCCGCGCGTGCTCAGTCCCCCTGCGCTCAGTCCTCGTGGCGGCGCGGCTGGAGCAGGCCGCGGCCGTACTCGATCATCTTGGCGGCGTAGTCGGGGGTCCAGTCCGCCCGCTCCGCGATCTCGGCGTCCGACAGCGCGTCGAACCGGCGCGGGTCCGCCAGCTGCGCGGCGGCGACCGCCTGGAAGTCCGTGGCCCGCTCGGCGGCGGCGCGGAAGGCCAGCGCCAGCTCGGTCGAGCGGCGCAGCAGCTCCGCCGGGTCGTCGATCGACTCCAGGTCGAAGAAGCGTTCCGCCTCCGGCTCGGCCGACTGCGGCTCGAACAGCAGCTGTGCCGGACGCCGCCGCCGGGCGGGCGCGGACGGACCGCCGGGATCGGACGCCATCGCGTGGGAGTCGGGCATGGAACGACACCTCCGGGTGCTCGATGAGGGGCGGACGGCGGGTTGCTCCGGGACGCGCCGCCCGGTCGGGGCCGTCGTCCATTGTCGCGCGGCGGCGGCCGATGACGGAACGGTGCGCGTGCGGGCGCTATTCCCCCGCGTGCGCCCCCGGCGCACCCCGGACTCCTTCGGGTGGTCCCGGCGTCGTGGTGTCATCGCGGCCGGGCCTGCGGCGTTGTTCCGGGTGTTCGCGTACTTACCGGCCACGGTCGGCAACCCAAGGAGAACCATGCGTGCACGGAAGGCCCTGCCCGTCCTCGCCCTGCCCCTCGCCCTGCCTCTTGTCCTGGCAGCGGCGACGGCGGCCGTCGCCGCCGAGACGACCGTCGTGGTGACCGGAGCGAAGAGCGCCCCCGCCGGCTGGTCGACGGCGACCTGCCCCGCCCACAGCCACCTGACCGGCGGCGGCTACAGCTTCGCCCCGGCCGCCCCGGGCGACACCGTCCTGGTCAACGCCCCGGTCCCGAGCGACCCCGGCACCTGGTCGGCCCGCGCCGAACACGGCGTCGTCACGGCCTACGCCCTCTGCGAGACCGAGGACTGAACCGAGGACTGGACCGAGGACTGATCCGCGCCTGTCACCGCAGCCGCACCCGGTGCCCGGTCAGGTGGTGCAGCACCTGGTGGTTCGCCTCCCAGCCGTCCGGGAACTTGACCGAGACGCCCAACTGCACCGGCTCGGTGGACGGATGCTCGTCCAGCAGCTCGGCGATCCCGGCCCGGGCCACCACGATGCACGCGTGCCGGTGGCGGGAGGCGAGCACGCAGAGTCGGCCCGTCTCCAGGTGGAAGGCGGTGGCGTCGGGCCGCCCGGAGAGCGGGTGAAGGACCACGGTGACGTCGTACTCGCGGCCCTGCAGCCGGTTGGCGGTGTCCACGGTGACCGCCGGGCCGGCCGCGCCGTCCACCGGGACGCCCGCCTTGAGCAGGGCCGCACGGACGGCCGCCGCCTGGTCCCGGTGGGCGGTGCCGACCGCGATCCGGTCCGCGGTGAGCGGCGCCTCGCCCTGCTCGGAGTGGGCGGTCAGCCCGCGTTCCAGCAGTCGGCGGACGGTGGCCGCGACGGCCGTCACCGCCTGCGGGTCGGTCCGCACGGTGTGCCGGGCGGGCAGCTCCAGCAGCGCCCAGCCGTGCTCGGCGGCCCGGTCGATCGCCGCGTCCAGCGCGGATCCGTCCGGCCGGACGGCGGCGGTGAGTCGGCGGTCGTCCGGGCCGGTGCCGGCGCGGAACGGCGTGTACGGGTAGAACGCGTCCGAGATCAGCGGCGCCGCGCTGGCCGGCAGCCGCCAGGAGACCGGCAGCCGGTGCGGCTCGATCTGCGGGTTGTGCGCCAGCATGGTGACCACGGCGCTGCTCGACGGGTCGTAGGACAGGCCCGCCCACTGCTCGGTGCCGACCACGGTGAACGGGTCCAGCTGGCCCGGATCGCCGACGAACAGCGCCCGTTCGAACAGCCGGGCCGCCGCGAGCAGCGCGTCCGAGCGCATCTGGTACGCCTCGTCGACGATCGCGTGCCGCCACGGCGCCTCGGCCCGCACCCACTGCCACTTGGCGGAGGTGGAGATCACCACGTCGTGCTCGACCAGGTCTGCGACCTTGTCGGAGGGCGTGACGTTGGCGTGCCGCAGCACCTCCGGGCCGGGACGGGAGTCCGCGGCGTGCAGCCGTCCGATCGTCAACTCCGGCGCCTTCTCGGCGAGTCGGCCGACCAGGTCGTCCACCTGGCCGTTGGTCTGGGCGACGATCATCAGCCGCTCGCCGGCCGTGACCAGCTCCCGGGCGGCGCGCACCACGAGCGTCGACTTCCCGGCGCCGGGCGGCGAGTCCACCACCACGCCGCGCGGGGCGCCGGCCTGCGGGTGGACGGTGGCCGCCAGGATCCGGGCCACTGCGGCGTCGGCGGCCGCGCCCGGGGCCTCCTCGGTGCTCATCCGGCGGCTCACTCCCACTCGTCGAAGGCTGAGGTGGACGGGACGGGTCCGGGCGCGGCGCCGGGCGGGCCGCCGTGCGTCCACGGGGTGTCGTCCGGCTCGGGCAGCGGCGCGGACTGGCGGACCGTCAGCTCGAACAGGGTGAACGTGACAAGCTCGCCGGGCTCGGGCAGGCTGCCCGGCTCGGGCTCCTTCTTGCGGCCCATGCCGGAGAGGATCCGCAGCGTGATGCTGCCCTCGGCCGGGTCGACCGCGACGATCTCGGCCTTCTGCGTGGACGGGCCGTGGACGCGGTGCGCCTCCCGCCCGAGGTCGGCGTGCGGGCGGTCGTCGGTGCGGAGGGTGACCAGCGGACGCGGCTTGGGGGACCGGCCGGTGGTGTCGTAGTCCGGCACCACCTCGGTCACCACGCCCGCGAACGCCTCGCCCGCCAGCCGGTGTTCGGCCATCGCCAGCGGATCGTCCAGCGCCTCCTGGACGTCCAGCCGGGCCTGCTCGCGCTCGCGCTGGGCCAGCTTGCGGGCGGCCGTCACCGCGTCGTCCTGCCGGGGCTGCGGCGGCTCGCCGGCCGCCAGCCGGTCCCGGTGGCCGGTGTACGACCAGCGGTCGCCGGTCCAGCGCTCCTCCAGGTGCCCGGCCGGCGGCAGCGTGCGCAGCAGGTCGATGCCCCGCCACACGTCGTGCCAGGTGGGCAGTAGGACGGCGGTCAGCACTCCGCGCAGCTGCTCGATCGCCTCCCGGACGGCCTCGCGGGCGCGCGCGGCGCCCGAGTCGTCCCGCTGCTCGGTGCTGTGAGCCAGCGCCGAGGTGGCGGCGTCGTAGCGGGCGATCGCCGGGCCGAGGACGACCTCGTCGAAGCGCGGATCGGTGGCCGGGCCGGCCGGCGGGTGCAGCAGCTGCCCCCGCTCGTCCCGGGTGGACTCGGCGCGCTCGGCGGCCTCGGCGCCGGCCAGACCGTCCGGCGGGAAGTGCCAGGCCAGCCGGGCGGCCAGGTGCTGGTCCTCCAGGTGGCTCTGGCCGGTCGCCCAGTGCCGGGCCAGCAGGCCGGTCATCGGGAGCAGCAGGCTGGAGCCGGGCACCTGGGCCCGGTCGGTGAGGTGGGTGAGCCAGCGGCCGAGCAGCGGCACCCGCACCGGCGCCGGGTACGGCCCCGGCTCGTCGTCCTCGACGGTACGGCGGAACCGGGTGGAGCGGCCGATCAGGGCGAGGTGGTGCACACCCGCGCTGTTCGGCACGATCAGCTGCGGCGCGTCGGCGCACAGCTCGCGGAAGACCTGGGTCTTCTCGCCGGTCTCCGGGTCCTTCTCGGAGCCCTCGATCTGCTCGACGTCGGCGCCGAAGAACTCCAGGTAGGGCAGCAGGTCGGCGGCCAGCTCGGCCAGGTAGTCGAAGCGCAGCGTGCGGTTGAGCGGCTGCGGCACCAGGTGCAGCCGGGGGGCGTCCCGGTCGGTGCCGAGCAGCACGGCCAGCGGCGCGCCCGCCTCACCGGCTGCGGTCAGCGGGACCACGACCATCGGGCGGTCGGAGAGGTGCCGGTGCCGGACGGTGGCCAGCGGCTCGGCCCGCCCGCTGCGGACGGCTTCCAGGCGGGCGAGGGTCGTAAGGAGGCTCATGCGCCCGCCTCGCTGCGCTCGGCAGGGGCATTCGCCCATACGCAGCTCTCGATGATGAGCTCGCTCCGCTCGCTCATCGGACGGCAGCCCCGAGTGCTTCGGCGCGCAGCGCAGCCGCGTACGCGAGCCGCTCCGCCGCCTCGTCCGTGCCGCTGCCCGTGGCGGTGGCGGCGGCCAGCGCCTCCGTCACCGTCCGGATGCTGCCCAGCTCGCCGCGCACGCCCCGGCCCAGCTGCTCGACCCGGTCGCCGCAGCGCGCCTGCGCCCGGCAGTGGAAGCCCAGCTCGCAGGTCGACAGGCAGTCCGGGCTGTACGCGGCGGGCACCGCCTCCACCGCCGTGGCCAGCTCGTCGGCGGAGCGGGCCGGACCGCCGTCCTCGTCCACCGCCAGGTCGAAGCCGGTGCCGGGCGGCAGCGCGTCCAGCAGCCGGCCGATGCCGGTCATCCGGCTGAGCTGGCGGCGGGTGGTGGCCAGCTCGCGGCGGACGTCGACGGCGACCGCGGTCGGCCGGTTGCTGAAGTCCTTCGGGCAGACCAGCAGCACGCTCAGCCGGGGGCTGCCCGTCAGCCGCTGCTCGGTGTACGGGTCCGGCGCGAGCGCCTCGCCGGCGCGGGCGGCGGCCGCGTGCTGGAGCGCCAGCACGTACACGGCGGCCTGCCGGGCGGCGGCGCCGACCTTGGCCGGGTCCGCGCTGCCGTCCAGCACCGGGAAGGACTTGATCTCGACCACGGTGCACCGCCCGCCGTGCACCACGACGGCGTCCGGCTCCAGATAGGCGGTGCTGCCGGCCACGTCGAGCCGCAGCAGCGGGTGGTCCAGCAGCGTCCAGGCGTCCGGGTCGGCGGCGGCCGCGGCCAGCGCCTCGGCCGTCCGGTCGGCCCGGACGGCGGAGCCGGAGCGGCGCAGCAGGTCCGGCACGACCAGCGGGGCGCCGCCGTCCGCCGGGAGGCCGAGATGGCGGCGGAGCGGTTCCAGCAGCGCCGCGTAGTCGTCCGCCTTCAGCCGGGACTCGAAGATCACGCCGCGGGCGATCGCGAACGGGGACTGCCCGAACGGTGCCGGGCGGCCGAGCCGGGACGCCAGCGCGGACTTGTCCACCCCCGCCGCGTCGAGCACGGCGCGGCGGTGACAGCCGGGATTGGCGGCCAGCGCGGCGAGGGACCGGGCGTTCAGACTGCGCTGTGGCGCCGGACCGCGCAGCTCGGCGAGCCGCTGGGAGAGCGGCTCAGAGTGCCCGCGGGACGGGGCGTTCGTCGAGACGTTCATGGTGCGGCCCAGTGTCGCATCCGGGTCCGACAATCCGGCGCGGCCCGGCGTTTTCCCGCTCCCGTCCGGCCTTCCCGCTCCCGTCCGGCGCGTTCCCGGCCCGCTCCCGCGGCCTTCCTGCTCCTGCCCGGCCCGCGATCGTGCCCGCCGTCCGGGTGAGGGATCATGGAGCCCGGTGCTCAAGGGTGAGACCGACCACTGCCACCGCCCCGCTGCAAGGAGCCCCCATGCCCGCCCGAATCGTGCTGGTCCGCCACGGCGAGACCGAGTGGTCCGCCACCGGCCGCCACACCGGCCGCACCGACATCCCGCTCACCGAGGAGGGCCGCGCGATGGCCCGGGCCCTCGGCGCGCGGCTGGCCAAGGCCCCCTGGAACGGGCTGCCGGACGCGCTCGTCTACACCAGCCCGCTCGGCCGCGCCAAGGAGACCTGCGCCCTGGCCGGCTTCGGCGACCGCGCCGTGGAGCGCCCCGAGCTCATGGAGTGGGACTACGGCCAGTACGAGGGCCGGACCGGCGCGGACATCCGGGCCACCGACCAGCCCGGTTGGCTGATCTGGCGCGACGGCGTGCCCGGCGGCGAGAAGCTCTCCGAGGTGGCCGCCCGGGTGGACGCCTTCCTCGCCGATCTCAACGACGAGCACGGCGTCCCGGAGCCGGACACCACCGTCATGCACTGCGCCGACCGGGACGTGATCCTCTTCGCGCACGGACACCTGCTGCGCATCCTGACCGCCCGCTGGCTCGGCCTGCCGCCCGAGTACGCCCAGCGCTTCAAGCTCGGCACGGCCGCGCTGTGTGTCCTGTCCTGGGAGTACGGCGCGCCCGCCGTGGAGGTCTGGAACGACCTCGGCCACCTGGAGGGCCTGACCACCGGCCACTGACGCGGCCCACCGGCCACTGACGCGGCCCACCGGCCACTGACGCGGCCCACCGGCCACTGACGCTGCGTCATGTGGAGCTGCTCAGGCGGCGGAGGCCAGGTCGTACGCGGCCAGGAACCCGCCGACCTCGGGCACCGCGGTGTGCGGCCGCAGCCGTTCGGCGGTGTCCGCCAGCATGCTCCGGATCCGGGCGGAGCGGACCTCGCCGAACAGCGCCACGGCGGCCGAGCCGTGGTGCGCCGCGCCCGCCAAGTCCCCCTGGCCGAGCCGGTTGTGGGCCAGTTCGGCGGTGTAGAGCACCCGGTTGCGGACGAAGTGCGGCTCCTGGAGCGTTATGGCCAGCCGGGCCTGGTCGCTGGCCCGGTCCCAGTCGCCGAGGGCGGACCAGCACTGGGACTGGAGCCCGGCGATCTCGGCCTCGCCGAAGAAGGACATCCACTCCGGGTCGGCCTCGGAGGGGCCGCGGTCGAACAGCGTGTACGCCCGGGCGAGCGCGCGTTCGCAGGCGGCGCGATCCTGGAGCACGGCCCAGCCGCCGGCCTCGCGCATGGCGAGCAGGGCGAGCAGCCGGTCGGAGTCCAGCTGCCGGGCGGCGACCTGCCCGGCCTGCGCGGCGCGCAGCGCCTCGCGGGGGCGGCCGGCGTCCCGGGCGAGGAACGCGCTGTTGCTGAAGACGTGCGCCTCCAAGGCGGAGTCGCCGGCCATCCGGGCGGTGGCGAGCGCCTCGGCGTAGAGCGAGCGGGCGTCCGCGAGCCGGTTCGAGTCGTGTGCCAACCAGCCGACCGAGATGGCGAGTTCACCGGCCCCGGCCTGGAGCCGGCGCTCCGTCTCGGCGTTGTAGTCGCCCTCGTTGAGCAGCACGTACGCGGTTCTCAGCGACCGCCCGGCCAGTTCGAACAGGGTGTCGCCGCCGTGCACGTCGTCGGCCAGCCGGATGTCCCGGACGGCCTGTTCGACGCCCAGCACCTCGGCGGTGCCGACCTTGCGCAGCGGCGGCACCGGGCCGCGCCGGCCGGGCACGAAGGCGCCGACCGGGTCGAACAGGCCCGGGGCGGTGGCGAATCCGCCGGCGCCGAGGGCCGGTCGGGCGGTGATCGGCATGGCGGTGGCGGCTCCGCGGCCCGGGCCGGAGCCGGTGGCGGCTCCGGCGGGCCGGTCGATGCCGATCACGGTGGCCAGGGCGGCGGAGCCGCCGGCCAGGAACGTACGGCGACGCACGTCGTCGTTCTCCTCGTCGAGATATTGCGATCCGGCGGGCCCCCGGGGCACCGCCACGGCGCTCGGCCACGAGGGGCCGTCGGGTGCGGGCGGATCCGCGTACGGCGAGGCAGCGTACGGGAGTTGGGTGGAGAAGGGTGAGCGCGGGGCGGGCAGGGTCGGGAACGGTGGGTGGAGCGGGGGTGTCGCGGCGCCCCCGCCGCTGTCCGCCGAGCGGCGGCGGACAGAGGTCCTGGGGGAGAAGCCGAGGTCGAGGAGCGAACGGCCCGGCCACATGTGCCGGAACACCCGCTCGTAGGCGTAGTTGGGGCAGCGGATCTCACCGGACTCGACCCGCCCGACGTACCGGGCGTCGCAGGACACGTGTTCCCCGATCTCGCGGGCGGCCCGGCGCACGGCCATGGCGAACTCGCCGGGTGAGCGGTCGCCGCGCAGTGCGCGCATCACGGTGTTGGGTGACGGGCGGGTCGGCTCGGCCGGTGGGGTGGCTGCCATGGTGCGCTCCGTGGTGGTGCGGGGGTGGTGCCCGAGGTACTCCGGATGGATCACCGCGGCCCGCCACCGACAGTACCCGGCGTCACCGGCCGGACACAGCGAGTTCGCGGCCGATGTGTGGTCAATTCGGTACAAACCGGGCGTTGTTGCGGAGATCCGCCATGAAATGCCATGCCTTGCTGTAAGGCGCCCCGTGGCCTGAGGTGCGGGTACCGCGTTGTCCTGATACGTGGAAGCCCGGGTCGCCGCCCCGGCCCCGCCGCCCGCCCGGCGGCCCCCACCTCCCGGGCGGTCCAGGCGGCCAGGGCGGCCCGGCTTCCGAACCGACGAGGTGACAGGAGGGCCCGCGATGGCCACCGGACTCCCGCAGTACCGACAGGTCGTCGGAGGTGTGCTCGCCGGCGCCGTCCCCGCCCTGCTCCCCGACCCGGCGGACAACCGGATCCCCGGCCGGGGGCCGGTCGAGGGCGGTCGCGCCTCCTGCGGCGGCCCGGGCCCCGTCCGCCGCCCCGGCCCGGCGGAGGGCACCGTGCTCGCCGCCTACGACACCGTGACCGTCGCCATGCGGCACGGCCTGGAGGCGGTCGACATCCTGCGCCTGCGCCGCGCCTGCGGGGCCGTGCTGCAGAGTCGCAACGGCAGCACCGTCTCCTTCTTCGTCCCGGCCGGCACCTGTGACACCTGGCACCTGCCCGGCAGCTCCTGTACGGCCGGCGCCCTGCTGCTGCCCGTCTCGGACCCGCGCTGGGTGATGCCGCCCCCCGACGGCGCCGACCGCGCCGCCCGTCCCACGGACGCGTGGGTGCTCCGCTCCGCCCTCTGCGAGGCCGCCTGCACACTGACCGCCGGCGGCCTCGGCCCGTTCTAGCGGGCGTGCCGTGCGGATCCAGCCGGGCCCAGCCCGTCACTCCGGCCGGATCCACCCGGCACGCCCGCAGGCGTCCCCGGACCACCGCCGATAATGGCTGTCATGGGACGAAGCAGCAGAGCCGACCGCGGTCGGACGACCGCACCACCGCAGCCCGCGGCCACCGGACCGGGCGGCCGTACGCACGCCCAGGGCCCGCTCACCCGTCCCGTCGGCTCCGGCCTGGCCGAGCTCCGCCCCGACCGCGACCGGCCCGCCGCCTGGTCCCTGCTGATTGACGGCGCCCCGCAGTCGCTGGTCGACCTCGCCGACCCCACTCACCTCGGCTTCGAGTACCAGCGCCGGCTCGGCCACCTGATCGACCTCGCCGCCCCGCCCGGCCGCCCGCTCACCGTCCTGCACCTCGGCGGAGGCGCCCTCACCCTGGCCCGCTATGTCGCGGCCACCCGGCCGCGCTCCCGGCAGCAGGTCGCCGAGATCGACACCGCGCTCACCGAACTGGTCCGCGCCGAACTGCCGCTGGAACGCGGCTGGCAGATCAAGGTCCGCGGCGCCGACGCCCGCAGCGTGCTGGAGCGCACCCCCGAGGGCAGCGTCGACCTGGTGATCACCGACGTCTTCTCCGGCGCCCGCACCCCGGCCCACTGCACCACCGTCGAGTTCGCCGGCCTCGCCGCCCGCGCCCTCGCCCCCGGCGGCTGGTACACGGCGAACATCGCCGACGGCGCGGCCCTCCCGTTCGCGCGCTCCCAGGTCGCCACCCTCGGCGCCGTCTTCCCCGAACTCTGCCTCATCGCAGACCCCGCCGTCCTGCGCGGCAAGCGCTTCGGCAACCTCATCCTGGCCGCCGCCCACACCCCCCTCCCCATCGCCGACCTCACCCGCCGCGTCGCCACCGACGCCGCCCTGGCCCGCGTCGAACATGGCCACCCCCTCACCACCTTCACCGCCGGCGCCGCCCCGGCCACGGACGCCACCGCGACCCCGTCCCCGATCCCACCCCCGGGCGTCTTCCACTGACCAGCCCCTGCACCCCGGCTCCCTTCGCCCCCGGGCCGAACTCGCCCGCAGCCTCCGCGGGTTCGCGTGCCGTCGTTGCCTCCCGCCGCCGCAAACCGGTGGCGCCCCCGCCGTCCGCGGCCGACAATGGCCGCCGCCCGTCCGGAATGCGGACGTGGCCGTCGACCGGAGGGGTGTCATGCAGATCAGATCCGCGCGGCCGGAGGAGGCTGGGCTGCTCACCGGTATCGCGCTGCGGTCCAAGGCCTACTGGGGCTACGACGAGGCGTTCATGGCCGCCTGCCGGGACGAACTCACGCTGGACGCCGCCGCGATCGAGCGCGCCTGGGCGGTGGTCGCCGAGGACGGCGAGCGCGTGGTGGGCTTTGCGACCGTGACCGGCACGCCGCCGGAGGCGCAGCTGGACATGCTCTTCGTCGAGCCCGACGTCATCGGCCGCGGGGTCGGCCGCGCGCTCTTCGCGTGTGCCCGTGGACGCGCCGAGGAGCTGGGGTGCCGCCGTCTCACCATCGACTCCGACCCGAACGCCGAACCGTTCTACCGCGCGATGGGCGCGGTCCGCATCGGCGTCACGCCGTCCGGTTCCATCCCCGGCCGCGAACTCCCCCTGCTGGTATTGGAACTGGCCCAGGGGAACTGAGCCCGTTCAGTGCCCGCGCGGCAGTCCGCGGTGTTTCCACATCGCCGCACCGGTGAGCAGGAGGCCGGCGGCGATGGGGGCGAGGACGGCGGTGGCCGTCCCGGAGCCGTCCGCCGAGGCCGTCACGGTGGCGGTGTCGGCGAGCGCGATGGTCTTGGGCGTCGCGGGCGCGCCGGGTGCGGGAGCGACGGCCGCCGGCGCGCCGCCTCCGGTGCCCGCTCGACCGGGCTCGGCCGGCGCGCCCGTCTCCGCCGCCCGGGCCGGGGGAGTTGCGGCCGGCTCAGTCCGCCGGCCGGCCGTCGCGGAGCTTGTGGGGCGCGCGGCCCTGGTCCCGGTCCTGCCCTGGGCAACGACAGCCGGCGGCCCGGTGGGCTCACCGTCCCGGGAGGCGCGCGTCTCGGCGGGGCGGGCCTGGGCGGGCACGGAGCCCAGCAGCCCGGAGGCGAGTGCGAAGGCGTCGGGGACGGCCGCCCGCTGGCCGGGCAGTGGCAGGCCGCCGGCCCGGATCCGGTCCTGAAGTCCGCTGCCGACCGGGCCGACGGGTCCCGCGGACCCCACGGACCCGGTGAGTTCCCCGACCAGCCCGGGCGCGGTGGTCGGAGCAGGTGTGTGCAGGGGTTCGCCGGTTCGTCCGGCTGACTGCCCGTCGTGGCCGGACCCGTCGTGCCCGGACCCGCCGTGCAGGGCGCGGCGGACGGTGGCCGAGGAAGGTGCCGACGGCGGGTCGACGGCTGCCGCGTACGCGCCGGTGGCGCCGATGCCCCAGAGTTGTGCGAGAAGTGCTCCGCCGGCCGCGACGGCGCGGGGGTGGGGGAGCCACCGGCCGCGGGGGGCGGGCTCCTGGGGCTTGGTCGCGTGATTGGCTCGCACGTGAGTTGAGAACGAGCGGACGGGGCGTGAGGTCACGCCCGTCGTCACGGACAGTCATCGCGCCGGTGGCCCCGGGGAACGGCGTTCCGGGGCCACCGGCCGTCCGGCGGTCAGGAGTTGGGACGCAGGGTCCAGGTGACCGTCATCACACCGGTGACCGCACCGTCGGCGCGGGTGATCTCGACGGTGACGGGGAACTCGGGGCGTCCGCCCCCGTCCAGTTCGGCGACGACCTCGGTGGCCGGGCGGCCGAGCACGGCGGTGGCGGTGACCTCGCCCATGGCGAGCTTCTTGTAGGCGATCTCGGCGTTCACGGCCAGCGGCACGGCGCGCGAGAGCTGGTCGCCGAAGGCGGCGAGCACGATGCAGCCGCTGGCGGATTCGGCGAGGGTGAACATCGCGCCGGCGTGCGGCCCGCCGACGTGGTTGTGGTAATCGGGCTGGTCGGGCAGCCGGAGCACGGCGCGGTCCGGGGTGGTCTCCAGGTACTCCAGCTTGAGGGTGCGCGCCATCGGCACGGTGGAGTCGAGCAACTGGCCGATCGAAGGTGTCGTCATGGCGGCAATGTTACTGCTCGGTAGCTTCTGGCGACAGGCCTGCCGCCCGAAGCCGTCCGCTGCAGCGCCGATGTGAGGGAATGCGAAAACGCCTGAGGGGCCGATCTCTTGAAGAGATCGGCCCCTCAGGCTCTGGGGTGAGCGACGGGACTCGAACCCGCGGCCACCTGGACCACAACCAGGTGCTCTACCAACTGAGCTACGCCCACCATCTGTCCGGCCCGTTCCCGCGCTTCGCGTTCCCGTTCCGACAGGAAGAACTGTACAGGATCCGAGAGGGTGCTCGCGCCAGGGTTTCGATCGGACGAACGCGGGCACCCCCCTGGATCCCACCCGGCCCCGGAGGTCAGTCCGCCGCGGCCTGGTACTTCTCGGCGATGGCGCGCGCGGTGTCGGTGTCCGGGCCGGGCTGCGGGACGAACACCGCCTCGCGGTAGTACCGCAGTTCGTCGATGCTCTCGCGGATGTCGGCGAGCGCCCGGTGGTTGCCGCCCTTCTGCGGGCTGTTGTAGTACGCCTTCGGGTACCAGCGGCGGGCCAGCTCCTTGATCGAGGAGACGTCCACGATCCGGTAGTGCAGGTGTCCCTCCAGGGCGGGCATGTCCCGGGCGAGGAAGCCGCGGTCGGTGGCCACCGAGTTCCCGCACAGCGGCGTCCTGCCGGCCTCCGGCACGTGCTGGCGCACGTACGCGAGCACCCGCGCCTCGGCCTCGGCGAGCGTCACGCCGTTGTCGAGCTCGTCGAGCAGCCCGGAGGCGGTGTGCATCGCGCGCACCACCTCGGGCATGTTCGCCAGCGCCTCCGCGGGCGGGCGGATGATGACGTCGATGCCCTCGCCGAGGATGTTCAGCTCGGAGTCCGTCACCAGTGCCGCGACCTCGACCAGGGCGTCCCGGTCGAGGTCGAGGCCGGTCATTTCACAGTCGATCCATACCAAACGGTCATTCACGCCACTCACCCTACGGCGCGATCACGCGCCGCGGGGACCGGTGGAGCCGAGCGGGGCGCCGGGGCACAGGCCTCGGCGGCGTGCTCGTCCTGGCCGAGGCCGTCCGCGTGGTCGCCGTGGGCGCCGAGATCGCCGTGGTCGCCCTCCCGGCCCGGGCGTACCGGGTGGCCGTCCCGGGCGGTCCGGGCCTCCCGTGCCGCGCGAGCGCCGTCGGCCGCCGCGCGCCCGCCCTGGGGACGGGCCTGCGGCACCCGGGCCTGGCGCGCCCGGACCTCGCCGGCGCCGGGCGCGGGCTGTCCGGCGGGCGGCGCCGGTACCCGGCCGGCGGCCGTGCCATGACCGCGAGCGGCTCCGGCCGCGGCGGCACCCGGGTCGTCCGTCGGCCGTTCGACCGCGCTCCGGTGGCCCTGGCCCTGACCGCGTGCGCCGGGCTGCGGGTGGCCGTCCTCGGCCGCCGCGTGCTCGGCGGTGCGCGGCGGGCGGCCCGCCCCGGGGCCGGCCTGCGACGGCACCAGCGGCGGCCGCGCCGGACCGCGCGCCGCACCCTGCTGCCCGGGGTGCGGCTGCTGGGCGGCCTGCTGGTGCGGGTACGCCTGCCCGGCGCGCGCGTGGTACGCCTGCTGGGCCTGCGGACCGGTCTGACCGTTCGGACCGGCGCCGAACGCGCCGGGCTGCCCGTGCGCCGCCGCCTGGCCGTGCTGGCTGTGCTGCGCGTGCTGGCCGTGTTGGGCGGGCTGCACCGGACCGCCGGCTGCGGCCGGGAACGGGTGCGCCGACTGCGGGCCGTGCGCCCCGCCGAACACCGCCCCGCCCGCCGTCGCGGCCGCTGCGGCGGCAGCCGCGTGCGGCAGCGCGCCGGGCAGCCGGACGTCGCCGCCGTGCGGTCCGGCCGGACCGGCCGACTGCGGCCCGGGGCGACGCGCCCGGTAGCTGGTCCGGTAAGCGGCCGGCGACACCCCGAGCTGGCGGCGGAAGTGCCCGCGCAGCGCCACCGGCGAACGGAACCCGCACCGGCGCGCGACGTCGTCCACCGACAGCTCCGACGTCTCCAGCAGCCGCTGCGCCTGGAGCACCCGCTGGGTGATCAGCCACTGCAGCGGCGCGCTGCCGGTGAGCGTGCGGAACCGCCGGTCGAAGGTGCGCCGGCTCATGTAGGCGCGGGCCGCCAGCACCTCGACGTCGAACTGCTGGTTGAGGTTCTCCAGCGCCCAGGTGACCACCTCGGCCAGCGGGTCGTTGCCGATCTCTTCCGGTAAAGACTGATCGATGTACTGGGCCTGTCCGCCGCCGCTGCGACGGCTCGGCACCACCAGCCGGCGGGCGAGCGCGTTGGCGGCCTCGGCGCCGTGGTCGCTGCGCACGACGTGCAGGCAGAGGTCGATGCCGGCGGCGGTGCCGGCCGAGGTCAGCACATCGCCGTCGTCGACGAAGAGTTCGCGCGGGTCGACGTGCACCCGCGGGTAACGCTTGGCCAGGGTCGGCGCGTACATCCAGTGGGTGGTCGCCGGGCGGCCGTCCAGGAGGCCGGCGGCGGCGAGCACGAACGCGCCGGTGCAGAGTCCGATGATCCGCGCGCCCTCGTGGTGGGCCTTGCGCAGGGCGGTGATCGCCTCGACCGGGGGCGGCTGCGAGATCGAGCGCCAGGCCGGTACGACGATCGTGCCGGCCCGGGCCAGGGCCTCCAGGCCGTACGGGGCGGAGAGGGTCAGGCCGCCGGTGGTGGCGAGGGGGCCCTCCTCCCCGGCGCAGACCAGCAGTCGGTAGCGCGGCACCCCGGCGTCCTGGCGGTCGACCCCGAAGACGGAGAGCGGGATCGAGCTCTCGAAGATCGGGGCGCCGCCGAAGATGAGCACCGCGACGGTCTCGCGGCGCCGCCGGCCGGACAGCTTGCGGGGCACGGCGGCCATCGCGGGGGTCGCGGAGCCGTTGGCGCCGGGGCCGCCGTTGTGCGTGCTGCCGGGCCCGCCGTTGTGTGTACTGCTGTGCGTGGTGGTGTGCGTGTTGCCGTGCGAACCGGAGTGCGGGCCGCCGTGCCCGGCCGGGCCGGGCACGGGGCCGACGCCCAGGCCGAGGCCGCCGAGCGAGCCGGTGGCGCCCGGGTTGCCGGCGCCGAGGGGCAGGCCGGGTCCGCCGGAGTGGGCGGGGTAGTCGGCGCCGTAGCCCAGGGCGGAGTTGACGGTGCCTCGGCTGACGGACGGTCCGCTGTGCTCCGCGGCCGCGGCGTAGGAGGGGACGCCGGAGGCGGCCGAGGGGGCGGTGGGCGAGGTGGGCCCTGCGGGGTAGGAGGGGTGCGAAGCGGTGCCGGAGGTGCGGGTGGTGGCGGCGATCGCGGAGGTGCCAGTGCTTCTCGCGGTCCGACCCGCGATGCCGGCCACCGCCTGGCCGCTGTCAGGACCCGCGTCGCTCCTGCTCACCCTGCTCAAGGCGCTCAAGCCCCCTCGGTGGTGTGGTGTGGGTGGTGCGGCACTGCTAGCCAAGATCGAAATCTATCGGGTGGACCGTTGCCGTTGTGACAAGTTCACCATCCGACGCTATGTCGACATGGCAATTTGGCGTGATGCATTCGATCACGAAGCGTGGCACCCGTCGACCCTTCTGGGAAGAGGGCCCGTGCAACGGTGGCTGGTTGTCGCGGGACCGGTCCTGGGGTGTCCGGGTTCGGGGCACCCGGCCGGCAGGTCTGGGCTGCGGCTTTGCCCAAGGGGGAGGGACCGGCCTGAAATTGACCGAAAATCGGCGGTGCACGAGAGGGCGCACGAAACGGGGATGTGCGCCGCCCTGGCTTCATCCGGCCAGGGCCGGGGCGGGCGGAGAGCGGTGCGCAGCCCCGGGTTACGGTCGTGCGGTGAACGCTCACCGCCGGCTCGAACAGGCCAACGACAACGCCGCCGCCTTCTGGCTCGCCCAAGCCCGGGCCCACGGTTGGCAGTCCCGCACCCGGCCCGGTTTCACGGCCGTCCGCTGCGCCCGCACCCCGGACGACTCGCACCGCCTGCTGGTCACCCGCCCGTACGCCGAACCGGCCGCGTTGGACCAGGAGTTGGCGGACGTCCTGAAGGCTTGGTCGACCGTCCGCTTCACGCTGGAGGACCCGTACGGCGGCCTCGACCTGACCCACTTCGGCGCCACCCGCATGCCGCTCATGCCGGTGATGACCCGTGAGACCGGACCGGTCGAAGGCGGGACACGCACCCTCCCCTTCGTCTCCGAGGCGCCGGACGGCGACTCCCTGACGGTCGATGAGGCGTGCGACGGCGACACCTTCGCCGAGGTCGAGCGCGCGATCGTCGACGGCTTCCCGCGGCCCGCCCAGCAGCCCTGGACCCGTGGCGGCGCACTCCCGGAACGGCTGCTGGGAGAACCGGGCTGCCGCGCCTGGCTGGGCCGTGTCGACGGCACCACAGCGGGCGCCTGCCTGACGTACGACGACGGTGAGGCCACCGGGGTGTACTGGGTCGCCACCCTGCCCCTGTACCGCGGCCAGGGTGTGGCGCGCGCGGTGGTGGAGACCGCCCTCGCCGCCGCGCACCCCGACCGTCCGGCCACCCTGGTCGCCACCGCCCTCGGCGAACCGCTCTACCGCAAGCTCGGGTTCACCGTGCAGCGGCACACCTGCTGGTGGACCCGCACCTCGGCGAGCGGCTGACCTCGGCCCAGTGGCCCTACTGGGCCGCTGCCGCCGGTTCGACCTTCAGTGCCACCGCGAACCTGGTCCGCGCGGGCCCACCGGCCGCGGCGTGCAGGGCCGTTGGGGGCTCGACGGCGGACGGTTCTGCGAGGCTCATTGCCGCCCCTGTGCTCGTACCCGTGTACTCCTCCGCGACCGCAAGCTCGCCGGAACGGTTTCGGACAGTCGAACCCGTTCCGGACCCCAGGGCGCCGGCCGTCCCGACGTTCACAGGAACAGGCGCATACGGCCCCGCCGGGGCGGTCACCGCCGACCGCACGCCGGACCGCGCGCCCACGAGCGCCGTCACGCCCGCCGTCGCGCCCGGCGTACGGGCCTGGGCGGCCCCCGCCCGCCGCCGGGCCGGGCCGCCCGCGCGGATGCCCGGCCGGGGCGACGGCGCATTGCGCGCGGCGAGCACCTGCCCGACGGCCTCCGGCAGACCGGCGGCCTTCAGCGTCGGCCGGTAACCGCTCTCGGCCCAGGGCCGGCCGTGGTGCAGCCAGACGCTTCGCAGGCCCGCCAGTTCCGCCCCGGCGATGTCGGCGGGCGCGTGGTCCCCGACCATCCAGGTGTGCGTGGCCCAGTCCCCGGTGGGCGCGATGCCACAGCGCTGGGCGGCTATCTCGAAGATCAGCGGGTCCGGCTTGACGCAGGAGGCCTCCTCGGAGATGACCCAGCCGTCGACCAGCGGCCCGAGCCCGGTCCGGCGGATCTTCTCCAGCTGCGGCCCCGTCCCGCCGTTGCTGACGATGCCGAGCGTCCACCCGGCCGCCCGCGCCGCCTGCAGCGCGTCGATATGGCGGGACGGGCAGTGGATGTGCGAGTTGATGCCGCGTCGGTAGTGGGTGAGCAGGTCATCGGAAGAGATGTCCAGCCCATAGCGGCGCCGGACGGCTGACAGTACGGTGCTGCGCGGCACGTAGCCGCCACCGTCCAGGGTGACGAACCACTCGACATCGCCGGGCGGCAGGTCGCGTTCGGACAGGAAGTCCTGCGCCCAGGCCCGGAAAGCGGCGTCCCTGGGGAGCAGCGTGTTGTCGAGGTCGAACAGGAGCAGGGGCATGCCGAGCATGGTGCCAGCGCTCGCGCCTATGCACCTGGCAAATGCCAGAGTGCGTCGCGAACCCGTACGAGTTGGCTGAAACGGGTGCCGGCACCGGGTGCACTCGCGGGTCGGGGCACGTCAGGTGGGTCTGGCGGGATGTGACAGGACGCGACGGGCTGCAACGGATCGTCGCCGATCAATGACAGTCCGGTCACGGTGTCCGGTGGGCCTGTTGCGTCGTCCGGCCCGCTCAGTCAAGCTCCAGGGAACCTCCTTTCCGGAGGGGGCGCGACGGCCTGCGGGCGGGGCGCACTGCCTCGGCGGGCGCATCCTCCTTTCGCGGGAACAACGGCGCCCCGAGGCTTTGCCGCTGGGCTGGGCCTCATGCCCGTCGTACTCTGAAGGGAACAGGTCACATACGGTGCTGGGCGGCGCAGACCGACGTCATCCCGTGGGCGGGCCTGCTCCCCGGGCAGCGTTGTCCTCTCCTGTCGGCCCCTCTCCCGCGAAGAGCCGTGAGCCATGGCTGGTTTTGAGTTCTCCCGACCGGTTGAACCGGACGCGCCCCGCAGCACGGGCCCCGCGACCGGAGGAGACGCGGCCCGCGCAGACGCCGGCTGTACCGATGTCGGCCGCGCAGAACTCGGTCGTGCAGCAGGCGCCCGCGAACCCGCGCACGGCGGCGCCCAGGCATTCGCGCGCACGCTGCGCAACATCGGCCGCCGTGGCCGCCCCGGCCCCCGCCAGCGGCGTGGCGAGCCCGCGGTCGAACGCACGGAGCCCCCGGTGACGGGCCGCGTGGGCCCGGGCGCCGACCGCCCGGAGACGTCCGGCCTGCCCGGCGCACACACCGAGCCGACCGTCCGGGACGAGCCCGGCCGCCCCTGCGACCCCGCCTTCCAGCACGGCGTGGTCGTCGGTTTCGACGGCTCGCTGTCGAGCGAGCGCGCCCTCGCCTACGCGGTGGGCATGGCCCGCCGCTCGCAGTGCGGCCTGGTGATCGTGCACGTCGCCAACCGGCTGCCCGCCACGGTCTGGGCGGGCTGTGAACCTCCCGTCTTCGTCGATCTCCCCGACCACCGGACCGAGGTCCTCGGCCTGGAACTCGCCTGTGCCGACTTCCTCGCCGGAGTGCCCTGGATCCTGGTCGAGCGCGGCGGCGACATCTGCCACGAGATCGAGGAGGTCGGCCGGGAGTACGCCGCCGACGCCATCGTCGTCGGCACGACGCATGGCCTGCTCGGCAAGATCTTCGGTTCGGTCTCCGGCCGGCTGGCGCGCCGCGCCAACCGCCCGGTGATCGTCATCCCCTGACGCCGACTCCGCCGACGCCGACTACCCTGGCGCCGACTCCGCCGACGCCCAGTTCGTTGCCGCCCGCCCCCAACCGCCCCTGCGGGGGCAGGCGTTACCCCCGCAGGGCGCGATTCAGGACGTGACGCCCAACTCTCGGGCGATGAGCATGCGCTGAACTTCCGACGTGCCCTCCCCGATTTCGAGAATCTTGCAGTCGCGCCAGAAACGGGCGACCGGGAATTCGTTCATGAAGCCGTACCCGCCGTGGATCTGGGTCGCCTCGCGCGCGTTGTCGACGGCGGCCTCCGACGAGTACAGCTTCGCGATTGCGGCCTCCTTCTTGAACGGTTCGCCGTGCAGCAGCCGGGAGGCGGCGTCCCGCCAGGCCAGGCGGGAGGTGTGGGCGCGCAGCTCCATGTCGGCAAGCTTGAACTGGATGGCCTGGTTGGCACCGATCGGCCGGCCGAAGGCCCGGCGCGTGGCGGCGTACGTGACGGACTCGTCGACGCACCCCTGGGCCAGGCCGGTGGCCAGGGCTGCGATCGCGATGCGGCCCTCGTCGAGGATCCGCAGGAACTGGGCGTAGCCTCGGCCACGCTCGCCCAGCAGGTTGGCCGCGGGAACGCGGCAGTCGGTAAAGGACAGTTCGCGGGTGTCGGATGCATTCCACCCGACCTTCGAGTACTTCTTCGACACCTGGAACCCCGGGGTCCCGGTGGGCACGATGATGGAAGAGATCTCACGCGTTGGCGAGCGGAATTCGCCCTCTTCACTCGAACGAGCGATCGGTTCCGTGAGCGCGGTGACGGTGACCAGGCCGGTGATGTCCGTACCGGAGTTGGTGATGAAGCACTTGGTCCCGTTGATGACCCACTCGTCGGTGGCCTCGTCGTAGCGGGCCGTCGTACGGGTCGCACCGGCGTCCGAGCCGCCCTCGGGCTCGGTCAGGCCGAAGGCGCCGAGGAGTTCGCCGGAGGTGAGCCGGGGCAGCCACTCGCGCTTCTGCTCCTCCGTCCCGAACCGGTAGATCGGCATCGCGCCGAGCGAGACCGCCGCCTCCAGGGTGATCGCCACCGAGGAGTCGACCCGGGCGAGCTCCTCAAGGGCGAGGCCGAGCGCGAAGTAGTCGCCGCCCATGCCGCCGTACTCCTCGGGGAAGGGCAGGCCGAACAGGCCCATCCGCCCCATCTCGCGGACGATCTCGTACGGGAACTCCTCCCGCTCGTAGAACTCGCCGATCTTCGGCGCCACCACGTCGTGGGCGAACTCGGCGACAGTGCGCCGCAGTTCCTCGTACTCGCTGTTCAGCCGGTGATCGAACACGGTGTTCCTCCTGGGGCCGCCCGGCCGGGGTGGCCGCGGGCGTGAGCGGGACGACCGGCGTCCGTCCGATGGTGTGACGGTCGCACGGTGTGGTCTTGTGGAAATGAGGGAGAGGTGTGGGACGGCGCGGGGGCGGTCAGCCCCGGGCGGCGCCGAGCAGCGCCTGGACGGTGCGGGACGGGCTCGGGCGGCCGAGGCGCTCGGCCATCCAGCCGCTGGTGGCGACCAGCGCGCGCAGGTCGACTCCGGTCCGGATGCCGAGGCCGTGCAGCATCCACACCAGGTCCTCGGTGGCGAGGTTGCCGGTGGCGCTCTTGGCGTACGGGCAGCCGCCCAGGCCGCCCGCCGAGGCGTCCACGGTGGTGACGCCTTCGCGCAGCGCCGCCAGGGTGTTGCTGAGCGCCTGGCCGTAGGTGTCGTGGAAGTGGACGGCGAGCCGCTCGGCCGGCACGCCCGCCTTCGCGAAGGCCGTGAGCAGCGCGCCGACCTGGCCCGGGGTGGCCACCCCGATGGTGTCGCCGAGGCTCAGCTCGGCGCAGCCCATCTCCAGCAGCTGCACGCCGTATCCGACCACCTGGGAGATCGGGACGGGACCCTCCCACGGGTCGCCGAAGCACATCGACAGGTAGCCGCGGACGGCGACCCCGGCCTCGGCGGCCCGCTCGACGACGGGGCGGAACATCGCCATCGCCTCGTCCGCCGAGCGGTTGAGGTTGCGCCGCGCGAAGGTCTCCGTGGCGCTGGCGAACACCGCGATGTCGGTGGCGTGGTGGGCGAGCGCGCGGTCGAGGCCGCGCTCGTTGGGCACCAGTACCGGCAGCCGCAGCCCGGGGTGACGCTCGGGCAGACCGGCGAGCCGGGGCACCAGGTCCTCGGCGTCGGCCAGCTGCGGTACCCACTTCGGGTGAACGAAGCTGGTCGCTTCGACGGTCCGCAGCCCGGCCGCGGCGAGCCGGGCGATGAACTCGGCCTTCACCTCGACGGGCACCAGGGCGCTCTCGTTCTGCAGCCCGTCGCGCGGCCCGACCTCGTGGATCCGGACCTCCTCGGGCAGGCCGGGCACACGGACCGGGTCCGGCAGGCCGAGGTCGAGCGCGTCGGGCTCGTGGGCGGGTGCGGTGGCGGTCATGACCGCACCTCGGCAGGGCCGGCGTCGGTCGTGTCGGTCACGTCGGTCGGGGGAGCGTCCCCGGAGACGGGCAGCTCGGCGCTGTCTTCCGCCGGGGTGACCACGACCAGCAGCTCCTCCATCGCGACGGTGGCGCCGGCGGTGGCCCGCAGTTCGCTCACGACGCCGTCGTGCGGGGCGGCGATCACGTGTTCCATCTTCATGGCCTCCAGGACGAGCAGGGGCTGGCCCTTGCGGACAGTCTCGCCCGCCGTCGTCTTCACGACGGTGACGGTGCCGGGCATCGGGGCGGTGAGTGCGCCGTGGTGCGCCCCGGCTGCGGCGGCGCTCTCGCCGACCGCGTCGTAGGCGTGCAGCGGCCAGGCGTCGCCCTCGACGCCGAGCCAGGTCACCGGGCCGGCGGCGAGCCCGGGAGAGTCGTCGACGGCCAGCGCGAAGGTGGTCTGCAGGCCGTTGACGGTGAGGTGCAGCCGGTCGCCGGTCCGGACCGCCCGGGCCCGGTGGACCGGTCCGGGATCGAGTCCGATTTCCACCTCAAGGGTGACATTTGAGGGAATGTCAGTGGGGTCCGTTACGTTGCCTGCAGTGATCGAACGGATGCGCACCGAGACCGGGTCCTGGCCGGGGGTCCGGAGTCGGTGAGTGGTCCAGGCGGGTGCGCCGCCGAGGCGCCAGCCGGAGGGGAGGGAGAACGGGTCGGTCCAGCCGCCGGGGTCGGTGGTCGGGGTGAGGTCGGCGTGCCGCGCCAGGGCGGCCGCGTAGTAGAGGAGGTGAGCAGATGCCGGTGCATCTTCGGCGGTGGTCGCGTCGGCCGTTGAGTGCGGCGCGTCCGTTGCGTGCAGGGAGTGCGGCGAGTGCGGTGAGGCCAGCAGGGCCGACTGCTGCCGGGCCGTCTGTTCCACCAGGCCGGTGTCCAGTCGGCCGGCGACGACCTCGGGGTGTGCGAGCAGTCGTCGCAGGAAGCCGGTGTTGGTGGTGACACCCAGGATGCGGGTGTCGGCCAGCGCCGCGCGAAGGCGGCGGAGCGCGGTCGGGCGGTCGGGCCCGTACGCGATGACCTTGGCGAGCATCGGGTCGTAGGCGCTGGTGATGACGGTTCCGGGGGCGACCCCGGAGTCCACTCGGACGCCCTCGCCCTGAGGCTCGTCGAGGACCAGGATGCGCCCGCCGGTGGGCAGGAAGTCCCGTTCCGGGTCCTCGGCGCAGATCCGGGCCTCGATGGCGTGGCCCAGGAAGGAGATGTCGGACTGACCGAAGGTGAGCCGCTCGCCCGCGGCGATCCGCAGCTGCCACTCGACCAGGTCCAGCCGCCGGGGCCGGCCGCCGGCCGGGTCGGCGACGGCGATGGCGAGTTCGGTGACGGGGTGTTCCACCTGGAGACGGGTGTTCATCTCCATGAAGAAGAAGTCCCGCACCCCCTCGGTGGAGGCGGAGGCGGGGGAGTCCGGGTCGATGCCGGGGACGATGAACTCCACGGTGCCGGCCCCGGTGTAGCCGCAGGACTCCGCGGCGCGGACGGCCGCGGCGCCCATCGCGGCACGCGTCTCGGCGTTGAGCAGAACGGAGGGAGCCTCTTCGATCAGTTTCTGATGGCGGCGCTGGAGGCTGCACTCGCGCTCGCCGAGGTGGATGGTGGTGCCGTGGGCGTCGGCGAGCACCTGCACCTCGATGTGGCGGGGCCGGTCGACCCAGCGTTCCAGCAGCAGGGTGTCGTCACCGAAGGCGGTGCGGGCGACGCGGCGGGCGGCGGCGATCTCGGTGGGCAGGTCGGCCCGGTCCCGCACGAGGCGCATGCCCTTGCCGCCACCGCCGGCGGACGGCTTGAGCAGGACGGGGTAGCCGATCTCGTCGGCGGCGGCGACGAGATCGTCGTCGGTGGGCGCGGTGGCCTGGCTGCCGGGGACCACCGGGACACCGGCGGCGCGGACGGCTTCCTTGGCGTTGATCTTGTCACCCATCAGCTCGACCGCACCGGGAGGAGGTCCGATGAAGACGAGGCCGGCGTCCGAGCAGGCGCGGGCGAAGCCGGCGTTCTCGGCGAGGAAGCCGTAACCGGGGTGGACGGCCTGGGCACCGGTGCGGCGGGCGGCGGCGAGGATCTGGTCGGTCCGCAGGTAGGTCGCGGCCGCCGAGCTGTCGGTGCGGTCGGCCGGGCCGAGGCGCACGGCGACGTCCGCCTCGCGGACGTGCGGGGCGTCGGCGTCCGCGTCGCTGAACACGGCGACCGAACGCACGCCGAGTCGCCGCAGGGTGCGAATTACCCGGAGGGCGATCTCGCCGCGGTTGGCGACCAGAACTGTGTCGAACATGGGAGGCGTTCCTCCGGGTCGAGGGGGCCGTACGAAGGAGGTGGTGGTGGGTGGGGCGCCGGCCCGGGCGGCGGGCCGGCGCGGCGGGAGTCACACCCGGAAGGGAGGAATCACATGCGGAAGACGCCGTACGGAGCGGGCGGCGGGAACGGGGAGTTGGCGCAGGCGGTGAGGGCGAGGCCGACCGCGGTGCGGGTGTCCATCGGGTCGATCACGCCGTCGTCCCAGAGCCGGGCGGTGGCGTAGTAGGCGTTGCCCTGGCGCTCGTACTGCTCGCGGACGGGGCGCTTGAACTCCTCCTCCGCCTCGGTCGGCCACTCCTCGCCGTGCGCCTCCAGCTGGTCGCGGCGGACGGTGGCGAGAACGGAGGCCGCCTGCTCGCCGCCCATCACGGAGATCTTCGCGCCCGGCCACATCCACAGGAAGCGAGGTGAGTAGGCCCGGCCGCACATCGAGTAGTTGCCGGCTCCGTACGAGCCGCCGATCACCACGGTCAGCTTCGGGACGCGGGTGCAGGCGACGGCGTTGACCATCTTGGCGCCGTGCTTGGCGATGCCGCCCGCCTCGTACTGCCGGCCGACCATGAACCCGGTGATGTTCTGCAGGAAGAGGAGGGGGATGCCGCGCTGGTCGCACAACTCGATGAAGTGGGCGCCCTTGAGGGCGGACTCGGAGAACAGCACGCCGTTGTTGGCGACGATGCCGACGGGGTGGCCGTGGATCCGGGCGAAGCCGGTGACGAGGGTCGCGCCGTACTCGGCCTTGAACTCGGCGAACCGGCTGCCGTCGACCAGTCGGGCGATCACCTCGCGCACGTCGTAGGGCGTGCGCGGGTCGACCGGGACGGCCCCGTACAGGCCGGCCGGGTCCACGGCCGGCGGCTCGACCGAGGCGAGCGGCCACGGCCTGGCGGGGCGCGGGCCGAGCCCGGCCACGATCGTGCGGACGATGGAGAGGGCGTGGGCGTCGTCCTCGGCCAGGTGGTCCGTCACGCCCGAGGTCCGGGAGTGGAGGTCGCCGCCGCCCAGTTCCTCGGCGGTGACCACCTCGCCGGTGGCGGCCTTCACCAGCGGCGGCCCGCCCAGGAAGATCGTGCCCTGGTTGCGGACGATGACGGCCTGGTCGCTCATCGCCGGGACGTAGGCGCCACCGGCCGTGCAGGAGCCGAGCACGGCGGCGATCTGCGGGATGCCTGCGGCCGAGAGCCGGGCCTGGTTGTAGAAGATCCGGCCGAAGTGGTCGCGGTCGGGGAACACCTCGTCCTGCATCGGGAGGAAGGCGCCGCCGGAGTCGACCAGATAGATGCAGGGGAGGCGGTTCTCCAGCGCGACCTCCTGGGCGCGCAGGTGCTTCTTGACCGTCATCGGGTAGTAGGTGCCGCCCTTGACGGTGGCGTCGTTGGCGACGACCACCACCTCGCGCCCGGCGACCCGGCCGATGCCCGCGATCACCCCGGCCGCGGGCGCGGCGCCGTCGTACATCCCGTCGGCGGCCAGCGGAGCCAGCTCCAGGAACGGCGACGCCGGGTCGAGCAGGGTGTCCACGCGGTCGCGGGGGAGGAGCTTGCCGCGCGCGGTGTGCCGGGCACGGGCCTTGGCGCCACCGCCGAGGGCGGCCGCACCGAGCTTCTCGCGCAGCTCGGCGACCAGCGCCCGGTGCGCCTCGGTGTTGGACCGGTAGGCCTCGGAGGCCGGGTCGACGGCCGTGCCGAGCCGGGGCGCGGGAGCGGCGGCTCCCGGCGGTACGGCCCCCGGCGCCGCGCTGCCGCGCGCTGCGCTGCCATGGACGCCGGTGGGTACGCCGGCGGTTGAGATGACCATTCCCAAGAGCTCCCTTGCCCTCGGCACCAGGTAGGCGGGCGGCCGGATTCGGTGCGCCCACGATCCCGCACGTTAATTAACGTTAACTTACGTGCCCAGGTTAACGGCCGATAACCCGACTGTCTACGATGGGCAGCATGCCGAACGTCCCCGAAGCCTCCGCGCTCCCACGCCGCGACCAGATCCGCCGGGAGGCCGCGCGACTCTTCGCCGCCCGGGGCTTCCTCGGCGTCGGCGTGGACGAGATCGGCAAAGCCGTCGGCATCAGCGGCCCCGGCCTCTACCGGCACTTCGCCGGGAAGGACGCGATGCTCGCCGACCTGCTGATCGGCATCAGCGAGCGCCTGCTGGAGGAGGGGCGGCGCCGGGCGGGCAGCGGCGACGGTCCGGCCGCCGCGCTGGACGCGCTGATCAGCGGCCACGTCGACTTCGCCCTCAACGACCGCGACCTGATCACCCTGCACGACCGGGAACTGCTGAACCTCAAGGAAGAGGATCGCCGTACCGTCCGCCGGCTCCAGCGCGGCTACGTCGAGCTCTGGGTGGATGTGGTCCGGCAGGCCTACCCGCCGCTGGCCGGGCCCACCGCCGAGCCGGTCGCCCGGGCCGCGGTGCACGCCGTCTTCGGCCTGATCAACTCGACCCCGCACAGCCTCGGCCCGAACCCGGCCCACGGCGAGCGCCCCGGCCTCCAGCGCGACGGCATGGCCGCACTGCTGCACACCCTCGCCCACGGCGCGTTCTCGGCAGCGGCCGACTCGGCGTCCGCCCGCGCCTGAGCCGTACGGTTCGCCTGGAGCTGAGCCCCGCCTGGAGCTGAGCCCCGCCTGCAGCCGCGCCCCGCCTGGAGCTGAGCCCAGCCCGACCCCGGGTCTAGGTCCAAAGAACGGCACTCGCCGGCCCCGTGGCCGGTGGGCGTCCGGCCTCCGGTCGGCGAGCCTGGTGGCGGACGGGGCAGGCGGGTTCGGCGCGTACACCCGATCGGGAATCACTGCAGGCCGCAGGCTGTTGGTCAGTCCGCCGGAGCCTGGGCCGGGCATTGCGTCGCGCCTGGACGGGGCCTCGCGTCGAGCCAGTCCTCAGCCCGTCCCGGCCGGAAAACGGTATGGCGGCGACCCGACGAAATGGTTAGTGTCCCTAAATATGCCTGAGACTCACGGATCCACGGTGGAGCAATCCCCGAGCGGGCCACCTGCCCCCGGGGCGAGCCCGGAAGCGGCCGGCTGGCTGCGTCGCCTGATCGGCTACTGCCTGCGCTCCCGCCGCAGCCTGCTGCTCGCCTTCGGCGCCTCGCTCGTCGGCATGGCCGTCACCGCGCTGGTACCGCTGGTCACCAAGCTGATCATCGACGACGTCATCACCACCCACTCCCGCCCGCTCGGCCCCTGGGCGGTGGTGCTGCTGCTCGCCGCCGCCGCCGTCTTCGGCTGCACCCAGGTGCGCCGCTACTACGGCGGCCAGCTCGCGCTCGACGTCCAGCACGACATGCGCAGCGACCTGTTCCGCTCGCTCGGCCGGCTCGACGGTCACCGCCAGGACCGGCTGGACACCGGACAGGTGGTCGGCCGCGCGACGTCCGACCTCCAGCTGATCAACGGTCTGCTCTCGATGCTGCCGATGATGACCGGCTACCTGCTGATGTTCGTCATGTCGCTGGCCGTGATGGTCTGGCTCTCCCCGCCGCTCACCCTGGTCGCCCTGGTGATGGCCCCGGCGCTGTGGTGGGTCACCGTGCTCAGCCGCAAACGCCTGTTCCCGTCGACCTGGGCCGCCCAGCAGGAGGCCGCCGCCGTCGCGGGCGTGGTGGACGAGGCGATCGGCGGCGTCCGCGTGGTCAAGGGCTTCGGCCAGGAGGCGCAGGAGCTGGACAAGCTGGAGGGCGCCTCCCGGCACCTCTTCGCCGCCCGCCTCCGCTCGATCCGGCTCAACGCCCGTTACAACCCGGCGATGCAGGCGATACCCGCGCTCGCCCAGGTAGCGGTGATGGCCTTCGGCGGCTGGCTGGCCGTCGACGGGCAGGTCTCGCTCGGCACCTTCGTCGCCTTCTCCACCTACGTCGCCCAGATGACCGGCCCGGTGCGGATGCTCACCATGGTCATCACCGTCGGCCAGCAGGCCCGGGCGGGCGTCGAGCGCGTCCTCCAGCTGATCGACGAGCGCCCGCTGGTCCAGGACCGTCCGGACGCGCGCACCCTCGATTTCACCGACCAGGCCCCCAGCGCCCCGGGCGGCAGCACAGCCGAGGACGGCAGCACGGCCGAAACCCCGGACGGCAGGACGGCCGAGGACGGCAGCACCCGCCCGGCCACCACCGTCGGCCCCCGTACCTCCGACGTGGCGCTGGAGTTCGACCAGGTCGAGTTCCGCTACGACCCCGACCACCCCTCACCTGTCCTGCACGGCCTGAGCCTCGCCCTCGCCCCCGGCGAGACCCTGGCCCTGGTCGGCGCCTCAGGCTCCGGCAAGTCGACGGTGGCCCAGCTGGTGCCCCGGTTCTACGACCCGACGGCCGGCGCCGTCCGCCTCTACGGCTATGACCTGCGCGACCTCACTCTCGACTCGGTCCGCGCGGCCGTCGGCATCGTCCCCGAGGAGAGCTTCCTGTTCTCCGAGACGGTCCGCACCAACATCGCGTACGGCCGGCCCGACGCCACCGACGAGCAGATCGTCGCGGCGGCCCGTGCAGCCCAGGCCGACGAGTTCGTCCGCGAGCTGCCGGACGGCTACGACACCAAGGTCGGCGAGCAGGGCCTGACCTTGTCCGGGGGCCAGCGCCAGCGCATAGCCCTGGCCCGGGCGATCCTCACCGACCCCCGGATCCTGCTGCTCGACGACGCGACCTCCGCCGTGGACCCGCAGATCGAGGCGGAGATCCACGACGCGCTGCGCTCGGTCATGGCCGGCCGCACCACGTTGCTGATCGCCCACCGCCGGTCGACGCTCCAACTGGCCGACCGGATCGCCGTGCTCGACCACGGCCGGCTGCTGGACATCGGTACCCACGAGGAACTCGAAGCCCGCTGTTCCCAGTACCGGGCCCTGATCACCGACCCGGAGGCCGGTCGGCCGCCCCGCCGTTCCGAGGCCGAGCAGCCCGCCCCACAGCCCACCGCAGCCGCTTTGGCGGCACACGCACCGGCATCGGACACTCCCGCCGCAGACGCACCCGAAGCAGACACACCGGGCGACCGGGCAAGGACCGACCTCCCCACCCCCGCCCTGGTCAAGGCGGCCCGCACCGCCGACCCCGACCTGCTGGACAAGGTCGCCGCCCTCCCGCCCGCCACCGACACCCCGGCCATCTCCCGCGCCGAGGCCGAGGCCGGCGACCCGGACTTCACCCTCCGCCGCCTGCTGCGCCCCTTCCGCGCCCCGCTCACCCTCGCCCTGCTGCTGGTCGCCCTGGACGCGGGCGCCGGCCTGGTGCTGCCGGTCCTGATCCGGCACGGCATCGACGAGGGCGTCAGCAAGGCCCTGATGTCCGGGGTCGCCGTCGCTGCGCTGGCCGCGCTCGTGGTCGTCCTGCTGGACTGGCTGGTGCAGAGCGCCGAGAACCGGGTCAGCGGACGCACCGGCGAGCGCGTGCTCTACACGCTCCGACTCAGGATCTTCGCCCACCTCAACCGGCTCGGCCTGGACTACTACGAGCGCGAGCTGTCCGGCCGGATCATGACCCGGATGACCACCGACCTGGACTCGCTGACGTCCTTCCTGCAGACCGGCGTGGTCACCGCCGTGGTCAGCCTGCTGACCTTCGCCGGGATCTTCGCCGCCCTGCTGATCATCGACGCCGGCCTGGCCCTGGTGGTCTTCGCGGTGCTGCCGCTGCTGGTGATCGCCACCCTGGTGTTCCGCAAGAAGTCCCGGGACCAGTACGAGATCTCCCGGGACCTCATCAGCACCGTCAACGCCGACCTGCAGGAGAACGTGGCCGGCATGCGGATCGTCCAGGCCTTCCGCCGCCTGGACGCCAACACCGACCGTTTCGTCGCCCGGGGCGTCGCCTACCGGGAGGCCCGGGTCCGGGCGCAGCTGTACATCTCGCTGTACTTCCCGTTCGTCCAGTTCCTCTCCAGCGTGGCCGCCGCGCTGGTGCTGATCGTCGGCGCCGCCCGGGTCGACGCCGGCACCCTGACGGTCGGTGCGCTGGTCGCCTACCTGCTCTACATCGACCTGTTCTTCGCGCCGGTGAACCAGCTCTCCCAGGTGTTCGACGGCTACCAGCAGGCCTCGGTCGGCCTCGGCCGGATCCGGGAGCTGCTGCGCACCCCGACCACCACCGCCGAGGCGGCCGACCCGGTGCCGGTCGAGAAGGGGCTGCGCGGCGAGATCTCCTTCGAGGGTGTCGGCTTCGCCTACAACGGCGGCGCGGACGGCGCCCCGGACGTGCTCACCGGTGTGGACCTGCACATACCCGCCGGTCAGACGGTGGCCCTGGTCGGCGAGACCGGGGCCGGCAAGTCGACGCTGGTGAAGCTGGTCGCCCGGTTCTACGACGCGACCGAGGGCACCGTCCGGGTGGACGGGGTCGACCTCACCCGGTACGACCTCGCGCAGTACCGCCACCGGCTGGGCGTCGTGCCGCAGGAGGCGTACCTGTTCGCGGGCACGGTGCGCGAGGCGATCGCGTACGGCCGGCCCGACGCCTCGGCGGCCGAGGTGGAGGCGGCGGCCCGGGCGGTCGGCGCGCACGACATGATCGTCCGGCTGTCGGGCGGCTACGACCACGAGGTGACGGGCCGTGGACGCAACCTCTCGGCGGGCCAGCGCCAGCTGATCGCCCTGGCCCGGGCCGAGCTGGTCGACCCGGACATCCTGCTCCTCGACGAGGCCACCGCGGCGCTCGACCTGGCCACCGAGGCGGCGGTCAACCACGCCGCGGACCGGCTCAGCGGCGGGCGCACCACCCTGGTGATCGCCCACCGCCTCACCACCGCCGAACGCGCCGACCGGGTCGTGGTGCTGGACCACGGCCGGGTGGTCGAGGACGGCACGCACGCCGAACTCCTCGCCCGGGGCGGGGCGTACGCCCGGCTCTGGCACGCGTTCATCGCGGACGGAACGGACCGCGCGGACGGCGCAGACAGAGTGGCCGGAGCGGACGGGCACGCCCCGGCCGTCGAGGAGGCGGTGGCCGCCGGGTAGGCCGGAACCCGGGCTGCGCCCGACGTCAGGCCGCGATCAGCGAGGACAGCAGCCCGGACGCGTCGATCCCGCGCGGCAGGTCGCTCACCTGCCCGTCACCGACCTCGACCACCCGCCAGCCGGAGCCGTCGGCCCGGCTGGCGAGGTCGGTGGTGACGAACCGGCAGCCGAGCGTCCGGACCAGCGAGCGGACGCCGGTCAGGTCCGGATCGACCTCGTGGTGCGGCGCGTCCGGATGCGGCCCGACCAGCACCGGCTCGCCGTCCAGCCACCAGACCCGGGCCTCCACCGGCCGTACGTCCGCGGCGGCGTCACCGTCGGGAGCCCGCTCGAACTCCTCGAACCGGCGCAGCACCACCCCGCCGGCCAGGAACTCGCCCTGCAGCTCGACGAACCGCGCCACCACCCGCCCGACGGCTGCCAGATCGGCCAACTCCGGGACGTAGCAGGCCTCGTGCCACTCGTGCTTGCGCGACTTCACGTAGTCCTTGACGATCGCCGGCCCGTGCCCGCCCAGCCGGGCCACGGCCTCCGCCAGCTCCTCCGGCCCGGGCGCCACAGCTCCGGCCGACGGAATCCACACGCTCGGCGGCGTCGCCCCGTCGAACACGCCGTACCAGCCGGGCAGTTCGTGCGCCGTCGCGTAGCCGGCCGCGGAGGTGAGCAGTTCCCCACCGCGCCCGGCGAGTGCGGCGCCGAAGGCGGCGTAGGACGCGGACGGCATCATCCACCCCCGGTACCAGAGCGGGCCGCTGCCCTGCGGCACCCGCCGGACCGCCTCCTCGGCCTGCCCGGCGAGCAGGGCGTCGTGGTCGATCAGGTGGTGCTCGCCGCCCAACTCCTGCAACAGCCGGGCCTCCCAGGCGAAGTGCGGGTCGGGCCGGCGCGGGTTGAACGGGTCGGAGGGGAAGATGATCGCGGGTACAGGCATGGGCGTCAGGGTACGGCTACCGTCCGTGCCGGTCAGCCGCCTTTTCGTGGATCACCTCGACGGCCCCGGCCGCGCGCTGCGAGAGTGATCCGATGCGACGACTGCTGCGACCCCGCAAACGCGTTCCCCGGCAGGCGGCCCGGACGGTGGTCCTGGCCGAGGACGGCTCGGTGTTCCTGCTCCGCTCGGACAACTCCGAGGTCGGCGTGCACTGGACGATGCCGGGCGGCGGGCTGGAGGCCGGCGAGACCCCGTGGACCGGTGCCCGCCGCGAACTCTGGGAGGAGACCGGGTGGACCGACCTCGAACCCGGCCCGCTGCTCTGCACGTGGGAACACGACTTCACCTGGCACGGCACCCCGGTCCGCCAGCACGAGCACATCTACCTCGCCCGCGGACCGCACCGCGGTCCGGTCGGTGACGTCAGCGCTGTGCACGCCGCCGACCGGATCCTCGACTGGCGCTGGTGGACCCCGGCCGACCTCGCCGACCCGAACGCCGACGCGCTCTGGCCGCCCCGGCTCCCGGATCTGCTCGCCCCGGTTCGGACGGGCTGGGTCGTCGACGGCCGCGAACCGGCGCCCGTCGACCTCGGCTACATCCCGAACATCCCGGTGGCCGGCTGACGTCCGGCGTCAGGGCCGGCCGCCCCCGCCAAGGGCGTCCACCGCTAAGGCCGCCCGCCCCGCCGCCCGCGCCCGGCCTGCCAGCCGCGCAGGTCCAACTCCCGGTCGTGCAGCGCACCGGGGTTGATCAGCACGGTCAGCTGCGCGCCGGCCAGTTGCTCGAAGGAGAGCCCGGTGGCGGACAGCAGCAGCTCGGTCGGCACCGAGACGGCGATGGCAGGCCGCCAGGAGGGCAGCACGACCAGGCTGGTGCCGCGCCCGATCCGGACCGGCTCCGCGGCCACCCGGATCGGCGCCCGCTCCTCCGGGCGGCCGACCGCCTCGGCCTGGTGCGGGCTGCCGCCGATCAGGATCCCGAGCGGCGTCTCGGCGGGGGCCGCCTCGGGGTCCTCGGACGGCTGTCGAGCCATCACCGTCCGGGTATGGCCGACCCGTTCGGGCACCGACGGCGCGCCAGCGTCCCTCATGCCCGCGCCCCGTACGGTCCGGTCCTGCACAGCGCCGGCCTGTGCTGCGCCCCCGTTCTGGACGGCCGTCTCCCGTTCGGCCGCCTCCTGCCCGGTCGCGGCAGCCTGCGGGTGCATCCGGCGCAGCCGACGTGAGGGCGAGGGGCGCCGGGTCGCGGTGCTCCGCAGCTTCTCGCGGACGGCCCGCAACACCGGCACGGACGGCTCGCCGTCCACCGGTCCGGCCGGCTGCGCGTAGGCGCTCCCGCCGTGCTCGGCCCACCCACTCGCCCGACCGGTCGGAGCGCTCTCGTAGACCGGAGCGCTCTCGTTGAGCAGCGCGTGCACCTCCGACGCCGGCCGCCGACAGGCGGCGGCCAGCTCGTTGATCGAGCGCCCCTGGTCGTACGCGATCCGCAGCCGTTCGGCGAGCGCGGCCCGCAGCCGGGCCGTCGTCCGGCCACCCGCGGTGTCGGCCGCCGCCGCGTCGCCGCCACCCCTGTCGGCGCCACCCCCATCGGCGTCGTCACCGTCGGCGCCGCAGCGCGGGCGCGGCACCGAGTCGTCGCGGGCACCGCCGGCCGCGCCGGGCAGCGGCGGACCGGCCGGGCCAGGGTCGGCGGCCGTCACCATGGAGCAGCGTGCGGCGGGCAGGGGTGCGGTCCGGGCGTGGTCCGCGGGTGGGCCGGGCAGGGAGGGGTCGGTCGGGGTGGAGTGGAGCGAGGTCATCGGCACGGGCCCTTCGGGGGACGGTCCCGACGATCCTGCCGCACCGCGCGATCAGCTCCAAGCGGCATTTCCCTGCGTGCTTCCCCGATCGGGCGGCTCCACCATCCGTCCCCTACCGGGCGTGTCGGCTCAAGTGCCGGGCGCGACGAAGCCCTTGAGGTCGGCGAGTACGACGTTGGCGGCAGTGACGCCGAGCCTGAGGAACCAGGTCTCGTCCGAAACCGGCTGCGCCTGACCGGACTTGACCGCGCCGAGCGTCTTCCAGAGCGCGCCGCCGAGCACCGCGTCCTGGTTGGTGGAGCTCGGGGTGCCGTTGGTGATCACCGACCGGGACATCGCCGACCGGCTCGCCGAGCACACCGAGAACCTCGTCCTCGACTACCTCGCGGCCGGCCTCGACCCCGACCGCGCCAACGCCGTCGCTGACGCCACCCTCGCCGAGGTCAGGGCCGTGATGGGGGCGATCTGAAGAACCTCCCCCGCATCTTCGGTCCCCGGACATCGGGCCGTCGACGCAAGGGCATATCGTCACCGGGCGGCCTCCGCAGCGCCGGGGCCGCCCGCATCACCCGACGCACCGTCACCTCGGCACCCCGTCACCGCGACCCCGCCACCCTGTCACCGTCACGCCGTCACCGTCACGCCGTCACCCCGGAAAGGCGACTTGGCCCATGGACCAGCACCCGACCACGCCCGACCGAGGGCTGACCCGCCCGCCGCACCTGCGCCCCGGTGACCACATCGTCGTGGTCGCCACCAGTGGCCCCATCGACCCCCAGCGGCTCACCGACGGCTGCGCGATCCTGCGCTCCTGGGGCCTGAGGGTCACCGTCGCCCCGCACGTCCTCGACACCCACCCCACCCTCGGCTACCTCGCCGGCACCGACGCCGACCGCGCCGCCGACCTCCAGGCCGCCTGGCTGGACCCCACCGTCGACGCGGTCATCTGCGCCCGTGGCGGCTACGGCGTCCACCGCATCGTCGACCTGCTCGACTGGGACGCCATGCGGGCCGTCCCGCCCAAGGTGCTGATCGGCTTCAGCGACGTCTCCTCCCTGCACGAGGCCTTCGCCCAGAAGCTCGGCATCGCCACCTTGTACGGGCCGATGAGCGCAGCAGGCTCCTTCATCACCGACGGACCGACCGCCGAGCACCTGCGCCGCACCCTCTTCGAGCCCGCGGCCACCACCGTGCTCACCTCACCCACCGCCACCGCGCTCGTCCCCGGCCGGGCCCGAGGCATCACCGCGGGCGGCTGCGTCCACGTCCTCGCGGCCGAGCGGGGTACGCCCGCCGCCCGTCCCTCCTATGCCGGCAGCATCCTGATCCTGGAAGACGTCAACGAGCACCCGTACCAGCTCGACCGGCTCCTCACCCAGTTCCTGCGCTCCGGCGCGTTCGACGGCGTCGCCGGCATCGCGCTCGGCTCCTGGGACGGCTGCGGACGGCTCGACCGCGTCCGGGAGGTCATGCTCGACCGCTTCGGCCCGCTCGGCATACCGGTGATCTGGGAGCTGGGCTTCGGCCACTGCCCGTCCACGCTGACCGTCCCGCTCGGTGTCCCTGCCCTGCTCGACGCCGATGCCGGAACCCTCACCCTGGACGTGCCCGCCCTCGCCGAGCGGTGAGGCCCGCGCCCGGCGGTGAGTAGGGTGCGGCCATGAACGAGGACCGCCTCACCGACCTCGCCCTCGGACTCCTCCGGGGCCCGGGCAGCAACGCCCGCACGATCCTCGGACTTGCCGGCCCGCCCGGCGCCGGCAAGTCCACCCTGGCCCGGCACCTGGTCGCCGAGGTGGAGCGGGCCGAGGGCCCCGGCAGCGCCGCCTACGTCCCGCTCGACGGCTTCCACCTCTCCGCCGCCCAGCTCGACCGCCTCGGCCTCACCCACCGCAAGGGCGCACCCGCGACCTTCGACGCCCACGGCTACGTCGCCCTGCTCCGCCGGATCGCGATCGACCGCTTCCAGGACATCTACGTCCCCGACTTCGACCGCACCCTCGACGAACCGGTCGCCGCCCGCCATGTCGTCCGCCCGCACGCCCGCCTCGTCATCACCGAGGGCAACTACCTCGCGTCCACCGACACCCCCTGGCCGGACGCCCGCCGCCTGCTCCGCGAACTTTGGTACGTCGAGACCGACGACGCCCTCCGCGAGGAGCGCCTGCTCCGCCGCCACAGCGACGGCGGCCGCGACGAGGCCACCGCCCGGCACTGGGTCACCGGCAACGACCACCCCAACGGCGAGTACGTGAAGGCCGGCCGCCCGCTCTGCACGCGGATCGTCTCCGGAGCCGGTTTGCCTCCGGCATCGGACAGGGGTAGTGTTCTCTAGTCGCTCGGCAGGGAGCACCGGACACGCATTGGCGCGGACGGTCCCGGGGCGGCCAATCCTCTGAAACACCACTTCCCGGTTCGGGCTGGGTCGCGTCTTGTCGCGGCTCGGTGCGTATTCGGCGTGCGCGGTTAATTGGATTGCGGCCGGATTCGCTTTTCGGAGCGGGGATCGGCTAGAGTTTGAAACGTCGGACGGGACATCAAGTCCCCGAAGACACCGGCGAGTTGGATGACGAAGCCCCGGAAAACGGAGCGGAAAACATCTGATAAGCTGGAAACACGAAAGAACGAAGCGCCCGGAGGGCCCGCTGGAAGGCGGTCCGAAGGAAGTGTCCGTTCCTTGAGAACTCAACAGCGTGCCAAAAGTCAACGCCAGATATGTTGACATCCCCGGCCTCGATCACTTGATCGGGGTTGGAGATTCCTTTTGAAATAACACTAGCGAGGA
>NZ_JAHTKP010000130.1 GCF_019192735.1 Kitasatospora aureofaciens
CCCCGCCGCTACCTGCCCGAGGCCAGCATGGAAAGGATCTACCCCGCCGACCCCGGTCGCGACGAACTCCCGCCTACTTCATGACTGTTGGCGCACGACCACTACACCACCTCATGGGACACGACCCCTCGGACACCGAAGGCGGACCTGAACACCTCGTCTTCGAACAGCGGGCCGAGCTCGTCCCGGACCCTCATCGCCAGACAGCCTTTGGGGAAGGCAGCGAGGGCCACCTGCCGTGTCACCTGCGGGACCTCTGCCCCTGATCTCGACCCCATCGACACCACTCCACCCCGTTCCGCGGCCGAACGACGCACCCTGGATCAGACCGCTGAAGAACGATCTTTCCGTCCAGGACACATCCAGGTGCGAAATCGCGAAGGGTTCACCCAATTGGGCAACAGGGTCCCTCGATGAAGCGGAACACGTCGGCTCTGGCGGCCTCGCGGCTCTCCCGGATCGTGGTGCCGATCTCCGCTTTGAGCAGGCCGAAGAAGCTCTCGGCTGCGGCGTTGTTGTAGCACATACCGGTTCGTCCCATGCTCTGCCTCAAGTTCAACTTCCTTATCTCCCTGCGGAATTCACCACTCGTGTATTCACTTCCGCGGTCGGTGTGCATGATGCAGCCGGGCTGCAGACCGCCGCGGCCGGCCGCCATGCGCAGGGCGTCAGCGACCAGTTCGGCCCGGCGGTGGTCCGCCATCGCGTACCCGATCACCTCGCGGGTCGCCAGGTCGATGACCGTGGCCGGGTACCACCGGCCCTCCATCGTCGCCAGATACGTGATGTCGCCGACCAGCTTCGTGCCGGGCCGAGCAGCGGTGAAGTCGCGCCCGACCAGGTCCGGGGCCGGGGCTGCCTTGGAGTCCTGCCTCGTCAGGTGGCGGCGCCGACGGCGGGTGATGCCGCGGATATCGCGCTCGCGCGTGATCCGCTCGACCCTCTTCCGGTTGATCGCATGGCCGCCTCACCGCAACTCGGCATGCACGCGCGGGGCACCGTAGGCGCCCCGGGAGCTGGAGTGGATTCCCGGATCCGCCCCGCCAACTCGTCCTCGGCGCGCTGCCGTTCGGCGATGGCGGGCCGTGATGTGAGCCACGCGTAATAGGTGGAGCGGTTGATGCCCATCACGCGGCACAGCCGCGCGACGCTATAGCCATCGGGGTTCGCCTCGGTGGCCTTCTCCGCATCGATGAAAGGCACAGAGCGCCTACTTCACGATCTCCTTCGCGAAGAAGGCCGCGGCTGTTACCAGGATCTCGTTCGCGGACTCAACCGTCCCAGTATCAGGTTGTCCAGTTCCGTGGGGGAACTTCATGGAGACGGCGGGTGAGTTCTCGGGGTCGAAGCGAGCACGATGCTTCGCGACGGTCTCCTCATGCGGACGAGGATTTCGCCGAGCGCATGACCATCACCCAGCCAACGAACTTCGCGCTGGAGTCCGGCGACCTCGCACCAGGGAAGACCGGCGTCAGTTGGTACCACGCCGGAAGGTTGCACGGTAGTCCCTTGGGCGCCGTCCGGTGTGCTTGGCGAAGAGAGCAGCGAAGGTTCCGGAGTCCATGTACCCGACCGCGGTGGAGATGCTGGCGACGGTTCGGTCCGTGGTCTCAAGGAGGTGGCGGGCACGACGGACGCGCGATGACTGTAGGTACTCGAGAGGGCTCTGGCCAGTCTCGTCTGCGAAGCGCCGCAGCAGCGTCCGAGTGCTGACCCTGAATGTGTCCGCCAACGCGGCGAGGTCGTATCGGGCGGCGAGGTTCTGGTCGAGGCGCCGCATCACCCTGCGGGAGAACTCGTTTCCGGGCTGCGGAAGAAGTCGCACGTCGACATATGGAGTCTGGGACGACCGCGCATCGTCGACGAGCGCCACCCGCGCGGTTGTCCGCGCCACCTCGGCTCCGCTGTGTTGGCGGATCAGTTCCAGCGCGAAGTCGTACATGGCGCTGAAGGCCGCCGTCGTCGTCACTCCCTTGTCGGTGACGACTAGACGTTCGGGTCGGACTTCAGTCTCGGGACAGCGTCGAGCCAATTCGTCGGCGAGGAGCCATGCCGTCGTGGCCCGGCGTTGGTTGAGAAGCCCTGCCTCGGCGAGAAGGAACGCACCGACACAGATCGAGACGACGACGTTACCCGCAGCGGCGTGTGAGCGGATCGCCGCGATTTCAGGGGTGAGGGCTGCGAGCTTCGCGTCCACGTCGAGGCCCGGCACGAGCTCGAACCCCGGCACGACAAGAACGTCGACCTCGCGCATCGGAGAGACGGCCAACGCCGCGCCACCCGATGCGGCGACGCGACGACGAGGCGAAACAACCGAAACCTCGTAGCCGGCGCGGTCCGGGCCGGCAACGTGCGTGGCCATCGTCAACAGATCGGGCACTCCGAACACCTCGGACGCGAAGCAGCCTGGATAGGCCAGGACACCAACCCGCAGCGCGCTCACGCTCGCCTCCTGACCGTCACATCTTTGGCGATATCACCCCTCTACATGGCGATCCAGCCTATCGCCGTGTGCGGGTACATCAGTCCAAGCTGTCGCCATGAGCGCTCCCGACGGACATCTTGACGACGCGATCACAGACTTCTCCCGCCGGCTGGTGGACGTGGACGGGGTGGTGAAGACGGTGTATGCCGCGGGTTCTGGGCCAGCCGTCGTGTTGATGCCGGAGATGCCCGGTATCAGTCCTGACGTCCTTCGGCTCGCGCGGTGGGTGCGGGATGCGGGCTTCACCGTCCACGTCCCCTCACTCTTCGGGGTCGACGGCGCCTATCCCACGGTCGAGGGTGGTGAGGGGGTCATCCGTCGCGCGTGTGTCAGTGCCGAGTTCCGTGCCTTCGCCAGGGCCGGCACCAGCCCCGTCGTGGCGTGGCTGCGCGGGCTGGCCCGCCAAGCTCACGCCGAGTGCGGCGGATCGGGAGTCGGTGCGATCGGACTGTGCTTCACCGGCAACTTCGCACTCACCATGGCGATTGAGCCGGCTGTCATCGCGCCAGTGGTCAACCACCCGTCACTGCCGCTGGACGATCCCGCCGGACTCGAGATGAGCGACGAGGACGCGCGCGCGGTCCGAGACCGCATCGCGCGCGACGGGCTGAAGATCCTCGCCTACCGCTTCGACGACGATCGCTGGTGCACCGGGCAGCGTTTCGCCGCGTACCAAGCACTGCTCGGCGACGCCTTCGACGGCCGCGTCCTTCCGGGCAGTTCTGCGAACACGAACCCGCCCCCGTTCTTCCGCGACATGGTCGGATCCCCCCACAGCGTTGTCACCGCCCACCTCGTCGACGAGGACGGACATCCCACACTCAAGGCCAAGGACGAGATTCTCGCCTTCCTGACCGACCGCTTGAGCCGGTCCGGATCCGATGGGGCCACCTGCGCGAACGGCACGATCCGATGAGAAGCTACTGGACGAACTGGCAGTACGAGCGGTGACCGGCGTGCCAGTTGATGCACTCCCAGGCTCCGCAGAGGTGCCTGCTCGCGCGGCCGCCGCACAGCCGGTTTCGGCGCCGACACACGAATGCCCAAGCAGGATAGGGAAGAAACAGTCGATGACCATCACCAACGCGGATGACCGCACCGCTGCCGCCGCCATGTTCGAAGCAGGCAAGGCGTTGCAACTGCAAGCTGGCCACTCGGGATGGTCGCAGGCGCTGGCCACCTACGACGATCTGATTGCGCGTTTTCGGGACAGCCGTGATCCCATGGTGGCGCGCAGCGTCGCCGATGCGTTGACCTGGGGTGCCTACATCTGTATGTCTCACGACTCCCTGGATCGGACTCTGGCCCGCTACCAGCAGGCCATCGACATGTTCGAGGGATGGCCGGAGGAGACCTTTCGACGTAATCTGGCGGTCGCATGGGGCGGCAAGGCCATCGCCTTGGACAAGCTCAACCGCAGGGCCGAACGGCTACAGGCACTCGATGAGCTGGCCGGCCGGATCGACTACCGGCCCTGGGATCTCTCCGAGGACGAGACCGTGGTCAGCGAGGAGTTGGCCAAGGGGGCTCTCAACTACGGCTGCACCCTGCAGGAGGAAGGTCGAAACCAGGAGGCGATGGCCGCCTGGAGCCGGTTGGTAAACCGCTTCGGTAATGACACACGACCCAGCGTCCTGGAATTCGTGGCCTGCGGGGCGGCCAATCTGGGCAGCGTCCTCATGGAGCTGAAGCGGCGCGACGAGGCGGCCGCCCAGTGGAACTACGTCGTCACCCGCTTCGCCGGCATCGACTACCCCTACCTGCAAGAGCACGTGGACCGGGCAAGGGAGGGCTTGAAGGACCTCGCCAAACCCAGGTGGTGGCCCTGGTAGCGGCTAGGAGTACAGCTGGCGTGGGGGTGCCGCCCGCAGGAGTCGGCCGGGGCGCCAGGTCAGCGCACTCCCAGCTCGACCCTTCCCTCCAGAGGAACCGCACCCATCGTCATTCACCGGACCAGGACCGGGATATGCACCGGCGACGCGGCCGGTGTCCACGGGCGGCTGTCTGCTCGATGAATGTCACTGGCCACCCCCACCCCGAATGAAAGCCAGGTGATGTCATTCCCTTGGCTACGGTTCTCCCTGGATGGCGGGCCAGGACGGCACCACAGGAGATGTGCACGGGCGCTTGGGGTCATGACCCGTTCGACGACGACGCTGGAAGGGTGCGATGGAGATAGAAGCGCTGGTCAGCGAGGCGTGGCGGTCGAGGACCACGACGCAGCGGCTGCGGGAGCTGGCCTGCGAGGTGAGGGTGTAGTTCTGCCGGCTGGGGTTGGGGTGGAGGCGCTGGTGCTCGCGGGCGGTGTGAAGTCAGCCCGGTACCGGTCAGCCGGGCAGGAAGGGCTGAGCCCAGTCGGTGAACCGCTGCCCCAGCTCCGCCTGCGCTGCTGCAACGACGGCGTCCGGGTCCTCCGTCACGGGCAGGCCGAAGTGCCGGTCGAGCCAGGCGGCGAACTCTCCGTGGCCGTCGCTGTGCCGGTGGTCCTTCCCGCGGTAGAAGTAGGCGCTGTCCCAGTCCACCGAGATCTCCGCGTCGAAGC
>NZ_JAHTKP010000131.1 GCF_019192735.1 Kitasatospora aureofaciens
CCGTCCGCCGTACGCAGTGACTCCATGAGGCGGAGTAGGTCAGACTGGGACAAGGCCATCGCGCACCTCTCACTCAACGAGCCTTCCTACTCGGAGAGTTGCGCGATGGCTCCTTCATGACCAGGGGCTACACCAAGATCCCTGCTACACCACTCAGCGGGACGCCATCACGGGCCGAGGGCGGCGCTGCACGGGTGGACGAATGCCCGTGCGGGCGTGAACGGCCGCGCTCAGGTTGTCGACACGCTGTGGGTAGGGCCGCACTCGGGCAGGAGAACGAGGGCGCCCTGTGCGGTGGCAGGGCAGTCGCAGACGTCGGCGTGTACGGCGACGGCCCGGGTGTGCTCGGCACAGGCGACACCGGCCGGCAGGGGTGCCCGGGTGCCGGTAGTGCGGTCCTTGCGGACACCACCGCGAACGCGCCCGGTGACGAGCTTGAGCCGGTCGAGGTCGTGAGCCACGAGGTCGGGGTGGCGGGTGAGGCGGTCGTACTTCAGCAGGTCGGTGTAGTCGGCGATCAGATCCCCGGCGAGGGCGGTCACGGCGGCCAGCTGATCGGCGGCGCTACCGCTCAGCATGGGACGCAGTGTGCAGCAGTTGGTGGTTGTGGTGGTCAAGCGAGACTTCCTTCGGTTGGGGATAGGGGGTTGCACTCGTCTCACCCATCCCGGGCAAGCCGGACGGGCGTGAGAGCGCAGAGGGTGGGACGAGTGGGACGGGCTCGGCGGGCCGGGGTCAGGCCAGGCTGCCGCCCTCGACCTGCGGCGGCGCGGGCTCGGGGCAGTAGCGCCGCCACGGGTCGAGGAAGTCGTTTCGGACGAAGCCCTTGGCCTGCCGGGAGTCGGGGAAGCGGATGTTGGACGAGGAGACGCCGAAGTCCTTGAGCAGGAGCTGCAGTCCGCGCGCGGTCAGACCGCTGACGCCGAACTCCGCCCATGGCGCCTCCTCCAACGCCCGTAGTTGGGCGAGGAGGGTGGCGGTGGCGAGCGCGGGCGGATCGCCGAGAGTGGTGAACACGGTCCGGATGTCCTGCAGGATCCGGATCTTGGCACCGTCCCCGTCCTCGTCCAAACCGGCCTCGTGAGCGCACATCGCCGCGCACGCGGCGCGTGCGGTGGCGGGCCAGTGACCGCCGGCCAGGTCGGCGACGATCACCAGCGGCTCCCACGTGTCGGCAGCACGGTCGGCCACCGGCATGACGGGCAGCATCCCCACCGCCCTCGGCAGCAGCGGGCGGAACCAGTCTGCGACGCGGTCGCGCAGGTCGTGGAGCGGCTTGGTGTCGAGGGCTGAGCGGAACGGCTGCACGCTCTCGCCCGGTGCGCGGCGGCGCATCCGGACGACCACCGAGCGGTCCATGATCGTGTCCGGAAGATCGCCGATACCGGCCAGAGCGGCCATCGCGAAGGTCGGGAACTTGCCCGGCCTCATGTCCGGCCCGTTGCCGACCATGCGCACCGCAGGGCGGTTGCGTTGGTGGCCGGCGTTCAGCACGCCGCGCAGTTCCTCGTTCCGCTCGGCGGCCTTCGAGGTGCCGAACAGCGTGTCGGCCTCATCGACCAGCAGGGTGGGCGGGTCCTCGGTGATCGAGCGGAAGACTGCGGGCAGGCTGGCGTTCACCGTGATCAGCGGGTCGTGGACCGTCTCGGTGACGATGTCCAGCAGCCGCGACTTACCGCAGCGCTTGGCCGGACCGACCACCGCCAACCGGGGCGCGTGCTGCCACGCCGGTTGTCCGTGCGTGGCAGCCACCCAGAGCGTCACCGCGTCCAGCGCATGCGAGGACGGCAGCACCACATACCGGGCGAGCGTGGACCGCAGCTCGTCCAGCAGCACCGCGCCCAGGTCCGCGCGGACCACGGGGACCGCCTCCGGACCGTCCCGGACCACCGGACCGTCATCCGGCGGACCGGACGGGACCGGACCGTCCGCGACCGCGGTCCCCGTCACCGGACCGCCGATCCGGACGGTCCCCGTCTGCGCACCGGCGGTCCGGGACGGACCCGCAGGCTGGTCCGCCGGTCCGTCCCCGTCCGGCGGAACGGTCCGCTCGGTCCGCGCCTGTGGACCACCGACCACCGGAACGGTCCGGGACCGGTCCCCGTGTTCCGCCACAGACTGCGGACCGTCCCCGGGGCCGGTCCCCGTGTCCGGTCCGTCCGCAGCGGACGGACCACGGCCGTCCCCGGAATCGAGGGCGGCCCCGTTGACGAGTTGGCACTGCTGCGGATCGGCGGGCACCGGCACGGGCGACCGGACCGGGACCGACACCGGTCCCGTGGAAGGTGTGGAAGGCATGCTCTCCAAGGAGTCTCCTAACTGCGGTCCCGGACCGTGGAATCCGGGACCGCCGAGTTGAGCGGTGATGTGGGGAAGTGCCGTACGGTCCGCCGACGCGCTGGGCGACGGGGACGGAAGCTGACCGTGCAGGGCTCAGGCGGCGGCGCGACCTGCGCTCAGGTCGTCCAGCCATACCTCCACCTCCGTCCAGCGGTAGCGCAGGTGCCGGCCGACCTTGATCGCCTTGGGCCCCTGGCCCCGGTGCTTCCACCCGTAGAGGGTGTCGAGGGGAACCTGCAGGTGGTCTGCGAGCTCCTGGGCGGTGGCCAACGGACGGCGGTCGGTAGTGGTGGCGCGGATGGGCTTGGTCACGAATCTCCGATGGGCAGGGAACAAAGGGCAGGTCGAAATAGGCGGTCCCTTTCGGGCCGCCGACTCGGGTGAGCGGTGGAAGTTCAGCAGGAGGTCGGCCAATTTCCAAAAAAGAGGCCGGACCCCCTCACGGGAGCCTCCTGCAAACGCGATCCGGGCAGTATGCCCGGTCGGCGGCTCGGCACCTAAAAAGGGCCGAGAACCGCACGCCGTGCTGGGTGCACGTGGTCGCCACCCCGCAGGCGACGGCGCCAGGAACGACGCTACGAGCCGGAATATCTCGCATGCAAGGACTTCGCGGAGATCGCAAAAAAGATCTTGATGCGCGCCCGGCCAGCACGCCTGGGCGGCCACCAGCGAGGCTACGAGCCCAGGTCACTGCCGTAAGCGCGGACGCATGCCGCTACTCGTGAAGAGGCGCGGATTTCCCGGGACTATCCGACACTATTTGGCACCATCTGGCACTGACGGGACTATCGAGCACCGTCCATTTGCCAAACGGTCGCCAGTCGATGAATATCCAACACCCACCCGAAGCCAGCGTTGATCGCGGCTTATCGGATCTGTGGTTCACCCGCGAGGAAAATCCCCCCCACCACCACACCGCCGACCACCCGGCTGCATATCCCCATGCCCTCGACCGAAGGAGCCGAATGGCGACCGTCTATGACACCTGGCACAAGTCCTACCCCCGCCCGACCGACAAGGAGTGCCGAGAGCACAAGGGCAAGTACCCGACCGCCGAGCACGGGAAGGGCAAGCGCTGGCAGGTCCGCTACCGCGACCCCGAGGGCACCCAGCGCAAGGAGGACTTCGAGCTCAAGACGAAGGCCGACGACCGCGCCGCCGAGCTCAAGGTCACGCTCAAGGGCGGCACCTACATCGACCCGAACGCCGGGAAGAAGACCGTGGCCGAGTACGCCGAGGCGTGGCTGGAGGCCGTCACTCCCGGCCCGACCACCTTGGAGCGCTACGACGGCGTGGTTCGCAACCACATCGTGGCCCGCCTGGGGAAGTTGGAGCTCCGGGCGCTCAAGCCGACCACGATCAAGCGCTGGGTGAGGCGACTCCAGGACGAAGGGTTCGCACCGTCCAGCATCGGCTGGTACGGCTCCGTCCTGATCATGATGCTGGACGCGGCAGTTGACGACGGCGCGATCGCCACCAACCCGTGCCGGGCCAAGTCGGTGAGCTTCCCGAAGGTGGAGAAGGAGCCGGTCGTCCCGTGGTCCGTGGAGCGCGTCCACGCGGTCATCAACGGCCTGCCGGAGCGTTTCCAGACCGGCGGCTCGGTCGCGTTCGGCTGCGGGCTGCGACAGGGCGAGGTCTTCGCGCTCTCTGTCGACGACGTCGACTTCCGCCGCCGCATGGTGACGGTGCGTCGGCAGGTTCGCTTCGTGGCGAAGAAGATGGTGTTCGCGCTGCCGAAGGGCGGCAAGGTCCGGCAGGTCCCGCTGCCCGATGGGCTGGCGAGGGCTCTGAAGGCCCATATGAAGAAGTTCCCGCCGACTCGGGTCACGCTCCCCTGGCGCATAGCCGATGGTGACGACCACACGGCGAACCTGCTCTTCACCGACGAGAACGCCAAGCCGTACCACCGCAGCGTCTTCAACGCGGGCGCCTGGAAGCTGGCGCTCGTTGCGGCGGGAGTCATCCCGCCGCGCGAGAAGGGGGCGAAGTACTTCCAGGCGGCCCCGGACGACGGCATGCACGCCCTTCGGCATGCCTATGCCTCGGTGCTGCTGGATGCCGGCGAGACGATCAAGGCGCTGGCGGCCTACCTCGGCCACAGCGACCCGGGCTTCACGCTCCGGACGTACACCCACCTGATGCCGACGAGCGAGTCCCGGACCCGCTCGGCTATCGACAGGGTGCTTCCGGGTTCGAAGGCCGGGGCGGGGCACTCCACGCCGAAATCCGAGGGCATGTGCCCCACGTGTGCCCTGGCAGCTTGATCTCTGCCTCGCACTCGTCGAGACCTGGGCCCCGAAGGCGGCCATTCGTGCAGGTCAGAGGGACACCAGTGCTACGACGCCGCCTGGAGCAGGGCGCCGTCCTGCCACTTGAGGATCTTGTCGAAGCTCACGATGGCCCCCCGGAGGGGGTGGTTGCGGAGCTGCACGTGGTCGGTGAGCGCGTGGATGAGGAAGAGGCCCCGGCCGGATTCGGCGGTGAGGTCGGGGAGGGTGTCCAGGTCGACCGGGCGGAGGGTGGGGGCCGGGGGGCGGCAGGGGAGGACGTGGGTGTCGTAGGGCCGGCCGTCGCGGCGGGGGCGGCGGGCCGTGAGCACCCGGGCCGGGACGGTGGCGCGGCCGCGGCGGGCGCGGTGCGCGGCCGGGCGGGC
>NZ_JAHTKP010000132.1 GCF_019192735.1 Kitasatospora aureofaciens
TCTCCTGCAACGGGACTCCCGGTGATCGTCTTGCTCAGCACAAGTTGATCTATCAGGACGTCCCGTTGCGTCATTCAGCAGGGCTTGACGTGCAGCTCAAGACCCAAACGCAACGGCGTTGACTTCAGGGAGTGGATGGGTTCATCGAGGTGCCGGCTGTGTGCACGCTCCAACGGGTCCCGTGACCTCACCGACGGCTACTACCTCTGGCCGGAAGGGCTCGCCCACTACGTCCTCGACCATGGAGTCAGGCTGCCGGCCGAGTTCACCGACCACATCGAGCAGAGGCGTGAAGCCCTGGAAAATCTGGAGCGGGATGTCGCCTGGTGGCGCGAGAACGCCTCCAGGATGTAGGCCCCGCAGCGTTCAGTCGCGGGTGGCGCGGTTCTCCTTGGCGAGGAGCTCGCGCCGCTGGCGGGTGCGGTAGGAGTCGCCGGTGAGGGTGAGGACCTCGGCGTGGTGGACCAGGCGGTCGATCATCGCGGCGGCCACGACGTCGTCGGAGAAGGTCTCTCCCCACCGTCCGAAGGGCAGGTTCGAGGTGACCATCACGGAGCCCTGTTCGTAGCGGGACGCGATGAGCTGGAAGAACAGGTTCGCGGCGTCCTGGTCGAAGGGGATGTAGCCCACCTCGTCGATGATGATCAACTTGTAGCGGCGGATCTTCTTCAACTCGGCGTCCAGACGCCCGGCCTGGTGGGCCCCCTGGAGCCGGGCGATCCAGTTGCTGGCGGTGTCGAACAGGACCGAGTAGCCGGCGTGGGCGGCCTTGACCCCCAGGCCGATGGCCAGGTGGGTCTTGCCGATCCCGGGCGGGCCGAGCAGGATCACGTTTTCCGCCTTCGCGACGAAAGTGCCGGTCGCCAGGTGCGCGAGGACATCGCGCCGCAGCGACGGCAGGTGGTCGAGGTTGAAGTCCTCCAGCGTCTTGACCTGCGGGAAGTGGGCGGTGCGGATCCGCATCACGGTGCCCTTGGACTCCCGGTCGGCGACCTGCCGCTGCAGCAGCGCGGCCAAGTACTCCTCGTGGGACCAGTTCTCGTCCCTCGCCTGCTCGGCGAGCTCCTCCCAGAACGCGCCGATCGTGGGGGTCTTCAGGACCCTCGTCAGGTAGGCGATCATGGACGGCAGGCCGTCCTTCGTCGCCGTGCCGGTCCCGGCCTTCGCCTTGGTGGCGGTGGTCATTCGTTGCTCGCTCTCGTGCTCGAAGGGTCGAAGTCGACGCCGAACAGGGCGTCGTAGTCGGGCAGTGCCCGCAGCGCGACGGCGTGTCCGTCGGCGTGGTGCCTGGTCGCGGCCTGGCGCTTCTGCCGGTCCAGGGCCAGCGCCTGGCGCATGCGCTGGGCGGTCGCGGCATGGACGGGGTCGGTGACCACGATCTGCTTCGCCCAGGACCGCTGGTGGTGGGCGACGAGCTGGCCGTCGCAGAACACCGTCACCTCGTGCGGGGAGGCGGTGACGTCGACGAACCGGCCGATGGCCTGCGGGTCGACCGAGTAGTCGACGGTGTCGACGCGGACGTAGTAGTCGCGGCCGAGGCGGACCCGCTGGTTGAGTCCCATCGGCGGGTCGAGGGGCGGCAGCGGGATCATCGACAGGTAGTCGGTCTCCAGCAGGTCGACCGGTCGGCCCTGGATCGAGCGGACGGTGCGGGCGTTGGCCCTGTCCAGCCACTCGGCCAGCTGCTGGTTGAAGTCCGCCGGGGAGGCGAACGTCCGGCCGGGCAGGAACGAGGTCTCCAGGTACTGGTTGTTCCGCTCGACCAGGCCCTTGTATTCGGGGTCGCGGGGCGGCGCGAGCTTAATCCGGGTGGCCAGGGTGCCGGCGAACGCCGCTGCCGGCGCGGTCACCCGCCCGGTCCCGCCGATCGCCGCCTCGCGGTCCCAGACCAGTGTCTTGGTGACCCGGCCGATGCCGCTGATCAGGTCCCACATCCCCGACAGGATGTCGCCGCCCTGCCGTGAGGGGATCATCACCGCGGTCATGAACCGGGAGAATCCGAGCGTCATCACCAGCACCGGCAGCACCCGCTCCTGCCCCGGTGCGACCGGCATCTTCGGCTCCGGGAACCACAGGTCGCACTGGGCGATCTCGCCCGGTTCATAGGTCACCCGGTCGACCGGGTCGATGCCCACGTACTCGGGCCGGATCAGGGCCAGCTTCCTCTTCAGCGGCGACAGCGAGTGCGGCCAGCTGATCCGCTCGGCGACCACCGGTGCCGGCATCCTGGGCCACTCGTTCAACAGGAACCGGATCTGCGGCTCATACGCATCCGCCACCGACCCGCGCGGCGCCCGTTCATACTTCGGCGGCCGGTCCGAGTTCAACGCGGCCCGCACCGTGTTCCGGGCCACCCCCAGCCGCCGCGAGATCTCCTTGATGGGTACGCCCTCCGCTCGATGCAGCCGGCGTATCTCTGCCCAGTCCTCCACTTTCAGCACCCTCCAAGACTCGGGAGGGGTCAACTTTCGGAGAGCGCCTGGGGGTCAGTTTTCACGAAGCGGCGACACCCCTGGCCGGACGGGGCCGGCGGATGCGCGGCGGACTTCCTGCTCTGCCTCGGCTGCCGCAACGCCCACGTCCATCCGGGGCACCACGCGCGCCTGGCCCACCTGCGGCAAGAACTGCTGAGCCTGCGGTCGGTCTTGCCCACTGCATCATGGCGGGCGGGCTGGAGCCAGCACGCCGCCCGGCTCGATGACCTGCGGGACAGGATCGGCCACGCCTCCTGGGACGCCGCCCGCGTCCAGGCGGACGGCGACGACCGCGCCCTGGTGGAGCTGCTACTGAAAGGGACGATCCGACCGTGACCACCGCCCGGGCCGCCGCCGACCGCGCGAGCGACCCGTACGTTCTGCCCATGCCCCATCCCGACTGCCCCGTGGTGCTGGCGCAGTGGATCAGCCCGGGCAACACCCACCCCAACTCCCGCTACCAGGAACCCGTCTGGTCGATGGGCCCGCTGATCGACAACCCCGCGTCCTCTCTGGACCGCGTCTTCTGGCGGAACTGCCCGTCGCCGTTGCGCGACCAGCTGAAGCTGATCGCCTGGACAATGATCAACGGCCGGCTCCGGCCCACCTACCTCCACAACCGGGGAGTCCAGGCCAGAGCACGCACCTCCGGCAGCGACATGTACTCCACCTGCAACGAGTGGATGCGGCTCGCCCGCTGGCTGCACCGGCACGGTGTCACAGACCTCGGCGCCTGCACCGCCGAGTGGTGGCGCTCCTTCATCGGCGAGCGCCTGGCCGACCTCTCACGCACCACCGCGGCGATCGTATGCGGCCGCCTCACCGACCTGTGGGCCTTCGACGGGCTCAGCGCCGCACCCACCGGCATTGCGCAGCCTCCTTGGGAGACGGAGGGGGTGGACGACTTCCTTCCCGCCGCCGGCAGGGGCCGAGTCGAGAACACGACGGAGCCGCTGGACCCGCAGGTCCTCGGCCCGCTGCTGGTCTGGGCGATCCGCTTCGTCGACGACTTCGCCGACGACATCCTCGCCGCCTGGGCCGAGCGCGGCCGCATGGTCGACCTCGCCGCCGCGAACCGGGCAACCCCGGCCACCTGGACGGCACTGGAGCAGTACCTGCTGCCGATGGTTCGCGCCGATGAGCCCCTGCCCGCCAAGGCGGACACGCACAAGACGTGCGTATCGCACCAGTACGTCGCCGCGCTGACCGGCGCCAGCACCGGTCAGGTCGAACGATTCACGCTCCGGCACGGCCTGGCGGCCCTCGTGAACCGAACGCCGGGCCCATGCCCGCTCGGGGTGCTCGTCCAAGGCCGTCTCGACGGCCAGCCCTGGCGCGAGAGCATGGACTTCCACGAAGTGCCGCAGCTGATGCGCCACCTCGGCACCGCGGCCGCGATCGTATGCCTCTACCTGACCGGCATGCGCCCCCAAGAGATCCAGAACCTGCGCTCCGGCTGCTGCCCCGACCCCCAGCCTGCCGCCGACAGCCCGCCCGGCCGCCACCTGATCCACAGCCGCCACTTCAAGAACGTCACCGACTCCGACGGCAACCACATCTCCGCTGGCGAAACCCGCACCATTCCCTGGGTCGCGATCACACCGGTCGTCAACGCCATCCGCGTCCTGGAAAGAACCGTTCCCGAAGGCGAGCTCCTATTCAGCAGTACACACCACTGCACCCAGGGCCGCACCGGCTCACTGAAGACCGGCACCCTCAACACGCGGATCAAGGACTTCACGGCCTGGATCAACCACGAGGCCGCCACCAAGGACCTGGCGGGCCAGAGCGTCCCCGACGACCCGCACGGCCCCGTCACTACCGACCGCTTCCGCCGCACCCTGGCCTGGCACATCGCCCGCCGACCTGGCGGCCTGGTCGCCCTCGCCATCCAGTACGGCCACATGCGCACCGTCCTGGACGCCCGCACCTCCGCCCGCTACGGCTCCCGCAGCCGCGGCGGCATCCACACCGTCCTCGACGTCGAGACCGCGCTCGCCGCGGCCGACACCGCCGCCCGCCTGCGCGACCAACTCGCCGCCGGCGAACGCATCTCCGGCCCCGCCTCCCGCCGAGCGATCACCGCAGCCGCCCACGTTCCCCGATTCGAAGGCCGCATCGTCCCGCGCACATTCGTCCCCAAGGCCCGCGCCTACCTCGCCCGCGACGGCATCGTCCTGTTCGACAACCCCGACGCCCTGCTGATCTGCGCCTTCAAACGCGACAGCGCGCTGTGCGAACCGGACCCCGGCGCCAACGCGCCCCGCCAATACGACTGCCGCCCCGGCTGCGCGAACACCGTCCGCACCGACACCCACGCCCGCCTGCTCCGCCAACGCGCCGACGAACTCGACCACCTCGCCGGCCGGGCGCCGACACCGGTCGCCCGCCGCCTGCACA
>NZ_JAHTKP010000133.1 GCF_019192735.1 Kitasatospora aureofaciens
CATCACGGCCTTTGGTTGATCTACGTGTCTCTTGGCGGAAACACATGATCAAACAGGGGCCGCCCTGCTGTCCGGCAAACGACGAACCCCACCAAGAAACGATCTTGGTGGGGTTTAAAGCCAAGCTAAGTGGTCGGCTCCGGAAATCCTTCGGGGGTTGATCAGGCTGCCAGGGCGACGGAGGATTCTTCTTGTCGGTCGGCGGGTGTGTGTCGGTCGAGCCGGGCCAGCAGATCGTCCACGTCGGAGGTGGTGAACTTCCACTGGAACGGCTGTGCCGTGGCGTTGTAGCGGTCTTCGAATGCTCGGAGCCGGTCCCCGACTTGGGTCAGGTCGGTGAAGTCGTTGGGTTGGACGACCTTGCGCTGGACGACGGAGAAGTAGATCTCCACCTGGTTCAACCAGGAGGCATGGACGGGGGTGTGGATCATCACCGCGTTCGGAAACCTGTTGGTCAGGCGGTCGACAGCCCGCTGGCCGCGGTGGGAGGAGCCGTTGTCGACGACCCAGAAGACGCGTTTCGCGCTGGCGTAGAGCTCGGTGGTCATGACCTGCTCGACCAGGGCCATGAACGGCATGATCCCGGTCTTGGGCTCGCAGCGGCCGAAGACCTTCGCGCGGTGGACGTCGTAGGCGGCCAGGTAGGCCAGCGCGCCGCCGCGGCCGTACTCGTGGTTGACGCGCATCGCCCGGGCCCGGCCCGGGGCCAGGGTCAGATGGCAGCGGCAGCGGGCCTGGATTGAGGTCTTCTCGTCGCTGGAGAGGACGTACTCGTCCTCGCCCAGCGGGACGCCCTCGAACGTGCGGGCGTACAGGTCCAGGACGCGCTGGGCCTTGGCGCGGAAGTTGGGGTCGCGGATGAAGATCCAGGACCGGCACTGCCAGGGCTTGAGCGCGTCCTCGCGCAACCAGCGGCGCACCGTGGACGCGGAGACGCTGTCGGTGATCCCGCGCCCGATCAGTTCGGCGGCCAGCTCCGGGCAGGACCAGCGCGACAGCGGTACGCCGGTCTCGGCGGGGAGTTGGCAGGCCAGCGTCTTGGCCTCGGCGACCTGCATGGGGGTGAAACGCGCGGGGCGCCCGGAGCGCTTGCGGTCGGCCAGGGCCGGCAGACCGCCGTCGGCGAACCGGCCGCGCCAGGCACGAACCGTGTCCAGGTGCAGGCCCGTCTCCCGGGCGATACGCGCGTTGGAGCGCCCCCGTGCCGCGTGCAGGACGACCTGCGCGCGCATCCGCAGCCGGTACTCGGTCTTGTGGCCGTAGGCCATCTTCTTCAACCGCTCGCGCTCGGCAGCGGTCGGGAATATCGGGCGGGCCGGGGCAACGGGCATGGCAGGCGGGCCGATCGGGAGAAGTGGATCACGATGGGCCGCAGCCCGCCGCATCCTCTGCCACTCGCGGTTGACCCACGCTGTGGAGAAGGGCGCTTCCACGCCGGTGCTGATGAAGCTGTCCGGGCGTACGTCGGTTCGCAGCCTCGCGAAGTACGCGCGGGTGTCCGATGAAGGTCTCCTGAACTCCCAGGCCGACACCAATCCCGCCGCATGTCGCCATCGCCGGCGGTCGGGCGATTTGTCTGTGGCCGGAGAGGAAGATGATGAGTATTGAGACGTCCATCCCGTTGTGCGAAGCGGCATTTCATGGCCTGTCCCAGAGGTGGGTACGGTCGAACGCATGGATTCGAACTTTCAGACGGCCGAAGAACTCGCGGCTGCCCTGCGCGCCGGTGAAGTGACCTCGGTGGAACTGACCGACGAGGCGATCGCCCGAATCGAGCGGGACGACAAGGCGATCAACGCGATCTGCGTGCCGGACTTCGACCGTGCACGGGCCGCCGCGCGCGCTGCTGACCACGCGCGCGCCGGCGGTGAGGACCGGCCGCTGCTCGGCATTCCGGTGACGGTGAAGGAGTCCTACAACGTCGCCGGGCTGCCCACGACCTGGGGCATGCCGCTGCACCGGGACTACGTGCCGGCCGAGGACGCGGTGCAGGTGTCGCGGCTCAAGGCGGCGGGCGCGGTGGTGCTCGGTAAGACCAATGTGCCATTGGGGCTGCAGGACGTGCAGAGCTTCAACGAGATCTACGGCACCACCAATAACCCGTGGGATCACGGTCGCACGCCGGGTGGGTCCTCCGGTGGATCGGCGGCGGCCCTGGCGTGCGGATTCGGCGCGCTGTCCATCGGCTCCGACATCGGCGGTTCGCTGCGCACGCCCGCACATTTCTGCGGTGTCTACGCACACAAGCCGACACTCGGGCTGGCGGCGGTCCGGGGGATGGTCCCGCCGCTCGCTCCGGCACTGCCGGTCGACCTCGACCTCGCCGTGGTCGGTCCGATGGCGCGCTCTGCCCGTGACCTCACGCTCCTGCTCGACGTGATGGCCGGGCCGGACCCGCTGACGCACGGCGTGGCCTACGACCTGCGGCTGCCGCCGGCGCGTCACGAGGAGCTCCGCGACTTCAGGGTCCTGGTCATCGAGGACCATCCGCTCATGGCGACCGGATCCGCCGTGCGGGCGGGCGTCAACCGCGTGGCCGACGCGCTGGCCGACGGCGGGGCGCGCGTCGAACGGCACAGCGCGCTGCTCCCCGACCTGAGCGAAGCCGCGACGCTCTACATGCAGTTGCTCGTGTCGAGCTCCGTCGCACGCTTTCCCGTCGAAGCGCGCGAGCAGGTGCAGTCACGTGTGGCCGAACTGAGCGAGGACGACCGGAGTCTCGACGCGGCGCGGCTGCGCGGCATGGTGCTCAGCCATAGCGACTGGGTCGAGGTGAACGGCCGTCGCGAGCTCCACCGCCACGGCTGGCGGCAGCTCTTCGCCGAGTTCGACGTCGTGGTGTGCCCCGTCACACCCGCTCCGGCGTTCCCGCACGACCACCGTCCCAGTCCGCTGGAACGCCGGATCGACGTCGACGGTGTCGGGTACCCGTACTTCGACCAACTCGTCTGGGCCGGTCTGGCCACCATGCCCGGCCTACCCGCCACCGCCATACCGGCGGGCCGGTCCCCCGAGGGCCTGCCGGTGGGAGTGCAGCTCATCGGTCCGATGTTCGAGGACCGCACCCCGCTGCGGCTGGCCGAACTGCTCGAGCAGAAGATCGGCGGCTTCCAGGCACCGAAGTAGGGCGTACTACCGGGTGTCCGTCGAGGACGAGGCGCGGACCACGACGAGATCCTCCGAATGCGCGCAACCGCTGCCCGGAACGCGAATGTCACCCGCCTCCATGCCCACGACGCCGGAGTACACCCAACCGTCATTCGCCCAGCGGCTGACCGAACACGCCCGCACCGCCCGACCACAACTGACGGACGACCTGCACATCCGCCACCGAGGGCAGTTCGCCTACGTGGAAGGCGAAACTGCCCGACGGCGAACGGGTCAAACTGATGCGCCTGCGCTACAGCGGCACCGCCAGCCGATGGGGCTTCGCCCTCTACTACGCCAGCAGCGACCGCTACGAGGACACCCTGCTACCCACCGGCGCCTTCGCCGGCACCCCCGAAGACGCACTCGACTGCGCCTGCCACCTCCGCCTCGCCGGACCCGAACTCTGACCAAGCAACAGACACACCAGCGACTCCGGACTCAACCCCCGAAGAACCTCCGGAGCCGACCACTAAGCAGAGGGCGTCGGCGGCCGCGCGTTGGCACGGCCGCCGCGTCGCTGTTCGCCCCGGCCGTCGGCGTGTTCTAGAGTCCGGGCGTGGCGACTCTGATGATCGATGCCGGCCCAACCACGGCGGACGCTCCGGTGACCCGCACCGGCGGGGTACCACTTGCCCCACCCGGAACTGAGTGGCCCACCTGCTCGTCGTGCGGCGGACCGATGCAGTTCCTCGCGCAGGTGCTCCTGGACGACGTCGGCTCCGGCGGTGCCACGGGCGCGGACCGCGGGGTTCTCGCGCTGTTCGCGCTCGCGCTGTTCGCGTGCCAGAACGACCCGGGCATGTGTGAGGACTGGGATCCCACTGCCGGCGGGAACCTCGCTCTCGTCCTCCCCTTCAACGGCCTACAGCCGCTCCCGTTCCCCCGCCTCGACGACGATGCCGACGAGGCGGCGCTAATGCTCGGCGCCGTCAGGACGGTGACCGCCGAGCACGAAGACGAAGCTGACTACAACGAGGCCCGCGACGCGTGGACGGCGCGGACCGGCCGCTCGGACTCATCCGTCCTCGGCCAGTTCGGCGGGACACCAGCGTGGATCCAGGGCGACGAGACGCCCTCCTGCCCCCGGTGCTCCCGCCCGATGCCGTTGGCCGTCCAACTCGAAGAAGGTCCCGACCACTCCACCGTCATGAACTTCGGCGGAGGCGGCTGCGCCTACGCCTTCACCTGCGCGCCCTGCGCCCAGGCGGCCCTCCTCTGGCAATGCTGAACGCCACCGTCGGGCGGGTTGCCCGTGCGCATCGCGCAGCACGAACAGCGTGTTCCCTTCGTCCTGGAGCAGCGTGGACTCCGCGCCAACCTGGCACAGCAGGTAACCCGGAGTACGCCAGCTGGCGACCACGAGCGTGTCCGAAAGATCATGTAAGTCCGTGATGTGACAGGCTGGCCCGGGCCTGCGCTCTGGCCTTGATCGGCCGGGACGGGAGATGCATCGTGAAAGTCCTGCGACCCACTCTGGCGAAGGTGCCGTGGATGCTCGCGGCGCTGGTCCTCGTGGCCGGCGTCCTGCTGGACCGTTTCGCGCCTCAGCCGTACACGGGACTCCCGCTGCTGGCAGCCGCACCGCTCATCGCGGGTGCCACACTCTCCTTCCGCTCCGCGCTCGCCGTCGTGTGTGTTACGTCCGTGGTCTCGGTGTTGGTGGA
>NZ_JAHTKP010000134.1 GCF_019192735.1 Kitasatospora aureofaciens
CCGACGGATGACCCGGCGCAAGTCGAGCACCGAACTGGTGCTCGCCCGACAGGCCGCCTGCTGATCACCCACCAGCCGACCCACCAGGCCAGCACACCCCGACGTCAATTTCTCCCAACGCCGTTAGAGGACCCGTCCCTGGTGATCATCGACACCCAGTCCGTGCGCGTGGCGGCGGGGGTCCCGAAGACCACGACGGGACTGGACGCGAACAAGAAGACGCCCGGCAGGAAGCGGGGACTGGCCGTCGACGTGCTGGGCCTGATCATCGGTGTGGTGGTCCTGGCCGCGAGCGCGCACGACAACGAGGCCGGCATCGCCCTGCTGGACCAGGCAGCCGAACGGTGCGGGATGCGCCTGGAAAAGGTCCTGGTCGACCAGGGCTTCAAGGACGCCGTGATCATCCACGGGGCAGTGAAGGACATCACCGTCGAGGTGGTCCGCCGCAACCCCGACACCCAGGGCAAGGGCTTCGTTCCGCAACCGAAGCGGTGGGTGGTCGAGCAGGTCAACGGCACCCTCATGCTCCACCGGCGCCTCGCCCGTGACTACGACCACCGGCTGGACAACGCCGCCTCCCGCGTCTACTGGGCCTCCACCGCCGGCATGCTCCGCCGCCTCGCCACCCCCAGCCCCGCCTGGCGCGACGAGGTGGGGCTGGCCGCGTGAACGTCACCGAGCTCCTGCGGCTGTTGCAGGCCGAATACGACGAGACCGCCGTACGCGCCGACGGCCTGCGAGAGCAGATCGAGCAACTCACTCGTGGCCTGGCCGAGATCGAGGCCCGCCTCGCCGAGATCGTCACCACCCGCAAGGTCATCGACGGCCTCGCCCTGCCCGACCGCGCACAGGCCTCCGAGGAGCCCGCCACCGTCTACCAGCGCATCGTGACCGCCTTCAACGAGCACCCCGGGCGGGTCTTCCGAGTTCGCGACCTCCACGAACTCCTCGGACTGCCCACCGACGAGCCCTCGATCAACGTCACCCGCTCCCGCCTGGGACGACTCGTTCGTCAGGGACTCCTCGACCAACCCGGACGCGGCCGCTACCAGAAACGGACTTAACGTCCTCTGAGCCACGGAAGGCGCGCCCGTGCCGACCCGGGTGGTGGCTGACGAGCGCGTTCACGCTGCGTCGCGTTCCTCTCGCACCTGGTCAAGCACTTCGTCGCTGCCGGGCGGGCTCGGCATCATCTCGTTGTTCCGGGTACGTTGCTCTCTTCGAACACATCATCAGGGGGAGCGTTGACGGAGCCGTCGTTGGACCTGACCGACCGGTTGGTCAGTGCCGTGATCGCAAGGGACGCCGCCACGGTGCGGGCCTGTCTGGAGCAGGGCGCGGCGCCGGACACCTTGGGCTCCGATGGCTTGCCCCTGCTCTGCACCGCTGTGGCCGGGCTCGATCACCTCACCGCCGAGGTCCTGGTCGACGGGGGCGCCAACCAGGACCGTGAGCTTCCGGACGGCAGCACTCCCCTTCTGCGTGCAGTCGACACCGGCTCCCCCATGCTGGTCACCGTGGTACTCGGGGATGCCCCTCGACTCCGTGTGCCCGAGGCTTCCCAACGACAACTGCTCGACCTGGCCCGGCACTGGTACGAGATCGGCGTGGTCGAGGAACTGCGCCGCCGGACCGGAGCCACCGGCCCGGCCGTCACGCACCGGATCGACGACGCCCACGGCGACACGATCGACGAGCTCTCCCTCGGCGGGCTCACCGTACGGGCCGGACACGGGGCCATCCTCACCCACCTGGAGTGGCAGTTCGGTGTACTACCGCCCCTTGCTGAAGTGATGGCACGCGCCGTCCCGCACGCGGAGGACGGGGACAGCAACTGGTTCGCCGCCGCCTACTATCTGGGCCAGCGCCGGGGCCCACGCATATGGTCCGAGCTCACCGCTCTGCGTCAACATCCCGATCCCACGCACCGTCGTTTCCTGGCGTCGGTTCTGTGGCACCGGGGCTTTCTCGCGACGGCGGACCGCGCATCGGACGTCGCCCGCGACGTCGACTTCCTGGCGTCCTGGGCACAGGACGAGCCCGACGGGCACGTGCTCGCCGACATCCTGAACGTCTACAACGGCAGGGAGCATCCGGACCAAGAGGCCATCGGCCTTCGGTACACCAACCATCCGGACCCGCGCGTACGCAGCGAGGTGGCGTTCTGTCTGAGCCGGGAGCGGACCGCACGCAGTGAGGCGGCTACGTCCGCACTGCTCGGCATGGTTCGCGATCCCGATCCCGAGGTCCGGGCCGCCGTGGCCCAGGTGTTCGCCCCACGGTTCACGCTCGACAATCAGCTCGCTCCGGCGATCCGGGACGCCCTACTCCTGCTACTTCGCGACGACGCCCTCTGGGTACGGCGCCACGCTGCCGAGTCCCTCGCCCTCTCCGATGACCGGACCACCCCCACTCTGGACGCCTTCCTCACACTCCTCGACGAGGAGGACAAGGGCCTGCGTCTGGAGGCGGCCTTCGCACTCGCCTGCCGCGACGATCCACGCGCCGAGCAGGCGTACGAGCGGATCGGACCGCTCGATGCCTTCTCCGAGCACGACCACCGGCTGTTCGCCCTCTGGCGGTACCGCACACGCAACCAACCCGACCGAGCCTGACGAAACAGAAGAACGCGAGCCCCGGAACGAGCCCGCCGGGTGCGAGCGTAGAGACCTAGGAGCGTGGGTCAGTAACGGGCAATCCGCCGAGCGTGTTAGGGCATGACCGTAGAGCTGGTGGATCGCAAATGAGCCGCCAGTTTGGACAGAAGAAGCGGCCGCCTCAACAGCCCTACGTATGATCTAAAGCATGATCAGCTTTACGATGGTCGAGTTCCCCACTGCCTCGGCTCGGGGGTCGGCAGAGTTCTTCGGGGCCGTCTTCGGCTGGGCGGCGACCCCGTACGGTCCGGAGTACACCGACGTGGACTGCGGCGGCGGGGTCAGCCTCGGCTTCCAGCAGGACCGCGCAGAAGCCCCGGCCGGGCCACTGGCCGTGATCCAGGTGAACGACCTGGAGGCGACGCGGAACGCGGTACTCGAGGCGGGCGGGACCATCACGGTCGAGGCGTTCGACTTCCCCGGCGGCAGGCGCTTCCATTTCCGCGAGCCGGGTGGCAACGAGCTTGCCGCATGGACCCCGACGGGACACTGAGAGCGTGGTGGTGAACCGGTCTGTAGCTCGATGACCAGCAGCATTCGGGTGGCGGCGGTGTCGGGGTGACCGGCTGCGGGCAGTCAGCGGAGGGTTGGCCTGGCCGTGGAGGTGCAGTGCGCCGTCGGTGATCGCGTTGCTGGAGGTCCGGGAAGCGCGGGCCCAGGAGGACCTGGAGTCCTGGCTGGAGGTGCTGCGGGAGGCCGAGGTGCAAGCGGAAGCCGCCCGACAGCGGCTGGAGCACGCGCGGATCGCCCGGGCGGAGGTGGCGCTCATGTTCGCCGAGGGGGCAGTCCCGATCCGCGAAGGCGACGAGGTGTCACTTGCGTCGGTCGCGCCGCAGGATCCTGTTCCCGTTCCTGTGGTGCGGCCGGCGCCTGCGGGACCGGTGCTGCGGGAGGGTTACGATGCCCGGCCGCCGCAATGGCAGGCCGGACTGGGGGCCGGCGCGTTGTGTGGGGCCTATCGGCAGGTCTTCGAGACGGCGCTGGCCGCGTCGGGGCCGGTTGAACCGCTGCGGGTTTGACCGAGACTTCTTCTCTTGGAAGGATCGAGTCCGTTATGAGGAAGCCATACCCCAGTGAGGTCCGGGAGCGGGCGGTGCGCCTGGTGCTGGAGACCCGTGATCAGTACGAGACCGAGTACCAGTGCATCCGGTCGATCGGCGCCAAGCTCGACGTGGGCCCGGAGAGCCTGCGCAAGTGGGTCCGCCAGGCCCAGACCGACGCCGGCACCCGGCCGGGCACGACGACCGAGGAATCCGCGGCGATGAAGGCGCTCAAGCGGGAGAACGCCGAGCTGAAGCGGGCCAACGAGATCCTCAAGGCCGCGGCGTCTTTCTTCGCGGCCGAGCTCGACCGGCCACACACACGCTCGTAGCGTTCATCGACGAGCATCGGGACCGCTTCGGCGGAGTCGAGCCGATCTGCAGGACGCTCACCTCGAACGACTGCAGTATCCACCCCAGCACCTACTACACCCACAAGAGCGGCACCACCTCCGCCCGCGCCCGCCGCGACGCGGAGCTCATCCCGCTCATCAAGGAGATCCACGAGAGCAACTACGGCGTCTACGGCTACCGCAAGGTCTGGGCCGAACTCCAGCGACGCGGACACACCGTCGCCCAGTGCACCGTCTCACGCCTCATGAAAGCCGAAGGCCTGTCAGGGGCCATGCGTGGCAAGAAGGTTGTCACCACAGTGTCGGACAAGAGCGTCGACCGGGCGCCCGACCTACTGGAACGCAACTTCGTCGCGAGCGCTCCCAATCGGGTCTGGGTCGCGGACTTCACGCACGTGGCGGCCTGGGCGGGCACCGTCTACGTCGCCTTCGTCGTCGACACCTTCTCCCGGCGGATCGTCGGCTGGTCGGCGGCCACCAACAAGCAGACCCCGCTGATCCTGTCCGCCCTCGAGATGGGCCTTTGGCAGCGGGACCGTGCCGGATTCCCGGTAGTGCCAAGGGAGTTGATACACCACTCCGATGCCGGATCGCAGGGTGGATTCCACCGGTCGTCGCAACACCTTGATCGAGGTGGTGTTGCATGGGACGGCCAGCAGGGTGGATCACGACGCTGACGGGGCGTCCGGCGATGCGTTCGCCGGGGCGACCCCCGATTCGGCG
>NZ_JAHTKP010000135.1 GCF_019192735.1 Kitasatospora aureofaciens
CGCGTCCCGCTTGAACTCGGCCGTGTACCGCTTGCTCATGTTGCTCTTACCGCTCACTATCAGGACTGCTTCCTCCGGGACTCAACGTCCCAGTATCAGGCTGTCCAGTTCAGTGGGGGAACTTCAGGTGCGCCGGGCGGCCGTGGTGCGGTGGCTGGTGCCGCGTCAGGTGACGCTGCCTTGGGCGTCGACCATCGACTTCACTCCGTCGTCGAAGTACGAGCTCTGGTTCCAGCCGCTGCAGTCGATGGCGGCCATCACGCCGTTGACGTGGCCGAGGCCGGTGGAGTTGTCGAACTCACGCAGCCAGGGGCCGCCGGGCGACCTGTTGCCGAGGTTGCAGTAGATCCCGATGGTCCCGCTGAAGTAGCCCTGCGCGGTGGTGCCGGTGCACCACTGCTGGATCCCGCCGTCGTTGCGGTCGAGCGAGTAGGTGAGGACCGTGACGTCCACGCTCTGCGGGTAGTTCCAGGAGAGGCCCTGGCCGCCGGTGGCGTCCACCAGTCGGGTGCCGTCCTGCGGCCAGGTGGTCGCCAGGCCCACGTCGCGGCTGGGGGCGCTGCTGTCGATCCAGGCGTTGAAGGTGCGGAACTGCTTGGCGGCGAAGGTGCCGAACGGGTAGTTGCCGGACCGGTACCGGGGCGCGTAGATCCAGTTGGTCATCCAGGTCTTGCCCTGGCCGCCGTGCACGCAGGAGCCGGCCGTGATCACGAGCTGCTTGGACGGGCTGTTGAGGGCGCTGCCGCTGCAGACGTGGTCCTTGCCGTCACTCGGGTCGGTGAAGAACACCTTGCCCACCGCGGCGGACTCGGTGATCAGCGGCTCCTGCGGGCCGGCTCGGCCCGGCACGGTCGGTGCGACCGGTTCGGTGCTGCCCGGCTCGCCGGTCGGTGCTACGGCGGGGCCTGCGCTGCCGGAGGGTGGCGTGCCGGGGTCCGGGGCGTCGAGCGGGATCGCGTTCCTCATCCGCTCGGGCGTCCAGTAGTCCTGCACCTTGCTCGCGGCGGCGGCCGAGTCGACTGCGGTGCCGTCGGACAGCGTCGCCGTGGAGCTGCTGGAGCTGGCGGAACCGCTGGAGGCCGCGGTCGCCCGGGCGGCCGGCGCGCCGGGGCCGCCCGATGGCTGGGCCGCGGCAGTCCCGGCACCGGCGAACGCCAGTATGGCCGCCGCGGCCAGCGAGAACAGGGCATCCGCCCGCAGGAACCCGCGCTTGAACGGGCCGCTCTCGGGCCGCCGATCGGATTGATGCCGTGTCACCTTGCGACGCACGGCTCACCTCCAAGGGAGTCAGTGGTTTCCCCCACTGACGGTCACGCTAGACGGCCGGTCAGGACCTGAGCCGGTTGTGCTGGCCGGAAGGGTTCGCAGTCGAACCGATCGGATGCAATGCCGCGCGGCCAGCCGAGTGGCTGTGCCGTCAACCCGCGGAGGGGGCTGATCAGGCGATTCCCGGGCACCCACGCTATTCCGCCGCCCGGCCCGGATACCCATCGCCAGGAGAACACCAGAGCGGGGAAGGGCCGACGGGCGCGCCCTCGCACGACATCGGAGACCTCACCATGCCCAGGGACACAATTCCAAGAAGAGCGCGTCGGTGGCTGCCTGCCACGGCAGTGGCATCGCTAGCGGTTGGCCTGGTTAGCGCCGTACCGGCATCCGCGGCACCAATCACCCTAGTCCGCTGCCCGGCCCAGAACCTGCAGACCGCGATCAACGCCGCTGCCCCAGGATCGACACTGCTGGTGACCGGGACCTGCACCGGCAACTTCAACATCACCAAGAACCTGACCTTGATCGGCATCGGTGGCGCAGTCCTCGACGGCAACCACGCCGGCATCACCGTCACCGTCTCCCCGGGCGTCCGGGCACAGCTAACCAGCCTGACCATCACCCATGGCGCCGGCAACAACGGCTTTGGCGGCGGCGGCGTCCTCAACAACGGCACGGTGACGCTGACCCGCTCCACGGTGAGTGATAACACCACAACAGCCAACGGCGGCGGTATCTACAACAACTTCGGAGCCACGGCGACGCTGACCGGCTCCACGGTGAGCGGCAACACCGCACCGCTGGGCTTCGCCGGCGGCATCTACAACACCTTCGGAGACACCGTGACGCTGACCGACTCTACGGTGAGTGGCAACACCGCGGACGAGGGCGGCGGCGGCATCCTCAACGGAAGCAACGGCCCCACCATGGTGGGCCTTGTCGTGCTGAACCGGTCGCAAGTGACCAACAACACCGCACGTACCGAGGGCGGCGGCATCCTCAACGTCGACGGTGGCGCGGTGAGGCTGACCAACTCCACTGTGAGCGGCAACACCGCACAGAGCGTCGCAGGCAGAGGCGGCGGCGGCATCGCCAACGAATTTGACGCTACGCTGACGCTGACCGGCTCCACGGTGAGCGGCAACACTGCGGATGTCGATGGTGGCGGCATCTACAACCTCAGGGCCACGGCAACGCTGAATAGCTCCACGGTGAGCGGCAACACCGCGCACGCCGATGGTGGCGGCATCTTCAACGACAGTGGCACGGTGAGCCTGCACCGGTCGCAGGTGCTCGCCAACACCCCCGACAATTGCGCCCCGCCCGGCAGCGTTCCCGGCTGCACCGGCTAACGACCTCAACTTCCGACGGACGCTCTGGACGATCTCGCCGATGCGGGCGACTGTCGCGGCACGGGCCTGGGCGTCGGCCTGCCAGCGGTAGTAGCCCGAGCGGGAGACGCCGAGCACCCGGCACAGCCGCTGCACACCGAAGGCCCCGGCGTTGGCGGAGATGAAGTCCCATCGGCGGGGCGTCACTTCATCTCCCTGGCAGAATAGGCGGCTGCCCTGCGAAGGATCTCCCGCTCCAGCTGCCATTCCTTCTCCGCCTTGACCAGCCGGGCGTTCTCAGCCCGCAGCCGCATCGCTCGTCCTCGGCCCCGCCGGCCTGCGGTCTGCCGCCGGAGGACGGTGTCCCCTCGGCCTCGCGCACCCAGGTGCGCAGGGTCTCGTGGTTGATGTTGAGGTCGTCGGCGACGGACTTGAACGTCCGCCTGCCCGGCGAGGCTCGTCACAACGCGACCGCGTCGGCTCTGAACTCCGGACTGTACTTCGATGGCCTTGCCGCGCGGATCTTCACCTTCCTGGATCTACAAGATCCATTGTCAGGCGTGTCCACATCGCGGGGGTCACCTCACCGTCGACTACACCCCCGGCGAGCCCACCACAGGCCGCACCCCCCCGCCCGCCGGCCGCCGCCCGCATCACCGCCGTCGACCGCGACGGTGCCCCTTTCTGCGACCGCACCGTGCGCCTGACCGGCCCTCGCACCCCCGGCGCCCCCGCCCACGCCACCGCCCCCGCAGAGACCATCGCCGAGCTGACCGAACTGCTCGCCGACCGCACCGTCCTGATCTGGACCGAGAGCGACCTGACACCCCTGCACGACGCGCTGCGCCATCTCAAGCTGAACGTGGGCCCGCTCCTTCCCGCCGGGCACGGGCGGGTACGCCACCTGCGCCACGCCGCCGCCCAGTGGCGCGCCGACCTCGACCCCACCACCGGCGAGCTCCGCTTCCCCACCCCGCCCGGCACCGCCGACCGCCTCCTGTACCTCCTGCGCCGCATGGCTAAGCTTGACTCTGTCGGGGATCTTGGAGTTATCCGGCGCGGTGGCATGATCAACGGGCATGCTCGGGGCTGTTCGAAGACCGATGCAGTTGTCGAGGTGCCCGTTGTCGCTCCGTGCCCGTTCTGGTGAACAAGTCCCGTCTCTGACCGCGCAGATGGCGCGGGCGAGCAACCCGGGCGGTACGACGGCGATGTGGGTGAGAGACCGCCTCGACGGGCTGTGGCGTGACGAGGACTTCGCCGACTGGTACCCGCGCGATCCGCCTCGCCAGCGGCCTTCTCCAGGGCGGCCAGAGCGCCGGGGTCCAGGTGCATCCCAGCAGCGTCGTGGTGAGCGCGGACAGTGGTCGAGTCCACGCTGACCAGCGACAAGTCCACCTCACCCCGCTTCGCGGCCTCCGCGATCAGCCCCTCGAGCAGGGACTCGAAGACACCGGCGTCCCTCCAGACCCGGAAGCGACCGTAGACGGTCGGCCAGGGACCGAACTCGCAGGGCATCTCCCGCCACTGGGCGCCGGAGCGGAACCGCCAGATCACTCCCTCGAACTGATCCCGCAGTCTCTCGGGGTACGGGCCGTACTCGCCGATCGGCAAGTACGGCTCGATGAACGTCCACTGCTCGTCGGTGAGTTGCCTACGCGTCACACACAGCTTCCTACTGGCTTTCACTTTCGGGTGGGCGCGAAACCGCAATATTGATCACGACATCACACAGGCCCTAGTCACAGTCGATCTTTGCGGGAAACGCGGTCGCGACGGCGCTGGCCACTGATCGGGGTCATCATTTTCGTAGTGGAGCCGTGGGCGAGGCGGCGCTGTGGGAGTTCGCTTCCTGATCAGGCGACGCGGGGAGGGCGGTGGCGCCGGGTGACCACCAGGATGGCCATGTCGTCGTTGCGTTTGCCCTCGGTCCAGTGGACGACGTCTTCGGTGAGGGCATCCACCACTGCATCGGGGTCACTGAACTGCCTG
>NZ_JAHTKP010000136.1 GCF_019192735.1 Kitasatospora aureofaciens
GCCGGAGGGGCCCATGATGGCGGTGAACTCGCCCTGCGGGAAGGCCACGCTGACGTTGTCGAGGGCGACGACGCGGGTCTCCCCCTCCCCGTAGACCTTGTTCAGGCCGGTGGCGCGGGCGGCCGCCAGACCGGTGCGGACGGCGGTTGCGGGGATCGTCACGAGGGCTCCTGGGGACGGGAACGGATTTTCGGGTTCCGTCCTATCCTTCCAAGTACTTCGAACCCGATTCGTATGTCCCGCGGAGGGGAGGCCCCCGCCGTCCCGGCGGTCCGGCGGGGAGGCCTCTCCTTCTCAGGTATGACGCTGATCCCTGAGCCTGCGCATCGACGCCTGCCTTCGACGCCTGCGCATCGACGCCTGCGCATCGACGTTTGCCTTCGACGCCTGCTGGACGTCTGCTATTCGACGGCGACGCCGAACGCCCCGGCGAGCCCGGCCAGGCCGTTCGTCACCGCCGCGCCCGAGGGCTTGAACTGCCAGCCGGCGCCCGCGCGTTGGAACGATCCGACGAGCATCGCGCTGTCCGGTACACCCCCGGTGGGGGCCGTCCACTGCTCCGGGCCCGCCGCCCCCGGGGCGTAGGCGCCGGCCAGCGCCAGCCCGTGCACGTACCCGAGCGGCAGGGCGGGCGGCTCCTCCTCCTCGGTCGAGACGGCGATCACCACCTCCTCCACCGCGGGCGCCAGCCGGGCCAGGTCCAGGGTCAGCCGGGCGGCGCGGATCGGATCGCCCGGCACCGAGCGGGTCGGGTGCAGGCGGACGGCGCCGTCCGGGTCCTGCGGGTTGTTGAAGAACACGAAGTGCTCGTCGCTCAGCACCCGGCCGGCGGCGCACAGGAAGGCGGTGACGTCCAGCTCGACCGCGTCCCCGCCCGCCGTCCGGCTGCGCCAGGCCAGCTCGATGCTGCTGTGACGGTCCGTCGGCTCGGCGTCGGTCTCGTGCTGCTCCGCCTGCGGGCCGCCGCCGAGCCGTCCGCGCAGACCCTGCTCGGCCAGCAGCTCGACCAGCTCCGGGCCGCTGACCAGCGACAGCGGCTTGTTGCGGATGTACTCGTACGAACCCGGGCCGAAGCCCGCGGTGGTCACCAGGATGCCCTTGATCGCCCCGTGGTGGCGCACGGTGGAGTCCAGGTCGCGGACGGCGGTGGGGGAGACGGTGTGCCGGTAGCGCTTCGCCTGGATCACGATCCTGCCGCCGGTCACCGGGTCGAGGTCCTCGGCGACCACGTCCACCCCGACGTCACCGCTGCGGGCGGTCGTCATGACGCGGAAGCCGCGCAGCCGGAACAGCTCGGCGATCAGGTTCTCGAACTCGATCGGGTCCATCTCGAACAGGTCCGGGTCGTCCTCGCCGCCGTGCCCGGCCAGGCTCCCGCCCACCGTCTCCGGCAGCCGGCCCGGCCGCACCTCGTCCAGCCGCTCCGGCCGCGCCGACAGCGTGCCGCCCAGGCCCTGGAAGCACTCCACGGGCGCCACCCGGTCCAGCGCCAGGCCGGCGAAGTCCGCCCGCGCGGCGGACAGCGTGGACAGGAAGCGCTCCGACTCCCGGCCGGTCGCCGGGTCAATGCCGCGGACGAAGCCGTTCAGCACCACCGAGTCCAGCATCCCGTCCCGGTCCGCGCGGAACAGCTCCGCGGCCACCCGCAGCGCCGTCTGCGCCAGCACCTCCCGGTACAGCGCCTTGCGCTCCGTCGCCGGGCGGGCCACCTCGGCCTCGCGGTCGTCCGTCTTCACGTACCGCACCCGGGCCGCCGCCGGCACCACGTCCGGGCCGGGCAGCTCCCAGTTCACCACCAGCTGGCGGGTCGGCGCCTCCCAGGCCGCCACCAGCCGGTGCGGGAAGCCCTCCGGCCAGGCGGCGGAGGCGTACAGCCCGGCGGTGAAGTACTCCTGCACCGCCTCCGGCTCGCCCCCGCGCAGCCGGCGCAGCAACTCCTCGGTACGGGCGGTGCGCTCCTCGTCCTCCCGGCGGTGCCGGGCCACCCGCTCCAGGTACTCCTGGTGGCAGGTGGCCAGCCGGCGCTGCCGGTCCGCCTCCTGCGCCTGCGCGGCGTACCAGTCCTGCTCGAACCGGGCGCGGGCCTGGGCGACGTACTGCTCGTACCGCTGCCGCACCCCCGAATTGCGGGCCTGCTCCGGGTCCGGCGGGGGCACGAGGTAGTCCGCCTGATCGGGCATCGCGACGGGCACGCCGAGCGGGCCCGGGTCGAACGGCGGCACCGGGCGCGGGGCCAGCAGCGCCTGCGGACTGAACGCCGGCTCCCGCAGGCCGGCCGCCAGCAGGCCGCGCAACTCCTCCACCCGGGCGTCCAGTTCGGCCGTCCGCCGGGCCGCCTCCGCCTCCCGCAACTGCTGGTAGGCGCGCTGCGCCTCCCGCTCGTTCCGGGCCGCCGCCCGCTGCGCCTCCCGCAACTCGCGCTCCCGTCGGCGCTCCTCCGCCGCCTGCGCGCGCCAGCGGGCCTCCTCCCGGCGCTGCTGCTGTCGCTGCGCCTCCGCCCAGACCGCCAGCACCCCGTCGTTCCGCCGCCCCGCCACGTCCACCCCTTCACTCCACGCCGCCACCGGCGCCCGCCACAATAGAACGTGGACACCCCACCGGGCCAAGCCCCCTGACCTGCGGTGCCGGTCAGGGGGCTTGGCCCGGGCAGCTCCTTCGCCCGGCGGCCCGTTACGCCCGCACCTCGGCGTGCCAGCGCCACTCCGTCCGTACCGGGCGGCCGGGCAGGGCGGTGCGGCCCGTCGCCCACAGGAGGGTGGGCCAGGGGGCGTTGGCCGGGTCCACCGTGACGTCGGGGAAGAGACGGGTCAGGACGCGGTGGCAGAGGTCCGCCGGGGGCTCCCAGGGGAGGCCGAGGCCCTGGGCGATGTCGTGGAGGTGGACCAGGAGTTCGACCAGGCTCATCGCCACGAACCCGGCCGGGTCGGCGAGGCCCCACGGGTGGTAGGCGCGGGTGTCGGGCGAGGCGGTGCGCGCGATGGCGACCATCAGCCCGCCGCTCGCCTCCAGGACCTCGACCAGGCCGTCCGCTCCGGCCTCCTGCTCGGCGCGGACGAAGTTGTGCGGGCCGCCGGGGAACTGGCGGGTCGCCAGGAACGGAACGTACCGGTCGCGTGGCGGCGCGGCCGGTCCGAGCTGGGCCGCGTAGGCGAGGAGGTCGTCGGCGAGGTGCTCGACGGTGCTCCAGCAGTCCCAGCCGATCGACCCGGCGGGGCGGGACCAGTCGGCATCTGCGGGCGCGCCGCGCAGCGTGGCGGCGGCGAGCCGGAGGGCGAGGGCGAGGTCGTCCGGGGTGGGGGTGTCGTTCATGATCGGGACGCTAACAGCGACCCCGGCCTGCCCGGAACGGTTTTCCGCACCCCGCCTTCGACGGTGGGGCGGGGTGATTGTCAGAGGCAGCCGGTAGCCTCACTGGTCCGACGGGAGGGACACGACGTGACGACCGCACCACAGCAGCCGGACCGGCCCGGCGGCTGGATCTCCACCGGCCTGAGCTGGCACGACGGCCGCGCCCTGCTCGGGGCCGTGCGCGGCACCCGGGTGCACGAGCGTGCCGTCACGCCCGGCGCCGAGGTCGGCTGGCTGCTCGGCGGGCCGCGCCGCTGCACCGGGGCCTGGCTGGCGGGCGCCACCGAGCGGACCTCGTGCCCGCACCACGCCGCGATCGATCCGGCCGGCGGCGCCGTCCAGTGTCCGGCCTGCCAGAGCGTCGACCGGGGCCTCGCCCTCGCCCGGGACCAGATCCTCGACGACGGCCGCACCTACCTGCTCTACCTGGCCTGGTTCGGCGACGGCCTGCTCAAGGTCGGCCTCACCGCCGAACAGCGCGGCGACAGCCGGCTGCTCGAACAGGGCGCGCTGGCCTACGTGTTCACCGCGCGGGGCGGCCTCCCGGCGATCCGGCGCGCCGAACTCACCGTGGCCGCCTCGGGCCTGGCCCGCGAACGCTTCAAGAGCCGCACCAAGGCGGACCGCTGGTGGGGGCACGGAGACGCCCCGCACCGCCGCGCCGTCCTCACCGACGCCCGCGCGCAGGCGCACCGGCTGCTGCACGGCCACGCCCTGGAGCTGCTCACCGACCGCCCGGTCACCGACCACGTCGACCGCTTCGGGCTGGCCGGCGGCGCCCCGGAGGTGTACCGGCAGATCGGCGGCCTGGCCGACGGGGCCGTCATCACGGGCACCCTGCGGCCCCCGGTCGGCCGTCACCTCTTCCTCGACCAGGCCGACGGCTCCGGCCCGCTGCTCCTCGACACCCGGCTGCTCACCGGCTGGACGCTCACCGCCGTCACCGGCCGCGCCACCGTCGGCGTGACACTGGAGGAACGCGTCCGCCCGCCGGAACCGGACACCCAGGAGGCGCTGTTCTAGCTTCTGGAAGCCGTTAGCCCAACCGGCTGCGCACCCCACCCGGCCCCGAGCGCGCCCGGCGCGACAGCGGCGGCCGGGACGGCCGGACGTCGGAGCGCGCCGCCGGCTCGCCGTCCGCCGCCCGCCGGGCCGAGATC
>NZ_JAHTKP010000137.1 GCF_019192735.1 Kitasatospora aureofaciens
CGAGGGTGTGGCCGCGCATGCGCTGGCCGTGCGCGGAGGCGTGGTTGACGATCGAGTCGGCGGGGGCGAAGTTGAACGACCCGCGCGAGGGCTCGATGGTGTCCCACTTCATCTCGTTCTCCGGGGTGATCATCTTGAACTCCCGGTCGAGAATGGTCGAGTAGGCCGAGTCGCCGAGCCTGCCCGACGCCACTGCCGTACCGAAGTAGCGGCTGCTGCCGGCTGCCGCGTCGCCGACCGTGGTCGGCGAGTTGGTGTCCGGTGTGAGCGCTGCCATGGCGACCAGCGGGACGGCGACACCCGTGGCGGCGAGGGCCACGGCGATGGCGATCACGCGGCGGGTCGCCGGACGGCGGCGGTGAGAGCGGTTCTGATCTGGCAAGGGTTCGTTCCCTCTGGGACGGAGTTGGCCTTGGTCTTCGGCCTCGGTCACCTGTCAGTTGCCGCCGTGCGCGCAGAGGTTGCCGCGATCGGAGAATATTATTTTGGGTGTGGGGGAGTGCGTACCGACCGAGTTCGGCGCCCGAGGAACACCGGTGTCGAGCAGGCCGTCCAGACGTAGGGCCCCGGGCCTTGTGGCAAACGCCTCCTGCGCCATCCGTGAGTGCTGACATTCAGACCCTGTGTCACCTGTACGGCGGCTGAGCGCGTGTCACACCTCGTCGGCTCACGGGGGGCGCCCTACCTAGCGTTGAGCCCCATGGCTTCCCCCACCACCCCATCCGGCCGGGCCCCCGGGCCGACGGCGCGAGCCGGTTCGCTGCTGCGGCACCCGAAGCTGTGGATCGCGCCGTCCGTGCTCGCCGGGCTCGTCGCCCTGCTGCTGTCGCTGCTGTACATGGGCGGGATCATCGACCCGAACGGCAACCTGCACCGCCTGCCGGTGGCCCTCGTCGACGCGGACACCGGCGCGCCGCCGCCAGGGCAGCAGAAGAACCTGGGAGCACAGGTGACGGCCTCGGTCCTCGGAGGGTCGCCCGCCGGCTCGGTGAACTGGCACCAGGTCACGCAGGACCGGGCGCAGGAGCTGCTGGCGTCCGGCAAGATCTACGGCGCGCTGGTGATCCCGGCCGACTTCACCGCCGCCGTCACCGCACTGGCGGCGGGTCAGGCGAAGGCCCGGCCGACGATCACCGTGCTGACCAACCCGGGGGTCGGCAGTCTGGGCTCCTCGATGGCGGCACAGATCAACCAGGGCGCGGCCCGCGCAGCCTCGCTCGGCATCGGCAAGCAGCTGACCGCCTCTCCCGCGGCGGCGGCCGCCGATCCCGCCGCGCGGCTGCTGCTGGCCGACCCGGTCGCGGTGACCACTCAGGCCGGTCATCCGATCGGGGCGCACAGCGGTCTGGGACTGAGCGCGTTCTACTACACGCTGCTGCTGGTGCTGAGCGCCTTCATCACCGCCAACCTGATCCACAGCGGCGTGGACACCGCGCTCGGCTACGCCGACGGCGAGATCGGACCGTGGCACACCCGCCGGCCGACGGTGCCGATCGGCCGGACGCAGACCCTGGTGCTGAAGATGGTGATGACGGCAGGGATCCTGGTGCTCACCACGACGCTGGTGATGGTGGCCTGCATCGCGGTGCTCGGCATGGACGCCTCGCACCTCCCGCTCCTGTGGATCTTCTCCTACTGCGCCTGCTTGGCGGTGGGGCTGGGGGTGCAGGCGATCAACGCGGCGTTCGGCTCGCTCGGGCAGCTGGTGTCGATGTTCGTCTTCATCGCGCTGGCCCTGCCCTCCTCGGGAGCGACCATTCCACTGGAGGCGGTGCCGTCCTTCTACCGCTTCCTGGGTACGTTCGAACCGATGCGGCAGGTCAGCGGCGGGGTCCGGGACGCCCTCTACTTCGACGCGCGCGCCGACGCGGGTCTGGCCCGCGCCTGGACCATGATCGCCGTCGGTGCCGTCGTCGCGCTCGTGTTCGGCTTCGCGATGGCCCACTACTACGACCGCAAGGGCTTCAAGCGCCTCACCCCGCAGCCGCAGCCGGTCGAAGCGGCACCGTAGCTCTGAGCGGACGAACGGGCCGGGGCGCGTCGCGCGCCCCGGCCCGTTTCCGGGACGGCGGGTCAGCCTGACCCGGCTTGGCCAGGTAGTCGTCGCCTCCACAGGCGAATCCCTCGACCCGGTCCGTGACGGTGTCGCAGGCCGTGAGGAAGAGCACCGGCACCGTCCCGCCGTTGCCGCGCAGCTTGCGTACGTAGTCCAGGGCGTCCCCGGAGGGCACCATCCGGTCGAACACGGCGCAGTCGTAGTCGGTCGCGAACAGCGCCTCGTCCGCGGCCGGCAGGTCCGCCGCCTCGTCGACGGCGAGGCCGGAGCCGCGCAGCGCCGCGACCACGGCGAAGCGCAGATCAGCATCGTCCTCGACCACCAGTACTCGCACCTGCGGAACTATGACCCCAGCTGGGGCCGGTGGGCTCATCCGCGAGGGTCACGGAAGTGAGCGCTCACCGGCCTCGGCCACGAATGTCGTACTCGGCCACCACCCGGAGGCGCTCAAGGCCCTCCGCGAGGCCCTCGCCCTGACTCGCCTCAACCGTCGTGGGAGGGGGACTGCCGACGGGACCTTCGCCACGGTGCGCCGGGAGCCGAACGCTGCAGAGTGCCGCAAGGGAGAGCAGTGATCTGTATAACAAACACACACGGGGAGTGACCGGTGTGGGATAGATTCCCGAATCGGCGTCGTCGTGTCCGAGCGGGCCAGGTGGGGGATCGTTGGCGCAGTGGATGGAGCAGCTGGTCCAGGCGGTGGACGAGGTGCTGGGCGGTGAGGGCCGTTCCGGTGGCCGCGCGGGATCTCCGCGGCACACGAAGGTCGGAGACGTGCACTACCTGGAGGACGGCTGGTACGGGCTGCCCACCTACGCGAGCCGGATCGACCCCGATGACCTCCAGGACATGCGGCTGGCCACGGGCGCCGGGCCCGACGACCGGCAGGGCCGTGCGTTCACCGTGCTCGGCTGGCGGGTCGAGTCGGAGCGGGTACGCCTCCAGGTGGCGGCCCACGCTCCCCGGAGCGGTCTGGCGCTGTGGGCTGTGCGGCGCCCGCCCGACTTCCTGCTCCGCTCACTGCGCGACGAGCTGGCGGCCCTGCGCGACAACGGACTCGCGGAGCGCCTGGTCGGCCGACGGATCGACGCGGTCGCGCCGGTGGAGAGCTCGGCCTGCGGTGGTGTCCTGCAGAGAGGTCAGGCTCAGGCGTACTTGGCCTGTACGTCACCCGGCCTGCGGCTGGTCTGGGGGCCGCCGGGCACCGGGAAGACGACGGTGCTGACCCGCGCGTTGAGCGACCTGGCCCTGCGGGGCAAGCGGGTCCTGCTGGTCTCCGGTACCAACGTGGCGGTGGACAACGCGCTGGAGGGCGTGCTCAAGGGTCGCGACTCGCTGCCGCCGGGCCTGATGGTCCGGGTCGGTTCGCCCGCGCTCCGCCAGGTAGCCGAGGACCCGAGGGTTTCGCTGCCCCTGCTGGTGCGGTCGAAGGTGGCGGAGGCCGAGCAGGCAGTGGATGGGATCGCCGAGCAACTCTCCGTCCTGGCGAGCGAACCGGCGCTGACCGAGCTGCGGGATACGGAGACCCGACTCGCAGGGTTCGATCCCGAGACGTACGAGCAGGCCAAACGACGCCTTGCCCACGCTGTCCTGGTGGAGCGCCTCGTCGCCGAGTCGGAGGCGGCCGAAGCGGGGGAGCGGGACGCCCGGGACCGGAGCGAGTACGCCTGCGGGGCGCACCGGGAGGCGCGCGGCCGCTGGGAGAGCTGGGCGCCGCAGCGGGCCCTGCTGGAGCAGGCGGCGCAGTGGCTGGCCGAGATCGAGAAAGGGCTGCAGAGCTGGCAGCAACTGCGGGCCGCGCTCTTCGACGCCGAGGCCGCGCTGGCCGCACTCGACACGGAGGAACGCGAACTCGACGGGCGGAGCTGGCTGCGAAGCAGACGGCGACGAGGCGAGATCCAGCGCGAACGAGCTGAGCGGACCGTGCGCCGGGACGCTCTCCATCAGCAGGTCACCCAAGCCGCAGAGACCTACGCCGCCCACCACGAGGTGCTGCGTGGGCGCATCGCCGAGGCACAGGCGGAGGCGTATCCCGTCGACGACACCGAACTGCGCCTCCAACAAGCCCTGATCGATTCGACCGCCGCCGACCAGGCGAAGGCGGACGAGGATTTCGCGCTCGCCCAGCAGACGGCGCAGGCCGCCGCTCACCGCCTGCGGACCGCCCAGCAGGACCACCGCCCCCAACCCGGGGACGCCGATCTGGTCGCCACCGCCGACAAGGCCGGACTGCCCCAACTGGCCCTCCGACTCCAGGAATTGCGCGCGGCCTGCGCCGGACTGCTCTCCAGGCAAGGCGAGCTGGAACGCGAACACGAACGGCTCGTACGGGAACTGGCGCGCCGGCGCGCCCAGGCCGAGCCCGAACTGATCCGCGGGGCGAGCGTGGGGGCCCCCCCCCGCGCCCCGCGGC
>NZ_JAHTKP010000138.1 GCF_019192735.1 Kitasatospora aureofaciens
GTGGAGGCCGACACGCCGGTGCCGCCGGCCAGGTCGGCCAGCCGCTCGTCGTTGCGCAGGTGGGCGAGCACGATCACGGCGATCCGCCCGTCGTTCAGGGCGCGCCACCGCGAGCGGATCTTCTTACGGTGAGCGCGGATCAACGAGGCCACATGGTTGACGGTGGCGCTGGACAGCGGCAGGCGGACGGAGTAGTCAAGGCTGATGTCGCCCCCGGCGGGGCTGGTGTTCTTCTTCACACGTTGCCCAACTCCCGCCCAGGGCACGCACGTTACGGCCGGCATCAGCCCTTTCGCGGGGCCGGTCGCGGGTTACCGGGGCAGGTAGCGCCCGGCGGGCGTGCGGGTGATCCAGCCGCGCTCGGCCAGCCTGCGCAGCTTCCCGCGCACCGGCTCCACCTTCGCCGGCAGCAGATCCAGCCCCAGCTCGCGGGCCACGTCCTTGGCCTGCAACGGGCCGCCGCCGCCCACGACGACCTCCATGATCGCCCGGTAGTCGGCGGGCAGGTCCTCGATCCGGCTCTCGGGGCCGCGCGGGCCGAACAGCAGTTGGCTCGCGGCACCCGGTGTCGCACCGGCACTCTGCGCGGGCACGGCCGGGGCACCGCCGGTGGCTTCCTCCAGGGCCTGCTGCCAGGCCGCGGCATCGGGATGCCCCGCGTCGACATCCTCCTGGTACTGCTGGTAGACGATCTCGGCCATCTCCAGCCGGGCCACCTCGGCCTCCACGTCGGCCAACTGCTTGCGCAGCCGCTCGGCGCGTTCACTCAGCACGACGCGGCGTTCCAGCAGCCACACCATCAGGTTCTGGACCATGTCCCCTCTTTCGCGAGCCCACCGTCGCAGCCCTGCTCGCAGGGTAGGGGGACGAGTGCGCAGCCCGCAGGAGATCCAGGAAGCCGACCCGGCACGGAGCGACGGATGATCTCCCCGCCACGATCACCGTGATGAGCTGCGCGAGCACCCCAACGATTCGTCACACCAGGCCCGGTGACCTGCACGAATCACGATGAAACTTCCTCACTGACGGCCTGAGCACCCCCGCCTATCCCGCACCCCGACGGCCCCGACCGGCCACCGCCACCCACCGCCACCACCCCGCCCCCGACCCGGAAGACCACGGACAGGCCGCGACCCGCGCACGGCAGGCACCGCACACCCTCACACCCGTGCCCCACATGGCCAACCGGCGACGGGGAGAGATCGCACCCAGAAATCATCAGCTGGTGGATCCGGGCTCAGTGTCCGCGTGCTTGCAGGACTTCGTTCGTTCCAAGCATCTGTGCCCTTGTCTCGAATCACCCCCATGGCGACCGGGCGGCGGTGTCCTCTCCGATCCGACCAGCGCCAGGTACCACTCGGAAAGATTCCTACTCCGCGCTCCTTCTCGCTCCTTCAGTGACCCGATCGAATGGCCCGCCGGCCCGTGGCCGGTTGTCGGTCCGCCGAGGCTGTGGCCCGAAGGCACAGCTCCAACTGCCCGGACGGGCGGCTGACGGAACGTTGAGTCAAGATGTGAGGCTGGTCAGCCGGTGGGATGCTGGGAGGGGGCCGAGGGGATCACCGACGACAGGCGGGCCGGCGCCGAACGCCATGCTGCGCGGAGACGGAAGTGGTCATGTCCGATAATTCCGACCGCAAAGAGGGGGCGCTCAAGCGAAAGCTCCTCTGGTGGACCAGCATCCTCGCGGGGATTGCCACGATTGCAACGCTCATCATCGTGCTGCAAGACAGGCCCAAGCCTTTCACTATCCAGAACTGGGCAAGACACGCAAATGCCGCCTGCGATCAGGACAGCAAAGATTTGTCCACTGCGAACAGGGCCCTCGACCGGGACAGTCGGACCGTGGAATCAAAACGCCAATCTGGCATAGTCCCCCAGGCGGACCTCGACAAATTAGCGAATGACCTGGCGGATGCAAGCAGTGCAGAACTGAAGCTTACCGGGGATCTACTGGTGATCACAGAGCCGAATTCTCGGAAATCGGATGTGCAAGATGTCACTGACACGCTCCGACTTCAAGGGGCTGCATGGCATCAGGCCTCCAACGATCTGGGCGGAATCGATACCGCCAATCCGACGAGCGTCAATATTGCTTTGCTACGGATGGTGGAGGAGCTTCGGACGGCTGGACCGCTTTATGACAGGTATCTGCGACAAATGAAAAGCCTGGGAGTCGATCACTGCAGCAGCTGAACACGGACCCGGTTCCATGAACATGCGGGACCTTGAAGTTCCGGAGAATACCGCGAGAACCACCCAGCGGAGGCGCCACATGAAACGCCGACTCATCGCGAAAGTAACCGTCACCCTCGCCATCGCCGCCGCAAGCCTGTCGCCTGCCGCGCCCGCACAGGCCGTCATTGCGAGCGTTTTCGACGTCATAGTACTCACGAACCAGGCCACGGAAGTCGGCGCTGTGCTCGACGCCACGACGAACGGGGCCACCGAGAACATTTCCGCCAGGGTCGTTGCCCTGGGCGTGGACGTCGGTGACACCACCGGTCAGCAGGCGGGCAACGGGACGCGCGCTATCGCCACATTCCCGATCACGACACCCCTCGGCCGGATCGACAATGGAGTGCACCCCGTGGTCACGATCACCGGCACCGAGACCGTCGGAGGCGCCCAGGTCAGCACGAGCACCACGGCTACGACCCTTACGTGCGACCTCGACTCGAACGGGAACGGCGTCTGCCAGTGACCCGGGCCGGTTCGGCAATGCCCGGCGCGTGCAGGCGTCCCGTCTCGACTCCCGGCCGCCCGAGGTGTGTCTGCGTCTTTGAACCAGATGGGCCTAGAACTCAACCACCGGGTTTCAATATCGTGAGTCATGGGCTCGCCACTTTCAGCGCGCGCTGCGCCTGCTGGAGGCCGACGGCGCGAGCCAAGCCGAACCATCATGAGCGCGTCCTAAGGCTCCTGATTGGTCTCCAGGTCTTCGCCCGTGTCCAGGTCGCGTAGCGGGCGCATGCCCGGCACCGATGGGCGGGCGGTCGCCGCCCTTCGTGGAGGGCAACCGGAGCACGCCGGAAACGTGCCGTAGGCCGTCTGCGGTGGGTGATCTGGAGACTGGCGGTCCGCTGGTGTCAGAGCCTCCAGATGCCGGGACGGTTCGGATGATGAAAACTGAAGCGGTGAAGATCGGTCACGGCACCGCTTATGGGGGTTAGGTGAATGGCAACGAACTCTGAATTTGTTGTCCTCGTGGTGAGCGGACTGTTCAGCCTGGCGGTGGCTAGCGTCACCTACTACACAGCCCGGGCTACCTCCCGCACCCACGTAGAAGGAGAGCTCAAGAAGATCAAGAAACAGATTGAGGCGCAGCAAGCCGTCGAAGAGCGGGGGGCGATCGCCAACCTGCGCCAATGCTACCTGACGCCTCTGCGCTACTACGCGCACATGCTGAGCCAGCGGCTCGCGGAACTCGAAGCCAAATTCAAGTCCGATGAAAACACGAGAGTACGCGACTGGTTCAAAGAGGTGAAAGATCACGCCACCCGGGACAATCGAAGGCATGGATTTGCCGCATGGGCCAACTATGAAGGCGTCTTCTCATTGTCTACACTGTATTACACCTGCTCCTATTTCCGCTGTGCTCACGAGGTCCGATTCCGTCGACCATTCGTCGAGAGCAGGCCGAGCTATTGCGAAGAATTGGATACCTATCTGGCGCGCGTTACTGATGCTTTTGCCTGGGATGCACTACACGGCCTCTGGGATGTATCACAGGAGACGATTGGCGAACGGTTCACGACAAACGGCGCTAAGATGACGTACGCGGAAATGTGTGACGTGCTTGATTCGGAGAACCCGTTCCCCCGTGCCGCCTATTTCCGTCCACTAGACTTCTACTGGAAATATCTGAATGCCGAGAAGGCGCTGGATATTAAAGCTTCACTCGATGAACTGGTTGAGTTTCTCGACTCACACGACCCGCAAATTTACGATCTCGCGAAAGCAATTCCGTGAGCCCTTGTCGCCCTGTTGGAGCCGTCCTCGCCGAGGCCGAGGGCCAATCGAATACATTCCCGTGGGTTTAATGGTGGAGTCGGGTATTGCAACTGTCCGAATGCCTGGCCCCTGCGGGCGTTGAGGTCACTGCCCGCGTACTCGTTGAAGTGCTCAGGCGGGTACGGATGACCGGGCTATGTCGACGATCTCGTGATGCCGATTCTGGCAAGATGGTCCCGTGTTCGATTTCGACATTGCGCGGTACCAACCGCAGTGGTTGAACGGCCGTGACGCCGTGACGCGCCAGCACGGGCGCCGTCTTGGCGCCCTGCGTGGTCGCACGCTGACGCGGGTCTGGATGGCCTGGGACCTGAAGGATGATGAGTGGTTCTGCGACTGCCCTGTGCTGCTGGACTTCGAGGGTGAGCAAGTCGAGATCAAT
>NZ_JAHTKP010000139.1 GCF_019192735.1 Kitasatospora aureofaciens
GACAAGGCCATCGCGCACCCCCTGGTGAACTCGCCGTTCTACTCAGAGAGTTGCGCGATGGCTCTCCCATGACCAGGGGTTACTCCAAGATCCTTGCTACACCACTCCACGGGACGCCATCCGGTGGCAGACCACGCCGCATTGGCATCACGACCACCTTCGGGCTGCTGAAACGACGGCGTCGCCGCCTGGGCGAGGCGAGACTGTCCCCCACGCAGGCCACCCATCCCGACACGCCGACCACACCACACGAACGACGGAACAACCACGACACGACGTTTCAGCGAAAACGGCCCTCCGCGCCCGGCAGACACGACACCGCCGTTCAACGGCACGAGGACACCACCGCTCAGCCCACCCGACGCTCCGTCATAGCAAGTGCCCTCAGGGCTTCACCGATCTACGACACGTCTCTTCGACACGAAAACGACACCATCCTTCAGCGACGCAAAGCCCTGACCAGCACCAACCCGGAACCAGCCACCGAAAACAAGTGACGCCCAGACACTGCAACCCACACGTCGTTCATCAGACCGGCCCTGCGGCCTGATTGCTGGGCTGACGGCCCCTCCGGCACCCTCGGGGGCGGGCCTGCGGCCCTCGGAGGGGTGCCCCGGCCCGTCGGCCCGGACGGGGGCCTGGCGGCCCCTCTGGCGGGCCCTCACAGGCACCCTCGGCGCCGGTCCCTGACGGAACCTCAACCGCACAAACCGAACCCGCATCCGGAACGCTTCCGAGGCGTTTCCATCGCCGTTTCCGAGGCTCCTACAACTCTATCCTACCCGCCTGCGCGTGAACGCACGGGGTGAATAAAAGCCCTCGCGACGACCGCACCCGCACGTACCGCCCGACGGCATTCCCATGGAAAATGCGAATTGAAATTCGCCGCATTTCCAGAACGAAACAGAAAGCCGCGCGGAGCGCGGGCCACCGAAATGGAATGACGACGCGCAGGAAAGGGGCCTACGGCCCTCACGACCGGCACGACACCCACCATTCCCGACCGCCCAAGAAACCCGGCAAGACGCCCGCCGACCAATTCCCCCCGACGACAACACCAAACCGAACACCACCCGGGCCACCGAACCGGGGCGGGCGGTCGCCGGGGCGCAGCAGGGCGGCAGGACGGCGGCCCGGGCGGCGGCCAAGGGGCAGCAGCACGACGGCCTGGACAACGGGGCCTCCCAGGCCCAGCACCAGGGGCGGCCTGGACGACGCCACCGGGCACGGCCAGCACGGCGGGCACGGGCGCAGCAGCGGGCACCACAGCGACGGCGAGCGGACGGCCAGCGAGGCCGGCCACCAGGAGCAGTCGGGTGCAACACGGCAGGTGCAACACGCCCCGCAAGCCCTCCCCCGAGGCACATAACACCTGGTCAGAGCCGCAACACGCCCCCGCGTCACACCCCGGCGCAACGCCCCGTTGCACCCGCGTTGCACCCCGACGACGGCCACCAGGACGCCGAGCTCCAGCACCACCACACGAAGGCCGGCCCCGACGACGCCCGACTCCCCGCGCCCGGACGGCGACCCGGACGACGGCCCGGCGGGCAACACCCGCGGCCCCGCCCCACACCCTGTCGCGCCCACCTGTCGCGCCCCCACCACACACAGGGAAACCCCGGTATCCGCCCACGTCACAACACACGACACCACCCCACACGACAACCCAACGCGACAGGGCACGCGACAACCCCGAGGAACGGCTACCGGCGCCTCCAGGACGAGCACCACGGGCGGGCACCAGGGGGCGGCCTGACGGCCACCCAGAAGCCACCCCATCGATCGTGTCACCGAGCGGCACCCTGGTGACGCCTGCGCGTCACCACCCCTCACCGGGTTGTTCGTGGGCTGCGGGCGAACGGCGATAAAATTACCCAAATCGGTGGCCTGACTTCCGGGCCTAGGCTGCTGCTCGACGTGTGTGATCCCGGGGAGCGGCACGGTGGCGAGGTCTCCTGAGGAACGCGGAGTCCCGCACAGCGCTGGTGCGCGGGCCAAGTTGCTGCCCGTACTGCCCGTTCTGCTGCTGTTCATCGGCCTGCTCATCGGCCTCTTCACACCCCGCGATGTCAGGCCGGATGCCTTCCTCGCCACGGCCATGGTTGCTGCCGCCGCGCTGCTGCCCCTGTGGGGGACCGTGCTCACCGGAGTGGGCGCGTGCGCCATCTTCGTCGGCCTGATGGTGGACTTCGATGCGCTGCGGGATGCGACCGCCTACTCTGAGCTGGCCACCCTCGTGGCGATTGCGGCATTCGCCGTCTTCCTCAACCGCCTGCTGGGCCGGCGCGCCCATCAGCTGGTTCAGGTCCGCTCGGTGGCCGAGGCCGCCCAGCTGGCGGTGCTGCATCCCGTACCGCGCCACCTCGGGCACGTCACGCTCGAGAGCCTCTACGTGGCCGCCGCGGAGGAAGCCCGGATCGGCGGCGACCTGTACGAGGCGATACGCACCCCGCACGGCGTACGGCTGCTCATCGGCGACGTACGCGGCAAGGGCCTGCTCGCGGTGCAGGCGGCCGCGGCGGTGCTCAGCGCCTTCCGCGAGGCCGCCCACGACGCGCCCGACCTGCCCCACCTCGCGCGCCGCCTGGAGACGAGCATGAGCCGCCAGGCCTCCCAGTACCCGGGGGTCCCGGGCTCGGAGATCGCTGAACGTTTCATCACCGTGCTCCTCGCCGAGATCCCGGACGACGAACCGGTCGTCCGGAGCGTCACCTGCGGCCACCCGCCCCCGCTGCTGCTGCACCGCGGCGGGGTCCGGAAGCTGCAGCCCGCCGCTCCCTCGCCGCCGCTCAACCTGGGCATGCTGGTGAGCGACGGGTACCACGTCGACCTCGCCCCCTTCCACCCCGGAGACCAGCTCCTGCTGTACACCGACGGGGTCACTGAGACCCGCGACCGCTCCGGCGCCTTCTACCCCCTCGCCGAACGCATCCGCTCGTGGAGCGGTGAGGCGCCCCACCAGCTCCTCGACCACCTCCACCGCGACCTGATCGCCTACAGCGGCGGCGAGCTCGACGACGACATCGCTGCCCTCGTCGCCCAGCGGCGCCCGAGCCGCTGAGCCTCAGATGAGCGCTGTTTCAGGCACCGGAACTCGTTCGAGGTGCCTGAAACCCGTGTCTGGGGCGACGACCCCGCCCTCGGCAACGACTGTCGTACGGTGGCCTGCATGGCAGGGGCGGGGTTCCCCGGCTGAGGCTGGTCGCGGTCGAGGGCCACGAGACGGGGCCGCGGTTGTGCCGTGGGTGTGGCAAGCCGTTGATGCCGGCGGCGAAGGCGACGGCGGTGTTCTGTTCGTCAGCCAGCCGTTCGCGACGCTGGCGCTGACTGCGGCGGACGCGGGCGCGGACCGAGGCGGCCCAGGCCGCCAACGCTTTTCACGCCCGGGGCAATCTCAAGTGAGACAGCAAGGTGCATGAGTCCGTGATGGGCAAGACAACACCGAGCCGAGCCGAAGCAAGGCGCAGCACGCCCCCCACAGCCCCACCCCGGCGGCAGGCACCAGCCCGGCGCAGCACCGCCGCCCAGGACAGGGGCGCAGCAGGGCGGCGCAGCAGCCCCGGCGGCGGGCGGGGGCGCAGCCCAGCCGCGCACAGACCAGGCACAGCAGGGCGGCGCGGACGGCGGCGCAGCACCAGCAAGGACTCCCGCCGGAGACGACCACCCCGGAGCCCGGCGACCCGGACGGGCCCGGACGGCGGCCCGACCAGAAACCGAACACGCCCCGGCCACCAACCCCCACACCGACCATTCCCGCCCGAATTCAGAACACCAACACCAGACAATTCAACGAAAGACGCCGGGCGGAATTACCGCCCGAATACAAACCCGAAACACCCCACCGCCGAACAAGCACCCGACACCACCCAACCACCCACCCCCGACCACCACACACAGTCACCAACAGGGCGGGCCACCGCCAACCCGACAGCACGCCCCAGACCCCGACCACAGGTCCAGACAGCCCCGCGTGTTGGGCCATTCCACGCCCAACAACGACAACAGGTCACACCTTCCGGTCCTTCGCCGGGTAGAGCTTCGCGTGAAGCACCCGCGCCTCCCACCACGGATCGTCCGGAGCGGACACCAGCGCGGCCACCAGCTCCCGCTTGGTCGGGGCGGGCAGCACCAGCGGGCCCAAGTCCTTTGCGGCGCGGGCCTGTACGCACCCCGGGCACTCCAGCCGGCCCGGGCCGGCCTTCTCATCGAGTTCCAGCGGTGAGGATGGCGTCCCGTGGAGTGGTGTAGCAAGGATCTTGGAGTAACCCCTGGTCACGGGAGAGCCATCGCGCAACTCTCTGAGTAGAACGGCGAGTTCACCAGGGGGTGCGCGATGGCCTTGTCCCAGT
>NZ_JAHTKP010000013.1 GCF_019192735.1 Kitasatospora aureofaciens
GGCGGCTCCCGCGAGCTCGCGGGAGCCGCCGCTCCATGTGGGTCAGGCGGTGAAGTGGTCGAACTCGCCGGCCTTGGCGCCGCGGATCCAGGCGTGGAGCTTGGTGCGGGTGGTGGTGATGATGGTGGAGGGATCATCGGATTCGCGGATGTAGATGAGGTCGCCGTCTGTGGCGATCTCGACGCAGTTGGCGTTAGTGCCGCTGAAGCTCGACTTCTGCCAGGCGTACTGGCTCATGGCTACCTACCTTGGATCGTGTAGCGAACGTGCTGGATCAAGCCCGACGAGTCGCGAAATGCCGGCGACGGCGTGGGCTTGGTGGCGTCCAGCGGAGGTAGTGCCAGGTTCGTGAGCTGGTCGAACTTCCGCCGGAACACAGCCACTCCTTCAGGATCGCCCATGAAGAATGACCCGTGCGGGTGTTCTAGCAGCACGGTGTCCAGCCGGGGATGTTGACCTGCGACCAGCATGAACGGGGTATCGGTGTCCGCGTACACGGTGCAGTCGAATGGAAGGATCTGAAGCGTCACATGAGGCAGCTGCCCGACCTCGATGAGGTGGTTCAGCTGATCCCTCATCACTCTCGGCCCGCCGTAGTTCGTCCGCAGCGCTGCTTCGTGGATCACAACCCGGAGCGGTGGCGCGTTCTCAGGGTCCAGGACCTGCTGACGCTTGCGGCGGAACTCGACCTTCTTCTCGGCGTATTCGAGGATGATCTCGCTGTAGGCCTTGGTTTGGAGAAGACCTGGGATCAGGAAGGTCTCGTAGTTGTCCAGTGCCGTAGCGCTCGCCTCGGCCTCGGCAAGGTCGAGGGCAGTGGGCTTTACGAGGCCCCTGTAGCTCGTCCACCAGCCCTTTCCTGTGCTCTCGCTCATCGCGATCAGGGCGGCGCGGTAGTCCGGGTCGGTGACTCGGCAGGCGTTGAGCCAGATATGCAGGCGGTCAAGGTTGAGACTCAGTCGCCCGGCCTCGGTGTGGCTGACGGCAGGCCCCTTCATGCCCATCATCGCGCCGATCTCCGGTGCCGACACGCCTGCGGCATCGCGTAGACGGCGCAACTCCTCGCCGAAGCGGCGCTGTCGGTCGCTGACATCGGCCCTGAGTCCCACGTGCGTGCCTCCTTGCGAGGGCGGCTATATCTCTACTGGCAGTGTAGGTGAGATTACAGTTTGTGTTGCATCATTGGACCATCTCCGTTACGGTCGGATCACGCACCGTAGCTCCGGTGTGTCCCCTCCTCTACACCGCTGGGAGATTCCCCATGTGTAACCCCATGCTCAACTCCCCCTCCCTCACCGTGGCCCGCGAGGCGTTGCGCGAAACGATGGCGTGCGCCGGGTACGACTCCTCCGCCATCGGTGACGCCGAGCTCGCGCTCGTCGAGCTGATCGTGAACGCCTGGCGGCACGGTGCCACCGCCGCGCCCATGGTCCTCGTCGTCATTCTCGACGGCACGCTCCGCGTGACCGTCGCCGACCGCAGCTCCGCCCTCCCCGAACAGCGAAAGCCCAGCGGGCTCGCGGAGTTCGGGAGAGGGCTCCAGCTGGTCGAAGGCCTGACCGACCGCTGGGGCGCGGAGCCGCAGAAGCTCGGCAAGCGCGTCTGGTTCGAGTTGGACGGCGTCGCGTGAGCGCCCTCCACCCCATCCACCCCGCCGACCCGGCCATCCGCCACCTCGCCGGCCGGCAGATCACCGAGCTGATCGTCGAACTCCGGACCGAGGGCCGCGAGTTCGGCCTCCTCTGGCCCTCCGCCCAGCCCGGCGAGACCATCCTCAACGGCCGCGTCCTCGTCGCCATCGGCAACATCCCGGCCAGCACCGTGATCAACCTCCTCGCGCTCATCCGCGAGTACAAGCGCCACCGGAACCGACCGTGACGGGCATGCTGGTCCTCATCCTCCTCGCCGCCGCCGTCGGTGGTGTCTGCCAGGCCCGTTCCCGGCGGCTGCGGGACTGCCGCGACCGGGCATAGGTGCCAGACATGGCACGCGGGCCCCGGCCGATCGGCCGGGGCCCGCCCACGCAGTGATGAAGAGTCAGGCCTTGAAGAACTCCAGCAGGTCCGCGTTCAGCTCGTTCTTGTGGGTGATGAAGAGGCCGTGGCTCGCTGTCGGGTACTCCTTGTAGACGTTGTCGGGGATGAGCTGGGCCGTGCGGCGGGCGGTCACGTCGATGTTGGCCGAGGAGTCGGCGGCGCCGTGGATGATCAGGGTGGGGACGGTGATCTCGCGCAGGCCGGGACGGAAGTCGGTGCGGAACATCGACTGGAAGAGGTGCAGCGACGCCCACGGGGAGGCGGAGAGGCATTGGCCGATCATCCAGTCGATGGTGGCCGGCGAGACGTCGTTGCCGAGGTGGGTGGCGAACCAGACCTGGGCCTGGCGGGCGAACCACTGCGGACGGTCGCTGCGGAACGCGGCGGTGAACGCGTCCAGTGCTGCCTCCGGGGCGCCGCCCGGGTTGTCCTCGGTGCGTAGCAGGAAGGGGAGGGCGGCCGAGACGAAGGCGGCCCGGGAGACCCGCGACTCACCGTGGCGGGCCAGGTAGTGGGCGACCTCCGCGCCGCCCATGGAGTGGCCGACCAGGATGGCGTCGTGCAGGTCGAGGTGCTCGATCAGGGCGGCCAGGTCGTCGGCGGTGGTGTCCATGTCGTAGCCGGTGGACGGGCGGTCGGAGCGACCGTGGCCCCGGCGGTCGAGGGCTATGCAGCGGTAGCCCTGCTCGACGAAGAAGGGGATCTGGTACTCCCACATGTCCGCGTTGAGCGCCCAGCTGGCGACGAAGACGATGGGCCGGCCGGTGCCGTAGTCCTCGTAGGCGAGCCTGGCCCCGTCGTTGGTGTCGAAGAACGGCATGTCGTGGCTCCTGGTCGTGAGTGCTGGCGAGTGTTGACGGGCCGGGTGGTGCTCCCGTGGTCGGTGGTCACGAGTATGGGCCAGGAGCGGTGAGGTGCGAATCAGTCACCTATCAGTACTCTGAGGGGACTTGGCCGGTCGTTTCGGTCATGTCAATTCGTGCGAGTCGTTGTGCTATTCCATTGGGGCGTCAGTCGTTCCTACACTGAAGCCCCGCGCACGGGGGCTGCGGGAACCAGGTTGCCGACGGGCCCGGGGGAGGCGCGTGTGAACGACCGTGGCTGGGACGAGGACGACGCCCGGCCGTACTTCTTCCTCTCCTACGCCCACACGCCGAAGGCCGGCGCGCGGGGGGCGGGCGACCCGAACCACTGGGTGCGGCAGCTGTACCGCGACCTCTGCGAGGCCGTGCTGCAACTCACCACCGTGCGGGCCGGGATGCCGGTGGGGTTCATGGACGAGTCCATGCACCAGGGCGAGTTGTGGGCGGAGCGGCTGTCGGAGGAGCTGGCGACCTGCCGGGTGTTCGTCCCGCTGTACTCTCCGCGCTACTTCAACAGCGTGCCGTGCGGGCAGGAGTGGTACGCGTTCACCCGCCGGCCGGTGTACCCGGCGAACATCGATTCGGAGCGCACCAGCGGAATCGTGCCCGTCCTGTGGGCGCCGATGAGCCGCTACCGGCTGCCCGAGGTGGCCAGCGAACTGCAGTTCAACCACGCCGGGTTCGGGCCGGACTACGCCACCGAGGGCCTGTACGCGCTGATGAAGCTCACCTACTTCCGGTCCGCGTACGAGCTGGCCGTGCACCGGCTGGCGGCGCGGATCGTGCAGGTGGCGGAGGAGACGGTGATCCCGGTCGGGCGGCGGCTCGACTTCAACGGGCTGCCGAGCGCGTTCAACGTCACCGCGCCGACGAAGCAGCTGCGGATCTCCGTACTCTCCTACCATCAGGGCGAGTTGCCGGAGGACCGCAGCCCCGACTTCTACGGCGCCAAGCGTACCGACTGGCATCCGTACCGTCCGGCCGGCTCCCCGATCGCGCAGCACGCGGTGCGGCTGGCCCGGCAGTTGGGATTCCAGCCGACCGTGCACGAGTTCGACGACGAGGCCGAGGCGATCATCGGCGGCGAGGCCGCCGCACCCGGCCTGCTGCTCCTGGACCGGTGGGCGCTGCGCGACGAGCGGCGCCGCGAGCTGGTGCGGCGCTTCGACCGCGCGGACGCCACCTGGGTGAGCGTCCTGGAGCCGTGGAACCTGGACGACCCGGAGTGCGAGGACCAGGAGCGCGAACTCGGCGAGCTGAGCGACCGGACGCTGCGGATCACCCGCCGGGCGAGCCGGCCGAGCTTCCTCGGCGCGACCGGCGGATCGTCCGGACTGGCCACCCTGGACGAGTTCGACGACGCGCTGCCCCGGGCCGCGATGAAGGCCAAGTACGCCTTCGAGGGCCGGACCCGGGCCGAGCCGGAGGATCCGCCGCCACCGCGGCCCAGCCTGCGGGACGCGTTCCGGCGTGATTCGGGTTCGGATCCCTTCGACCGCGAGAACCACCTGGACCGCGAGAACCACCTGGACCGCGAGAACCACCTGGACCACGAGAACCACCTGGACCACGAGAACCACCTGGACCACGAGAACCGCCCCAACCACGAGAACCACCCAGACCGTGACGACCCCGACGACCCCGGCTACCGGATGGCGCCCGTGGGAGGACCCAGATGAGTGACAACACCACCAGGAACCTCCGCATCGGGGGCCTCACCGTCGCCGACCTGGCCGCCCAGCGCGAGGCCCGGCGCCAGGCGGAGGAGCAGGACCGCGAAGGCCGGATCATCACCTTCTACTCCTACAAGGGCGGCACCGGGCGCACCATGGCGCTCGCCAACACCGCCTGGATCCTGGCGGCCAACGGCTTTCGGGTGCTCACCGTGGACTGGGACCTGGAGGCGCCCGGCCTGGCCAAGTTCTTCCACCCCTTCCTGGACCCGGCCTCGCTCGCCGGCACCACCGGGATGATGGACCTGATCGCCGAGTACCGCGAGGAGGCGCTGCGCCCGGTCGAGCACGCGGAGGGCTGGCACCTCGACTTCGCCCGGGTGCACCCGCACGCGCTGTCGCTGTCCTGGCCGCTGTTCCCGCGCGGCGGCAGCCTGGACTTCCTGTCGGCCGGCCAGTTCAACCGGGACTACTCGGAGGCCGTCACCCACCTCGACTGGGACATCTTCTACGACCGGTTCGACGGCGGGCAGTTCTTCGACGCCCTCAAGGCCGACATGGCCAAGCGCTACGACTACGTGCTGATCGACTCCCGCACCGGCCTGTCCGACATCGCCGAGATCTGCACCGTCCAGATGCCCGACGACCTGGTGGTCTGCTTCACCCTGAGCGACCAGTCCATCGACGGCGCCTCCCGGATCGCCCAGCACATCCACGACCGCTACCGCGACCGCGGCATCCGCATCCTGCCCGTGCCGATGCGCATCGACGAGGGCGAGAAGGAGAAGGCCGACGCCGGCCGGGCGCTCGCCCGGGTCCGCTTCGACGGCCTGCCGGCCGGCCTCAACGGCGAGGAACTCGCCCAGTACTGGGGCTCGGTGGAGATCCCGTACCGGCCGTTCTACGCCTACGAGGAGATCCTCGCCACCTTCGGCGACCAGACCGGCACCCCCACCTCGATGCTCGCCGCCTGCGAGCGGCTGACCTCGGTGATCACCGAGGGCCGGATCACCGGGCTGCCGCCGGTCGACGAGGAGGTGCGGCTGCGCTACGTGGACGCGTTCACCCGCCGCCGCCCGTCCGTGCCCGCCGACCTCTACCTGTCCTACGTGCCCGAGGACCGGATGTGGGCGGACTGGATCGAGTCCGTGCTGACCCGGGCCGGCTTCCGGGTGCTGCCCCGGGACCTCAGCGCCGGCACCGACCCGCGCGAGGAGACCGAGCGCGGCATCGACGCCGCCTACCGGACGGTCGCCGTGCTCTCGCCCGCCTACCAGCGCTCGCCGCAGGCCCGGGCGCTGTGGGAGTCCGTGGTCAGCTCCGACCCGTCCGGCACCCGGCGCCAGCTCGTTCCGGTCCGGGTCGGCGACGTCCGGCTCACCGCGCCGTTCAGCAACCGCAACCCGGTCGACCTGGTCGGCCGCGACGAGGCGCAGTCCGTGCAGACCCTGCTGCGCGCGCTCGGCCGCGGCGACGTCGCGCTCGCCGAGCCCGCCAGCGGCGGGCCGCGCTTCCCCGGCAGCAAGCCGTCGGTGTGGGACGTGCCGCCGCGCAACCCCTCCTTCACCGGCCGCGCCGCCGTCCTGGAGCAGCTGCGCAACCAGCTGCGCGGCGGCATGGCGGCCGTGCTGCCCACCCCGCAGACGCTGTACGGGCTCGGCGGCGTCGGCAAGACCCAGGTCGCGCTGGAGTACGCGCACCGCTTCATGTCCGACTACGACCTGGTGTGGTGGATCGACGCCGAGCAGACCGAACTCGTCGCCCCGGCGCTCGCCGACCTCGCCCGGCGCCTCGGCCTGCGGGTCGGCGACTCCGTCACCGAGGCCGCCGAGGCCGCCCGCGAGGCGCTGCGCCGCGGTGTGCCCACCTCTCGCTGGCTGCTGATCTTCGACAACGCCGACGAGCCGGCCGAGATCCGTCGGTTCTTCCCCGGCGGCTCCGGCCACATCCTGGTCACCTCCCGCAACCAGGCCTGGAGCGGGCACGCCGAGGCGCTGGAGGTCGACGTCTTCACCCGCGGCGAGAGCGTCGAGCACCTGTGCCGGCGGGCCCGCGGACTGTCCCGCCCGGACGCCGACCGGGTCGCCGAGGCGGTCGGCGACCTGCCGCTCGCCGTCGAGGTCGCCGCCGCGTGGCTGGACACCACCGGCACCCCGGTCGAGACGTACGTCGCCCAGCTGCACGCCGAGGCCGCCCGCGCGCTGGCCGTCGCCCGCCCGGCCGACTACCCGACCCCGGTCGGCGCCACCTGGAACGTCTCGATCGGCCGGCTGCGCCAGCAGTCCCCGGCCGCCGTCCGGCTGCTCCAGCTGTGCGCGTTCTTCGCGCCCGAGCCGATCTCGATGAACCTGTTCTACAGCGACCAGATGATCCGGGCGCTGGTGAGGTACGACGCCGACCTCAGCGACAAGTTCATGCTGGGCAAGGTGATCCAGGCGATCGGCCGGTACGCGCTGGCCAAGGTGGACGCCGGCAGCAACAGCTTCCAGGTGCACCGGCTCGTCCAGGCGGTGATCCGGGCCGAGATGAGCGACGAGGAGCAGGAGGTCGCCGTCCACGAGGTGCACCGCATCCTCACCGGCGCCCGGCCCGTCCTCGGCGACACCGACGACCCGGCCAACTGGCCCGCCTTCGACGAGATCTGGCCGCACCTGTCGCCGTCCAAGGCGCACAACTGCGACGAGGCGGACACCCGGCAGCTGCTCATCGACCGCGTCCGCTACCTGTGGAAGCGCGGCGAACTCGACCGCGCCCGCGACCTCGGCCACGCGCTCGACACCGAGTGGACCCGCAAGCTCGGCGAGGGCGACCGGCAGACCCTGCTGCTGCGCTTCCAGCTCGCCAACGTCCTCCGCTCGCAGGGCAACTACGCCGAGGCACTGGCCCTGGACGAGGACACCCTGGAGCGTCAGCGGGAGCTGCTCGGCGAGCACCACGCGTACACCCTGATGACCGCAGGCTCGCTCGGCGCGGACCGCCGGGCGCTCGGCCGGTTCCAGGCGGCGCTCGAACTCGACCGCGAAATCCTGTCCCAGTTCCGCGAGTTGTTCGGCGATGACCACCCGCGCACGCTCGCCATGGCCAACAACCTGGCGATCGACTACCGGCTGGTCGGCGAGAGCGAACTCGCCCGCGAACTCGACCAGGAGACCCTCGACCGGCGCACCGCCGTGCTCGGCCCCAAGCACCCGTACACCCTCTCCACCAAGTCCAACCTCGCCCGCGACCTGCGCGAACTCGGCGACTACCAGGGCTCGGTGGAGCTCCTCCAGGAGGTCACCGCCGACCTCGGCGACGTGCTCGACCCCGACCTGCCGGAGAACCTGCGCAACGCCAAGTCGCTGGCCGTCTCGCTGCGCCGGATCGGCCAGCTCGCCGAGGCCCGCCGCATCACCAAGGAGACCTACGAGCGCTACCTGGAGCGCTACGGCGCCGACGCGCCCGACGCGCTCGCCTGTGCGCTCAACCTGGCCGCCGACCACAGCGCCTCGGGCGACAAGGAGACCGCCCGCGACCTGTGCGCCACCGTCTTCGAGGGCCACCGGCGGCTGTTCGGCGACGAGCACCCGTTCACCCTGGCCTGCGCCAACAACCTCGGCATCTACCTGCGCGGCAGCGGCGACGTCGAGGGCGCCATCGAACGCGGCCGGGCCACCGTCGACGGGCTGACCCGCTCGGTCGGTGCTGAGCACCCGTACACCCTCAACGCGGTGATCAACCTGGCCAACGCGTACGGGGAGGACGGCCAGATCCAGCGCGCCGAGGACCTGGGCCGCGCCGCCTACGCCGGCCTGTGCACCCGCTACACGCCCAGGCACCCCGACGCGGTCGCCTGCGAGGCCAACCTGGCGATCACCCTGCGGGCGGCCGGCCGGCACGCCCAGGCCGCCGAACTGCGGGCCCGGTCGATCGCCGAGCTGATCCGGCAGTTCGGCGAGGAGCACCCCAACACGATGTCGGCGCGCGGCTGGAAGCGGATCAACCGCGACCTCGAACCGCAGCCGGTCTAGCGGGCGGGGGCGGGTACGCTGCGGGCCTATGAGCGAGCAGCCCCCGCCCCCGGTCCTGGTCACCCGCCGTCTTGCGCCCGGGGTGATCGAACGGCTCACCGCACACCACGCCGTCACCTGCCACGACTCCGACCAGTCGATGCCCCGGCCGGAGCTGCTCGCCGCCGTGCGCGGCCGGCGGGCCGTCCTCACCACCCTGGGCGACCGGGTGGACGCCGAGTTCCTGGACGCGGCCGGCCCCGGGCTTCGGATCGTTGCCAACCACGCCGTCGGCCACCACAACATCGACCTCGCCGCCTGCGCCGAACGCGGTGTGCTGGTCAGCAACACCCCCGGCGTGCTCACCACCGCCACCGCCGACATGACCTGGGCGCTGCTGCTCGCCGCCACCCGCCGGCTCGGCGAGGGCGAGCGGCTGCTGCGCTCCGGGCGCCCGTGGGTGTGGGCGCCCAACCTCCTGCTCGGCCTGGAGTTGGCCGGCACCCCGCTCGGCATCCTCGGCATGGGCCGGATCGGGCAGGCGGTCGCCCGCCGGGCCCGGGCCTTCGACATGCCGGTCAGCTACCACAACCGCAGCGAGCTGCCGCCCGAGCAGGCCGACGGCGCCACCTGGAAGCCCCTGGACGAGCTGCTCGCCACCTCGACCGTGCTGGTCGTCACCTGCCCGCTCAGCGCCGCCACCCGGCACCTGCTGGACGCCCGGCGGCTGGCGCAGCTGCCGCGCGGGGCGGTGGTGGTCAGCATGACGGCGGGCGTGGTGGACGAGGAGGCGCTGGCGGCGGCGCTGGAGTCCGGCGCACTGTTCGCCGCGGCCGTCGACAACTTCGAGCACGAGCCGGCCGTCCCGTCCGCGCTGCTCGCCCAGGAGCGCGCCGTACTGGCTCCGCACCTCGGCAGCGCCACCGTCCGGACCCGGCAGGCGATGGGCGGCCTCGCGGTGGACAACATCCTGGCCGTGCTGGCGGGGAACGAGCCTGTGACGCCCGTGAAGCCTTAGCCGGCCGCCCACGCCAGGGCGGTGGTCAGCACCCGGAAGGCGCCGAAGTGCGCGGCGCCGGGCTGCAGGAAGAGCTCGGCGCCCGGGATGTGGTCGGCCAGCCAGCGGGAGTGGTCGACCGGGGAGAACTGGTCGTCCGCGCCGTGCCAGAGCCAGCTCGGCACCGCGATGTCCTCGACCTTGAAGCCCCAGTCGGCGGTGAACGCCAGCACGTCGTCGATCCAGCCGTCGGCGCCGTGCCGGAACGCCTCCCGGTAGTTGCTCTGCAGCATCCGCCGCAGCCCGCTGTCGGCCACCACCTCCCGGTCGGCGGGCGACAGTTCGGGCCGCAGCCCCTTCAGCAGCCGGACCGGGTCGCTCTTGATCTGCTGGGACCGGAACTCCATCGCGTCCGCGATCCGGTCGTGCCCGCGCTCGGCCTCCCGGTAGGCGCGGACGTTCGACGGGGTCATCCCGGCGTACCAGTCCAGGCCGGTCGCGTTCCGCGGCGCCAGACCGACGAGTACCGCCACCCGGGTGACCCGCTCCGGCAGCAGCGCCGCGCAGGCCAGCGCGTGCGGGCCGCCGCCCGAGCGGCCGAGCACCGCGAAGTCCCCCAGCCCGAGGTCGTCCGCGATGGTCCGCACGTCCGCCGCCGCCGCGCTCACCCGGCGCCCCGGCAGCCGGGTCGAATCGCCGTAGCCGGGCCGGTCGTACGAGATCAGCCGCACGCCCAGCCGGTACAGCACCGTGCTGCGCGGATGCGGGCCGACCCGGCTGCCGGGCATGCCGTGCAGCAGGAACACCGGACGGCCGCGCGGGTCGCCCAGGGACTCCACGGCGAGCGCGCGGCCGTCCGCCGACTTCACCATCCGTAACGACACGCGCGGCCTCCTCAGTGGTCCCGGATCAGTGCTCCCGGGTCAATGCTCCCGGTCGGTGGTGGTGCGGATCTCCCGGCGGGCCTGCCAGGTGGTGTGCTCGCGGGACACCGCGTCCTCGGCGTCCCGGGCCAGCCGGGCCCAGATCTCCTCGGCGTCGGCCGACTCCAGGTCCAGCGCGGTCAGTTGGTGCCGGATCAGCTCCAGCTCGTCGGCGGCCAGCCCGTACGCGGCGGCCAGCGGCGCGTACTGCCGCAGCTGCGCCCACGCGGTGACCGAGGCGGCCACCGCCGAGACCGTGCCGAGTGCGTCGTAGGTGAACGCGCCGAGCGCCCGCAGCACCGCCAGCACCAGCCCGAGTGCCGGGAGCACCACGCCCAGCACGCCCGTCCAGTGGCCGGCCCGGGCGCAGTAGCGGGACTTCGAGCGGTACCACTCCTGCTGCACCTGGATCCGCTCCCGCAGGTACACCTCGCGGCGCACGGCGAGCGGCTGCTCGCGCAGGCGGCGCATCGCCTCTGTGATCCCGGCGAGCTCCGTGCCTCTGCCCGGCCCGATCACCCGGCTGCCGCGGAATGCCCCCAGCACCCGGCCGAGCTGGAAGCGGTACAGGCCCTCGGCGTCCGGCAGGGTGCGCGGCGGCGGCCGGTAGGCGTCGGCCCGGACGGCGAACTTCCAGGCCAGCGTCTTGACGGACTCGGCGGCGGCCCGGCCCTCGTACCAGAGGCCCTGCGGGTTCTGCCGGCTGATCACCACGGCGAGGGCGATCGCGCCGAGGTAGGCGACGGCGGCCGGCCAGGCCCACGGCGCGCCGTCGGCGGATCCGGTCGCGGCGGCGACGGCGAGGAGGATCAGCTCCCAGGCGGAGAGGACGACCGAGCGGCGCTGGCCCTGCAGCGAGGCCGAATCGGCGGTCCAGAACAGCTCGGGCAGCAGATCGCGCTCCCGCACCCACCCGGTCCGCCCCGCACCCGACGCCATCTTCGGCCCCCACCCGTCGCTCCGGTCGCACCGCTCTCCTGCCCCGACGCGCTCCCGGGTACGCCTGCCGCCCGCCCGGGCCGCCCGCAATGGCCGGGAAGCCCCGGTGGTTGTCCGGCGGGCGGCCGGGCGGCGCTGACCGTCAGTACGTGTAGAAGATCCGCTCGGCGTTGTCGCTCATCTGCTTGATGTTCCACTCCGTCCCGCCCGGCACGTTGCCCGAGCGGAACAGCGGCGGGGCGTCGCCCGTGCCGGCCGCCGCCGCGTCGGCCAGGCGGCCGACCGCCGAGGCCACCACGGCCTGCATCAGCGCGCTGGTGACGATGGTGGAGACCGGGCCGAACGTGGTCTCGGCGGCCGGGTGGGTCAGCTCGCCGTCGCCGACCGCGATCTTGCTGTCCAGCACCACGTCGCAGTTGTCCTTCAGATACGTCCCGGACGGGTGCGCCGAGGGCACCTCGCCCGGGTAGGCGAGCGAGGTCACCCCGATCACCTTCAGGCCGCGGTCCCGGGCGTACCGGGCCAGCTCGACCGGCATGATCTGGCGGCCGGACAGCGAGATCACGAACAGCACGTCGCCCGCCGTCGCCGGGGTCAGGTCCAGGCTCGTGGTGGCCAGGCCGGAGACCCGCTCCAGCGCGCTGGCCAACGGCGCGGGCATCACCGTCACCCCGGCCATCCCGGGGACGTTCAGCAGGTTCACCGGGACCAGCCCGCCGGCCCGGTAGACCACGTCCTGGGCGGGCAGCGAGGAGTGCCCGGCGCCGAAGGCGAAGACCCGGCGGCCCTCGGCGATCGCCTCGGCGAGCAGCGCGGCGGCGGCCTCGATGGTGTCGGCCTCCTCCTCGCGGACCCGCTGGAGGTGGGCGATCGCGGCGTCGAAGTACCGGCCGACCAGGTCGTTCATCTGTTGCCTCCGCTCTCTGCCGGTGAGGGAGCCGGCCGGGTGGGACGGCCGGGGTGGTCCAGACCGCCAGTGGAGAAAGCTACGGCGAGCACCGTGGTACCTCGGCGGCACCGCTGTCAACAGGAACGAAAACCGGTATCGGAAGCACCTGCGCGGGCCCGGTTGTCGGCGCGGTACGTCAGAATTGGCGGTGAGGACACCGAGGAACGGAGCCAGCGGCGATGTCTGGGCTGATCGACACCACAGAGATGTACCTTCGCACCATCCTGGAGCTGGAGGAGGAGGGCATCACCCCGATGCGCGCCCGGATCGCCGAGCGCCTGGAGCAGAGCGGCCCCACGGTCAGCCAGACGGTCGGCCGGATGGAGCGCGACGGGCTGCTCCAGGTCGCCGGGGACCGTCACCTGGAGCTCACCGAGGAGGGCCGCCGGCTCGCGGTGCGCGTCATGCGCAAGCACCGCATCGCCGAGTGCCTGCTGGTCGACGTGATCGGCCTGGAGTGGGAGCAGGTGCACGAGGAGGCGTGCCGCTGGGAGCACGTGATGAGCGAGACGGTCGAGCGCAAGGTGCTCGCCATGCTCGGCCACCCGACCCAGTCCCCGTACGGCAACCCGATCCCGGGCCTGGACGAGCTGGGCGACGCCAAGGCCGAGGGCGAGGGCTTCGACGCCGCGCTCGTGCCGCTGGACTCGGTCAAGCCGGGCGAGGACGGCGCCAGCGTCATCGTCCGCCGGATCGGCGAGCCGATCCAGACCGACGAGGACCTGATGCGCACGCTGCGCCGGGCCGGGGTCCGGCCGGGCTCCACGGTCAAGGTGAGCACCGGCGTCGGCGGCGTCCTGGTGGGCACCGGCGAGAACGCGGCGGAGCTGGGCAAGGACATCGCGCAGCACGTCTTCGTCGCCCAGGCCTGAGCGGCAACCGAACGAAGAACAAGTGCGACGAGAAGGGCCCGCTGCTCCCCGTGCAGCGGGCCCTTTCGCCTCCCCGTCCCCTCCGGTTCCCCTCCGTCCCCCTCTTCCCTCCCGTCCCCTCCGCTCCCTCCCGGTTTCCCCTCCACCGCCCCGCCCGGCTTCCCCGTCCGAGCGTCCCTTCCGGCGTCCCCTCGCACCGCAATTCCTCCCCTCGGCCGATCTTGGTAATCCTTGAGCGCTGTCACTCGTACGAGGGGCTTTCACGGTTGAGCAGCGGGTATTTCCTGGCCTTATCCGCACATGCGTATGACGGGCCCTGTCTCCGGTGGGAGACAAGGCCCGTCACTCGTGCGCGTTGTGTCGCGCGGCGCGCGCCCTCACCCGATAGGCGTAGAGCGGCCGTTAGGGGGGGGCGGCGACTCCGCCTCAGCGCACAGCCGCCGCCGGCTGCGCGGGCTGGGGGTGGACCGCGGGAGCCTCGCGCCCGCACGCGTACGCCAGCGGGCTGATCAGCTCGGCGGCGTCCGGCAGCCAGCGGTTGAGCGCGGAGGGGGAGCGGGCCCACTGGGCGTACCCGGTGCTGCCGATCCGGGACGGCGGGGCGACCGTCCAGTCCCCCTCGCCGCGGGCGACCAGGTCGAGCCGGCCCGGCGGCCAGCCGAGCTTGCGGAGCATCTCCGGCAGCTTGGCCGCGACCCCGGGCAGGACCAGGAAGTGCAGCCGCCGGCCGACCCGTCCCGGCGAGGCGGGCAGGACCACGACCGGGCCGAGCTGCAGATCCATCCGCTCCATCCGGGCCAGCGCCAGGCACCCGGCCGTCTCCGGGACGTCCAGGACGTCGAAGGAACGGCCGGTGGGCAGCAGGATGGAGGCCTGCGGCCGCTCGGTCCACCAGCGCCGTACCGCCCCCGGCCCCGCGCTCGCCTTGCGGGCCCAGTCCGCGTCCAGCGGGTGGGCGCCGGGCAGCGGGCAGCGCGGGTCGCCGCAGGAGCAGCGGGCGGGGCCGTCGCCGTCGATCAGCCAGGCGCCCGGGGCGACCTCCCAGTGGCGGGATTCGGCGTAGCTGACGGCTTCGATGAGCAGCGGGGGCAGTCCGGCGTTCTTGCCCTGGTCGGGGGAGTCGGGGATGTCTTCCACGCGGTGCTCAACTACCGTGTGTGAGGCTGGTTACGGCCCGGCGGAAGCCGGTTGGGCGCATCATGGCAATGTCACCCGATCGGGTAGCTCAACCGAGTTGGAGCGGGCGGGGGCGGGCGCAGTGGGGGCGCACAGGAGCATTTCCCAGGGCGCGTGGGGGGTGCGGTTCGTCACCGTGGGTATCCCGCTGGCGTTGCTGATCGCTAACCTGGTGTCAGATTCCTTGGACGGTCGGACAGTCGGCAACAGATCAGCAGAATCGTCGCCCGCCGGCCGGGACCGGAGGGTGTGGGGAGGCGAAGCCCAATGGCCGCGAGACCACTCGTCGCACGACAGCCCAACGAGCGTCTGCAGCAACTGATCCAGGAGGCCAGCTGCTCCAACGCCGGCCTGGCCCGGAGAGTCAACCTCTGCGGCGCCGAGCACGGTCTGGACCTGCGCTACGACAAGACCTCCGTCGCCCGGTGGCTGCGCGGCCAGCAGCCGCGCGGCCAGGCGCCGGCCGTGATCGCCGAGGCCCTGGGGCGCAAGCTCGGCCGCGGCGTGTCGGTCGAGGAGATCGGCATGGCCGACGGCAAGAACCTCAGCTCCGGCATCGGGCTGCAGTTCGCGCCGACCCTGAACGGGGCGCTGGAGCAGGTCTGCGAGCTCTGGCGCAGCGACGTCGGCCGGCGGGACTTCCTGACCGGGGCGACGGTCGCCGCCTCCGCGCTGGTGGAGCCCAGCCGGGACTGGCTGATCACCCCGCCCGACCCGGTCGTGGCGCGCACCGGCGGCCCGCGGGTCGGCCCGACCGACGTGGCCGCGATCAAGGCGACCACGGCGATGCTGGTCGACCTGGACCACCGCTTCGGCAGCGGGCACGTCCGCCCGGTGGTCGTCCACTACCTCAACTCGGTGGTCTCCGGCCTGCTCGGCGGGGCGTACCGGGAGGAGACCGGGCGCCAACTCTTCGCCGCGGTGGCCCGGTTGACCGAACTGGCCGGCTACATGGCGGTGGACACCGGACAGCCCGGGCTGGCCCAGCGCTACTACATCCAGGCGCTCCGGCTGGCCCAGGCGGCGGACGACCGCGGCTACGGCGGCTACGTGCTGGCGGCCTCGATGAGCCACCTGGCGGCGACGCTCGGCAACCCGCGCGAGATCGCCCAACTCGCGCGCGCCGCCCAGGAGGGCGCCCGCACGGTGGCCACCCCGACGGCGATGGCGATGTTCTACGCCGCCGAGGCCCGCGGCCACGCCCTGCTCGGGGACGCCCGGTCCTGCGAGGCGGTGGCGGCCAAGGCGCTGCAGATGATGGAGAAGCGCCATCCGGAGGACGACCCGGACTGGATCGTCCACTTCGACGACGCCTACCTGGCGGACGAGCTGGCGCACTGCCACCGGGACCTCGAACAGGCCGGCCAGGCCGAGCACTACGCCCGCCGGGCGCTCGACCTGCACCCGCCGACCCGGGTCCGGCGGCGCGCCGTGGACCTCGTCCTGCTGGCCACGGCGCAGTTGCAGCAGCGCGACCTCGAGCGCGCCTGCGAGACGGGCGCGCAGGCGGTCCGGCTGCTGAGCGGGCTGCGGTCCAACCGGGGCGTCGAGTACCTGGACGAGTTCCGGCGCCGGCTGGAGCCGTTCCGGGAGCAGCGGGTGGTCCGCGAGTTCCACGCCCGGGCGGACGCGGAGGCCGCCTGATCACCGTCCGCATCACCTTCCGTCACGGCGCGTGTGGGGAGCGTGTGGGATGTCCCGCCCACGTGGTCACCGGGTTCGGCGAACCGGTAGCGTGGGCGCGACGTCCAAGGAACTGTGATGCTCCCAAGAACCGACGAGATGTGGTCCGCCGTCAGCGCGCGGTCGTGCACAGGTGAGGAATCGCGTTGAGCCAGCGCCGCTCGTACCCCAACTCGGGTGACTTCAACCTGGACGACCTGTTCCGCCCCGAGCCCGGCCAGCAGCAGGGCCAGCAGGCCCCGCAGGGCGGGCCGCAGGCCCACCCGGGCCAGCCGATGCCGCCGGTGGGGCAGCCGTCCGGGCAGCCGGAGTACCTCGGTGAGGGCGCGCACGCGCTGCCGACGCAGGCCATGCCCGCCCAGGGCGCCCCCTGGGGCACCGCCCCGCACCCGGGCGCGCCCCAGCCCGGTATGCCCCAGCCCGGTATGTCGCAGCCCGGCTATGGCGTCCCGCAGGCCGATCCGGCCCCGGAGACGCAGCACCTCCCGCCGTACCCGGCCGCCCAGCCCGGCTACCCGCAGCCCGGCCCTGCCTACCCGCCGCAGCCCGGCCCCGGCTACCAGGGCTACCCGCCGGCCGCGCAGCCGCAGCCGGTGGCCCCGGACTACTCCGGCCCCGAGTACCAGACCGCGGCCGTCCCGCTGCACGAGGGCCGCGGGAGCGGCCGCCCGTCCAACAAGCTGATCATCGGCGGGGTCGTGGCCGGCTGCGCGGCGGCCGGCATCCTGGTCGCCGTCCTGATGAGCAGCGACGACACCAAGAGCGGCAGCGACAAGAAGACCGCTCCGGTGGCCGCCACCAGCAGCGCCGCCCCCGGCCCGTCCAGCGCGAGCGGCTCGGCCTCCACCGTCGACCCGGAGGTCAAGGCGCAGGCCCAGCCGCTGTCGGACCTCCTCGGCACCGCGAGCGACAGCCGTTCGGCGGTGGTCGGCGCGGTCGGCTCGGTGCAGAAGTGCGACAAGCTGCCCGAGTCGCAGCAGGCGCTGACCGGGGCGGCCGGCAAGCGGCGCGAGCTGCAGACCAAGCTCGGCCAGCTGAAGACCGACAAGCTGCCCGGCGGCCCACAGCTGGTGGAGCAGCTCAACGCGGCCTGGACGGCCTCGGCGCAGGCGGACGACGAGTACGCGGCCTGGGCGTCGGACTCACAGGCCCCGGGCGCCTGTGGCAAGCAGGACAACCAGCACTACAAGAACGCCGTCGCGGCCAGCGGCACGGCGACCACCGCCAAGAAGCAGGCGGCCACCCTCTGGAACGCGATAGCCACCCAGGCCGGCCTGCCCTCCCGCAGCGACGGGGACCTGTAGCGATCCTGTGCAGAAGGGCGGGCCGGTCGCCGGCCCGCCCCTCCGCTTCACCCGTCAGGCGGGCGGCTTGCTCCCGGTGAGCACCCAGCGGACGTCCACGAACCCCGGTTGCTGCAGGGTCATCCGCCCGTCCTTCACCACCTGGTAGGTGACCCAGGTGTTCACCAGCCGCGGTGACTCGGTGCTGGGCAGCATGTTTGTGGTGCCCCAGTTCAACGGCGGCGTGAGGCCGACATCGATGCCCTCGCCGCTGTCCAGCAGCCCGGACACCGTCTTCGCGGTGACCTGCTTGCCGGCCGCGGTCAACTTGTCGGAGACCACGCGGAACACCTCGTACGAGACCCAGGTGGTCTGCACTCCGGGGTCGGAGACGTCGATGGTCCGGCCGCCGTCGGTGCGCACCACCGCGCGCAGCCCGTCCCAGGTCTTGGCCGACTCCGGTGGGTACCAGCTGGTGACGTACGCGCCGGCCAGCGGGCCGCCGTCGCCGCCGGTGGAGTCGACCACCGACTGCTGCACGCTGCCGATCACCGAGGCGATCTTCGTGTTCTTCGGCCCCAGCCGCCGGTAGGAGTCCAGCAGGTTGCCGGTCGGCTCGTTGCCGAGCGCGATGGTGAGGCAGTTGCCCGGGTCGTCCTTGCCGATCGCCTTGCGGACCACCCCGGAGTAGTCGCTGGACTTCTCGGGCGCCTTGACGTCGAGCATCTTGATCCCGGCCGGCTTGAGCGCGTTGGCCAGGTAGCCGAGCAGGTTGTCGCCGGCCGGGGTGTCCGGGCGGACCAGCGAGACGCTCTTGCAGCCGGCCTCGACCAGCTGGCGGCCGCTGCCGCCGATCAGCGCGGGCATGCCGCCGTCCACCGGGTAGGACAGCGGGCTGCTGAACTCCGGCTGGGAGATCCCGTAACCGCCGATCAGGGGGATGCCGGCGCGCTCCAGCACCGGCATGAAGTCGTCGCCGTACTGGCTGTACGATCCGATCACCGCGACGGCCTTGGCGTCCACCGCCTGCTGCGCGCAGGACTTGGCGCCCTCGGCGGTGTTGTGCTCGTTGCAGGTGAGCACCTTCAGCCGGCGTCCGTTCAACCCGCCCTTGAGGTTGACGTCCCGGCCGATCGCCTCGGCGAGCGCGGTCATGCCCGGCCGGTCGGCGGACCCGGTGCCGGCCGGGGCCCAGGTCATCACGGTGAGGTCGCCGGTGGTGGCGGAGGCGTCGGCCGGTCCGCCGCACGCGGAGGCCGAGAAGAGGGTGGGGAGCAGGGCCGCGGCGGTGGCGGCCGCGGCGATCGGGCGGCGGCGTCGGCGCGCGATCTGTTGCTGAGCCTGGTGCTGAGCCTGGAACGAGTCCCTTCGGCGGGTCATCGGTCTTCCCTCTCTGGGGCGCCCTTCGGCGCACCGGACCCAGCCAAGCCCGGGCGCCACAAGCCGAGAGGGCCGAAATGCGAATGGTCGGGAAACGGAAACCGAACTCCCGGTGAGTACGCGTGTAGATCGGGAGTGGAGCACGAACAGCCGGGGAACGTACGATCGTTCTTCATGTCCGCCAGCACAGATTCTTCGCACCGGTCTGCCCGAAACCCTTCTCGTCCGGGCCACCGCTCCAGCACCATGGGCGGCATGCCGCTCAATGACCTGCCCTGGTGGCGCTGGCGAGCCCGACTGCGCTCGGCGCTGCACATGCTGTCCGACCCCGGCTTCCAGCAGGAGACCTGGCTCACCGGCCGGGAGGGGTACGGCGACGTGACCGACGCCGTCTACCGGCTGGTCGAGGACACCTGGCTGGACCGCTGGTCGGCCGAGAAGTACGTGGGCACGATCTTCCGCGACCAGGCCGAGGCCGCCCTGGTGGACGTCGCCGTGCTGCGGGTGGTCAGCCTGCTGCACGAGGTCGGCGCGGACGCCCCGGCCTCCGCCTACCTCGGCCACTCCGGCTGGCCGGAGGCCGTCCGCGCCGCCCGCGAGGCGCACGTCGCGCTGGCGGTGAACGACGGGGACGACCCGGACGCCCCGCCCAAGTCGCTGGACGTCCTGCGCATCCTGACCTCGGTCTGAGCCGGGGGCCCGTCGCGGGGTCCGTCACCGGGTGAGCGCCGCCGTCCCGCAGTACGGGCACCGGGACGGCGGCTGTCCAGGATGTGACACGCTGGACCATCCAGGAACGCACGAGCACAGGACGGGACAACCCCACGTGGAACAGCAGTCGGCCAGCGCCCAGTACGTCCTCACGCTGTCCTGCCCCGACAAGCAGGGCATCGTCCACGCGGTCTCCAGCTACCTCTTCATGACCGGCTGCAACATCATCGACAGCCAGCAGTTCGGGGACGGGGAGAGCGGGCTGTTCTTCATGCGGGTGCACTTCTCCGCCGCCGAGCCGGTCAGCGCGGACAAGCTGCGGGCCAGCTTCGCCGCGATCGGCGCCTCGTTCGGGATGGAGTGGCAGATCCACCCGACCGAGGAGAAGATGCGGATCATCCTCATGGTCAGCAAGTTCGGGCACTGCCTGAACGACCTGCTGTTCCGCAGCCGGATCGGCGCGCTGCCGGTGGAGATCGCCGCGGTGGTCTCCAACCACACCGACTTCCGCGACCTCACCGAGGGCTTCGGCATCCCGTTCCACCACATCCCGGTGACCAAGGACACCAAGGCCGAGGCCGAGCAGCAGCTGCTGGACCTGGTGGCCGAGGAGAACGTCGAACTAGTCGTGCTGGCCCGCTACATGCAGGTGCTCTCGGACGACCTGTGCAAGGCGCTGTCCGGCCGGGTGATCAACATCCACCACTCCTTCCTGCCGAGCTTCAAGGGCGCCAAGCCGTACCACCAGGCGCACGCCCGGGGCGTGAAGCTGATCGGCGCCACCGCGCACTACGTCACGGCCGACCTCGACGAGGGCCCGATCATCGAGCAGGAGGTGGCCCGGGTGACCCACGACATCACCCCGGACCAGCTGGTCGCGCTCGGCCGGGACGTCGAGTGCCAGGCGCTGGCGCGCGCGGTGAAGTGGCACAGCGAGCACCGGGTGCTGCTCAACGGCAGCCGGACGGTCGTCTTCGCGTAACGGCCTTCGCGCGGCGGCTTTTCGCGCAGTGGCCGCGCTCGGCCTCTCAGGGCCGGGACAGCAGCGGCAGCGCGTGCAGCACCTCGCGGATCGCGGCCCGGTCGCCGTGCTCGCCGACCGGCAGCCGGTCCGGGTCGCGGTGCGCGGCGGCGAGCTGGCAGAACTCCAGCCCGTCCAGCACCATCGAGGCCACCGGCTCGCCGCCCGGCGGTCCGCTCTGCCGATCGTCCGGGGCGGTTCCGTCCAGGGGTATCAGCCACTCGCCGGCCGCCGGTCCGTCGATCACCAGCCGTAGCAGCCGGCCGCCTCGTCCGTCCCGTCCGTCTGCGGGCGGCGCGGCCGGTGCCCCGGCGTGCTCGGGCCGGGCGGCCCGCAGGCCGGCCAGGGCGTGCGGGAGCATCCGGACCGCCAGATCCACCATCTGCCGCAGGTGCTGCGGCGCGGGCGGGGCGTACGGGTAGGCGACCGCGCGGGCCACGTCCTCGCCGTGCACGTAGCACTCGAAGGCGCGATCCACGAAGGCGTCGCGCAGCGGGACGGTGGCGAAGCCGTAGTCGACCGGGGTGTTGCCCTGCGAGGCCAGTACGGCGGTGCGGACGAGTTCGTGGGTCTGCCGACGCCAGCGGGCGCGCACCGACTGCGGCGGGCGCCCGGCCTGGTCGGCGGCCAGCCGGGCGGAGCGCTCGGTGATCCCGGCGAACCGGCCGCCCTGCGGCGGCACCCGGGGCGCCGACGGCACGGCGGCGGGCTCTTGCGGCGGTACGCGGCGCTCGGCGGGCGCCACGGCGCCGCCAGGGCCGGCCGGCACCGGGTCGGGCAGGCCGAGGGCGAGCGCCAGATAGCCGTCCACGGCGGCGAGATGGCACAACACCTCGGCCGGGCGCAGGTACTCCGTGCCGCCGTGCCACGGGAGCTCGACGACCTCCTGCCACTCCTCCGGGCCGAGGTCGCGCAGCAGCGCGTCGAGCTTGGCGGTCTCCGCCGAGTACGGCAACCCCCAGGCGGGGACGGGCAGTTCGGCCGGACGGCGGGCCAGGCACCAGTCGAGCACCTGCTGGCGCAGCGAGCCGGGCTGGTCGAGCGGTTCGTCGACGGCGAGCCAGCCGGCCGCCTCGCGCAGCCGGGCGGCCTCCTCGGCGCACTCCGAGCAGGCGCGCAGGTGCAGTTCGAGTTCGGCGGCCTCGGGCCGCGGGCAGGCGCCGAGGGCCCAGGCGCCGAGCAGTGAGCGCAGGGCGTCGTGCTGCTCCTCGGTGGTGGTCACGTGCCGCCGTCCCCGTCCTCGCCGCCCGCGTGTGCCGCGCACTGGCGGGCGCGCTCCTCGGCCAGTTCGGTGGCCAGCAGTTCCAGGCCGAGCCGCATCCGCTGCTTGGCGGCCTGCTCGCTGATGCCGAGCCGGCGGGCCGTCTCCTGGTAGGTGCGGCCGTCGTAGTACGTCACCGCGATGGTCTCACGCAGGCTCTGGGGCAGGGAGTCGACCACGTACTGCATGCGCGCGGCGGTGGCGACCTCGCGGATCTCGTCCTCGGCCGGCCCATCCGGCGCGTGGAGTTCGGCGGCCCGGCGCAGGCGCAGCCGGTCGACGGCGCGGCGGTGGGTGAGCGCGCCGAGCCAGGAGCGCAGCGAGCCCTGGGCCGGGTCGAAGGCCTCGGGGTGCTCCCAGACGTGGACGAAGATCTCCCTCGTGAGCTGGGCGGCGGCGGCCTGGTCGGCGAGGATCCGCCCGGCGAGGCCGTGCACCATCGGCGCGAGCTGGTCGTAGAGTTCGCCGAGCGCGGTCTCCTCGCCGCGGGCGAGGCGCCGTTGGAGCTGCTCGTCCCAGCGCGGGGTGCTGCCGGGGGTGGCCATCGGGCCGGGGGCGGCCATCGGAAACCGCCCTCCTGGCCTGGGGTTCGCTGCCGTACTCCACGGTATCTTGCGGCCCGTCGGCGGCGGGAGGATTCCCGAAGAAGGGACCCGGAGTTTCGGATCGTCACATGGTGGGACGTTCCGCTCGTGGGACGGTCCGGCGAAGCCGCTGTTCGAAGGCTGTTGGACATATGTCGCACGGGTGGTTCGCGAGTGGCGGGCCGGGTGTCGGGGGTGTCCGGCGGTAGGTTCGCCACTGCCGGTCCGGGCGGGTCGGCCGCGGTCCGGACGAGTGCCGGTGCGAGGCTCGCCAGAGTGAGCGGGACAGTATGCACTGCCGTGTCCCCCGATCGCTGGAATATGCCCGAAGCGCTTGCTGCGGTCCTTCCGCCCACCCATCCTGAGGCGTATTCGTGTCGCGGCCAGCACCGGGTGGGACGTGCGAGGGTCCGCCGGCCGGCCGAACAGGCCCGATCGGGACGATGGCCGAACTGCGAGTGCAGGTGGTGGAGCGGTGCAGGTTCTTCAAGTGCAGCTGGCGGTGCAGGCGGATCCCGCCGAGGTCGGCCGGGCCCGCCGGTGGGTGCGCTCGCGGCTGCTGAACCACGGGGTGGACCCGGACGCGCCGATGGCCGAGACGGTGGTGCTGGTGGTCTCCGAGCTGGTGACCAACGCCGTGGTGCACACCGGCTGTCCGGCCGTGCTGCGGCTCTGCCTGCCGGTGGACGAGGCGTCGGCGGGCTCGGCGTCGGCGGGCTCGGCGCAGGCCTGCCCGCTGCGGGTCGAGGTCGCGGACGCCAGCCAGGTGGCGCCGGCCCCGCGGCACGCCGGCGCGGACGCGGACGCCACCAACGGGCGCGGCCTGGAGCTGGTCGAGCTGCTCTGCGACCGTTGGGGCTGGTACCCGGACGGCTCGGGCAAGCGGGTCTGGTGCGAGATCGGCGCGGACGCCCGGCCGGTGGACCCGCTGGCGAGCGTGGACTGGGCAGCGCTCGCGCAGTAGCGCCGGGGAGCCCGTCACCAGGAGCGCCCGGGGCCCGTCGCGATCACCGGCCCTTCACGATCACCGGCCCTTCACGATCATCGGGCCGAAACCTGACGCAACCATTCCGAATTTCCGACAACCCATTGACGTGACGTATCCGACTGATCACGCTTGGGAACAGCTCTCCGTCGCGAGGGGACGCCGAGGGACACCCGAACGCCGCTGCGGTGCTGCCGTCCAGGGGGATGAAGTCGGCAGGGGGGCCGTGGACTGCCGGTCGCGGGTCGCTCCTCGGCGAGTGCGGAGAGCGGGTGCGCGGGTTCAGGGCCCGTGCGTTGCGATTGGGTGGCGGCCCGCCGTGCCGTGCTCAGGGTGCGTACGGCCCGCCGCCATCCAATCCGCGGTGCGGTTCGCCGTTCCGTTCCGCGCCCCGGCTGCGTTCCGTCTGCGCCTCGTTGGCGTTCCGGAGGGTCGGTTTCCGGCCACCCGATCAGACTTCTCCCAGGAAGCCCTCAGGGAGTTGGCCCGGCCTCAGGAAACCGCCCGGAAGGTCCGCCGGTAGGCGCTCGGCGCCACGTCGAGCCGCCCACGCAGCTGGAGCCGGAGCGAGGCCGCCGTGCCGAAGCCGGACTCCCGGGCCACCTGGTCGATGGTCAGGTCGGTGCGCTCCAGCAACTGCCGGGCCCGCTCGGTGCGTTGGACGGTGAGCCACTGGCCCGGGCTGCTGCCGGTCTCCTCGCGGAAGCGCCGGGTGAAGGTCCGCACGCTCATCCCGGCCCGGTCGGCGAGCTGGCGCAAAGCGAGCGGTTCGTCCAGGTGCTCCAGCGCCCAGGCGCGTACCGCCGCGGTGCCGGCGCCGCCGGTCTCCGCCGGGCTCGGGGCCTCCACGTACTGCTTCTGACCGCCCTCGCGCCACGGCGGGACCAGGCAGTTGCGGGCCACCGCGTTGGCGACCGCGCTGCCGTGGTCGCGGCGGACCACGTGCAGGCACAGGTCCACCCCGGCGGCCACCCCGCCGGAGGTGAGGATGTCGCCGTCGTCGGTGTAGAGCACGTCCGGGTCGAGCCGGACCCGGGGGTACAGCTGGGCGAAGCGTTCGGTGTAGCGCCAGTGCGTGGTGGCCGGGCGGCCGTCCAGCAGGCCGGCGGCGGCCAGCAGGAACGAGCCGGTGCAGATCGACATGAGCCGGGTGCCGGGCCGGATCCGGGCCAGGGCGGCGGCCAGTTCGGGGGTGAACGCGGCGTCGACGTTGGCCGGGCTGGAGTCGGCGCAGGCCGGGATCACCACCGTGTCGGCCCGCTCCAGGAGTTCGGGGCCGTGGTCGACGGCGACCCTGAAGTCGGCGCTGGTGGCGACAGGCCGACCGTCCAGCGTGCACGTGGCGACCTCGTAGAGCGGCTCGTCGTCCGGGCCCCTGGCACCGCCGAAGATGCGGGCGGGGATGCCCAGTTCGAAGGCGATCGCCCCCTCCAGGGCCAGGACCGCGACCAGATGCGTCATGTGCGTTCTCCCCCTCGGGCGTGTGGACCGCAGCCAGGGTACGCCGGGCCGTGGCCCGATTCTTGCTAAAGCTGGCATTCAGGCCACTCGTCGCGGCCGCGCCGGATCGCGACACTCGACCGCGTGACCGAACACGACGTCCTCGCCCCCACCCCGACCCCCACCCCCGACGCACCCGCCCGCCCCGCCCGGTTCCGGGTGCACTACGCCTGGGTGGTAGCCGGCGTCTCGCTGCTGGTGCTGCTCGGCTCGGCCGGCTTCCGCTCCACGCCCAGCCTCATGATGGACGCCCTGCACAACGAGTTCGGCTGGTCGCTCGGGACCATCTCCATCGCCACCTCCGTCAACCTCACCCTCTACGGCCTCACCGCCCCCTTCGCCGCCGCCCTGATGGACCGCTTCGGCGTCCGCCTGGTCGTGGTCTGCGCGCTGCTCACCATCTCGGTCGGCTCCGGGCTCACCATGCTGATGCGCGAGCCGTGGCAACTGGTGCTCTGCTGGGGCGTGCTGGTCGGCCTCGGCAGCGGCTCGATGGCCGGCGCCTTCGCCACCACCATCACCGGCCGCTGGTTCCGGGCCCGCCAGGGCCTGGTCACCGGCGTGCTGACGGCCGCCGGGGCGGCGGGCAACCTGATCTTCCTGCCGGTCGGCGCCTGGCTGGTGGAACACCACGGCTGGCGCTCGGCGGTGGTCGTGGTCTCGCTCGCGGCCAGCGCGGTCGCCGTCCCGGTCCTGCTGCTGATGCGCGAACGGCCCGCCGACATCGGCCTGTTCCCGTACGGCGCGACCGAGGCGCCGCCGGCTCCCGCCGCCGACAACCGGGCGCTCGCCCGCTCGCTGCGGGTCCTCCGGGACGCCGCCCGCACCCGGGCGTTCTGGCTGCTGGCCGGTTCCTTCGCGATCTGCGGCGCCACCACGGCCGGCCTGGTCGGCACCCACTTCATCCCGGCCGCCCACGACCACGGCATGCCGGTCACCACGGCGGCGAGCCTGCTCGCCCTGATCGGCGTCTTCGACGTGGCCGGCACCATCGCCAGCGGCTGGTTCACCGACCGCGTCGACTCCCGGCTCCTGCTGGTCGTCTACTACGCGCTGCGCGGGCTCTCGCTGCTCCTGCTGCCGCAGCTGCTCGCCGGCTCGCTGCAGCCGCCGATCCTGGCCTTCGTCATCTTCTACGGCCTGGACTGGGTGGCCACCGTGCCGCCGACCGTCGCGCTGTGCCGCCGGCACTTCGGCGAGGACGCGCCGATCGTCTTCGGCTGGGTCCTGGCCAGCCACCAGATCGGCGCGGCGGTGGTGGCCGGACTGGCCGGCCTCGCCCGGGACGCGCTCGGCAACTACGACCTCACCTGGTACGGCGCGGGCGCGCTCTGCGTGATAGCCGTCGGCCTCTGCCTCGCACTGCGCACCAACCATGGTGACCGGCCGGCGCCCGCCCTGTCGTAACGGACGACTAGGCTCCGCACCCATGACGCTCACCTTCACGTTGGACCCGAAGCCCGATCCCGACCTGCGCAGCGCGGTCGTCCGTCTGTGGGCCGACGTCACCAACGCCGGCGGTGCCGTCGGCTTCGTGGCGCCGGTCACGGAGGACGAAGTCTGGGACACCGCCGACCGCCAGTTCGCCGGCATAGCGCCGGACGGCCCGGACCGGCTGCTGGTCGCCCACGAGACGGAGACCGGCCGGCTGGTCGGTGTGCTCTTCTTCGAGTCGATGCGCTTCGACCTCATGGAGCACTGGCGGATGCTCAAGCGGGTCATGGTGCACCCCGACACCCAGGGCCGCGGCTACGGCGTGCAGCTGATGGCCGAGGCCGAGCGGGTCGCCCGGGAGTGGGGGCTGGCGGGTCTGCGGTTGACGGCGCGCGGCGGGCAGGGCCTGGAGCGGTTCTACGACCGCTGCGGCTACCGCGAGGTCGGCCGGGTGCCGGGCGCGATCCGGGTCGCCCCCGGGGACGACCGGGACGACATCACCTTCTGGCTCGACCTGCGCTGATCCGGGCAGCGGCGCGGCCGTGGTGGGCGGGGGCGGGCCGTGGCTGGCGGGGACGGGGCGACCCGTTCCCCGCGCTGCCCGTCAGGCATGCTTCACTGGGAGACCGGCCCCCGCCTCCCGCACAGTGAAGGATGTGTTCCAGTGAGCAGCAACGGCACGGAGAAGTCGCACGCCACGCTCCGCTACACCTCGCTGCGGGTCAGCATCTTCCTCGGCTGCCTGCTGGTGGCCCTGCTGCTCGGCCACTTCGGGATCATCCCGGTCAGCGGCCAGGCCGGCGTGATCTTCCTCTTCCTGCTGGCCGCGATCGCCTCCGCGCCGCTCAGCTATGTGCTGCTGAGCAGGCAGCGCGACGCGATGTCCGCGCAGATCACCACCAAGGTCACCGGGATGCGCAGCCGCACCGCCGACCGGATCGCCGCGCAGAACGCCGAGGAGGACGCCGCGGACGAGGCCGCCCGCGCGGCCGCCGTGGCGCGGAACTGAGCCGGACGCCGGACGCACCCCACCGCAGCCGTCGTGCCCGCTCCCGCCGACATCCCGCCGAATCCCGACCGGCCTGCTGAGCGCCCCGCTGACCGGCCGGTGCCCGCCGACAGCGCTGCAGACAACGCCGCCGGCACCTGGCCGGCCCCGGCGCGCCGGCCCACCGGCCGGGACGTGGCCCGGCTCGCCGGCGTCTCGCAGGCCACCGTCTCCCTGGTCTTCTCCGGCTCCGAGGCCGGCTCCCGGGTCTCCGACGCCACCCGGGCACGGGTCCGGGAGGCCGCCCGCAGCCTCGACTACCGCCCGCAGGCGGCCGGCCGCCAGCTGCGCCTGGGCCGCAGCGGGATGATCCTGCTGGCCGTGCCGAACATCCTCGGCCCGTTCTTCGGCCGGGTGCTCGAGGGCGTCCACGAGGAGGCCGGACGGCACGGCCTGGCGGTCGTCGTCAGCTCCGGCTGGGGGAGCGCCACCCTCGCCGAGGCCGCCACCACCAGCCGCTTCGACGGCCTGCTGATCTGCTCGCCGGACGACAGCCAGCTCGGTGAACTGCCCGCCGACACCCCCGCCGTCTTCCTCGACGCCGACCCGGGCACCGACCGGGCCCGGCCGACCATCGAGCTCGACGTGGCGGGCGGGATGCGGGCCGCGGTCGAGCACCTGGCCGGGCTCGGCCACCGCCGGATCGGGCGGCTGCGCTCCACCCACTCCGCGTACACCTTCCGGGTGCGGCAGGCGGCCTTCGAGCGGGCCGTCGCCGAACTCGGCCTGGATGTGGTCGAGTTGGGCGTGAGCCTGAACGAGGGCCAGCCGGCCGCGCGGAGCGTCGCGCGACGGCTGCTGGAGCAGCCGGACGCGCCGCGCGCGGTGATCTGCGACGACGACGTGGTGGCCTCCGGGGTCTACCAGGCCGCCGCCGAGCTGGGGGTGCGAGTGCCGGACGAGCTGTCCGTCGTCGGCATGGACAACGTGCCGGTGGCGGCGCTGCTGGCCCCGCCGCTGACCACGGTCGACCTGCCCGGCGAGGAACTGGGCCGGGCGGGCGCCGCCGCCCTGGCGGGCCTGCTGCGCGGCGAGCGGGTGGCGCCTGTCTCCCCGCTGGCGACCTCGCTGGTGCTGCGCTCCTCGACCGCACCGGCCGGCTGACCCGTTTCGGCGTCTGACCCATTTCGGCGGCTGATTCGCGTCGGCCCCGCTTCGGCGCCGTAGAAGCGGGGACGCAAAAGACTGCGCCCGCCGGTCCAGACCTCCGGCGGGCGCAGTCGTTCTCGGGGGCCGGTCGGACCGGTCGGACCGGTCCGGCCGGTCAGCCCACCAGCACCGGCTGGGCCGTGACCGGTGCGAGCGGCGTTGCGCGGAACCAGCGGCGCGCGCCGAACAGCAGCACGCCGCCCAGCCCGATCCCGCCCGCCGCGCAGAGCGCCACCGACCGCAGCGAGCCCTCGGCGAGGTTGCCGGACACCGCGTAGCCGAGCGAGTTGCCGGTCGCGAACAGCGTCACCAGCCAGGCGAACGCCTCGGTCACCGTCCCGGTCGGCGCCAGCTCGGCGACCAGCACGAACGCCGCCGCCAGCAGCGGAGCCAGCACGATCCCCGACAGGAACGCCAGCGCGGCCATCGGATACGGCCCGGGCAGCACCACCAGCGGCAGGTAGGAACCGGCCATCACGAGCGCCATCACCCACGTCCGGGTGGCCGTGCTGCTGCGCCACTTCACCGCCCCGTACGCGAGCGCGCCCAGCAGCCCGCCGAGTGCGGCCAGCGCCAGCAGCGTGCCGGCGCCGCCCGGCAGGGCGCCCGTGTGGTGCTCGGCGTAGGCGATGAACAGCACGTTCTGCGCGCCGACCGCCCAGCCGGCCCCGGCCAGCCCGATCAGCAGAAGCACCAGGCCAGGGGAGCGGAGCGGGCCGAGCAGCCCGGCGGAGTGCTCGCGCGCCGGGGCCCGCCAGGCGCGGGCCGGTCCGGCGGTGGCCACGACCAGCGCGCCGGCCAGGCCCAGCCCGGCCGCCACCCAGAGCGCCGCGACCGGGCTGAAGAGGCCCGCGATCCCGGCGACGGCGAGCGGCCCGGCCACGTAGAGGATCTGCTGCGAGGCGGAGTCGAAGGCGTAGGCGGTGTCCAGCTCCTCCTCCTCGACCACGGCCGGCCAGAGCGAGCGCAGGCAGGGTTCGAGCGGGGGCATGGCGAGCCCGGCGATCGCGGCGCCGACGGGCGCGGCGAGCGCCGAGCCGGGCGCGAGGGCGAGCAGTGCGTACCCGCCGCCCGCGACGACGGCGGAGGCGAGCAGCACGCGCGGCTGCCCGGTGCGGTCGACGATCCGCCCGAGCACCGGCCCGCCGACGGCCGCGGAGATCGCGTAGGCGGCGGTGGCCAGTCCGATCCGGCCGTACGGCGCGCCGGCCTCGCGCAGGGCGAGGGCGATCACCAGGGCGGTCATGCCGGCCGGGAGGCGGCCGAGCAGGGTGCCGACGAGCAGGCGGCTGACGTGCGGGGCGCGGAGCAGGGCGAGATAGCCCATCGGCGGGTCTCCGGTGGGGGCAGGGGGGACGTTGGGAGGTGTTCGCAAAGTTATACGTATAACTACCCGGCGGTCAATCCGGGCGGCCGGGTTCGCCTGATGGCCCGTCAGGCTCGTTCGTGTCCGGATCTCGCCTTGACCTCAAACAACTACTTTGAACATCTCAAACCTTTACTGCTAACGTGTCGGCCGTGACCACCTCAGACGCACTCCGGACGCACGGCCTGGGCTCGCTGCCCGCGGCCGCCCGCGCGTGCCGTCTGCCGGGTGCTGTGGACAGCCCGCGCCGTTGTCGCGCCACGAGCTGTATCCCGGCGGCACGCCCCTGACCGGGGCCGAGCCCTCCCCGCCCGGCCCGCGCGCCGTGCCGCCGTCCCCGCCTCACCCCACCGTCAGCAACGCCCTCCCCCGGAGTCGCACCCCCATGTCCACAGCCCCCGAGGCGACCTCGTCGCCGTCCGTGCTCGCCCGAATCCGAAGGACCCCGTTCTGGGTGCAGATCGTCGCCGGCCTCGTGCTCGGCGTCGGCCTCGGCTACCTGGCCCGCGCCGCCGACATCTCCTGGCTGGCCACCACCCTGGAGACCATCGGCAAGACCTTCGTCCAGCTGCTCAAGCTGGCCGTTCCGCCGCTGGTGTTCACCGCGATCGTGGTGAGCGTCGCCAACCTGCGCAACGTCACCAACGCGGCCCGCCTCGCCGTCCGCACCCTGCTCTGGTTCCTGATCACCTCGCTGATCGCGGTCGCCATCGGCCTCGGCCTCGGTCTGCTGACCGACCCGGGCAGGGGCACCAACCTCAGCACCGACGGCCTCAAGGCCCCCAAGGGCGGCGGCACCTGGGTCGACTTCCTCACCGGGATCTTCCCGACCAACATCGTCACCGCGTTCACCGAGGTGAACGTGCTGCAGATCGTCTTCATGGCGGTCGTCGTCGGCGCCGCGATCATCAAGCTCGGCAGCAAGGCCGAGCCGGTCCTCAAGCTCAGCGAGTCGGTCCTGGAGCTGACCCAGACCGCCCTGTGGTGGGTCATCCGGCTCTCCCCGCTCGGCACCCTCGGCCTGATCGGCAAGTCCGTCGCCAAGTACGGCTGGGACCTGCTCAAGCCCTTCGCCACCCTGACCCTGGACATCTACGCCGGCTGCGCCCTGGTGCTGTTCGTCGTCTACTCGCTGCTGCTGCGGTTCGCCGGCGGCCTCAACCCGCTGAACTTCTACAAGGGCGCCTGGCCCGCCATCCAGCTGGCCTTCGTCTCGCGCTCCTCGGTCGGCACCCTGCCGGTCACCCGCCGCGTCACCGAGCGTCTCGGCGTCCCGGGCGAGTACGCGTCCTTCGCCGTCCCGTTCGGCGCCACCACGAAGATGGACGGCTGCGCCGCGATCTACCCGTCGATCGCCGCGATCTTCGTCGCCCAGGTCTACAACATCGACCTCGGCATCAAGGACTACGTGCTGATCGCCTTCGTCTCGGTCATCGGCTCGGCCGCCACCGCGGGCCTCACCGGCGCGATCGTCATGCTGACCCTGACCCTCTCCACCCTGGGCCTGCCCCTGGAGGGCGTCGGCCTGCTGCTCGCCATCGACCCGATCCTCGACATGATGCGCACCGCGACCAACGTCGCCGGTCAAGTTGTAACGCCGATCATCGTCGCTGCTCGCGAGGGCATCATCGATCGTGAGGCCTACGACAACCCGCAGGGTGACCTGCTGGACGAGCCGGTCACCGTCCCGGCACAGGCCTCCGCGAAGGCTGCCTCCGCGGCCTGATGAACGCAGCGAAAGGGCCCTCTCCCCGGTGTGGGAGAGGGCCCTTCTGCATTCCGGCGGAGGTACGGTTCAGGACCCGAGCCAGCCCGCTTTGGCGGCCAGTGCTCCGGCTTGGAAGCGGCTGCGGGCGTTGAGGCGTTCCATGAGGTCGGTGGCGATGCGGCGGGCGGTGCGGGGGGATACGCCGAGGCGTTTGGCGATGGCGTCGTCGGTGTGGCCGTCGGCGAGCAGGGAGAGGGTGGTCTGTTCCTGGGCGGTGAGCCCGTGTTCGTCGAGCTGGGCGGCTGCGCCGAGCGGGTGGGCACCGGCCCAGATGGTCTCGAACAGGGCGCACAGTGCGGTGAGCGTGCCGTGGCCGGTGAGGACGACGGCGCCGGCGGCGGTGTCGTCGCTGTGGACGGGGATGATGGCGGTGGTGCGGTCGACCACGATCATCCGGGTCGGCAGCGCGGGCACGGTGCGGACCTGCCCGCCGTGTTCGGAGAGCCAGTTGACGTAGTCGACGGTGTGTGGGCTGTTGCGGACGCTGTCCAGGTAGACGGTGCGCATGCGGATGCCGCGTCCCAGCAGGTCGAGGTCCAGCGGTTTGGCGGACTCGATGTTCTCGGGCTTCTGCCCGCCGTCGGGCGCGAAGGTCATGACCTCCTCGCGCACCTCCCGGGTGAGGGTGGTGAGCCGGTCCCGGATCCGGTCGAGGCCCACGAGTTGCTCGACGCCGGGGTGGTCGGCGGCCGGCCGTAGGTCGGCGTAGTCGGCTATGAGCTGGGCGGCGGCCGCCCGTGAGGCCTCGATGCGCAGCTGCTGTGCGATGAGCTCGGCCTGCTGGCGGGCCATCAGGATCTCCATCCCGATCTCGGGGGAGACGGCCCGCAGTTCGGCCTCGCGCTCTGCGGACGGGCGCAGCAGGGCCAGCGCGCTGAGGGTGTCCAGGGCCTGCCTGACCTGTTGGTCGGTCAGTGCGAGCCGAGCCCCGAGGGCGGCGACGCCCTCCTGCGGATGGGCGAGCATCGCCCGGTATACCGCTTCCGAGGCGTTGTCCAGACCCAATGCCGTGAGCAATTCCCACCCCCCATGGTGAACCCGTGTTCGATCCGCGCGCGATCATTTCACAGGCCACTCGGAGCGAGCCAGACTGCCCCGGGACGGTTCCGGCCAGGGCCGGTTTTGTCCATGCCCATCCTCTACACACCGATTGCCTGCGTCGGCACGCTCGATCCATGTACCTCGTTCATGCCGCGCTTCGCCCTCTTTCTCCCGGGCTGCAACTCCCGCTCGGCGCCCGTGATCTCCTGCTGGCCGCCGTGCGGCCTGATGACCGGATCGAGCACCTCGTCGTCCACTCTGACGCGACTCCCGGCCCGGCGCTGGGTGTCTATCTCCTCGCCGACTCCCTTGCCGAGGCCGAAGCCCGTACCGCCGCGTTCTGCGGCCGGGTACTGGCGGCGGTCCCTCAACTCGCGGGCTGGCGCACGGAGCGTGCCGCCGTACCTCTCGTCGCGCCGTTCTACGAGCGGCTGCTGTCCGCTTCCGGCGCCCCTGGCCGGAACGGTCCAGGGCCGCTTCCGTCCACCTGAGAACCCTTCCACCCCGCCTGACCAGCGGCGAAGCTAGTGATCGCCGGAAGGGAACACCGCCTGAACGGCAAGCCGGAGGAAGCGTCAACCGCGGGACGCGATCGCCGGACTTCCCATGCTCCGTCACATCCGAAGAGGACACCGCCATGTTCCGCACCGTCATCGCCAAGGCCGCCGCGGTCGCCGCCCTCGCCCTCGCCGCCCTGGTCCCCGCCGTCGCCGCCCAGGCCGCCCCCGCCCAGTCGGCCACCCTCGCCCAGGCCGACAACATGATCTGGGGCTGATCTCCCGCCCCGCCCACGGCATCCTGCCGACCGGCTGCTCCTGCAGGGCAGCCGTACGGCCCGCCGGGCCGGCGCCGTGAGGGTGCTGAACGCAGTACCCGCCATCGCTCTCTTCTTCGGTGGCACCCGCCGCCGCACTCGCGTCGCAGCGACGCGGAGTGCCATTCACCCAGCTTTGTAATGTCCATGACCATATAGGGGTTCACCGCCATGTCCCGTCGTGCCGTCTCGCGCAGTCTCGCCGTCGCCCTCGCCGCTGTCTCCGCCTCCGCCGTGCTCTCCGTCCTCCCGGCCCACGCCGACACGGTGGTAGCTGGCTGGCGGACCCCCACCACCACCGGCTCGATCGGCAACGGTGCCGCCCCCGGCGGACCGGTGACCCGCGACCAGGCCGTGGCCCGAGCTCGGGACTGGGTGAACAAGGCCGTCCCGTACAGCAGCAACGGCCTCAACCCCCCGTACAGCTGGTGGGCCGACGACGAGACCGGCGGCCGCTACCGCCAGGACTGCTCCGGCCTCGTGTCGATGGCCTGGGAGCTCACCGACAGCCTGAACACCGGCTCGCTGCCTAACGTCTCCACCCGCATCAACATCGACGACCTCCAGCCCGGCGACGCCCTGAACAACATCAGCACCCACACCGTGCTGTTCACCGGCTGGGCGGACAGCTCCCACTACACCGCCAACATCATCGAGGAGTACAGCCGCTCCGGCCCGACCCGCGCCCGGACCATGGACCGCGCCGAGATGGCCAGCCGCAATTTCCGTGCCTTCCGCTACGACCAGATCGTCGACAACGCGCCGGCTCCGGCGCCGGCCAGCAGCACCAAGGGCCAGTTCTTCCACGGCATCCGCAACGTCGACGGCACCTGGAGCGGCCTCGGCGCCCTCGGCGGCGTCGGCACCGCGACGCAGTTCAACGGCAGCGAGGAGGCCATCGCCGCCGCGCCGGACGGCTCCTCGCAGGTCGTCGGCATCGGCCAGGACGGCAACGTCTACCACACCGTCCGCTACAGCAACGGCAGTTGGCAGCCGTGGGGGGCCCTGACCGACGCCTCCGGCAACAAGATGGCCGCCAGCCAGGTCTCGATCTCGGTCGGCCCGGACAACAGCGCCCAGGTGCTCGCCGTCGGCGCCGACACCGTGCTGTACCACGCGATCCGCCACTCGGACGGCACCTGGACCCCCTTCCAGGCGCTCACCGTTGCCGACGGCTCCCCGATGAAGGCAGGCCGGGTGTCGATCGCGGTGGGCCCGGACGGCTCGGCCCAGGTCCTCGCGATCGGCGGCGATGGCGCCGTGTACCACACCGTCCGTGCCGCCGACGGCACCTGGAGCGGCTTCCAGCCGCTCACCACCAACGGGGGCGGCGCGATGCAGGCGCTCGACGTCTCCATCGCGGCCAACCGCGACGGCTCCGCCCAGATCCTGGTGGTCGGCGGAGACAGCAAGGTCTACCACGAGATCCGCCGCGCCGACGGCACCTGGACCGGTTTCACCGGGATCGACGGCGTCGGCACGCCCGACATGTCGGCCAGCCACGCCGCGATCACCATCACCCCCGACGGCTCCGCCCAGATCCTGGCCATCGGCAACGACGGCAACGTGTACCACCGCGCCCGCTACGCGGACGGCACCTGGACCCCGTTCAGCGCGATCGCCGGCGCGTACGGCGCCAGCACCTTCAACGCCCTGCGCGTGGGAATCGCCGGCATGCCGGACGGCTCCGCCCAGATCCTGGTCACCGGCGGCCGCTGACCCGCACCGACCGGCCCCGCACACCGAGAGCCCCCGCCCACTGGGCGGGGGCTCTCCCCCTCAAGGCCACCGCCGGCTGCCCTCTTCCGGCATCCCTGGCCGGAACGGTCCAGGGCCGCTTCCGTCCACCTGAGAACCCTTCCACCCCGCCTGACCAGCGGCGAAGCTAATGATCACCGGCAGGAAACACCGCCTGGACGGAAAACCAGAGGAAGCGTCAACCGCGGGACGCGACCCCCGGACTCCCATCACTTCGTCGTATCCGAAGAGGACATCGAAATGTTCCGCACCACCATCGCCCAGGCCACCGCGGTCGCCACCCTCGCCCTCGCCGCCCCGGCCGACAACATGATCTGGGGCTGACCCGCCGCCCCACCCGGTCCGCGGCACCCAACCCGGCTGCTCCTGCAGGGCAGCCGTCCCGGTCCGCACTGCCCCCAACCGTCCGGCTGGTCAAGCCGAGCTGCTGCCGCCCATGCAGCGCTTCTCTCATCCACCGATTCCCAGGAGCCCCATCATGCCCGCACGCGCTCTGAAGACCTCCGTTCTCCGCCGGACAGCCTCCGCCGCAGTGCTGATAGCACTCTCCGCACCACTGCTCGCTCCGGCAGAAGCCTCAGCCGCCTCCGTTGCCACCTGGGACAAGGTCGCGCAGTGCGAGAGCAGCGGCAACTGGAGCATCAACACCAACAACGGCTACTACGGTGGCCTCCAGATCAGCCTCTCCAACTGGCGCTACTACGGCGGCCTCGACTACGCCCCCCGCCCGGACCTGGCCACCAAGCAGCAGCAGATCCTCATCGCCGAGAAGCTCCTCGCCGACCAGGGCGCCGGCGCGTGGTCGTGCGCGCCGGGCACCGGCCTCGCCACCGACCACACCAACCCGTACCCCGCCCCGGCCCCGGCCCCGGCCAACCACGTGTATGACAACATCCGCTTCGCCAACGGCACCTGGCAGGGCGCCCAGCTCGCCGACGGCGGCGCCGACGTGTCCCAGGTCGCCACCGCATCGCTGCCCAACGGCGACACCCACGTCCTCACCCTCGTCGGGGGATCGGTGTACGACAACGTCCGCTTCGCCAACGGCACCTGGCAGGGCGCCCAGCTCGCCGACGGCGGCGGCCACATCAACCAGGTCGCGGCGGTCGGCCTGCCCAACGGCGACATGCACCTGATGACCCTCAACGGCGGCGTGGTCTACGACAACATCCGCTACGCCAACGGCTCCTGGCAGGGCGCCCAGGTCGCGGACGGCGGCGGCTCGGTCAGCGGCATCTCCGCTGCATCGCTGCCCAACGGCGACATGCACCTAATGACCCTCAACGGCGGCGTGGTCTACGACAACATCCGCTACGCCAACGGCTCCTGGCAGGGCGCCCAGGTCGCCGACGGCGGCGGCCACGTCTCGTCGGTCGTGGCGGTCGGCATGCCCAACGGCGACATGCACGTCGAAACCCTCAACGGCGGCATCGTGTACGACAACATCCGCTACGCCAACGGCAGCTGGCAGGGCGCGCAGGTCGCCGACGGCAGCGGCCACATCAACGCCATCTCCACCGCCGCGCTGCCCAACGGCGACATGCACCTGGTGACCCTGGCCGGTGGCAACGTCTTCGACAACGTCCGCTACGCGAACGGCTCCTGGCAGGGCGCGCAGGCAGCCGACAACAGCGGCTCGGTCAACGGGATCTCCGCCACAGGCGCGCCCAGCGGCGACATGCACCTGGAGACCCTCGCCAAGTAACTGGTGCCCGCGAGCCACCAACCCTATCGAGTCGACCTTCGCCACCGTCTGATTCCGGACAAAGGTCGCCAGGGGTACCGGTTCCCGCGCCGCCGGGCTCGCGCGGCTCCGTTGTCGCGGTCGGCTCGGCCTCGCGACCTTCGTTCTCGCGGACCTTTCCGCGAGGCCGACGTGGGACTCCCTGACCAGTACCAATGCGCCACCAGTTGCCAACGTCGCCGGGCAGGCGCTGGTGCCGATCGTGGTCGCGGCGCGGGAGAAGACCCTCGACCTCGCCGCCTACAACAACCCGACCGGCGACCTGCTGGACGGCCCGGTCGCGATCCCGGCCCAGGCCGCCGCCAAGGAGACGGCTCCGGCCACCGCCTGACACTTCGTGTCGGACGGGCCCTCTTCCGCCGGGAGAGGGCCCGTCCGCATATTTCCGGTGATCCGGAGAGGGCGACCAGTCTGCGGGGAAAAGGCAGGGGGCCCGCCGGATGGGCGGGCCCCCTTGGGTGTTGCTCTTGTGCTCATGGTGACGGCTGTCGGGAGCCGTCGGCGGACCCGTGGGGGTCCCGAGCGATCAGATCATCAGAGGATGGTCAGATAGCGGTGACGTTCTCCGCCTGCGGGCCCTTCGGGCCCTGGGTGACGTCAAAGCTGACCGCCTGGTTCTCCTCCAGCGAGCGGAAGCCGCTCGCGTTGATGGCGGAGTAGTGGACGAAGACGTCGGGGCCGCCGCCCTCCTGGGCGATGAAGCCGAAGCCCTTCTCAGCGTTGAACCACTTGACGGTTCCCGTGGCCATGCCGTTCTCCTTGCGAGGCGTGTCGGGGGCCACACCGTGTGGCACCCGGTCCGCTGCGCTGATCGCCCTGCCTCCGGACGAGTCCGAAGTTTTTCGATAGTGCTGAAAAACTACAAAAAGCCCGCGGTTACATGCTCCGCAGGCTTCAAGTACTGCAAGGGGAATCAAACTGCAACTGAGGGCAACGCTAGCATGCGGTCGCTGTGACGACCAGGGGTGAACTGCGGTGCGGACGGCGCGTGTCGGGTGGGTGGGTGCACACCCTTCGGTAGCCCGGGCATACGCTGCGGGGAGGTGCACGAACAGCAAGGGAGCAGCGCAGTGGCAGTACCGGACGCGGAAACGCGGGACCCCCGGCTGGACCCTCAGGAGAACACCCCGGTCAGGCCGCGGGTCGGACATATTCAGTTCCTGAACTGCGTTCCCCTCTACTGGGGTCTCGCCAGAACCGGCAATCTGCTCGATCTCGACCTCACCAAGGACACCCCCGAAAAGCTCAGCGACCAGCTGGTCGGCGGGGCGCTCGACATCGGGCCGATCACCTGCGTGGAGTACCTGCGGCACGCCGACGAGCTGCTCGTCCTGCCCGACATCGCGGTCGGCAGCGACGGCCCGGTGATGTCCTGCGTGATCGTCAGCAAGGTGCCGCTGGCCGAGCTCGACGGCCGCCGGGTCGCCCTCGGCTCCACCAGCCGCACCTCCGTCCGGCTCGCCCGCCTGCTCCTGGAGGAGCGCGAGGGCGTCCGCCCCGACTACTTCAGCTGCCCGCCCGACCTCCGCGCGATGCTCGCCGAGGCGGACGCCGCCGTCCTGATCGGCGACCCGGCGCTGCGCGCGTACCTCGGGCAGGCCGCCGACCTCGGGCTGACCGTCCACGACCTCGGCGAGATGTGGAAGGAGTGGACCGGCCTGCCGTTCGTCTTCGCCGTCTGGGCCGTCCGCCGCGACTTCGCCGAGCGCCGGCCCGCGTTGACCGCGGCCGTGCACCGGGCCTTCCTGGAGTCCCGCGACCTGTCGCTGGTCGAGGCCGCCAAGGTCGCCGAGCAGGCCGCCCGCTGGGAGTCCTTCGGCGCCGACGTGCTGGAGCGGTACTTCAGCGAGGCGCTCGACTTCTCGCTCGGCGAGCGGCAGCTGGCCGGCGTCGCCGAGTTCGCCCGCCGGGTCGCGCCCGACAGCGGCTTCGCGCCCGACGTCGCCGTGCGGCTGCTGGAACCTTTCGCCGGCGGAGTGCCCGCGGCAGAGCCTTCGGTGAGGCCTTCGGCGGAGGCTTCGGTGGCCCTGGAGCCCGCGCCGGTCGGCTGAGGCCGGTACGGTCTGCTCCCGGGCGCGCGTGGTGCGGGCGCCCGGGAACGGCTCGGCGACGGGCCGCGGGGTGGCGAGCGGCCGCGGGGCGCGGGTCGCGAGGGGAGCGTGCGGGGGATGCAGGCACTGGGGTCGGACGACCCGCGCCAGGTGGGCGCGTACCGGCTGCTGCGGCGGCTCGGCGCGGGCGGCATGGGCAGGGTCTACCTCGGCCGGACGGCCGGCGGCCGCACCGTCGCCGTCAAGGTGGTGCGCAGCGAGCTGGCCGACGACGCCGAGTTCCGCGCCCGGTTCCGGCAGGAGGTGGCCGCCGCCCGCCGGGTCGGCGGCACCTGGACGGCGCCCGTCCTGGACGCCGACACCGAGGGCGAACACCCCTGGGTGGCCACCGGTTACGTGGCCGGCCCCGCGCTCGGCACCGCCGTCCACGACTTCGGGCCACTGCCCGAGCCGGCCGTGCGCACCCTCGGCGTCGGGCTCGCCGAGGCCCTCGCCCACGTGCACGGGCTCGGGCTGGTGCACCGCGACGTCAAACCGTCCAACGTGCTGCTCACCCTGGACGGGCCGCGCCTCATCGACTTCGGCATCGCCCGCGCCCTCGACGCGACCAGCGGCCTCACCCAATCGGGTTACGTGGTCGGCTCACCCGGCTTCATGTCGCCCGAACAGGCGAACGGGCAGGCCGCCGGACCGGCCGGCGACGTCTTCTCGCTCGGCGCGGCGCTCGCCTTCGCGGCCACCGGGGTGCACCCGTTCGGGGAGGGCGTCAGCGCGGCCGTCCTGCTCTACCGGGTGCTGCACGAGGAGCCGGACGTCCTCGGGCTGAGCGGGCCGCTGCGCGCGATCGTCCTTGACTGCCTGGCCAAGGACCCGGCCGCCCGGCCCACCCCGCAGCAGCTCCGCACCCGGCTCGACCCGGACGGCGCGGCCACCGCCCGGCTGCGGCAGGGCGGGTGGCTGCCGCCCGCGCTGGCTGCGGCGGTGGGGCGCAGTGCGGTGGAACTGCTGGACCTGGAGGGGGAGTCGGCTGCGTCTTCGGTTCCTCCGGTGCTGCCGGTTCCTGTGGCGCCGCCGCCGGTGATGGTGGAGCGGACGCCGACCGTGGTGCCCCCGTCCTCGGCGGGCGGCTCCCGGCCGGGGCGGGCCTGGCTCGCGGCGGGGGTGGTGCTCGCGCTGCTGGTGCTCGGGGGTGGCGGGTACGGGACGTACCAGTGGCTGCACCGGCCGGATCCGGCGGTCACGGCCTCCGGCAGTAGCTCGCCGACGGTGCCCGGTGGTGGGAGTGGAAGCGCCGGGCCGCAGCCCGCCCCGACGTCCGGCGATCCGACGTCCTCGGGTTCCGAGTCGCCCGCCCCCGTGACGGTGACAAGTGCGCCGGGCGGTCAGAGCGTGGTGCCGCCCGCCTTCCTGGGGGCCTGGACCGGGGACATGGTCTCGGACAAGGGCCTGCCCGCCGGCACCACCACGCTCACCATCGGTCCGGCCGCGATCGGGCAGGAGAACACCACCAGCCACAACGCCTTCTCCGGCGTGATCTCGCTCAGCTGCGACGGCGTCTGGAAGCTCAGGTCGGCGTCCGGGACCAAGCTCGTGTTCGAGTCCCGGCTGGTCCGCTCCACCCTGCCCGGCTCCTGCTCCGGCGGGTCCTACACGGAGACCCTCACCCTGCAGGACGACGGCACGATCCGCTTCACCTCCGCCGACCCGGTGGCCGGCAACCCGGCCGGGACGATGCGAAAGACGGGAGGGGTGAAGACGGAAGGGGCGCAGGCCGGCGGGGCAGCGGGCTGACGCAGGGGGCGGAAAGGGCTGGCGTAGGCTGGTTCGGCCGTACCGGCGAGAACCAGCAGTACGGGAACCAGCAGTACCCGAAGCCGTACCCGAGCAGTACCCGAGAGAGAGAAGGCCGCCAGGTGTCCGAGCTCGCAGCGACCACCCTCGATGCGCCCAGCACCGACCTGCAGGCCGTGCTCGACCGGGCCGCCGGCGGGGGCCGGATCACCCCCGAGGAGGCGCTGGAGCTGTACCGCTCGGCGCCGCTGCACGCGCTCGGCTCGGCGGCCGACGCGGTGCGCCGCCGCCGCTACGCCGGCACCGAGCACATCGCGACGTACATCATCGAGCGCAACATCAACTACACCAACGTCTGCGTGACGGCGTGCAAGTTCTGCGCCTTCTACGTGCCGCCGAAGAGCGACAAGGGCTGGTCCCGCGAGCTCGACGAGATCCTGCGCCGCTGCGCGGAGACGGTCGAGCTGGGCGGCACCCAGATCATGTTCCAGGGCGGCCACCACCCGGACTACGGCGTCGAGTACTACGAGCGCGCGTTCTCGGCGATCAAGGCCGAGTTCCCGCAGCTGGTGATCCACTCGCTGGGCGCGTCCGAGGTCGAGCACATGTCCCGGATCTCGGGCGTGTCGATCGAGGAGGCCATCACCCGGATCCACAAGGCGGGCCTCGACTCGTTCGCCGGTGCCGGCGCCGAACTGCTGCCGGAGCGCCCGCGCAAGGCGATCGCCCCGCTGAAGGAGTCCGGCGAGCGCTGGCTGGAGATCATGGAGGCCGCCCACGGCCTCGGCGTGGAGTCCACCTCCACCATGCTGATGGGCACCGGCGAGACCAACGCCGAGCGGATCGAGCACCTGCGGATGATCCGCGACGTGCAGGACCGCACCGGCGGTTTCCGGGCCTTCATCCCGTACACCTACCAGCCGCAGAACAACCACCTGAAGGGGTCGACCCAGGCGACCGTCTTCGAGTACCTGCGGATGATCGCGATCGCCCGCCTCTTCCTCGACAACATCGCCCACATCCAGGGCTCCTGGCTCACCACCGGCAAGGAGGCCGGCCAGCTGTCGCTGCACTACGGCGCGGACGACCTCGGCTCGGTCATGCTGGAGGAGAACGTCGTCTCGGCGGCCGGCGCCAAGCACCGCTCCAACCTCACCGAGCTGATCCACCTCATCCGGGCCGCCGACCGCGTCCCGGCGCAGCGCTCGACCACGTACGAGCACCTGCGGGTGCTGGACGACCCGGCGAACGACCCGGTCGACCCGCGGGTCGCCTCGCACATCGCCTCCACCGCGATCGAGGGCGGCACCGCCCACCCCGAGCTGAAGATCCTGGACAACTGAGCCCGCCGTCGCCGTGCTGACCCTGCACCGGGCGGCCCTCGTGCTGCCCGACCCGGCCGATCCCACCGCCCCGTCGTTCGCCGACGGGGCGGTGCTGGTGCGCGGTGAACTCGTCGAGGCCGTGGGTCCGTTCGGCGACCTGGCGGCGGCGCACCCGGGCGCCCGGGTGCGGGACTGGGGTGCGGCCGTGCTCACGCCGGGGCTGCGCAACCCGTACGGGCACTGGCTGTTGGAGCGCGCCTACCACCCGGATCCGCGGGAGGAGATCGGCGTCGAGCCGGTGCCGGACGGGTTGACGGGGCCTTCGGGCCCGGCCGACGACGCGCGGTGCGGGGCGAGTGCGCGGCGGGGGCTGCAGCGGATGCTGGGGTTCGGGGTGACGGCGGTGGCCGGGCCGTTCGGGCGGGCCGCGGTGCGGACGGCGGTGGCGCGGTCGGGGCTTTCCGTGGTGGCTGTGGGGGAGAGATCGGGTTCGGGGGCGGGCGCGGGGCCGCTGGATCCGCTCGCCGTGCTGCCGCTCGCGGCGGCCGTGCACGGGCGGGTCGTGGTCGGGGGGCGGGCGGACTTCGCGGTGTTCGCGGTATTCACGGCTTCGGTGGCTGGTGGTGGGGGTGCTGGTGCGCGGCCGTTGCCCGGGGGCTGTCTGGCGACGGTGCTGGGCGGCCGGTTGGTGTACCGGCGGCGCTGAGGGCGCGTCCGGGTGGGGCTCCGGTACCGGCGAGTAGACGGACTTCCTTGCGGCGCATGGGACTTCCTTCGTGTGCTGCCGAACTCCACTGTCCGCATGGCCGGGTGATTCCCCCTTCGCCGTGACCTGAGGGCCCGCCAGCGGATACGATCCCGGACAGCTCACTCCGTACCCTCACCACACCACCGCCCGTCCCTCGCGGGCGGCGGGGCCACACGTCCCAGGCCCCGAAGGCAAGCCAGGACAGGAACCATGCGACCCGCGACCGTCCCCCCGCCGCGCACCCCGCGGTTGGGCCGTGGCTGGTACCTCGCCGCTGTGCTCAGCGCCGTACTGGCCGTCGGCATGTGCCTGCTCGGCTGGCGCCAGGCCGACCAGGCCGACCGGATCGAGGCCCACCCGGTGAGAGTGGAGGGCGTCGTCACCCAGCTCCCGACCGGCGGCGGCTCCTACAGTGCCGTCAGCTACCGGGCGGGCGGCCAGTCGCACACCGCCGCGGCGCTGCCGCTCGCGGACGGCGCCAAGGTCGGCGACGCGGTCTGCCTGGAGCACGCCGCCGACGACCCGGGCGCGGTCCGGATCTGCGGCGACACCTACCCGCAGCCGGTCGGCATCGGGCTGGCCCGGTTCAGCGTGCCGGTGGCGGTGGTGCTCTTCGTGGTCTGCGTGCTGCGGATCCGGCGGCACCGGCGGGCGGTCGCCGTCCGCAGCGGGCAGGGCCGGTTCGCCACCACCGTCGCGCTGGCGACCGGGGCGCTGGCCGAAGGGATGCCGGCGATAACGCACGGCAAGCGCGCGCGCCGGAGGCGGCGCGCGGGCGGGCGGCGCGCGGCGAACTGAAGCGGGGCGCGGGCTGTGGTGAGGTGGGGCGCGGGCTGTGGTGAGGTGGGGCGCGGGCTATGTCGGGGCGGGGCGCGCTGCGTCGGGATGGGGCGCACGCGCTGCGCCGGGGCGCGTTCGGCGCTCCCGCGCCGCCCCGTTGCCCCGGGCGCCCGGCGCAGGGTGAACAATAGGGGCGTGACCCGAGCCTCTCTGGACAAGCAGCCGCACGAAGTCGCCGCCATGTTCGACGACGTCGCGGCGAAGTACGACCGCACCAACGACGTGCTCTCCCTCGGCCAGGCCCGGGCCTGGCGCCGGGCGGTGGCCGAGGCGGTGGCCGCCGGACCGGGGGACCTCGTGCTCGACCTGGGGGCCGGCACCGGCACCTCCTCGCTGCCCTTCCTGGAGGCCGGCGCCAAGGTCGTCCCGTGCGACTTCTCGGTCGGCATGCTCGCCGAGGGCAAGAACCGCCACCCCGAGCTGCCGCTCACCGCAGGGGACGCCACCCGCCTGCCGTTCGCGGACGACTCCTTCGACTCCGTGACGATCTCCTTCGCGCTGCGCAACGTCCACGACACCGACGCGGCGCTGCGCGAGATGTACCGGGTCACCAAGCCCGGCGGCAAGCTGGTGCTCTGCGAGTTCTCCACCCCGACCTGGACGCCGTTCCGCACGGTCTACACCGAGTACCTGATGCGCGCCCTGCCGCCGGTCGCCACTGCGGTCAGCAGCAACCCGGACGCCTACGTCTACCTCGCCGAGTCCATCCGGGCGTGGCCGGACCAGCCCGCGATGGCCGCGAAGCTGCAGGGGGCCGGCTGGTCGAAGGTCGCCTGGCGGAACCTGACCGGCGGGATCGTCGCGCTGCACCGGGCGTACAAGGTCGCGTAGCGGCCCGTCGCAGTCTCGGCGTGATGCCGTCGTGGTCTCGGCGTGGTCTCGGCGTGGTCTCGTTACGGCCCCGTCGCGGCGCGGTCCGTGCTTCCGGGTGCGGGCTGCCGTCGGGTTCCCGCTCCGGGGGCGGGAACTAGACTGCCAGAGACAAAAGCCGCCGTCCCCCGCCGCAGCTCCAGGAGTGTGTCCACCGTGTCCGAGACCGCAGCCGATCTGACGAAGCCGGACAGCACCGTCGAGAGCACGGCCGACGTCATCGTGGTCGGCGCGGGCCCGGCCGGCTCCACCACCGCGTACTACCTCGCCCAGGCCGGGCTGGACGTGCTGCTGCTGGAGAAGACCTCGTTCCCCCGCGAGAAGGTGTGCGGCGACGGCCTCACCCCGCGTGCCACCAAGCAGCTGGTGGACATGGGCATCGACGTCTCCACCGCGAACGGCTGGCTGCACAACAAGGGCCTGCGCATCGTCGGCGGCGGCGTGCGGCTGGAGCTCGACTGGCCCGAGCTGTCCGCCTTCCCGGACTACGGCCTGGTCCGCAAGCGCGCCGACTTCGACGAGCTGCTGGCCCGTCAGGCCGAGAAGGCCGGCGCCCGGCTCTACGAGCGCTGCAACGTCAGCGGCCCGGTGCTGGACGATCGCACCGGCCGAATCGTCGGTGTCACCGCGAAGCTCGGCGACGAGAAGCGGCCGGTCACCTTCCGCGCCCCGCTCGTCGTCGCCGCCGACGGCAACTCCACCCGGCTCTCCCTCGCCATGGGCCTGCACCGGCGCGAGGACCGGCCGATGGGCGTCGCCTACCGGACGTACTTCACCTCCCCGCGCCACGACGACGACTACCTGGAGTCCTGGCTGGAGCTGTGGGACACCCGTGCCGGCCAGCGCAAGCTGCTGCCCGGCTACGGCTGGATCTTCGGCATGGGCGACGGCACCTCCAACGTCGGCCTCGGCATCCTCAACTCCTCGCCCGCGTTCGGCGAACTCGACTGGCGCGAGGTGCTCAAGGCCTGGTGCGCGAGCATGCCGGAGGAGTGGGGCTACACCCCCGAGAACATGACCGACCCGATCCGCGGCGCCGCGCTGCCGATGGCCTTCAACCGGCAGCCGCACTACACCCGCGGCCTGCTGCTCGTCGGCGACGCGGGCGGCATGGTCAACCCGTTCAACGGCGAGGGCATCGCCTACGCGATGGAATCCGGCCAAATCGCCGCCGGCGTCATCGTCCAGGCCCACGCCCGGGTCACTGAAGGCGGACGCGAGCGCGCCCTCCAGGCCTACCCGCGCATCCTCAAGGACGTCTACGGCGGCTACTACACGATGGGCCGCGCCTTCGTGAAGCTCATCGGAAACCCCTCGGTGATGCAGCTCGCCACCCAGCGCGGGCTCACCCACCCGATGCTGATGCGCTTCGTCCTCAAGCTGCTCGCCAACCTCACCGACCCGCAGGGCGGCGACGCGATGGACCGCATCATCAACGGCCTGGCCAAGGTCGCGCCGAACGCCTAGAACGCCTGGGCTCTGTTGGGCTCCTGGGCAGTGTCGGGCGCCTGAATCGTGTCGGTCGCCCGGGCCGTGTCGGGTGCTGCCTCCTGCTGCTTCTCGTGGCCGTCCGGGCGGCGGGAGGCGGCGGAGCGGCGTTCGACGTAGGCGAGGCGGTCGGCGAAGACCCGGGCCGCGTCCGGGGTGAGCGTCCGGAGGGCAACGAGGGCGGAGAAGACGACGTCGCAGAGCTCGTGCTGGACGTCCTCCCAGGTGTGGGTGACGCCCTTGCGCGGGTTCTGGCCGGTGGCGCCGATCACCGCCGCGCCGACCTCGCCGATCTCCTCGGAGAGCTTGAGGATCCGCAGCAGGCGCTCCTCCTGGGGCGACTGCGTGCTCGCCTCGTCGAGCCAGGCGACCAGGTGGTCGACGCTCTCCCAGATCCTGCTGTCCATGCGGCCCTGCTCCCGTGCGGTGTCGTTGCTGCTGCCACCGTACGGGAGCGGCGACGGCCCCGTGCGTGGTCGGTCAGCTGGTGCTGATCTTCACGTGGCGGATGTCCACCGGGAGGCTGGGGTAGCCGTCGCCCGGACCGTTCTGGTCGTCCTCGCCGCCCGCGGCGATCTTCTGCAGGACGTCCAGGCCCGCCGTGACCCGGCCGAACGGGGTGTAGGCGGGGGAGAGCTTGGTGTCCTTCCAGACGAAGAAGAACTGGCTGCCGTTGGTGTTGGGCCCGGCGTTGGCCATCGCCACGGTGCCGGCCGGGTAGGTGGCGCCGGTCAGGTTCTCGTCCGGGAAGGAATAACCGGGGCCGCCGCTGCCCGTCCCGGTCGGGTCGCCGCACTGGAGGACGTAGATCCGCTGGGTGGTGAGGCGGTGGCAGTGGGTGCGGTCGAAGTAGTCGTGTTCGGCGAGGAAGCGGAACGAGAAGGTGGTGCAGGGCGCCTTGTCGGTCAACGCTTCGAAGGTGATCCGGCCCTGACTGGTCCGCAGCGTCGCGCGGTAGGGCTCGGCGGCCTCCTCGGGGTCGAAGTCCGGGATGCCCTTGAAGTTGTCGGCCGGCACGGCCGGGGTGTAGCTGCAGGCGGTGCTCGGGGCGGACGCGGGTGCGGGGCTGTCCGCGACGGCGGTGCCGGTGCTCGCCGCGAGCGGGAGGACGGTGGCGGCGGCGACCAGCGCCCAATGCTTGCGCTTCACGTGACGGGCCTTCCGGGGGGTGGTGGACGGCTGGATTGTCATGTCGACATCATCCATGCCGGGGTGGGGATCCGGTAGGGGGCGGTGGGGTCGCAGTTTCGGTGGGGGTGGCGGTGAACCTCTGTGTGAGTGCGAGTCAGGAGGCCTCCGGGGTGCTGGGTTTCGGTGTGGAGCCTTCGGCGACGGAGGCTTCTGGGGTGGTGGCTTCCGGGGTGGAGGCCTCTGGGGCGGTGGTGGATGTGAACAGCCCGGCGCGGGCGGCCAGGGCGGCGGCGTCGGCGGCGCACTCGGCTGCGCGGGCGTCCAGCGGCTCGCCGGTGACGAACAGGCGGTAGTAGAGCGGGGCGGTGGCGGCCCGGATCACCTCGGCACCGTCCGTTCCCGCGGGCAACTCGCCGCGGGTGACGGCCCGTTCGGCCACCTCTGCGGCCTGGCGGTGGCGGGCCGCGAAGAACGCGTGCAGGGCGGCCGCGCCGGTGTCGGAGCGCTGAGCGGCGGTGATCAGTGCGGTGGGGGTCCGGCCCAGGTCGGGGTCGGTGAAGACGGTGAACACCTCATGGGTGATCCGGCGGAGGTCCTCGCCGAGGTCCCCGGTGTCGGGCAGCGGCCAGAGCCGGTCGGCGGAGGCCGTCAGGGCGTCCGCGACCAGACCGTCCACCCCGCCCCAGCGCCGGTAGAGGGTCGCCTTGTGGACGCCGGAGCGGGCCGCGACCGCGTCGACGGTGAGGCCGTCGTACCCCTTCTCGGTGACCTCGGCGAGCGTGGCGGCGACCACGTCCGCCCGGACCCGGGCGCTCCGCCCGCCGGGGCGGGGGGTCGGGGTGTGCGGGGGGTGAGTGTCCGGACGCTCGGTCAAAGTCGACTCCAGTCGCGTTAAGGCTTGCCGTGGTGGTGGGCCTGTGCCATGCTCATCGTAATGCGACTCCAGTCGCATTACGAGAGGAGCCCCCGTGACCGCCACCGCCATCCCCGACCCGACCGCCCTCCACCCGCTGGCCGGCCACGACCGGGTGGTCCTGCTGCGCCCCCTCGTCACGGACCCGCGGATCCAGGTCGGCGAGTACACCTACTTCGACGACCCGGACGGTGCCACCCTCTTCGAGGAGCGCAACGTCCTCTACGCCTACGGGCCCGAGCGGCTGGTGATCGGCAAGTACTGCGCGCTCGCCACCGGCACCCGGTTCCTGATGGCCGGTGCCGCCCACCCGACCATCGGCGTCTCCACCTTCCCGTTCACGATGTTCGGCGGCAGCTGGACCGAACAGACCCTCGACATCGTCACCGGCCTCCCCACCAGGGGCGACACCGTGGTCGGCAACGACGTCTGGTTCGGCTACGGCGCCACCGTCCTGCCGGGGGTGCGCATCGGCGACGGGGCCATCATCGCGGCCGGCGCCGTGGTCACCGCCGACGTCGAGCCCTACACCGTTGTCGGCGGCAACCCCGCCCGCCCGATCCGGCGCCGCTTCGACGACGCCGACATCGAGCGACTGCTGCGCGCGGCCTGGTGGGACTGGCCCGTCGAGCTCGTGACCGAGCACGTTCGCACCATCATGTCCGGGACCCCGGCCGACATCGAGGCGATCGCCGAGACCCACGGTCTGTTCGCTGTCTGATCCGCCGGATCCTGGACAGACCGTTGATCGCGAGTGGGCCGGTGCGCGAGGATGGCGCTTCGCTCCACGCCCTGCCTCGTCCATCGCTGCGCCGTCCGCCCAGCTTCGGGGGCCGTCCGACGCCGTACGGTACTCGCACCCGCCGGTTCCGTTCGCTCGGAGGGATCTGACCCATGCGTGCCTCCTTTCCCAAGTCCTCGTCCTCGTCGGTTCTTCGTGATCTGCCGGTGCTGCTCGTGGCGGTGGTGTGGGGGTCGAGCTTCCTGGCCGTCCAGCGGGTGGCCGAGCCGGGGACGGTCGTGGCGATGCTCGTGCTGCGGTTCGGGTTGGTCCTGCCACTCCTCGGGACGGTCGCCTGGCGGGCCCTGCGAGGGCTGAGCCGCACCGAGTGGCTGGGCGGGGCCGTGCTCGGAGTGGTGCTCAGCGGGATCTTCCTGCTGGAGACGTACGGCGCGGTGCACACCTCCGCCACCAACGCCGGACTGATCATCAGCCTCGCGATGGTGCTCACCCCGCTCGGCGAGAGCGCTCTCTGCCGAACGGCGCCCCCGCGCGCCTTCCTCGCCGCGGCCGGCCTGGCGGTGCTCGGTGTCGCGCTGCTTACCGGGGACGGCGGGCTCCGGCCACCCGCGCTCGGGGATCTGCTGGTGTTGTTCGCAGCCGTTGTCCGGTCCGCGTACGTGCTCACCATGGCCCGCGCCCGGGCCGTCCGGGACACCGACATGCTGGCCCTGACCTGGGTGCAACTCGCCACCGCGACAGCCGTGTTCGGCGTGGTCGCGCTGTCCGTCGGCCCGTCGCCGTGGACCGTCGCGGCCTCGTACGGGCCGGCCCAGTGGGCCTGGCTGCTGCATCTTTCCTTGTTCTGCACGCTGTTCGCCTTCTTCGTTCAGATGTGGGCCGTCCGGGCCACATCGCCGTCCCGGGTGAGCCTGCTGCTCGGCACCGAGCCGCTCTGGGCCGCCGTCTTCGGCATCACCCTCGCCGGCAACCGGATGGGGTTGCTCGCCCTGGTGGGCGGGGCCCTGGTGCTGGTCGCGACCGAATGGGGCCGCCGCACCGCCCCCGCTCCGCGCCGGGCGGAGGAGCCGGCGGCCGAGCCTGAGCGGACCGCGGACCCGGCCCCGGCGTGAGAGGCCGCGGCGGTCATATTCGCCGCAGGGTGCGGCGCGCGTAGTCCGCGGTGACCGCGCCGAGCAGCGGACCCCAGGCCACGAGGGGCAGGTAGGCGAGCGTCATCACCAGCGCGGCGAAGCCCTGCGGGGAGTCGGGATCGGCCATGTTCCTGGCCCAGCCGCCGAACAGGGCGAGCAGGCCGAAGGTGGTCAGGAGGGCCGAGCCCAGTGCGGCCGGGACGATCGCGACGAGCGGCCGGACCGCCCGGCCACCGATCAGCGGCATCCAGCGAGGCACCACCAGGCCCCAGGGGCGGACCAGCCCGACGGTGAGGAAGGCCAGCGTCTCGGCCAGCGCGCTCAGTGCCACCACGTATACGGTGCCCCACCCCGGGCAGTACCGACGGGCCTCCTCGGCCATCGCCCCGCTGAACCCGACCGGGATGCCGAGGCCGAGCGCGATCCGCCACACCCCCGAGGGCACGGTGGTCCACACGGCGGCCCTCGCCGCCAACTCGGCCCAGCGTGGAGCGGTCGGCACGGCCCGGGCGTTGATCGTGATCTCCGACATGGTGGTGAACTCCCTCCTGGTCGGCCCCGGCGGCCGATCCGATGGCTCAAGCCTGGCGGCCCGCCGGAGTCGGCGGCAGATGCTGATCGGGCTGTTCTCCCAGCTCAACGGGCCTGTGAAATATGCCGATCGGCACAGGTGCCCGCCCCTTGGCGCGTCGTAATGTGGCAGTCGAAGGGAGGCGTGATGCTGCGTCAGCTGTTTGCGGTGGTCGTTCCGGTCGTCCTGCCGTTCGGGTGGGCGGCCCGCACGCGCTACGGGGTGGCGGCCGTGGCCGCTGCGGCCGGAGCGGTGTCGGTGGCGGTCACGGCCGGCGTCTGGATCGCCGGCCGGTGGACGGAATCGGACCGGTGGCCGGGCCTGGTCGGCCTGTTCGAGCTGGCCGCCCTGCTGCTGCTCGTGGTGCTCGCCCTGCGGACCGAGGACGGCCGCCGGAGCGCGGTGGCGGTCTGGACCGTCGGCGGCGCGGTCGCGCTCTGGCCGTCCCGCTTCGGACTCGTGACCGGCCCCTGGGACGTGTTCACCCTCTTCGGCTTCGGCGCGGTCTTCGCACTGCCGGCCGTCCTGATCGGGCTCTACCTGCGCGGACTCGACGAGGGCCGGCGCCGGGCGGTGGCCGAGGCCCGACGTGCCCAGCGCCTGGAACTGGCCCACGACCTGCACGACTTCGTCGCGCACGACGTCAGCGGCATGGTCGCCCAGGCGCAGGCCGGCGCCTACCTGGCCGCGATCGACCCGGCCCGGGCGGTCGCCCTGTTCGAACGGATAGAGCAGGCCGGGCAGCGGGCCCTGGCGTCGCTGGACCGGACGGTTCAGCTGCTGCGCACGGAGGAGGGGACCGGGCGCGGCCCACAGCCGGGGCTGGCGGAACTCGCCGAGGTGGCCGAGCGGTTCGCCGCCTCGGGCGGGGCGGAGGTCAGATTGGAGCTGCCGGACCGGCCGGTCCCGAGGGAGGTGTCGGGGACGGTCCACCGGATCGTCGTCGAGGCGCTGACCAACGTCCGGCGGCACGCCCCGGGAGCCCGGCAGGTCGACGTCCGGGCGCGCTGCACCGGCGGGTGGCTGGAGTTGACCGTGACGAACGACGGCCGGACGCCGGGTTCGGGTGGGCGTCCCCGGCGCGGCGGCGGCAGTGGACTGCCGGGCCTGGCGGCCAGGGCGGAGGCACTGGGCGGCACGTTCGACGCGGGTGCGGACGAGCGGGATGCCTGGCGGGTGACGGCGCGGTTGCCGTTGGAGGGGCACGAGAAGCAGGACGGGTGGGACCGGCCGGAGATGCCGGCGAGGACGAGTGCAGGGGAGAGGTGCAGATGAGCAGCGGTTCGGGGCCGATCCGCATCCTGGTCGCGGACGACCAGGCGGATGTCCGCAGTGCGTTCCGGATGATCCTGGACGCCCAGCCGGACATGGTGGTGGTGGCGGAGGCGGCGGACGGCGCCGCGGCGGTGGCGGAGGCCCGGCGGCTTCGGCCGGACGTCGTGCTCGCGGACATCCGGATGCCGAAGCTCGACGGCCTGGAGGTCACGAGGCAATTGGCCGGGGAGTGCAAGGTGATCGTGGTGACCACCTTCGACCTGGACGAGTACGTGCACACGGCCTTGAGACATGGTGCGGCCGGGTTCCTGCTGAAGCGCTCGGGGCCGGTGCTGCTGATCGAGGCGGTGCGGGCGGCGATGGCCGGGGACGCGTTGATCAGCCCACAGGTCACCGTCCGGTTGCTGCGGCACATGGCGGCGCCGGCGGACGACCGTCGGGCCGATGCCGGCCCCGCGGCGACGGCGCCGCTGATAGCCGGCCCGATCGAGGAACTGACCGCGAGAGAAAGGGAGATCGCCGAACTGGTGGCAGACGGCGCGACGAACGCCGAGATCGGAGCGGGACTGTTCATTTCACCGGGGACGGTGAAGAACCACCTCGCCAACGTCCAGCGCAAGCTCGGCGCCCGTAACCGGGTGGGCATCGCGGCTTGGGTCTGGGAGCAGGCAGCCGGTATCCGGTAACCGGCCCCTTCGAACGGCGGGACGAGCCAGGACACGGGCGGAGGCCCGGTCCGGAAAGGAGGGTTGGGGCCCAGGGGCGAGAGGGCGCGAGGCCGCACGGGCGAGAACCCGAGCAGGCGGGCGAGGGACGACGGCGAGGGGCGACGAGGAGGGAGGAGAGGGAGAGGGCGCGAGGGCGCGGCGGCTCCCGGGTGCAGGGCACGAGGGCGGCAGGCGGCGGGTGGCGGGCAGCGGGCGGAGGGTCGGGGTGCCGCGCGCTGGGCCAGGCATGGCCCAGCGCGGGAGAGGGGCGGGCGGCGGGAGGGGGGAGGGGGGAGGGGGAGGCCCCCAATGCGAGTTCGCGCGCTTGTGAACGAAGGGTCAAGCGAACGTTCGCCCCCCGGCCACCCCTCCGGGTGAGCCGCTATAACACGTCAACATGACGCCCTGAAATTTGCTATCTCCGACGCATAGTTGATATAGAAGCGCGGCCCTGACCAGCCGCTTCACAAGTAAATGCGACTGGTTGTGACCATTTGACTTCTTTGCGTTGACAACTATGGGCGTGTTCGCATTCGGCACGATTCCAAGGGTGTCGTAGATCACAAAGATCCCGGCGAACTGCGTGTCGCAGATCACAAGCCGACGGGCATAGGATGCGCTCGTTCCAGGCTTTGTGAACTGCCTCACATGAGGTGGATCTCGGGAACTGGAACGCGGGTTCACCTCAGCGTGACCCGCCGGTTCCGATCTGCAGTCAAGGACGACTGGACGGAGGGAGCGGGGGCTATGAATGCCTACGCGCCGATCCTCGTACTCGGTGCCATCGCGGCGGCGTTCGCGGTCGGCTCCGTCGTGATGGCCTCACTCACCGGCCCCAAGCGCTACAACCGGGCCAAGTTGGAGGCGTACGAGTGCGGCATCGAGCCGACCCCGCAGCCCGTGGGCGGCGGTCGGTTCCCGATCAAGTACTACCTGACGGCGATGCTCTTCATCGTCTTCGACATCGAGATCGTCTTCCTCTACCCGTGGGCGGTGACCTTCGACGCTCTCGGGATCTTCGGGCTGGTCGAGATGCTCCTGTTCATCGCCACCGTCTTCGTCGCCTACGCGTACGTGTGGCGGCGTGGCGGCCTGGAGTGGGACTGAGCGCGGGGTGGCCGCCCACCCGCCGCCGGCGCCGCGCGACCCCTTGTGAACGAGTGGACAAGCCCGAACGGGCGGACCGGCCCGCACAAGTGGACCAGCCCGAACGAGCGGACAAGCCAGAACCGGCCGATGAACCACAGGACTTGAGGGCATTGAGAGGGATCTGATGGGAATCGAGGAGAAGCTGCCGAGCGGCTTTCTGCTCACGACCGTGGAGGCGGCCGCCGGCTGGGTGCGCAAGGCGTCACTCTTCCCGGCCACCTTCGGTCTGGCCTGCTGCGCGATCGAGATGATGACCACCGGCGCCGGCCGCTACGACCTGGCCCGGTTCGGCATGGAGGTCTTCCGGGGCTCCCCCAGGCAGGCCGATCTGATGATCGTGGCGGGCCGGGTGAGCCAGAAGATGGCCCCGGTGCTGCGCCAGGTGTACGACCAGATGGCCAACCCGAAGTGGGTCATCTCGATGGGCGTCTGCGCCTCCTCCGGCGGGATGTTCAACAACTACGCGATCGTGCAGGGCGTCGACCACATCGTCCCGGTGGACATCTACCTGCCCGGCTGTCCGCCCCGCCCGGAGATGCTGCTGGACGCCATCCTGAAGCTGCACGACAAGATCCAGCACGAGCCGCTGGGCGTGAACCGGCGCCGGGCCGAGGAACTCGGCGAGGCGCTCGCCCTGAAGGCCACCCCGATCAGCGAGATGCGGGGGCAGCTGCGATGAACGACCAGGTACCCGAGACCCGCCGCGAGCAGCCGGTCCGCGAGATCCCGGTCGAGGTGGTCGGCCGCCGCCAGGGCATGTTCGGCGCCCAGGACAGCGGCGACACCTCCGGGTTCGGCGGCCTGGCCGCGCCCATCGTGCTGCCCGGCCCGAGCGAACGCCCGTACGGCGGTTGGTTCGACGAGGTCGCCGACGAGCTGGAGGGCGCCCTGGAGGAGCAGGGTCTGGACCCGGCCGAGGTGATCGAGAAGACGGTCGTGGACCGCGGCGAGCTGACCTTCCACATCGACCGCGCCCATCTCCTCAGGACGGTCCGCACCCTGCGCGACGACCCGGCGCTCCGCTTCGAGCTGTGCCTCGGTGTGAGCGGCGTGCACTACCCCGGTGACAAGGGCCGCGAGCTGCACGCGGTCTACCACCTGCGCTCGATCACCCACGGCCGGCTGATCCGGCTGGAGGTCACCGCGCCGGACGCCGACCCGCACATCCCGTCCGTGGTGAGCGTCTATCCGACCAACGACTGGCACGAGCGCGAGGCCTACGACTTCTTCGGCCTGGTCTTCGACGGCCACCCGGCGCTCACCCGGATCATGATGCCGGACGACTGGCTGGGCCACCCGCAGCGCAAGGACTACCCGCTCGGCGGCATCCCCGTCGAGTACAAGGGCGCCCAGATCCCGGCACCCGACCAGCGGAGGTCGTACAGCTGATGAGCACTCAGCACCACGAAGAAGCGCCCCGGGCGGGCTCGGCGCCCCGGACGGACGAAGCGCCCCGGACGGAAGAGGCGCAGCCCCGGGAGACCACCGAGGGCCGGGTCTTCACCGTGACCGGCGGCGACTGGGGCGAGGTGGTCGAGGCGGTCGGCCGGGCCGACGACGAGCGCATCATCGTCAACATGGGCCCCCAGCACCCGTCCACGCACGGCGTGCTGCGGCTGATCCTGGAGATCGACGGCGAGACGGTGAAGGAGGCCCGCTGCGGCATCGGCTACCTCCACACCGGCATCGAGAAGAACATGGAGTTCCGCAACTGGGTCCAGGGCACCACCTTCGTGACCCGGATGGACTACCTGACCCCGCTGTTCAACGAGACCGCCTACTGCCTGGCGGTCGAGAAGCTGCTCGGCATCACCGGCGACATCCCGGCCCGGGCCGATGTCATCCGCGTGATGATGATGGAGCTCAACCGGATCGCCTCGCACCTGGTCTGCCTGGCCACCGGCGGCATGGAGATCGGTTCCACCACCCTGATGATCTACGGCTTCCGCGACCGCGAGCTGATCCTGGACGTCTTCGAGCTGGTCACCGGCCTGCGGATGAACCACGCGTACGTCCGCCCCGGCGGCCTCGCCCAGGACCTGCCGCCCGGCGCCGTCGACCAGATCCGCGAGGCCGTCAAGGTGCTGCGCTCCCGGATGCACGAGTACGACAAACTCGCCACCGGCAACCCGGTGTTCAAGGCCCGCCTGGTCGATGTCGGCTTCCTCGACCTGCCGGGCTGCCTGGCCCTCGGCGCGACCGGCCCGATCCTGCGGGCCACAGGCCTGCCGCACGACCTGCGCAAGACCGACCCGTACTGCGGCTACGAGACCTACGACTTCGAGGTCGCGATCGCGGACAGCGCCGACTCCTACGGCCGCTTCCTGATCCGCCTGGAGGAGATGCGGCAGTCGCTGCGGATCGTCGAGCAGTGCCTCGACCGGCTGCGCCCCGGCCCGGTGATGGTGGCCGACAAGAAGATCGCCTGGCCCGCCCAACTCGCCGTCGGCCCCGACGGGATGGGCAACTCGCTCGACCACATCCGCAAGATCATGGGCACCTCGATGGAGGCCCTGATCCACCACTTCAAGCTGGTCACCGAGGGCTTCCGGGTCCCGGTCGGCCAGGCGTACTCGGCGGTCGAGTCGCCCAAGGGCGAGCTGGGCGTGCACGTGGTCAGCGACGGCGGGACGCGCCCGTACCGGGTCCACTTCCGGGATCCGTCGTTCACCAATCTGCAGACGATGGCGGCGATGTGCGAGGGCGGCCAGGTCGCCGACGTGATCGTCGCGGTGGCCGGGATCGACCCGGTGATGGGAGGCGTGGACCGGTGACCAATGTCGAACTCGGACTGCCGGCGCTGCCGGCGAAGCCGTATCCCGAGGAGGTGCACGCCCGGCTGGCGGCCGACGCCGAGGAGCTGATCGGCCGCTACCCGGTGGCCCGTTCGGCGCTGCTGCCGCTGCTGCACCTGGTGCAGGCCGAGGAGGGCTTCGTCAGCCCGACCGGCATCCGGTTCTGCGCCGAGCAGCTGGACCTCACCACCGCCGAGGTCACCGCGGTCGCCACCTTCTACACCATGTACCGGCGGCGCCCGGCCGGGAAGTACCACGTCGGGGTGTGCACCAACACCCTGTGCGCGGTGCTCGGCGGCGACCAGATCTTCGAGGAGCTCCAGGAGCACCTGGGCATCCGCAACAACGAGACCACCGCGGACGGCGAGATCTCGATCGAGCACATCGAGTGCAACGCGGCCTGCGACTACGCGCCCGTGGTGATGGTCAACTGGGAGTTCTTCGACGACCAGACCCCGGAGAGCGCCAAGCGGTTGGTCGACGACCTGCGCGCGGGCCGCGAGGTGTGCCCGACCCGTGGCGCCCGGCTGTGCGAGTTCAAGGAGACCGCCCGAATCCTGGCCGGCTTCCCCGACGAGCGCCCGGGCGCCAACGACGAGTCCGGGGCCGGCGGCGCGCCTTCGCTGGCGGGCCTGCGCCTGGCCCGGGGTGAGACCCTGCCCGGCACCGGCGGCACCAAGGTGGTCTCCCCCCGCCACGAGGGAGCCGCCGAGCCCCGCCACGAGGGAACCGCCGAGCCCCGCCACGAAGGAGCCGCCGAGGCCCGCCACGAGGGAACCGCCGAGCCCCGCCACGAAGGAGCCGCCGAGCGGCCCGGCCAGGAAGGGACCGAAGCGTGATGACCTCCGCCGAGCCGGCCGAGAAGCTGCTCACCCCCGTCCTGTCCGCCTCCTGGGACGACAGCCGCCCCTGGACGCTCGCCACCTACCGCCGCCACCACGGCTACGAGGGCCTGAAGGCGGCCCTCGCCATGCCCCCGGACGACGTGATCGCCCTGGTCAAGGACGCCGGTCTGCGCGGCCGCGGCGGCGCCGGCTTCCCGACCGGCATGAAGTGGCAGTTCATCCCGCAGAACGACGGCAAGCCGCACTACCTGGTGGTCAACGCGGACGAGTCCGAGCCGGGCACCTGCAAGGACATCCCGCTGCTGTTCGCCAACCCGCACGTGCTGATCGAGGGCATGATCATCGCCTCGTACGCGATCCGCTGCGACCACGCGTTCATCTACCTGCGCGGCGAGGTCGTCCCGGTGCTGCGCCGCCTGCACGCGGCCGTGGCCGAGGCGTACGAGGCGGGGCTGCTCGGCCGGAACATCCTCGGCTCGGGCATCGACCTCGACATCACCGTGCACGCCGGCGCCGGCGCCTACATCTGCGGCGAGGAGACGGCGCTGCTGGACTCCTTGGAAGGCCGCCGCGGCCAGCCCCGGCTGCGGCCCCCGTTCCCGGCCATCGCGGGCCTGTACGCCTGCCCGACGGTGGTCAACAACGTCGAGTCGATCGCCTCGGTGCCGCCGATCCTGGCCCGGGGCAAGGAGTGGTTCAAGGGCCTGGGCACCGAGAAGTCCCCGGGCTTCACGCTCTACTCGCTCTCCGGCCACGTCACCAACCCCGGCCAGTACGAGGCCCCGCTGGGCATCACGCTGCGCCAGCTGCTGGACCTGAGCGGCGGCGTCCGGGCCGGGCACCGGTTGAAGTTCTGGACCCCGGGCGGCTCGTCCACCCCGATGTTCACCGACGAGCACCTGGACGTCCCGCTCGACTACGAGGGCGTCGGCGCGGCCGGCTCGATGCTGGGCACCAAGGCCCTGCAGGTCTTCGACGAGACGACCTGCGTGGTGCGGGCCGTCACCCGCTGGACCGAGTTCTACGCCCACGAGTCCTGCGGCAAGTGCACCCCGTGCCGCGAGGGCACGTACTGGCTGGTCCAGTTGCTCAAGCGGATCGAGGCCGGCGAGGGCGTCGACGGGGACCTGGAGAAGCTCCTCGACATCGCCGACAACATCAACGGCAAGTCCTTCTGCGCCCTCGGCGACGGCGCGGCCAGCCCGATCGTCTCCTCGCTCCAGCACTTCCGGGCCGAGTACGAGCAGCACCTGGCCGAGCGCCGCTGCCCGTTCGACCCGGCCGCCTCCACCGTCTGGGCCGACGGGCCCCGCCCCGGCCACCAGTCCGCCACCGAAAGGGAGGTGCACGCGTGACGATCACAGAGCCATCCACCTCCACGGGCGACAAGGCCGCGGTCGAGCTGGTCACGCTCACCATCGACGGCGTCGAAGTGCAGGTCCCCAAGGGGACGTTGGTGATCCGGGCCGCCGAGACGATCGGCACCCAGATCCCGCGCTTCTGCGACCACCCGCTGCTCGACCCGGCCGGCGCCTGCCGGCAGTGCATCGTCGAGATCGAGGGCCAGCGCAAGCCCGTCGCGTCCTGCACCATCCCGGTCGCCGAGGGCATGGTGGTCCGCACCCAGCTCAGCTCGCCGGTGGCCGAGAAGGCGCAGCGCGGCGTGATGGAGCTGCTGCTGATCAACCACCCGCTGGACTGTCCGGTCTGCGACAAGGGCGGCGAGTGTCCGTTGCAGAACCAGGCGATGTCCACGGGTGACGTCGACTCCCGGTTCGAGGGGATGAAGCGCACCTACGAGAAGCCGGTCGCGATCAGCAGCCAGGTGCTGCTGGACCGGGAGCGCTGCGTGCTGTGTGCGCGCTGCACCCGTTTCTCGCAGCAGATCGCCGGGGACCCGTTCATCGACCTGGTCGAGCGCGGCGCGCTCCAGCAGGTCGGTACCGGGCAGGGCGACGACTTCGAGTCGTACTTCTCCGGCAACACCATCCAGATCTGCCCGGTCGGCGCACTGACCTCGGCGGCTTATCGTTTCCGCTCCCGCCCGTTCGACCTGGTCTCCTCGCCGAGCGTCTGCGAGCACTGCTCGTCCGGCTGCGCCCAGCGCACGGACCACCGGCGCGGCAAGGTGTTGCGCCGGCTGGCCGGCGAGGATCCGGCGGTCAACGAGGAGTGGAACTGCGACAAGGGCCGGTTCGCGTTCCGCTACGCCCAGCAGCGGGACCGGATCACCACCCCGCTGGTCCGCGAGGACGGCGAACTCGTGCCCGCCTCCTGGCCGGAGGCGCTGGCCCGGGCCGCCGAGGGCCTGCGCGGCGCCCGTACCGGGGTGCTGACCGGCGGCCGGGTCACCGTCGAGGACGCCTACGCGTACGCGAAGTTCGCGCGCGTGGTGCTCGGCACCAACGACGTCGACTTCCGGGCGCGCCCGCACAGCGGCGAGGAGGCGGACTTCCTGGCCGCCGCCGTCGCCGGGCGCGGTGTGGACGTGGACGGCGAGGGCCCCACCTACGAGCTCCTGGAACAGGCGCCGGCCGTCCTGCTGGCGGGTTTCGAGCCCGAGGAGGAATCGCCGATCGTCTTCCTGCGGCTGCGCAAGGCCAACCGTAGTCGTGGACTCAAGGTGTACTCGGTGGCCGCGTTCGCCTCCCGGGGCCTGGCCAAGCTGCGCGGCTCGCTGCTGCCGGCCGCCCCCGGCACCGAGCCGGAGTGGTTCGCCGCCCTGACCGCCGACGAGCCGCTGAACGACGACGCCGGGCGCGCCGCCGAACTGCTGCGCAGCCCCGGCGCGGTGATCCTGGCGGGCGAGCGGCTGGCCGCGATCCCGGGCGCGCTGACCGCGGTGCTGCGCCTCGCGCACGCCACCGGCGCCCTGCTGGCCTGGGTGCCGCGCCGGGCCGGTGAGCGGGGCGCGGTGGAGGCGGGCGTGCTGCCCGGGCTGCTGCCCGGCGGCCGTCCGGTGGCCGCCCCGGCGGCGCGGGCCGAGGCCGCCGCCGCGTGGGGCGTCGCCGAGCTGCCGTCCCGGCTGGGCCGCGACACCGACCAGATCCTCGCGGCGGCCGCCCACGGCGATCTGGACGCGCTGCTGGTCGGCGGCGTCGACCCGGACGACCTGCCGGATCCGGCGCTGGCCGACGAGGCGCTGGCGGCGGTGCCGTTCGTGGTGTCGCTGGAGCTGCGGCCCTCGGCCGTCACCGCGCGCGCCGACGTGGTGCTGCCGGTGGCCGCGGTGGCCGAGAAGGCCGGCACCTTCCTGGACTGGGAGGGCCGGGTGCGGATGTTCGAGCCGGCGCTCAAGCCGGACCAGCAGATGGGCCGTCACCTCCACCCGGAGGTCCGGGTGCTGACCATGCTGGCGGACGCGATGGGCCACAAGCTGGGCCTGCCCGACGTCCGGGCCGCCCGGCTGGAGCTGGACCGGTTTGCGCCGTGGACCGGCGACCGGGCCGCCGACCCGGCCGCGCACCCCGGCCTGCTGCCCCGCCCGGCCACCGGGCAGGCGGTGCTGGCGGGTTGGCGCCAGCTGCTCGACAACGGCACGCTCCAGCAGGGCGATCCGCATCTGGCCGGCACCCGGCACCGGGCGGTCGCCCGGATCTCCCCGGCGACGGCGCAGGAGACCGGCGCGGCGCCGGGCGGCGCCCTGCGGCTGACCGGCCCGGCCGGCTCGCTGATCCTGCCGCTGGAGGTCACCGACTCGCTTCCGGACCGTACGGTCTGGATCCCGCTCAACTCCACGCCGGGCGGCGCCCACCGCACGCTCGGTACCACCGTCGGCCACCTGGTCACGATCGCCGCCGCCGAGCTGACGCCCGCCGTGGCCGCCGAGGCCGGAGGGGCCGAAGGGGTCACAGGGGCCGCAGGGGCCGCAGGGGCCACTCAAGTCGCCGGGGCCACCGGGTCCGCAATGGCCGCCGGGGCCGCTCGGGCCGCCGAAGGGGAGGACCGATGAACCCGCAGTCGTACGAGATGCTCAAGTTCTTCGGCCACGATCCCTGGTGGCTGGTCCTGCTGAAGGCCGTCTTCTGTTTCGCCTTCCTGGTCCTGACGGTGCTGATCGCCATCGTGTGGGAGCGCAAGGTGGTGGCCTGGATGCAGCTGCGCATCGGGCCCAACCGGCACGGCCCCTGGGGCATGCTGCAGTCCCTCGCGGACGGCGTGAAGCTGGCGCTCAAGGAAGACCTGGTGGTCAAGGGCTCGGACAAGGTGGTCTACATCCTGGCCCCGATCGTCTGCGCCGTCCCGGCCTTCATGGCCTTCGCCGTGATCCCGTTCGGCCCGGCCGGGGACGAGGTGTCGGTCTTCGGTACCCGGACCGCGATGCAGCTGACCGACTTCCCGGTCGCGCTGCTCTACATCCTGGCCACGGCCTCGATCGGCATCTACGGCATCGTGCTGGCCGGCTGGTCCTCCGGGTCGACGTATCCGCTGCTGGGCGGCCTGCGGTCGGCCGCGCAGATGATCAGCTACGAGATCGCGATGGGCCTGTCCTTCGCGGCGGTGTTCATCTACTCGGGCTCGATGTCCACCTCGGAGATCGTGGCGCACCAGCAGTCGACCTGGTTCGCGGCGCTGCTGCCGGTGTCGTTCATCGTCTACATCATCTCGATGGTCGGCGAGACGAACCGCGCGCCGTTCGACCTCCCGGAGGCCGAGGGCGAGCTGGTCGGCGGCTTCAACACCGAGTACTCCTCGCTGAAGTTCGCGATGTTCATGCTGGCCGAGTACGTCAACATGGTGACCGTCTCGGCCGTCGCCTCCACCCTGTTCCTGGGCGGCTGGCGCGCCCCGTGGCCGGTGTCCACCTTCTGGGAGGGCGCCAACCACGGCTGGTGGCCGATGCTCTGGATCATGCTGAAGATCCAGCTGCTGCTGTTCTTCTTCATCTGGCTGCGCGGCACCCTGCCCCGGTTCCGCTACGACCAGTTCATGAAGCTCGGCTGGAAGGTGCTGATCCCGGTCTCGCTGGTGTGGCTGGTGCTGATCGCCAGCGTCCGGGCGCTGCGCAACGAGGGCTACGGCTTCGGCGAGGTGGTGCTGTACGTCGGGGCTCCGGTCGGCGTGATCCTGCTGCTCGCCCTGCTGCGGGACTTCCTGCGGAAGGAGCCCGAGCCCGCTGTGACATCTGAAAACGGGCCGCATCCGGAGGGCGAGTTCGACCCGATGGCCGGCGGCTACCCGGTGCCCCCGCTGCCGGGCCAGGTGCTGCCGCCCGTCCCGCGCCGGCGCAGCCGCGCCCCGAAGCAACTCCAGGACGCCCTCAACGGGGCCGACCACTCAGAGGGGAGCTGAACCGCGATGTCGTCCGACCGAACGGACAGTCCCGACCGGCCCGAGCGCACCGACCGGCCGTCGGTGCTGGGCCCGGCAGCCGGCTTCGGCGTGACCTTCAAGGCCATGTTCAAGAAGCGGCTGACCGAGCAGTACCCGGAGCAGAAGAAGCCCACCGCCCCCCGCTTCCACGGCCGCCACCAGCTGAACCGGCACCCGGACGGCCTGGAGAAGTGCATCGGCTGCGAGCTGTGCGCCTGGGCCTGCCCGGCCGACGCGATCTACGTCGAGGGCGCGGACAACCGGGACGAGGAGCGCTACTCGCCCGGTGAGCGCTACGGCGCGGTGTACCAGATCAACTACGCCCGCTGCATCCTGTGCGGGCTGTGCATCGAGGCCTGTCCGACCCGGGCGCTGACCATGACGAACGAGTACGAGCTGGCCGACTCCTCGCGCAAGGACCTGATCTTCACCAAGGAGCAGCTGCTGGTCGGCCTCTCCGAGGGCATGGTCGACACCCCGCACGCGATCTTCCCGGGCGCCGACGAGGGCGCGTACTACCGGGGCGAGATCACGGCGGCGGCGCCCGGGACGGTTCAGCAGGAGCGCACCGACCGGGAGAAGGAGGCGCAGCAGTGATCACGAATCTCGCCGCCGTCACCGGGACGACCTCCACCGGCGAGGCCGTCCAGTTCTGGGTGCTCGCGGTGGTCGCGGTCGGCGGCGCGCTCGGCATGCTGCTGATGAGGAAGGCCGTGCACAGCGCGCTCTGCCTGGCGGCCACGATGCTGGCGCTGGCGGTCTGTTACATGGCCCAGGGCGCGGTGTTCCTGGGCGTGGTGCAGATCGTCGTCTACACCGGCGCGATCATGATGCTGTTCCTGTTCGTGGTGATGCTGGTCGGCGTCACCAGCGAGGACTCGTTGAAGGAGCAGCTGAAGGGCCAGCGGTTCGCCGCGGTGCTCTGCGGTCTCGGCTTCGGCGTGCTGCTGATCGCCGGGATCGCGAACGCGAAGCTGGATCACTTCACCGGCCTGCACGAGGCGAACGCCGAGGGCAACGTGCCCGGGCTGGCCCGGCTGATCTTCACCCGGTACGTCTGGGCGTTCGAGGTCACCGGCGCGCTGCTGATCACGGCGGCGATCGGTGCGATGGTGCTGACGCACCGGGAGCACGTGAAGGCCCCGAAGACGCAGCGCGAGCTGGCCGCCCAGCGGGTGAAGGACAACCTGCAGCTGCCGCCGCTGCCGGCGCCCGGCGTGTACGCGCGGCACAACGCGGTGGACATCCCGGCGCTGCTGCCGGACGGCACGATCGCCGAGGATTCGGTCATGGAGACGCTGCGTCAGCGCGGCCAGATCCGGGACGTCAGCCAGGCGATGCTGCAGCGGATGGCCGAGCTGGAGAACACGACCGCGGACTGGCTGGGCCGGCCGTCGTCCGAGCGGCCGCCGGTCGCCGGGCCGCGCAAGTCCCTGGAGCCGGTGCCCGCCAACAACGTGAACAACGTGAACAACGCGAACAACGCGGGCGTGCCGAAGGCCGACGAGGAGGGCGCGGAGTGAATCCGGTCAACTACCTGTATCTCTCTGCCCTGTTGTTCACCATCGGCGCGTCCGGCGTGCTGATCCGGCGGAACGCGATCGTGCTGTTCATGTGCGTCGAGCTGATGCTGAACGCCTCGAACCTGGCCCTGGTCACCTTCTCCCGGCTGCACGGCACCCTGGACGGCCAGATCATCGCGTTCTTCACGATGGTGGTCGCGGCGGCCGAGGTCGTGGTCGGCCTCGCCATCATCGTCTCCATCTTCCGGACCAGGCACTCCGCTTCGGTCGACGACAGCAACCTGATGAAGCTGTAGGCGGAGGGCCTTCGGTGAACTCTCTCATTCCGCTGCTCGTGGCGGCTCCGCTGGCCGGTGCCGCCCTGCTGCTGCTCGGCGGCCCGGCACTGGACCGGTTCGGCCACTGGCTGGCCACCGCACTCGCGGCGCTCTCGTTCGGCTTCGGCCTGGCGCTGTTCTCGGACATGCTCGGCCGTGGCGCCGAGCACCGGGCGGTCGGCCAGCACCTGTTCAGCTGGATCCCGGTGAACGGATTCCAGGCCGACGTCTCGTTCCGGCTCGACCAGCTGTCGATGACGTTCGTCCTGCTGATCACCGGCGTCGGCACGCTGATCCACCTCTACTCGGTCGGCTACATGGCGCACGACGAGCGCCGCCGCCGCTTCTTCGCGTACCTGAACCTGTTCCTGGCCGCCATGCTGCTGCTGGTGGTCGCGGACAACTACCTCCTGCTGTACGTCGGTTGGGAGGGCGTCGGCCTCGCCTCGTACCTGCTGATCGGGTTCTGGCAGCACAAGCCGAGCGCGGCGACGGCCGCGAAGAAGGCGTTCATCGTCAACCGCGTCGGCGACATGGGCCTGTCCATCGCGATCATGCTGATGTTCGTCGAGTTCGGCTCCTTCGCCTTCGACCCGGTCTTCGGCGGGGCGAGCCGGGCGAGCGAGGGCAGGCTGACGGCGATCGGCCTGATGCTGCTGCTGGCGGCCTGCGGCAAGTCGGCGCAGGTGCCGCTGCAGTCCTGGCTCGGGGACGCGATGGAGGGCCCGACCCCGGTCTCGGCCCTGATCCACGCGGCCACCATGGTGACCGCCGGCGTCTACCTGATCACCCGCTCCGCCGCGATCTTCAACCTGGCGCCGGACGCGCAGACCGCCGTCGTGGTGGTCGGCGCGGTCACGCTGCTGTTCGGTGCGATCGTCGGGTGCGCGAAGGACGACATCAAGAAGGCGCTGGCCGGCTCGACCATGTCGCAGATCGGCTACATGATCCTGGTGGCGGGCCTCGGCCCGATCGGCTACGCGTTCGCGATCATGCACCTGGTGACGCACGGCTTCTTCAAGGCCGGGCTGTTCCTCGGCGCCGGATCGGTCATGCACGGCATGAACGACGAGGTGAGCATGCGTCACTACGGCGGCCTGCGGAAGTACATGCCGGTCACCTTCGTCACCTTCGGCCTCGGCTACCTGGCCATCATCGGCTTCCCGGGCCTGTCCGGCTTCTTCTCCAAGGACAAGATCATCGAGGCGGCGTTCGCCAAGGGCGGCACCGAGGGCTGGATCCTCGGCCTGTGCGCCCTCGTCGGCACGACCGTCACCGCGTTCTACATGACGCGCGTGATGCTGCTGACCTTCTTCGGCGAGAAGCGCTGGCAGCCGGACGCCGAGGGCAACGCCCCGCACCCGCACGAGTCGCCGAAGACCATGACCATCCCGATGATCCTGCTGGCCATCGGCTCGGTGTTCGCGGGCGGGCTGTTCGCGCTCAACGACTCGTTCCTGACCTGGCTGGAGCCGGTCACCGGCCACGCCGAGGGCAACTCGCCGCTCGCCCCGCTGACCGTCACCCTGCTCACCACGGCCTGCATGCTGGCCGGTGTCGGCCTCTCGTACGTGATGTACGGGCGCTCCGCCGTCCCCGTGGTGCCGCCGGTCGGCTCCCCGCTCACCAGGGCCGCCCGCCGCGACCTGCTCCAGGACGAGTTCAACCACGCCGCCCTGGTCCGCCCCGGCTCGGCGCTCACCGCGACGCTGGTCTACTTCGACAGCCGCGGCCTGGACGGCTTCGTCAACGGCCTGGCCGCCACCATCGGCGGCGTCTCCAGCCGGCTGCGGCGGGTCCAGAACGGCTTCGTCCGCTCGTACGCGCTCTCCATGTTCGGCGGCACGCTGCTGCTGGTCGCCACGACTCTCCTGATGAGGTCCTTCTGATGGATAGGGAATTCCACACTTGTCGGGGAGGTAAGGCATGAGCGAGCGCAGCGAGCTCATCATCGAAAGGTGCGCGTGGGCGAATGCCCCTGCCGAGCGAAGCGAGGTGGGAGCATGAGTGCCCTGCTGACCGCCACCTGTGCCGTCCCGGCGGCCGGCGCGGTGCTGACCGCCGCCCTGCCCGCCGGGTCCACCGAGGCCCGGCGGTCGACCACCAAGGCCGTCGCGCTGGGCGTCTCGGCCGTCACCCTGGCCCTGGCCGCCGCCGTGGCCGCGCAGTTCGACCCGCACGGCGACCGCTACCAGCTGACCGAGTCGTACAGCTGGATCCGCTCCTTCGGCATCACCTTCTCGCTCGGCGTGGACGGCATCGGCGCCGTGCTGGCCCTGCTCACCGCCGTGCTGGTGCCGATCGTCATGCTGGCCTCCTGGCACGACGCCGACCCGGGCCCCGCCGCACCCGCCGCACCCGCCACGCCCGACGCCCCCGACGGCACGTTCGAGAACAGGCGCCGCACCCAGGGCTTCTTCGCCCTGATCCTGGCGGTGGAGGCGATGGTGGTCGTCGCCTTCTACGCCACCGACATCTTCGTGTTCTACGTGTTCTTCGAAGCCATGCTGATCCCGATGTACTTCCTGATCGGCGGCTTCGGCGACCGGGCCGGCGGCCCCGAGTCGGCGCGCCAGCGCTCCTACGCGGCCGTCAAGTTCCTGCTGTACAACCTGCTCGGCGGCCTGGTCATGCTGGCCGCCGTGATCGGCCTGTACGTGATCGCGCAGGACCAGGGCTTCGCCACCTTCGACCTGCCGACGCTCAGCTCGGCGATCGCGGACGGCAAGCTGCAGTTCAGCGGCACCGCCTCGAAGGCGCTGTTCCTGGGCTTCTTCTTCGCCTTCGCGGTGAAGGCCCCGCTGTGGCCGCTGCACACCTGGCTGCCGAACGCGATGGGCGAGGCCACGGCCGGCACCGCCGTCCTGATCACCGCCGTGGTGGACAAGGTCGGCACCTTCGCGATGCTGCGCTTCTGCCTCGGGCTGTTCCCGGACGCGTCGAAGACCTTCGCCCCGGCGATCCTGGTGCTGTCGGTGATCGGGATCATCTACGGCGCGCTGCTGGCGGTCGGCCAGAAGGACATCAAGCGGCTGGTCGCGTACGCCTCGATCTCGCACTTCGGTTTCATCATCATGGGCATCTTCGCGCTGACCAGCCAGGGCCAGAGCGGCGCGACCCTCTACATGGTGAACCACGGCATCTCCACCGCCGCGTGGATGCTGGTGGCCGGCTTCCTGATCTCGCGCCGCGGCTCGCGGCTGATCGCCGACTACGGCGGCGTGCAGAAGGTCGCCCCGGTGCTCGCCGGGACGTTCCTGGTCGGCAGCCTGGCCACCCTGTCGCTGCCGGGGCTCGCCCCGTTCGTCAGCGAGTTCCTGGTGCTGGTGGGCACGTTCACCCGCTACCCGGCGATCGGCATCGTCGCGACCTTCGGCATCGTGCTGGCCGCGCTGTACGCGCTGCTGCTGTACCAGCGCACGATGACCGGCCCGGTGAAGGCCGAGGTGACCGGCATGCCGGACCTGAAGGTCCGCGAACTGGCCGTCGTCGCCCCGCTGGTGGCGCTGACCATCCTGCTGGGCGTCTACCCGAAGCCGATCACCGACATCGTCAACCCGGCGGTGAACGCGACGCTCTCGCAGGTTCACCGGACCGACCCGGCGCCGGCCCACCCGGTCGCCGCCACCTCAGGAGGTGAGCAGAAGTGAGCACCACCGGCATGCTCGCCGCCGCCGGCGGCAGCACCCCCAGCATCCCGGCGCCGCACATCGAGTACGGCCAACTCTCCCCGATGCTGGTGGTGTTCGGCGCCGCCGTGGCCGGCGTCCTGGTGGAGGCCTTCGTGCCCCGCCGGTTCCGGTACTGGTCGCAGGTGACGCTGGCCCTGATCGGGCTGGCCGGCGCGTTCGTCGCCGTGGTGGTCCTCGCCGCGCAGGGCCGCGGGACCACCCGCATGGACCTGCTCGCCATGGAGTCGGTGGCGATGGACGGCCCGGCGCTGTTCCTGCAGGGCGTGATCCTGCTGGCCGCCGTGGTGGCCGTGCTGACGTACGCCGAGCGGCGCCTGGAGCCGAAGGCGAGCAGCCTGCCGGCCGACGCGTTCGCCGCGCAGGCCTCCGCCACCCCGGGCGGCGAGCAGGAGCGCGCCGCGGTGCGGGCGGGCTTCGGCACCACCGAGGTCTTCCCGCTGACGATGTTCGCGGTCGGCGGCATGCTGCTCTTCCCGGCGGCCAACGACCTGCTGACGATGTTCGTGGCGCTGGAGGTCTTCTCGCTGCCGCTGTACCTGCTGTGCGCGCTGGCCCGGCGCCGCCGGCTGCTCTCTCAGGAGGCGGCGGTCAAATACTTCCTGCTCGGCGCCTTCTCCTCGGCGTTCTTCCTGTTCGGCACGGCGCTGCTGTACGGGTACGCGGGCAGCGTGAAGCTCGGCGACATCGCGGACGTCATCTCCGGCAAGGCGATGATGACCCCGGCGCTGCTGAGCACCACCCGGACGGATGCGCTGCTCCTGACGGGCCTGGCGATGCTGGCCGTGGGCCTGCTCTTCAAGGTCGGCGCGGTGCCGTTCCACGCCTGGATCCCGGACGTCTACCAGGGCGCGCCGACCCCGGTGACCGGGTTCATGGCGGCGGCGACGAAGGTCGCGGCGTTCGGGGCGTTCCTGCGGCTGTTCTACGTCGCGTTCCCGGGCCTGCGGCTGGACTGGCGGCCGGTCATGTGGGGCGTCGCGATCCTCACCATGGTGGTCGGCGCGGTGCTGGCGGTGACGCAGCAGGACGTGAAGCGGCTGCTCGCCTACTCCTCGATCGCGCACGCCGGGTTCATCCTCACCGGCGTGATCGCCGTCAACAAGCAGGGCCTCGGCTCGGTGCTGTTCTACCTGCTGGCGTACTCCTTCGTGACGCTCGGCGCGTTCGCCGTGGTGACGCTGGTGCGCGACTCCAAGGGCGAGGCGACGCACCTGTCCAGCTGGGCCGGGCTGGGCCGGCGCTCGCCGCTGGTGGCGGCGGTGTTCGCGCTGTTCCTGCTGGCCTTCGCGGGCATCCCGCTGACCTCCGGGTTCACCGGGAAGTTCGCGGTGTTCCAGGCGGCGGCGGCCGGCGGCGCGATCCCGCTGGTGATCGTCGGTGTGCTGAGCTCGGCGGTGGCCGCGTTCTTCTACATCCGGGTCATCGTGCTGATGTTCTTCTCGGACCCGAAGCCGGGCGGCCCGACGGTCGCGATCCCGAGCGCCTTCACGGCGACGGCGATCGGGGCCGGCGTGCTGGTCACGCTGGTTCTCGGGCTGCTGCCGCAGTACTTCCTGGACCTGGCGTCGAAGGCCGCGCTCTTCGTCCGCTGACTCCGGGTGAGCCCTGCTCCGTCCGGGCCGCGCCTGCCGGGCGCGGCCCGGACGCGCATTTCCCGGCCGGTTCCGGCCTTTATTTCCAGCCGAATTCGAACCCGCCGCCACAGTGCTCCCACAACCGCTCTGACCTGGGGCTCCGGCCCGATCATGACAGGATCCGCACGCCCGTGCAGTGATCCACTCGTGACCGGATACCCTGCCTGTATGGCCAGCGGCGGCACTCAGGGACCAGGCCGCTAGAACGACCAGGGACAGAGGAGTGGTCTTCGTGACCGTCGTGGGACCCTTCGGGCTCAGCGTGCAGGACCGCGACCTGACCCGTGACGTCCAGGCCGGACTGGACGCGGTGGAGGCGGCGCTCTCCGAAGCCGTCAAGAGCGACGTCCCCTTCATCACCGTCACCGCCCGTCACCTCATCGAGGCCGGCGGCAAGCGCTTCCGCCCGCTGCTCCTCCTGCTCGCCGCCCAGTTCGGCGACTCCGGCGCGCCCGGCGTGGTGCCGTCCGCGGTGGTCGTCGAGCTGACCCACCTGGCCACCCTGTACCACGACGACGTCATGGACGAGGCCCCGGTGCGCCGCGGCGCCCCCAGCGCCAACTCGCGCTGGGACAACTCGGTGGCCATCCTCACCGGCGACTTCCTCTTCTCCCGCGCCTCCCAGGTGCTCGCCGACCTCGGCCCGGAGGCCGTCCGGCTGCAGGCCGACGCCTTCGAGCGGCTGGTCACCGGCCAGATCCTGGAGACCCAGGGCCCCGGCCCGGACGGCGACCCGCTGCACCACTACCTCGACGTGCTGGCCGGCAAGACCGGATCGCTGATCGCCGCCTCCTGCAAGATAGGAGCACTGATGGCCGGCGCCGAGCCGCGGATGGTGGACACCCTCAGCGAGTTCGGCGAGCGGATCGGCATCGCCTTCCAGCTGGCCGACGACGTGCTCGACATCGCCAGCGACGGCGACGAGTCCGGCAAGACCCCCGGTACCGACCTGCGCGAGGGCGTGCCCACCCTGCCGACCCTGCTGCTCCAGCAGATGCCGGCCGACCCGGCCGACCCGGAGGACACCCGGCTGCGCGAGCTGCTCACCCTGGACCTCGCCGACGACGAGCTGCACGCCGAGGCGCTGCGGCTGCTGCGCCGCCACCCGGCGCTGGAGCGGGCCCGCCGGGAGACCCTGCGGCAGGCCGAGGACGCCCGCGCGCTGCTCGCGCCGCTGCCGGACTGCCCGGCCAAGGAGGCCCTGCAGGCGCTCTGCGACTCGGTGGCGATCCGCACCATGTGACCCGGCCGGCGGCCGGGCGGGAGTTCGAAGGCGAAACCCTTGCCCGGTCCGCCCGGCACGCCACTGCCCGGATAGGGAAGACTGGCCCCGTCAGCTCACCCCTGCCGGGAAGGTCGCCATGCGCCGCGTCGTCATCGCCGAGGACTCCGTACTGCTGCGGGAGGGTCTGACCCGGCTGCTCACCGACCGCGGCCTGGAGGTCGTGGCGGGGGTCGGGGACGGCGACGCGCTGCTGAAGGCCGTCCACGACCTGGCCGACGCCGGCGAGCTGCCGGATGTCGTGGTGTCCGACGTCCGGATGCCCCCCTCGCACACCGACGAGGGGCTGCGCGCCTGCGTCGAGCTGCGCGGCCGCTACCCGGGACTGGGCGTGCTGGTGCTGTCGCAGTTCGTGGAGGAACGCTACGCCTCCGAACTCCTGGCCGGTTCCACCCGGGGCGTCGGCTACCTGCTGAAGGACCGGGTCGCCGAGGTGCGCGAGTTCGCCGACGCGGTGATCCGGGTCGCCGAGGGCGGCACCGCGCTGGACCCGGAGGTGGTGCAGCAGTTGCTCAGCCGCAGCCGCAAGGGTGACGTGCTGGCCAACCTGACCCCGCGCGAGCGCGAGGTGCTGGGGCTGATGGCGGAGGGCCGGACCAACGCCGCGATCGCCAAGCAGCTGGTGGTGTCGGACGGCGCGGTGGAGAAGCACGTGAGCAACATCTTCCTCAAGCTCGGCCTGGCCCAGAGCCCGGAGGACCACCGCCGGGTGTTGGCGGTGCTCACCTACATCAACTCGTAGGGCTCGGCTGCGTCAACTCGTAGGGCCCGAACGGGCTCCTGTGGAATGATCTCCGGCCTCCGGGCGTTGAAGATCGTGTGCGGAGCGGGCAATGGGTTCGTGGTGTCCCGCCACGTGGGATTTCCGTCCCGGGCCGGTTAAGCGCGCATAGGATGCCAGAGGTGCACCAGGCGGACGGGGCACACGGCCACGCCCGCGGCTGGCGTGCCCACGAGGAGGTCCGCGGCAGTGACCAGTCAGGTCGATCAGTCAGAGGCAGTGGACGGCTCGGACGGCGACGAGGGTCGTTCCGGGCCCGGTGAAGGCCGCTCCGGTCCGACCGCGCCGGCCGGTCCCACCGGTCCCGACGCTCCGCAGCCCGGGCGCGTCAAGCCGATCCGCCGCCTGGACCGGGTGATCATCCGGTTCGCCGGCGACTCCGGTGACGGGATGCAGCTCACCGGTGACCGCTTCACGTCCGAGACGGCGTCCTTCGGCAACGACCTGTCCACCCTGCCGAACTTCCCGGCCGAGATCCGGGCCCCCGCCGGCACCCTGCCGGGCGTCTCGTCCTTCCAGCTGCACTTCGCCGACCACGACATCCTGACCCCCGGCGACGCCCCGAACGTCCTGGTCGCGATGAACCCGGCCGCCCTCAAGGCGAACGTGCCGGACCTGCCGCGCGGCGCCGAGATCATCGTCAACACCGACGAGTTCACCAAGCGCGCCCTCGCCAAGGTCGGCTACGCCGCCGACCCGCTCGCCGACGGCTCGCTGGAGGCCTACCACCTGCACAAGGTGCCGCTGACCACGCTGACCCTGGAGGCGCTGAAGGACAGCGGCCTGGCCCGCAAGGACGCCGAGCGGGCGAAGAACATGTTCGCCCTGGGCCTGCTGTCCTGGATGTACCACCGGCCCACCCACGGCACCGAGACCTTCCTGCGCGGCAAGTTCGCGAAGAAGCCGCAGATCGCCGAGGCCAACATCATCGCCTTCCGGGCGGGCTGGAACTTCGGCGAGACCACCGAGTCCTTCGCCGTCTCCTACGAGGTGGCCCCGGCGAAGCTCCCGGCCGGGCGCTACCGCAACATCTCCGGCAACCTGGCGCTCTCCTACGGCCTGATCGCCGCCTCCAGGCGCTCCGGGCTGCCGCTCTACCTCGGCTCGTACCCGATCACCCCCGCCTCGGACATCCTGCACGAGCTGAGCAAGCACAAGAACTTCGGCGTGCGCACCTTCCAGGCCGAGGACGAGATCGCCGGCATCGGCGCCGCCCTGGGCGCGGCCTTCGGCGGCGCGCTGGGCGTGACGACCACCTCCGGCCCGGGCATCGCGCTCAAGAGCGAGACCATCGGCCTGGCCGTCTCGCTCGAACTCCCGCTGCTGATCGTGGACATCCAGCGCGGCGGCCCGTCCACCGGCCTGCCGACCAAGACCGAGCAGGCCGACCTGCTGCAGGCGATGTTCGGCCGCAACGGCGAGGCCCCGGTGCCGATCGTCGCCCCCGCCACGCCCGCCGAGTGCTTCGACGCGGCGCTGGAGGCGGCCCGGATCGCGGTCACCTACCGCACCCCGGTGTTCCTGCTCTCGGACGGCTACCTGGCCAACGGCTCGGAGCCGTGGCGGATCCCCGAGGTCGGTGAACTCCCGGCCATCGACCCGGACTTCGCGGCCGGCCCGAACCGCGAGGACGGCGCCTTCTGGCCCTACCAGCGCGACCCGCAGACCCTCGCCCGCCCCTGGGCGCTGCCCGGCACCCCCGGCCTGGAGCACCGGATCGGCGGGATCGAGAAGCAGGACGGCACGGGCAACATCTCCTACGACCCGGCCAACCACGACTTCATGGTCCGCACCCGGCAGGCCAAGGTGGACGGCATCACCGTCCCGCCGGTCGAGGTGGACGACCCGAGCGGGGAGGCCCGCGTGCTGGTGCTCGGCTGGGGCTCGACGTACGGTCCGATCACCGCGGCCGTGCGGCGGGTCCGGGCGGACGGCGGCGAGATCGCCCAGGCCCACCTGCGCCACCTGAACCCGTTCCCGGCCAACCTGGGCACGGTGCTGAGGAGTTACGACAAGGTCATCGTCCCCGAGATGAACCTCGGCCAGCTGGCGCTGCTGGTGCGCGCCAAGTACCTGGTGGACGCGGAGTCCTACAACCAGGTGCGCGGGCTGCCGTTCAAGGCGGCGCAGCTGGCGGACGTGTTGTGGGCGGCGATCGGCACCCTGGACGAGGAGGACCACCGATGAATGAGCAGTTCCCCTCGCTGAGCCTGGTGCCGAAGGCGGACGCGCCGCAGAGCGCCAAGGAGTTCAAGACGGACCAGGAGGTGCGCTGGTGCCCCGGGTGCGGGGACTACGCGATCCTGGCGGCGGTGCAGTCGTTCATGCCGGAGCTGGGGATCAAGCGGGAGAACACCGTCTTCGTCTCCGGGATCGGCTGTTCCTCGCGCTTCCCGTACTACATGAACACCTATGGCGTGCACTCGATCCACGGCCGGGCGCCGGCGATCGCGACCGGGCTGGCGTCCTCGCGGCAGGACCTGAGCGTGTGGGTGGTGACGGGTGACGGCGACGCGCTGTCGATCGGCGGCAATCATCTGATCCACGCGCTGCGCCGGAACGTCAATCTGAAGATCCTGCTGTTCAACAACCGGATCTACGGCCTCACCAAGGGCCAGTACTCGCCGACCAGTGAGCTCGGCAAGATCACCAAGTCCACGCCGATGGGCTCGCTGGACGCTCCGTTCAACCCGCTCTCGCTGGCGATCGGCGCGGAGGCCTCCTTCGTCGCCCGGACCATCGACTCCGACCGGCAGCACCTGCAGTCGGTGCTGCGGGCGGCGGCGCAGCACGAGGGCACGGCGCTGGTGGAGATCTACCAGAACTGCAACATCTTCAACGACGGCGCCTTCGAGGTGCTGAAGGAGCCCGGCACCCGGGACGAGGCGCTGATCCGGCTGGAGCACGGGCAGCCGGTGCGCTTCGGCGCGGACGGCGGCAACGGCGTCTTCCGCGGCCCGGACGGCGAGCTGTTCACGGCGGCGGTGACGCCGGAGAACGAGGCCGCGCTGCTGGTCCACGACGCCCACGCGGCGAGCCCGGCGACGGCGTTCGCGCTCTCCCGGATCGCCGACGCCGACACCCTGCACCACACCCCGATCGGCGTGCTGCGGGACGTGAAGCGGCCGGTGTACGACGAGTTGATGGCAAGTCAGCTGGCCACCGCGGCGGCCCACCGGGGCCCGGGCGACCTGGCGACGCTGCTGGCGGGCAACGACACCTGGACGGTCGACTGACCGTCCCGGTGCAGGCGGCGCCCCCTCGGTCTCACGGCCGCCGAGGGGGCGCCCTTGTTCCGCCCTACTGCTTGGCCCACTCGACCAGTTCGATCACGACCCCGTTCGGGTCGGTGACCTGGAACAGCTTCTCGCCCCACGGCTCCTCGCGCAGCGGCATGGTGATCTCCACGCCCTCGCCGCGCAGCCGCTTCTCCTCGCCGGCCAGGTCGTCGACGACGAACACCAGGATGACCCCGGCCGCGGTGTCGTGGCGGTAGCTCTCGGGCAGCACCTCGATGCCGCGCCGCAGGTAGACGACGTCGACCCCGCCGCCGTCGTGCTTGAGCGAGACGAAGCCGTCGGCGGACATCTCCTCGGCGTACCCGAAGTGCCGCCGGAGGAAGGCGGCGGACGTGGTGACGTCCTCGACGGTCAGCGCGAGGGTGGAAGCGGTGATCTGCATGGCGGCAGTCCTCTCGTCGGCAAGCGCGCACGGTTATCCCGTACGCAGTACACTATACATAGTACGGAGAAATGCGCGAGGGCGTGGAAAAGCCGCAGGGAGGTTCCCGGAGCGGGAACCTCCCTGCGGCTCAGGAGGGTGGGGCGGGCGTCAGTGTCAGTAGACGCAGGGGATGCCGCCGTCGGACGTGGCGTCGACCCCGGGGCCCTGCATGGGGACGTTGGCGGCCGGGTCGGACGCGGCCGGGGCGGGGGCCGGGGCGCCGGCCTTGTCGCCGGCCGGGGCGGTGAAGCCGGTGCCGAGGGTGACGGTGACGTGGTCGGCCGTCGAGGAGGCGGACTCGGTGGCGGTCACGCCGTAGCGGGCGGCGATCTGGTCGGCGGCCTCCTTGGCCCCCTTGCCGTAGACCACGGTGGTGGTCTTCGGCTTGGTGGCCGCGGGGCCGGTCTTGCCCTCCTTGAAGCCCATCGCCACGAGCGCCTTGGCCTCGGAGGCGCCGGCGCCCTTGACGGAGGAGGCGTCGTAGACGTTCACCGTGGCGGGGGCGGCGGCCTTGGCCGGGGTGGTCGGCGCCTCGGCGGGCGTCGGCTGGGCGGGGGCCGGCGTGTCGGTGGCCGCGTCGGCCGGGGCCGGTGCCGCGGCGGCGTCGGCGTAGCCGAACACCTGCTTGACGATCTTCTGGACCTTCGACGGGGTGACGAGGTTGACGTCCTGGCCGTTCTTCTTGCCGAAGCCGTCGAAGGTCAGGGTGTTGAACTCGACGTTGCCGCCGGTCAGGGCCGGGGCCTGCTGGGCGAAGTCGAGGACCTTCCACTGGTTGTCGATGACGAGGTCCTTCTGCACCACGCCCATCAGGCCCCGCATCTTGCCGATGTCGCTCATGATGCCGTCCTGCTTGAGCTTGTGGACGACGGAGGAGATGAAGGCCTGCTGGCGGTGGGTGCGGGCGAAGTCGCCGGTGTTCCCGTCGGGGCCGTCCAGGTTGTGGCGCTGGCGGACGAAGGAGAGCGCCTGGGAGGCGTTGAGCTTGTTGATGCCCTTGTGGAAGTCGGCACCGGAGCCCTGGCCCTCCATGGCCGGGTCCTTGGTGTCGTGGGTGAGGCAGACCTCGATCGGCTCGACCTGCTTGGCGATGTCGTAGAAGCCCATCAGGTTGACCTCGGCGATGTGGTCGATCGGCTGGTCCACGAAGGTCTGTACGGTCCGGATGGTCGCCGCGCGCCCGGCGTCGCGGCCGGCCTTCTCCAGGTCCGCGCCCTTCAGCCCCTTGGCCTGGAGGCCCGGCGTCACCTTCTCCTTGGCGATGCCGTAGGCCTCCTTGATCTTGTGCTCGCCCTGCTTGGAGCCGTCCCCGTTGTACGTCATGACGTAGTCGTCACGGGGTATGGAGATGGCCTGCACCTTGCCGCCGTTGGCGGGGATGTGCAGCAGGATCAGGCTGTTGGTGTTGTAGCCGCCGACGTCGGAGCTGTGGCCGGCGTGCAGCTCGTCCTGGACGAAGGCCGGGTCGAGGTCGCTGCCGTCCATGTTCTTGCGGCTGTCGAGGCCGATCAGCAGCAGGTTGACCGAGTTGTCCAGGTGCTTCGGCGCGTCCTTCTTCGTCTCCGCGATGGCGTTGGACGTCGTCATCCCGTCGGTGAGGGACGTGTACTCGTACCAGACCACCCCGCTGGAGACGAACACCGCCAGCGCCAGCGAGCACGCGATCGTCCGGCCTGCGATGAGCAGTGGGGAGCGACGGCGGGCCGGGGCCGGCGCGGACGCGGACTGGCCGCCGTTGCCGGCGCGACGGGCGGCGGCGCGGCCGCCTTCCTGGTTCTCAGCCATGGTGCTTCCTCCCGTCCAGGATCACCCGGACCACGATCACCAGCACGGCCGCCCCTGCAGCTGCAGCCATGACGGGAAAGCCGTGGACGACCCACTTCGCGGAGCCGGTCGCCAGGGCCTTCCCCTTGTACATGTCACCGTTGGCCAGCAGCTCTGCGCCGGCCGTCACCCCGAGGACGAGCAGCGGCGAGGCGCAGAGCACCCACCACCAGCCCCTGCGGGTGCTGAGCATGGCTGCCAGGCCCGTCCCGAGGACGGCGCCGGCCGCGAACGCGAATCCCATGCCCGGGCCGGAGAGCTCGTCGATCCCCGCGCCCACCGCGGGCAGCCCGATCGCGAGGACAGCGGGCAGGACGGGGCCGCCGGGAAGGCTTCGCGCGGGGGCCGGGGTTCTCCGGGCCGCCTGCTGCTCCGTCTCCTGGTTGGAGGACGTCCGTCCTCGTCGTCCTGCCACGCACTTCACCCCTCTCCGACGTCCGTGCGCCGCGGCGGCGCCTTCGTCCGCTCCCTTGCGGGACGGCGCCGTGGTCGCTGCCGAGGTGGACGTCGGCGTTCGGCCGGCCGGTTCCCGCTGTCGGTCGGGGGCAGGCTCGCATCCAGGTTGCTCTACATGGGTGTAGAGATCGTGCGCAGCATATAGCACCAATGTTCGGCGTCGGCTGCGGGATCTTGGGCCCGTTCGTCGCCATGGCGGGCCGCTCTGCCCCAGGCCGGATGCACGATATGTGCCCGGCCGATTGTGGCGGATGAGAAGGCAGTGCGGCCGATTGTTGCGCATGAGAAGGCTGTGAGAAAGCGGTTCCCGGGAAAACTGCTCTGACCTGCACGGACGTCGCACCCCGGGAAGCGCGGGCGGGCCGGGCGGGATGGGGCCGGACCGTGGCCTCGCCCGGGCCGCCGGACGGCCGGGGCGCCGGCCGTGCTGCCGGACGGGGGCGCGCGGTGGACGCCGGGGTTCCCGGCGTACGTGGAGGCGGCGAGGGTGCTCGGGATACACTACACCGGCTAGTTTCATGCGTGCGCAATGGGTGGATGAGGAGCGTGGCCGTGGCGGCGACGAGCGGAGCAGGTCGGCCGGAGAAGCGGAAGGCGATCACGCGCGCCGCGACGGCGGTGTTCGGGCGCGAGGGGTACGTCCGCGCGAGCATGGACGCGATCGCGGCGGAGGCGGGCGTCTCGAAGCGCACGGTGTACAACCACTTCGCCGACAAGGAGACGCTGTTCCTGTCGGTGGCACTGGAGAGCTCCGGCGAACTGACCGAGAAGATCCGGGACTTGGTCGACCGCCACCTCGGCAAGATCGTCGACCTGCGGCAGGACCTGACCGACTTCGCCGTCGACCGGGCGCGCGCCGTCCTGTCGGCGGGCGACCACGGCGCGCTGGGCCGGGCCATCCGTGCCGAGGTGGCCAACATTCCGGCGGACGTCCTGGAGGCCTGGCTGGAGGCCGGCCCGGTCGCCTCGCTGCGGGATCTCGCCGAGCGCTTCGAGGCGCTGGCCGGCCGCGGCCTGCTGGTGGTCGACGATCCCGCGCTGGCCGCCGAGCAGTTCACGCTGCTGACCTTCCACGGCGTGGCCGAGCGCTCCTTCTGGGGCGCGGTGCCGGTGCCGGACGAGGAGGTCGGGCGGATCGCGGCTCTCGGGGTCGACGCGTTCCTGAAGATCTACGGGGCGCCCGCGGCCGGCTGAGCAGCGGACACCCCGGTGGCACCCGAACTACGGCCGGGTCACTTCCAGTTGACGCCCTTGCCGAGGGTGTAGGGCTCGCCCCAGTACTCGGCCCCGGCGACCTTCGTGGCCGACGAGGCGAGCGCCACCGCGCAGGAGGTGGCGGACCGGCCGTTGGTGAAGCCCGAGGGCAGGGAGTTGTTCGGGCACTTGGCGAAGGTGCCGATGACCGACAGCTCCTGGGCCTCGGTGCCGTCCGGCAGCAGCCCCTTGACCGCGGTCAGGCTGGTGAACGACAGGTCGGTGGTGCCGATGTTGGTGATCTTGTAGTGGATGTAGTACGGCACCAGGCCCTTGACCTTGTCGCCGAGCTTGAAGTCGGCCAGGTCGGCCGGGTCGCCCTGCTCGATCGAGGTGACCGCCAGCGTGACGGTGCCCTTGGTGCTGCCGGAGCTGAACGGGATCTGGACGGCGTCGCCGATCTTGGCGGTCGTCCCGGGTGCGGCGTCCTTGCCGGTGCCGCCGCCGTTGCCGGCGGGCGCGGGGGCCGCGGTCGTCGGCGCGGCGGGCGGGGCGGTCTTCGCGGTGTCGGACGACGTGTCGTCGTTGCAGGCGGTCAGCGTCAGCACGCCGACCACCGCCAGCCCGGCGAGTGCGCGCATGCTCGTTCTGGTGGCGAAGGTGTTCACGTGACGTTCCCCCGTGTCTGCGGACCGTCAGGCGGCGTTCCTCCTAGTGACGTTGATAGCGCACGCCGGGTGCTGAACACCACGCGTTTGACGGCGTTTTGACCGGGTCGTGACGAGTCGGGTACGCGGTTGGGACAGCGGGTGCGGGGCGGACTCGGTCACCCTGCACCCGCTGTCGGGCCGTTACGGCAGGGCGGCGTGCTCGGCCCGGCTGGCGGCGAGGCGCTGCGACGCGAGCGCGCGGGTCTGCTCGGGGTCGTCCCCGGAGACCCGGGCGAGGATCGCCGCGAGCGGCCTGATGCGCCCGCCGCTGCCCCAGTGGCCCTCGGGGATCTCGGTGGGGAACACCCAGACCCGGCCGGGGTCGCGCGGCCAGGTGCCGTCCTCGGCGTCCAGGATCGCCTCGGTGACCTCGGCGACGACGCCCGCGCGGGTCTTCTCGCCGAACTGGCCCTCGGGCACGGACGGGACGACCCGGTAGCGCGGCGCGTCCGCGGGCGCGCCGCCGACGTAAACGGCGGCGGGCCGGTGCAGGAACACCCAGGACACGGACCGGATGGCCGGGTCGGCGGGGTCGAAGCCCTCGTGGCGGATCAGGATCTCGGTGATCCGGTTGATCAGCGCCGCCTCGGCCTCGGGCTGGAGCGCGCCGTCGGGGATGTACACGTCGAGCATGGGCATGGCCGGTCCCTCCTGGATTTAGTTTTTCAACTCAGGGTGGGAGTGAGCCTGGCCGGGGCTGAGTACGGATTATCAACCCAGGCGGTTATGCTCGATGCATGGCAGAGCAGGAGAAGCCTCGGATCGACCCGGTGAACTGTTCGGTGGCGCGCTCCCTGGCGGTGGTCGGCGAGCGCTGGTCGCTGCTGATCGTGCGCGAGGCCCTCGACGGCGCGAGCCGGTTCGGGGACTTCCGGACGCGGCTGGGGATCGCCAGCAACCTGCTGTCCACCCGGCTCGACAGCCTCGTTGCGGCGGGGGTCCTGCGGCGCGTCCCCTACCAGGAGCCCGGCGACCGGCAGCGCTTCGAGTACCGGCTCACCGAGAAGGGCCTGGACCTGCGGCCCACGCTGATGGCCCTGCTGGAGTGGGGCGACAAGTACCTCGCTGACGAGCAGGGGCCGCCGATCATCGTCCGGCACGGGCCCGACGACGACTCCGGCGACCTCTGCGACGAGCCGGTCACGATGGTCCTCGAATGCGCCGCCGGCCACACCCACCTGCCGCCGGACGCCGTCTACCGCGCCCCCGGCCCGGGCGCCCGCTTCCTGCCCACCTGAGCGGCCGGTTACCGGGCGCTGAGCGGCAGGTTCTTACCGTCCATCCCCTGGCGGGAAGTTAGAGCTGGAGCTGCCTGCGGCCGGACCACCAGACCGAGCCGAACAGGAGCACGCCGGGGGCGATTCCGGCGACGGCTGAGATGACGGCCGTGGGGGCACCGAAGGCGGCGAGGGCCATGCCGATGGCGCCACAGGCTGCCATCGAGGCGCCGAGGACGCGGAGGGCGGGCCTGCGCCAGGCGGTGGCAAGGCCGAAGAAGTGGACGCCGACGACGAAGGCGATCCAGCCGACGGTGGCGGTGGGGGTGTGGAGGACCTTGTTGATCACCATGAGGCCGACGGCTATGGCGAACACTTCGGCTGCCACGACGAACCAGTAGCGCCGGCCGAAGCTGGCGCGCGGGGCGGTGTCGGTCTCCGGCGCGGCGGGGCGGCGGTTGAAGAGGCCCAGGACGAGGAACGCGGCGACGGCGAGTACGCGGAGCGGGATGGCGACGGCCGCCGGGAGAGCACCCGCGTTCGCCTGGATGAAGACGAGCCCGAAGCTCGAACCGATGATTCTGCCTGCGCGATCCCTGTTCATGATCGGAAGATCTACACCATGCCGACCGGAGGAGAAAGCCCGGCTGTCAGCGCAGTCCGGCGCCGACAGCCGGTAGAAGGGGCGAGGTCAGATGAGGTGGTCGAACTCGCCGGCCTTGGCTCCGAGGATGAACGCCCGGAGCTTGACGGTCGTGGTGGTGACGATGGTGTTGGGTTCGTCGGACTCGCGAACGTGTCGCACGTCGCCGTTTCCGGCAGCTAGTTCAAGGCAGGTGCTGCCACCGTCTGCGTTGCTGAAGGATGACTTTTGCCAGGCTAGGTGGGACATCGGGGCGCCTTTCAGGTTTGGAGCAGGTAGATGAGGTGTTGAAGAAGCCCCCAGGAATCACGGAACGGTGAGTCGCGTCGAGACTTGGCGCTGTCAACAGCTGGCAGCGCGAGGTCGCTGGCTTCTTGGAATTTCTGGTGGTAGGCCACTACGTCTACCGGATCGCCAAGATGAATCGCGCGTTTGGGGCCGTCGAGGATGATGGTCGACAGATCGGTGCATCCTGGGTTGCAGATTAGGAAAGCACCCGAGTAAGGAACCCTCCCGGGAGCATCGAATGGCATGATCTGGATGGTGACGTTCGGAAGCTCGGCCATCTCGATGAGATGCAGCAGCTGGTCCCTCATGACCGAGGTGCCTGCGAACCTCATTCGGAGTGCTGCCTCATGGATGACGAAATGGAACCGCCGCCGCTTGTCATCAGTCAGGATGCGCTGCCGGTCCATGCGGAACTGGACGGCAGTTGCCTCATCCCAACGGCCATCTTGGTAGGCATCCTTATAGATAGCCTCGGTATAGCCGGGCAGTTGCAGGCTTCCGGGAACGTAGAGAGTGTCGAAGACTGAGAAGCTGTCCGCCCTGTCCTCTGCTTCGGCGAGGTCGAGGGCCAATGCCGGAACCCTCCCCTCGAATTCGCTCCACCAGCCTTTGCCGGTGCTCTGCCCCATCTCGGCAAGAACCTTGCGGTAGCTCGGATCCGTGCAGCCGTAGGCGTCGAGCCAGACTTCGAGGCGTTCGGGGTTGAGAGTGATCCGGCCAGCCTCGGTGTGACTCACTGCCGGAACCTTCATGCCGACCAGCGCGCCGGCCTCGGCGGACGAGAGCCCGGCAGCCGTGCGTAGACGCTGAAGCTCCTCGCCGAATCGCCGCTGTCGCTGGCTGATTGGTCCCTTGTATCCCACGATCGTCCTTCCCTTCGGCGCAGTCTCGCGCACAACCCATGCAGGACGCCACCAACGAGTGATTGCGAGCATGAGGGCTTGCAAGTTTGCCAGATAGGCCCCTACTCTCAGTGTTGCACCGATCACATGGCGGAGCGTCAGTAACGCCTGTTCCCGCACCGCAGAGCAGCCTCCGCCCGGCCTGGCTCACGGTGACGTATCCGCCGATCACCCCTCCTCATCCCATTCAGGGGTCTCCCATGCGTGCCTTCAACCCTCCCGACTGGACCGCCGCCCGGCTCGAACTCCGCGACATCCTCACCGACTTCGGGTGGCCGGACTCCACCATCTCCGACGCCGAACTCGCCCTGCACGAACTGATCGTCAACGCCTGGATGCACGCGGGAAACCCCGCGCCCCTCGTCGTCCTCGCCCTCCGTCCCGGCCGCCTCCGCGTCTCCGTCTCCGACGACAACCCGGCCCTCCTCCCCGATCAGACCCCCTGCACCCTCCTCTCCGAGTCCGGCCGGGGCCTCCACCTCGTCCGCGCCCTCACCCACCGCTTCGGTACCGACCTGTGCAAACAGGGCAAATCGGTCTGGTTCGAACTGGACTCCGCCGCATGATCCACCGTCACCCCATGAAGCCGACCGACCCCCGCGTCCGCTTCTACACCGAGGCCCAGATCAAGACCCTCATCGCCGAAGTGCACGAGCGCGGCAAGAAGTTCGGCCTCATCTGGCCCTCCGCCACCACCGACACCACCCTCGACGGCCGCGTCCTCGTCCGCTTCAACACCGCCCCCGTGACCACTCTCCTCAACCTCCTCAACCTCCTCCTCGACGCCGAGCGAGACAGCGACGACGACTCGTGCGTTTCCTGATCGCCACCGCCTTCGCAGTCCTCCTCGCCCTCGCGATCGCCACAGTCGCCCTCGGCGTCATCACCGCTCTCAACGTTGCAAAGCCCGACGAAGAGGAGTCCCAGGATGTCTGACCCCCTCGCCAACCCCCTCGCCAACCCCCTCGCCAACCCCCTCGCCAACGCCCTCGCCGCGACCAACTACGCCGTCGCCGCCGCGTTCAACGCCCTCGGCCCCACCGCCGTCACCCCGGCCACCCCTGACGACTTCGACTGGCCCGAACTCGAAGCCTTCATCCACCAGCTCGGCTTCGACGCCGACCACTCCGACGCCGCTCTCAACCTCTACCGCCTCCTCACCGCCGTCCAGCGCATCGCCTACCGCGAGGGCGCCGGCCGCAACCCCACCTGGTCCCCGGCCCGCCTCAACCCCAGGCCGACCAGCTAACAGCCCGCAACGCAGGAAGTCGGCCCACCCGACTTCCTGCTCCTCCCCAACGCCCGCCCAGGGCCCGAAAACCCGATGCCGGGACCACGCCCGCCGCCCTACACTCCGGCCATCATGAAGCGCCGTGTCGAGTTCACCGAGCGAGCAGGCCGCCTCCGCGACTACCTCCCGCCGGACGACCGCCGGGCACTGATGCACCTCGTCGACAGGGTCGCCGAGGACCCCTACGGCCCCGGCACCCACCTCGCCTACACGAACGACGACCTCACGCGCTCAAGCTGGCTGAACTCCGCGATGGTCCACTTCATCGTGATCCCGAATGTCGTCTACATCGTGGATGCCGACATCAACGACGCCGCCCGGGGTTTCAACAGCATCTGAACTTCGCGCCGCACGTGGACCACGCGCACACGATCCCCGAACGGAGTCCGTTGCCCGACACCCTCGTGGCCGGCCTCGTCAGCCTGCTCCTCACCGTCCTCGAAGTCCTCGCGCCGCTGGTGGGAGCCGTCGTGGCCGCCACGTACATCCGCCGGCGGGGGCGCAACGCCCGCCTGGCGTTCGTCGGCTGCCTGGTCATGACGCCGGGGCCGATCATCACCACGCTCGTCATGGCGTTCGGCCTGGAGCCCCTGATCCGAGCCGTCGGGACGCTCGCGGCGACCAGCGTGCTCTCCGCGATACCCCTGCCCTTCCACCTGGTCGGACTCGGGCTGATCGTCGCCGGGGCACTGACCGCGCCCACGCCGCAGCCCACGCCCGAGCTGCAGCCCACGCCCAAGCCGCAGCAGGACGCGGACGCCGCCGCGACGGCCTGACCCCGGTGCCACCTCAGCCGGAGCCCCCACACCGGCTGAGGTGGTTGCCCTGCATCAACTACACCGCGCGCACCAGCAGATGCCCTCGCCGGAACCGCTCCCCCTCGCGAGGCTCCCGCAGCATCCGGCCGACCTCGGCGAACCCGGCCTTGCCCGCCAGCTGGGCAATCTCGTCGATCGGCCACCGGTAGGCCGTCGTCACCTTGTGGTCGAAGGGCGTCACGGGCCCGCCCTCGGCCTCGAAGAAGGCGAGGAGGACGTGGCCGCCCGGGGCCAGGACCCGGCGGAACTCGGCGAGGTACGAGGGCAGCTCGGCCGGCGGGGTGTGGATGACCGAGTACCAGGAGACGATGCCGCCCAACTCGCCGTCGGCCAGGTCCAGCGCATCCATCGAACCCACGTCGAACCGTAGGCCCGGATACGTCGTGCGGGCGATCTCGATCAGGGACGGCGACAGATCGATGCCGAAGACGTCCCGCCCCTGGTCCCGCAGGTATGCCGCCACATACCCCGGGCCGCATCCGAGATCCGCGACCGGACCGGCCCCGGACGCCCGCACGCACTCGGCGAACGCGGCAACGAACGAGCGGTCCAACGGCAGGCCGGCCAGCCCGTCCCGGACGAGGTCGGCGTAGCGGACGGCCACGGCATCGTACGCGGCAGCTGTTGTCGTCAGATGTGATGAGAGCTCAGGCATGGGGAGCGACCTTACCGGGGGAGGGAAGCGCTGTGCGACGAGCCCCGGGTGGTCGGCGGCGACCGGCGTGGCGCCGTGCATTCCTCGCGTCCGCCACCCTCCGTGTCTGGTTGGCTACTCGCGTGCGGGGCGATCGGCGCCTCGGGACAGAAGGAACACCGTGATGGCGACATCAGAGGAAGAGCGCACCAACCCCGCTGCCCGGCTCGGCTTCGAGCCCGGGCAGGTCGTCCAGGAGATCGGCTTCGACGACGACGTCGACCAGGACCTCCGCGAGGGCATCGAGTCGTTGATCGGCCAGGACCTCGTCGACGAGGACTACGACGACGTGGCCGACGTCGTCCTCCTCTGGCTCCGCGACGAGGACGGCGACGTCACCGATGCTCTGGTGGACGCCATCGGCCTCCTGGAGGACGGTGGGACGATCTGGCTGCTCACCCCCAAGTCCGGCCGCAACGGCTACATCGAACCCAGCGACATCCAGGACGCCGCCCAGACCGCGGGCCTGTCCCCGATGAAGAGCATCAGTGTCGGCAAGGACTGGAGCGGTATCCGCCTCGCCAACGGAAAGCGGTAGTGCCAGGGCGCAGGAAGTCGGCCCGGCCGACTTCCTGCGCCCTCACGCGCCAGCCCGCGCCAGGTGCCGTCGCCGGCAGCTCTTCCGTGTAGCTGATGATCCTCTCGTCATATGCGCGGGATAGCCTCGTCCGCGCACATCGGAGACACCTCGACGGGGGACCGGACATGGAACACACGGGCGACGGAGACGAACGGCTGGCGGCCGAGGGAGAGGTGGCGGTCGCCCGGCTGGCGATCGACTCCGGCGACCTCCCGCACGCCGCCGACCACCTGGCCGACGCCGTGCTCAGCGACCCGCAGCTGCCCGAGCTGCACGAGGCGCTGGCCGAACTCTGCGCCGCCGCCGGCGGACCGGCCGCGGCCCGCGAGCTGTTCCCGCTCGAAGGCCAGGTCTACCTGGGCACCGTCGTCTGCCGCGCCCACGTCGAGGCGGCAGCCGGCGACTGGGACACCGCAATCGGCCTGCTCGCCTCCGCGATCCAGTACGAGCCCGGCAGACCCTGGGCGCACACTGCCTGGCTCGCCCGCGAGGACCTGCCCGGCCTCGTCGATCCCGACGCCGTCGCCCAGGCCGTCGCCCGCGCCGCCGGCACCCTGCCCGACCCGCTGCCCGCCGAACTCACGCCCGCCGTCCAGCCGTTCGAGGACTTCGTGCAGGCCGTCGTGGCCCGCCACCCCGACCACGCGCTGCTCCTCGCGATGGCCTCCGGCCTCACCCGCCGCCTCGGCAGCACCGCCCGCGCCGTCGAACTCGCCGAGCACGCCCACCGGCTGGCCCCCGGACACATGCCGTCCGTCATGCTCGGCAACGCCCTGCGCGCCCACGGCCGGCCGGAACGGGCCCTCGCCGTCTGGGAGGCCGAACTCGGCCGCGCCGAACCGGTCCTGGACGACTCCAGCAGCTACCTCGCCGTCGACGTCGCCGAACTGTACGGCGCCCTCGGCCGCCCCGCCGACGGCCTGCCCTGGCTGGACCGCGTCCTCGCCGCCGAACCCGACCACCCGAAGGCCGCCCCCGCGCGCCACGGCCTGCGGCACGCCGCCGACGGCAGCACCGCCCACCTGCTCGCCCTCGCCGACCACCACCGCGCCCACCCCGACCACGACTACGCCCAGGACCTCCTCGAACGGCTCAGCCACCGGGAGCCCTGGCTCGGCATGGTGCCCGGCGCCACCGAGGCCACCGTCAACGTGCTCCACCAGGTCCTCGCCGATCCCGACACCACCCGGGACAACGAGATCGACTGCAGCGTCTCCGCCCTCGAACCGCCCAGCTCGCTGCTGGCCGTCCAGCTCGCGCTGCCGCGCGTCACCGTCAGCTACCAGGCCGTGCTCGAACCGGACCCGCGCTGCCCGCTGCGCGAACCCGCCACCCGCGTCTGGATGTGGGACGGCACCGACCCGCGCCCCGCCGTCGCCCCGCCCGCCCCGGAGAGCGCCGAACTCGTCCGCGCCACCGCCGAGATCGTCTGGCCGACCGTCCCCGCCGCGTACGACCACGCCGTCCGGCTCGCCGGGGTGCCGCTCGACGACCTCGTCGGCGTCCTCGCCCACCCGCCCGCACCGCGCGAGGACGACCTCGGCCGGGCCCTGCTGGCCCACCAGCCCGAGCTGTGGGTGCGCGCCGTCCAGACCTTCGCCTGCCTCGGCATCGCCCACCACCGCACCGACCAGCCGTGGCCGGACTCGGACCGCCGCCGGGTGCTGCTCGACCTGCTGCTCGGGCCGGAGGACTGGGTCGTCGAGGCGGCCGGCTTCGCGCTGGTCGCGATCGGCTGGACACACCCCGAGACGCGCGCCGACATCGCCGCGCAACTCCAACTACGCCTGCAGTACTGCGACGAGGCGCGCCGGACGCGGCTCGTGACCATGCTGCGGTCGGTGGGCGCGCTGATGCTCGCCGCGCCCTGGCTGCCCCCGGCCGACCTCGACCTCGCGCGGCAGCTGGTCCAGGCCGACAAGGCCGACAAGGCGGGCAAGGCCGACAGGGCGGGCAACGCGGAGGAGGCTTCTGCCGAGTCTGCTCCCGCTCCTGCGCCTGAACCCCAGACCGAGGCCCGCCCCGGCGGCTTCTTCCGGCGCCTCCTCGGCCGCGGGTGACGTCGGCTCAGGTGCGCGGGCGCTCCAGACAGACGTGCGCGTCGGGGCCGTCGAACCGCCAGTAGTCGCCGGAGCCGCACAACTCCGCCGTACTGGGCGAGGGTTGGGCGCCCTGCGCGACCTGGGCGTCGACGGGCGTCACCTTGGCGATCACCAGCTCCCGGCCGGCGGCCCCACCGCACGGGTGGGGCTGCCACATGTCCTCGGAGCGCACCGGCCCCGGGGTCGGCGCGACGTCCGTCGGGACGCACTCGCCGACCCGGAACTGCCGCCTGACGCACAGGAAGAGCCGGTCGGCCGTCCGCTCGCTGCCGTTCGACCAGGTCTCCTCGCCCGCGCCGGAGTCGCAGACGTTCTCGTCCGTGGTGCGGTTCCGGACGATCAGGTAGGCGTCGTCCGCGCCGCAGTCCACCTGCCGCGGGACGGCCGGGCTGAACCCGTCCGGCCCGAACACCGAGTCGACGCAGTCACCCTTTCCGAGCTGCTGGAACGCGGCGTCGACGGCCGGATCGGCAGGCAGCGGGACGTGGACGGTGCTCGACGGGACGGCGAGGATGCCGGCCGCCGCGACGACGAGGGCCGCGAGCAGGGCGCGCGGGCGTGTGCGGCGGGGATGCCGGCCGGAACCTTCCGGGGGAGGAGCGGCGAGTCGGGCCGTCTCCAGCTCCGAGCCTGCCGGCAGGACCCGGGTCTTCGTCGGCCAGGCCGGCCGCAGGCGCGTCGGCCGCTCCGCGGCCGGCACCGCGGGCTCATGGACGCGCTCCTGGTACTCCCGGATCAACGCCGTCCAGGGCTCCGGCAGTTGGACGCCCCCGGGCTCGTCCGCCGTCGACCGGAAGTCCGCGAGCAGCTCGGCCGGGGTCGGCCGGTCCGCCGGGTCGAGGGCCAGGCAGGCGCGGACCAGCCCGTCCAGCTCGGACGGCAGCCCGGCCAGGTCCAGCTCGCCGCGCTGCACCTGCCCGAGCAGCCGCAGCGTGTCGGAGGTGTCGGCGTACGGCGGGCGGCCGACCGCGAGGTGGAAGAGCGTCGCGCCCGTCGAGTAGACGTCGGACGCGCTCACGGAGGCCTCGCCGCGGGCCTGTTCGGGGGAGGTGTAGGCGATCGTGCCCAGGGTGAGGGAGGTCCGGGTCAGGTCCGTGGCGTGCGAGATGCCGAAGTCGATCAGCCGCGGACCGGTCGTCGGCAGCAGCACGTTGGCGGGCTTCACATCCCGGTGCACCACACCCGACCGGTGCAGGTCGGCCAGCGCCTCCGCCATCCCGGCGGCGACCCGGCGCACCGCGGCCGGCGGGTGCAACGGGCCCGCCCGCTTGACGAGTTCGGCGAGCGAGGGGGCGGGGACGTACTCCGTGGCCATCCACGGCACCGGCGCCTCGGCGTCCGCGTCCACCACCGCGACGGTGTACAGGCCGGTCACCCGGCGCGCCAGCGCCACCTCCCGGGCGAAGCGCCGCCGGTCCTCGTCGGTGGCCATGCCTTCGGCGAGCAGCGTCTTGACCGCAACCAGCCGCCCGCTGACCGTCCGCCCGAGATACACCCGCCCCATCCCGCCGGACCCGATCCGTCCCACCAGCCGATACGCGCCCACCTGCCGCGGATCCCCGTCCCGCAGCTCCCGCACCCTGCCCACCCCCTGCCGTCCCGGCCCCTGCCACTGTCGCCCCGACCGTACGCGATCCCGGTCGCGCCCAAGTGAACGGGTTGGCCGGCCGACCGCCGGCTAGCCGATACCCGGGAGGGGGTCCTGGTCGACGTCGAAGCGGGGGACGCGTTCGGCCGGGTCGCGGCACTCGGGGCCGAGCCGGAGGATGCGGGACTCCGGGTCGTGCAGCGGGCGGTGGCAGCGGCGGCAGGTGACGCGGGGGCGGACGGCCTCCGGGGTGCCGGTGCCGGGCAGCTGATCGTCGGTGCTGGTCATGAGGAGACGGTAGTCGGGCGGGGCCGTGAAAGGATCGTCCTATGGCCACGGACCGCAGCAGCGCAGGAGACCCGGCGCGCACCCTCGCCCTGCTCTGGGGGCTGACCACCGAGGAGAAGCCCGGCCGGCGCGGCCCCAGGCAGGCCCGTTCGACCGGCGAGATCGCCGCGGCGGCCATCGCGCTCGCCGACGCGGAGGGCGTGGACGCGGTCACCATGCGGCGGATGGCGCAGGAGCTCGGGCTGTCCCCGATGGCGCTGTACACGTACGTGCCCGGCAAGGCGGAGCTGCTCGACCTGATGCTGGACACCGTCTACGCGACGATGCCCCGCACGGCCCCTGCCGACGACGGCTGGCGCGCCCGGGTGACCGCCGTCGCCGACGACAACCGGGCGCTCTACCGCGCCCACCCGTGGGTGGCGGCCGTCTCCACCAGCCGGCCGCCGCTGGGCCCGGGCCTGATGGCCAAGTACGAGTACGAGCTGCGCGCCTTCGAGGGCACCGGCCTGCCGGACGTGGACCTGGACGCCGCGCTGACGCACCTGCTCGGCTTCGTCCAGACCTGCGCCCGGATGGCCGCCGACGAGCGGGCCGCCCAGCAGGACAGCGCGATGACGGACGAGCAGTGGTGGGCCGCCAACGCCGACCTGCTGGCCCGGGTCTTCGACGCCGAGCGCTACCCGGTGGCGGCCCGGGTCGGCGCTGCGGCCGGCGAGGCGCACGGCGGCGCCTACGACCCGGACCACGCCTACGCGTTCGGGCTGGCCCGCGTCCTGGACGGGCTCGCCGCGCTGATCAGCTTGTCGCGCTGATCAAGCGGGAGCCGATCCAGCAGGAGCCGATCAAGCACGGGCCGATCCAGCAGGAGCCGATGCAGTTGTAGTGCCGGCGTCTCAAGCTCGGCAGCGCCGGCACCCCGGGCGACCTGGCCCGCCTGATCGGCCGCCCGACCGTCCCGCTCGCCGAGTCCGTCCGCGCCGTGCTGAAGGCGTAACCGTCCCAGCCCTTGAGCAGTGTCATGACCAAACTCCGGAAACGGAGATGACATCCTGCCCTCCCGCCCGCTACCGTCGCCTCGACATACGCGCGCGCGGAGGGCAGGCGGCTCATGCCGGACACAACCAAGCAGGAGAGCGGCCGAGGCCTCTGGTACGGGGCCGCGGCCTACGGCATCTGGGGGCTCTTCCCGCTGTTCTGGCCGCTGCTGGAGCCCGGCGCTGCCGACGACATCCTGGCCAACCGGATGGTCTGGTCCCTGGTCGCGGTGATGCTGCTGCTGGTCGCCCAGCGGCACTGGGGCTGGATACGCCCGCTGCTGCGCCAGCCCCGCCGGCTCGCGATGCTGGCCGCGGCCGCGGCCGTGATCTCGGTCAACTGGGGCGTCTACATCTGGGCGGTCAACGCCGGGCACGTCGTCGAGACCAGCCTCGGCTACTTCATCAACCCGCTGGTGACCATCGGCTTCGGCGTCCTGGTGCTCAAGGAGCGCCTGCGCGTCGCGCAGTGGACGGCGGTCGGCATCGGCGCGGCGGCGGTCGCGGTGCTGACGGTCGCGTACGGGCAGCTGCCGTGGATCGCCCTCACCCTCGCGCTCTCCTTCGCCACCTACGGCCTGCTGAAGAAGACGGTCGGCCTGAGCGGCGTGGAGAGCCTGGCGGCGGAGAGCGCCTTCATGTTCCCGTTCGCCCTGGCCTACCTGGTGTACCTGGAGGTCAGCGGGCACGGCACCTTCGGGCACACGGTGGCCGGCTCGTACGGCTGGGGCCACTCGGGGCTGCTGATGCTCAGCGGGGTGATCACCGCGATCCCGCTGCTGTGCTTCGGCGCGGCGGCCGTCCGGGTGCCGCTGACCGTGCTCGGGCTGCTGCAGTACCTGGCGCCGGTGTTCCAGTTCCTGATCGGCGTGACGGTGTTCCACGAGTCGATGCCCACCGCCCGCTGGGCCGGCTTCGCCCTGGTCTGGGTGGCGCTCGCGCTGCTCACCTGGGACGCGCTGCGCCGGGTGCGGGCCGACCGCGCGGAGCGGGCCGCGGCAGCCGTGCCGCAGCCCGTCCCCGCCCCGGCGGCCACCCGCTGAGCAGGCCACCCGCTCAGCAGGTCGCCCGCTCAGCAGCCCACCCGCTGAGCAGCCCACCAACAGGGCTCAGGCGCTGATGTCCCGGCTGGAGAACCGCGCCCAGGCCGCCGAGCCGAACACGGCGATGTAGGCGGCCTGCAGGCCGAGGTTCTTCAGCATGCCGTCCCAGTACATCGGCGCGCGCAGCAGGTCCGCGAAGCTGAGCCAGTAGTGGGTGAAGAGGAACGGCCGGATCGCGTCCAGCTGCGGGAAGCTGTCCAGGATCTGCACGGTGATCACCAGCACCACGGTGGTGGCCATCGCCGCGATGCCGCTGCCGGTGAGCGTCGAGACGAACAGCCCGATCGCCACCAGCCCGGCCAGCGAGAGGGCCACCATGGCGGCCACCAACAGCGCGCGCGGCAGCGCCTCGCCGAGGCCGATGGTGTCGCCGGAGAGCAGCGTGACCTTGCCGAGCGGGAACAGCGCGGCGCCGGTGGCGAGGGCCGTCACCGCGACGGCCGCGGTGGCCGCCAGGCAGAACGCCAGCCCGGCGGTGAACTTGGCGGCCAGCAGCCTGGTCCGCCCGGCCGGTGCGACCAGCAGGTAGCGCAGCGTCCCGGTGGCCGCCTCGCCCGCCACCGAGTCCCCGGCGACCACGCCGACCGTCATCGGCAGGAAGACCGGCAGCGCCACGGCGAGCGCGGTGAACACCAGGAACAGGCCGTTCTGGGTGGTCTGCGCGATGAAGCTCGGCGCGCCGCCGCCTCCGCCGCGCGGGCTGTCCGTGTTGACCTTGATGATCACGCCGATCAGGATCGGCAGCGCCGCCAGGATCCCCAGCAGCACCAGGGTCCGCATCCGGCGGAACGTCAGGTGCAGCTCGTTGCGGAACAGCGCCAGGAACCCGGCGGCCGTCTGCGGCCTGCGCCCCGACGTGACCGCCCCCGACAGAACCGGCAGTGCCTCGGCCCGCGACATCGAATCAGCCTGCGACATCGAAGCCCTCCCCGGTCAGCGCCACGAAGGCGTCCTCCAACGTGCCCCGCTCCAGCCCGAATCCGTGCACCCGCACGCCGGCCTCGACCAGCGCCGCGCACAGCTTCGGCAGCGCGGCGTCCCCGGGAGCGCCCAGCTCCCCGTCCACCCGGTCCTCGCCCCGCACCACGTCCGCGACCTGGTGCGCCGCCAGCACCTCGGCGGCCTGCGCGACGTCGGGCGTACGGACCACCAGCCGGCCCTGTGCCCGGGCGGCCAGCTCGGCGACGGTGCCCTGCACCACGAGCCGGCCGCGGGACATCACCGCCGCGTGGGTGCAGACGTGCTCGATCTCGTCGAGCAGGTGCGAGGAGAGGAACACCGTGGTGCCCTCCGCCGCGACCTCCCGCACCAGCGCCCGGATCTCGCGCATGCCCTGCGGGTCCAGGCCGTTGGTCGGCTCGTCCAGGACGAGCAGTTCGCGCGGCTGGAGCAATGCCGAGGCCAGGCCGAGCCGCTGCTTCATGCCCAGCGAGTACGCGCGGGCCTTCTTGCCCGCCGCCGCGGTGAGCCCGACCCGCTCCAGCGCCTCCTCGACCCGGCGGCGCCGGGTGCGCGGGTCGGCGGTGGAGTCGGCGGCGTCGAACCGGGCGAGGTTGTCGCGGCCGGAGAGGAAGCCGTACAGCGCCGGGCCCTCGATCAGTGCGCCGACCCGGGGCAGCACGGAGGCGACGGACTGCGGCATCGACTCGCCGAGGACGGTCGCCACGCCCGAGGTGGGGGCGATCAGGCCCATCAGCATCCGGATGGTGGTGGTCTTGCCGGAGCCGTTGGGGCCGAGGAAGCCGAAGACCGAGCCGCGCGGGACGGCGAGGTCCAGCCCGTCGACGGCGAGCTGTCCGCCGCGGAAGCGCTTGGTCAGGCCCTGGGTCCGGATCACGTCGTCCCCGGGGAGAGGCGCGGGGTGCGAGGGGGCGGGAACGGGGGCCGGGCGCGCCTCGGCGCCCCGGCCCCCGGCCGACTCCGTAACGTCCCCCGTTACGGGAGTCTCGGTCATCCGTTACTTCACCCCGGCCGCGCTCTGCAGGACCGACGGGGTCACCGCGCCGGCGAAGACCCGGCCGTCGTCCGTGATCAGGACGTTCAGCACCTTGGTGCTGATCAGGGTGCCGCCGTTGACCGGCTTGCCGAGCGACTTGACCAGCGCCTGCGGGTTCTGGAACCCGCCGTTGCCGTGGTGCTTGCCGTTCTTCGCGCCGTCCTCCGGCGCGCCGACCGGCCCGCTGGGCAGGTGCCCGGTGACCACCGAGGTCCAGCCCTCGCCGATCACGTTGACGTCACCGGCGGTCCGGGCGGCCTCCTTCTTGCCGTCCTGGCCGCGCGCCTCGTCCGCCTTGTGCTCCGTCACCTTGGCGCCCTTGGGCACGGTGAAGTCGAAGGTCTTGGCGGCCGGCTTGGCGAACGAGACGTCGGTGAAGTGGACGTCCAGCACCGTGCTGCCGTCGGTGCCCAAGACCTCGACCGAGAGCGGCACGCCGTTGTCGGCGGCCACCGCGATCCGGACCTCCTGGATGGTCGAGCCGGACTGGGTGGGCTTGACGCTGAGCTGGTAGGCGTTCTGCCCGGCCACCTTGGCGGTGCCGGCCACGGTGACCGAGGTGGTGCCCGCGCTCTCGGTCAGGAACTGCTTGGCGGCCTCCTGCGGGGTGGTCGGCACCCCGGTCAGCGGCGCCTTGGGGTGCTCGGCGCCGGTGTGCCGGGCGGCCTGGCCGGTCTCGTGCACAGCCTGGTTGGTCGAGCTGTCCCAGGCCCAGGACTGGTCGCCGTTGTGGACCAGGGTGTAGCCGGCCATGTTCTCCAGCAGGTCGACCCGCTGGTGGTCCGGGCCGTCCACGGCGACCCGCAGGGTCTGGTCGCCGCCGAGCAGCCCGAGCAGCTTGGTCTGCGGATCCGCGGACGAACCCTGGTCCTGCCCGCCGCCCCGCCCGGCCGCCGCGCCCAGCCCGCCGGCCGCCGCGCCGAGCAGCTGGGTCGGCACCCCGAGGTCGGTCGAGACCGAGACCGTCCCGGAGAGCGCCTGCGCGTCCGAGCCGAGCACCTTGGCCACCACCTGCTCCGCCGTCAGCGACGGCAGGTCCGGCGGGGAGTCGGCGGCCAGCGCGGGTACCAGCCCGACACCCGTGGCGATCACCGCGGCCACCGCCAGCGGCACTCCCGCCCGCATCAGCGTGCGTCGTCGCGAGCGGTACGGCACGCCGCCGTCCACGTTCTCCCCCGCCGCCGTGTCATTGGTCATGGCGTCCTCAACTCCTCTGCGAACACAACCGATTGCCCGTGCCCCTCCATTAGAGGCTCGCACAGCGCCCGAGTCATCGCCCTGCAGGGCCACTTCGGGGTAAACCTCCCGGGTACACCGACCCTGAGAAGACCTCAGGGTTGGCTCCTCCCGGGGTACGACTCCTGGCGTAGGGTCGCGCCATGGACGCAACCGCCAAGGACGGCACCCACCTTCCGACTGCGCAGCCCCCGACCGCGAACGCGATGCGGCGCGCCCTGCGCCGGGCCCGGGACGGCGTCGCGCTCGACGCCACCGAGGCGGCGGTGCTGCTGCAGGCCAGAGGCGAGGACCTGCGCGACCTGTGTGCGAGCGCCGCCCGGGTGCGCGACGCCGGACTCGAAGCGGCCGGCCGGCCCGGCGTCATCACCTACTCCAAGAGCGTCTTCATCCCGCTCACCCGGCTCTGCCGCGACAAGTGCCACTACTGCACCTTCGCCACCGTCCCCGGCAAGCTGCGCCGCGCCGGCCACGGGATGTACATGTCCCCGGACGAGGTCCTGGCGGTCGCCCGGCGCGGCGCCGAACTCGGCTGCAAGGAAGCCCTGATCACGCTCGGCGACAAGCCCGAGGACCGCTGGCCCGAGGCCCGCGAGTGGCTGGACGCGCACGGCTACGACGACACCATCGCCTACGTGCGGGCGATGTCGATCCGCATCCTGGAGGAGACCGGCCTGCTCCCGCACCTCAACCCCGGGGTGCTGAGCTGGACGGACTTCCAGCGGCTCAAGCCCGTCTCGGCGTCGATGGGCATGATGCTGGAGACCACCGCCACCCGCCTGTGGAGCGAGCCCGGCGGCCCGCACCACGGCTCGCCGGACAAGGAACCCGCCGTCCGGCTGCGGGTGTTGGAGGACGCCGGGCGCAGCTCCGTCCCCTTCACCAGCGGCCTGCTGATCGGCATCGGCGAGACGTACGAGGAGCGCGCCGAGTCGCTGTTCGCGCTGCGCCGCGTCTCCCGGGCCTACCACGGCATCCAGGAGCTGATCCTGCAGAACTTCCGCGCCAAGCCGGACACGGCGATGCGCGGCATGCCGGACGCCGAACTGGACGAGCTGGTGGCCACGGTGGCGGTGGCCCGGCACCTCATGGGCCCGGCCGCCTGCCTCCAGGCGCCGCCGAACCTGGTGGACGGCGAGTACGAGCGGCTGATCGAGGCCGGCATCGACGACTGGGGCGGGGTCTCCCCGCTCACCCCCGACCACGTCAACCCCGAGCGCCCGTGGCCGCAGATCGACCGGCTGGCCGAGCGTTCGGCGGCGGCCGGCTTCGAGCTGCGCGAGCGCCTGGCCGTCTACCCCGAGTACGTGCTGCGCGGCGAGCCGTGGCTGGACCCGCGGGTGCTGCCGCACGTGCGCGCGCTGGCCGACCCGGAGACCGGCCTGGCCCGCCCGGACGCGGTGGTCCAGGGCCGGCCGTGGCAGGAGCCGGAGGACCTGCCCGCCTCGTACGGGCGCACCGACCTGCACACCACCATCGACACCGAGGGCCGCACCGGCGACCGCCGGGCCGACTTCGAGGACGTCTACGGCGACTGGGAGGTGCTGCGCGAGCAGGTGCTCGCCGAGGGCGCGCCGGAGCGGCTGGCGGGGGACCTGCGCGAGGCGCTGGCGGTGGCCGCCGACGACCCGGCCGGGCTGACCGACGACCAGGCGCTGGCCCTGTTCCACGCGGACGGCCCGGCCCTGGACGCGCTCTGCCGGATCGCCGACGACGTCCGCCGCGACGCGGTCGGCGACGACGTCACCTACTGCGTCACCCGGAACATCAACTTCACCAACGTCTGCTACACCGGCTGCCGGTTCTGCGCCTTCGCCCAGCGCCGCACCGACGCGGACGCCTACACGCTGTCGCTGCAGCAGGTCGCCGACCGGGCCGCGCAGGCCTGGGAGGTGGGCGCCACCGAGGTGTGCATGCAGGGCGGCATCCACCCGGACCTGCCCGGTACCGCGTACTTCGACATCGCCCGCGCGGTGAAGGAGCGGGTGCCCGGCATCCACGTGCACGCGTTCTCGCCGATGGAGGTGGTCAACGGCGCGACCAGGACCGGGCTCTCGATCCGCGACTGGCTCCAGCAGGCGAAGGAGGCCGGCCTGGACACCATCCCGGGCACGGCCGCCGAGATCCTGGACGACGAGGTCCGCTGGGTGCTCACCAAGGGCAAGCTGCCGGCCGCCACCTGGGTCGAGGTGGTCACCACCGCGCACGAACTGGGCATCCGTTCCTCGTCGACGATGATGTACGGGCACGTGGACACCCCGCGGCACTGGCTCGGGCACCTGCGGTTGCTCGCGGAGATCCAGCAGCGCTCGCTTGAACACAACGGCACCGGTGGTTTCACCGAGTTCGTGACCCTGCCGTTCATCCACACCAACGCGCCGGTCTACCTGGCCGGCATCGCCCGGCCCGGCCCGACCGCCCGGGACAACCGCGCGGTGGTCGCGATGGCCCGGCTGCTGCTGCACCCGCACATCCCCAACATCCAGACCAGCTGGGTGAAGCTGGGGGCCGAGGGCGCGGCCGAGATGCTGCGCTCGGGCGCCAACGACCTCGGCGGCACGCTGATGGAGGAGACCATCTCGCGGATGGCCGGTTCGGCGTACGGGAGCTACAAGTCCGTCCGCGATCTCCAGGCGATCGCCGAGGCGGCGGGCCGTCCGCACCGCCAGCGCACCACGACGTACGGCGAGGTGCCGGCCGAGCGCCGGGCGGCCGCGCTGGCCTCGGACGGGCACCTGCCGGAGCTGCTGCCGGTCCTGGACTGAGGCGGGCCCGGGGCGGTGCCCGTCCTCGACCGAGGCGGGCACCCGGGACGGCGCTGGTGTGCGATGGACCCCACCCATTCGTTCAGGTCTTCGCATACAGTGCCTGGGCGTGCGACCGGCCGAGCGTCGCGCGCCCCGTTTCCCGCCGGTCCCGGACGAAAGGCGCCCCGTCGTGATGCCACTGTGGTCACGCGCACAGCAGCAGGACTTCCGCAGCCGGGTGCGGGGCTGTCTGCTCGGCGGCGCGATCGGGGACGCGCTCGGCGCGGGCGTCGAGTTCGAGGCGCTGGACAAGATCCGGGCGCAGCACGGCCCGCAGGGCGTCACCGACTACGTCCCCGCGTACGGGCGGCTCGGCGCGATCACCGACGACACCCAGCTGACGCTGTTCACCGTCGACGGCCTGATCCGCGCCCACATCCGCCGGGACACCGGCAGCTGGCACCCGCCCACCGACCTCCACCTCGCCTACCTGCGCTGGGCCGCCACCCAGCGCGACTGGGGCCCGGACGAGCGCCGCCCCGACCTCGGCTGGCTCGGCCGCGAGGAGTGGCTGTACGCCCAGCGCGCCCCCGGCCAGGGCTGTCTGTCCGGCCTCGCCGGGCCGGACGGCGAGCGGCTCGGGACCCTGGAGCACCCCAAGAACCCGCACTCCAAGGGCTGCGGCACGGTGGTGCGGGCGGCGCCGTTCGGGCTGCTCACCACGTGGGAGCCGGGCCTGGTCTTCCAGCTCGCGGTGGAGTGCTCGGTACTCACCCACGGCCACCCGACCGGCTACCTCGCGGCGGGCGCGTACGCGGTGATCGTCCAGAGCATCGCCCGCGGCGGCACCCTGGAGGAGGGCGTCCACCTGGCCCTGGCGCTGCTCTCCGAGCGGCACGGGCACGAGGAGACCACCGCCGCGCTGCGGGCGGCGCTGGACGCGGTGCGGGCCGGCGAGCCGTCCGCAGACCGGGTGGAGGCGCTGGGGGAGGGCTGGGTCGCCGAGGAGGCGCTGGCGATCGCGGTGTACTGCGCGCTGGTCGCGCACGACGTGCGCTCGGGCCTGCTGTTGGCCGTCAACCACTCCGGGGACAGCGACTCCACCGGAGCGATCTGCGGGAGCCTGCTCGGGGTGCTGCACGGCGACACCGCGCTGCCGCCCGGGCTGGTGGCCGGGCTGGAGGGCCGCGGCGCGATCCTCGAACTCGCCGACGACTTCGTGCTGGAGCTGATGCACGGCACCGAACTGCACGGCGGGGACACCCCGGAGGGCGCCACCTGGGCCATTCGGTACCCGGTGGTGCGCTGAAGAACGGGCCGGTGCGCTGAAGAACAGGCTTGTGCGCTGAGGAACATGCCCCAGCAGCACAGTTGCCCGTAGCTGCGACCGTCGCCGACGGGGCGACGGACACCGCTACGGGCAACTGGGCCGAGAACGGGGTCGGTTCAGAGCTCGCCGAAGGTGCCTGCATCGAAGCCGCCTGCTGCGAAGGCGCCGGCTCCGGTGGCGGTGGCGAACGCGTTCCAGGCCTCGGCGGAGAAGTGCAGTTGCGGGCCCTGAGGGTCCTTGGAGTCCCGGACCGCGACGGCCCCCGCGGCCGGCGTGGCGATCTCCACACAGGCCCCGTTGCCGCCGCTGTGACTGCTCTTCCGCCAGACCGTGCCGCTCTCGAAGGTGGTGCTCATGTGTGGAATCCCTCTTCAATCTCTGCTATCAGTGACCGGCTCTCCGCCACACCGAGCGCCGCCGCCCTCAGGTAGTCGTAGAGACTGGTATAGCGGCGCACATCGGCCTCCTTCTCCAGCCAAAGATCACTCGTCACCCCTTCGAAGTAGACAACCGTCGAATCGGCTGACTCGGGGAACTCCAGCAGGGAGAATGTCCCGGTCATACCGGGGTGTGCGCCGTGCGAGAACGGGATCACCTGGATCGTGATGTTCGGGCGCTGGCTCAACTCCAGCATGTGCTTCAGCTGGTGGGCCATCACCTCGCGGCTGCCCACCTCGCGGCGCAGGACCGCCTCGTCTATGACGGTCCAGAGACTGCCCAGCTGGTTCTCCCCGTGGACGCGGTCCTGCCGCTTCATCCGCACCTGCACCCGGCGCTGCACGGAGAGTGCGTCGGTGTCCGGCTGGGTGCCCTCGACGACGGCCTGCGCGTACTGCTCGGTCTGCAGGAGGCCGGGCACGAAGGAGGATTCGTAGGCGCGGATCGAGGAGGCCTCGGCCTCCAGGCCGATGTAGACGCTGTACGGGGTCGGCATGTCGTTGAAGTCGTGCCACCAGCCGCGCTGGCGGGACTCCTTGGCCATCTCCATGAGGCTGGCGCGCATCTGCTCGTCGGCCACGTTGTACACGTCGCAGAGGTCGCGGACGTCCCGCTGGCTGATGCTGCGGCGGCCGTTCTCCAGTCGGCTGATCTTCGACTGGGAGACCATCAGCCGGCCGGCCACCTCCTCCGCGGTCATCCCGAGGCCCTCGCGGAGCTTGCGCAGCTCCGAGCCGAGGCGTCGGCGGCGCACGGTGGGATTGATGTTCGCGGACACGTCGACCTCCGGCCGGACCTCTGGTGAACGTTGGAACGGCAGTCCTCGGAACACTGCGGAAATTGGGACCAACCCCCCTGACTCGGAGCAGCATGTCACCTTGGGCCAGGTCGGCGCCGGGGAATCACAGGAGCGCAGTAGAACAGATCATCGGAAAAGCGCTTCTGTGAGACGGCGGATGCTCCCAGGTGGTAGTGCGGCTCAACGGCTCGGACCGGTACTGCTTCGGGCGAGCTCCCCGGCGGCGCATGTGCTGGTGGCACATGCTGCGGCAGGCTCCGCCGGGCGTCCCCGAGCACCCTGGCGGGGCCTCGGGGACGGCTGAGGGGCGGTCGCCGGGCGACTTCCGTCGCGGGCGACCGCCCCTCCTCGCTCCTGGTACTGCTGGCGGTGCGTCTGGTCGCTCAGCGACCACGGGCGGCGCGAGCGAGTCGGTGTGCGCCGTCGGGCTTGTCGCCGGGCGTGTTGTCCTCCGGTGCCGGGACGTCCTGGACGTTCCGGACGTCCCAGGCGCCTTGGACCTCCGTCAGCGGACGCCGACCCGGGAGGCGGCCGCCCGGCCGCCGGAACCCCGGCCCGCCGCGCGGGCGCCCGACCGTCCGGTGACCGTCCCGGAACTCTGCGGCGAACGGTTCTGCGGTGCCGGCAGGCCGTTCTGCACGTCCATCACGGCGTGCGCGACCATCCCGCCCAGCGGGTCGTACCGGATCAGGTCGCGCAGCCGCGACCGTGAGGACCGCCCCTCGTTGCCCGGGTACAGGTGCTTGCCCAGGCCCACCGAGTGGGCCAGCGCGGCGAGCGCGGCCGTCCGCGGGTCCGGCGGCACGCCGGTGCGGATCGCGGTGTCCAGCCGCTGCTTGATCGCGGCGTTGGTGCAGTCGTCGGACGCCTGGTAGCGCGTCGTCGGCAGCACCCCGCACACCTGGCCGGCCACGGCGGTCACCATGCCGCAGCGCTCCAGGTGCGCCAGATACGTCTGCCGAAGCCCCAGTCGGGGCCCGCCGATCCAGTGCACCGCACGGACCGGACTGCCGCGTCGGCGCAGCAGTTCCAGTGCGTGGTCCAGAGTCGGGTCGCCGGTCGGCCGTGCGAGCACCACGGCGATCCGGTCTCCCTCCGGTACGATCCGTCCGGCCAGGGACAGCTCGACGAGCTGTGCCCCGGCAAGTCCGAGGTCGAGGGTCTGCGGCTGCGCCGTGGTACCCGTGGTCGGGTCCAAAGCGAGCAGCAAGAGTTCCTCGGGAACAGTTCTGCGGCTCTTGCCCATCCAAGCCTCCCCGCGTGGATGAGAGACAGGGTGACGCCTCTCACACGGGCTTGTCGAGTACGCCTCCGAATCGTGACCTTGCGGTGAAGGCCGGGAACCGGGGGGCGCAGGCCCTGCGTCTGACCGGTGAACGGACCGCGATACGGCCGGGTGATGGCAATAAGGGCCGGTCGGGCGGGGTGTGCGCGGCCGGATCGGCCGGCGGTGGCGGAGACTGTACAGGTACATGGGGCGGGGCGTCGGCTTCCCGAAATCGGGTCTGCCGGTGCCCCGCCGGGCGTTGAGGAGGCTGGGTTACGTGGGCGAGTCCCCCGACAGGGTGCTGCGGGACGGCGAGGGGAAGCGGGACCGCGAACGCGAACGGACCGGGGCGACCGCCCGCGCCGGCACGGCCGCTGACGGGGCCTCCGATCTCTCCGCCGATGTCGCCTCCGACGTCTCCGCCGACGCGTCCGGCGAGGGGTCCGGCGACGCGCCGAAGGCGGGGGCCAAGGGTGGCTCGACCGTGCAGCTCCGTGTCCGGGATGTGGACAGCAGGACCACGATGCTGCGGCTGCCGGTGGACAACGCGACCACCGCGCTGCGGCTGCCCGAGGAGCTGGCGAAGCCGTCCGGCAGCGGGAGTTCCGAAGGTGAGGCGGACGAGCCGTCGGCCGAGGCTCCGGTGGAGGGGGAGAAGCCGGCGGCCGAGCGGAAGGCGGGCGCCGACCCGCGTCTCGCCATGCGGACGGGTGCGGCGAAGGCGGAGGACGAGGACGCGGAGGACGCGGAGGACGCCGAGGATGCGGCTTCCGAAGGCGACACGCCCGGGGACGACGCGCCCGAGGACGACGCGCCCAAGGACGATACGTCGAAGGACGACACGTCGAAGGACGACGAGCCCGCCGCGCCCGTGAAGCTGACCAAGACTGAGCCCGCCGAGACCAAGGCCGAGAACGCGGAGAGCGCCGAGACGGCGGCAAAGGCCGAGAACGCGGATAGCACCGAGACGGCGACAAAGGCCGAGAACGCCGAGAACGCTGAGAGCCCGTCGAAGGCTGAGAAGCTGGAGAAGCCCAAGCCGCTCAGCACTCCCCTCGCCCCCGCCGCCGGCACCGTCCCCGAGCCGCCGGCCCCCGCCCCGCTGCCCGAGCCCGCCCCCGTCCCGGAGCCGGTGCCCGAGCCGCACCCGGCGCCGAAGCCCGTCCCCGAACCGGAGCCGCAGCCCGGCCCGGAGCCGCTGCCGAAGCCGGCCCCCGTGCCCGAGCCCGGCCCCACCCCGGCCCCCGAACCGCTGCCCACCCCGGACCCGCGGCCGATCCCGCCGGTCCCGCCGCTGCCGAAGCCGGAGCCGCTGCCCGTCCCCGAGCCGCTGCCGTCGCCGGAGAACACCGCCGAGGCGATGGAGGTCCTGGCGGCCCTCAACTCCCGCCCGGTCTCCCCGCTGCGCCGCGCGCTCAAGCGGGTCACCATCTGGACGCTCTTCCTCGCCGTGGTGCTCGGCGCCGCGGTCGTGGCCCAGCTGCTGCGCCCGCTGCCGGACGCGAAGGTGAAGATGACCGCCGCGAGCGGCTACAGCTTCCCGGGCGACCAGCTCGACCTGGCCTGGCCGGCCAAGGGCCAGTCCGCCGCCGAGGTGGTCGGCGTCGGCAGCCTCGGCAGCTCCGGTCCGGAGACCCCGGCCTCGATCGCCAGCGTCACCAAGGTGATGAACGCGTACCTGATCCTGCAGAAGTTCCCGCTGAAGAAGGGGGAGAGCGGACCGAAGATCACCGTCGACAAGCAGGCCGCGCAGGAGTCCGGCAACGTCGACGAGTCGAAGGTCACGCTCACCGAGAACCAGGTGCTGACCGAGTACCAGGCCCTGGAGCTGCTGATGCTGCCGTCGGCCAACAACGTGGCCCGGCTGCTCGCCCGCTACCACTCCGGCTCCGAGGCGGAGTTCGTCAAGCAGATGAACGACACCGCGGCCAAGTTCGGCATGACCAACACCGCCTACGCCGACCCGGCGGGCTACAACGCGGACACGAAGAGCACCGCCAAGGACCAGCTGAAGCTGGCCGAGCAGGTCATGCAGGACGAGATCTTCCGGCAGATCGTGTCCACCCCGGACACCACCTTCAACAACCAGAAGATCCCCAACACCAACAACCTGATCAACCCGAAGACCGGGGTCATCGGCGTCAAGACCGGCTCCAGCACCCCGGCCGGCGGCTGCCTGATGTGGGCCGCCTACAAGGAGATCGGCGGCGTGAAGCGGCTGATCCTCGGCGTCACCCTCGGCCAGCAGGCCACCTCGCCCAACCCCGGCGACGGGATCCTGCCGACCGTGCTGAAGGTCAGCGGCAAGCAGATCCAAGCCGCGCAGAACGGCGTGACCGGCCAGACCCTCGCCAAGAAGGGCGACGTTGTCGGCTCCGTGGACAACGGGCTCGGCGGCACGGTCCCGGTCGTCGCGACCAAGGACCTCGTCGTGGCCGGCTTCCCCGGCATCACCGGCACCCTCGCCCTGGACGCTACGAAGGTCGGCCACAAGGCGACTGCCGGCACCGAGGTCGGCACGCTGCGCGTGGGTTCGGGCGACAACAAGACGGAGGTCCCGGTGGCCCTCCAGTCGGACCTGAACCCGCCGTCCATCCAGTCCCGCCTGACCCGGACGCTCTGACGCCCTGAGAAGTACGGAAAGGGGAGGGGGAGCCGGCCGGACCGGCTCCCCCTCCGCCGTTTCTTCAGCGCGCGCCACCCCAACTGCCCGGCTCGGTACGGGTGCCCAGCCACCGGGCCAGCGGCGCCTCCTCCGGGGCCACCCTCGGCGGGCGGGCGGGCGGGCGGGCCGGTCGGCCGGTCGGTCACGGGTGCCCTCCTCGGCCGCGGACGGGCGTCCGGGCGCCCTGATCACGAGGCTCCATGGCCACCCGGCGCCTGGGTGGCCGCATCCGGGAGCGATCGATGCTCCCGGTGGCCTCAGCCCGTCCGGTCGAGCAGCGCGAGGGTGACCCCGCCGAGCGGCGTCACCCGGTCGGGGGCGCCGTACCGCGCCCGGAATACCTGCGCCTGCTCCGGGGGGATGGCCGACAGCGGGTCCGTGGTATCCCCGAGGACCAGCAGCCAGATCCGCGGCCCCTGTCCCAGGCAGGCGGCCGGCTGCGCGCAGAGCGTCGGCGACAGATCCTCCGCCTCGGCCGCGCTCTCCGCCACGAACACCGGATACGGACGGACGTCCGACGGCAGGTAGTAGCTGACGCCCGGCCCGACCATCGCCCAGCTCTGCTCCCCGAGCGGCACGGCCACCCCGTCCCCCGGCCGGTACCCGGCGGCGATCAGGTCGGCGGCGGCCCGGAACGGCTCCTCGGAATCCGAGTGCGAACTCACGTGGCGGATCGCAGACTGCTTCGGCAGTGCCGCCACCACGGGTACCGCGAGCAGCCCCAGCGCCAGCAGCGCCCCGACCGTCCGGGCCTGCCGCGGCGTCCGGCCGCGCCGGGCCAGGCCCGTCACCGCCTTGTACACCGCCGCCAGACCGCCCCCGGCCAGCACCGCCCAGGCGGGCAGCGTGAACAGCAGGTACCGGTCGATGAAGTACGACGTGCCGCCCCGCGACACCACCCACACACTCACCACCGGCAGCTCCGCCAGCAGCAGCGCCTGCCACGCCTGCACCCGCCGCCCCGGCAGCACCAGCGCCGGCAGCGCCAGCAGGGCGAGGGCCTGGAACACGTGCGGCGCGCCGGCCAGGTGCTCACCGAACCGCACCAGCAGCCGGAACGACGGCGTCTCGATCCAGCCCAGCTGCCGGTCCGACTGTCGGCTGCCCATGAAGACCACCGGCAGCACCGGCAGCGCCGAGACCGCCACCGCCGCCGGGAACTGCCACAGCAGCCGCCGCTGCACCGCCCCGCGCGTCTGCCACAGGTGCAGCAACACCACCGCCACCTGCCCGGCCACCGTGCTGAACGAGATCAGATGCCCCGCACCCGCCAACGCCATCGCCACGCAGTACGGCGTCCACCGCCGCCACCCCGGCCGCTCCAGCGCCCGCAGCAGGAACCAGGTGGCCGCCGCGATCGCGCACGTCACCAGCGCGTACACCCGCGCCTCCTGCGCGTACCGCGACACCTGCGGCACTGCGGCGAACAGCAGCCCCGCACCCACCGCCGCGACCCGCCCGCCGAACAGCCGCTCGGCGGACAGCGCCACGAATGCCGCCGCCCCGGCCATCGCCAGCACCGACGGCAGCCGCAGCGCCACGACGGAGTCCCCGAACACCACCGTCCAGCCGTGCATCAGCAGGTAGTACGCGCCGTTGCTCGCGTCTATGTGTTGCAGCAGCCGCAGCAGATCCGTCAGCGACCGGGTGGCCACCGTCCACGTCGCCACCTCGTCCCGCCACAGCTCCGGCGTCCCCAGCCGGTACAGGCCGACCCCGAGCATGACCACCGCCGGCCACAGCCACACCTGCCCCAGCAGTCGGCCGACCGGGTGCGCAGCAGGTCTCATCGGTTCCTTCGATCGGCGGACGAGGTTCGAACACTCTCTCGGCAGGCTACTTGACCCGTCCTGACGCCCCGTCGGCACCCGTACCATCGGCCGCCACCCCCCACCCCACCCCGATCCGGTACGCTGTGAACGGCCCTGTCACCACACGGCCCCCGCCTCAGTAGCTCAGGGGATAGAGCACGGCTCTCCTAAAGCCGGTGTCGCAGGTTCGAATCCTGCCTGGGGCACAGATCGCAGAGGCCCTCCGCCCGCCCGGGTGGGGGCCTCTCGGCGTTCCGTGCCTGGTCAGGGCGGGGACGGGCCGAGCTGCGAGGGCAGCTGCGGTAGCTCGTCCTGAGCGGGGCCGCGATCTCGCGCTGGGGTGACGTTCCTGATCGCCTCGGTCAGCGGGAGCGGGGCGCCGGTGGACTCCTTCAGCCAGACCGCTTCCGCTGCGCCGGCAGCTGCTGAAGGACGGGCGGTGGCCGGGTGCGCCCGGTGAGGTGTTGCTCGACGCCGACACCGCGCGCCGGATCGACGCTGCCCCCGGGGCCGACGTGCGGCTCGCCCGCGCGGACGGCTCCACCACCACCGCCCTCCCGGTCCTGGCCGCCCTGTCCCTGACCACCCTGACCGGCCTGACCGGCATCCTCCCCGCCCGCCGCGTCGTCCGGCTGACAGCCGTAGCAGCGATGCAAACAACCTGAGCCACAGTCACTCCCCGAGCTGGGCGCGCGACCCGGGCGGTGGTGCGCTCAGGCCAGGGTGACGTGGGTGCGGGGGCCGGGTGGGAGGTGGGTGGGCAGGTCGGCGAGGAGGGTTTCGGTTTCTCGGGTGGTGCGCAGGACGGTGGGGTCGAGGGTGGCGAGGAGGACTTCGCGGCGGTCCTCGCCTGCCTCGGCGAGGAGGCGGCCGTCCGGGGTCCAGACTGCGCTGCCGCCGCAGGTGTGCCAGCCGCCGGTGGTGCCGATGTGGTTGGCGAGCACCGTGTACAGGGTGTTGTCGAGTGCGCGGGCGGGGAACCAGGTGCGGGACTCGTGGTGGCCGTGGCCCACGCTGAACAGGGCGCCGACGAGGTAGGCGTGGCAGCCGTCCAGGGCGGCGGCGCGGGCGTGCTCGGGGAAGCCGGAGTCGTAGCAGACGCCGAGGCCGAGCCGCCAGCCGTCGAGCTCCAGGGTGCAACCGTCCGTTCCGGGGCGGTAGTAGTCGCGTTCGGCCTTGAACAGGTGCTGCTTGTCGTAGCGGGTGACGAAGGCGCCGTCCGGGCCGAACACGAGGGCGGAGACGCGCAGATCGGGGCCGTCCTGCACGGCGGCGCCGACCACGGCGGCCGTGCCCGTGGTGCGGCAGGCCTCGGCGATCGGCGCGAGGCGCGGATCGCCGGGCTGCACGGCGTACTTGAGCGGATCGCTGCTGATCAGCTCGGGCTCGTAGCCGGAGAGGAACTTCTCGGCGAAGAGCACCAGCCGGGCGCCGGAGGCGGCGGCCTCGCGGATCAGTTCGGCGGCGGTGGCCGCGTTGGCGGGGATGTCGCCGGCCACGGCCTGGGCCTGGACGGTGGCGATCGTCAACGGCCGTTCGGGGTAACGAGCGTGGGGCGCGACAGCGGGTTCCTGGGTACGGGACATGCCTACCACGCTAGACGGCCCTCAGCGGACGGCCCCGTCGGGGTGGTCGGCGCTCTCGTCGCGGGAGCCGCCGCCACGGGCCGGGCGGATCGACTGGGCGACGACACGCTGAACCCGGGGCCTGGTCCGCCAGTTGACCCGACGGACGTCCCGGGCCAGGGCGCCGGGGCACCAGAGTTCGGTCACGGCGGTGACGGCGCCCAGCACCATGCCGGCGGCCAGCCAGCCGCCGAGCACGTCGCTCGGCCAGTGCACGCCCAGGGCGACCCGGGTCCAGCCGATGGTCAGCACGGTCACCACGGCCACCGTGCAGGCGGTGATCCGGGCGCGGCGCCCGGCCCGCGGCCAGACCAGGGCGACCAGCACGGCGCAGGTGATCGCCGAGGCCATGGCGTGCCCGGAGGGGAAGGCCGGGCCGCCGGCGTGTGAGACCGGGTCGCTGAACGTCGGCCGCTGACGGCCGATGGCGAGCTTCAGCGTCCACTGGGCACCCCACCCGACCAAGGCCTGGGCGGCGACCCACGCGGCGAGCACCCGGGCGCCGATCAGCCAGAGCCAGCCGGCCGCGATGGCCAGCAGGGTACGCATCGTGAGCGTGCCGCCGATGTCGGAGAGGGTCTGCACCGAGGCGGTCCAGGCGCGGTGCTCCCTGGCGTAGGTGTGCAGTTCGCCGATCCAGTCCCGGTCGAGCCGGTCGAGCGGTGCCCAGTGTTGGGTCACCAGGGCGGCCAGCAGACCGAACAGCGCGGCACAGCCCACCGCGAGCGCCGCGTCCCGGAGGAGGCGACGGTGACGCGCAGTGATGGAGGACGAGCTGTTGGTCAGGTGCATGCCTGACACCTTCCCAGCGTCCCGCGCCGATCGGGCGCCGGAGTGATAGCGATTCGGCATCGTTTGTGGGGAGGATCTGAGTGCACCGGGGCGTGAGCGCGGGCGGGAACCGGGATGTACGGGAACGAGCGCAGCGGTTCGCGGGTTCTGCAAGTATCCGCTCCGAACCGGTCGTTCGGTGCGCACCCGAGGCGCCCGGCCGGTCACCCTGCGTCCAGAAGTTGCGTGAAAACCGGCAGGATACTGCATCGCTGGGAAGAATCTGAGCGACTTGGGAATGTTGTCCGGAATCTGTTCGTTGGATCGTTACGTGTGAGCCCCGCGGGGCCCGCATTTCTTGCCCGCTCGGGGCAGGCAGGCAGACCTCGGCAACACCAGCAAAGGGAGCAAGCATGGCCACCCGTGCCGTCGTTCGCGACAGGGCCGACCGGACTCGCGCGGCCCGCCCGACCAACCTTGAGGCCGACCGTGACCTGGTCGGCATGTACCTCGACGAGATCGCCAGGACGCCCCTGCTCGATGCTGCCGAGGAGGTCGAGCTCTCGCTGCGGATCGAGGCCGGCGTGTACGCCCAGCACCTGCTGGACGCGGGCGAGTTCCCCGACGGCGTCAAGCGCGAGGAACTGGAGGCGATAGCCGAGGACGCCGAGCGCGCCAAGGACGTCTTCATCCGCTCCAACCTCCGTCTTGTGGTTGCGGTCGCCCGCCGCTACCCGCGCAGCGGCCTCCCGCTGCTGGACCTCATCCAGGAGGGCAACGCGGGCCTGGTGCGGGCCGTCGAGAAGTTCGACTACGCCAAGGGATTCAAGTTCTCCACCTATGCCACCTGGTGGATCCGGCAGGCGATCACGCGGTCGATCGCCGACCAGTCCCGCACCATCCGGCTGCCCGTCCACCTGGTCGAGGAGCTGGGGCGGATCCGCCGCGTGCAGCGGGAGAAGTCCAAGGAGCTGGGCCGTGAGGCCGAGCCGGCCGAGATCGCGGCCGAGCTGGACACCACCGAGGCCCGGATCAAGGACGTGCTGGACTGGGCGCGCGACCCGGTCAGCCTGAACATGTCGGTCGACGACGAGGGCGAGACCCAGTTCGGCGACCTGGTCGAGGACACCGGGGCGACGTCCCCCGAGGACGCCGTGATGGTCATGCTCCGCCGCGAGGAGCTGGACGACCTGATCGGTCGGCTGGACGACCGTACGGCCTCGATCATCCGCTCCCGCTACGGTATGGAGGACGGCCGCGAGCGCACCCTCACCGAGGTGGGCAAGCAGCACGGCCTGACCCGTGAGCGGATCCGGCAGATCGAGAAGCACGCGCTGGCCGAGCTGAAGAAGATCGCCGACCACGCCGGCTTCGAGGCGGCCTGAGCGGCTGCCCGAATAGCCGACTGACAGGTGGGCCGTGACCTGGGCCCCGGTGGGGAGCGCTCCGCACCAGGGCCTGCGGCATGCCACGAGCCTCTTAGGCTGGAGGGACAGAACGATCGGGGTGAGCCACGTGGGTGAGCAGGAACAGGGACGGCAGCCGGAGCCGGCCGAATCGGACCCGGAGGCGGCGGCGAAGGCGAAGGCCAGGGCCAAGGCGCGTCTCGTCTTCGGCGACCCGCTGGACCGGCAGTCCAGGGACGACACCAACACCGGCTGGGGCGACCGCCCCGGGGCGGGGGACGGCGGTGGGCGAGGGCTGGACTGGTACCTGAGCCAGCGCCCGCCGCACCATGGGGACTGAGCGGGGCTAACGGGGACAGGCGTTAACGGGGACGGGCTTAAGGCGACGGGTCGAAACGGTGCTCAGCGCTGCTGCGTGACCAGCGCGTCGCGGATCTCGGTGAGCAGTTGGACATCCTTGGCCTCGGCCGCCGCCGACACCTCGGCGGGGCTCTTGCGCTTGGCGGCGAGCCTGTTCATGGGCACGATCAGGAAGAAGTAGACGACGGCCGCCGTGATCAGGAACTGCAGGGCTGCGCTGAGCAGCGAGCCCCACAGGATGAAGATGCCGCGCGTGACCTCACCGGTGGCGCTCACCTCGCAGGGCCCCTTGAGGCAGGAGCTGTAGGACGCCAGGTCCTTGGCCCCGAAAACGCCGACGATCGGATTGATCACGCCCTTGACGAAGGCGTTGACGATGTTGGTGAAGGCCGCGCCGATGACGACGGCGACGGCGAGTTCGACGACATTTCCACGCAGCAGGAATTCCTTGAAGCCTTTCATGCCGCCGTGAACGACGAAGTCGCTCCGAGGTCACGGGTGATCTTCCGATGCTTCGGATTGACAACCCGTCCGGCTCACCGCACCGCCCGGCGGCGGCAGCCCGGCCCGCGCCGGATCGACCGCGAGCGCCGCGGCCACCGCGAGCAGCACCAGCGCCGGCACCCCGGCCCGCCGCCGGACGGCGTGCCGCCAGCGGTGCCACCCGCCGGCCCCGCGCCGGATCGGCGGGAAGCGCGGCACCTCCCGCCGGGGCGGCACGGCGGGCGCCGGCAGGGGGACGGAGAAGCTGAGAGTCGTCATGGGGTCACCTCCGGGGAATCCGGCCCACCCGGGCCGGTCGGTCTCTGGTGACCCCTACGATGCGCGCCCGCCCGGAACACCGAAAGACGTTATCCGCAGCCTGTGGAAAACCGTGGGGGTGTGGACAACTTCGCCCACTCGCGCGCATGACTTCAGCCGGCCCGTGATGACGCCAGGGGCATCTGAACCGAGGCCACGCGAACCTAGAGCATGCGAACCCAGGGCATGCGAACCCAGGGCATGCGAACCCAGGGCATGCGAAAGGCCCGCCGACCCCGCCGAAACGCGGGGCCAACGGGCCTTTCGTGGGTCTGCTGAGGTCAGCTCGCGGCCGGAGCCGGGCTCGCCGAGGAGGTCGAGCTGCTCGACGAGCCGCCCGAGGACGACGCCGACGAGGACGACGCCGACGACGTCGAGGAGCCGGAGGACGAGCCGGAGCCCACCGAGCTGCTGGAGGACGAGCGGCTGTCGGTCCGGTAGAAACCGGAGCCCTTGAAGACCACGCCCACGGCCGAGAAGACCTTGCGCAGCTTTCCCTGGCAGTCGGGGCACGTGGTGAGCGCCTCGTCGGTGAACTTCTGCACCGCCTCCAGGCCGTTACCGCACTCGGTGCACTGGTACTGGTACGTGGGCACTTGACTTCCTCCTGGCACTCGCGCCTGATGAGTGCTAACGATGGTCAATGATGCGGTATTCCGCTGGATCAGTCCAGCGACTCCGGTGTGAGATGGGCCCGGTTCGGGCATCCGCCACGGCTGGTTCAGCCCTTGGCGGCGCCCACCAGCTGCGGTGCCCCGCCCAGTTCGGAGGAGCCCGCGACCACGGTGCTCGCACCGCCCGGCGCGACCAGCAGATGCCGCAGCGAGACCAGCGCGAGCAGGCCCAGCCCGGCGCCGCCCACCGGCACCAGGAACCCGACCGACGGCCCGTGGCCGTCGATCAGCCGCCCGGCCACCATGGCGCCGGTCGCCAGTCCGAGGCCGATGGCTCCGGTCAGCCAGGTGAAGGCCTCCGTCTTGGCGCCGTCCGCCACCAGCGTCTCGACCAGGGTGTAACCGCTGATCAGGGTCGGCGCGATGGCCAGCCCGCAGACCAGTCCGGCGACCGTCACCGCGACCAGGTTGGGCATCGCCCACAGCGTCGAGCACCCCAGCACCAGCAGCGCGTAGCTGGTGATCATCCGCTGCTGGACGGACCGCCGCCAGGCGATCACGCCGTACAGCACACCGGCCAGCATCGAGCCGCCGGCGAAGATTCCGTACACGGTGCCTGCGGCGCCGTGCTGCCCGACCGAGTCGGCGAAGGCGGTCATCGAGACCTGCATGCCGCCGAAGACGGCACCCACTCCGAGGAAGGACCCGGCCAGCAGCCGGACGCCGGGCGAGGCGAGCGCGGAGGTGCGGCGGGCGCCGGGCCGGTGGGTCTGCCGGGCGGGCGCGGTGCGCCGCTGGGCCGCGAAGGCCAGACCGCCGACGACGGTCAGCGCGGCCTCGGCGATCAGCCCGGTCGCCGGGTTGATCGTGGTCGCGATCCCCGCGGCCAGGATCGGGCCGACCACGAAGGTGAACTCGTCCGTCACGGACTCGAACGCGAACGCGGTACTCACCTTCCCCGCAGAACCGGCCGATCCTTCCGAACCGGCCGACTCCGCCGTGAACAGCGAGATCCAGCGGGCCCGGACCATCGCCCCGATCTGCGGAATGCTGGCGCCGGCCGGGGCCGCGGCCGCGAACAGGCTCCAGGTCGGCGCGTGGCCGAGCACCAGCGCGATCAGCGTGCCGACCGACACCGCGTGCACGACGACGGTCGGGACCAGCACCGCGGCCTGCCCGAAGCGGTCGGCGAGCCGTCCGGTCTGCGGCCCGATCAGGGCCTGCGCGACGGCCGCGACGGCGGCGACCGTGCTTGCGGTGCCCCACGAGCCGCCGGCGCCCGTGATGAGCATGAGGATGCCCATGCTGAGCATCGCGTAGGGCAGCCGCGCGATGAACGCGGGCGCCAGGAACGTCCAGGCACCCGGCGTGCGCAGCAGCGCGCCGTACCCGACGCGGGCGGGGCCGGCGTCGGGGGCGGTGCGGGTGTCCGTGGCGTCATCGACCGTTCGGCGGGCCGTCACGGTCGGTCCTTCCTGCTGCCTGGTAGCGCGGAAGGGGCATGGGGTGGCCCCGACGGCGCCGAGAGTCGTCCTCTCGCGCGTCGACCGGGGTAGATACCGGGCCGGTCCGGCGTGGTTGCCGGGGACCGGGCCGCAGCCGCCGAGCGGTCGCGCCAACTCTGCATCAGGCAGATGCTGGGGTGGTCTAACGGTAGTTAAACGGAGTATCCCGGCCAGCATACAGTTACGCGCGTAGATTGCCTAGATCCAAGCCGGAAGCCCAGATCCAGCCCAGAAAGCCAGGTCGAACCCCGAAACCCAGGCCCAACCCGGAAACCCAGGCCCAACCCGGAACCCCAGGCCGAACCGCCGCCTCACCGCCCGTGCAGCCACCCCGCGAGCTTGCCGCCCTTGTCCACGGCCCGCAGTCGCCGCTCCGCCGCCTCGCCGACCTCGTCCGTCGTGACGACGAGCAGCTCGTCCCCGGCGCGCAGCACGGTCGTCCGGTCCGGCACGAAGGAGTTCCCCTCCCGCACGACCAGGGTGACCGCCGCCCCCTTGGGCAGCCGCAGCTCGCTGACCTCCACCCCGGACATCCGCGAGGCGGGGGAGAGCGCGACCGACAGCAGGTGGCCGTGCAGCTTCTCCAGCGGCGCGGACTCGATGTCGAGGTCCTGGCCCATCGCGCCCTCGCCGATCCGCAGCCGCTTGGCCACCCACGGCAGGGTCGGGCCCTGGAGCAGGGTGAAGACGACGACCAGGATGAAGACGATGTTGAACACGTCCTGGGCCATCGGCGCGCCCGAGACCATCGGGATGGTGGCGAGCACGATGGGCACCGCCCCGCGCAGCCCGGCCCAGCTCAGCAGGGCCTGTTCCCGACCGGGCACCTTGAACGGCGTCAGCGTGAGCACCACGGAGAGCGGCCGGGCCAGGAAGACCAGCACGGCGCCGATGACCAGCGCGGGCACCACGGCGGAGCCCATCGTCTCGGGCGTGCAGAGCAGGCCGAGCAGGACGAACATGCCGATCTGCCCGATCCACGCCAGGCCGTCGGCGAAGCCGCGGACGGCCGGGCCGTGCGGCAGCTTGGAGTTGCCGAGGATCACCGCGCTGATGTAGACGGCGAGGAAGCCGGAGCCGTGCAGCAGCGCGCCGCCCGCGTACGCGAGCACCGTCAGCGCCATCACGGCGATCGGGTACAGGCCGGAGGACGGCAGGGCGACGTGCTTGATCCCGTACGCGCCGAGCTTGCCGACCGCGAGGCCGACCGCCGCGCCGATCGCCAGCTCGGCGATGATCGTGCCGACCAGGACGTACCAGGAGTCCAGCTCGCCGGTGGTGGCGAAGGCGACGACGAGGATGACGACGGGCGCGTCGTTGAAGCCGGACTCGGCCTCCAGCAGACCGGTGAGCCGGTGCGGCAGCGGGACCATCCGCAGGACGGAGAAGACCGCCGCGGCGTCGGTGGAGGAGACGATCGCGCCGAGCAGCATCGAGGTCCGCCAGTCCAGGCCGACCAGCCAGTGCGCGCCGGCCGCGGTGGCGAACACGCTGACGCCGACGCCGACGGTGGCGAGCACGGTGGCCGCCGGCATCACCGGCTTGACCTCTCTCCAGCTGGTCTTCAGACCGCCCTCGGCGAGGATGACCACGAGGGCCGTGTAGCCGAGCACCTGGGTCAGTTCGGCGTTGTTGAAGGTGATGCCGATGCCGTTCTGGCCGAGCGCCACGCCGATGCCGAGGTAGATCAGCAGGCTGGGCAGCCCTGATCGGGTCGAGATGCGTACGGCGACCACCGCGACCAGCAGGATCGCGGAGAACTCAAGGAGCAGCTGGTTCAGGTGGTCGATGTTCACGCAGGGGCACCTCGGGCAGGCAGCGGGCGGGCGGGGTGTCTGGTGGTGCAGAGGGTGGTGCTTCGCGGACGACCCGTTAAGAAGGCGTCAATGCTCCTCTTGCGGATCGTTACTCATTCTAACATTTTGCCATATCTTTAGTTTGGTTCCTCGGGCAGGCCCCACCAAGCCCCCGTGCACGCCACCCGGCCGACTCGGCCTAATGTGGTGCCCTGTCACGGCCGAAGGCCCTGGACACGCCCGCCCGCCCCGAAGTCGAGGACCGCAAGGACCCAGATGCCCCGCTCGAAGAAGTTCCGGCGCGCCCGTCTGATCGTGATCGTGCTGGTCGTGCTGCTGGTGGCCGGCGTCGGCTACGGCGGCTACCGCGGGGTCTCCGCGGTCCGCGCGTCCTACCCGACGGTCGACGGCAGCGTGAAGGTGGCGGGCCTGAGCGCGCCGGTCGACGTCAAGCGGGACGCCAACGGCATCCCGCAGCTCTACGCCGACACCTCCGAGGACCTCTTCCGCGCCCAGGGCTACGTCCAGGCGCAGGACCGCTTCTGGGAGATGGACGTCCGCCGGCACATCACCGCCGGCCGCCTCTCCGAGATGTTCGGCGACAGCCAGGTCGACACCGACACCTTCATCCGCACCATGGGCTGGCGCCGGGTGGCGGAGCAGGAGATCAAGAAGCTGTCGCCGGAGACCAACAAGTACCTCCAGGCCTACGCGGACGGCGTCAACGCGTGGCTGGGCGAGCACCCGGGCGGCGAGAAGGCCTCGCTGGAGTACACGCTGCTCGGCGCCGTCAACAGCAGCTACAAGCCCGAGCAGTGGACCCCGGTCGACTCGGTGGCCTGGCTCAAGGCGATGGCCTGGAACCTCTCCGGGAACCTCCAGGAGGAGATCGACCGCTCGCTGCTGGCCCAGGACTTCAGCCCGGAGAAGATCGCCGAGCTGTACCCGGAGTACCCGTACAGCCGCAACGGCACGATCCTGAAGACCGGCACCGTCGTCGGCGACACCTACCGCCCGGCCGACGGCTCCACCCAGGCGGCGGCCCCCGGCACCGCCACCGCCCAGGGCGCGGCCACCACCAAGGCGCTGCTCCAGGGCCTCACCGACCGGATCGACGCCATGCCGCAGCTCCTCGGCCGCCCGGGCCAGGGCATCGGCTCCAACTCCTGGGTGGTGGCGGGCACCCACACCACCACCGGCAAGCCGCTGCTGGCCAATGACCCGCACCTCGGCCCCGGCCTGCCGTCCGTCTGGTACCAGATGGGCCTGCACTGCCGCACCGCCTCGCCGGCCTGCCAGTTCGACGTCTCCGGCTTCACCTTCGCCGGCATGCCGGGCGTGATGATCGGCCACAACAAGGACATCGCCTGGGGCTTCACCAACCTCGGCGCCGACGTCACCGACCTGTACCTGGAAAAGGTCACCGGCCCGGACACGTACCAGGTCGACGGCAAGGACGTGAAGTTCGACCTCCGCAAGGAGACCATCAAGGTCGCCGGCGGCGAGGACCGCACCATCACCGTCCGCACCACCCAGACCGGTGCTCCGCTCATCTCCGACCAGAGCACCGAGCAGCAGAACGTCGGCAAGTACGCCCCGAACGGCAGCGCCGCCCCCGACCGCGGCACCGGCGGCTACGGCGTCGCCCTGCAGTGGACCGCACTCAACCCCGGCAAGACGATGGACGCCGTGTTCGAGCTGGACAAGGCGAAGAACTGGGACGAGTTCCGGGGTGCAGCCAAGGACTTCGCCGTCCCCGCGCAGAACCTGATCTACGCCGACGCCAAGCACATCGGCTACCAGGCCCCGGGCGACATCCCGATCCGCGGCAAGGGCGACGGCGGCACCCTCCCGGCCCCGGGCTGGGACTCCGCCTACCAGTGGAAGGGCTCGATCCCCTTCACCGCCCTGCCGTACGGCCTGGACCCGTCCGCCGGTTACATCGTCACCGCCAACCAGGCCGTGGTGGACCAGAGTTACAAGTACAACCTGACCAAGGACTGGGAGTACGGCACCCGGGCCAAGGAGATCACCGACCAGATCGAGGGCCTGCTCAAGAACAACGGCAAGATCTCGCCGGACGACATGCAGACCCTGCAGCTGGACAACACCAGCATCATGGCCAAGACCCTGGTCCCGCTGCTGCTCAAGCAGCAGATCGACGACCCGTACGTGCGCGAGGCCCAGGACCTGCTGAAGGACTGGAACTACCACCAGGACGCCGACTCGGCCGCCGCCGCCTACTACAACGGCGTCTGGCGCCAGCTGCTCAGCCTCGCCTTCGGCCAGAAGTTCCCGGCCGACCTGCGGGCGAAGGGAAACTGCCTGCTGGTCCGCCAGCAGGACGACCCGACCAAGCCGGACAGCTCCAGCAAGATCGTCACCGAGTGCGGCACCCGCGACCCGGGCAAGGCCCAGCCGGACGGCGGCGACCGCTGGACCGAGGTGGTGCGCCAGCAGCTGGACAAGCCCGACAGCTCGTGGTGGACGTACATCGACTCGCAGCACAAGGAGCAGAAGGGCCTGGACAACCTGCTCAAGGAGGCGATGAAGAACGCCCGCCAGGACCTGACCTCGCTGCTCAGCAAGGACGTCTCCACCTGGAGCTGGGGCCGTCTGCACAAGCTGGAGCTGCGCGAGCAGACCCTCGGCAGCGACGACTCGTCGATCGCCTCCGGCCTGGTCCACAAGCTGCTGAACCGCGGCCCGTACCGCCTCTCCGGCGGCTCGGCGGCGGTCGACGCGGCGGGCTGGAACGCGGCGGCCGGCTACCAGGTGGACTGGATCCCGTCGATGCGGATGGTGGTCGACCTGAGCGACTTCGACTCCTCGCGCTGGATCAACGTCGGCGGCGCCTCCGGCCACGCCTTCCACGACAACTACAACGACCAGACCGACCTCTGGCTCAAGGGCAAGCTGCTGACCTGGGCCTACTCGCCGGACGCGGTCGAGAAGGCGACCAAGCACAAACTGGTCCTCACCAACGGCTGACGCACCACGCCACGGCGGCCCCGCTCGGAATGAGCGGGGCCGCCGCCGTTTCCCGCTGCCGCCGTTTCACCCCAGCCCGTGCCGCCCCGACGGCGTGACCGCCACGTCGACCGGCCGGTCGTGCGACTCGCCCGGCACCTCCGCCAGCAGCTCGTGCTCGTACAGCAGCACCGCCAGCACCGGCCGCGCCCCCGCCCGCTCCAGCCGCGCGAGCACCCGGTCGTAGCTGCCGCCGCCCCGACCCAGCCGCAGCCCGTGCCGGTCCACCGCCAGCCCCGGCAGCAGCACCACCGCCGCGTCCGTCACCGCCTCCGGACCCAGCCGCGGCCCGACCGGCTCCAGCAGCCCGCGCCCGGCCGGGGCCAGCGCGTCCGCCCCCTCGTACACCGCCCAGTCCAGGTCGTTGTCGGCCAGCAGCACCGGCAGCAGCACCCGCACCCCGCGCGCCCGCAGCGCGTCCAGCAGCGGGCCCGTCCCCGGCTCGGCGCCGACCGAGACGTACGCGGCGACGGTGGCGCCCGGTGCCGCCAGCTCCCCGGCGTGCAGAGCCAGCTCGCGCGCCGTCTCCGTGCGCTGTTCCATGGTGAGTGCACGACGGTCGGCCAGTAGCCGTGTCCTCAGCGCACGCTTCTCGTTGTACATGGGATCTCCTCCGCAGCTCTGCGCCCGACGGGCCTTCGACGTGCCTCCGACGGCAGAGCCTGACACGCGAAAGGGCGGCCCGATTGCCCACCCCGCTCCTGGTCCAGGCCCTGGCCGCGCTGAGCGTCCCCGCGCTGGCCGGCACCGCCGTGCTCGGGCTGCGGCTGCGCCGGACGGGCGAGCAGGCCGCCGGCCGGGAGGCGCGGCTGCACGAGCGGGTCGCCGAGCTGGAGGGCCGCTGCGCCGAGCTGGAGCGCACCGCGTCCTGCGACCCGCTCACCGGCGTGTGGAACTACCGGCACCTCCAGCTCACCCTCGACCGGGAGATCGAGCGCTCCCGCCGCGCCGAGCACACCGACCAGCAGGACGGGCCGCGCCCGCTGGCCGTGCTGCTGCTGGAGATCGCGGGCTTCGACGCGGTCGTCGCCGAGCACGGCCGCGGCCGGGCCAGCGCGATACTGCGCGACCTCGCCCAGCGGCTCGCGATGGAGATCCGCCGCGCCGACACCCTCGGCCGGTACAGCGGCGAGGAGTTCCTGGTGGTCCTGCCGGACACCGGCGCCGATGGCGCCGCGCAGGTCGCCGAACGGCTGGTCTGGTCGGTCCGCCGGCACCTGCTGCTCGACTGGTCCTCCGGCCCCCGCGAGCCCCGCCCGGCGCAGGGCAACGGCCTGACCGCCGCCGTCGGCGTCGCCGTGCTCCCCGAGGACGGCACGCACGCCGCGGTCCTCCTCCGAGCCGCCGACCGGGCGCTCGCCGAGGCCCGCGCGGCGGGCGGCGACTGCTGGCGCAGAACGCGTCCACCACACCTTCCCGAGCCCCTCACTTCCGGTACGGAGAACGGGTCGACTGCCGAACGTGACCGTTCGGAAAAGCCGGGTAGTCTGTCGCCCTGTGCCGGCGGGGACCCCCTCACCACGCCGGTCGTTTCCCAGACGCCTGCCACCGCGGCCGGCCCCGGCGACGGGCCCTCCCAGTCGTCCGGATCGTGCCCGGACGGGTGAAAACGTGCCTTAGTAAGGTTTACGCATGACGACGACCAACTCTCGAATTCCGGTAACCAAGGCCGTGGTACCCGCGGCCGGACTGGGCACCCGCTTCCTCCCGGCCACCAAGGCCACGCCGAAGGAGATGCTGCCCGTCGTCGACAAGCCGGCCATCCAGTACGTCGTCGAGGAGGCCGCCGCCGCCGGGCTGTCCGACATACTGATGGTCACCGGCCGCAACAAGCGCGCCCTGGAGGACCACTTCGACCGCGCCTACGAGCTGGAGGAGCTGCTCGCCCGCAAGGGTGACGAGGACCGCCTGCGCCGGGTCCGGGAGTCCGTCGATCTGGCCAACATGCACTACGTCCGCCAGGGCGACCCGAAGGGCCTCGGCCACGCCGTCTCGGTCGCCGAGCAGCACGTGGCCGGCCAGCCCTTCGCCGTCCTGCTCGGTGACGACCTGATCGACCCGCGCGACCCGCTGCTCGCCCGCATGATCGAGGTCCAGCAGGAGCTCGGCGGCTCGGTCGTCGCCCTCATGGAGGTCGACCCCTCCCAGATCCACCTGTACGGCTGCGCCGCCGTCAAGCCGAACGGCTTCGGCGAGGACGTCTTCCAGGTGACCGACCTGGTCGAGAAGCCCGACACCGCCGACGCCCCGTCGAACTACGCCGTCATCGGCCGCTACGTCCTCGACCCGTCGGTCTTCGACGTGCTGCGCGAGACGAAGCCCGGCCGCGGCGGCGAGATCCAGCTCACCGACGCCCTCCGCGAGCTGACCACCCGCTCCCCGGAGACCGGCGGCCAGGTGCACGGCGTGCTCTTCAAGGGCCGCCGCTACGACACCGGTGACCGCGCCGACTACCTGCGCGCTATCGTCCGACTGGCCTCCGAGCGCGAGGACCTGGGCCCGGAGTTCCGCTCCTGGCTGCGGGAGTTCGTCGCCTCCGAGCTGCAGGACTGACACACCGACAGAGAGCGAGCCGCCGATGACCGGGTCCACGGAGCACACCACCAGCCCCACCGCAGCCTGCTGCGACGGCGCCGCGGACCCGGCACCGGCGGCTCCTCGCCTCTGGACCGTCGACGAGCACCTCGCCGACGTCCTGTCCTCGGTCGGCCCGCTGCCCGCCATCGAGCTCCAGCTGCTCGACTCCCGCGGCTGCCGGCTCGACGAGGACGTGCTCGCGGGCGGTGACCTGCCGCCCTTCGACAACAGCTCGATGGACGGTTACGCCGTCCGCACCGCCGACACCGCCCGGGCAACCGCCGAGTACCCCTCGGTGCTCGTCGTGGTCGGCGACATCGCCGCCGGCGCCGGGGAGCTGCCCCGGGTCGGCCCCGGCCAGGCCGCCCGGATCATGACCGGCGCCCCCGTCCCGCCCGGCGCCGAGGCCGTCGCCCCGGTCGAGTGGACCGACGGCGGCACCGGCACCGGTGTGGCAGCCGACGCGATGACCGCGGCCGTCGAGGACGAGGAGGTCCGGGTCCTGCGCCCGGTCGCCGAGGGCGCGCACATCCGCCGCCGCGGCAGCGACGTCGCGGCCGGCTCCCGCGTCCTGGAGGCCGGTACCCGGCTCGGCCCCACCCAGCTCGGCCTGCTCGCCGCGATCGGCCGGGCCACCGTGAAGGTCTGCCCGCGCCCGCGGGTCGTGGTGCTGTCCACCGGCAGCGAGCTGGTCCAGCCCGGCGAGACGGTCGGGCCCGGCCAGATCCCCGACTCCAACAGCTTCACCCTCACCGCTGCCGCCCAGGAGGCCGGCGCCATCGCCTACCGGGTCGGCGGCGTCCCGGACGACGCGGCCCGGCTGCGCGCCGTCCTGGAGGACCAGCTCGGCCGTGCCGACCTGATCGTCACCAGCGGTGGGGTCAGCGTCGGCGCGTACGACGTGGTCAAGGAGGTCTTCGAGTCCTACGGGGGTGTCGACTTCCGGAGGCTGAAGATGCAGCCGGGCAAGCCGCAGGGCTTCGGCCGGATCGGCGGTGCGGCCGGTGTGCCGCTGCTCGCCCTGCCCGGCAACCCGGTCAGCGCGTACATCTCCTTCGAGCTGTTCGTCCGCCCGGTCATCCGCACCATGCTCGGTGCCGCCGACGTCCACCGCCCGGTGGTCCGCGCGCTCTGCCCGGCGGCGCTGCGCTCCCCGGCCGGCCGGCGGCAGTTCCTGCGCGGCCGCTACTCGGCGGCCGACGGCACGGTCGAGCCGGTCGGCGGCGCCGAGTCCCACCTGGTCGGCGCGCTGGCCCGGGCGAACTGTCTGATCACCGTCCCCGAGGACGTCACCGAGCTGCCCGCCAGCAGTGAGGTGGACGTGGTCCTGCTCGACTCCTGAGGCTCGTCCGAGGCTCACCGGGCGGGGCGCCCGTCCCGTGATCCGGCCCCTCCCGCGCGGCGGGGCGGGGGAGCTGTACGGTAGCGCGGTATTCGATCTGCGCGCCCCTGGAGCCACCCGTGACGACACCTCCCCCCGGCGACCGCCTCACCCACGTCGACGACCAGGGCGCGGCCCGGATGGTCGACGTCTCCGAGAAGGCCACCACCGCGCGCACCGCCGTCGCGGCCGGCCGGGTCCGGGTCTCCCCGAAGGTGGTCGAACTGCTGCGCGGCGAGGGCGTGCCCAAGGGCGACGCCCTCGCGGTCGCCCGGATCGCCGGGATCATGGGCGCCAAGAAGACCCCCGACCTGATCCCGCTCTGCCACCCGATCGCCGTCTCCGGCGTCAAGGTCGACCTCGCCGTCGCGGACGACGCGGTCGAGATCACCGCCACCGTGCGGACCGCCGACCGCACCGGAGTCGAGATGGAGGCGCTGACCTCCGTCACGGTGGCCGCGCTGACCGTCATCGACATGGTCAAGGCGGTGGACAAGGGCGCCACCATCGAGTCCGTCCGGGTGCTCAGCAAGACCGGCGGCAAGAGCGGCGACTGGTTCGCGCCGGAGGTGGCGGAGTGAAGGCATCGGCCGGGAAGGCACTGGCAGTCACGGTGTCCAACCGCGCCTCGGCCGGCGTTTACGAGGACAAGGGCGGCCCACTGCTGGTGGCCGGCCTGACCGCGATGGGGTTCACCGCCGACGGCCCCCGGGTCGTCCCCGACGGCGAACCGGTGGAGGCCGTCCTGCGCGAGGCCGTCGCGGCCGGCTACGACGTGGTGCTGACCACCGGCGGCACCGGCATCTCGCCGATGGACCTCACCCCCGAGATGACCGCCCGGGTGATCGACCGGCAGATCCCCGGCATCGCCGAGGCGATCCGCGCGTACGGCCGCGACAAGGTGCCGACCGCGGCCCTCTCCCGCGGGCTCGCCGGCCTCGCCGGACGTACCCTGATCGTCAACCTGCCGGGCTCGACCGGCGGAGTCAGGGACGGCCTGGCCGTCCTGGAGCCGCTGCTCGCCCACGCCGTCGACCAGCTCGGCGGCGGGGACCACCCCCGGCCCGACGCACCGGCTTCCGGGAGAGCGCACTGAACGCCGGCTGGCCGGTCGAGCTCCACGAGGGGGAGGTCGCGCTGCGCCCGATCCGGGCCCGCGACCAGCGCGAGTGGCAGGAGGTCAGCCGCCGCAACCGGGACTGGCTGCGCCGCTGGGAGGCCACCGTGCCGCCCGGACCGGCCGGCCAGGCCGCCGGGCCGCGCCCGACCTTCCGGCAGATGGTCCGCTTCCTGCGCGGTGAGGCCTCGGCCGGCCGGATGCTGCCCTTCGTCGTGCTCTACAAGGGCCAGCTGGTCGGCCAGCTGACCGTCGGCGGCATCACCTGGGGCTCGATGTGCTCTGCCAACGTCGGCTACTGGATCGACGAGGCGGTGGCCGGGCGCGGCATCATGCCGACCGCCGTGGCGCTTTCGGTGAACCACTGTTTCCGCAACCTCGGCCTGCACCGCATCGAGGTCTGCATCCGCCCGGAGAACGGCCCGAGCCGCCGGGTGGTGGAAAAGCTCGGCTTCCGCTCGGAGGGAATCCGCCCGCGCTATCTCCACATCGACGGCGACTGGCGGGACCACCTCGTGTACGCGCTGACCGCCGAGGAAGTTCCCGAGGGGATGCTGGAGCGCTGGCGGGCGCTCAGTTCCGGCTACGGACCGGGTAATTGAATATATGTTCGAATCAAATATCGATATGGCATCGGCGCAGCGACGGACGGGCACAAATACCGGCAAAATAGTCGGAGAATCAGCTTGATCACACGACACGCCGTGCCAAATTGCTGCCAGGCCTTCCCTGGCGCCCTACGGTGTGAATCGTGAGCAGTAGCGGCCTTATCTACGCCGTCATCGTAGGGGCCTGGGCCGCCTATCTGGTGCCCATGTGGCTCCGCAGGCAGGACGAACTCAACGAGGCGCGCCCGACGGAACGCTTCAGCACCGCCATCCGCCTGCTGGCCGGGCGTTCGGCGCTGGAGCGGCGGGCGGCCCGGGCCCTGGGCGACGAACCGCGTGGCGACGAGCAGAGCAACGACGGCCCTCCCGGACGGGACGGGGCCGCCTCCGGCGACCCCGCGGAGCGGGCGGCCGAACCCCCGGCGGAACCCCCGGCCGAACACCGGGTCGAACACCCGGTGGAGCGCCCGGCCGAACGGCCGGCTCCCGTGCCGCCGGCCGGCACCGAGCGCCGGGCGCGGCTGCTGGCCCGCCGGCGCCGGATGGTCACCGTCCTCTTCCTGGCCTTCGCGCTCGGCGCGGTGGTCGCGGCGGTGGCCGGACTGGCCTTCCTGTGGGTCCCGGCCGTCCCGGCGGTCCTCCTCACCCTCTACATCGGCCACCTGCGCAAGCTGGAGCGCCAGCGGTACGAGGTGAAGCTCGACCGCGCCCGGGCCGCGCAGGCCGCCGAGCGGCTGCGCAAGCGCGAGCGGCAGCGCGCCGAGGCCCGGGCAGCCGAGGAGGCCGCGACCGAGGCCGTCACCGCCCCGGCGCCGGGGCCGGCCGACGAGCCGCGCGTCGGGCGCCGCCCGCACCTGCGGCTGGCCACCGAGCCGGAGGAAGCCGCGGTCGCCGTCCCGTCGGCCTCGGCGGTGGCGGAGGCGACCGAGCACGAGGAGTGGGTCGACGGCATGCGTGAGCGCGGTGCGGCCGGCCCGGACTCCTGGGAACCGGTGCCCGTCCCGCTGCCGACCTACGTCACCGCGCCGGTCGCCCCCCGGGTCTCCCGCGGCCTCGACCTGTCGGCCCCCGGCACCTGGACCGCGGGGCGCCCGACGGAATCGCGCAACACCCCGCTGTTCGACCAGTACGCCGAACCCCCGGCCTCCGAGTCCCGCCCGCGCGCCGCCAACGAGTGACCGGCTCCGGCCCCCGACCAGCAGTGCGATCCGGAGGGTGGTCACAGACCCCCTCCGAAAGGTGCTAGAGTTTCTTCTCGTTGGGGCTGTGGCGCAGTCCGGTAGCGCACCTCGTTCGCATCGAGGGGGTCAGGGGTTCGAATCCCCTCAGCTCCACCCAACGGACCGGTTCCGACCGGTTCACCGAAATCCCGCCCGGAGGCAACTCCGGGCGGGATTTCGCGTTTTGGGGATCCGGGCGGATCCGGGACCGGTCTGTGTCGGAGGTCACGCCGTGCCCGGGACGGTTTCTGACGCGGTTTGGACGCGAGGTCGAGGGGCCGGGTCGGCGGTGGTCCGGCGGCGGATCCCGGGGCGGACTGAGCCGCGGTCGGCCCCTCAGAGGGGTCGGTTATGGTGGGTGGGCCCAGACGCTGACGACGGAATGATCTGGTCTATCTCAACGGGGTGCCATCGCGGTGCGAGAGTTCGGTCTTACACGGTGGGCACGGCAGGCAGAAACGGAGGGGCCCAACGGCGCCTCGGCACCCGCAAGATCGAAGTCCTGGACCATCGTAGCGGCTTGCGTGGCAGCGGTGTCACTGGCGGTGTTCGCCCTGGTGCGGCACTTCACCGGGGCGACCATGGTCGACATGCTGGTCTACCGGGCCGAGGGCGCCGCGGTCGTCCGCGGCGAGGACCTGTACGCGATGCGCCTGCCCGGGTGGGACCTGCCGGCCACCTACCCGCCGTTCGCCGCGATGCTGTTCGTGCCGAGCACCTGGTTCGACGTGAGCACCCTGCGCGTCCTGGTGCAGCTCCTCAACCTCGGCCTGCTCGGCCTGGCCGTCTACCTTTCCCTCCGTCTGATCGGGTGGCCCGGCGCACGTCACCGTCCGGCCGCCGCGATTCTCGCGACGGGCCTCGGCGTCTGGCTGGAGCCGGTGTACACCACCTTCCAGTACGGCCAGGTCAACCTCGGCATCCTCTGCCTGGTCCTGTGGGACCTGACCCGGCCGGACCGGAGCCGGTTCAAGGGCGTGGGCATCGGCCTGGCCACCGCCATCAAGATCACGCCCGGCCTGTTCGCCGTGTACCTGCTCCTGACGGGCCGTATCAGGGCCGCCCTGGTCTCGGGCGGCACGTTCCTGGCGGCCGGTCTGATCGGATGGCTCGTGCTGCCCGACGCCTCCATCGGGTTCTGGACCAAGTACCTCTGGGACCCGAGCCGGGTCGGCGTCACCGTCCTCGTGGACAACCAGTCGCTCCGGGGGGCCGTCTGCCGGCTGCTCGACGTCAACGACCCGGGCCTGGTCGGGCTCGCCGCCTCCGCCGTCGTCGGGACGCTAGGCCTTGCGGTGGCCGTCCTGGCCGGGCGCTCCGCCCGGGTGCTGCGCCGGGCCGACGCGTGGGGCGCCGTCTGCGCCGCGTTCACCGCGCTGCTGGTCTCGCCGATCAGCTGGACCCACCACTGGGTCTGGTGCATCCCGCTCATCGCGCTGCTGGTCGTGGAGGCCAGGACCAGGGCGCGGCGGGTGCTGCTCGGCGTGACGCTGGTGGTGTTCCTCTCCCACATCATGTGGGTGGTGCCGCACCGGTGGGGGCGCGGTGTCGCCTGGTACTGGCAGCTGCCCGGCGCGATCTACCCGCCCATGGGCATTGCCGTTCTCGTCGTCGTGGGGCTGCGGCTGTACCGCGCATACCGTCAGGCCGGCAACGGGTCCGGAGGTGCCTGGGCCCTCTCGCGCAGCACGGCCGATCATGATGCCGCACTGACGAATCAGATCTGACGTGACCACTCAGACAGAAGCCACGTCGGCGCCGCTTGCCGAAGCCGCGCCCGGTGTCCGGAAGCCCTCCTCGGCCGTCCTTCACACGCCGGCCGGGCGCACCGCGCTGCTCAGCGTCCTCTGCTTCGCCGTCATGTGCGCCATCGGCATGCAGGGCTGGACGTCCGTGTCGCTCGGCGGCTTCGATCTCGGCATCTTCGACCAGGGCGTGCGCGGGTACGCCCACTTCGGGCTGCCCGTCTCGTCGTTGAAGAGCTACCACCACGAATTCCCGCCGGGCTTCTCCCTGCTGGGCGACCATTTCTCCCCGGTCCTGGCCCTGCTCGCGCCGCTGTACTGGATCTGGGACGACCCGCGCTCGCTGATCATCGGCCAGGCGCTGCTCTTCGCGGCCGGGGTGCCGCTGATCCGGCGGATCACCGCCCACTGCTTCGCCGCCACCGAGCCGCGGACCGCCCGCCGTGCCGCCGACCTGGCCGGGCTCGTCTACGCGCTCGGGTGGCCGCTGCTGGTCGCCTCCCGGGTCGGGTTCCACGAGGTCGCCTTCGCGGTCCCGCTGACCCTGCTGATGCTGGAGCGCGGACTCGCGCGGAAGTACGGCACGGTGGTGCTCGCCGCCGTCCTGCTCTGCTGCACCAAGGAAGACCTCGGCCTCATGGTGGGGGCGTACGGCTTGGTGCTGCTGCTGCGCACCCGCGGCACGGAGGACCGCGCCGGCCGCTTCACGGGCCTCGGCCTGCTGCTGGGCGGGCCGATCGCCGCGGTGGTGGCCATCAAGTGGCTGATCCCGGGGATGGGCGGCGAGCCGGGCTACTACTGGAACTACGGCTCGCTCGGCCCCGATGCTGGCGGTGCGCTGCGCAACCTGCTGCACGACCCGCTGCTGCTGGTGCAGGCGGCCTTCGACCAGCCGCTCAAGCCGCTGCTGCTGCTCTGGCTCTTCGGCACGATGTTCCTGCTGCCGCTGCGGTCGGCGACCGTGCTGTGCGCGCTTCCGCTGCTGGCCGAGCGGGTGCTCTCCAGCAACCCCAACCACTGGTCGATCGCCCGCCATTACGACTCCATGCTCTGGCCGATCCTGCTCACGGCCACCATCGAGGTGCTGGGCCGGCTGACCGCCGGCGAGCGGACCGCCCAGCGGGCCCGCACGCTGGGCCTGGCGACGGCGGGCTGCGCGCTGCTCGCCGCGGTGCCGATCGGGCTGATGCAGCTCGCCGTGCCGTCCTCCTGGCAGCCCAAGGCGAGCGAGGCCGCCCTGGTGCGGGCGGCCGCGCTCATTCCCGACGGTGCGTCGGTCGAGGCGGACAACCAGATCGCGCCGCGGCTGACCGCCAGGACCGACGTGGTGCTGGTGGACGAGACGCCGCGCGGACGGGAGTACGTGCTCACCAGGTCCAACAAGCGGTCGTTCCCGTTCGCCACGGACAGGCAGCAGGCCGACCGGATCCAGCTGCTGCTGGACCACGGGTACCGGCAGATCTGGGCCGAGGACGGCGTGGCCCTCCTGCACCGGGAAGGCACCGACCCCATCCCCGGGGAGCACGTGCCGGGGCCGGGCAGCAAGCCGATCCAGGACGTCGTCCCGTCCGATGTGGGGCACAACCTGTTCCGCGGCTGACGCGCCGCCGCGTCGGGGTCAGTCCCGGACGATCACCACGGTGCAGGGGGCGTGGTGGACGCAGTACTGGCTGACGGTGCCGAGGGCGGCGCCGGGCGGGGCGGAGCGGCCCCGGCTGCCGATGACCAGGGCGGTGGCGCCCTCGGCGGCGGCCACCAGGGCGGGGCCGGGCGGTCCGGCCGGGAGGCGGCGGCGGACGTCGAGTGCGGCGGTGCAGCCGGCCAGCGTCTCGTCGAGGATCTCGGCGGCGCGGCGCTCGGGCGCGAAGCCGTCCAGGGCGGGCGGGACGAGGCCGTGGTCGCCGTAGAGGCAAGGGAAGTCCCAGACGGTGACCGCCTCCAGCGCGCAGCCGGTGAGGGCGGCCAGCCGGGCCGCCCAGCGGACGGCGGCGTGGGAGAGCGGGGAGCCGTCCACACCGACCACGATCCTGCCGTCGGGCTGCCGGGCCATGCTTCGAGCGTAGGACGGGCGGGGCGGGCGCGGAAACGGCCGGGGGCCGGCCGGAGCGGGTCCGGCCGGCCCCCGGGGGGGGTGGGGCGGGGTGGGTCAGTGGCGCTCGGAGCCCGCGTAGGGGCCCGGCTGGGGAGTGCCGGCCTGGGGCGGGACGGAGCCGTAGCGGGCCGGGCGGTGACCGCGCGGGTGGCGGGTCAGGCGGTAGCCGAGCACGCCCGCCAGGGCGGCCAGGGCGCCGCCGCCGATGGTCCAGTACCAGCGGCTGTTCCAGCCGGAGAACCAGCCGGTGTACCAGTGGTCCTCGGGCGCCACCGGGGCCGCGGCCTTGGCGGTGCTCGCGCCGCCGCCGGCCGGCGGGACCAGCGGGGCCTTGAGCTCGCCGCCCTCCGGCTGGGCGTTGTCGGCGTTGCCCTTGGCGCTGACGTGCAGCTGGACGGAGGCGGCGAGGCCGAGGTCCGGCTGCGGGACGTCGGTGACCGCGAGCTTCACGTAGTACGTGCCGGGCAGCGGGTCGCCGGACCACGGCTCGGCCCAGGAGCGGATCTCGCGCAGGGTGCAGCTCAGCGAGAGCGTGGTGGCGTTCTGGTCGCCGGTCGCGTTCTGGGTGCCGGCGGTGCAGGCCTGGCGGCGGCGCAGCCCGTCGAAGACCTCGACGGTCCAGGTCTGCGGGCCGTGCCGGTCGGTGCCGGGGGCCAGGTTGACGGTCAGGCCGACCGTCGGGGTCTGGCCCTCGGAGGCGCCGAACGCCCAGTACAGGTAGTCGCCGGTGGAGGTGGCGACGTTGGCGTCCTGGCCGGGGGAGAGGTTGACCGCGGTCAGGAAGGAGGTGCCGGCCTTGGTGGCCGGGGCCGCGGTGCCGCTCGCGCTCGGCGAGGGGGACGGCGAGGCGGCGGAGGCGGCCGGGGCGGCCAGCGCGAGGGCGGGCAGCAGGGCCGCGGCGGCGAGGGCGCCGCGCAGGGCGCGCCGCATCGTCGGGACGGTCGTGGTCAGCATGGGGACGGTCATGGTCAGTTCTCCCGCCAGACAGCGATCCGCCAACGGGCGATCCAGCCGAACACCAGGCCGGTCAGCAGGCCGGCGCCGGTCAGGGTGAGCAGCAGGATCCAGCCGCGGCCGAGTCCCATCGCCGCGCCCTCGGGGGCGGGCGAGGCGGAGGCCAGGTCCACGGTCAGCTCCAGCGGCAGGCCGGGGTCGGCCTGGACGCCGGGCTGCGGGGCCAGCGAGTTGCTGACGACCAGGCAGACCGTGGTCTCCGGCTTGGCGCTCGCCGAGGCGGTGGGCGTCGTGGTGACGTAGCCCTTGGAGTCGTTGGTGGACCAGCGCAGGCCAGTGGAGATCACGTCGCTGCGGCCGTTGTCCGCGTCGGCGCCGCGGACCAGCTCCTGGCCGGTCGCGCTGGTGGCCTGGAGCAGGACGCCGTAGTCCCGGGCGACCGCCCGGTCCAGCGCCACGCTGACCGAGGCGCGCAGCTCCTGGCCGGACTTGACCGGGACCTTGTAGACGCGGTGCTCGGAGAACTTCTCGCGGTCGCTGTAGACGCCGGGGGCGAGGACCGGGGCGCTCTCGCACTTGTCGGTGCCGGCGGTCTTGACCGGGTTCACGGTGTAGGTGTCGTCGCTGCGGTCGATCAGCTGCTTCACCTTGTTGGTGAGCTGGTCCTGGCTGCGGACGTCGGTGTAGGTGCCGCCGGTGGCGTTGGCGATGCAGAGCAGCTGCTGGCGGGTCTTGTCGTCGTGGGCCAGGCCGAGGGTGTCGACGACCAGGTGGATGCCCTGGGCGGCCAGTTCGCGGGCCACGTCGCACGGGTCCGGCGGGGAGCAGTCGTCCTCGCCGTCGGTGATCAGCACGATCCGACGGGTGCCGTCGCCCTTGCCGAGGTCCTGGGCGGCGCCGCGCAGCGCCAGGCCGATCGGGGTCCAGCCGGTGGGGCGCAGGGTGGCGACCGCGGTCTTGGCCTCGACCTTGTTGGTCTTCCCGACGGGGAAGAGCTGCTTGGTGTCCTGGCAGCCGGCCGTCTTGTCGGTGCCGGGGTAGTTCGCGCCGAGCGTGCGGATGCCGAAGTCGGTCTCCGCGGGCAGGGCGTCGATCACCTCGTCGATGGACTGCTGGGCCACCGAGATGCGGCTCTTGCCCTGGATGTCGGTGGCCCCCATGGAGCCGCTGACGTCCAGGATGAGGTCGACCTTGGGGGCCTCCTTGGGTGCGGCGGAGCCGCCTGAGGGTTCGTCGGCGTGGGCGGGCAGGCCGAGGAGCAGCGATGCGCCCGTTATCGCCGCGGCGGCGAGCAGGCTGCCCAGCCTGGTCGTTGGTCGTCGTCCGGTAGTCACGCGGCCGATCCTAGGGATCATCAGTTCGCCATGGCCAAACGAGTCCGGCCGGCGGCCGTCCGCGCCCCGGCGTGAACTTCCGCACGCGGGTGGGGGAGTTGTGCGGGGGCGGTGCACGCGCGGCTCACGCGGGGCTTATGCGCGGTGGTTAGCCTTCGGTGCGAGCCGGGCGGAGGCCGGGCGGGCGTCAGGACGTGGAGCGGACGGGGTGGAGGGGCCGGATGGAGCTGGCGGGCATCGGGAAGCGGTACGGGCGCGGCGGGCGGTGGATTCTGCGCGGGGTCGATCTGGCCGTCCGGCCGGGGGAGTTGGTGCGGATCGCCGGGGCGAACGGAACCGGCAAGTCGACCCTGCTCAAGCTGGTCGCCGGGATCGAGCGGCCGAGCGCCGGGCGGGTGGTCGGGCGGGGGACGGCGGCGTACGTGCCCGAGCGGTTCCCGCCGGCACTGCCGTTCGACGCGTCCTCGTATCTCCTGCGGGTCGGCCGGGTGCACGGGCTGTCCGCGGCCGAGGCGCGGCGGCGGGCCGGGGAGTGGCTGGACCGGTTCGGCATCGCGGACCGGGCGGGCACCCCGTTGAGCAAGCTGTCCAAGGGCACCTGCCAGAAGGTCGCCGTCGCGCAGGCGCTGCTCGCCGAGGCACGGGTGCTGCTGCTGGACGAGGCCTGGACCGGGCTCGACCCGGCGGCCCGGGCGGTGCTGGACGAGGTGGCGGCCGAGCGGGCGGCGCTCGGCGGCGCGGTGCTGTTCGTCGATCACGATCCGGCGCGGTTGGCCGGGTTGACCACCGCCGCGTACCAGGTCGGGACGGACGGCGCGCTGCGGCGCGCGGAGGAGCCGGACGCGGCGGACGACGGCCCGCTGATGGAGATCGAGGTGGACGTCCCGGACGGCGGCCCGCTGCCGGCCGGGCTGCCCGGCGCGCCCGGGCTCACCGCGCTGGAGGGGACGGCGGTGCGGCTCACGGTGTCGTCGGCGCACTCGGACGCGCTGCTGCGCCGCCTGCTGACCGGCCGTCCGGCCGTGCGGGTGCTGGCCGTCCGGCGCCGGGAGGGGGAGCGATGAGGCAGGTCGGAGCGCTGACCCGGTATCACCTTGAGCTGTTGCTGCGCGGGCACACCTGGCTGCCGCCGTTCCTGGCGTACGCGCTGCTGCTGGTGGTGGGGGTGACGGCGGGAGACCCGCTGCTGGGGGATCTCGGCTACGGCGCGGCGGTGCTGCTGCCGGTGAGCGCCTGGTACGTCCGCAGTGCGCTGAACGCCGAGCCGCCGGCCTCGCGGGCCTGCCTGGTCGCGGTGGCGGGGCCGTTCCGGGTCCAGCTGGGCGCACTGGTGGCGGCATTGACGACCGGGCTGGTGCTGGCGGTGGCCGAGGTGGCGGCCCTGTGGTGGGCGAGCGGGACGGTGGCCAATCCGAAGGTGGACCAGCCGCCGGTCGGAGCGGCCCTGTCGGCCGGGCTGCTGACGTCGGTGGTCTGCGTGCTGCTCGGGGTGCTGGTCGGGGCGCTGTGCAACCGGCCGGTGCTGACGCGGGCGCAGTACGGCATCCCGGTGGCTCTGGCGCTCGCGACGGCGGTGCTGGTGGCACCCGGCTCACCGGCGAACACGGCGGTGCGCGGCCTGGCCGACGCCGCCCGGACCGGCCGGGTCGGCCTGCCGTGGCTCGAACTGCTGTCGGCCGCCGGGCTGCTGGCGGCGGTGGCCGCGGGCACGGCGGCGCTCGCCGGGCGGCGTCCGGAGTGACGGCAGTTGACGATGAGGGAAAGAGGCGAGTAGGGCAATAGCGGACACACCGCAGCGAAGAGCCAATAAATATGGATAGCGCTCGTTAGAGTGACGAACTGGGGCACAGGAGCCGCCGCACCGGTGCCTGCCGGTCCGCCCCGATCGGCACCCCCGGGCAGTGGCGCCGGGACACCCGCGACCCCCAGGACGGTCCGTCCGTGGCGACATCCTCCGCCGTGACCAGAACCGCCGCCCGGCCCGGCCGGCCGGTGCCGACCAGGCGCACCACCGAACTCGTGCTGGTCCTGGCCGCCGTGCTGCTCGCTGTGTTCGGCTACATCGAGGTCGGCGTCAACGTGGACGGCACGGTGCCCGCCGACGCCGCCGAGTACGGCGCCGCGCTCGGCGTGCTCGCCCTGGCGGCGCACGCCGTCGTCCGGTGGCGGGCACGGTACGCGGACCCGCTGCTGCTGCCGATCGCGGTGCTGCTCAACGGGATCGGGCTGGTGGTGATCTACCGGCTCGACCGGGCCACCGCGGGCCGGAGCGCGGCCCCCACCCAGCTGCTCTGGTCCGGCCTCGGGGTGGCGCTGTTCATCGCGGTGGTGCTGATGGTGCGCGACCACCGGCGGCTCCGGCGGTACGCGTACGTCGGGGCGCTGGCGGCGCTGGTCCTGCTGGTGCTGCCGATCTTCTTCCCGCCGGTGTACGGCGCGCGGATCTGGATCGTCATCGGGCCGCTCTCCTTCCAGCCGGGGGAGTTCGCCAAGATCCTGCTGGCCGTCTTCTTCGCCGCCTACCTGGCGGTGCACCGGGACGCGCTCGCGCTCACCGGGCGGCGGGTCTGGCGCTGGCAGCTGCCGCGCGGGCGGGTGTTCGGCCCGGTGCTGCTGATCTGGGCGGCGTTCGTCGGCGTCCTGGTGCTGGAGACGGACCTCGGGATGTCCCTGCTGTACTTCGGCCTGTTCGTGGTGATGCTGTACGTGGCCACCGCGCGCACCGGGTGGATCGCGATCGGGCTGGCGCTGGCGGCGCTCGGCACGGTGACGGTCGGCTGGCTCTCGCCGCACGTGCACAGCCGGCTGACGGACTGGCTGGATCCGCTCGGCTCGATCGCGGCCGGCAAGGGCGCCAACCAGATCGCCCAGTCGCTGTTCGCCTTCGCGTGGGGCGGGGAGTTGGGCACCGGGCTGGGCAACGGGCACTCGATGCTGATCGGGTTCGCCGCCAAGTCCGACTTCATCCTCGCGACGATCGGTGAGGAGCTGGGCCTGACCGGGCTGATCGCGCTGTTCCTGCTGTACGCGCTGCTGATCTCGCGGGGGTTCCGGACGGGCATCGCGCTGCGCGACCCGTTCGGGCGATTGCTGGCGATCGGGCTGGCCGCGATCGTCGGCCTGCAGGTGTTCGTGGTGGCGGGCGGGGTGCTGGCGCTGATCCCGCTGACCGGGATGACCCTGCCGTTCGTCGCCCAGGGCGGCTCCTCGGTGGTGACCAACTGGATCATCGTCGCGCTGCTGGTGAGGATGAGCGACATCGCCCGCCGACCGGCCCCCGAGGAGGCCTGATGGCGCGCATCCGTCCCCGGGGCAATGGACCGCAGGGGCTGCCGGGCATCTCCGTCACCGGCCGGCGCGCCGGCACCTTCTGCCTGCTGCTGATCGCGACGCTCTGCGTCCAGGCCACCCGGGTGCAGGTGTTCGAGGCCAAGGAGCTGGACCACAACAGCGCCAACCAGCGGCTCACCATCGAGCGGTACTCGCAGCCGCGCGGGAACATCCTGGTCGGCGCGGATCCCGTCACCGGTTCGGTGCCCACCGGCGGCCGGTACGACTACAAGCGCTCCTACACCGACGGTCCGATGTACGCGGCCGTCACGGGCTTCGCCTCGCAGGCGTACGGCAACACGCAGCTGGAGGGGACCGAGGACGACCTGCTGACCGGCACCGACGGCCGGCTGGCCAGTTGGGCGGTCTGGAACGCCCTCGCGCGGAAGCAGAACCCCGGCGGCGACGTCTACACCACCCTCGACCGGGCCGCCCAGGAGGCGGCGATGCGCGGGCTCGGGAGCCAGAAGGGCGCGGTCGCCGCGATCGAGCCGGCCACCGGGCGGATCCTGGCGCTGGCCAGTACCCCGTCGTACGACCCGGGGAGCTTCGCCGGCTACTCCTCGGCGGACCAGACGGCCTGGAACCGGCTCCAGACCGACACCGACCAGCCGATGCTCAACCGGGCGCTGCGGCAGACCTACCCGCCCGGCTCGACCTTCAAGGTCGTCACGGCCGCCGCCGCGCTGGCCGACGGGATCGTCACCGACATCGACGCGCCGACCGACGCGCCGTCCCCGTACGTCATGCCGGGGACGACGACGCCGCTGGTCAACGCCACCTCGGCCTGCGACAGGCCCGGGCTGTCGTTGGACACCGCGATGGTCCTGAGCTGCAACAGCGTGCTCGGCTACCTGGGGGTGCAGACCGGACTGGACCGGATGGTGGGGATGGCCGCGAGCTTCGGCTTCAACGACGGCCGTCTCGACATGCCGGTGCGGCCGGCGCGGTCCAACTTCGACACGAAGATGAACCAGTCGCAGGTGGCGCTCTCGTCGATCGGGCAGTTCGACACGGCGGCCACCCCGCTGGTGATGGCGATGGTCGCGGCCGGGGTCGCCAACAACGGCACGGTGATGCGTCCACAGCTTGTGGACAAGCTGACGAAGAGCGATGGCGCCGTCGTGCAGCTGATGAAGCCGGCCGTCTACAAGCGGGCGATGACCCCGGAGGTTGCCGGGCAGGTGCAGACGCTGATGACCGACGTGGTGGAGGACGGCACCGGCCGCAACGCCCGGATCGGGGGCGCGGTGGTCGGCGGGAAGACCGGCACCGCGCAGCACGGGGTGGACAACAGCGGGACGCCGTACGCCTGGTTCATCTCCTGGGCGAAGCCGGCCGGCTCGACCGCGGTGCCGCCGGTCGCGGTGGCCGTGGTGATCGCGGACAGTGACGCCACGGACGTCACCGGTGGCGGGCTGGCGGCGCCGATCGCCCGTTCGGTGATGCAGGCGGTGCTCGGGCGGTGATCCGGCGGTGATCCGGCTCGCCGCCGCTGAGCTGCTGCTTTAGCCGCCGGGCGGCAGATCCGCCGTCTGCGAAGTGTCCGGTTTGTACTGGCTTATTCGCCGATTCGTACAATGCGCGCATCGGGACTGTTCGTTTGCGACACTGGTGCATTCGCGCGGTACTGTCCCATCTTTGTTCGGTTGGTCCCCGATGACACCCCGTCAGGCGTCGGGTGACCGGCCGCTAGGACACCCTCCCCCGCCTAGAAGGACCGCAGTTTTGGCCAGCAACATCGGTGCGCGTCTGCTGCGACGCAAGCCCGTCTCGTCACTGATCGCCGAGAGCGAGGGCCGGGACAGTCTCCCGGCCGGCGCGCCCGAGGAGGGTGGGCGCTCAGGCATCCACCTGCGCCGCTCCATCGGCCTCTGGCAGCTGTCCTCGATCGGCATCGGCGCCACCATCGGCACCGGCATCTTCTTCGTGCTCAACACGGCGGTGCCGTCGGCCGGCCCGGCCGTCATCCTGTCCTTCGTGATCGCCGCGGTCACGGCCGGCCTCACCGCGCTCTGCTACGCCGAGATGGCCTCCGCGATCCCGGTCTCCGGCTCCTCGTACTCCTACGCCTACGCGACCCTCGGCGAGGGCGTCGCCTTCGGCGTCGGCATCTGCCTGCTGATGGAGTACGGGGTCTCGGCCTCCGCGATCGCGGTGAGCTGGGCCGAGTACCTCAACAAGTTCCTCGACCTGGCCTTCGGGGTCGAGATCCCCGAGCAACTGTCGGGCGCGCCGGACGGCACCCACTGGTTCAACCTGCCGGCGCTGCTGCTGGTCGCCATGGTCTGCTTCCTGCTGGTCCGCGGTGTCAGCGAGTCGGTGAAGGTCAACGCGGCCATGGTCGGGATCAAGATCCTCATCCTGGTGCTGTTCGTCGGCGTCGCGCTGACCGGCTTCCACTCCGGCAACCTGACCCCGTTCATGCCGCTCGGCATCGGCGGCGTGCAGGTCGCGGCGTCCAGCATCTTCTTCTCGTTCATCGGCCTGGACGCCGTGTCCACCGCCGGTGAGGAGGTCAAGAACCCCCGCCGGACCCTGCCGTTGGCGATCATCATCTCGCTGGTCGTGGTGACCCTGCTCTACATCCTGGTCGCCCTGGCCGGCATCGGCGCCCAGCCCTGGCAGAAGTTCGGCGGCCAGGAGGCCGGCCTCGCCCAGATCCTCCAGGACATCACCGGCCAGAGCTGGCCCGCGATGGTCTTCGCGGTCGGCGCGATCATCTCGATCTTCAGCATCACCCTCGTGGTGATCTACGGCCAGACCCGCATCCTCTACTCGATGGGCCGCGACGGCATGCTGCCCAAGCGCTTCGCCCAGCTCTCGCCGCGCACCGGCACCCCGGTCTGGAACACCATCGTGGTCGGCGTCGGTGTGGGCGTGCTGGCCGCGTTCATCCCGCTGAAAACCCTGGCCGACATCACCAGCCTCGGGACGCTCATCGCCTTCTCGGTCGTCTCGATCGGCGTGATCATCCTGCGCCGCACCCAGCCCGACCTGCCGCGCGGCTTCCGGGTGCCCGGCTACCCGGTCGTCCCGCTGCTCAGCGTCGGCTTCTGCGGCTACCTGATCACCGGCCTGCACGCCGACACCTTCCGGGCCGGGGCGATCGCCCTCGCCGTCGCCGTGGTCGTCTACTTCGGCTACAGCATCAAGCACTCCAAGCTGGAGCGGCAGGCGGAGCAGCCGGCCGTCCCGGCCGACAGCACGACCGGCTGAGACCGGAAACGTCCGCACGCGAAGGGCCGCCGATCGGTACGACACCGGGCGGCCCTTCCCGTGTCACCTGGGACTCTCCGCCGGTCCCGGTGGCGACAGCGCCCGGCCCCCACCCCTAACCTTCCACCATGGTGAGCACCCGCACGCCCGGCTTCGCCCGTCCGCGCGGCCGGTTCACCGGCCGGACCAGAACGCCGGCCGCCCCGACCTCCGTCCCGCCCTCCAGACCCGGCCGCCAGCTGCGCGGCCTGGTCTCCCGGGCCGTCCCCCGTCAGCGTGGCGAGAGCACGTTCCCGCCCACGCCCGATCGGCTGAATCCCTCCCGACTCGCCTCCCTGCGCAGCGTCCAACTGCTCGGCTGCGCCATCGCGGCCGGCTGGGCGGCGGCCTTCCCGCTCGTTTCCGACCTGCCCAACCAGCGCCTCTGGGGCACCATCGCGGCCCCCGCGTACGCCCTCGCCGGGCTGCTCTGCCTGGCCCTCCCGCGCCGCTACGCGGCCCGCTCCGCCGCCGCGGTCGCCCTGACCGGGGCCGTCCTCGTGCCGCTCGCGCTCCTCGCCTTCCAGGGCCGCCACCAGTCCGAGGTGATGGTGGTCGAACGCTCGGCGCACCTGCTGCTCACCACCGGCAGCCCCTACCTGCAGCACCCCGTGGTGGTCACCGACTACAACCCGTACCTGCCGGCGATGACCCTGTTCGGGATGCCGCGCCAGCTGCTCGGCAGCGGCGACGCCCTGACCCGTGTCGCCGGGGACGCCCGGATCTGGTTCGCGCTCACCTTCCTCGTCTGCCTGCTGGCCAGCTGGCGGCTGCTGAGGCCGTCCCGAGACCGCGCCCCGCTGCTGCCGCTCGCCGTGCTCACCGCCTCGCCGCTGATAGCCCTCGCTCTCGCGGTCGGCGGGGTCGACCTGCCGCTGATCGGCGTCTGCTGCCTCGCCATGGCGCTCGCCGAGCGTGACCGCACCGTCGGCGCGGGCCTGGTCCTCGCCCTCGCCTGCACCCTCAAGTGGACGGCCTGGCCCGCGCTGCCGGTCGCCGTCCTGCTGCTGTGGCGGCTGTACGGGCGGCGCCCGGCCGCCCGGACCGGGCTGATCGCGGTCGGCGCGAGCCTGGCCGTGATCCTGCCGTCCGCGCTGACCAGGGCGGACGCGCTGCGCGAGCAGGTGGTGCGCTTCCCGCTCGGGCTGACCGCGATCCGCACCCCGGCGGGCAGCCCGCTGCCAGGCAAGGTCCTGGCCGGCTTCGGGCCGACCGGGCACACCGTCTCGCTGACGCTGATGACCCTGGGCGGGGTCGCGGTGGCGATCTGGCTGGTGGCCCGGCCGCCGGTGTCCGCGATCGGCGCCGCCGACCTGCTGGCCGCCGGGCTGGCGATCGCCTTCATGCTGGCCCCGGCCGGGCGGTTCGGGTACCTGGCGCTGCCGGTGGTCCTGGTGATCTGGCCCCGGCTGGCGGTCCGGCGCTGGACCCGTCGGCCGGCGGTCCCGGATCGCCGAGGGCCGGGAAGCAGGCCGGACAGGCCGGAACCCGCCCTGCCGCGAGGCTGAGCGGGCTCCGGGGGGGGGGCTTACCGGTTGCCGAACGCCTTGAGGAGGGAGGCGACGGCCGGCCCGGCCGCGTCGACGCCGTGGCCGCCGCCCTGCACCTCGGCCGCGACCGCGATGTTGCCCCGGAAGGCGGTGAACCAGCTGTTGGTGGTGGACGCGCCGGCGACCTCGGCGGAGCCGGTCTTGGCGCCCGCGTTGTCGGTGATCCCGGCCATCACGTCCTTGGCCGTGCCGCCGGTGGCGGTGGCGTTCATCATCGCGCGCAGCTTGCCGGCGACGTCCGGCGAGATCTGGCGGGCCGCCGTCTGCTGCGGCAGGCCGGCGACCAGGATGGGCTGCTTGAACGCGCCGCTCTGGACGGTCGCGGTGATCGAGGCGATGGCCAGCGGGTTCATCTGGACCTTGCCCTGGCCGATGTAGTTCATGGCCTGCTCGTCCTTGCTGCCCGGGGTCGGCGGCACCTTGCCGTCGGCGTTCGGCAGGCCGGTCTTCCACTCCAGGCCGATGCCGTAGACGTCCTTGGCGGTGGCGGACAGCGTCTCGGGCTTCAGGCTGGTCAGGCCCTGATTGATGAAGGCCGTGTTGCAGGACACCATGAAGTCCTGCTGGAGCGTGTTGTTCGGGAAGGCGCCCGGGAAGTCGTTCGGGATCGCCACCGGGTTGCTGCTCTTCTCCGGGCAGGCCACCACGGTGTCCGGGTTGACGCCGGCCTCCAGCAGGGCCGTCGAGGTGACGATCTTCATGGTCGAGCCGGGCGCGAGCAGGCCGGCGAAGGCCCGGTTCTGGCCGTTGGCCGGGGCGTTGGCGAAGGCCAGCACCTGGCCGGTGCTCGGCTCGATCGCGACGATGGAACCGGACTTGCCGCCCAGGTCGGTCATCGCCTTCTCGGCGGCGGCCTGGATCGCGTTGTCGATGGTCACCTTGAACGGCTTGCCCGGCTTGGGCTCGACGATGGTGAACAGCTTGTCGGCGGCGGTCTTGCCGGCCGGGTCGCTGATCACCACCGCGCTGCCCGCGTCCTGGTCCTTGTTCGGGTCCGGCGGCAGCAGCTTGTGGGCGTTGTCCTGCAGGGTGGAGATCAGCGCCGGGGTGAGCGAGGCGCCGGACAGCGGCTTGCCGTTGCGGTCCACCACGGTGGACGGCGGGGCGAAGACCTGCTGGGTGGCGATCGTCTCGTTCCCGGACAGGTGCGGGTGGATCACCGTCGGCGCCCAGTGCACGGCCGGGGTGTCGTCGCTCATCTTCACGACGCTCAGGAAGCCGTTGTAGTCCCAGACCCGGCTGGTGCCCGCGAACTCGGCGCGCGCCTTGAAGCCCATCAGCACGCCGGCGGGCGCGGGCGTGGCGGAGGCGGACGGCGAGTCGGTCGCGCCGGGGGTGCCGGTGGCCGAGGGCGTCGCCGAGGCGGAGGCCCCGGCGGACGGCTTGGCGGCCGGGGTGGGGGTGCCGGTGGCCGAGGCGAAGGCCTGCGGGGTGGCCGGGCCGGCCGGGGCCAGCGTCAGCGCGCTCGGCTTCACCTGGTCCCGGAAGGCGGTCAGCGCGGTGGTGGCCGCCGCCGGGTCGTCGGTCAGCGAGGCGGCCTTCGCCACGTCGCCGGCCGCCCAGGCCGCCAGGAAGTCCTTCGCGCCGTTCGCCGCCTGGTCGGCGGAGGGCGGTTCGGCGACCACCGTCCGGGGCTTCTTGGCCGAGGACGACGAGTCGCCGGAGCCGCCGACCAGGCTGTACGCCCCGTAGCCGCCGCCCGCGAGCACGACGACGGACACGCCGGTGATGATGCCGATCTTCGCGCCTCTGCGCATGGTGCTGCTCCCCCAAGGGTCTGGCGACTGGACGCAGCCGACCGGGGCCGGCAACGCGGTACAAGGATCCACCCTAGGCAGGCGCAGTCGGTACGCCGACGAAACGCCCGGCAGTTGTGACGGTTCTGGTACGTGTCGCGCACCGTATATGGACGGCTCTGGTACGTGTCGCACACCGCATACGGACGGTCCGCGCCCCCGCGGGTGGCTAGATCCAGCTGTTGAACCACATCCGCTGGCGCCACTCGTCCATCGGGATCGTCTGCCCGGTGTACAGCGGGAAGAAGAACAGGAAGTTCCAGACGATCAGGAGGATCAGCAGGCCGGCCGACGCCGAGCCGATGATCCGGCGGTCCCGGGACGCGCCGGGCGGGCCGATCAGCGCGCCGACCAGCATGGTCACCGCGAGCACCAGGAACGGGACGAAGGCGACCGCGTAGAAGAGGAAGATCGTCCGCTGCTGGTAGGCGAACCAGGGCAGGTAGCCGGCCGCCAGGCCGCACAGCACCGCGCCGGCCCGCCAGTCCCGTCGGGCCGCCCAGCGCCACAGGCAGTAGACCAGCGCGATGCAGCCCGCCCACCACAGCAGCGGGGTGCCGATGCCGAGCACCTCGCGGGCGCACTCGAAGGCGGTGCAGCCGTTCTGGCCCTGCTTCGGGGACTCGTAGTAGAAGGACACCGGCCGGCCCAGCACCAGCCAGCTCCACGGGTTGGACTGGTAGGTGTGCGGGTCGCTCAGGTGGGTGTGGAAGTCGTACATCGTGGAGTGGTAGTGCCACAGGGCGCGCAGGCCCTCCGGGATCCACGGGTAGTCGGTGCTCCGGCCGGCCGCCCAGTCGCGGCCCCAGCCGCCCTGACCGGGCACGTTGCTGCTGGCGAACCAGCCCCACCAGGAGGCGATGTAGACGCCCAGTGAGACCACGACGATCGAGCCGAAGGCGGGCAGGGCGTCCCGGGTCAGCGCCGCCAGGTACGGGCGCGGGGCGCCGGCCAGGCGGCGGGCGCCCGCGTCCCAGAGCACCGTCATGAGGCCGAAGGCCGCCGCGACGTACAGGCCGCTCCACTTGGTCGCGCAGGTCAGGCCGACGCAGACGCCGGCCGCGATCCGGCACGGGCGCCAGCCGAGGTGGACCTGCTGCGCCAGGGCGGCGTCCGCGATCCCGTCGAGCCTCGCGGCCAGCCGGGCCCGGGTGTGGTCGCGGTCCAGGAGGAGGAAGCCGAAGGCGGCGAGGATCCAGAACATCACCACCAGGTCCAGCAGGGCCGAGCGGCTGAGCACGAAGTGCAGGCCGTCCACCGAGAGCAGCAGGCCGGCCACGCAGCCCAGCAGGGTGGAGCGGAACAGGCGGCGGGCGATCCGGGCCACCATCAGCACCGACAGGGTGCCGAGCAGGGCCACCGCGAACCGCCAGCCGAAGGGGTTCATGCCGAACAGCCACTCGCCGAAGCCGATGATCCACTTGCCCACCGGCGGGTGGACGACGTAGCCGGCCATCGGGCGGTACGGGATCGTCCCGTCGTCCTTCATGATCTGTTCGTTGGCGCCGTCCGGCCAGCTGATCTCGTAGCCGCCGTGCCAGAGCGCGTACGCGTCCTTGGCGTAGTACGTCTCGTCGAAGATGATCGCGTGCGGCTGGCCGAGGTTGGTGAACCGCAGGATCCCGGCGAACAGGGCCACCGCGAGCGGGCCCAGCCAGCCCGCCCAGCGGCACAGCCACGACCAGAGGGCCGGCGGCACGGATATGCCCAGGCGCAGCAGCAGTGGGGACGGCGGGACCGACTCCGGCGTCACTCCGGGGCCGTCCGGCATCGGCGGCACCAGGCGCTCGGTCAGGGGGACGGCCGGGCGGGGCGCGTAGCCGAATCCGGTCAGCCGCTGCCGCCAGGTGCCTGGCCGGTCCGCTACGGGCGGGCGCGGGGCCGGGACGGCGGGGGAGGGGACTTCGTCGGAGGGGACGGCGTCGGAGGGGACTTCGTCGGAGGGGACGGCGTCGGAGGGGACTTCGTCGGAGGGGACGGCGTCGGAGGGCAGGACCGTCACGCCGACGCCGCCCTGCGCGGTGTCCTGCGCGGTGCGGTCCGTACCAGTGGGCGTCTGCGCCGCCGTGTCGCCGTTCATCCGCCACATCGTAGGGGCGCTTTCCTATGGTCGTACCGGTCCCTCGGAAGCTGCCCGAATCGTCACCAAAAGCCCCCGGCGGCTCTTAGCTGGAAGGATGGGGCCCGTGACAGGAGTACTCGTTCTCGCAGGCACCCCCATCGGCGACGTCTCGGACGCCCCGCCCCGGCTGCTCACCGAACTCGCCACCGCGGACGTGATCGCGGCCGAGGACACCCGGCGGCTGCGCCGGCTCACCCAGGCGCTCGGGGTGACACCCGCCGGGCGGGTGGTCTCCTACTTCGAGGGCAACGAGGTCGGCCGCACCCCCGAACTGGTCGAGGCGCTGCTCGGCGGCGCCCGGGTGCTGCTGGTCACCGACGCCGGGATGCCCTCCGTCTCCGACCCCGGCTACCGGCTCGTCGCCGCGGCCGTCGCGGCCGACATCAAGGTCACCGCGGTGCCCGGGCCGTCCGCCGTGCTCACCGCGCTCGCCCTGTCCGGGCTGCCGGTGGACCGCTTCACCTTCGAGGGCTTCCTGCCGCGCAAGACCGGTGACCGGGCCCGGCAACTCGCCTCCGTCGCCGCCGAGCCGCGCACCATGGTCTTCTTCGAGGCGCCGCACCGGATCGCCGACGCGCTGGCCGCGATGGCCGAGGCCTTCGGCGCCGACCGGCCGGCCGCCGTCTGCCGGGAGCTCACCAAGACCTACGAGGAGGTCAAGCGCGGCCCGATCGGCGAGCTGGCGGCCTGGGCGGCCGAGGGCGTCAAGGGCGAGATCACCGTGGTCGTCGCCGGCGCCCCGCCGGCCGCGCCGCAGGAACTCACCCCGGCCGAACTGGCCCGGCTGGTGGCCGTCCGGGAGGAGGCCGGGGAGCGCCGCAAGGAGGCCATCGCGGCCGTCGCGGCGGAGCTCTCGCTGCCCAAGCGGGAGGTGTTCGACGCGGTCGTCGCGGCCAAGAAGGACGGCTTGAACGAGGGTTTGAAAAGGGGGTGAATTCCGGGGGTTGCGGGGCGGACGGTGACGCGTACCTTGGAGTGAAGGCCCCGGTAAACGCCCACTGAGCTGAAGCTTTGGGCGCGGTTTTCGCAATGGATCCCACCCTTCGTATAGGGATCCCCAACCCGCATCCAAGTCTTCACAAGCAGGGCATCGGCCGGGGCGGTCCGGGCATTTCCTGGAACGGAAAGACCCAGCCGGGCGAGCGCCCGGCGGGCGCTGGGAGACGGCTATGAGCGAGCGTAGCGAGCGACCCGATGGCTGGTGCGCGTTTCGCGAAGCGACCGCCGAGCGGAGCGAGGTGGGCGCATGAGCGAGATCGTTGGTAGCCCCCTCGGTGGCAACGCGCTGAGCGACCCCGGCCTGGCCGGCCGGCCGCACACTCCCGTCGAGACCGTACGGGAGGCCTACTCCTTCGCGTGCCTGAAGTGCGCGTACGGGTGGGAGCAGGCGTACGACATCGAGCACCACATCGCCAGGGACGGCCACGTCGTGTTCGAGTACCACGCCAACGGTGTCCGGGTACCGTCCCCGCTGCTCAAGCCGACCTGCCCGGGGTGTGGCGGACACACCGTCCGGATCATGCGCGAGGGCCGGGTGGCCGTCGCCGACCAGCCCTGGCAGCACGCCCCCGGCTACCCGGCGCACGCCGAGCCGGCCGGGGCGCCCGCGGTGCCCCGGCCCGACAAGCCGCGCGGACGCTGGGCCCGGTTCTGGTCGCGGCTGCTGGGCTGACACCGGGAGCGCACACGGGGCCGCCCTCCCGCAGGTGACTGCGGTCGAGGGCGGCCCCTTCTCCATGGTGGCCGTCTGTCCGTGGTGGCCTTGTCCGTGGGGGCCGTCCGGCGGGTGGAACACGGTCGAGGGCCACCCGCGCGCGCGACTAAGCTTGCCGACCATGGCGGCCACTGCAGACCACAGCACCACCGGGGCGAGCGCCCCGGCGTACTACGTTTCCACCCCGATCTACTACGTCAACGATCGCCCGCACCTGGGCCACGCGTACACCACCGTGGCGGGCGACGTCCTCACCCGCTGGCACCGCCAGCGCGGCGAGAAGGTGTGGTACCTGACCGGCACCGACGAGCACGGCCAGAAGATCATGCGGACCGCCGAGGCCAACGGCGTCAGTCCGCAGGAGTGGTGCGACAAGCTGGTCGAGGAGGCCTGGAAGCCGCTCTGGGAGCACCTGGAGATCGCCAACGACGACTTCATCCGCACCACCCAGCAGCGGCACACCGACCGCGTCCAGGAATTCGTCCAGGACCTGTACGAAAAGGGCGAGATCTACAAGGGTGGCTACTCCGGCCCGTACTGCGTCGGCTGCGAGGAGTACAAGCTCCCGGCCGAACTGCTCGACGGCGCCACCGAGGGCGAGAAGCTCTGCCCGATCCACAAGAAGCCCGTCGAGTGGCTGGAGGAGGAGAACTACTTCTTCCGCCTTTCCGCCTACGGCCCCAAGCTGCTGGAGTTCTACGCCGAGAACCCCGGCTTCATCGCCCCCGAGTCCGCCCGCAACGAGGTGCTGCGCTTCGTCGAGCAGGGCCTGCAGGACCTCTCGATCTCCCGCTCCACCTTCAACTGGGGCGTGCCGCTGCCCTGGGACGAGAAGCACGTCCTCTACGTGTGGGTCGACGCGCTGCAGAACTACATCACCGCCGCCGGCTACGGCAGCGACCCGGAGCGCTTCGCCGAGCTGTGGCCGGCCTCGGTCCACCTGGTCGGCAAGGACATCCTCCGGTTCCACGCCGTCATCTGGCCCGCCATGCTGATGGCCGCCGGGCTGCCGCTGCCCAAGCGGGTCGTCGCCAACGGCTGGCTGATGGTCGGCGGCGAGAAGATGTCCAAGTCCAACCTGACCGGCATCGCGCCGACGGATCTGACGTCGCACTTCGGCGTGGACGCGTACCGCTACTACTTCCTGCGGGCGATCCCGTTCGGCACGGACGGCTCGTTCTCTTGGGAGGACTTCACCGCCCGGTACACCTCCGAGCTCGCCAACGACTTCGGCAACCTGGCCTCCCGGGTCGCCGCGATGGTCGGCAAGTACTTCGACGGGGTGCTGCCGGCCTGCCCGGCGCCGGGCGAGGCCGAGCAGGCGGTCGCCGACGGCCTCACGGCCGCCGTCGCCACCGCCGACCGCAAGATCGGCGAGGAGCTCGACTTCGCGGGCGGCCTCGCGGCGATCTTCGAGTTCGTCAAGCAGGTCAACGGCTACCTCACCGAGCAGGAGCCCTGGAAGGTCGCCAAGGACGACTCGGAGGAGGGGCGGGCGCGCCTCGCCACCATCCTGTACACCGCCGCCGAGTCGCTGCGCGCCACCGCAGTGCTGCTCAACCCGGTGATGCCGTCCACCGCCGAGAAGCTGTGGGACTCGCTGGGGGCTGCCGAGGGGCTGGGGGCGCTGTCCGCGCAGACCATCGCCACCGTGGCCGACTGGGGCCGGCTGCCCGCTGGTGCCACCGTCGTCAAGGGCGACATCCTGTTCCCGCGCCTCGAAGAGAAGCCCGCCTCCTGATGGCTCCCAAGGACGACCGGTCGACCCCGCCGCCGCTGCCCGAACCCCTGGCCGTGGCGGTGGCCGACTCGCACACCCACCTCGACATGCAGTCCGGCACCCCCGCCGAGGGCCTGGCCCGGGCCGCCTCCGTCGGGGTCAGCACGGTCGTCCAGGTCGGCTGCGACGTACCCGGCTCGCGCTGGGCCGCCGAACTGGCGGCCCAGTACGAGCAGGTGCACGCGGCCGTCGCCCTGCACCCCAACGAGGCGCCGCGGATCTTCCTCGGCGACCCCGACGGCTGGTCCGGGCAGCAGCGGCCGGCGGGCGGGCAGGCCGCGCTCGACTCCGCGCTGGCGGAGATCGACGCGCTCGCCGCGCTGCCGCAGGTCCGGGCGGTGGGCGAGACCGGGCTCGACTACTTCCGCACCGGGCCCGAGGGTGTGGAGATCCAGAAGGAGTCGTTCCGCCGGCACATCGAGATCGCCAAGCGGCACGGCAAGGCCCTGGTCATCCACGACCGCGACGCCCACGAGGACGTCATCGCCGTCCTGCTGGAGGAGGGCGCCCCCGAGCGGACCGTCTTCCACTGCTACTCCGGCGATGCCGAGATGGCCAAGGTCTGCGCCGAGCACGGCTGGTACCTCTCCTTCGCCGGCCCGGTCACCTTCAAGGCCAACCAGCCCCTGCGCGACGCGCTCGCCGCCACCCCGCTCGACCGGGTCCTCGTCGAGACCGACGCCCCCTTCCTCACCCCCCACCCCTACCGAGGGCGGCCCAACGCGCCGTACCTCATCCCGGTCACGGTCCGCTCGATGGCGGCGACGCTGGGGCTGCACGAGGACGAGCTGGCGACGGCCATCGCCGAGAACACGGCGCGGGCGTTCGGATACTGAGCCGGTCGAAGAATCGATTTGCCACTCGCACCCGCCAACTAGGCTCGCTGGTATGTGGCGCGAGTGTATGAGCCCGCCGTCCCGCGGCTGGACCTACGAGCAGATCAAGGACGTGGACTTCCCGTTCGACTGGGACCTCGTGGACGGAGTGATCACCCCGCGGCCCTGGACGGACTTCTGGCACGATCAGGTCCGCGACGAGCTGGCCGTTGCGCTGCACACTGCTCGGATCGGGCCGTTCTCGGTGATCGGCCCGACCACGGTGTTCCTTGACGCGGGCAACTTGGTGAGGCCGGATGCGGTGGTCTACAACCGGACCGCTCGCGACCGTGCAGAGTCGGAGTTTCTTCCGATCAAATCGATCGCTCTGGTGGTTGAGGTTGTCTCGCCCGCGTCCCGGGCCACCGATCTGTTCCGCAAGCCGGGCCAGTACGCCGAGAAGGGGATCCCCTACTACTGGCGGGTCGAGCGCGGCCTCGACAACCTGCCGATCGTCCACGAGTTCCACCGGGACGAGGAGAAGGGCGTCTACCTGCCCGTCGCCCAGCACGAAGGCGTGCTCCGCACCTCGGTGCCGTACCCCGTGGAGATCGACCTCGCCGAGGTCGTCGAACTCTGAGGGCCTCCCGCGCCCGTATCCTTGGCGCGTGAGCACCACCGACCCCACCCCTGACAGCCACCTGCTGGGCGCCGCCGACATCCGGGAGCTGGCGGCCGCGTTCGGCGTGAAGCCGACCAAGCAGCGCGGGCAGAACTTCGTCATCGACGGCAACACCGTGCGGCGGATCGTCCGGGCGGGCGGGGTGACGGCCGAGGACGCGGTGGTCGAGGTCGGGCCCGGGCTCGGGTCGCTGACTCTGGCGCTGCTGGAGGTCGCGAAGCACGTCACGGCGGTCGAGATCGACCCGGTGCTCGCCCAGCACCTGCCGGACACCGTCGCCGCGCGGATGCCCGGGAAGGCCGACGCCTTCGACCTGGTGTTCAGCGACGCCATGGAGGTCACCGAGCTGCCCGGGCCGGCGCCCACCGCGCTCGTCGCCAACCTCCCGTACAACGTGGCCGTGCCCGTCCTGCTGCACATGCTGGCCACCTTCCCCAGCATCGAGCGCACCCTGGTCATGGTGCAGAGCGAGGTCGCCGACCGGCTCGCCGCCAAGCCCGGGAACAAGGTGTACGGCGTCCCGTCGGTCAAGGCCAACTGGTACGCCGACGTGAAGCGGGCCGGTGCCATCGGGCGGAACGTGTTCTGGCCCGCGCCCAACGTCGACTCCGGGCTGGTCTCGCTGATCCGCCGCGAGCCGCCGAAGACCAGCGCCAGCCGCGCGGAGGTGTTCGCGGTGGTCGACGCCGCGTTCGCCCAGCGGCGCAAGACCCTGCGGGCCGCCCTGGCCGGCTGGGCCGGTTCCGCCGCCGGGGCCGAGCAGGCGCTCGCGGCGGCCGGGATCGACCACAAGCTGCGCGGCGAGATGCTGACGGTGGAACAGTTCGCCGCGATCGCCGAGCACAAGCCGAAGGCTGGGAACGAGTGATCACCGTACGGGTCCCGGCCAAGGTCAACGTCCAGTTGGGGGTCGGCGGGCTGCGCGCCGACGGCTTCCACGACCTGGCCAACGTGTTCTTCGCCGTCGCCCTCGGCGACGAGGTCACGGCGTCGGATTCGTCGGAGGGCATCACCCTGTCCTGCTCCGGGCCCGACGCCGGCGTCGTCCCGCTCGACGACAGCAACCTCGCCGCCCGGGCCGCCCGGCTGCTCGCCGCCCACCACGGCATCGCCGACCCCGGCGTGCACCTGCACATCGCCAAGGCCATCCCGGTCGCCGGCGGCATGGCGGGTGGGAGCGCTGACGGTGCCGCCGCTCTGGTCGCCTGTGACGCGCTGTGGAAGCTGGACACCCCCTTCGAGACGCTGCTGGAGCTGGCCGCCGAACTCGGCTCCGACGTGCCGTTCGCCCTGCTCGGCGGCGTCGCGCTGGGCCGCGGCCGGGGGGAGATCCTGGAACCGCTCGCGGCCGAGGGCACCTTCCACTGGGTCTTCGCCGTCGCCGACGGTGGCCTCTCCACCCCCGCCGTCTTCCGCGAGTGCGACCGCCTCCGCGACGAGGCCGGCACCGGCTCCGCCGACTCCGACGTCCCCACCCCCGACGCCGACCCCGCGCTGCTCGCCGCCCTCGCCGACGGCGACGCCGTCGCCCTCGCCGCCGCGCTCACCAACGACCTCCAGACCGCCGCCCTCTCGCTGCGTCCCGCGCTCGCCGCCACCCTGCGGGCCGGCACCGAGGCGGGCGCGCTCGGCGCCCTCGTCTCGGGCTCCGGGCCGACCTGCGCCTTCCTCGCCAAGGACGCCGACGGCGCCGCCGCCGTCGCCGCGGCCCTGCGCGCCTCCGGCACCTGCCGGACCGCGCACGCGACGTACGGGCCCGTGCCGGGGGCGGCGGTGGCGTAGGGCGGCCCGGGGTGCGTGGGGTGCGTGGGGTGCGTAGGGCGGCGTGGGTGGTTCGGCGGGCCCATTAGGCTGGGGAGATCGGGGCATCCCCGAGAGGGGTGCCCGGCCGCGAACGGCGGGCCGCCCCGGCACCGCCGAACCCAGGAGCGCAGCAGACGTGGCCGTCAACCTCGCCACCATCGAGTCCGTCACGAAGGTCTACGGCACCCGCGCCCTGCTGGACGGGGTCAGCCTCGGCGTCAGTGAGGGCGACCGGATCGGCGTCGTCGGGCGCAACGGCGACGGCAAGACCACGCTGATCCGGATGCTCGCCAAGCTGGAGGAGGCCGACAGCGGCCGGATCACCTGGAACGGCGGCCTCCAGCTGGCCGTCCTCACCCAGCACGACTCGCTCGACCCCAAGGCCACCATCCGGCACGAGGTGATCGCCGACCGGGCCGACCACGAGTGGCTCGGCGACGCCCGCATCCGCGACATCATCGAGGGCCTGTTCGGTGGCCTCGACCTGCCCGGCTTCGCCGACGGCCTGGACACAGTCATCGGCCCGCTCTCCGGCGGCGAGCGCCGCCGGATCGCCCTCGCCAAGCTGCTGCTCGGCTCGCCCGACCTGATCGTCCTCGACGAGCCCACCAACCACCTCGACGTCGAGGGCATCTACTGGCTCGCCCAGCACCTGCAGAAGCGCCGCTCGGCGCTGGTCTGCGTCACCCACGACCGCTGGTTCCTCGACCAGGTCTGCACCCGGATGTGGGACGTCCAGGGCGGCACCGTCCACGAGTACGAGGGCGGCTACTCCGACTACGTCTTCGCGCGCGCCGAGCGCTCCCGGATCGAGGCCGTCGAGGAGCAGAAGCGCCAGAACCTCGCCCGCAAGGAGCTCGCCTGGCTGCGGCGCGGCGCCCCCGCCCGTACCTCCAAGCCGCGCTACCGCATCGAGGCCGCCAACGCCCTGATCGCCGACGTGCCGGACCCGCGCGACAAGTCCGAGCTGATGAAGTTCGCCAACGCTCGGCTGGGGAGGACGGTCTTCGAGCTTGAGGGCGTGACCGTGAAGGCCGGCCCGAAGCTTTTGCTGGAGAACCTCACCTGGCAGCTCGGCCCCGGCGACCGGATCGGCCTGCTCGGCGTCAACGGCGCCGGCAAGACCTCGCTGCTGCGCGCCCTGCGCGATGCGTACGCCTCCGAGGGCGACGTGCAGCCCGCGTCCGGCGTGATCAAGGTCGGCAAGACCGTGCGGCTCGCCTACCTGTCGCAGGAGGTCGTGGAACTGGACCCGGCGATCCGGGTGCTCCAGGCCGTCGAGCAGGTGCGCTCGCGCGTCGACCTCGGCAAGGGCCGGGAGATGAGCGCCGGGCAGCTGTGCGAGCAGTTCGGCTTCGGCAAGGACAAGCAGTGGACGCCGGTCGGCGACCTGTCGGGTGGCGAGCGGCGGCGGTTGCAGTTGCTGCGGCTGCTCATGGACGAGCCCAATGTGCTGTTCCTGGATGAGCCGACGAACGACCTGGACATCGAGACGCTCAACCAGCTGGAGGACCTGCTGGATGGGTGGCCGGGCTCGATGATCGTCATCAGCCACGACCGGTTCTTCATCGAGCGGACGACGGACGTCGTGCACGCGCTGCTCGGCGACAAGCGGATGCGGATGCTGCCGGGCGGGATCGACGAGTACCTGGAGCGGCGGGCGCGGATGGCTGCTGAGGCGGTGCCTGTTGTTTCTGCTGCTCCCGTTGCTCCTGCTGCCGACGCGGCTTCGGCTGGGCTGTCGGGCGGGGACCTTCGGGCCGCCAAGAAGGAGATGCAGAAGCTGGAGCGGCAGATCGCCAAGCTGGACGAGAAGGAGAGCAAGCTCCACGCCCAACTCGCCGAGCACGCCGCCGACTTCTCCAAGGTCGCGGAGCTGGACGCGCAGCTGCGCGGGGTCCGGGAGGAGAAGGAGGAGCTGGAGATGAGCTGGCTGGAGCTGGCCGAGCAGGTTTAGTTGGTCAGTAGGACTTCGAGCTCGTCCGCCGCACGGCCCAGCGCGCTGCGCGCCGGGTCGTGCGGCTTTGTCGGGCGGGCTGCGGCCGTCGTCGGCGGGCGGTGCGCGCGGGCGGCGGCGGTCAGCTCGTCCAGGGCCCGGCGGACTCGGTCGACCTCGGCGGGATCGGGCACCCGGCCGCCGTACCGGATCTGCGCCGCGTACGCCGCCACCGCGCCGCCCAGCCGCTCCAGCGCCGCCGTCGCGGGCAGCCACCGCTCGGCCAGCCGGCCGGTGGGCGGCGGTTCGGACAGTCCCTGCTGCACCTCCTGGCGGGCGTCCGCCAGCGACCGGTAGGCGGTGCGGCGCAGCCACACCTCGGCCTTGCCCGCGTTTTTGGTTCCGGCATCTTTGGTTACGGCATCGAGGTAGGCCCGGAGCGTGGTCGTCGCTTCTATGAGGCGGGGCTCGATCCGGTGGCGCGGGCGCTCCGGCCACAGCAGGTAGCCGAAGAGCAGCACGATCGTGCTCGCGAGGGCCGTGTCGAGCACCCGGGGCCAGAACTCGGACGCGCTGCTTTGGCCTCCAAGTTGGAGCAGGATCAGCGCCATTGGGGTCATGGCGATGGTGGTGAGCCCGTAGTGCGCCGCCGTCGCGTAGGGGAGGAGGGCCACGCAGAGGGCGGCGATGGCGGTGAGGGCCCATACGTCGGTGGTGAGGGAGACGAGGGCGGCGGTGAGCGCCACCCCGAGGACGGTGCCGATCGAGCGGCTTACGGCACGCAGGAACACCGAGCCGAGGTCCGGCTTGAGGACGAACGCGATCGTCATCGGGAGCCAGTAGCTCTTGCTGAGCGGGTAGTTGGCGGTGACGGCCTCGCCTGCGGCGATGCACAGTGCTACGCGTAGGCCGTACTTGGTCGAGCCGCGGGACAGTAGCCGCGCGCGGAGCCGCCAGGGGTCGGGCGGGGGCGCGGGTGCGGTACCGAGCACGGCCTCGCGGCCGGCCACCGTGTCCGCGGCGGAGCGTAGGGCGGCGTCCAGGGCTTGGCGGGCGGGGGTGTCCGGCTGCCAGTCGGGGATGCCTACTTCGCCGCTGCCTTGTTCGACGGCTCGCGCGAGGCGGGCGGGGACGTCGGCGACCTCGGGTGGGACGGGGCGCCGGGCCCACAGCAGCCCGGTTGCCGCCTCGGCGGCGGCGAGGGCGGCCTCGTACCGTGGATCGGTCTTGCGGGGGAGCAGATCCTGAACCTGATTCAGGCGGGCGGTCAGCACCTGGCGCGAGGCCGCGCCCTGCGGCGTGCCGAGATCGGCCAGCATGCGGGCGAGCGCGTCGTACGCGGCGGCGAGCGCACGATCGCGCGGGTCGGCGGCGTGGCGCAGCCCGAGGACGAACACGAACGCGGCGCCCGCCGGCATCATCGGCGCCGCCGCCCACCACGGGTGGGGCAGCGGCATTCCGCTGCCGAGCGCCGCCGACACCAGCAACAGCATCCCGGCGGCAGAGCCGCGCGGCCCGGTGGCGCTCAGGGCGCCGGCGGCGAAGGCGGTGGTGGTGAGCGCCGCGCCGAGTACGGCGGCGGAGACGTGGGCGTGCTGCAGGGCCGTGCCGATCAGCATGCCGAGGGCGGAGCCGAGCACGGCCGTCCCGATCCGCCGCACGCGCAGGGTGGTTGGCTCGGCGCGGTCGTTCATCGTCGCGTGCATCGCGCCGAGGCCGGCGAAGACGCCGAGGTCCAGCCGGTGTGTGAGTAGCCCGAGGGCGAGCGGCACCGCCATCCCGAGGGCGGCGCGAACCATCAACGCGAGCGGAAGTGGCGGTCGTGAGGGACGGACGGCACGAGCCCACCAGGGCGTGGTGGCGGGGTGCTCCGGGGGCATGCGGTCACGTCCGTTCTGCGGCGAGGGGTCGCTGCTGTGCGACATTGCGCGGCAGATGGGGCGTACCCGGTCAGTCTACCCGGTGCTGTCCGCGCCAAGTTCGTACCGATCGCGTCCAAGCGGGGCAAGGGTGACAGAGGTGATGGCTACGATTACCGCGTCGGTAACAAGCTCACAGGGCGGGCGCGTTGCCGACCGCGACTGTACGGCCGCAAAGTTGACGGTGTGTTGCGGGCAGGCGGCCCAGGCGTAACCCGGGTGACCGCCGTCTGCAACGGGGGGAGAGGTGGTTGCTGTGCCAGGTGAGGTTCCTCGGGACAGGGCGAAGGCGGACGATCCTGTCGTCGTTCCGACGCCGGAGTTGCCCAACATTTCCGATCTGGTGTCTGCCTTCGGCAAGCAGGACGTCAAGGTGGAGATCGACACGCTCACGACGTTCGCGAACAAGATCGAGGCACTGCTGCAGACGATGGAGGGCTCGGCGGCGGCGCCTGACAAGCTCCAGGAGCAAAAGCTGACGGGGAAGGCTTTGATCAGCGGCGCATACAGTGGCGACGTTGTGGAGGCGACTGCCCTGACGGCTGCCTATGACAAGGTCCACACCCAGCTCGTCAAGCTCCACACGGACTTCGTGTCCCAGATCGAGGCAATGAAGACGGCGGTTGCGAAAACCGCTGGCAGCTACGCGGGCAACGAGGAAGCAACGGCCGCCGCGCACAAGGCTGTGGCCACGAGCTACGGCCCCGTCACTCAGGCGACCGGGGCGAACAGGCCTGCGCACGACGGCTTCCAGGGGTGGTGACGGTGTCAGGGGCGACAGGTTGACGGACGGGGGAAGCAAGTAATGTCAGACGTAACGAACTTCGAGAAATACGACCACGCCCAGCTCAGGGACATGGTCAGGACCACCGACGCGACGAAGGTGCTGAGTCGTGGCACTCAGCTGAAGGCGGCCGGTCAGGTCCTGAACGACCTCAGCGCAGCACTCAAGTCGCACGTCGAGAAGGTCGGCTGGGAGGGACCGGCCGCCGAGAGCTTCAAGACCTGGGCCGGCAACCTGCAGAAGTCGGCCGCACTGCTCGGCGACTACTCCAGCAAGGCCGGCGACGCGATGAACCAGGCGGGCGAGGCTCTCAGCACCGCCCAGGTCGCCGTGTCCGAACCTCCGCGTGCGGAGATCACTACGCTTGCCACGGCCAAGAGCCAGTTGCAGTACCTGCCGTCCAACGTGGGATCTCAGCTTGCTCCCCGCCAGTCTCTTGACGACTTTATGCAGAAGTCCAGGGGAGACGGCTGGATCACTCAGGCTCGGGCCGAGATGGCGGCGGCGACGATCGAGAGGGAACGACAGGAAGCCATCCGCCAGATGGAGAAGCTGGCGCAGGCCTACTCTGCGGCCAGCACGACGCTGAACTCGCTGGAGGAACCGAACCTACCGGGGACTCCGGGTGCCCCAGACCGGATTAGCTCTGCTGACTACTCGGCGGGTGGGGGGCGTACCGCAGGCTCGGGTGGCGCCATCCGCACTTCCCATGGGAGCCCTGGCAGCGCAGGCGGGAGCTACAGCCCAGGTGGCGGCAGCTATAGCCGTGGTTCCGTAGCGCTTCACCAGTCGGCATTGGGCCCGGAGGGACCAGATACGCCGAGTCGCACCGATCCGATCTCGTCGCACGGCGGCGGTTACGTGCCGCTGCCGGAGGAGCAGAGCGCTTCCACTCCGCTGTTGGTTCCGTCGCCCCCCATCGACCGTCCTGGTACGGGCCTCGACAGTCTGCCGACCGTTCCGACCCTGCCGAGCCAGAGCGGTCCGGTCGGTCCCGGTGGTGGCAACCTCCCGTTCGACGGGTTGGGAGGGGTCCCCGGGTACCCGGGTGGGCCCGGTGAGGGCGGAGGCAATCCCGGTTTCCCGGGCGGCGGTCCGGTTCCAGTGGGCGGTTTCCTGGGGAAGGGCGGATCGGTCCCGGCCAGGAATGGTGGCACGATCCCGGGCAAGGGTGGCGGTTCGATTCCCGGTCGTACGGGTGGTCCCTTCGGCGGAGGCTCGCTGCCAGGGAAGACCGGTACACCAGGGCTACCCACCGGGACCGTCTTCGGTGCTCGCGAGGCTCAGCCGGGTCGTGCCGGGGCATCCGGCATGCCCGGGATGGGCGGAATGAACCCCGGTATGGGCGGCCACGGCGTGGGCGGCTCAGGTGGGGGTACGCGCGGCCGGGGCTTGGCCTCGACTAGTGGCGGGACCGTTGGCGGCCGCAAGGGCCCTGCCGCCGGTGGTGAGTTCACTCCTGGCGGTACCGGCCTGCGCAAGCGGGCCGGGGCTGTCGAGGGCGCGGCCCGCTCCGGCCAGAACGGTATGCCGGCGCCCGGCACGCTCGGGGGCGGAGCTGGGAGGAATGAGCGCGACCGCCGCCAGAGGGCCGACTACCTGCACGAGGACGAGGAGACCTGGACCAGCGGTACGCCGCACAGCAACCCGAACGTGGTTGAGTAGAACTGGCGTGACTGCCCGGCCGTCGGGACATCCCGGCGGCCGGGCGGACCTGTCCGGGGCACAGCCCTCGGCTGGCGGGGAGACTGACGAGGAGTTGTGATGCGGCGGACGAACGGACGAGCGCGCGGGCGGGCCTTCGCCGGAGTGCTCCTCGCAGCCAGTGTCGTGGCCGGCCCGGCCGTGGCGCCAGCGGCTGCGGGGGATTCGATTCGTGATGATCAGTGGCATCTGGATGCGATGCATGCTCCGGAGATGTGGAAGACCTCGACCGGGCAGGGCATCACAGTTGCGGTGATCGACGGTGGATTCAAGTTCGATCATCCGGACTTGGTCGGGCAGTTGCTGCCGGGGAACGACTTCAGCGATACCTCCGGTGGGGTTGGGGTCGATGTCACCGGTCACGGGACGCAGATGGCGAGCCTCATCGCGGGGACGGGCAAGGGTATGGGGGGCAAAGGTGCCTATGGGCTGGCCCCGGGGGCCAAAGTCCTTCCGGTGAAGATCAAGAATCATTCAGAAGGAGGCGCGGTCACCTCGAAGGTCTTTCTTGATCAGATCGGGCAAGCCGTCGACTATGCCGTCGACCAGGGTGCCAAAGTCATTAACATCTCGCAGGGCATGGCCGCAGTCGCAACGTCCCCAGACGACGTGGCGAAGTTGAATGGCGTTCTCGCGCGTGCGGCGGCAAAGGGCTCGCTGGTGGTCGCGAGCGTCGGAAACAGTGCGCAGGATGGGAATCTGGTTGAGTACCCGGGGGGTCTGCCCTATGTCGTCGGCGTTGGGGCCGCTGACAAAGACTTGACGACGACGGCCGAGTCCCAGCGGGGGCCGCAGGTTGATCTCGTAGCGCCAGGCATGGACATCGTCGATGCCTGCACAGGCCCGACGGGCTATTGCAAGGGGCACGGAACGTCGGCTGCGACTGCGCTGGTTTCCGCCTCGGCGGCACTGGTCTGGGCTGTGCACACCGACTGGACGGCAAATCAAGTCCTGCGGGTGCTTATCAGTACAGCGGGTAAGCCAACAGATGGTTCCAACCGCAATGACAGTGTCGGGTATGGCGCCGTGCGGCCACGTATCGCTTTGACCGCGCCGGGCGATCCGGGGCCGGCGGATGTGTACCCGATTCCGAGCAAGGTGGCTCCGCTGCCCTCGGCTTCACCGTCGTCTGCTGCACCTTCCGCCTCGGCGACCTCGCCCGCTGCGGTGCCCGCGGCACCCACGAATGGCAGTTCGCCGGCAGCGGCACCGATCGCGGACAAGGCGTCCGATTCGGGCAGCGCCATGCTGCCGATTGTGATCGCTGGGGTCGTCGGGTTGGTGCTGGTGGCGGGTGTGGTGTTCTTCGTGGCGCGGAAGCGGCGCGCGGCTGATCGGCTGGCTGAGTTCGCGCAGCCGGTGCCGCCACAGGTGGGGCCTGCGGTTCCGCCGCCTCCGCCGTCGTATGAGCCGCCGATGCCGCCGGGGGACAATCCGTACGCGAGGTAGTCGGCGGTCGGGTCGTGGCTGAACCGCTTCGGCTGAGGCGAAGCGGTTCAGGGCGAGGGTCGGCTCAGGTGGTTATGCCCTGGGCGGGCCCGTGGTGTTCGGGTTCCTGCCTGCCGGATTGGCGGGGTGGCAGCGGCGGGAGGGCGGCCTGGTCGTCGCGGGACGGCATCTTGAGGGCCGTGAGGACGCCGAGGGCGACGGTGGCGATCGCGAGCGCCAGGAGGAGCGCGAAGGCGGTGGCGATCAGGAAGCTGGCGGTGCCCGGTCTCATCGGTGCACCCCGAGGTGGGCGGACAGGAGGAAGAGGAGTTCTTCCGCCTGGGTGCGGGTGAGGGGGAACGCGAGGTGGCCGTCGGCGTCGGCGTGGACGTCGTGGTCGACAGCGAGGCGGAGTTGGAGCGCCGCGTCGGGGGCGGACTCGGCGGTGAGGTAGTGGACGGTGGTGCGCTCGGTCACGGCTCGCACGGGTCACCTCGCTCCGCATCGAGGAGGAGGTTGAGGAGGTTGAGCAGGGTTGTGGCGGGAGCCGTGTTGAAGCGGACGAGGACGCGGCCATCCAGGGTGGTGTCGGTGGTCGCGGAGGGCCAGACCAGGCCGAACTTCTTTCCGCGCTCGTGGACTTCGGCGATGAGGGTCTTGATCTGGGCCTCGGTGTAGTACCGGACGCGGGGGTCCGTGGGCTTCATCGGGTGGCGGCGGTTGTGGTTCACGCGGCGTCCATCTGCAGCTCGAACCAGACGTTCTTGCCGCGCTTCTGCGGGTCGACGCCCCAGCGGTGGGTGAGCCCCTCGACGAGCTGGAGGCCGCGGCCGGACTCGGCGAGGTCAGCGGGGGTGCGCTGCTCGGGGAGGGCGGGACTCTCGTCGGAGACGGACACGCGGAGCGTGCCGTTGAGGAGGAGAAGCACGACGACGGGCGAGGCGGTCTCGCCGTGCCGCCAGGCGTTGACGATCAGCTCGACGAGCGCGAGTTCGGCGTCGGTGATGGCCTCGGGGTGCCAGCCGGTGCGGGCCATGGCCCCGCGCAGCGTCTGGCGGGCGACGGTGAGGGAGGGGGTGTTGAGGTTACACATGGGGAATCTCCCAGCGGTGTGGTGTGGAGAGGTGAAGCGGCGGATACGTCGCCGTGAGCCAGGCCAGGACGGTGCTGGTGGATGCCACGCGTGGCTGCTCTGCGGTGCGAGGGCAGCAGGCGCCTACTGCCCTAGATACAGGCATTACTGACGATCCGTCGGATCGATGTGACAACGACCATAGCGCACAGCAGTAATCAAATTTCCACCCCTCGGGGATTTTTCCCTCTACGGTGGTACGCGGTGGACCGGCGCTCAGTCGGCGCGGCACACTTGGCCAGACCGCTCGCCTGGAAGGAAGCTATGCCTCCACGCTCGAACCCAACCCTCCGCCAGCGCAGGCTCGGTACAGAGCTGCGGAGAATGCGTGAGCGGGCAGGCTTCGGCGGCTCGGAACTCGGCCGCAACGTAGGGATGAATCCAGCCCAGGTCACGCAGATGGAATCAGGGCGGATCGGCATCAGTGTCGACCGCCTCCACACCATCGCTGCGGCCTGCAACTGTGACAATCGGCCACTGATCGACGCGCTCGCCGGCATCATCACGGACCGGAGGAAGGGCTGGTGGGAGGAGTACCGCGAGGTCCTGACGACCGACTTCCTTGAGGTTGCGGAGATCGAGAGCTTCGCTAAGGCGCTCTCCACCTGCACGACCAACTACATTCCCGGCTTGCTCCAGACCGGTTCCTACGCCTCCGCCGTCTTCACGCGGGTCTACCCACCGCTGCCCGGCAAGGACATCGACGTCCGGACCGCCTTCCGAGTGCAACGCCAACAGCTCGTTCGCTCCGGCAAGACGCCTCTCCGGGCGTTCATCCACGAGGCTGCGCTGCGGATGCAGTTCGGTGGCCCCAAGGTACTTGCTGATCAGCTCGACGCTCTTGCTGAAGACTCGGAGCAGGCCGGCATCTCGGTCCGAGTGATCCCTTTCGCCGTCGACACGTTCCCTGGCGCGTCCGAGAACCTCACCTTTGCCGAGGGGCCCGTCCCCGAGCTGGACACCGTCCAGATGGATGTTGCTCAGGGCGTACTGTTTTTCGACGCCCCGGCAGACCTGGCCAAGCACCGAGCCATCTTTACCCGGATGGACTCCATTGCGCTGTCCGAAGACGGGTCGCGAGACTTGATCTGGTCCGTCAAGAAGGAAGTGGAAGACAGGTATGTCTGAACCCAAGTGGCAGAAGTCGAGCTATAGCGGCGCGACCAACGAGTGCGTCGAAGTACGCACGGTCGATGGCGTCGTCGAACTCCGCGAGTCCGACGACGGTGAGGTCATCGTCCGCACGACGCCCGGCAAGTTCGCCAGGTTCATCCAGGGCGTCAAGGCCGGCGAGTTCGACCACCACGGCGACCTCAACGTCTGATCGGAGGCAACGGCGGCCTCTCGTTCCGCGGCAGGAGCGAGGGGCCGCCGAGCAACTCGCCATCGTGCGGAGCGCGATCCTAGACCACTCCGGGCTCCTTCGCCCTCGCCGGGAAGTGAACCGGGTTCACGCACGCGTTCGTGGTAGCCGCCGCCTTGGCCACCTTCAGTGCAGCGTCCAGCCGGGCCTGGCGAACCGAGGGCAGTTTGGGGTCAACGAGTTCGGAGTCTCCCCAGACCACGACCTCCAGGTACGTGAGATGTGTCAACTCCGCCGCCGGGTTGTCGCACAGAAACGCGAGCCGCATTCTGCTGTCTTCCTCCCACAGCCCCTGGATGTCGGGGCCGAGGTCCGATTGCCGACGCGCCGCCGGGTCTGCATTCGCCTCGTAGACGTCGTGGTAGGTGAGCTTGTCCCACAGGCGGACCGTCACCCCTGAGAGCACACGGTAATCCTGCGCCACCGTGCAGGTCTGACTCCGTATGCCCGGTAGGAGCGCGATTTCGTCCCCATCGTGCTCACCGTGACGCACGGTGTACGTCCCCTGCGCCGCGCCCGCCAAAGAACGCAGGTCGTTCTGATCCAACAGTGACCAGCAGGCACTTGCAGGCAACTTAAGCGGGTCGCGGGAGGCCCACCACCAGAGCCCGCTGCCCGCGCCGACGACCACCGTCAGCACTACCGCGAACACCATCCGGCGCCGCCGGTACCAGGCCACCCGCCGTTCTGAGGGGCCACTTTCGATAGAAGCCTCCGGAGTGTCAGGCATTGATTGCCTTCGTCAGGATGCCTCCGCCGTCGAGGCCCTGCTTCGCCCCATTGGCAGCTGTGGTGGCCAGTGCGTTGAGGTACGTCGGGTCGAGTCCCTTACCCTTCGCAGTCTCCCTGATAGCCGCTTCTGCCGCGTCCGAAGCGGCGTTCCTCCCGCTGTTGAAGCAGTCCGCAGCAGCGTCGCTCGGGTACGTGTTGATGTGATAGCCCTTCGCGATGTTCTCAAAGATCTTGTCGGTGGGAATTGCCAGAAGTTTGTCAGCCCCGGGGATCTCCTTGATCGCCTTGCCTGCGGTGGCCGTCCACACCTGCTTGGCCCACCCGACCTTCTCATCGACGCTGTTGTTGTACGCGTCCATTTCCTGCTGCTTCTGCTTGTAGACCTCATCGGTCGCCACAGCATTGAGGATGCCAGCCACCTCACCTCCCGGACGAGCGGCGTTCGTGATGGCTTCGCCGAAGAGCTCCCCGTACTTGTCCTTCTGCAGCATGACGTCCTGGAGATTGGCCGTGGTGTACGCCTGCTGCGCCTGTGCGATCGTGCCGAAGGCATCCGGGTTTCGGCCGAGCGCCCCCAGCAACTTCTGCGTGGCGCCCTGGTCGAGGTTGGCCGGGGCGCCGTTGGTCGGCAGGGAGTGGTTGTTGTGGTCGATCGCGATCTGGACATCACCCATGTACGAGGCCACCATGTGCCCGAAGCTGGGGTCCATGTTCGCGAATACCCCGCCCTTCTTCAGCAGGTCGGGGCCATCGGTGTCCCCGAAGCGCGCGACGACGTCCTTCATCACCGCGCTCATTTCCGGTGTGTGCGCAGGCATCGGACCGTCGGTCGCGTCGTACCTCCGCCCGGTGGTGGCCGCTTCCAGGGCATGGCCGAGCAAGGTCGCTTCCTGCGAGGCGGCCATGCTGTGTGGGGTGAAGTGGTCCGGCTCGAAGTCCTGGAGGATGGAGTTGATTCCGGCGCCGGTCAGTTGCTTCAGGTAGGTGTTCGGCTGACCGGTGGCCTTGACCGTGCCGTCGTCGTTGTACACGGTCGCCGGGTCGTGGAAGTACCTCGTCGCCGCCGTTGGGTTGTTGGCGAGCGCCTCCAGAGCCCCCGACATCGGGTTGAAGCCTGAGTTGTCCTTGCTCAAGAAGAACACCTGGCCGATCGGGTTGGCCTTGCTAACGGCGTCCTCCCACCGACCTGGGTTCGCCGCGCTGAGCTGGGTGATGTGCTCGGCCACCGGATTGAGGAAATGGGGGTCGTAGTTACCGGTCCGGAGGATGTTCGAGAGGATCTGGTAACCGTACGGGTTCCCTCCCTGGAGCTGGTCCGGCAGCAGTTGGTACTGCGTGGCGCCGGCCTTGCGCAAGCCGGCTTGCCAGGCGTCGGACAGGTGCGGCTGCTTGCTCCCGTCCGTTGCCGTAGCGAGGGTGAGGCCGAGATTGGCCTGCATATCGGCCAGGGCCCGTTTCGTCGCGTCGTTGCCGTAGTAGCCGCTGTACTCGGCCATTGCGCCGTAGGACTTCAGGAATCCGTCCGGCCCCATGGAGTCGAAGAAGACGCTGGCGAACCGCGAATCGCTGGAGTGTGCCTTCAACAGGGCGTCGAGCTGGACGATCTGCGCAGGCGTGGCCTTGTCCCCGAGCCGCATCAGGTCCACCGCCTGCTTCGCCTCCTGTTCGGAGACCCCGCCCATCGGCTTCTTGTTGAACGCCTTCCGGTCAGTGCCGGTGTCCGCTGCGAGCGCAGCCGCTGCGGCAGCGTCCGCTTCGGCTGCCCGGGACAGCGCCTTGGCTATCGCCTGTGCGGCGTCGGATGCCTTCTGGCGGTAGGCGTTGGCGTAGTCGGGGTCCTTCTTGTCCTCCTGGGTGATCGCCGGCGGCCAGTGGACGGTCCCGTCGTTGTCGACCGTCAGCTTCTGATCGGTGGCCGACCGGATGGCAGCCTCCAGGTCGGCCTTCGCGCCGGTGATCTCGGTGTGGGCATCACGGAGGGTCTTGGCGATGCCGCTGGCCTCTTCGAAGGCCGCGTCGATTTCGCTGCGTATCTTCGTGATGTTCCCAGCCGCGGTCTCGGCCGCGAAACCGCGCCACCCCGAGCCCTGCAAGGGTGTGATGATGTCGCCGGTCAGCTCGGACGAGAAGTTCCACTGCCGAAGCATCGCCTCATAGTCGCCGGCCAGGGTGTCAAGGCTGGCCACCTGCACGTTCCTCAGTTCCTCGAACTTCATGCCGGTGCCTCAGCTCTTTCCGAAGTTCTGCGCATTCGCGTGATCCGCCTGCGCATACCTGTCAGCGTTGATGCGTAGGTTTCCAGCCACGTTGCCGATTGCATCCTCAAGGGCCTTGACCTGGTCCGTCCAGACGCTGTTGGCGTTGGTGATCGCAGCGCGCAGCGCCCAGCTGGTCGGGAGTTGCTCGGAGGCCGCGGAGGCGTGAGCGGAGGGCTGCTTGCACGCCTGCCCGAACTTGGTCTTCAGGGTGTCGGTGTTGGTCGCCGCACGCCTCAACGCCTCTGGACTGACGGTCACTGTCGCCACTGGTCCGCCCGACACGGGCGTGGTCGGCGTGAACCCCGGTGCGGCTGCCCCGGATGCAGCTGCGGCCAGGTCCGGGAACTGTTTCTTTGCGGCCTCGGTCAGGTTTCCGGAGCTGTCGAAGAGCCACGGGTTAATCCGCCGCTCGAAGTCCAGGTCAACCATCAAGTTCCCCCTGCGCGTCGCGATCGATGACGTTGTGACGATAGTACGAACGCGCCGAGTGATCGCGGTTGTAGGGGGAGGCGTGGGCCCGGCGCGGGGGTGGGGGTGTGCGCCGGTGTCACTCGGGTGGGGGCTGTGCCGTGCGGGGTGGGGTCGTCAGGGTGGTGGTATGGATGCGCAGGATGCCTGGCGGATGGGTCAGTTGCGGCGGGCGGCGGCCGCGGCGTTGATCGGGACGGCGATCGAGTTCTACGACTTCTTCATCTATGGGACGGCGGCGGCGCTTGTGTTCGGGGCGGTGTTCTTTCCCGAACTGGGCGCGTTGGGGGCGCTGTTGGCGGCGTTCTCGGTGTATGCGGTGGCGTTTCTGGCGCGGCCGTTGGGGGCGGTGGTGTTCGGGCACTTCGGGGACCGGCTGGGGCGGAAGGCGACGTTGGTGGTGTCGCTGCTGCTGATGGGGCTGGCGACGGCGGCGGTGGGGGTGCTGCCGGGGTTCGGGGTGTTGGGGTGGTGGGCGCCGGCGGCGCTGGTGGTGCTGCGGGTGTGTCAGGGCATCGGGTTGGGCGGGGAGTGGGGTGGGGCGGCCCTGCTGATCGCGGAGAACGCGCCGGCGGGGAGGAGGGGGAGGTACGGGGCGTTTCTGCAGCTGGGGCCGACGATCGGGTTCGTGTTGGCCAATGGGGTGTTTCTGGCGCTTCAAGTTGGTTTGGACGAGCGGGCGTTCAGGGATTGGGGGTGGCGGGTGCCGTTCCTCGCCTCGCTGGGGTTGGTGGCGGTGGGGTTGTTCGTGCGGTTGAGGGTTGAGGAGAGCCCGGTCTTTCGGGAGCAGGCGGAGGGCCCGCGGAAGGCGCCCGTGGTGGAGGTCGTGCGGGAGCACTGGCGCACGGTGCTGGTGGGCTGCGGGGTGATCACCGTGGGGTACGCGCTGTTCTACCTGACCACGACGTACGCGCTGGCGTACGCGACTACCGGGCTCGGGGTGGCGAGCACGCTGGTGCTGTCGATGCTGCTGGTGGGCGCGGTGGGCATGGGCGCGACGGTGTGGGTGAGCGCGCGGCGCAGCGACGTCTGGGGGCGGCGGCGGACCCTGATGGGGGCGGCGGCGCTGACGTCGGCGTGGTCGCTGGTGCTGTTCCCGCTGCTGGAGACGGCGCGCCGGCCGTTGATGTTCGTGGCGCTGGCGGGGGCGATGGTCGTGCTGGGGTGCCTGCTGGGGCCGGTGGCGGCGTTCCTGCCGGAGCTGTTCCCGACCCGGGTGCGCTACACGGGCGTCGCGCTGACGTACAACCTGGGCGGCGTGGTGGGCGGTGCGACGACGCCGTTGGTGGCGACGCGGCTGACCGCGGCGTACGGGACGGCGACGCCGGTGGGCTGGTACGTGGCGGGGCTGGGCGTGGTGGCGCTGCTGTGTCTGCGGCTGCTGCCGGAGACGGTCGGCGCGGAGTTGGGTGCCGTGGACGGCGGACGCCGCCGGGCGCCCGTGCTGGGGGCGGACCCGGCGGCGTAGCCGAACGGAGGAGGGCTCAGGCGTAGCCGAACGGTGGAGGGCTCAGCCGGCGAGGGCGGCGCGGCCGGCCAGGACGACGGCGGTGTGCTTCGCGACGCGCTCGCCAAGGTGCTCGGCGGTGGCGATGTCGGCCTTGTGCACGGCGTCGGCGCCGGCGTCGGACGGGGTGGAGGCGGCGGCGCCGTTGAAGAAGCCGAGGCGGTTGATGTCGTTCTCGGTGGCGGTGGTGGAGTTCCAGCCGGGCTTGAGGCCGAGGTTCACCCAGCTCATGCCGTGCTGGGCGGCGAGGGTCTGGAAGAAGCCGAGGGTGCCGGCCTTGTCGCCGCTCTTGGAGGCGGAGTTGGTGAAGCCGGCGGCGACCTTGTCCAGCCAGGCGTCGCCGAACCAGCGCTTGCTGGTGGCCTCGGCGAAGACGTGGAAGGCGCCGGAGGCGGTGCCCATGTAGGTGGGGGAGCCGAAGACGATGGCGTCGGCGGCGTCGAGCTGGGCCCACTGCTCGTCGGTGATGGTGTCGACGGCGATCGAGACGACCTCGGCTCCACCGGCGGCGGCGCCGCGGGCGACGGCCTCGGCTATGACGGCGGTGTGGCCGTAGCCGGAGTGGTAGGCGATGGCGACGGTGGGGCGGATGGCGGTCATGTGGCGGCACTCCTGTGCGGTGACGAGCGCGAACGGTGGTAGCTGTGCGGATGTGCAGCTGTGCGGATGTGCGTACGTGCGTACGTGCGTACGTGCGTATGGAAGGACCGGTGGGGCGGCGTGCCGCGTCCCCGGTCCGAACGGTCTCCAATATAGACCAGGTCTCCATCGGTTACCAAGGGTGGATTGGAGACCTTCCCGCTACCCTGGACGGTATGACTACGCAGGAGCAGACCCGGGCCGGGTCGGAAGCGGCCCAGGGGGTGGCCCAGGAGGCGATGGAGGCGGCGGTGACGGATGGGGCGTGTGGCGACGCCTGCGTCGAACAGGCGCTCGACATCTTCGCCCAGCTCTGTCCGAGCCGGGCGATGTTCGCCGAACTCGTCGACAAGTGGTCGATGCTGATCCTCATGAGCCTCGCCGCGTGCGGCCCGCAGCGCTTCTCCGAGCTCCAGCGCGGAGTGGGCGGGGTCAGCCGCAAGATGCTCACCCAGTCGCTGCGCACTCTGGAGCGGGACGGGCTGGTCCGCCGGACCGTGTACCCGGAGACGCCGCCGCGCGTGGTGTACGAGCTGCTGCCGCTCGGCGGGGAGCTGGCCGCGCTGCTGGAGCCGATCGGCCGCTGGACGGAGCGGCGCACCGGGCAGATGGTCGCGGCCCGCGACGAGTTCGACCGGGTGCACGACGAGGCGTGAGGCCGCGAGAGGCCGGAGCGGGCCCGATTTCCCTTCCGGGCCGGCCGCCGTGTAATCTCTTCCTTGTTCGACCGGCCCGGTGAAAACCCGGCAAGCCCCTATAGCTCAGTCGGTAGAGCGTCTCCATGGTAAGGAGAAGGTCTGCGGTTCGATTCCGCATGGGGGCTCCACAGAAAGGCCCTCGCCATCGGCGAGGGCCTTTCGATTTTCCACAGCCGCACCGGCAACGCGATGCGACCTAGCGGGTCGGGTACGGAATGCGCTGTGATGGTGCGTCATCGGCCGCCCGCCCGAGGGGCGCGGGCGCGAGCCGGACCCCGACCGGGAGGGTGTCATGGGCGTTCGACTCGTGGTGGTCGACGACCACCGCCTGCTGGCCGAGGCGCTGGCGACCGCGCTGCAGCTGCGCGGCCACCGGGTCCTCGCGGTCGGCTCGCCGGCCGGCGTCGCCGCCGATCTGGTGGCCGGACGACGGCCCGAGGTGTGCCTGCTCGGGGTGGCCGCACCGGCCGAGCCGGGGGCCTTCGACGGGCTGCGCCGGATCCGCCGGGAGCGGCCCGAGGTGGCCGTGATCGTGCTCGGCCCGGTGGGTGAACTGCGTGGCGTGGCAAGCGCGTTCGCGGCCGGGGCGGCGGGGTACGTGCCCAGCGACGAGCGCATCGAGGTGGTCGAGCGGGCGATCGGACGAGCCCGGGCCGGCGAGGCCGCGGTGGCCGTGGACGTGCTGCGCGGGGCGTTCGACCAACTGCTGCGCCCGGCCGCCGAGCCGGACGACGAGGCGGTCCGGCTGCTGCGCCTGCTGACCCGCCGTGAGGTGCAGGTGCTGGCCCGGATCGCGGACGGCGAGGACACCGCGGCGATCGCCGCCGGGATGCGGATCGCCGCGAGCACCGCCCGGACGCACGTCCAGCGGGTGCTGATGAAGCTCGGCGCGCGGACCCGGCTGGAGGCGGCCGCGGTGGCCGCCCGGACCGGTCTGCTGGAGCGGATGGCCGGGGGCTGAGCGGGCCGGGATTGGGGCTCTCGGCCGACCGGGGACGTGGTCCGGAGCGCACCGGGGAGTGGTCCGTAGCACACCCGGCGGCCAGGGAGAATGGGCGCCAGTCGTTCGCACGTTTCCGATGGCCCCGCCGACCCGGCGGACCATCGCCCGCTGGAGGTCTCATCATGAGTAAGTACCTGGTCACGGGTGGCGCCGGCTATGTCGGCAGCGTGGTGGCCGCCCACCTGCTGGAGGCGGGGCACCAGGTGACCGTCCTGGACGACCTCTCGACGGGCTTCCGCGAGGGCGTGCCGGCCGGTGCCGAGTTCGTCGAGGGCCGGATCCAGGACGCCGGCAAGGTGCTGGACGCCTCCTTCGACGGTGTGCTGCACTTCGCCGCCTCCTCGCAGGTCGGCGAGTCGGTCGCCGACCCGGAGAAGTACTGGCGCAACAACGTGGCCGGCTCGCTGGAGCTGGTCAGCGCGATGCGCGGGGCCGGCGTGCGCAAGCTGGTGTTCTCCTCCACCGCCGCCGTGTACGGCGAGCCGGAGGTCGTGCCGATCGCCGAGACCGCCCGCACCTCGCCGACCAACACCTACGGCGCCACCAAGCTGGCCGTCGACCACCTGATCACCAGCGAGGCCGTCGCCCACGGCCTGGCCGCCGTCTCGCTGCGGTACTTCAACGTGGCCGGCGCGTACGGCAGCTCTTTCGATGTCACTTTCGGTGAGCGGCACGACCCCGAGTCGCACCTGATCCCGCTGGTGTTCCAGGCCGCGCTGGGCCGGCGCCCGCACATCGCGGTGTACGGCGACGACTACCCGACCCCGGACGGCACCTGCATCCGCGACTACATCCACGTCGCGGACCTGGCCGACGCGCACCTGCTGGCGCTGGACGCGGCCAAGCCGGGCGAGCACCTGATCTGCAACCTGGGCAACGGCAGCGGCTTCTCGGTGCGCGAGGTGATCGAGTCGGTCAAGCGCGTCACCGGCCGGGAGATCCCGGTGCAGGTCTCCGGCCGCCGGGCCGGCGACCCGGCCGTGCTGGTGGCCTCGGCCGAGCGCGCGCACGAGGCCCTGGGCTGGTCGCCGCGCCGCCCGAACCTGGACGACATCGTCGCCGACGCCTGGAAGTTCACCCTGGAGAAGAACGGCCAGTGAGCAACTGCCAGTAGGCAACGGCCAGTAGGTCCGAGCAACGTCCGCAGGCGCCGCCCCGAGCTGTACGGGGGCGGCGCTTCGGCGTCTTTGGGGCTGCCACACGACGCGCCGGAAACCGGCACGGAAACGGACACGGAAACCGACACCGACCGATCGTATTCCGTCACGTGTGCACCTCCTGACGAAACTTCACCAAACCACCACGAGCGCGTTCCCCGGCCCGTACGCTGAGTGCGGTACCGGTTGGGGGTGACGCGCCGTCGGCCCCGCCGGCCATCGGTGGGCGGGCGGAGCGGAGCGCCGGATCGCGGGCGCCGGGGCCGGTCCCCGCCCCGGGCTCGGGCCGGTCTGAGCAGGGGAGTAGTGACGATGGGGCGGATCCGCGTCCTGGTGGTCGACGACCACCGGATCTTCGCCGAGGCCCTGGCCGCGGCGCTCTCCGCCGAGCCCGATGTCGAGGTGGGTGCAGCGGGCAGCGCCGCCGCCGCCGAGCGGGCGCTGGAGCGCGCCGCCGTCGAGGGCCGGGCCTTCGACGTCGTCCTGATCGACGCCGACCTCGGGGCCGAGGGCGCCCCGTCCGGCCCGCGCAAGGCCGTTCGGCCCGCCACCGACCCACCGGACCCGGCTCGCCGCCGACCGGCCGTCGTCGTGCCGCCGCCCCGCCGACCGGCCGCCCCGCCGACCGGGGTGGGCGGCCGCTCCGCCGATCCCCTGCGGCCCGACCCCCAGCGCACTGACCAACTGCGCACCGACCAGCTGCGGCCGGTCGCCCCGCCGCCGGACGGCATCACCCTGCTCGGCCGGGTCCGCCGCAGCCACCCCGGGCTGCGCGCGATCGTCCTGGCCACCGCCGACGACCCGCACCGCGCCGCCCGCGCCCTGCACGCGGGCGCCACCGGCTGGGTGGCCAAGGAGAGTTCGCTCGCCCGGCTGCTCGCCGTCGTGCGCGGCGTGCTGCGGGACGAGACGCACCTGCCGCCCGCGCTGCTCACCGGCGTCATCCGGGAGCTCACCACCGCCCGGCGCGACCGCACCGAGAGCGAGCGGCTGGTGGACACGCTGACCCCGCGGGAGAAGCAGATCCTGCGGTGCATGGTCGCGGGCCTGGGCCGGCAGGCGGTCGCGGAGCGCCTCTACCTGTCCCCGCACACCGTCCGGACGCACATGCAGAACGTCCTCGGCAAGCTGGGGGTGCACTCCACTCTGGCCGCCGTCGCGGTCGCCCGCCGGGCCGGGGTCAGCCCCGCCGAGTCGGCCGCGCCCGCCGCGCCGCCGTCCGTCGCGTCGGGCACCGGGACCTGACCGCGGCTCCGCCCGGGATGTTGGCTCAGCCCGGGATGTTGTCGAAGGGCGCGACCAACAGCCGCAGCAGCGCGGCGAGTTCGCCCTGCTGGCCGGAGGTGAGCTGGGCCAGGAGTTCGCGCTCGTGCGCGAGCAGACCGGCGAGTGCCTGGTCGGCACGGTCGCGGCCGTCGCCGGTGAGCCGGACGAGGACGCCGCGCCGGTCGTCCGGGTCGGGCAGGCGCTTGACCAGGCCCTTGCCGGTCAGCCGGTCGATCCGGTTGGTCATGGTGCCGGAGGTGACCAGGGTCTGGGTGAGGAGCTGTCCGGGGGAGAGCTGGTAGGGGGAGCCGGCCCGCCGCAGGGCGGTCAGGACGTCGAACTCCCAGGGCTCCAGGCCGTGCTCGGCGAAGGCGGTCCGGCGGGCACGGTCGAGGTGCCGCGCGAGCCGGCTGACCCGGCTGAGCACCTCCAGCGGCTCCACGTCGAGGTCGGGGCGCTCTCGGCGCCACGCTGCGACCAGCCTGTCGACCTCGTCCTCCATGACGATCAGTGTATCGGTGGATGTGTCGATGTGAAGTCTCTTGACATCGAGAAATGTGCCAACGACGCTACATTTGGATATCTTGATGTCGAGATACTTGCGAGGTGTGCCATGACCACCCCCGTCTGGGACCCGGCCCAGTACCTGCGCTTCGCCGACGAACGGACCCGCCCGCTGCGCGATCTGCTCGCCCGCGTCCCCGCCCTGCCGCACGAGCCCGCCGCCACCGTCCTCGACATCGGCTGCGGACCCGGCAACTCCACCGCCGTCCTGCGCGAACGCTGGCCGCAGGCCCGGATCACCGGCGTCGACAACTCCGCCCCGATGCTCGCCACCGCCCGGACCGAGGGCGAGCCCACCGCGGACTACGTCCTCGCCGACGCCCGTGACTACGACCCGGCGCCCGCCGAGCCGGACCTGATCGTCTCCAACGCGACCCTGCAGTGGATCGACGGGCACATCGAGCTGCTCCCGCGCTGGGCCGCCGCGCTCAAGCCCGGCGGAGCCGTCGCCTTCCAGGTCCCCGGCAACTTCGGCTCGCCCAGCCACACCCTGCTCGCCGAACTCCGCCGCAGCTCCCGCTGGCGCGATGCCCTCGGCGAGGGCGCCACCCCTGCCGGCGTCCACGAACCCGGGCGGTACCTCGACGCCCTCGCCGGCGCCGGCTGCGCCGCCGACGTCTGGGAGACCACCTACAGCACCCTGCTCCTTGGCCCGGACCCCGTCCTGGAGTGGGTCAAGGGCACCGCCCTGCGGCCCGTCCTCACCTGGCTCACCGACCCGGTGCGGCGGGCCGCCTTCCTCGCCGAGTACGGGGCGCTCCTGCGCGAGGCCTATCCCGCCGGACCGCACGGGACGGTCTTCCCGTTCCGGCGGATCTTCGCCGTCGGGGTCAGGCGCTGATCCCAAGGGCGCTGATCAGCCCTTGTCAGCCCTTGCGCTCGCCGACCAGCTTCGGGTGCCGCTCCAGGCCCTCCAGCCCGTGCCAGGCCAGGTTCACCAGATGCGCCGCCACCTGCGCCTTCTCCGGCTTGCGGACCTCCAGCCACCACTGCCCGGTCAGCGCCACCATTCCGACCAGCATCTGCGAGTACATCGGGGCCAGCCGGGCGTCGAAGCCGCGGGCCTTGAACTCCAGGCCCAGGATGTCCTCGACCTGCGTCGCGATGTCGCTGATCAGCGAGGCGAAGGTGCCGGTCGACTGGGCCACCGGGGAGTCCCGGACCAGGATCCGGAAGCCGTCCGTCGAGGTGTCGATGTAGTCCATCAGCGCGAACGCGGCCTGCTCCAGCAGCTCGCGCGAGTGCCCGCCGGTCAGGGCCCCCGTGACCATGTCCAGCAGCAGTTGCATCTCGCGGTCCACCACCACCGCGTACAGCCCCTCCTTGCCCCCGAAGTGCTCGTACACCACCGGCTTCGACACCCCGGCCCGCTCGGCGATCTCCTCCACCGACGTGCCGTCGTAGCCGCGCTCCGCGAACACCGTCCGGCCGATCTCCAGCAGCTGCTCGCGCCGCTGCTTGCCGGTCATCCGTACCCGCCCCCCGCGGCGGCGGGGCACCGGCCCGGCTGCACCCCCCGGCGCGGCCCCGTCCGCCGGGGCAGCGGCACGCGGACGGGCCTGCGCCGCTTCGGGCGCCGCGTCCGTCCGCGTGCTGTGGTGACCGCCTGTGCTGTCTGCGCTGCTCCCGTTCACCCCTACATCATGCTGGAAGAGCGCCCTCATGCGGCGCGGCGGGCGGCGATCCGCTGCGCGTCCGGCCAGCGGACGTCCCGGACCCAGCCGGCCAGCTCGAACCAGCGGATCAGCCGGGCCGAGGAGTCGATCTGTCCGCGGAGCACGCCGTGCCGGGCCGAGGTCGGGTCGGCGTGGTGCAGGTTGTGCCAGGACTCGCCGCAGGAGAGCACGGCCAGCCACCAGACGTTCCCCGAGCGGTCCCGGGAGCGGAACGGGCGGCGGCCCACCGCGTGGCAGATCGAGTTGATCGACCAGGTCACGTGGTGCAGCAGCGCCACGCGGACCAGCGAGCCCCAGAAGAACGCGGACAGCGCGCCCTGCCAGGACAGCGTGACCAGCCCGCCGACCAGCGGGGGCAGCAGCAGCGAGACCGACGTCCAGAGCCAGAACAGCCGGGAGATCCGTCGCATGGCCGGGTCGTTGACCAGGTCCGGCGCGTACTTGAGCTGCGGGGTCTGCTCCTCGTCGAACATCCAGCCCATGTGCGCCCACCAGAGGCCCTTGAGCAGCGCGGGGAGGCTCTCCCCGTAGCGCCACGGCGAGTGCGGGTCGCCGTCCTTGTCGCTGAACCGGTGGTGCCTGCGGTGGTCGGCCACCCAGCGCACCAGCGGGCCCTCGACCGCCAGGCTGCCGGCGACGGCGAGGACGAGGCGCATCGGGCGGCCGGCCTTGAAGGCGCCGTGGGTGAAGTAGCGGTGATAGCCGACGGTGACGCCGTGGCAGGTGAGGAAGTACATGGCGGTGGTGATCGCCAGGTCCGTCCATCCCAGGCCCCAGCCCCAGGCCACCGGGACGGCGGCCAGCAGGGCGGCGAACGGGACGACGATGAAGAGGCCGAGCGCGAGCCGCTCGGCGAAGCCCTGCTTTTCCCCGCCCCGGGTGGCGGACACCAGGGTGGGGGACGGATCGGAGGAATCGACGGGCGGCGCGGCGTCTCCGGCGCGCGCCTCGCCGGCCTGAGTGGTCATGAGCGGTCCCTTGGTGGGAGGGGGCGAAGGCTACGATGCCGTAACCTACGGCATCGTAGGTTGCGCTCCGTCGCGAACGGAACACACCGCTGCGCGGCGCTTGAGTGAATTCACCCGACTGGATGGATGAACCCTCGATCCGCCGCGGAGTGGGATCTATCGCACACACACTCATCGCATGCGAGCCAAGACCGAGCACAGCGTGCCGGGGAGTGCAGACCTGTGCCGGCGGATCGAGGGGTGGTGGATGGGCATAGCTGATACACAGCGCGGGGCGGACTCGGGTAGGGTCTGACCAGCTATCCGCCGTGGGGTAATTGGCAGCCCGCAGGCCTTTGGAGCCTTGCAGTGATGGTTCGAGTCCATCCGGCGGAGCCCTGCACACGTGCGTCGGCCCGCTGCGGGTCGGCGAGCGGTTTTCCTGCCGCAGTTATCCTCTAAGCGCCAGGGCACCGGCGCGCGGACCCCGCCCCGAGTGCTCTGCCCTCTCTGTGAACCGACCGAGGAGCCTCCCGCATGGGTGCCAATTCGCTTGCCGCCGTTGTCGTGCTTGCCGCCGGTGGCGGGACTCGGATGAAGTCGAACAAGCTGCCCAAGGTGCTGCACGAGGTGTGCGGCCGGTCGCTGGTGGGTCACGCGGTGGCGGCCGCGCAGGGACTGACACCCGGGCAGCTGGTCGTGGTGGTCGGGCACCAGCGGGAGCAGGTCGAGGAGCACCTGGCGGCGCACTACCCGGCGGCCCGTCCGGTGGTGCAGCACGAGCAGAACGGTACCGGGCACGCGGTGCGGACGGCGCTGGAGGCGCTGGCCGCCGACGGCGTGGAGCTGGACGGCACGGTCATCATCACTGCCGGGGACTCGCCGCTGCTGACCGGGGCCACCCTGCAGCGCCTGGCCAAGGCGCACGCCGAGCAGGAGAACGGCGTCACCGTGCTGACCGCCGTGGTGCCGGAGCCGTTCGGCTACGGCCGGATCCTGCGGGACGAGGACCGCTCGGTCGCCGCGATCGTCGAGGAGAAGGACGCCAACGACACCCAGCGCCGGATCACCGAGATCAACTCCGGGGTCTTCGCCTTCGACGCGAAGCTGCTGGGCCAGGCGCTGTCCGAGCTCACCACGGACAACTCGCAGGGCGAGGAGTACCTGACCGACACCCTGGAGATCCTGCGCAAGGCCGGCCACCGGGTGGGCGCCGTGGTCGCGGAGGACTCCCGGGACATCCTCGGCATCAACGACCGGGTGCAGCTGGCGCAGGCCCGCCGGCTGCTCAACGACCGCCTGCTGGAGCGGGCGATGCGCGACGGCGTCACCGTGGTGGACCCGGCGACCACCTGGATCGACGTCCAGGTGACGTACGAGGTGGACGCGGTCGTGCTGCCGAACACCCAGCTGCAGGGCGCCACCCACCTGGGCGAGGGCTGCCAGGTCGGCCCGAACTCGACGATCCGGGACACCCGGATCGGCGCCGGCGCCGTTGTGAGCAACACCACGGCCGACCGCGCCGAGGTGGGCGAGCTGGCCACCGCCGGCCCGTACGCGTACCTGCGGCCGGGGGCGAAGCTGGCCCGCAAGGCGAAGGTCGGCACCTACGTCGAGGTGAAGAACTCCGAGCTGGGCGAGGGCGCCAAGGTGCCCCACCTGTCCTACATCGGGGACGCCACGATCGGTGAGGGCAGCAACGTCGGTGCGGCCTCGGTCACGGTGAACTACGACGGCGTCAACAAGCACCGCACGGTGATCGGCGCGCACTGCCGCACCGGCTCGGACAACATGTTCATCGCCCCGGTCACGGTCGGCGACGGCGCCTACACGGCGGCCGGCTCCGTGATCACCTCCGACGTCCCGCCGGGCGCACTCGGCGTGAGCCGGGCGCAGCAGCGCAACATCGAGGGCTGGGTGGAGCGCAAGCGGCCCGGGACCGCTTCCGCGCAGGCGGCGAAGGCCGCGACGGGTGGGTCTCCGGACGCCTGACGGGACGGGCGGGAGTCCGAGGGGCGGTCCCGGGGCGGACGGTTTCTGCGCGGGCGCGTAACCTTGGGGACATACGTGCGCCACTGGGCTTGCCGCCCGTGTCCAGGCGTACCGACATTCCCCGACCCCATCCTGCGTGCGGGCTCCGCCTGCCCGCGTTGGGTAGCGGGGTTCAGCGTCCGCAAACGCGAGGAGACGGTGCAGTGAGCGGGATCACGACGTCGGGTGAGAAGAAGCTGAGGCTCTTCTCCGGCCGTGCCCACCCGGAGCTGGCGAAGGAGGTGGCCGCGGCGCTGGGGACCGAACTGGTCCCGACCAAGGCCCTGGACTTCGCCAACGGCGAGATCTACGTCCGCTTCCTGGACTCGGCCCGCGGTGCGGACTGCTTCGTGATGCAGAGCCACACGGCTCCCATCAACCAGTGGATCATGGAACAGCTGATCATGATCGACGCTCTGAAGCGGGCCTCCGCGCGGAGCATCACCGCGATCCTGCCGTTCTACGGGTACGCCCGGCAGGACAAGAAGCACCTCGGCCGCGAGCCGATCTCGGCCCGCCTGATCGCCGACCTGCTGCGCCAGGCCGGTGCCGACCGGCTGATGGCCGTGGACCTGCACACCGCGCAGATCCAGGGCTTCTTCGACGGCCCGGTGGACCACCTGTTCGCGCTGCCGTTGCTGGCCGACTACGTGGGCGAGCGGGTCGACCGCTCCAAGCTGACGATCGTCTCGCCGGACGCCGGCCGGGTGAAGGTGGCCGACCAGTGGTGCGACCGCCTTGGCGCCCCGCTGGCGATCATCCACAAGCGCCGCGACATGAGCCAGGCCAACACGATCCTGTCGGCCGAGGTCGTCGGTGACGTCAAGGGCCGGGTCTGCGTCCTGGTCGACGACATGATCGACACCGCCGGCACGATCTGTGCCGCGGCCGACGCGCTGTTCGAGAACGGCGCCGCGGACGTCCTGGTGGCGGCGACCCACGGCGTGCTGTCCGGCCCGGCCGCGGACCGTCTGAAGAACTCCCGGGTCAGCGAGTTCGTGTTCACCAACACGCTGCCGACCCCGGCGGAGCTGCAGCTGGACAAGATCACCACGCTGTCCATCGCCCCGTCGATCGCCGCGGCCATCCGCGAGGTGTTCGAGGAGGGTTCGGTCACGAGCCTCTTCGAGGGCGTGCACTGACGAAGGCCCGCGCAGGCGGCCCCGGTCCCTCAGGGGCCGGGGCCGCCGCCGATTTCACGGGAGACCGCAGATGCGGTTAGACTCGTGAAACTGCTCGGCGAGGGATGCCGTGTGCCCGCTCGACGGGTGCCCGCTCCGTGATCGACGCGCTGCCGGTGCCGGATCTTCCGGGCGTCGGCAGAGGTCGTTGCCGCCGAGTGACCCCCAACGTACTGAGGGTGTGGTCCCGGCGGTTTTTCGCGTTGCCTGCACCCCCGCGCCAGCTTTCACGAGGAGTGCAGTCGTGTCCGAGATCCGCCTTGCCGCTGAGACCCGTACCGAGTTCGGCAAGGGCGCTGCCCGCCGCGCCCGCCGTGCCGGTTTCGTTCCCGGTGTCGTCTACGGCCACGGCCAGAACCCGGTTCACCTGAACCTGCCCGGCCACGACCTGATGATGGCGCTGAAGACCCCGAACGCCCTGCTGGTCGTGCCGATCGAGGGCAAGGACGAGTACGTGCTGCCGAAGGCCGTCCAGCGCGAGGCCATCAAGCGCACCATCGAGCACGTCGACCTGCTGCTGGTCAAGCGTGGCGAGAAGGTCACCGTCGAGATCCCGGTCCACACCGAGGGCGAGCTGGCCGCCGGCGGCAACCTGCTGGAGCACGTGCTCAACGCGCTGCCGATCGAGGCCGAGGCCACCCACCTGCCCGAGTCGGTCACCGTCTCGGTCGAGGGCCTGGAGGCCGGTGCCTCCATCCACGCCAAGGACATCGTCCTGCCGGCCGGCGTCACCCTGGCCGTCGACGCCGACGCCGTCGTGCTGCAGGTCATCGGCGCCCAGGCCGCTCCGGCCGAGGAGGAGGCCGCCGAGGCCGAGGGCACCGAGGCCTGAGCCTCGCGCCACTAGCTGAGACCGCTGCCCCGGTCGCTCCCCTGGAGCGGCCGGGGCAGCGGTGTGTCCGGGAAGATGACGATGAGCGCGAGTGTGAGGAGCGGTGGCATGAATGAGGACGTGTACGACGGCCCCTGGCTGGTGGTCGGGCTGGGCAACCCGGGCGAGCAGTACGCCCGGAACCGGCACAACATCGGGTTCATGGTCGTGGACCTGCTGGCGCAGCGGATGGGTGCCAAGTTCAAGGCCCACAAGAGCCGGGCGCAGGTGGCCGAGGGACGGCTGGCGGGCAAGCGGGTGGTGCTGGCCAAGCCGTTGTCGTTCATGAACCTGTCGGGCGGGCCGGTGACCGCGCTGCGCGACTTCTACAAGGTGCCGGCGGCCGCGATCGTGGCGGTCCACGACGAGCTGGACATCGACTACGCGGCGCTGCGGCTGAAGCTGGGCGGCGGGGACAACGGCCACAACGGCCTGAAGTCGATCACCAAGTCGCTCGGCCCGGACTACCACCGGGTCCGCTGCGGGATCGGCCGTCCGCCGGGCCGGATGGAGGTCGCGGACTTCGTCCTGAAGGACTTCTCCGGCGCCGAGCGCAAGGAGCTGGAGTGGTTCGTGGACCGCTCGGCGGACGCGGTGGAGGCGCTGCTGTCCGAGGGCCTGGAGCGGGCCCAGGGCAACTACAACTCCTGAGCGCCCTGCGTGAGCGCCCGCCCCTGAGCGCCCGCCCCTGAGCGGTCGTCAAGGCGGCGCGCCGGGTACGCAACAGTCGTACAACGCTTGTCGGCCCAAACCTGAATAGGTGTGAGAACTCTGTGCGGGATCGGATAGCGTCGGTCCCGTACGCGAACGGGTCCTGGGGAGTTCTCGATGCGGAGATTGCGTCCGGTCCGCCGACTTCGGCGGCTCCGGGTGGTACGGCTGCGGCAGTTCGGACGACGGGTGGGCAGGGCCGGTGCGCTGGGGGCGGCCGGAGTGCTGCTGTCCAGCGGTGGGGTGGCGCACGCCGACGCGGTGGCGGAGCCCGAGCCGGGGGTGTCCCCGGAGCCGGCGGCGGCACAGGTGCTGGGTGATTCGGTCGGCCCGGACGCCGGGTTGCTGGCAGTTGGCGGCGGCCTGGTGGTCGCGGCCGGTGGCGCCGCGCTCTGGCTGAAGCGCCGCCGCGCGGGCGAGCCCGCGGAGTAGGAACGTCCATCGGCGAGGGCCGGGGTCCACGGAAGTGGGCCCCGGCCCTTTGTCGTTTTGTCACCTCGTCTTGTCATCCGTTTTCGGCGCGGGGGGCGTCCTGGGGATATGAAGCGCGAATCGATGCGCCCGGGGGGCACCGGATCCGACCCGTTCGACGAGTTCGTCGTGGCGCGGTACCAGGCCCTGCTGCGGGGGGCGTACCTGATCACCGGGGATGTTCACGACGCCCGGGACCTGTTGCACGACGCCCTGGCACGGGTCTACCCGAAGCGGTCGGCGATCCGGGACCCGGGGGCGGCCGAGGGGTACGTCCGCCGGACGATGGTCCGCACCCACGTCTCGCGGTGGCGTCGGACCAGACGCGAGGTGCTGACCTCCGCACTGCCGGACGGGCCGGCGGTCCAGGAGGCCGAGCGGGACGGGCAGTTGGCGGCGGCCCTGGCCGGGCTGCCGCGGCGGCAGCGGGCGGCGGTGGTGCTGCGTTACTACCTGGACCTGTCCGTCGCACAGGTGGCGGTGGAGCTGGGGTGCTCGGTGACCACGGCGAAGACCCACCTGGCGCGGGGGATCAAGGCGCTTCGACAGGAACTGGAACCGGCGAGGGAGTTGGTGGGGCGTGAGCACTGAGGACGAGTTCGAGGAGGAGCTGGCCATCCGGCTCGGGACGCGCGCGGCGGGGGTCGGCGGCAGCCCGCCGTTGGCTGAGCTGCGCGAGGCCGGGCGGCGACGGGCACGGCGACGGGGGGTCGTGCGGGCAGTCACGGCGGTGGCGGTGCTGGCCGTCGGCGCGGGGGTGCTGACACAGCTGGGCGGCGGCTCCGGGACCGGCCGCACGGGGGTGGCCGGGGTGGGCGTTCCGTCGCCCGGGTCGCCGTCGCCCTTGACGGGGGCGGCGCGGTTGCGGGGGGCGGAGTCCGACGAGCTGGTGAAGACGGTGCTGGCCTGTCAGTCCGGGCCGTCCTCGTTGCGGACGCCGGGCGGGGGCGGGATGACGGGGTTGCCGTCCGCGTCGTCGTCGGGGCTGCCGTCGTCGGGTCTGCCGTCGGGCCCGCCGACGTCGGCCCGGTTCACGCCCACGATGACGGGGGCGCCGTCCTCGCTGTCGTCGGATCAGGCGGGGCAGGCCGATCTGGTGCACGCCGGCGAGGCGGTCGAGAAGATGGCCCGCGAGCAGTACGCGGACCACTACTTCTCCACCTGCCAGGACGCGAGCACGCACACGCTGTACGTGATGCGGAACCCGGGTAGTGGCCTCGACGCCGCCGTGACCCGGACGGTGGCCGATTGGCCCGGGGTGAAGCTGGAGTTCAGGGCTGCGGCTGGCTACCCCCAACAGTTGAGGCTCGCCAAGGAGATCCGGGCCGAGGCCGGGGACTGGGCGGCGACCAAGGGGGTGCACATCCGGTCCGTCCAGATCGCCAACGACGGTGCCGGGGTGATCGTCGAGACCCCGCAGGCGGACACCGCCCGGGAGGAACTCGTCCGGCATTTCGGCAGGTTGGTGGTCGAGGTCCGGCCGTGACGCCCTGAGACGGACGCGAAGGGCCGGTGCCTCCACCCGGAGGCACCGGCCCTTCGACGTGCCTGCCGTCAGCCGGTGTTGCGCAGGCCGGCGGCGATGCCGTTGACGGTGAGCAGCAGCGCGCGGGCGCGCAGCGGGTCCTCGTGGCGGCCGGCCGCGACCTCCTCGCGCTGGCGGCGCAGCAGCGCGACCTGGAGGTAGGAGATCGGGTCGAGGTAGGCGTCGCGGACGGTGAAGGTCTGCTTCAGCACCGGGTTGTGCTCCAGCAGTTCGTTCTCGCCGGTGAGCCGGAGCACCTCGCGCAGGGTGAGGTCGTGCTCGGCGACGATCTGGTCGAAGATGTGGTGCAGTTCGGCGGGCACCAGCTGCTCGACGTAGTGGCGGGCGATCCGCAGGTCGGTCTTGGCCAGCGTCATGGCGACGTTGGACAGGAAGTTGCGGAAGAAGTGCCACTGCCCGTACATCTCGTTCAGCACGTCGCCGAGGCCGGCCGCGCGGGCGGCGGCGAGGCCGGAGCCGACGCCGTACCAGCCGGGGACGATCTGGCGGGACTGGGTCCAGCCGAACACCCACGGGATGGCCCGCAGGCCGTCCAGGCCGGCGCCGGAGTCGGGGCGGCGGGACGGGCGGGAGCCCAGGTGCAGTGAGGCGAGCTGGTCGACCGGGGTTGCGACGAAGAAGTACTTCGGCAGGTCGTCCTGCTCGACCAGGGCGCGGTAGGCGGTGTGGGCGGCCTCGGACACCTGGTCCATCGCGGCGTCCCAGCGGGCCAGTTCCTCGGGGGCCTGGCGCGGCGAGGTGTGCAGCGCGGAGGCGGAGAGGGTGGCGGAGAGGGTCAGTTCGAGGTTCTCCCGGGCGAGGGAGGGGAGCAGGTACTTGTCGGAGATGACCTCGCCCTGCTCGGTGACCTTGATCTCGCCCTCCAGGGTGCCCCAGGGCTGGGCCAGGATGGCCTCGTGCGAGGGGCCGCCGCCGCGGCCGACGGTGCCGCCGCGGCCGTGGAAGAGGCGCAGCCGGATGCCGTAGCGGTGGGCGACGTCGCGCAGCCGGCGCTGGGCGCGGTGGATCTCCCACTGGGAGGTGGTGATGCCGCCGAACTTGGAGGAGTCGGAGTAGCCGAGCATGACCTCCTGGACGTCGCCGCGCAGCGAGACGAGCAGGCGGTAGGAGGGGTCGGACAGCATCTCGTCGAGGATGCGGTCGGCCTGCTGGAGTTCGTCGGTGGTCTCCAGCAGCGGCACGATGCCGATCTTGGCGATGCCGGCGTGCAGGTCGATCAGGCCGGCCTCGCGGGCCAGGACGGTGGCGGCGAAGACGTCGTCGGCGCCCTGGCACATGGAGATGATGTAGCTCTCGACGATCTCGTCGCCGAAGCGCTCGAAGCCCTCCCGGATGGTGTTGAACACGCCGAGGGTCTTGGTGCCGGCGGCGTCCAGCGGGGCCGGGGTGGGGGCGAGCGGGCGGCGCGAGCGGAGCTCCTTGGCGAGCAGCTTCTGCCGGTACTCGCGGGGCATGTCGGCGTAGCGCCAGGCCTCCTCGCCGAGGCGGTCGAAGAGCTGGCCGAGGGCGTGGTGGTGGGCCTCGGCGTGCTCGCGGACGTCCATGGTGGCGAGCTGGAGGCCGAAGGCCTCGATGGTGCGGATGGCGCGGGCGAGGCGGCCGTCGGCGATGAGTTCGCCGCGGTGGGCGCGCAGGGAGTCCTGGATGAGGCGCAGGTCCGCGACGAGTTCGCGGGTGCCGAGGTAGTCGCGGCCCTCGACGTGCGAGGTGCCGCCGGCCAGGCGCTCGCGGGTGTTCTCCAGCTTGAGCCGGATGCAGGTGGCCTTGAGGCGGTAGGGCTCCTCGGCGTTCATCCGCTTGTAGCGCGGGCTGAGTTCGGGGAGCAGGTGCAGGTCGGTGTTGAGCGAGGCGAGCAGCTCGACCGAGGCGCCGGCCAGGCGTTCGGAGGTCGAGAGGGTGTTGCGCAGGTCGTCGATGGCGGCGAGGGCGTCCTTGATGCCGTACTCGTGCTGGAGGTTGAGGACGTCCCAGGTGACCTGCGGGGTGACGTTCGGGTTGCCGTCGCGGTCGCCGCCGATCCAGGTGCCGAAGGTGAGCGGGCGGACGCCGTCGGGCAGGGCGAGGCCGACCCGGGCGAGCTCCTCGTGCAGCTCCTCCAGGACCTCGGGGACGGCCTCGCGGTAGAGCTCGTCCAGGTAGTAGACGGCGTTACGGGCCTCGTCGGTGGGCTCGGGGCGGGCGATGCGCAGCTCGTCGGTCTGCCAGAGCAGGTCGATGACCTCGGCGAGGCGGCGGTCGGCCTGGCGCTTGGCGCTGCTCGTGCGGGCCGGGTCGGCCGCGGCGAGGCCGGAGGTGAGCTGCTCGCGGTGGACGCGGTCGAGGAGTTCGCCGATCCGGCGGAGCTTGTTGAGGACGCTGCGGCGGGCGGCCTCGGTGGGGTGGGCGGTGAAGACCGGCCGGACCGCGAGGTGGGCCAGGGTGTCCTGGAGGTGCTTGGGGTCGGCCTCGGCGAGCTGGTCGGCGGTCTGGGCGAGCAGGGAGCCTTCCCGGGCGCGGCGGGTGGCGAGCTCGCGGCCGCGGTGCACCTGCTCGGTGACGTTGGCGAGGTGGAAGTACGTGGAGAAGGCGCGGACGAGCTTGGCGGCGGTCTCCAGGTCGATGTCGGAGAGGAGTTCGGCGGTGGCCTCGCCGTCGGTGCGGCTGAGCAGGCGGACCTGTTCGACGAGGCCCAGCAGCTGCGGGCCCTCCTGGCGGACCAGCGTCTCGCCGAGCAGGTCGCCGAGGCGGCGGATGTCCGCGCGCAGTGCCGCGTTGTCTGCGTCTGGGCCGGCGGCGGCGACTGGGGCGGGGCTGTCCGCCGGGTTCGGGACCGGAGCGGTCACGGCTGGCTCCCTGTGGTGGTGGGGTTCGGCAACGGCTCATCGTCACAGGTCCGCCCGCGTGTGGCGGGTGTGACGCGTGCGGACCGCGCTGTCCGACGCGACCAGCATAGGTGTCGGCGCGGTTGCTGTCCGCGAGGTGGCCGGATGGCGGACAAGATCACCGGGGGCGTCGTGTGGTCTGGACCACTGAGGGAATCGGGGACGTGTCGGGGAATATCCCGGTGGGGAGGGAACGGGGTTGCCGCTTAGGCTGTCAGGCATGAGCAAGTCGCCTGGGGAGCGCGCGCCGGTCCGGTCGTTCTGGTGGTGGGAGCGGCCGCGCAGCGCCTTCCTGGACATCGGGCTCGCGCTGCTGGCCGCGGTGGAGTGCTCGCTCAGCACGATCGCCTTCCTGTCCGCCCGGATGCACCTGAGTGCGGCGGGCGTGACCGGCATAGCGCTGCTCGGCGCGATCGGGGGCGGCTCGCTGGTGGTGCGCCGCCGCTGGCCGGCCGTGCCGGTGCTGGTCACGCTGGTGGCGATGCCCGGGATGCTGGGCGTGCTGCTGCTGGTGGTGTCGCTGTACACCCTGGCCGAGACCTGGGAGTGGCCCTCGCGGCGCCGCCGCGTGGTGGCGCTGGCGGGACTGGCCTTCGCCGAGGCCGTCACCGTGATGATGGTGTCGATGCTCCTGCCCGGCGACTCCACCGTCGATCCGACCCCGCTCTGGGGGCAGGTGCTGATATCGGTGCTGGTGGCCGTCGGCCTGACCGTCCCCCCGGTGGTGACCGGCCTGTACGTGGGCGCGCGGCGGCGGCTGATCGAGTCGCTCAAGGACCGTGCGCACGGCCTGGAGACCGAGCTGGACCTGCTGGCCGAACAGGCCCAGGAGCGCGCCCGCCGGGCCCGGCTGGAGGAACGGACCCGGATCGCCCGGGAGATGCACGACGTGGTCGCACACCGGGTGTCGCTGATGGTGGTGCACGCCGGGGCGCTGGAGCGGATCGCCGCCAAGGACCCGGCGAAGGCGGCGCAGAGCGCCAAGCTGATGGGCGAGGTCGGCCGGCAGGCGCTGAACGAGCTGCGCGAGATCCTCGGCGTGCTGCGGATGGACGACGAGCGGCCCCAGGAGCCGGACTCGCTGACGGGGCTGCCGCGGCTGGTCGACCAGTCCAGGGCGGCCGGCATGGCCGTCACCCTGACGGTCAGCGGCAGCCGGCAGGAGTTCACCGGCGAGGCGGAGCAGACCGCGTACCGGGTGGTCCAGGAGGGCCTGACCAACGCGCACAAGCACGCCGACGGCGCGGAGGTGTCCGTGCTGCTGGCGTACGCACCGAACGGGGTGCGGGTGAGCGTGGTCAACGCCTGCCCGGGCGGGGAGCGCGGCGCGGCGAAGCTGCCCAGCGGCGGGAACGGGCTGGTCGGCATGCGGGAGCGGGTGATCGCGCTGGGCGGCACCTTCTCGGCCGGGCCGGAGGCGGACGGCGGGTTCCGGGTGGAGGCGGTGCTGCCGTCCCGGCTGGCCGTCCGGACCGAGCCGCTGCGCTGAGCGCATTCCGGTACCCGGCCGCCGCGCCGGGCCGGAGCTCCTAGTACTCGTCGGCGGTGCGCAGCCGTTCCGGGGCGGTGCCGAGCACCAGTGCGGAGATCGCCTGGTCAATGCCGTGGCCCAGGAACCACTCGCCGGTGTGGTCCAGGCTGTAGACGCGGCCCTCCTCGTCGACGGCGAGCAGTGCCTGCCCGTACGCCTCCTCGCCGAGCGGGGCGAGCTTGCTGCCCAGGGCGCGGCCGAGGTCGGCCAGGGTGCGCGGCTGGTGCAGTCCGCACAGCGGGTCGATCAGGAACGGGGTGCGGGCCAGTTGCCGCCCGGGGCCGGACAGGTCGAAGGCGAGGCCGCCGAACTCGGCCCAGGCCTCCACCGCCGCCGGGAACACCGCGTGCGGCACGCCGGCCGGAGCGCCGTACCCGACCAGGGCATCGGCCCACTCCTCGGCCTGCTGGATCTGCCAGCGGCCGGGGTGCCAGCCGGCCGCCTTGAGCTCGGCGGCGACGTCGGCGGGGAAGCGCGGGCGGGTCCGCCCGGGGGTGCTCGCGGCCAGGGTGGCCGGCGGGGGCGGGGGCGGGCTGGGCGGATTCAGGACGTGCTCCGGGGGATCGGGGACGGGGACGTGGCAGGGCGCGGGCGGCGACCGGTCGATCTGTGGCCTGCTGGTCGGACGGCCGGTCAGCGGGCGGGTGGCCCGACCGCGACGCTCTGCACGGTGAAGTGCTCCAGCATCGGGGCGCACGAGCGGCACGGCGGCGCGTGGGTGCCGTGCGCCGGGTCGTCCTCCTCGCGGATCCGGACGGTGGTCATCCGGGAGCCCTTGAGCGCCTTGCGGGCCTCGTGCAGGCTCATCGCCTTGCGGGCGGCGCGCTTGGAGCGCCGGCCGTCCACGGTGGTGAGGTACTGCGACAGCAGCACCGCCTCCGGGCAGCGGCCGGTGAACCGCTCGCGCAGCTCGATCGGCAGCCCGTCCAGGAACTCGCCGACCAGCGGGTGCAGGACCGGGCGCCGGGCGGGCTTGTCGCCGGCCAGGGTGTGCACCTCGCCGCCCTTGAGCGACAGCGCGGCGGCGACGGCGGGCAGCAGGCTGTCGCGGTGGTGGCGCAGCACGGGCGGGCCCGCCGGCTCACCGGTGGTCATGCGTCCTCCTCCTCGTTCCCGCTGACGGCAGGACTGGTGGGGCCAGTCCGGGGCAAGCCTGTCAAACGACACCGACATCCGCACAACCGGGGGTGCGGGGGTGGGCGAACCTTCGTGTGCGGCCGTCCGGCCCCGGCCGGGATTCTGACGGAACCCTGGCTCAATCTGCACGCCATCGTCACGACTTGTCCGCCGATCTGCTGAAGAAGCCCCTGGGTCGCGGCCCCGGCCGGTACCGTTCCGGCAGCGGGCCGAGGGGATGCGGCCGGCCGCCCGGGACGGCGGGGCGAGAGCCGACTCCGGTGCCCGCGACGACCGTTGGTGGCCGCCGGGGCGCGCCTGCCCGGTGCCGGAGCGAGAGGGCTCGTGCGATGACGTCGTGGCAGGGCGAGGCGGAGGACGCCAACGAGGCGCCCGGCGGGCACGTGCCCACGCCGGGCGAACCACCCCGGCCCGCACCCGACCGGCCGGTCGGCATCGCCGTGGTCGGGGCCGGCTACTGGGGCCCGAAGCTGGTCCGCAACGCCCAGCACACCCGGGCGTTGCGGCTGCACTGGCTCTGCGACCTGGATCTGGCCAAGGCCCGCCGGGTGCTGGGGGAGTACAGCACCGTCGGGGCGACCGACTCCTACCGCCGGGTGCTGGACGACGACCGGGTCGACGCCGTCGCGGTGGCCGTGCCCGCCGCCGCGCACCACCGGCTGGTCCGGGCCGCGCTGGAGGCCGGCAAGCACGTCCTGGTGGAGAAGCCGATCACCACGTCCGCCGCCGAGGCCGCCGAACTCGTCGAACTCGCCGAGGCCCGCGGGCTGGTGCTGATGTGCGATCACACCTTCTGCTACACCCCGGTGGTGCGCCGGATCCGCGAACTCGTGCACGGCGGCGAGATCGGCGACGTCCAGTTCTTCGACTCCGTGCGGATCAACCTCGGCCTGGTGCAGCCGGACGTGGACGTGCTGTGGGACCTCGCCCCGCACGACCTGTCGATCCTCGACTTCGTGCTGCCGCCCGGCGTCGAGCCGGTCGAGGTGTCCGCCCAGGGCGCCGACCCGATCGGCGCCGGCCGGGCCTGCGTCGCCTACCTGACGGTCCGGCTGAGCAACGGCGCGCTGGCGCACTGCCACGTCAACTGGCTCTCCCCGACGAAGGTCCGCACCACCCTGATCGGCGGCTCCCGGCGCACCCTGGTCTGGGACGACCTCAACCCGCAGGCCCGGCTGGCCGTGCACGACCGCGGGGTGGACCTCACCCCGCCCGAGGAGGTGACCGACGCGATCCGGCACCGGGCGCTGATCTCCTACCGGGTCGGCGAGATGGTCGCGCCCGCGCTGGTCGAGCAGGAGGCGCTGCGCAACGTGATGGCCGAGTTCGCCGCCGCCATCACCGAGGGCAGGGCGCCGCTCACCGACGGCCGGGCCGGGGTGCGGGTGCTCCGGCTACTGGAGGCGGCCTCGCTGAGCCTCGAACTCGGCGGCGCCACCGTCCCGATGGGGGCGTCGGACCGGGACGGCGCAGCGTGCCCTCCGGCGGACCGGGCGACCGTCCGGTGAGCGCCGACGTTCCGCTGGTGGACCTGGCGGCCGCGCACGCCGAGGTGGCGGCAGAGATCCGGGCCGGGTTCGACCGGGTGCTCGCCGCCGGCGGCTTCGTCAAGGGCCCCGAAGTGGCCGGATTCGAGCGGGAGTACGCCGCCTTCACCGGCGCCCGGCACTGCGTCGGCGCCGCCAACGGCACCGACGCGCTCGAACTCGCCCTGCGCGCCCTCGCCCTGCCGCCCGGCGGCGGGGTGGTGCTGCCCGCCAACACCTTCGTCGCCACCGCCGAGGCCGTCCTGCGGGCCGGGCTGCGCCCGGTGCTCGTCGACGCGGACCCGGCGTACCTGCTGATCGACCCCGAGCGGGCCGCCGGCGCGCTCCCCGGGGCCGTCGCGCTGCTGCCCGTCCACCTCAACGGCCAACTCGCCCCGATGGGCCCGCTGCTCGACGTCGCCGACGGGCGGCCGGTGGTGGAGGACGCGGCGCAGTCCCAGGGCGCCCGGCAGCACGGCCGCGGCGCGTACGGGCGGATCGCGGCCACCAGCTTCTACCCCGGCAAGAACCTCGGCGGCTACGGCGACGCCGGCGCGGTCCTCACCGACGACGACGAACTCGCCGACGCCGTCCGGCTGATCGGTGACCACGGCGCCCGGGACAAGTATGTGCACGAGCGGATCGGCTTCAATTCCCGGATGGACGCGCTCCAGGCCGTCGTCCTGCGCGCCAAACTCCGCCGGCTGCCCGCCTGGAACGCCGCCCGCCGCGCCGCCGCCGCCCGCTACGACGCGCTGCTCGGCGGGCTCGACGGCCTCACCCTGCCGCGCACCGCGCCCGGCAACGAGCACGTCTGGCACCTGTACGCGGTGCGGATCGGCCCCGGCCGGGACCGGGACGCGGTGCTCGCCGCGCTGCGCGCCGCCGGGATCGGCGCCGGCGTGCACTATCCCGTCCCGGTGCACCTGCAGCCCGCGTTCCGCTCGCTCGGGTACCGCGAGGGCGCCTTCCCGGTCGCCGAACGGGCCGCCCGCGAGCTGCTCAGCCTGCCGCTCCACCCGCACATCACCGAGGCGCAGCAGGTGCGGGTGGCGGAGGCGCTGGCGGGGGCGCTCGGCGGCCGCGTGCCGTAGGTGCGGAGGTTCGGCAGGTGCGGAGGTTCCGCCGGGAGAGTGACCCCCTAGGCTGGTGTCCAGCAAGCGCACCGAGAATTTGCAGCAGCCAGTGGGGGCTCCCAGATGACGACAGGTCGGCCCGGCGTCGCCGCCGCACCGAACGCGGCGTACGCAGGTCAGGTGGTGCAGTTCCCGGATCCGGTCCGCGCCGAGCGGCACCCCGCCGGAGTCCGGGTGGACGAGTACGGCTACCCGGACTTCGGCCCGTACGCCGCCGCGGCGGCCGAGGTCGCCGACCCGCCCGAGGGCTTCGGCGTCGACGAGCTCCGGCTCACCGACTACGTCTCGGCCAACGCCGCGCTGTTCACCCAGGGCCACCCGCTCTGGGCCGACCTGCACACTGCCGTCGCCACCCCGCCAGGCTGGACCTGGCACCACGCGGTCGGCCGGGCCGCCCCCGGCTGGCGGCGGATGGAGCTGGTCCCGGTCGAGGTCAAGGCCATGCTGCGGCACCACGGCGGCCTGGCCACGTCCGCCGCCGACCACGGCCGCCGCGGCACCCGCCCGCTCCAGGAGCGCCGGCCGGTGCACTTCCCGCTGGCCCTGGACGGCGGCGACCCGATCGCCGTCCCCGAGGACCTGGTGCAGCGCGCCGAGGACCGCCTCGGCTACCGGCTGCCCGGCGCCTACCGCACCTTCCTCAAGCTGGGCGGCGGCCGGGCCCCGGTCGGCGTCGCGCTGGACACCGAGCTCGGCATGCTGCTCGACCAGCCGTTCCTGACCCTCAGCGAGGAGTACGGCACCGAGGACGTCGTGTACGCCAACAAGTGCCTGCGCGACCACCTCACCAAGGACTACCTCGGCATTGCCTACGCGCAGGGCGGCATCGTTGCGCTCAAGGTCCGCGGCGACCGGATCGGCTCGGTCTGGTTCTGCCTTTACGACGACGCCCGCGACACCGGTGCCCCGGAGGCCCCGGAGGACCGGGTCGCCCGGCTGCTGCTGCCCTGCGGCGAGGACTTCGACGCCTTCCTGGTCCGGCTGGCCGGCAGCCCGCCCGAGCTGGAGACGGTCGCGGAGCTGATGGTGGACGGCGGGTTCGCCCGGGCCGTCCCGGTGGACTGACGTGGCTGTGGTGGCTGTGGCTGTGCCGGTGGTGCCGGTGGTGCCGGTGGTGGATCGAGCGGGGACGAAGGGGACAGGGGTGAACCGGGCGTGGTGACGTACGCGCAGGCGCAGGAGCTCGCCGACGAGTGGATCAACGGCGGGGTGCCGCGCTCGCAGCAGCGCGAGGTGCGGGTCCGGGAGTTCGACCTGGGCTTCGTGTGCTGGGCGGTGCAGCCCGCGGACGGGCCGTCGGACGGGCCGTCGGAGGGGGTGGAGAGCGGCTCGGCGGGGGAGGCGCGGCTGGTGATCGCCCGGGACTCCGGTGCGAGCACGCTCTGGCCCGCGCTGCCCGTCAATGAGGTGGTCCGGCAGTACGAGGAGGTGTACGGGCGGCCGGTCGCGGCCAACCCGGCCGGGGCGGCCAAGCCCGCGCCCGGGCCGGTCGAGGCGACGTCGTTCCTGCTCAGCCCGCCGCAGTGGCTCCAGGAGGCGGGCGCGGCGGCGATCGCGGCGGAGGCGGAGCGGCTGGGGGAGGCTGCTGAACCTGTTGCTCCTCCGGCTCCTGCTGAGCCCGTTGCTCCGGTTGCTTCCGCTGCTCCCGTCGCTCCTCCGGCTCCCGTCGAGGCGGCTCCGCCCGTCGAGCCCGCTGTTCCGGCCGCGGCCGCTTCGTGGGCCCCGCCGACGACCCCGCCGGCCGTCCTGACCGCTCCGCCGGTCTCGGACCGGCCCGCCGGGGACGCGCCGACCATGCTCGCCCCGCCACCCGGCCACGACGAGCCGGCCGTCCCGCCGCAGGTGCAGGCGGCTCCGCCGGTGCCCCCGCCGGCCGCCCCGGTCGGGTCCGAGGCTGCGACCATGCTCATGCCCGACGGGCTGCGCACCTTCGGCTCCGATCTGCCCGACGCGCCCGCGCCCGCCGGGTCCGAGGCCGCGACCGCGCTGATGCCCAAGGGCGGCTACGGCATGCCCCCGGTCCCGCAGGCCCCGGCGCCCGCTCAGCCTCCGGCGGCGGCCGAGCCCGCGCCGACGCTGCTGGCGCCGGAGGGCGCCATCCCGGGGCTGATGGGGCTGCCCGGTGCGCCCGAGGCTCCTGGCGTGCCCGATGCCCAGGGTGCTCCCGCTGCCCCCGCCACGCCGCCCGCGGCCGGCCCGGCCGTCGAGTACGCGCCGACCATGCTGGCGCCGGAGGGCGGTATCCCGGGGCTGATGGGCCTGCCCGGCGCCCCCGGCCCTGCCGGTCCCGCCACCCCTGCTGCGCCGCCCGCGGCCGGGCCGGCCGTCGAGCACGCGCCGACCATGCTCGCCCCGCCCGGCGGCCCCGGGCTGATGGGCCTGCCCGGTGCCCCGCCCGCCGGTGCGCCCGCGGCCCCGCCGGCCCCCGATGCGTCGCACGGCGGCGGCTTCGGCCGCAACGCGGCGTCCGTCCCGCCGCCGCCCCCGCCGGCCGCGTTGCGCGGCGGCTCGCCCGGACCGGGGCTGCGGCC